>LMOK01000001.1:0-116399 GCA_001423545.1 Leifsonia sp. Leaf325
CGGGTGCATGGAACCAGACTGCGACCGACCACCCTCCTGGACCGAAGTGCATCACATCCGGCACTGGAAACGAGACCACGGCAACACGGACGTCGCCGACGGCATCCTGCTGTGCCGACGCGGTCACCTCCGCGTGCACAACGAGGGCTGGGAGATCACCCGAGACCAACACGACCAGTACTGGCTCATCCCACCACCCCTGATCGACCCCGATCAGACCCCGCGCCGGATGAAGCCGAAGACCCGGGCGCAGATCACCCACCCCGTCACCCTTCCCGCCGAGCTCCAACCCGCTGCCACGGCCACGGGGTAGGGCTCCGTCTGCGCTTCGACCGCGGACTCCGTCCGGGACTCAGCGACCGGAGCGTGCGCACTACTCAAAGCCCGGGTGCACGCCTACCCGCTCGCTGAGGGCAAGCGCAACGACCGCCCGAAGCGCGCCTCATAAGGTCAGCACATCTAGCCGTGCTCGCTGGAGTCGCTTCCTACGTTCCACGTCCCGGGAGATCCAAGTCCCGATGCAGTCCCCAGCGTTCTGAAACCAAGCTTCACTCAACGCACGGCGCACGATCAACGTGCCCCACGCGACACGACAGGTCGAACTGCACCTCGACGTCGGCGCAGCGCTCCTGCGCCATCAGCGAGCAGCGCATTACGCCACCCGCTCGTACGCTTCGACCGCGGACTCCGTCCGGGACTCAGCGAGCGGGTCCTGCGCACCACTCAAAGCCCGGGTACACGCCTACCCGCTCACTGAGCGCCGAGCGGGGAGGTGAGTACCCGAAGCGCACTCACCATGTCCGCATCTGAGCGCCTCTCCGAACCGGCGGTCAGATGTCCAGCGTGTCGCCCGGCTCCAGTGCGTGGAACTGGCCGCCGCCCTGCTCGACGGCCCAGGTCAGACGCGCGTTCGACATGTCCTTTCCGGCACGTGAGAGCACCATCTCATGCGTCGGGAACACGTGCTTCGGCGCCACGGCCAGCACGTAGTCCATGACATCGCTGACCTTCATCCACGGCGCACCGGCCGGGGCTGCGAGAGTATCGACGGCCACGCCCTCCGGAATGATGAACGAATCGCCGGCGTAGTAGAGGGTGTCGTTGACGAGCACACCGACGTTGTCGATCACGGGGATCGACGAGTGGATGACGGCATGCTTCTCACCGAAGAACCGCAGCGTGAAGGCTCCGACCTCCACAGTGTCACCGGCGGCCACGAGCTCGACCGCGAAGTCACTCGCGGCAGCGACGACGCCCGCCGGACCGAAGATCCGCACGTCGGGGTTCGCCTCGACGATGCGCTTCACCTGCTCGGGAGTCCAGTGGTCGGGGTGCTCGTGCGTGATGACGATCGCCACGGTTCCGGCCGACTCGGTGATGGCGGTCGTGAACGAACCCGGGTCGATGTAGAGCCGGTCGCCGTTCTGCTCGAGGACGAGGGCGGCGTGTTCCAGCTTGGTCAGTCTCATGATCCGAGCCAACACCTCGGGAGGCGTCCGTGCAACACGCACCGCCGGTGAGTCGGTTCCGGACCCTGCAGCACCCCATAATCGCCGTATGAGTGCTGCCTCGGCGTTGCGGATCACCGTGGCCATCAACCCCAACGCGTCGTTCGGCCACAACCGCGAGGTCGGTCCCCGCGTGGTCGAGGCCCTGATCGAGGCCGGCCACGACATCGCGATGCTGCGCGAGCCGAACTTCGAGCTCTTGCGTCGTGAGGTGGCGCACGCGGTCGAGGCCGGGACGGATGCACTCGTCGTCGTCGGAGGCGACGGCATGGTCTCACTCGGCACCAATCTGGTCGCCGGCACCGCCACCCCACTCGGCATCGTCGCCGCGGGCACCGGCAACGACATGGCCCGCGGTCTCGGGCTTCCCGTGGGCGACACAGACGCAGCCATCCGCACCCTCCTCGGCTCCCTTCATCGTGAGCCCCGGGTGATCGACGCCGCACGCGTGCGCCACGGCGCTCTCACCACCTGGTACGCCGGCGTGCTGTCGGCAGGCTTCGACGCGGTGGTCAACGAACGCGCGAACACCATGACCCGACCCCGTGGTTCGAGCCGCTACATCCTGGCGCTGCTGCGCGAGCTCCTCACCCTGAAGCCCGTGAGCTACACCCTCACCATCGACGGGGTGGTGCGTGAGGTCGAGGGCATGCTCGTGTCCATCGCCAACAATGTCTCCCTCGGCGGCGGGATGAGGGTGGCCCCGGATGCTCTCCTCGACGACGGCCTGCTCGACGTCTTCATCGTCAAGAAGCTCTCCCGTCTCGAGTTCATCCGCGTCTTCCCCCAGGTCTTCTCCGGTACCCACACCACACACCCCGCGGTGGAGATCGTGCGCGCGACGTCGGTCCGAATCGAGACGGACACGGCGATCGTCGCCTACGCGGACGGAGAGCGTGTCGGCCCGCTGCCCGTCGACATCGCCGTGGTCCCTGGAGCCCTCCGCATGCTCGTCTGAGTGCGCCCGTCTCGATTTGGAATGACGCAAACGGTGTGGCATACTTTTCAAGTTGCAAAAACGGCCCCATCGTTTAGCGGCCTAGGACACCGCCCTCTCACGGCGGCAGCACCGGTTCAAATCCGGTTGGGGTCACCATCACGAAAGAACCCCCGGCTCAGCCGGGGGTTCTCGTGTTTAAGGCGCGAGCGGGCGTGCGCATATTCCCGATCCGGGATGCTGAAGTCTCGCCATCTCGACGTATTCGGAACGACACATATGGGCCCCGCGGCGAAGCACCGCGAGGCCCATGCGTCACGTGCTGATCAGTCGCGCGAACCGAGCAGCGCGTCGTACTGGTCGTCCGATTCGCGGATGCCGGGTGCGGAGTCGCGCGCCCGAGACGGAAGCACCGGCGGCAGCGGCACGACGACCCCGTCGTGGGTCTCGCCGGGCGAGACGTGGTGGTACGACATGCGGTCGATCCAGGCCAGCGCCAGCGCCGACAGGATGAAGACCACGTGGATGATGACCTGCCACATGACGCCCGTCGGCGTGTAGTTCTCGCCCTCGCCCAAGTCGTTGCCCGAGCCGGTCTCGGTCATGTCGCCGACCTCGATGAATGTCTTCAGCAGGTGGATCGAGGAGATGCCGATGATGGCCATCGCGAGCTTGACCTTCAGCACGTTCGCGTTCACGTGCGAGAGCCACTCGGGCTGGTCGGGGTGGTCGTCGACCTTGATCTTCGAGACGAAGGTCTCGTAGCCGCCGATGATCACCATGATGAGCAGGTTCGCGATCATGACGACGTCGATGAGGCCGAGGACGGCCAGCATGATGTTCGCCTCGGTGATCTCGGCCGTGTGCAGGAAGACGTCCTCGGCGAGGTGCCAGAGCTCGATCATGAACACGACCACGTAGATGGCCTGGGCCACGATGAGGCCGAGATAGAGCGGGGCCTGCAGCCAGCGGCTGAAGAAGATGAGATAGCCGATGCCGTTCGTCCAGGTGGACGTCGGGTAGGGGCGGGTGCTGCGGGGCTGCGGGGGCATGGCGTTCACGTCTTGTCTCCTGAAAGGTCCTCGTTTCCGCCATGCTATCGAGGCTGGTCCTGCGCAACAGCCGTGAACGGGAGCGCCTCAGCAGTCGGTTAGGCTGAACGGGCGAAGGGGAGTATCCCACCTCGTCGGATCCGTCATCACGGGTGGCAATGAAGCCACCCCGGACCCGATGGCATCGAATACGATGCGGGAGAGACTTTCAGCGGTTCGTCCTCCCCTCTTTCTGCGAAAGGCCCCCCATGGAGTCTGCCCTTCCCGTCTGGTTCGAGATCACCTCGCTCGTCGTGATCACGATCATCCTCGTCGCCGACCTGCTGCTGGTGATCAAGCGACCCCACGTGCCGTCGTTCAAGGAAGCGACGCTGTGGGTCGTGTTCTACGTGGCTCTGGCCCTGATCTTCGCCGGCCTGATGTTCGTGATCGGCGACGCCCAGCACGGAAGCGAGTTCCTCGCGGGGTGGCTCACGGAGTACAGCCTCTCGATCGACAACCTGTTCGTCTTCGTGGTGATCATGGCGCGCTTCGCGGTCCCACGGAAGATCCAGCAGGAGGTGCTGATGGTGGGAATCATCATCGCCCTCGTGCTGCGCCTCATCTTCATCCTCCTGGGCGCTGCCCTCATCGAGAACTTCAGCTGGATCTTCTACATCTTCGGTGCCTTCCTGCTGTACACGGCCTTCAACCAGGCGTTCGGCAACCACGAGGACGACGGCGAGGAGAGCGGCCTCATCAAGATGCTGCGCAAGCGGATCTCCATCGCGCCCGACTTCCACGGGATCAAGCTGCGCACCGTCGTCGACGGCAGGAAGATGTTCACCCCGGTGCTCATCGTGTTCATCGCCATCGGCACGACCGACCTCATCTTCGCCCTCGACTCCATCCCGGCGATCTTCGGAATCACGCAGTCGCCGTTCATCGTGTTCACGGCGAACGTCTTCGCGCTGATGGGTCTGCGCCAGCTCTACTTCCTGTTGGGTGGCCTGCTCGAGCGCCTCGAGTACCTCAAGTACGGCATCGCCTTCATCCTGTTCTTCATCGGCGTGAAGCTGGTCTTCCACGCCCTCCACACGAACGAGCTGCCCTTCATCAACGGCGGCGAGCACATCGACTGGGTTCCGGAGATCGACACCTGGACGTCGCTGATCGTGATCATCGCCTCGATGGCCGTGGCCACGATCGCGAGCCTGGTGAAGGCGCGCGTCGATGCGAAGAAGCGCGGGCACAAGCTGATGGACGAAGTGCCGCATTTCACCGAGGAGTAACGCTCGGTTCCGCCGGTGTACTCTGATGATGTGCAGTGCCCTCAGCTTCTTCTCGGGTGCCGCGACGAGACCTCGTTCTGACAGGCCTTCCTCGTCGCGGCGTTTCCCGTTGGCTGAATACCGATCATGGAAAGTGCATCAGCAATGAACGCGAACACCTCTGACACCCTGCCTCCGCGCACTCTGGCCGAGAAGGTCTGGGATGCCCACCTCGTCTCGAAGGGCGAGAACGGGGAGCCCGACCTCATCTACATCGACCTGCACCTCGTGCACGAGGTCACCAGCCCGCAGGCCTTCGACGGACTGCGGTTGGCGGGCCGCCCCGTGCGCCGCCCCGATCTCACTATCGCGACCGAGGACCACAACACCCCGACCATCGGCATCGACAAGCCGATCGCCGACCTCACCAGCCGCACGCAGATCGAGACGCTGCGCCGCAACTGCGCCGAGTTCGGCGTTCGCCTGCACTCGCTCGGCGACATCGAGCAGGGCATCGTGCACGTCGTCGGACCGCAGCTCGGCCTCACGCAGCCCGGTATCACCGTCGTCTGCGGCGATTCTCACACCTCGACCCACGGCGCCTTCGGAGCGATGGCGTTCGGCATCGGCACCAGCGAGGTCGAGCACGTGCTCGCGACCCAGACGCTGCCGCTGAAGCCGTTCAAGACGATGGCGATCACCGTGGAGGGCACCCTCCGCCCCGGCGTGACCGCGAAGGACATCATCCTGGCGGTCATCGCCAAGATCGGCACCGGTGGCGGGCAGGGCTACGTGCTCGAGTACCGCGGCAGCGCCATCCGCGCCCTCTCGATGGATGGCCGCATGACGATCTGCAACATGTCGATCGAGGCTGGCGCCCGCGCCGGCATGGTCGCACCGGACGACACCACCTTCGACTACGTCAAGGGCCGCGCCCACGCCCCGGAGGGCCAGGACTGGGACGACGCCGTCGCGTACTGGCGCACCCTCGCCACCGACGACGGGGCCACCTTCGACGCCGAGGTCTTCATCGACGCCGACTCGCTCGAGCCGTTCGTCACCTGGGGCACGAACCCGGGTCAGGGCGTGTCCCTCAGCGACACGGTGCCGAACCCCGTCGAGATCGAGGATCCGCACGAGCGTGCAGCCGCCGAGCGCGCGCTCGAGTACATGGACCTCGCCGCGGGTACCCCGCTCAAGGACATCGCCGTCGACGCCGTGTTCATGGGCTCGTGCACGAACAGCCGCATCGAGGACCTGAGGGCCTTCGCATCCGTCATCCAAGGCAAGAAGAAGGCCGACGGCGTGCGCGTCATGGTCGTTCCCGGATCGGCGCGCGTGCGCATCGAGGCCGAGGCCGAGGGCCTCGACAAGATCATCACCGACTTCGGAGCGGAGTGGCGCTTCGCCGGCTGCTCGATGTGCCTCGGCATGAACCCCGACCAGCTTGCACCGGGGGAGCGCTGCGCGTCCACATCCAACCGCAACTTCGAGGGACGCCAGGGCAAGGGCGGACGAACCCACCTCGTCTCGCCCCTGGTGGCCGCCGCCACCGCGATCCGCGGCACCCTGTCGAGTCCCTGGGATCTGCAGACCGACGGGGAGGCACGCTGATGCAGAAGTTCGAGAAGGTCACCGGCATCGCCGTTCCGTTCCGTCGCTCCAATGTCGACACCGACCAGATCATCCCCGCCGTCTACCTGAAGCGGGTCACGAAGACCGGCTTCGAGGACGCCCTGTTCGCCGGCTGGCGCCAGGACCCGGAGTTCGTGCTGAATCGCCCGGAGTACCAAGGTGCCCGCATCCTGATCACCGGACCCGATTTCGGTACCGGCTCATCGCGTGAGCACGCGGTCTGGGCCCTGCGCGACTTCGGTTTCGACGTGGTGCTGAGCCCCAGGTTCGGCGACATCTTCCGCGGGAACTCGGGCAAGCAGGGCCTGCTCGCGGGCGAGGTGGCCGAGCCCGACGTCGAGGCGCTGTGGGCGATCATCGAGGCGCAGCCGGGAATAGAGCTGACCGTCGATCTGGTTGAGCGAAAGGTCACGGCCGGGTCGCTCAGCGTCCCGTTCGAGATTGACGATTACACTAGGTGGCGGCTCATCGAGGGGCTGGATGACATCGGACTGACCCTGCGAGATGCGGATCGGATCGATCGATTCGAACAGACCCGCGAGAGCTGGCGACCGCGAACACTGCCGGTCAAGCAGTCATAGAGCTGGAGAAGCATTACTTGAACACACTCGGCGAAGATGCACGCAACCACGGCACTGCCGTTGGGCTCAGCGTCGACCAGATCACGATCAACGGTGGAAAGCCGCTGCGTGGTCGGATCGAACTGAAGGGGGCGAAGAACCTCGTCACCAAGGCGATGGTCGCAGCAGTCCTCGGGGAGACCCCCAGCGTCCTGAAGGACGTTCCGAACATCAGCGACGTGCGCATCGTGCGCGGCCTGCTCGAGGTGCACGGCGTCCGCGTCGTCGAGGGCCTCGAAGAGGGCGAGCTGATCTTCGATCCCTCCAACGTCGAGAGTGCGCACTTCGCCGACATCGACGCCCACGCCGGGTCGAGTCGCATTCCGATCCTCTTCTGCGGCCCCCTCCTGCACCGTCTCGGCGAGGCCTTCATCCCCGACCTCGGTGGCTGCCGCATCGGCGACCGCCCCATCGACTTCCACCTCGAGGTGCTGCGCAAGTTCGGCGCCATCGTGGAGAAGCTTCCGAGCGGCATCCGGATGTCGGCCCCGAACGGGCTGAAGGGTGCCAAGGTCGAGCTGCCGTACCCGAGCGTCGGAGCCACCGAGCAGGTGCTGCTGACCGCGGTGCGTGCCGAGGGCATCACCGAGCTCAAGGGCGCTGCCATCGAGCCCGAGATCATGGATCTCATCAACATCCTGCAGAAGATGGGCGCGATCATCACGGTCGACACCGACCGCGTCATCCGCATCGAGGGCGTCGAGCGTCTCGACGGCTACACGCACCGCGCCCTCTTCGACCGCAACGAGGCCGCCAGCTGGGCCTCCGCCGCGCTGGCGACGGACGGCGACATCTTCGTGGGCGGAGCCCGCCAGTCCGAGATGCTCACGTTCCTCAACGTCTTCCGCAAGGTCGGCGGGCAGTTCGAGATCCACGATGACGGCATCCGTTTCTGGCACCCCGGAACCCCGCTCAACCCCGTCTTCATCGAGACCGACGTGCACCCCGGCTTCATGACCGACTGGCAGCAGCCCCTCGTCGTCGCCCTCACCCAGGCGCACGGCGTGTCGATCGTGCACGAGACGGTCTACGAGCAGCGCTTCGGCTTCGTCGACGCCCTCGTCGAGATGGGCGCCGAGATCCAGGTGCACAAGGACTGCCTCGGCGGTCAGGCGTGCCGCTTCGGTCAGCGCAACTTCCAGCACTCGGCGATCATCTCCGGCCCGCGCAAGCTGCACGGCGCCGACATCGAGGTTCCCGACCTGCGCGGCGGCTTCAGCCACCTCATCGCGGCACTCTCCGCCGAGGGTCCCTCGACGGTCTCGAACGTGGGCATCATCGCGCGCGGCTACGAGAACTTCATCGGAAAGCTGCAGCAGCTCGGGGCCGACTTCGTTCTCGAAGGATAATAGGGGGATGCCGAGCACCACCTCGCCGACGAGACGCGCGCCCCGGGAGTCCCGCAAGCCCGGGATCTTCTGGCTGCTGGCGGCCATCGCGCTGCCGACGATGAACCTCTCGATCAAGTTCACGTTCCACAACGCCGAGAAGCTCCCCGCCGAGGGAGCCCTCGTGCTCTCGCCGAACCACTACAGCGAGATCGACCCCCTCGTGATCGGCGTGGCCGTGTTCAAGCAGGGGCGCCAGCCGCGCTTCCTCGCGAAGGCCTCGCTGTTCTCGGTGCCCGGTATCGGCGCACTGCTGCGCTGGTCGGGCCAGATCCCGGTGGAGCGGGCGGGCGGCAACGGTCACCAGGCCCTGCGTGCGGCCGAGGACCTCGTGGAGAAGGGACGCCTCGTCGTCGTCTACCCCGAGGGTTCCCTGACGCGAGACCCCGACCTGTGGCCGATGCGCGGCAAGACCGGCGCCGTGCGCATCGCCCTCGAGCAGGACATCCCCGTCATCCCGGTGGCCCACTGGGGCACCCAGGCGCTGATGCCGCGCTACGGCAAGAAGCTCGTGCTGTTCCGCCGCAAGCCCATCCACGTGTCATTCGGAGACGCGGTCGACCTCGACGACTTCCGGGGTCGGCCTCTCGAGCCGGCGCTGCTGGCCGAGGCGACGAACCGGGTCATGGATGCCGTCACGGGGCTGCTGGCCGAGCTTCGCGGCGAGCCCGTCCCCGCCGAACGCTGGGACCCGGCCACGCACAAGCAGACCGAGACCGGCCGCTTCGATGGCTAAGCCGCCGAAGCCCTCCACCGTCAAGCGCGGCACCAGAGTCGCGGTCCTCGGCGCCGGCAGCTGGGGCACCACCTTCGCCAAGATCCTCGCCGACGGCGGCGCCGACGTCATGATCTGGGCGCGGCGGCCCGAGCTGGCGCGCGAGATCCAGGAGGCCAAGCGCAACAGCGACTACCTCCCCGGCATCAACCTGCCCGTCTCGCTCCGCGCGACCTCACGCCTCGACCTCGCCCTCGCGGGTGCCGAGCAGGTCTTCCTGGCTGTGCCCAGCCAGTCCCTGCGCGAGACCCTGGCAGCGGCCCGCCCGCACCTCGGTGCGAACGCGATCGTCGTGTCGCTCATGAAGGGCGTCGAGAAGGGCACCGACCTCCGCATGAGCGAGGTCATCGGCGAGGCCCTCCCGATCCCGGCGGAGCAGATCGCGGTGGTCTCCGGACCCAACCTCGCCCTGGAGATCGCCAAGGAGCAGCCGACGGCGGCCGTCGTCTCCTCCACCAGCCTCGAGACGGCCCAGGCCGTCGCCAAGCTCGCGAGCACGGGATACTTCCGCACGTTCGTCAACACCGACGTCATCGGCACGGAGTTCGGCGGGGTGCTCAAGAACCTCATCGCCGTGGCGATCGGCATCGTCGACGGCGTCGGCTACGGCGAGAACACGAAGGCGTCGATCATCACCCGCGGTCTCGTCGAGATGACGGACTTCGCCGTCGCGCACGGCGCCCACGTCGAGACCCTCTCCGGCCTCGCCGGACTCGGCGACCTCATCGCCACCTGCCAGTCGCCGCTCTCGCGCAACAACACGGCGGGGCGCCTTCTCGGGCAGGGGCTCTCGATGGCCGACGTCACGAAGCAGATGAAGCAGACCACCGAGGGATTCGCATCCGTCGGCCCGGTTCTGGAACTGGCCAAGGCGAAGGGCGTCGACATGCCCATCGTCGAGCAGGTGCGACAGGTGCTGGCGGGTACTCTCAGGCCCGCAGACATCGCACCCCACCTCACGACAGACTCGGACGAGCCCCAGGGCGAAAGGAATCTCGATGACGCACAAGCTCAGGGTGGTGCTGCTGTTTGGCGGTCGGTCAAGCGAGCATTCCATCAGCTGCGCAACGGCGGGGGGAGTTCTCTCGGCGATCGACCGTGAGAAGTACGACGTCATCCCCGTCGGCATCACCCGCGACGGAGCCTTCGTGCTCGAGTCCGATGATGCCCACCGCTTCGCCCTCGACCCGCAGGCACTGCCCGAGGTCGTCGACAACGGCACCCGCATCACCTGGCCCGAGAGCGCTGCGACCCGCGAACTGCGGGTGACGGATGCCGCCGGCGAACGATCGCTCGGCGACGTCGACCTGGTCTTCCCCATCCTCCACGGCCCCTTCGGCGAGGACGGCACTCTGCAGGGCATGCTCGAACTCGTCGGGCTGCCCTACGTGGGGTCCGGCGTGCTCGCGAGCGCGCTCGGAATGGACAAGCACTTCACCAAGCTGGTCCTGCAGCATGCGGGCATCGAGGTGGCACCGTGGCGCACCATCACGGCCCAGGAGTGGGACCGCGATCCCGCCGCCGTGCGCGCGTCCGTCGCCGGCCTCGGCCTGCCCGTGTTCGTCAAGCCCGCCCGGGCGGGGTCCAGTGTCGGCGTGAGCAAGGTCTCGGAGGTCGGCGAGTTCGACGCCGCCTTCGCGACCGCCTTCGCCGAGGATGACAAGGTGCTCGTCGAGACGGGCGTCGTCGGCCGCGAGCTCGAGATCGCCATCCTCGGAGGCGCCCACGGCGAGAGCCCGCGGTCCTCCGTCGCCGGTGAGGTCATCATGTCGGGGCGGGAGTTCTACGACTTCGAGGCGAAGTACCTCGACGCTCCCGGCGTGCAGCTCACCTGCCCGGCGGACCTGCGCGAGGACCAGCTCGCCGAGATGAGCAAGATCGCCATCGCGGCGTTCGAGGCCATCGGCGCCGAGGGGCTGTCGCGGGTCGACTTCTTCCTCACCGACACCGGCTTCGTGATCAACGAGATCAACACGATGCCCGGCTTCACGCCCATCTCGATGTTCCCGACCTGCTGGTTGAACTCGGGGCTCAGTTATCCCGAGCTGATCGACGAGCTCATCCGTGTCGCCGTGGCGCGCGGGGTCAGGGTCGGCTGACGCCGTCGCGACAGTGGGCGCCGGATGGTTTCAGCCGGCCGGCGTCGGAGTGCTGGTCGGTTCCGGCACGTCGGTGACGTCGGTGCACTGCGCCGTCGGCTCGATGATGGACACCGCCGAGGCGAGGTCGGCCAGGGTCGTCGCTCCACTCACCCTGTCGTAGTCGAGGATGACCTCGACCGCCGGGCTGCGCCCGAACGTCGTGAAGCGATAGGTCGGGGCGTCGGAGTCGTCCTGGATCCAGTCGACGCCGTTCACGCTCACGCACTCGTCCGTCGTCGGGCCCGGAGTGGGAACGCCGCAGCGAAGCAGCACGGAGGCCGGGTCGCCCCATGCCCCCGTGCCCTGGGCGCCGGTCTCCCTCGCCGCCTGGTCGGCGACGGTGGGAGGAAGGCGCACGACGACGTCTGCGCAGGCCGTGTCCTTCGCATCGGCCGCGGGCTCGAGCGAGACGGCGGATGCGCAGCCCGTGAGGGCGACGGCGGCGAGGACGAGGGTGCAGGGGAGCGCCGCGGAACGCAGCGCAGAACGGAATGACATCGCTTTCAGGCTACCGTGTGAGGAATGACTGAAGCTTCGAGCACGACCGTCGGCGGGCTGAGTGAGCTGGCCGTGCTCGCCCGGATCTTCCCGCGGCTTCCGGACGCTGATGCGGCCATCGTCGGGCCCGGTGACGATGCCGCCGTGATCTCGGCTCCGGATGCGCGCTTCGTCGTCACGACCGACATGATGGTGCACGGACCCGACTTCAGGCTGGCCTGGTCGACGCCGTTCGATCTGGGCTGGAAGGCCGCAGCCACCAACCTCTCCGATGTGGCCGCCATGGGAGCGGTGCCGACAGCCCTGGTCGTGGCCCTCGCCGTGCCTCCGTCGCTGGACGTCTCCGTCGTCGAGGGCTTCGCCGACGGACTGCGGGCGGCCTGCGAGGCTCTGTCGCCCGGCTGCGGCGTCGTGGGCGGCGACCTCTCGGCATCCGACACCCTCACCGTCGCCGTCACGGCGTTCGGCGACCTGCAGGGCCGCGCCCCGGTGTTGCGATCGGGAGCCCGCCCCGGCGACGTCGTGGCTCTCGCCGGAGAGCTCGGCCTCGCCGCCGAGGGACTCGGCCTGCTGTTCCATGCCGGGGTCGACGCTCAGGGGCGGCCCGACGCGGAACTCGCAGCAGGACTCCGCCTGCGGCATCCGTCAGCCATCGACGCCCAGCTCGCTCCGACTCCGCCCATCGGTGCCGGCCCTGCCGCCGCGATCGGCGGTGCGACCGCCATGCTCGACGTCTCGGACGGGCTGTCCCTCGATGCAGCGCGCATCGCCCGGTCGAGTGGTGTCGGCATCGACTTCGACTCGGTGGAGCTCGGCGACGACATCGAGCGCGCTCTGGGGGGAGGAGAGGACCATGGCCTGCTGGCGACCTTCCCGCCGGAATCGGTCGTGCCGGCACCCTTCCGCGTCATCGGGCGGGTGACCGAGGGCTCGGGCACGGTGAGCGTCGACGGCACGCCGCACGACGCCGTCGGCTGGGATCCCTACAGCGGGTGGGACGGCGCCGCGGGCTAGGTCGGCGCTATTCGGCGGTCCTGTGGGTCGCCGTCGACGCGGTGGCCCACCACAGTGTGGTGTCGCCGTACTTCTTCTCACGGTCGAGCTCGAGGCCGTGGGGGAGAGTCGGCTGGTCTGAGCGCGTGCTGCGCTCGATCATGACCGTGGCCCCCGGGGCGAGATGGTGCACGAGAAGAGCCACGGAGCGGTCGAGCTCGTCGCCGGGAAGGTCGTAGGGCGGGTCGAGGAAGACGAGGTCGAAGTCACCGACGACGCCCTCGAGGTAGTGCTGCACCGACTGGGCGGCGACGGTGATGCGCGGCCTCCCGCTGGTCGGGGCCGTGCGCAGCACCGATTCGGTGTTCTTGCGGCAGATCGCCGCGGCTGCGGCATTCCGTTCGACGAGCACCACGGATGCCGCACCTCTGCTGGCGGCCTCGAGACCGAGCGACCCCGTGCCCGCGTAGAGGTCGAGCACGTGGGCCCCGCGGATCTCGTCGCGGGCGTCGAGCGCCGAGAAGATGGCCTCCCGCACCCTGTCGCTGGTGGGGCGGGTACCGCTCCGGGGCACGGCGAGGGTGAGGGAACCGGCGAAGCCGGAGACGATGCGCGTCATAACGAAGTGAGCCTACCCGCGCACGGACATGGGTGTGATGATGGATGGGTGGGGGACACGACGATTCAGCTCCAGACCATCGACCAGTCCATTCTGGACACGCTGTGGGATTTCTCGGATCCAGCGGCGTCAGCGGAGCGCTTCCAGGCGGCCGCCGACGACCTCGCCTACAGCGAGGAGGCCCGCGAGGAGATCGCGACCCAGCTGGCGCGAGCCCTCGGGCTGATGGAGCAGTACGACGACGCCGAGGCCGTGCTCGACTCGATCGTGCCGTCATCGCCCATCGTCGAGGCGCGCATAGCCCTGGAGCGCGGCAGGCTGCGGCTGGCACAGAACGAGCCCATCGTGGCCGTGCCGCTGTTCACGAAGGCCGCCAGGCGTGCGGCATCCGGTCGCGTGACGTTCCTCACCCTCGATGCCCTGCACATGCTCGCCATCGCCGACGCGGGGCACGAGGAGGAATGGGCCGAGGTCGGCTTCGCCGTGCTCGAGCGCGCGAGCCAGCCGCGCACCCGCCGCTGGGGCGTCGCGCTGCACAACAACCTGGGCTGGTACCTGCACGACGGTGGCCGGGCAGCCGAGGCCCTGCCGCACTTCGAACGCGCCCTCGAGTACGCCCGGGAGGTGGGAACGGCCGACCAGCGCTTCATCGGGCGCTGGGCCGTCGCGCGGTGCCTGCGCACCCTCGGCCGGACCGATGAGGCTCTCGTGCAGCAGCGCTCCCTCGCCGAGAAGCGGCCGGACGACCCGTACGTGGCCGCCGAGATCCGTGCCCTGACGGAGGATCGCTCTACGATCGAGGAATGACCTCGACCGACGCCTCGTCAGGTTCCGTCGGCGCGCCGACGAGTCCGCTCGACGCACCGTTGGCCACGGTGCTGGCGCCGCGCACGGCCACGCCGCTGGCGAAGGCCTTCGGCATCCGCACCGTCGGAGACCTGCTCAGCCACTATCCGCGCCGCTACGCACGTCGCGGCGAACTGACGGCGCTCGATCGCCTGCCCCTCGATGAGAACGTCACCATCGTCGCCGAGGTGCGCGAGGTGCGCGGACGCTCGATGAAGAACCGTCGGGGGAACATCCTCGAGGTGTCCATCTCCGATGGCGCGGGCATCCTGACCCTCACCTTCTTCAACCAGGGCTGGCGTGAGAAGGAACTGCGCCCGGGCGTGCGGGGAGTCTTCGCGGGCAAGGTCACCGCCTACCGCAGCGCCCTGCAGTTGGCACACCCCGACTACGAGTTGTTCGACGACGGCTCGGTGGCGCTCAGCGGCGTGAACGACCCCGATGCCGGCAAGCGCTGGTCGGAGATGCCGATCCCGATCTACCCGGCGACGGGGAGCCTGTCGAGCTGGAACATCGCGAAGGCCATCGCGACCACCCTCGACGGCCTGCGCGGCGTGGGGGATGCCGTTCCCGCAGCCGTGCGCGAGGAGCAGGGGCTGCTCGCCCACGCCAGGGCGCTCGAGCTCGTGCACCGGCCGCAGACCGACTCCGACTGGAGGCGGGCCCGCGACAGCCTGCGTTTCGCCGAGGCGTTCGTGCTCCAGGCCGCGCTGCTGCAGGAGCGCGCCATCCACCGGGCCTCGGCCACGACGGCCCGGGTGCCGCGCGCCGGAGGCTACCTCGAGCGCTTCGACGGCATCCTGCCGTTCACCCTCACGGCCGACCAGGAGGAGGTGGGAGACGAGATCGCCGGCGACCTCGCCGCCACGGCTCCCATGAACCGCCTCGTGCAGGGCGAGGTCGGCTCGGGCAAGACCCTCGTCGCGCTCCGTGCCATGCTCGCCGTCGCGGAGTCGGGTGGGCAGTCGGCCCTGCTCGCCCCCACAGAGGTGCTCGCGGCGCAGCACCTGCGCTCCATCGCTCGCACCCTCGGCCCCGATCTGTCGGCCGAGCTCATGCCCACCCTCATCACCGGGCAGCTCTCGGCCGCTGAGCGCCGCAAGGCGCTGCTGCGGGCCGTCTCCGGCCAATCGCGCATCGTCGTCGGTACCCACGCCCTGCTCGGCGAGACCGTGTCGTTCTACGACCTCGGCCTCGTGGTCATCGACGAGCAGCACCGCTTCGGCGTCGACCAGCGCGAGGCGCTGCGTCTCAAGGGAGCCACGCCTCCGCACGTGCTCGTCCTCACGGCCACACCGATCCCGCGCACCGTCGCCATGACGGTGTTCGGCGACCTCGACGTGAGCGTCATCCGCGAGCTCCCGGCCGGTCGTTCGGGCATCGAGTCGTTCGTCGTGCCCCTGGCCGAGAAACCGGGGTGGTGGAATCGGGTCTGGACCCGCACGGCCGAGGAACTCGCCCTCGGCAGGCAGGTCTTCGTGGTCTGCCCGGCGATCGACGCCAAGCAGCCCGAGGAGGGCGAGGATCTCGGCGACGAGCTCGACGAGGCCGAGGTCGAGGCCACGGCGCCCTTGGCGTCGGTGACCGCCACGCTCGCGTCCCTTCGCAGCCATCCCGACCTCGCCGGGCGCCGAATCGAGGCGCTGCACGGTCGCATGTCGAGTGACGAGAAGGATGCCGTCATGCAGGCGTTCGCGGCCGGCGCCATCGACGTTCTCGTGGCCACGACGGTCATCGAGGTCGGCGTCGACGTGCCGAACGCCTCGACCATGGTGGTGCTCGATGCCGAGAGGTTCGGCGTCTCTCAGCTGCACCAGTTGCGCGGCCGCGTCGGCCGCGGGTCGGTTCCCGGACTCTGCCTCCTCGTGACGAACGCAGCCGAGGAGTCGCTCGGCCGCCAACGCGTCGATGCCGTCGCCGCCACTCTCGACGGTTTCGAACTCGCCCAGGCCGACCTCGAGCTCCGCCGCGAAGGCGACGTGCTCGGTGGTCTGCAATCCGGAGGGCGCTCGTCGCTCCGACTGCTGCGCGTCGCCCAGGACGGCGAGATCATCGCCGACGCGCGTCGAGCCGTGCAGGAGATCCTCGACGTCGACCCGGCGTTCGCCGACCATCCCGAGCTGCGCGAGGCCGTCGCCCGCCGGCTCGACGAGTCGGAGCGCGAATACCTCAACAAGGCGTGACGACCCCTGTTCGGGGATTCACACCGGCTCTCCAGCAGAGGAGTCATGCCGAAAGGCTAGGGTGAAACCCATGCGCAGGATCGCCGTCGTTCCCGGTTCGTTCGACCCAGCCACGTTGGGTCACCTCGACGTGATCGAGCGTGCCGCGGGCCTGTTCGACGAGCTGCACGTGCTCGTCGTGCACAATCCCGACAAGAACGCCCTGCTCCCCATCGCCCAGCGGGTCAGCCTGCTGGAGCGGGCCATCGCCGAGTCCGGTGCCGGCGGCAACATCGTCGTCGCCTCGTGGAGTGTCGGACTGCTCGTCGACTACTGCACCGAGGTCGGGGCGTCCGTGCTGGTGAAGGGGATCCGCTCCCAGGTCGATGTGGCCTACGAGACCCCGATGGCGATCGTCAACCGCAATCTCGCCGGCGTGGAGACCATCTTCATGCTCCCCGATCCTGCACACGCCCACGTGTCCAGTTCCCTCGTCCGACAGGTCGCGGCTCTCGGGGGCGACGTGGCCCCCTACGTGCCGCGGGCCGTCGCCGATTTCCTCCAAGGGTCACTTCGATGAACAGCTCAGCCACCCGAATCCCCACCGACTCCTCGGTGGCCACAGCCGACGACACCGTCGCGATGCCCCTCGACGAGGTGCTGCGGCACGCCAACGCGATCATCGCGAACGTCGAGAGCGTCATCGCGGGCAAGCACGCCGCCGTGCGCACGGCGCTCACGGTTCTGCTGGCCGAAGGCCACCTGCTCATCGAGGACGTGCCGGGCGTCGGCAAGACGATGCTGGCGAAGGCGCTGGCGAAGTCCGTCGACAGCACGGTCAGCCGCATCCAGTTCACGCCCGACCTGCTGCCCAGCGATGTCACCGGCGTCTCGATGTACAACCAGGCCGAGCGGCGATTCGAGTTCAAGCCCGGTGCCGTGTTCGCGAACATCGTCATCGGCGACGAGATCAACCGTGCCTCTCCCAAGACGCAGTCGGCACTGCTCGAATGCATGGAGGAGCGCCAGGTCACCGTCGACGGAACCACCTACCTGCTCTCGACGCCGTTCACCGTCGTCGCCACGCAGAACCCGATCGAGATGGAGGGCACCTACGCCCTTCCCGAGGCGCAGCGCGACAGGTTCATGGCTCGCATCTCGATGGGATACCCCGACACCGAGAACGAAGTGGAGATGCTCAACACCCGCGACGTCACGAGCCCGCTCGAGCAGATCGGTGCTGTCGTCGACCTCGAGCAGCTGCGGGCGATGATGTCGTCGGCCCGGGGAGTGTTCGCCGCTCCCGGCGTCAAGGAGTATGCCGTGGCCCTCGTGCGGGCGACCCGCGACGACCGCGACCTGCGCCTCGGCGGCAGTCCACGCGCCACGCTGCAGCTCATCCGTGCCGCCAAGGCGCATGCCGCCCTCCAGGGCCGCGACTTCGTGCTGCCCGACGACATCGACGAGCTCGCCGTCGCCGTGCTCGGACACAGGCTCGTCCCCACCAGTCGTGCCCTCGGACATCACCACCAGGACAGCTCGGCTCTCATCGAGGAGATCGTGCTCCGCATAGTCTCCGAGACCGCTGTGCCCCTCGGAAACCAGAAGCGGTCCTGACCCGCACGATGGCCGACGACGCCCGTTCCCAGAAGCTGTGGTGGCCACGCCCGACCGTGCGGGGCTGGGCCTTCCTCGCGGCGGGCATCGCGATGTTCTTGTACGGGCTGTTCCTCGAGCGCCGTGACGCCCTCTTCGTCGCCTGCTTCCTGATCGCCATCCCGCTCGTCGCCATGGGATATGTGCTCGTGCGACGGATGCGGGTGCACGTGACCCGCTCCTTCTCGCCGGTGATCGTGCCGGCCGGGTCGGAGGCCGTGGTCTCGCTGGTGGTCCAGAACCTCTCGCTGCGCCCGAGCTACGGCGCGCGCTGGCGCGACCAGGCCGAAGCCGGCATCTCCGTGCCGGCCAGTGCCCTCATGCCGAGCCTCGGGCGCCACGGGCGCGTCGACGAGGGCGACACCGCACGCCTGGAGTACACCCTCACCCCGCGCCGCCGCGGAGTGTTCGGCATCGGGCCGCTCATCCTCGATCGGGCCGACCCCTTCGGGCTCGCATCGGGCGAGCAGACGGCCGGGGTTCCGCACGACCTCGTCGTGACACCGCGCGTGACTCCGCTGCCGGGCAACGCCCTGTCGCTCACCAACGGCGACGGCAGCATGCACGAACTGCTGCGTCATTCGAACCCGAACTCCGACGAGCTGATCGCCCGTGAGTATCGCCCCGGCGACCCGTTGCGCCGCATGAACTGGCCGGCCACGGCACGCCACGGCGAGCTCATGGTGCGTCAGGAGGAGCAGCGCAGCAACCCCGAGGCCCGGCTCATCATCGACACCACCCACTCGGTCGGCGTGCGCGGCGGCTCCACCATCACGCGGCCCCGCCTCGACGGCGCCTTCGAGCTCTCGCTCGAGATGGCGGCATCCATCGGCATCCACCTGCTCGATGCGGGGTTCAGGCTCGACGTGATCGAGACAGGGGCTAGCCAGCTCTCGCCGGCCGCGGACCGCGTCCGGGGCGGCCTGCGTGGCGACACCCCGACGCCGTACCGCCTTCCGGCCGGCGATCGCGACCTGCTCGAGGGCCTTGCGAACCTCGTGCTCCCTGCGAACGGAGGCGGCCGGGACACCCGCGCAGATTCCCCGGGCAGTGCCATCCGGAACCCGGGCAACAGGTTGCCGACCTTCGCCGTCCTGATCGACGTCGACGTGAGGGAGGCGCAGGAGCTCGCAGCGCTCCGGCCCTACTCCGAGCCCGCCATCGCCTTCGTGGTCGACACCGTCGCCCCGGTGGTCGTCGAACAGCTCGAGGACGCCGGCTGGCGGTGCGTGCAGCTCCGCAACGCCCGCGGTATCGCCCAGGCATGGGAGCAGACCGGACGCGAGCGGAGGCCCGTCGATGAGCCGGTCTGAGACCACGCCGCGCTTCGCCGAGCGCGGCCGCAACTACTGGCCTCTCACCGGCGCCCTCGTCGTGCTGCTGCTGGTCGCGTCGATGGCGCTCGGCCCGGTTCTGCGTGGGTCGAGCTGGTGGTGGGTCATGGCCGCTGTCTCGACCATCACCCTCGTCTCCGCCGGCGCCTTCAGGCACCTGGGCTGGGCTCGGTCGGTCGTGCCGCTCGCCGCAGGCGGGGTGCTGCTGGTGACGCTCACCCTGTTCTTCGGCAACGGCTCGGGTCTGCTCTGGCTGGTACCGACCCCCGGAACCGTCGAGCAGTGGGGCGGACTGGCTGAAGCGGGCATGCTGTCCATCCAGCAGCAGGCGGTTCCGGCCGTCGTCTATCCGGGAATCCTGTTCCTGCTCGCCGTCGGTGCCGGCCTGCTCGCGATCGCCCTCGACACCGTCGCGATCACGCTGCGGTTCCCCGCGATCGCCGGCGCGCTCATCCTCATCCCCGTCTCGGTGCCCGCTCTCATCACCAAGTCGGGAACCGACCTCGCGGCCCTCGTCCTCACGGCCTGCGCCTACCTGCTGCTGCTGCGCGTCGACGTGCGCATCCGTCGCCGTAGCGAGGCGGCCACCCGGGACCGCGGTCGCGCAGCTCCTCGCAGCAGCGGTCCGGAACGACGCGGGCCCGGGCCGCTCTGGGGTTCGCTGGGGGTCGGGGCCATCGCCATAGTCTCGGCGCTGGTGCTCTCGGCAGCCACCCCGGCCCTGTCGGATTCCTCCGTCATCTCCAACAAGCAGACCGGGGTGCTGTTCGGGTCGGGCGTGAGCCCGCTGATCGACCTCGGCCAGGACCTGCGGCGGCCCGAGGCGTCCCTGGCGATGCACTACGGCACGACGGCGGAGGACCAGCCCTACTTCAAGCTGCTCACCCTCGACTCGTTCTCGGAGGACCTCGAGTGGGTGGCGGGCCGTGGAGCGACCGACATCACGAACACGATGGACGAGTTCGGAGAACCGGAGGGGCTGACGGATGCCGTCGAGCGCGACGAGATCAGCACCACGGTGCAGATCGACACCGTCATCAGCTCTTGGCTTCCGGTGCCGTATCCGGCGACGAGCATCGAGGGGCTCGACGGCGACTGGCAGTGGGACGACGGCGCCCTCACCGTGTCGAGCGACGAGTCGACGACGCAGGGGCAGAGCTACAAGGTCGCCGGCCTCGAGCTCAAGCCGACGGCCGAACAGCTGCGGGCCAGCGGCACCGACTACCCCGAAGCCATCACGCAGTACCTCGAGCTGCCGGAGAACGCTCCGGCCATCATCGGCGAGCTGGCCGCCGAGGAGACCGCGAACGTCGCGAACCCCTACGACGCGGCGATCGCGCTGCAGCGCTACTTCCGGAGCAGCGCCTACGCCTACTCGACGGAGGCCCCGGTCGACGAGGGATACGACGGCGGCAGCCTTGACGTCATCGCGCGCTTCCTCGACGTGAAGAAGGGCTACTGCATCCACTTCGCCTCGGCGATGGCCGTCATGGCCCGCAGCCTCGGCATCCCGTCGCGCATCGCCCTCGGCTACCTTCCCGGCGACAGCACCCGCGACACCATGGAGGGCCTGCCGCGCTGGAACGTGACGACGCACGACCTGCACACCTGGCCCGAGCTCTACTTCCCCGGCGTGGGATGGGTGCCGTTCGAGCCGACGACGGGCCGCGGGTCGATTCCCGACTACGCGCGTGGCGTCGGACAAGCGTCGACGGCCCCGCTCGCACCGTCGACGAACGACCAGGCGAACCGCGATGCCGCTCTGCAGGACCGGGAGCAGAACTCGGGCGGGGTCGCCTCGGCGGCGCAGGTCTCGCTGCTCTGGCTCCAGGTGTCGCTCGTCGTTCTGGGCGCCGTGCTGATCCTGCTGCTCCCGTTCGTGATCCGCACGGTGGGCCGCCTGCAGCGCCGCCGACGAGTCGCATCCGGCCGAGCGTCACCGTCACTGCTCTGGCGCGAACTCGTCGACTCCGCCGTCGATCTGGGCCTCGGGGTGCCCGATACCGAGACCGCGCGGCATCTTGCCAGCCGGCTGTCAGCATCCGGTGGCCTGACGGATGCCGTTGCCGCCGCGCTCGAGCGGCTGCGCGACGCCGTCGAACACGAGCGGTACGCCCGGCCCGGCGCGGAGGCCCGGCACCGCAACGAGGCCCTCGTCGACGACCTCGATGCCGTGCTGGCATCCCTGCGCTCCGGTGTCGATGTGCGCGCTCGCCTGCGTGCAGCGCTCCTGCCTCGATCGCTGCGTCCCGAGGCGTTCGGTCCGGGCCGCGGAAGAAGCGCCGCCGCCGCGTAGAATCGATCCTCGTGAGCAAGTTCGAGAAGACCCCGTACATGGTCAACGTCCGTGACCTCCTACACCGCCCAGGTGAGATGCGCGAGCACGACCTGACCATCCCACTGACCGAGAACATGGGGGAGGGGCTGGTGGCGGTGCGCGCCGGTCAATCCGTCGATGTCGACGTGCGTCTGGAGTCGGTGCACGAGGGCGTTCTGGTCTCCGCCGACGTGTCCGCGACGGCCGATGGAGAGTGCGGCCGATGCCTCACAGACATCTCCCTGCCTGTCGAAGTCGAGTTTCAGGAGCTTTTCGCGTATTCTTCTGGAGAAGCTTTCGAGTATGAGGTTCAAGACGACCACGTGGATCTTGAATCACTCATCAGGGATGCGGTGGTGCTAGCACTTCCGTTCCAGCCGGTGTGTCGGCCTGATTGCCCCGGTCTCGATCCCGAGACAGGGCTGCGGATCGAAGAACACCCGGAACTCGGTGAACGAGTGCAGCATGACCCGCGATGGGCCGCGCTTGCAGGCCTGGGAGCTTCCTCAGACATCAGCGACAGCTCTCAGGAGCGCGCTGAACAGCAGAAAGAGAGTTGAATCATGGCTGTTCCCAAGCGGAAGAAGTCTCGCAGCAACACCCACTCGCGTCGTTCGCAGTGGAAGGCCGAGGTCCCCACGCTCGTCAAGACCGTCGAGAACGGCAAGGTCACCTACAGCCTTCCGCACCGCGCCAAGGTCGTCGAGGACTCCGCAGGCACCGCCCTGTTCCTCGAGTACAAGGGCCGCAAGGTCGCCGACGTCTGAATCGATCGTCAGGCTCGCGGGCTGACGGCAACGTCGGCCCGCGCCTTTCGTTTCGGACTGCGGACATCGCACTCGTGAGTACCTCGGGGAATCCTCCGGAGGACCTGCTCGCTCAGCTCGGCATCGAACTCGATGCCGAGCTCTTCGAGCTTGCCCTGACGCATCGCTCGTATGCCTACGAGCACGGCGGCATCCCGACGAACGAGCGACTCGAATTCCTGGGCGACTCGATCCTCGGGCAGGCCGTCACGGTGATGCTCTACCGCGAGTTCCCCACGCTCGAGGAGGGTGAACTCGCCAAGCGGCGAGCGAGTCTCGTGAGCAGCGCCGCCCTCGCCGAGATCGCGCGTCAGAACGACATCGGCAGCTACGTGCGGCTCGGTCGCGGGGAGACTCGGACCGGCGGGCGCGACAAGGCGTCGATCCTCGCCGACACGGTCGAGGCGATCATCGGCGCCGTCTATCTCGATCGCGGGGGCGACGCAGCGACGGCCTTCGTGCTGCGCATGATCGATCCTCTGCTCACCGACCCCGATCGGTTCGGTGCGTCGATGGATCCGAAGACGAGCCTGCAGGAGAGCGCCGCCCGCCACGGCAAGACGGCACCTGCGTACTCCATCAGCGAGAGCGGCCCGGATCACTCCAAGGTCTTCGTCGCCACAGTCACCGTCGGCGACGTCACGGCGACCGGCGAGGGCACCAGCAAGAAGCACGCCGAGATGGCCGCAGCCCTCGAGGCCTGGTCGTTGCTCGACGGTGTCGCTGCGAAGTCCTCCAGTTCGGCGAAGTAGCGCCGGGCGTGCCTGAACTTCCCGAGGTCGAGGTCGTCAGAGCCGGCCTCGAACCCGCCGTGACAGGCGCCGTCATCGCCGGCGTCGAGGTGTTCGAGCCACGCTCGCTGAAGCGGCACGTCGTCACCCGAGGCCCCTTCGTCGACCTCGTCGAGGGGCGACGGATGCTCGCTGCGGTGCGCCGGGGCAAGTTCCTCTGGCTTCCGCTCGACTCGGGCGACGCTCTCGTCACCCACCTCGGCATGAGCGGTCAGGTGCTGTTGCGCGCTCCGGGGTACGAGGAGGCCGGGCTCCTGCGCATCCGCCTGCACCTGGATCATCCCGACCACGGCGAGCTCTGGGTGAACTTCGTCGACCAGCGCATCTTCGGGTCGATGGCGGTCGACGCCATGGTTCCCACCGGCGACGGTGCCGTTGCGGGCTACGGGGGAGCGGCATCCGGAGACTGGGATCGATCGATCCCGAGCCAGGTCGCGCACATCGCGCGGGACCCGCTCGATCCGGCCTTCTCCGACGTGGCGTTCCTCGCAGCCCTCGCCCGAACGCGCACCGGCATCAAACGCTCGCTGCTCAACCAGAACCTGGTGAGCGGAATCGGCAACATCTACGCCGATGAGGCACTGTGGGCCGCGAAGGTGCACTACGACACCCCGTCGGCCGGCCTGTCGCGGGTGACAGCACGACTGCTGCTGAGCGAGGTTCGGCACGTCCTGCAGAAGGCCCTGGCCGAGGGCGGCACGAGCTTCGATGCGCAGTACGTCAACGTGAACGGGGCGTCGGGTTACTTCTCGCACTCGCTGAACGCCTACGGCCAGCAGGGCAAGCCGTGCCCGCGCTGCGGAACAGCGATCGTGCGCGAGACCTTCATGAACCGCGGCTCGCACTTCTGCCCGCGGTGCCAGCGGAGGCCGCGAGGGGCGGCGGGTTAGCCGGCTCTCACGCTCCATAGGCGTTTGAGGGTGTGATCAGCGCCGGAGGCGGTTGATCGGCCGTCTGAGAGAGGGTGGTCGGGGATAGCAGTCGTGTTCCGGGGATTTCCTTGGTTCGGGCTGCCGCCTTTCGCGTGAGCGTCGAGACGCTACGCGTCCCGGCGCCACGCGCCTTCGTACCCGATCGGCACGAACCCCATCGCCTCGTTGACGTCGAGCATGGGCCGGTTCTCCTCGGCATTGAAGGTGATGATCGACGGATGCCCCGGGAAGTCGTTCTCGATGGCCCGCAGGTTCGCCAGCTTCACGAGGGTCCCCAACCGGTGCCCACGGTGCTCGCGCAGCACGAGCGTGTCGTCCTGGGTGATCGCGCGTGCGCTGTCGGGCGAGACGAACGTGGTCGAGAACGCCACCAGGGCTCCGCTCACTCGGTGCACGGCAGCGGCGGTGACCGGAACCAGATCGGCAGAGGCTCGCGTCGCGTCCTCCGCGTCGATGCGCTCCACGGTCCAGACGTCCTCCGGCTCCTCCAGTCCGGCGGTCGGCGCGTCGGTGCTCATCCGGGTGTGCAGGTGCGCCATGTCGGCGCGGAACTGCGCCGGCGTCGAACCGATCCAGGTGACGGCCTCGTAGTCGGATGCCGCATGCGCAGCCGTGTCCGCCTCGAGACGACCGAGCGCTTCCGGGTCGGCCGGCAGCGCCAGTCGACTGCCGCGGTTCAGCTGTTCGAGCCTGTAGCCGCGGGCGAGTAGGAAGCGCACCTCGGTGTTCTCCAACGGCACCGAACCGAATCCCGTCGGCGCATCGAGGCGCGGTCCCGGCGCATCGGGGGAGGCCGCGTAGACGATGAAGGTCGAGCGGCCGTCGTCGTGGGCGAGCTGCTCGACGGCGTCGGCGAGGGCAGCACCGATTCCGAGGCCGCGCGCCTCGGGACGGACGAGCACCTCCAGCCAGGCGTGCTTCGACGTCGGGTCGGCGAGGGTGTCGATGACCGCTCGGCCGACGACGGCGCCGTCCATCCGCGCGATGAGGCCCTGCCGCGGCTCGAACTCGGTGTTGATCCACATCGGGAGCCGCTCCTCGGCGCGGAGGGCCAGGTCGTCGGTGCCGTAGGCAGCGGCTTCGCAGACATTGCGCACGGCGTTGGCGGCCTCGAAATCCGACCAGCCGGCGACGCCGGGTGCCTCGGGGATCACGAGTGGCTCGATGGTGAATCGCGTGGGCATGCGGTGCCCTCCTTCCGCGCTGCGTTCCGGGTCGAGAACGGGCAGCCGACCAGCCTAGCCACCTGCCGGGCTGAAGGCCATGTGTCCGGTACCGTGGTGGCAAGCATCCGCCCGGTGGAAAGAGGCACGCGTTGTACCTGAAGAGCCTGACCCTGAAGGGGTTCAAGTCCTTCGCGCAGCCGACCACCTTCGCCTTCGAACCCGGCGTCACCTGTGTGGTCGGCCCGAACGGCTCCGGCAAGTCGAACGTCGTCGACGCTCTCGCCTGGGTGATGGGCGAGCAGGGCGCGAAGACCCTCCGCGGCGGCAAGATGGAGGACGTCATCTTCGCGGGCACGTCGACCCGCGGGCCGCTCGGCCGCGCCGAGGTCACGCTCACCATCGACAACTCGGACGGCGCGCTGCCGATCGAGTACACCGAGGTCACGATCAGCCGCACGCTGTTCCGCAACGGATCGAGCGAGTACGCGATCAACGGACAGGGATGCCGTCTGCTCGACGTGCAGGAACTGCTGAGCGACTCCGGCCTCGGCCGGGAGATGCACGTGATCGTCGGTCAGGGCCAGCTCGACGCCGTGCTGCGCGCCAGCCCCGAGGAGCGCCGCGGCTTCATCGAGGAGGCGGCCGGAATCCTCAAGCACCGTCGGCGCAAAGAGAAGACCGTACGCAAGCTCGAGGCGATGCAGACCAACCTCACCCGTCTGTCAGACCTCGCCGGCGAGATCCGGCGCCAGCTGAAGCCCCTCGGTCGCCAAGCCGAGATCGCCCGCGAGGCGCAGTCGATCGCTGCCATCGTGCGCGACGCCCGAGCCAGGCTGCTCGCCGACGAGGTGCTCACCCTGCGCACCGCGCTCGACGGCTACAGCCGCAGCGAGCACGAACGGCACAGCGAGCGCATCGTGCTGCAGGCGCAGCTCGACCAGAAGCAGCTGCGCATCCAGCGCATCGAGCAGGAGCAGGTCGGCGACGCCGTCGACGGCGCACGCCGCACCGCCTTCGGCCTGGAGTCGGTGCAGGAGCGCCTCCGTGGCCTGTACACCCTCGCCAACCAGCGCATCGCCCTGCTCGGAGGCGAATCCGAGGCTCCGGATGCCGGTCCGTCGGTCAGCTCGCAGATGCTCGACGATGCCGCGGCGGAGATCGTGCGCCTGCAGGAGGTCGTGGTGCTCGCCGAGGCCGCGCTGCAGCAGGCCCAGCTCGCCACGGCTGCCGCTCGTCACTCGCTCGACGGCGTCGACGAGGAGATCGCCTCCCAGAGTGCCCTCGTCTCCCGCCACGATCTCGAGATCACCAAGCTCACCGGGCAGTCGGATGCCGCGGCCTCCCGGCTCGCCGCCGTCCGCGGCGAGGTGTTGCGTCAGGAGAACGCGCTCGAGGCCGCGCGCGAACGTCACAGCGCCGTCCGCGCCGAGTTCGCCCTGCTCGAGGCTGAGGCCGCGACGGCGGATGTCGGCGAGACCGACCTCGACGAGGCCTACGAACTCGCCCAGGGAGCGCTGTTCGAGGCCGAGGCCGAGATCGAGCGCATCCGTGACGAACTGCACGGCCACGAACGTGAACGCGACGCCCTCGCCGCCAAGACCGGCGCCCTGTCGTCGGCCCTCGACCAGAAGGACGGCTCGGCCGCCCTCGTCGCGGCCAGGCTCGACGGCGTTCTCGGACTGGTGGCGGAGCATGTGCAGGTGCACCCCGGCTACGAGGCAGCCATCGCCGCAGCCCTCGGAACCCTCGCCGACGCCGTCCTGGCCGACGATCTCGACGCCGCCACTGCCGCTGTGGAGTACGCGATCGCCGAGGAGCTCGGCCGGGTCGAGGTCGTCGTCGCCCGGCCCGATCGCGCCGTGACGGTCGCGGCCCCCGGCGACGGCTACGTCGCGGCATCCGGAGTCGTCACCGCCCCCGACGGCGTCCTCAGCCTGCTGGCCAACACCGTGATCGTCGACGACCTCTCCGCCGCTCGTGCGGCCTGGCGCAGCGGCCTCGCGGATGCCGCGACCCCCGTCACCGTCATCACTCGCGCCGGCGACGTGCTCACCACCTTCGTGTTGCGCGGCGGCAGCGGTGCCAAGCGTTCGCGCCTCGAGCTCGTCGCCGAGCGCGATGCCGCAGCGGAGCGCCTCAACGACGTGACCTCGATCATCGAGCGGTCGCGGTTCACCCTCGCCGAGCAGCGCGGCATCCTGCAGGTGTCCAAGGAGCAGTCGGCTTCGGCCCTCGCCGCCCTCCGCGAGTTCGACTCGCAGCTGGCAGCGGCGGCCGAGAAACTCAACCGTGCCCGGGTGCAGTCCGAGGCGGCCGGCGCCGAGCTGGCTCGACTCGACGCTGCGCTGCAGCTCGCCGCGGAGCGAGTGGCCGAAGCCGAGAGCACCGCCACTGCAGCGCGATCGGCCCTGGATGCCGCCACCTCGAAGCCGCGCCCCATCCTCGACGTCTCGGCCCGTGACAGCCTGCTCGTCGAGCTCGAGTCGGCTCGCGAGAGCGAGGTCGAGGCGCGCCTGTCGCTCGAGACCGCGCGTGAGAGGGTGCGCGCCGAGCAGGCCCGGTCGGCCGCGCTGGTGCGCCAGCGCGAGTCTGAGCGCGCGGCAGCCGAGGAGGCCGCGCGACGTGCCGTCATCCGGCGTAGCCAGGTGGAATCCGCCACGGCCGTGACCGAGGCGCTGCCTGCCGTGCTCACGTCGGTCGACGCATCCGTCGCCCAGGCCAGGCTCGAACTCGCCACGGCCGAAGCCCAGCGCGCCAGCCAGAACGAGGAGCTCGTCGCGCTTCGCCGCGATGAGGCGGCCACACGGGAGCGACTGAACGCCATCACCGAGAACGTGCACGGCCTCGAGCTGCAGATCTACGAGAAGAAGCTGCACCTGTCGAGCCTGCTGGAGCGGGCCGGATCCGAGCTGGGACTCGTCGAAGACGTGCTGGTCGCCGAGTACGGTCCCGAGGAGCCGGTGCCTGCCGAGGTCGAGGGTGGAGAGCCGACTGTCTTCGATCGCGCCGAGCAGAAGAAGCGCCTCGAGAAGGCCGAGCGCACCTTCGCCCAGCTCGGTCGGGTGAACCCGCTCGCCCTCGAGGAGTTCGCCGCGTTGGAGCAGCGGCACAAATTCCTCACGGAGCAGCTCACCGACCTCACGAACACCCGCAAGGACCTGATCACGATCATCGAGGAGATCGACGAGAAGATGCAGGTCATCTTCGCCGCGGCCTTCGACGACACCCAGGCGGCGTTCGGCGAGGTGTTCCCGATCCTGTTCCCGGGCGGAGTCGGCAGCATCACGCTCACCGACCCCGAGAACATGCTCACCACCGGCATCGAGGTGGCGGTGAAGCCGGCCGGAAAGAAGATCGAGCGCCTGTCGCTGCTGTCTGGCGGTGAGCGTTCGCTCGCCGCCGTCGCGCTGCTGATCGCGATCTTCAAGGCGCGCCCCAGCCCGTTCTACATCATGGACGAGGTCGAGGCCGCCCTCGACGACGCCAACCTCGGCCGCCTGCTGACGATCTTCCAGGACCTGCGCGAGTCGAGCCAGCTGATCGTGATCACGCACCAGAAGCGCACGATGGAGATCGCGGATGCGCTCTACGGCGTCTCGATGCGCCAGGACGGCGTCTCGGCCGTCGTGGGCCAGCGGGTGGCTGAGGAGCGCGCGAGCGCCTAGCTGGTCTGTCGCTCGGTGAGGGCCGAACGAAGCGGACTCTACTCCGGCAGTGCCCGATTGCTTCGGATGAGGCCGCTGGGGTCGACGCGCTCCTTCACCGCACGCAGCCGATCGAGCGCGGCCGCGTCGAAGGCATCGGCCAGCCCCGTGCCACTGCCGAGGAAGGTCGGCACCATGCCGGTCGTGGGGTGAGCGGCTGCGAATCGGCGGAGCGGCTCGAGGGCGGCATCCGCCCCGGCAGCCATCTCGGGGGTGAAGGCGAGCACTCCCGAACTGATGAGCGCCCCTGCCTCCAGCGCACCGATCGCGGCGTCGTCGGCATCGGGATCCGCCGCGATGGCACCCCCGAGCGGTCGCACGCTGACGCGGCTGAGCCCGCCCTCCACGCCCGCGAGGAAGGCTCCGACGAACTCCGTGGCCGTGGCGCGATCGAACCCGTCGACGGTTCCGCCCCAGTCGACCGTCGGCATCGGGTCGGTCGGCTCGGCGGCCACCGCCGCGAGCCCGCCGATCGTGAACGAGGTGAGGCCGTCGAGCAGGGGAGTCCCGATGGAGCGCAGCCTGTCCACGATCGGAGCGGCGGATGCAGCATCCCCGATGTGCACGAACGCCACCGAGGCGATGGTCTGGCCGCGCAGGGGCGGAGGGAGCTGGGGCATGTCGGGGAACCGGGCCAGAGAGATGTCGAGGCCGAGCCTCGGGTCGGTCGCGGCCAGGTCGAATCCGGTGACGACGGCGTCGATGCCGACGGAGATCGGGAACACGATGCTGCCTCCGAAGAGGGCGTCTGCGGGGTACAGGGCGAACTCGATCGCCGTGATCACGCCGAACAGTCCGCCCCCGCCGCGCAGGGCCCAGAACAGTTCCGGGTTACTCGAAGCCGTGACCCGGCGCGCTTCGCCGCCGGCATCCACCAGCTCGACCGCGGTCACCGACCGCGAGGCGAGCCCGTGGGCGCGGCTGAACATGGAGTGCCCTCCGCCGATCGAGTAGCCGACGGTGTTGACCTCGGGGTTGCTGCCGGCCAGCGCCACGAGTCCGGTGCCGTCGAGGGCCGTGAGCACGCGCCCCCAGTTCACCCCGGCGCCGACGCGTGCCGTGCGGGCGGCCTGGTCGACGGTGATCTCGTCGAAGGACGTCGGCCGGATCAGCACGACGCCCTCGAGCGAGCCGTTGGCTCCGTGTCCGTTGGGCTGCACGGTGACTCCGAGCCCGGATGCGGCGGCCGCAGCGAGCACGGCACGCACCTCGTCGACGTCGGCCGGCGTCACGACGGCGGCAGGGCGTTGATCGACGGTGAGGTTCCAGGCCGAGCGGGCAGCGTCGTAGCCGGAATCGGCCGGGAGAACGACGGTGCCGGTGAGGCTTCGCTGCAGATCGGTGATGGCGGGCGCGGTCGACGATGACACAGGGGTGCTCCAGACGACGAGGGGGTGGAATCTGAGGATGACTCGAACGATAGCGCCGCCGACCGACACGGGGAAGACCCCGCACGCCAGTACGCTGGACGCATGGCAGAACGCAGTTCCTGGTCGCTCTCCGGCGCCCTCCGCGGCATGTTCGCGAAGAAGACGATCGACGACGAGACCTGGGACGACCTCGAGGACGCCCTCATCACGGCCGACTTCGGTCCCGACCTCACCGAGGCGATCGTGGCCGACCTCCGATCGAAGGTCGCCCGCTACAACACCACCGACCCGAAGGACCTCCAGCGGATGCTCCGCGAGGGCATCGAGGAGAGGCTCGCCCGCTTCGACACCACGTTGAAGCTCAGCGACCGGCCGGCCGTCGTGCTCGTCGTCGGTGTCAACGGCGTCGGAAAGACGACGACGATCGGCAAGTTCGCCAAATTCCTGGGCAACTACGGCCGCAGCGTGCTCGTCGGCGCTGCCGACACCTTCCGTGCCGCGGCCGTCGACCAGCTCGCGACCTGGGCCGAGCGGGCGGGTGCGTCGATCGTGCGTCCGCAGCAGCAGGGCCAGGATCCGGCATCCGTCGCCTTCCAGACCATCGAACGCGCCAAGCTCGAGGGCTTCGAGATCGTTCTGATCGACACCGCCGGCCGTCTGCAGACCAAGGGCGGCCTCATGGACGAGCTCACCAAGATCCGTCGCGTCATCGAGAAGCAGGCTCCCATCGCCGAGGTGCTGCTCGTTCTCGACGCGACCACCGGCCAGAACGGGCTCGCGCAGGCCGAGGCCTTCGTCGAGCACGCCGGCGTCACCGGACTCGTGCTCACCAAGCTCGACGGCTCCGCCAAGGGCGGTTTCGTGCTGAGCGTGCAGGACAAGACCGGCATCCCGATCAAACTCGTCGGCCAGGGCGAGGGCATCGGCGACCTCACCGGATTCACGCCGCACGTGTTCGCGCAGCAACTCGTCGGCTGAGGCACGGCACGCACGGGCACAGCACCGGGCCCCGCCCGGCCGGCTCCTCACCGCACAACGAAAGGATCGCCTGATGTCGATCGAACACGACTTCTTCGGACTCCTCGACGGCGACGACGGCGAGCTGCACTGGTCTGAGGGCGTCGACGCCGGCGACCAGTACGTCGACGTCGACCTGCGCGCCCCGAGCGAGCAGTCGGTGACGGATGAGGCCCTCGACGTGGCCGCCGCCATGGTGAACTCGCTCGAACAGCTCGATTCGCGCGCCAGGGAGGCCTTCGTCGCCGAGATCGGCCAGGAGGGCTCCAATGCGATGCTCTACCTGACCTCGCAGTTCTCCGAGCTCGATCCCGAGATCCTTGCGGAGTCGCTCGACTACGACTCGGGTGACCGCGACATCGACGTGCTGCGTTCGCTGAAGCTGCTGCGGGTGGGCTTCCACCCGCATCACTCGGGCTCCGAGGAGCAGTTCGCCGTCTTCGAGTACGCCCTCGCTCCCGACGAGTCGGACAGCATCCTCAGCGCCTCGTTCGACATGCAGGGCGATGTGGTCTCGACCGACGTCGACGCCTGACCTGGAGAGCTGCGGCGCACCGGTAAACTGGCAGCACCATGGCTACATTCGGAACCCTCTCTGATCGGCTCGCCGATACCTTCAAGAACCTCCGCACGAAGGGCAAGCTCTCGGCGGCCGACGTCGACGGCACAGTGCGCGAGATCCGGCGCGCCCTGCTCGACGCCGACGTCGCGCTCGACGTCGTCAAGGAGTTCACGGGCAAGGTGCGCGAGCGTGCGCTCGGCGACGAGGTCAACAAGGCGCTGAACCCGGCCCAGCAGGTCGTGCAGATCGTCAACGAGGAGCTCGTGCAGATCCTCGGCGGCCAGCAGCGCCGCCTCGAGTTCGCGAAGAAGCCGCCGACCGTCATCATGCTGGCTGGCCTCCAGGGTGCCGGTAAGACCACCCTGGCGGGCAAGCTCGCCAAGTGGCTCGTGAAGGACGGGCACACGCCGCTCCTGGTCGCGAGCGACCTGCAGCGCCCCAACGCCGTCACGCAGCTCCAGGTCGTCGGTGAGCAGGCCGGTGTTCCCGTCTTCGCCCCCGAACCAGGCAACGGCGTCGGCAACCCCGTCAAGGTCGCCAAGGACGGCGTGAAGTTCGCCGTGCAGAAGCAGTACGACACGGTCATCGTCGACACCGCTGGTCGTCTCGGCGTCGATGCCGAGCTCATGAAGCAGGCCGGCGACATCCGCAAGGCCATCGACCCCGACGAGGTGCTGTTCGTCATCGACGCGATGATCGGCCAGGACGCCGTCGCCACGGCGAAGGCGTTCCAGGACGGCGTCGACTTCACCGGCGTCGTGCTCTCGAAGCTCGACGGTGACGCGCGCGGTGGTGCTGCGCTCTCGGTCGCCTCCGTCACAGGACGACCCATCATCTTCGCGTCCACGGGTGAGGGCCTCGACGACTTCGAGCCGTTCCACCCCGACCGCATGGCGAGCCGCATCCTCGACCTCGGTGACATCCTCACGCTCATCGAGCAGGCGCAGGGCGCCTTCGACGAGGAGGAGGCCCGCAAGGTCGCCGAGAAGTTCGCGACCGACACCTTCACGCTCGACGACTTCCTCAGCCAGATGCAGCAGCTGCGCAACATGGGCTCCATCAAGAAGATGATGGGCATGCTGCCGGGTGCCGGCGCCATGAAGCAGCAGCTCGACAACTTCGACGAGAAGGAGATCGTGCGCACCGAGGCGATCATCCAGTCGATGACCAAGAAGGAGCGGGTGAACCCCAAGCTCCTCAACGGCTCGCGGCGTCTGCGCATCGCCAAGGGCTCCGGCATGACGGTGACCGACGTCAACCAGCTCGTCAGCCGTTTCGAGCAGGCCGCGAAGATGATGAAGACCGTGGCCAAGGGCGGCGTTCCGAACGTTCCCGGCATGGGCCCCATTCCCGGTGCCGGCTTCACGGGAGGCCGCGGCAAGCAGCAGCCCAAGAAGAAGGGCTCGAAGTCGGGCAACCCGGCCAAGCGGGCCGCAGAGAACGCTGCGCTCGCCTCGGGCACCAAGTCGGCGACGGATGCCGCGGCATCCGGTGGTTCCGGCTTCGGCCTCGGCGGCGGCAAGACGCCGGCCGCGGCTCCGACCGCCGAGGAGATGGCGGCGCTCACCAAGTTCCTGCGCTAGTCGTCTCGGCTGCAGAGTTCCCGACGCCCCATCAGGCCTGAACGCCTGGTGGGGCGTCGTCGTTCTGGCGCACGCGCACGGTGCGGTGGGTGTCGAGGGCGATCACGCCGCCGAGGATCGCCAGGGCGAGCGAGATGGAACCCAGGGCATCCGTCGGCCAGTGGTACCCGAGGTAGATGCGGCTGACCGACAGCACGGCGATCACCACAGCGGCGACGATGAAGGCGATCACGGTGCTCCGGCGGCTCGTCCGACGTGAGAACACCAGATAGGTGACCAGCAGCACGAAGTCGGCCGCTCCGAGCACGTGGCCCGAGGGGAACGAGAACGTGTGGTCGGGGCCGAACAGCATCTCCTCGACCGGCGGTCGGGGTCGCTCGACCAGCGGGGCGATGATCAGGGCCAGGATCACGCCGGTCAGCATGCCCCCGGCGAGCAGCAGGGGACGCCAGGCGTGCTTCGCGAGGATGCCCCAGGTGACTGTGGTGATCAGGATGATGATGGGCATGGCGACGGGCCCGAAGGCCACGGCGAGCACGATCATCACCTGCGTCAGGACCGGCGAGCGCTCGCCCTTGGCCCACTCGGCGAACGGTTCGTCGATCACGGAGACTCCGCCGCGCAGTTTCACGCTGAGCAGGATGATCGTGAACAGGGCCAGGCCCACGATCACCAGGAGCAGCGCCGTGCGCATGAGCGCGTGACGGTCGCGGGCCTCGACGTAGCGGACCTCGACGATGAACTTCTCGTGCAGGTCGCGCAGGCGATTCCGCTGCTTCTCGACCCGCGTGCTCACGCCTGTCCACCGTCGGGCTCGCGCGTGTCCTGTGTACTCATGATGGTTCCTTGCTGCCGGGTGTTGAATCCCACACTGTATCCGCCCGCGAGCGTTGCGCCAGCCCCCTTGCCGACCCGACGCGCGCCCCTAGGCTGGTCTGATGACAGCAGCCACAGATGCCAGAGACCGTTCCGTCCGCATCGGCGTCCAGGTTCAGCCGCAGCACGCCCACTACGCGAAGATCCGTGACACCGTCTCGGAGCTCGAGGATCTCGGCGTCGACATCCTGTTCAACTGGGATCACTTCTATCCGCTGAGCGGTCCGGCCGACGGCGAGCACTACGAGTCGTGGACCATGCTCGCCGCCTGGGCCGAGCAGACCAGCCGCGTCGAGATCGGCGCCCTCGTCAACTGCAACAGCTACCGCAACGCCGACCTGCAGGCCGACATGGCTCGCACCATCGACAACATCAGCGACGGTCGGTTCATCTTCGGCACCGGCGCCGGCTGGTTCGAGCGCGACTACGACGAGTACGGCTACGAGTTCGGCACCCCGGGCACCCGCATCAAGGCACTCGGAGAGGCGCTCCCTCGCATCGAGGAGCGCTGGACCAAGCTCAACCCCGCGCCGGTGCGGGACATCCCGATCCTGATCGGCGGCGGGGGAGAGAAGAAGACCCTCCGCATCGTCGCCCAGCACGCCGACGTCTGGCACAGCTTCTCCGACCCGGCGACCCTCGAGCACAAGCTCGGAGTGCTCGACGAGCACTGCGCCGTGGTCGGTCGCGACCCGCACGAGATCGAGATCTCCATCGAGCTCCGGCGCCAGAGCGACGCCGATGTCGAGGCGCTCCACGGCCTCGGCGCCCGGCTCTTCACCCTCGGCATCAGCGGACCCGACTACGACCTGGAGCCCGTGCGCCGGTGGCTCGCCTGGCGGGACCGCACCAACGCCTGATGCCCTCGGGCGGCATCCGGTGACGCCTCCACCTGAATCGAAAACCGAGCAACGTTCGCTTACAGACCTGTAAGTCTCTAGAGTGGACAGCACCCACGGCGTCGTGCGCCGTTCGACAAGAAAGTGACCTCCCATGACCACGGGCAACGCCGACTACCGCGACTCCGGCCTCGATTTCCCCGCCGACTTCCTGTTCGGCTCCGCGACGGCCTCGTACCAGATCGAGGGGGCCGCCACCGAAGACGGTCGCGGCCCATCGATCTGGGACACCTTCAGCCACACTCCCGGCAAGGTCTGGAACGGCGACACGGGCGACGTGGCCGACGACCACTACCACCGCCTCGACGACGACCTCGACCTCATGAAGAGCCTGGGCCTCGAGGCGTACAGGTTCTCGATCGCGTGGCCGCGCATCCAGCCGACCGGTCGGGGCGAGGCCAACGAGGCCGGCCTGGCGTTCTACGAGCGTCTCGTCGACGGCCTGATCAGCCGCGGCATCCGCCCCATCGCCACTCTCTACCACTGGGACCTGCCGCAGGCGCTCGAGGACGAGGGCGGCTGGACCAACCGGGCCACGGCGTACGCCTTCGCCGACTACGCCCGCATCGTGGGGGAGCGACTCGGCGACCGCATCGAGGTGTGGACGACGCTCAACGAGCCGTGGTGCTCCGCCTACCTCGGCTACGGATCGGGGGCGCACGCTCCCGGCATCATGGACGGCGAGTCGTCGCTCGCCGCCGTTCACCACCTGAACCTGGCGCACGGCCTCGCGATCACCGCCCTGCAGGACGTCGTCACCAACGACCCCGGCTTCTCGATCACGCTCAACCTGCACGTCATCCGCCCGGTCGGGGAGACCGGCGCCGAGGCGGCCCGTCGCATCGACGGCCTCGCCAATCGCGTCTTCCTCGGCCCGCTCCTGCACGGCGAGTACCCCGCCGACGTCATCGAGGACACGAAGGACGTCACGGACTGGGCCTTCGTGTACGAAGGCGACACGGCGATCATCAACCAGCCGATCTCGGTGCTGGGCGTCAACTACTACTCCACCGTCACGGTGCAGATGTGGGACGGCGTGAGCGAGCGGGTGAACGCCGACGGCCACAAGGACATGGGCGGCTCGCCCTGGCCCGGCTCGCGCGACGTGGAGTTCCTGGCGCAGGAGGGCCCGTACACCGAGATGGGCTGGAACATCGACCCGTCGGGCCTGGAGGAACTGCTCGTGGCGCTGCACGACGAGTTCCCCGACCTGCCTCTCATGGTCACCGAGAACGGCGCGGCGTTCGACGACATCGTGACCCAGGAGGCCGACGGCCCGGCCGTGCACGACATCGACCGCACCGACTACCTGCGCCGCCATTTCACCGCCGCCCACCGTGCGATGCAGCGCGGGGTCGACCTGCGCGGCTACCAGGTCTGGTCGCTCCTGGACAACTTCGAGTGGGGCTACGGCTACTCCAAGCGCTTCGGCATCGTGCGGGTCGACTTCGACACCCTCGAGCGCCTGCCGAAGGACTCGGCGAAGTGGTACTCGGAGCTCATCAGGACCCGGAGCCTGCCCGAGACCCCGGCGGCGTACTGAGCAGCGGCATTCCGACACCGAGTCTCGCTACGATGAGCCGAATGACGACGAGCGACCCAGTCCTGAGCGACCCGGCCCTGAGCCTTCCCGTGCCGGCGGATGCCGCCTGGCAGCACCAGTACCCCTACAGCGAGAAGATGTCGCGCCGGGAGTACGAGAAGCAGAAGCGGCGCCTGCAGATCGAACTGCTGAAGCTGCAGGCCTGGGTCAAGGACACCGACCAGAAGATCGTGATCCTGTTCGAGGGTCGCGACGCCGCAGGCAAGGGCGGGTCGATCAAGCGCTTCACCGAGCACCTCAACCCCCGTGGTGCCCGAGTCGTCGCCCTTGCGGTGCCGACCGAGCGCGAGCGGCGGCAGTGGTACTTCCAGCGCTACGTCGAGCACCTCCCCACGGGCGGCGAGATCGTGCTGTTCGACCGCTCCTGGTACAACCGGGCCGGAGTCGAGCACGTGATGGGCTACTGCTCGCCGCAGGAGTACGCGGAGTTCATCCGTTCCACTCCCGAGTTCGAACGGATGCTGGTGCTGAGCGAGGTGAGCCTCATCAAGTTCTGGTTCTCCGTCGGCCGCGAGGAGCAGCGCGAGAGGTTCGCCTCGCGCAGCGACGACGCCGTCAAGCAGTGGAAGCTCTCGCCGACGGACCTCGCGAGCCTCGACAAGTGGGACGACTACTCGGAGGCGAAGGAGGCCATGTTCGCCGCGACGGACACTCCGCACGCGCCGTGGACCGTGGTCAAGTCCAACGACAAGAAGCGGGCCCGCATCGAAGCGATGCGCTGGGTGCTCTCGCGCTTCGACTACCCGGGCAAGGACGCGGCCATCGTGGGCGTTCCCGACCCGCTCGTCATCGGCAGCCCGTCCGTCGTCTACGACGAGGGCGAGACGCCGATCGCGCCGCCCGAGGTGGCCTGAGGGGTCTCCCGCTCGTCAGCCGACCGGCAGCGGGCGGCCCGCGCGCATCTCGCGCACCAGGTGCTCGACGACCTTCGTCAGGTCGCCGCCCGAGGCCTCGGCGACGGCGAGCTGGCGCTGATAGCTCCCACCGGCATCCAGCACCTCGATCACCTGACCGAGTTCCTCGGTGCAGTCGAGGCGCTCGGCGATCGGCATCAGGGCCTCGACCAGCTCGCGCAGGTCGTCGGTGACCAACCGCTCGCGGCCCGACGCATCGAGGATGATCTCGGCGTCGAGGCCGTAGCGGGCAGCACGCCACTTGTTCTCGCGGGTGTACCACGGCTGCAGCCATGCGAGGGTCTCGCCGTTGTCGAGTCGCTCGCTCATCCACTCCACGAGGCACTGGATGAGTGCGGCCAGGGCGCCGAGCTCCAGCGCCGTCGGCACGCCGTCGCAGGCGCGCGTCTCGAGAGTTCCCCACTTCGGAGAGGGGCGGATGTCGGTGCGCACCTCGCTGTCGTCGTCGATGACCCCGGTGACGACCATGTCGTCGACGAAGCGCTCGTACGCCGCCCAGTCCTCGAACTGCCACGGCAGGCCGGCCGTGGGCAGCTGCTGGAACATCAACGCGCGGTTCGAGGCGTAACCCGTGTCGACGCCGGCCCAGAACGGACTCGACGCCGAGAGCGCCTGCAGGTGCGGGATGTAGCTGAGCAGTGCGCCGAGGATCGGGATGGCCTTGTCGCGTGACTCGATTCCGACGTGGACGTGCACGCCCCAGATCATCATGTTGCGACCCCAGTACTGCGTGCGGTCGATGAGGCGGTGGTAGCGCTCCTTGTCGGTGACCTGCTGGTCGTACCACTGGCTGAACGGATGCGACCCGGCGCACATGAGATCGGCACCGAACGGCTCGGCTGCAGCGCGCACCTCGTCGACGAGCTCGCCCATCTGAGCGACGGCTCCGCCGATGGTGTCGTGCACGCCCGAGACGATCTCGACGGTGTTGAGCAGCAGCTCCGTGGTGATGTGCGGGTGGTGCTCCTCGTCGGCGGGACGCACGGCCCCGAGAACCTGGGGGGCCACGCCGGTGAGTTCACCGCTGCCCTTGTCGACGAGCGCGAGCTCCCACTCGATGCCGACGGTCGAGCGTTCCGATCGGGCGAAACTGATGTGCACGCGTCAGCCGTTCTCTCTTCGGGCCACCGGTGTGGCGAGCCGCCTGACGGCCATCCTCGCAGTTCGCCGCCCGGACGGGGGTCGTGACACTTCGGCCGCCGCCGAACTGTGCGAGGCATACGCTCGAACCATGGTCACCGACACCGCCGATCCCGGAACCCGCGTCTCGGCGCTCACCCTCGTGGCGATCGCCGTGACGGTGCTGGCGTGGGCATCGGCCTTCGTGGTGATCCGTGCCGTCGGAGCGCACTTCTCCCCGGGCGCCCTCACCCTGGGCCGACTGCTGGTCGGATCCATCGTGCTCGGCGTCGTCCTGCTCGCCCGGCGAGGCTGGGTGCGCCCGTCGGCACGGGACTGGCTGCTCCTCGTCGGCTGTGGGATCTCCTGGTTCGCGGTCTACAACATCGCGCTCAACGCCGCGGAGCTCGAGCTCGACGCGGGCACGACGGCGATGCTGGTCAACGTCGGCCCCATCCTCATCGCCGTGCTGGCCGGGACGGTGCTGCGCGAGGGGATCCCGCCCTGGCTCATCGGTGGTGCTGTGGTGTCCCTCGTCGGTGTGGTGCTCATCTCCATCGGCAGTCAGGGCGTCGCCGTCGGGAGCGGCTGGGGCATCGCGCTCTGCCTCCTCGCCGCCGTGAGCTACGCCATCGGCGTCATCCTGCAGAAGGTCGTGCTGCGACGCCTCCCGGCGCTCCAGGTCACCTGGATCGCCTGCACGGTGGGAGCCGTCGTGTGCCTGCCGTTCCTCGCGCAGCTCGTGGGGGAGACCCTCGCAGCACCCGCCACCTCGGTCTGGGGCGTGATCTACCTCGGCGCGGTGCCCACTGCTCTCGCATTCACCACCTGGGCGTACGCCCTCAGTCGCATGCCGGCCGGCAGGCTGGGCGTGACGACCTACCTGGTGCCGCCGCTCACGATCGTGATCGCCTGGGCCTTCCTCGCCGAGGTGCCCGCGCCGCTCCAGGTGGTCGGCGGTGTCGTCTGCCTGGTCGGGGTGGCGCTCTCACGGATGCCGTCCCGGCGACGGTCGGTGGTGCTATGACGACCCCCACGGATGCCGCAGCCGACGTGGCGGCGCTCGCGTCGCTGCTCGGCGATCCCACCCGCGCGGCGTTCTGTCTCGCCCTCCTCGACGGCCGGGCGTGGACGGCGGGGGAGCTGGCGCGCCTCGCCGGCGTGAGTCCGGCGACGGCGAGCGGGCATCTCGATCGACTCGTGCGTGGAGGACTGCTGGCGGAGGAACGCCAGGGGCGCCACCGTTACGTGCGTCTTGCGGGGCCGGATGCAGCTCACGTCGTCGAGGTGCTGGCTTCGAGCACGCGCCCCGCAGCACCCCGGAACTCCTACGCAGCCGTGCGGGCGGGCGCAGGACTGGCCGCAGCGCGCACGTGCTACGACCACCTGGCCGGACGCCTCGGCGTCGGGGTGCTCGACGCCCTCGACCAGCGCGAGTACGTCAGCCGCGCCGACGGGATCGCCATGACGGCGTCCGGAGCCCTCTGGCTGGCGTCGCTCGGCGTCGACGTCGACGGCATCCGTCGCGCGCAGCGACCCGTCGTGCGTCTGTGCCTCGACTGGACCGAACGCCGGTCGCACCTGGCCGGGGGAGTCGGTGCCGCGCTGGCCGCGGTCTTCCTCGAGCGCGACTGGATCCGCCGGGCCGACGGACGCGCGATCACGGTGACGGATGCCGGTCGCGCAGGCCTGCAACGCGAGCTCGGGCTGGCCATCGACTGAGCATCCGTGGTCGATTACCCGTTACGGCCGGAATCTGCGAGAATGGTCAATCGAGTTCCTTTTCCGCCCGACCCTCTAATCAGGCCTCTGGAACTCCCCTTGAACCTTTGCCGAGTGTGCACCCCACGCTCACGGCTGTCAGTTCGCCCAACCTCATAGAACACACAGGAGAATTGTGGCTGTCAAGATTCGTCTCAAGCGCCTCGGAAAGATCCGCGCACCCTACTACCGCATCGTCGTCGCCGACTCGCGCACCAAGCGCGACGGTCGCGTGATCGAGGAGATCGGCAAGTACCACCCCACCGAGGAGCCCTCGTTCATCGAGGTCGACTCCGCGCGTGCGCAGTACTGGCTCAGCGTCGGCGCCCAGCCGACCGAGCAGGTCGCCGCGCTCCTCAAGCTCACCGGCGACTGGGGCACCTTCAAGGGTGACAAGAACGCCAAGAGCACCGTCAAGGTGAAGGAGCCCAAGGCTGCCTTCGTCGCCGACGAGAAGAAGAAGCCGGTCCTCAAGCCCAAGGCCGAGAAGCCGGCCGCCAAGGCCGAGGCTCCCGCCGACGAGGCCGTCGAGGCTGCAACGGACGAGCAGGCCTAGTCTTGCTCGCTCCCGCCGTCGAGCACCTGGTCAAGGGGATCGTCGATCACCCTGATGACGTCCAGGTGCTCACCAAGAACACCCCGCGTGGCGAGATCCTCGAGGTTCGCGTGAACCCCGAGGACCTCGGTCGCGTGATCGGTCGTGCCGGTCGTACCGCGAAGGCGGTGCGTACCCTCGTCACCGCCCTCGCGGACGGTCGACGGGTTCGCGTCGACGTCGTCGACACCGACTCGGCGCGGTGAACGCCGACGCGCAGAAGCGCACGCAACTGAGAGTCGGTCGCCTCCTGAAGGCGCACGGACTCAAGGGCGCGATCAAGCTCGAGCTCTACACGGACGCCCCGGAACGACGCTTCGTTCCGGGCGCCGTGTTCAGCCTGCAGGTGCCGCCCGGAACTCCGTGGCACGGCAAGTCGATCGAGCTCATCGAACTCCGCTGGTACAACCAGCACCCCGTCGGGTTCTTCAAGGACGTGCCCGACCGCACCGCAGCAGAGGCTCTCGCCAAGGCCATCCTCTGGGTCGACCAGGACCCCACCGAGCTCACGGGTGAGGAAGACGCCTGGTACGACCACCAACTCGTCGGCCTCGACGTCGTGCGCGACGGCGTGAAGGTGGGCCTCGTCGCCCGCATCGACCACCTGCCTGCGCAGGACCTCATCATCGTCAAGACCACGACGGGCGAGGTCATGGTGCCCTTCGTCTCCGCCATCGTGCCGTCCGTCGACCTCACGACCGGTGTCGTCACGGTGACCCCTCCGATCGGCCTCTTCGAGGAGATCCCCGACGACGATGATGCTCCGGATGCCGCCGATGCTCCGGATGCCGCCGACGCTCCGGATGCCGCAGCCGACGCCTCTGAGAACGAGGCCGAACCGTCTGCCGAGCCCGTCTCCGACGACGCGTCGCCTGACGCAGCACCGTCGGAGAACTGACCTCGCTCGCGTGAGCCGCACGCCCGCTGACATTCCGGCATTCGATGCCGTGATCGTCGCGGGCGGGCGGGCGCACCGCCTCGGCGGTACCTCCAAGCCGGCACTGCTCTGGAACGGTCGCTCCCTGGCCGAGCGCAGTCTCGGCGCCGTCGCTGCCGCCCGCAGCACCGTGTGGGTGGGCGATGCGGCGCAGCCGCTTCCGGAGCAGGTCCTCGTCGCGCGCGAGCACCCGCTGTACGGTGGTCCCGCTGCCGCTCTGGCTGCCGGCTTGGCCGCGTTGCCGCATCCGCTCGCCCCGATCATCGTCGTGATCGCCGTCGACCTTCCCCGCATCGAGGAGGCCGTCGCCGTGCTGCTCGCGGGGGTCATGACGGGCGAGATTCCGCCGTCCGACGGGGTGATCGGCGTCGACGCCGCCGGATTCCGCCAGCCGCTGCTCGCCGCCTACGACGCGGCCGCGCTCGAGGCCGCCGTGCGCGCGTACGCGTCAGAACATGACGGCACGCTCGACGGCGCCTCGTTGCGCCGCCTGATCGGCGGGCTGACGCTGCGAGAGGTCGCTCTTCCCGAAGGTCTGGCCGCCGACGTCGATACCCCCGCAGATGCCGCGTACCATGGCATCGCCCTGCCGAACGAGACCGAGGAGCCCACGCCATGACGAACACGCCCGACGGCCTCGACGACTGGGTGCGCAATGTCTCCGTCCGCCTCGACGCCGACGGTTCCTCCTTGGGCGACCTCGAGGTGGAGATCCCTGTGCTGCTCGATCTGGCTCGGGATGCCGCTCACGGCGTCGCCCGCCCGGCCGCGCCGGTGACGACCTTCCTGCTCGGCTATGCCGCCGGCCGGACCGGTGCCGACGCTGCCGAGGTGCGCCGACTGGCCACGCTGCTCGCCGAGCTCGCGGGCACCGGCGAGACCGAGTGAGCTCCTCCTCGCCGAGCTGGGACGATGCCCGCGCTCGCGCCGTCGCCCTCGGGGCCGAGCGGATGCTGCCCTCTCGGCCCGCAGCCATCAGCGACGTCGTCGGCCTCACCTCGGCGGCCGACGCCCACGCCGTGGTGTCGCTCCCGATCGCCGACATCAGCGCCATGGACGGGTGGGCGATCGCCGGTGACGGTCCGTGGCGCATCGGCGACCCGGTGCGGATGGGCGCGCACGCGCCCGGCGACGGGCTCCGACCGGGCCACGCCCGACCCGTGACGACGGGGGCTGTCGTGCCGCCGGGCTCGCGTGCCGTCCTGCGCAGCGAGCACGGAGCCACCGTGCGCGACGCGGCCGGCGCCGAGGTGCTGTCGCTGAACGACTCCGGTCGGGCCCCGGGCGACCTGCCCGCCGGCCGCCATATCCGCCGCGCAGGGGAGGAGATCGCCGCGGGCGACCTGTTGTGGGCTGCCGGCACCGTCATCACCCCGGCTCACGTGGCCTTCGGCGCCGTCTCTGGACTCGACACTCTCGAGGTACGCCCGCTCGCCCGCGCCAGGCTCGTCGTGACGGGAGACGAGGTGATTACCGCCGGGGCACCACGCCGAGGCGAGGTGCGCGACGCCTTCACGCCCGTCTTCTCCAGCCTTCTGCCGATGCTGGGGCTGTCGCTGGACTCCGGCCACCATGCGACGGATTCGCATGCCGCCGTGTCCGATGCCCTGCGGCACTCCGACGACGCCGACCTGGTGATCACGACCGGGGGAACCTCGCGTGGCACGGGCGACTGGGTGCGCCACGCCGTCGAGGACGCCGGGGGAGCCATCGTGGTCGACGGTGTGCGGATGCGGCCGGGTCACCCCGTGCTCGTGGCGCGCCTGGCCGACGGCCGACCGTTGCTCGCGCTTCCCGGCAACCCGCTCGCAGCGCTGGTGTGCCTGCTGAGCTTCGCGCCCGCGCTCGTCGCCGGCATGACCGGGGCAGCGCTGGCGCAGCTCGAGCCCCTGCTGGAGCTCGACGTGGAGCCGATCGAGCACGACACCCGCATCATCCCGTTCCACCGCGAGAACGGACGGGCCGTCGCCACCTCGTGGCGCGGCTCCGCGATGCTGAGGGGCCTGTCGGAGGCCGATGGCCTCGCCGTCGTCGCCCCGCAGGATGCCCTGGCACCGACTCTGATGCTCCCGCTGCCGTGGGCCCTCGCCGCGCGCCACTGACGTCCCGTCGCCAGGCGGGCTAGACCGTGGTCGACGCCGCGCCACCCGTCGCCTCGAGGTGCACCAACAGGTCGGCGATGCGACTCTTGCAGCCGCCGCATCCGGTGCCCGCCCGGGTGTCCTTGCCGATGCAGGCCACGGTCGTGTTGCCGCACGCGGCCGAGTCGGCGATGTGCGCGACCGTGACGCCGTTGCACCAGCACACGGTGGCACCCGGAGCGAAGACATCGCTGTCGAGCGCCTGCGTGTAGTCGGGGCCGTCGAAGCGCAGCAGCACCGAGCGGTCGGCCGGCAGTTCCGCCCCGCGCTCGTAGAGCAGTGTGAGCTCCGCCGCCGTGCGCGGCATGCCGACGCAGACGAACGCCGTGAGCACGCCGCCCCGGGTGACGAGCTTGACGTAGCTGCCGTTCTCGGGGTCGGCCCACTGGGCGACGCGCTGCGGCCCCCGCGGGTCGTCGAGGTCGTCGGCGTACCGCGGGTCCCAGGGGTCGGCAGCGACGTCTCCGATCGCCACGACGTCGATGCCCTCGGCCTTGAGCATGACGAGGGCGTCCCGTTCAGCCGGAGCGACCGGGTCGACGGGCAGGCCGGCAGCCTCGGCCCTCAGCTGCGCGGCCAGCCAGGCGGCCTGACGCCAGCCCGGACCGATCAGCCCGGTCGGGGCGCCCGGCAGTACGGCGAGTTCGGCGGCGGCTGCCGTGCGCGGCACGACGTGGGCGCAGTCGCCGATCGCCGAGATGGCGGGGTCGCTCCAGCTGCGGAGGTCCGCGTCGACCACGATTCCCGCCGCCGTGCGGAGACCGGCGAGGATGGCCAGCTCGGTGCGCGCTCCGACCCCGCAGGAGAGCACGAGCAGGTCGCCACGGATCTGCTTGCCGTCGGCCGTGATGAGGGCGTCGAAGCTGCGGTCGCCGTTCTCGTGCTCGTGGAAGCTCACGGCCTCGGCCCGGCTGTGCTCGACGACGCTCACCCCGGCGCGACGCAGGGCGGCCTGCAGCACGCGGCCGCCGCCCCGGTCGAGGTTGCGCGGCATGGGGATGTCGCCGTGATGCACGACGCAGGCTTCGGCTCCCGCCCGGGTCGCAGCCAGCGCCAGCTCGAGCCCGAGCACGCCGGCACCCAGCACCACGATGCGGCCGCCGGTCCGTACCGTGCGCGAGATGCGCTCGGCATCGGCGAGGTCGCGCAGCACGGTGATGCCCGTCGGCAGGTCGTCGTCGCGGCCGACGAGAGCCGGCCCGTACTTCTGCAGGTGCGTCAGGTCGCGCCGTGGCTTCGCGACACCGTCGAGCGTCGGGATGTTCGCGCGGGCGCCGGTGGCCAGCACGAGCCTGTCGTAGCCGATGCGCTCACCGGTGTCGAGGACGACCTCGGCCGCCGCGGTGTCGATGGCGAGGGCGGTCGTTCCGGTGAGCGCCCTGACGCCGGACGCCGCAGCCCCGGACCTGTCGGCGACGATGATGCTCTCCAGATCGGTGTGCCCGACGGCGAGCTCCGCCACGAGAACGCGATTGTAGGCATCCGTCGTCTCGGCGCCGATCACGGTCAGCTCGACCGAGCCGTCGCGGACCGACGGGAGCATCTCGTCGACGAAGCGCGACCCGACGGGACCGTAGCCGATCAGCACGACCCTCACAGGGCCACCTCGAGCGTGGCACGGGCGTCGACGGTCTCGAGCACGGGGCGCACGAGCACGGCGCTCTTCTTGAACTCCGGCATGCCCGAGATCGGGTCGACGGCATCGAGGGTGAGCACGTTCGCCGACTCGTCGGCCGGGAAGTGGAACGGCAGGAAGACGGTGTCGGGGCGGATGTCGACGCTGAGCCGTGCCCGACAGCGCACGGTACCGCGCCCGTTCACCACCTCGACGATGGCGTCGTCGTCGATGCCGAGGCGGGCCGCCGTCGCCGGGTGCAGCTGCAGCCTGGCGTGCGGCTGGGCCGAGGCGAGCTCGGGCACCCGTCGGGTCTGCGCACCCGATTGGTAGTGCTCGAGCAGCCTGCCTGTGATGAGCGTCAGTCCGCCGTCGACGTTCAGCGGTTCCGCCGGTCGCGTGGGGGTGACGGCGACGATGCGTGCCAGACCGTCGGGGTGGCCGAAGCTCTCGCTGAACAGCCGCGGTGTTCCGGCCGACCCGCGCGGGTAGGGCCAGTAGGCGGCTTCTCCGGCATCGAGCAGGGCGTAGTCGATGCCCGAGTAGTCGGCGATGCCGCCCTCCGAGGCCAGCCGCAGCTCCTCGAACACGGCTTCGGGGTCGGTGTCGAAGGTCGAGGGGGAGTCGAGTCTCTCGGCCAGTTCGTGCAGCACCCAGAGCTCGTCGCGCACGCCGGGCGGGGCGGACACGGCTCGGCGACGGCGCAGCACGCGGCCCTCGAGCGACGTGATGGTCCCCTCCTCCTCGGCCCACTGCGTGACCGGAAGCACGACGTCGGCGACGGCCGCCGTCTCGGACAGGAAGAAGTCGCAGACCACGAGGAAGTCGAGGGAGGCGAGGCCTGCCGCCACCTGGGACGCATTCGGCGCCGAGACGACCACGTTCGAGCCGTGCACGAGGAAGGCGCGGATGCCGTCGTGCTGCCCGAGCGACTGCAGCAGCTGCACCGCCGGCAGGCCGGGCCCGGGGATGATCGCCGGGTCGACGCCCCAGACGGCTGCGACATGGCGACGGGCCTCCGGGTCGGTGATCTTGCGGTAGCCCGGGAGTTGGTCCGCCTTCTGACCGTGCTCGCGGCCGCCCTGCCCGTTGCCCTGCCCGGTGAGGGTGCCGTAGCCGGAGTGCTGCGAACCCGGGAGCCCCAGCAGCAGGCTCAGGTTGATCGCGGCCGTGGCGGTGTCGGTTCCGTCGACGTGCTGCTCGACTCCGCGCCCGGTGAGGATGTACGTTCCCCGCCCCGAGGCGAGCCGACGGGCGACCTCCCGCAACTGCGGCACGGGAACCCCGGTCTCGGAGGCGACGCGCTCCGGCCACCAGACGCTCACCGACCGACGCAGCTCGGAGAACCCCGTGGTGCGCTCGGCCACGTAGGCCTCGTCCCACAGCCTCTCGGCGATGACGATGTGGATGAGGCCGAGAAGCAGCACCAGGTCCGATCCCGGCGTGGGCTGCACGTGCATGCCCTGGCCGTCCTCGGTCAGGCGCACCGTGGCCGTGCGCCTCGGATCGACGACGATCAGGCCGCCGGCGGCCTGCGCCCCGGTGAGGTGGCCGATGAAGGGCGGCATCGTCTCGGCGACGTTGGTGCCGAGCAGCAGCACGGTCTCGGCGGCGTCGAGGTGCTCGACGGGGAACGGCAGACCGCGGTCGATGCCGAAGGCGCGGGTGCCGGCCGCGGCGGCCGACGACATGCAGAAGCGGCCGTTGTAGTCGATGCGGCTGGTGCCGAGGGCGAGGCGGGCGAACTTGCCGAGCAGGTACGCCTTCTCGTTCGTGAGCCCGCCGCCGCCGAAGACGCCGACGGCATCCGCCCCGTGCAGCCGCCGCGTCTCGCGCAGCCTGTCGGCGACCAGGTCGAGTGCCTCGTCCCACCCGGCCTCCCGGAACGCGCCGTCGGCGGCGCGGATGAGCGGGGCCGTGATGCGGTCCGGGGAGCCGAGCAGGGTCGGAGACGTCCAGCCCTTCTTGCAGAGGCCGCCGCGGTTCGTCGGGAACGCGCGTCCTTCGACGGTGGGAACAGCGGGAACGGCATCCGGAGCCGGAGTCGAAGCCGGCGTCAGCGTCATGGCGCACTGCAGGGCGCAGTACGGGCAGTGCGTCGGGGTGGCCGCGACGGGCAGTGCAGGCATGGAGTCCTCGGGCGTCAGATGCGGTGGGCGGCGAGCGCGGAACCGCGGCGCACGTACACGGTATAGGTCACGGCGAGCAGCACGACGTAGGCGGCGACGAAGCCGTAGAAGGCGTTGGCGTAGCCGCCGGAGGTCGCCTGCGAGAGGTTGAGGATCTGCGGTACGAGGAAGCCGCCGTAGGCGCCGATCGCCGAGATCAGGCCCAGGGCCGCTGCGGCCTTCCGCTGCGTCGTGATGTTGGGTCCGCCGTGCGCCGTGCCGGCCCTGGCCGCGAACACCGTCGGGATCATCCGGTAGGTGGCACCGTTTCCGACGCCGGTGGCGACGAACAGCAGCAGGAAGCAGCCGAGGAAGATCCAGAAGTTGCCGAGGGGCAGGGTCCAGACCACGAGCATGGCGCCGGCTGCCATGACGGCGAATGCTGTCATCGTGATGCGCGCGCCGCCGAACCTGTCGGCCAGGCGTCCGCCGTAGGGCCGGGCGAGCGAGCCGACGAGCGCGCCGAGGAAGGCCAGCGAGATGGCCGCCCCGCCCACGGCGAAGGTCGAGAACTCGGGGAACTGGTCGGCGATGAGCTTCGGGAAGACGCTGGCGAAACCGATGAACGAGCCGAAGGTGCCGATGTAGAGCAACGCGAGCAGCCAGAGGTGCGGTTCGCGGAGGGCCGCGGCCGACCCCGCGAAGTCGGCCTTCGCCGACGACAGGTTGTCCATGTAACGGTAGGCGCCGAACATCGCGAGCAGGATGAGGGGCACCCACACCCAGCCGGCGAGCGGCAGGTTGAGGGCGGCGCCCGCTCCGATCGTGATGACGATCGGAACGACGAACTGGGCGACGGATGCTCCCAGGTTGCCTCCGGCCGCGTTCAGGCCGAGCGCCCAGCCCTTCTCCCGCTGCGGGTAGAAGTAGGTGATGTTCGACATGGAGCTCGCGAAGTTGCCTCCGCCGAATCCGGCCAGGGCCGCGACTCCGAGGAGGACGGCGAAGGGGGTGTCGGGGTTGCCGACGACAGTCGCGAGGGCGATGGTCGGCACCAGCAGGAGACCGGCCGAGATGATGGTCCAGGTGCGGCCGCCGACCTTCGCCACGACGAAGGAGTACGGGAAGCGCAGGGTGGCGCCGACGAGGCTCGGGATCGAGATGAGCCAGAAGATCTCCCCGGTGCTCAGGGTGAAGCCGGCATCGGGAAGCGCGACGACGACGATGCTCCAGAGCTGCCAGACCACGAAACCCAGGAACTCGGCGAAGATCGACCACTGCAGGTTGCGGCGCGCGATCGGGCGTCCCGGCCCCGTCCACTGAGCGTCGTCCTCGGGATTCCAGTTGTCGATCCACCGGCCCGGGCGATGGACGAGCTCCGCCGACGGGCTGTCGGTGGCGGTGGCGGTGCCGGTGGCCGCGCCGGAATCGATCCCGGTGGGGCTTCCTGCGGGGGCGGTTCCTGTCACTGTGCTCGTCATGGTGATCTCCCGAAGTCTCAAGGCGACGAGGCTCCCCGGCCTCGTGCCTCGACGCTAACAAGCGCGTGTTTCCGCAGTCCGTGCCGGGTGTAAACCCTGCGATACCGGCTTCTCACCGCGCACGGATGCTGCTGTGAGAACTGGAAGAGGCGGGAGCGCGGGCCGAGTGCCAGCGCGGAGCACCAGCGCCGCAGCCGACCATCAGCGCCGAGACTCAGACGTCGAGCCTGTATCCGCGCTTGACGACGGTCGCGATGAGTCCCGGCGTCTTCAGCAGCTGGCGCAGTCGGCTCATCGACACCTCGACGGCGTGCTCGTCGGGAGTGCCCGGCAGCAGGCCGGCGAGGTGTTCGCGTGTCACGACCGAGCCGTTCGCGGCGACCAGGGCCCTGAGCAGCACGAGAGCCGTCGGTGCCAACGGGATGCGGCCGACGGGCAGGTCGACGACCGTGCCGCGGAGCTCCAGAACGCCATGATGCGTGATGACGCGTTGGATCCGATTCTGCTCGAGGTGTTCGCACACCAGCCTGATCAGCGCGCCCATCCTGAATCGGTCGGGCTGGATGGGCTCGATCCCGGCCGCGATCAGCGGCGCGGCCGTCACGGGGCCGACGGCAGCGGCGACGACGGGGCCGCGCAGGGCGTCGACGAGCTGGTCGAGCACACCCATCTCCTCCGCGCCGTGGAACAGGGCGTTGACCGCCGGCGCGCTGGTGAAGGTGACGCAGTCGAGCTGGGCCGCGCAGACCGCCTCGATGAGCCTCCGCACGCGATCGTCGTTCTGCTCCGGCGGGGTCCAGCGATAAGGGGCGACGGTGAGCACCTCGGCGTGCACGACGCGCAGGCGGTCGAGTTGGGCGGCGTCGAGGAATCCGTGCATCTGGACGGCGATGGTGAGACCGGTCGGATACTCCTCGAGCACCATGCCGACGAGGGATTCCGTCGTCTCCTGCGGACTCATACCGGCGTCGTTGAGCCCGGCCGCCCGGATGCCGCCACGAGCCTTGGGGCCGCGCACCAGGATGGCCGTCGACTCGAGGGCCTCGGTGAGCTCGTGTCCGAGACCCGCGGTGTCGGCCACCTCGAACCAGCGACGGATGCCGTACGCCGTCGTCGCGAGCAGCACGTCTGGCTTCGCGGCGATGATGGCGCGGGTGTCTGCGATGACGGGCTCGTCCAGGTGCGCGTTGGTGATCTTGAGCGTTGGGGCGTGGGTGACGACGGCACCGCGGCGCTCGAGCGCCTCGATGAGGTCGGCCGAGCGGCGATCGCTGGTCACGCCGATGCGGAAGCCCGTCAGCTGGTCTGGGCGGAACCCGGGAACGGCATCCGGGGCATCGGGCATCAGCCGAGCACCGAGAGTCGGCCGGCGCGATCCATCATCTCCGCAGCGGTCAGGTCACCGGTGTGGGCGAGACGCACGACCTCGCCCACCACGAGTACCGCGGGGGAGGAGACGCCGGATCGGATGGCCACGCTGACGATGCTACCGAGGTCGGCGATGGTGGTGCGCTGGTCGGGGCTGAAGCCGCGCTCGATGACGGCCACCGGCATCTCGGGGCTCATTCCCTGGCGGAGCAGGCCGGCGCTGAAGTGGGGGAGGGTGTTGACGCCCATGAGCACGACGATGGTGCTGCCCAGGCCGGCGAGGTGGAGCAGTTCGTCGTCGGAGAGGGGTGCGTGGCCGGAGACGACGGTGAACATGCGGCTGACGCCGCGGTGCGTGAGAGGGATTCCCGCCGCCGCAGGCACGGCGATGGCGCTGCTCACTCCCGAGATGACGGTGACCGGGATGCCGGCACGGTGGCACGCGAGCACCTCTTCGCTTCCGCGTCCGAAGACGTAGACGTCGCCGCCCTTGAGGCGTACCACGTCGGATCCGGCGAGGGCGTGCTCGACGATGAGCTCCTCGATGCCCGTCTGCGAGACCGGATGATGTCCCGGGGTCTTGCCGACGTCGATGAGCACGGCGTCTGGGGCGAGAGAGGCCAGACGGGTGTGGGGAGCGAGTCTGTCGTAGAGCACGACGTCGGCTGTGCGCAGGGCCTCGATGGCGCCGATGGTCAGCAGTTCCTCGCTGCCGGGACCGCCGCCCACGAGGGTGACGCGGCCGGGCGCTGCTGCGGCATCCGTCATGTCACTCTCCTCGGATCGGAATGCGCGGGCCGCTGAGCACGACCCGCTCCGAGGCTACTTCGTCTGCGCGGGCCGGGCGCGCCTGACCACGTTCCATGACGCGCGCGACGCTCGGGTCGGGGGTGTTCGGGGCGTTCACGAAGCTGCGGAATCGGCGCAGCCTCTCGGGGTCGGCCAGGGTGGCCGCCCACTCGTCCTCGTAGCCGTCGATGTGCTTGGCCATGGCCGCCTCGAGTTCGTCGGCCAGGCCGAGCGAGTCGTTCACCACGACGTCGTAGACGTGCTCGAGCCCGCCCTCGATCTCCTCCATCCAGCGTGCTGTGCGCTGCAGGCGATCGGCTGTGCGGATGTAGTACATCATGTAGCGGTCGATGTACTTGATGAGGGTCTCGTCGTCGAGGTCGCTCACGAGCAGCTGGGCGTGAGCGGGCTGGAAGCCGCCGTTGCCGCCGACGTACATGTTCCAGCCCTTCTCCGTCGCGATGATCCCGACGTCCTTGCCGCGAGCCTCGGCGCACTCGCGGGCGCAGCCCGACACGCCGAACTTGAACTTGTGCGGGGCGCGGAGGCCCCGGTAGCGCAGTTCGAGCTCGACGGCCATGCCGACGGCATCCTGCACTCCGTAGCGGCACCAGGTCGAACCGACGCAGCTCTTCACGTTGCGCAGGGCCTTGCCGTAGGCCTGACCCGACTCGAAGCCGGCGTCGACGAGCCTGCGCCAGATCTCGGGCAGCTGATCGAGACGGGCGCCGAACATGTCGATGCGCTGGCCGCCGGTGATCTTTGTGTACAAGCCGTACTCGGTGGCCACGGCAGCGATGACTCCGAGCTTCTCGGGGGTGATCTCGCCGCCCGGGATGCGCGGGACGACCGAGTAGGTGCCGTCCTTCTGCATGTTGGCCATCGCACGGTCGTTGGTGTCCTGCAGGGTTCCGCGTCCGCCGTCGAGGATGTAGCCATCGTTCTGGCTCGCCAGGATGGAGCCGACGACGGGCTTGCAGACGTCGCAGCCCCGACCGGATCCGAAGCGTCCGATGATCTCGTCGAAGGAGGTCAGCCCGGTGACCCGCACGGACTCGAACAGTTCCTGGCGCGAGAGGGCGAAGTGCTCGCAGAGGGCGCGGGACACGGCGATGCCCGACTTCGACAGCTCGCTCTCGAGGATCTTCTTGACCAGCGGAACACAGGACCCGCACTGGGTACCGGCCCGCGAGCAGGCCTTGAGCTCACCGAGGTCGGTGCAGGCGTCGCCGTGCACGCCGTTGACCCAGTCGCGCACGGTTCCGGCCGCGACATTGTTGCAGGCGCACACGAGGGCCTCGGCGGGCAGCTCGTCGCCGGCCGGCGGTTCCATCCCCGCCGCGGACAGGTACGCGGCGGGCTCGTTCGACAACTCGCTGCCGAGCAGGGGGCGCAGCGACGCGTACGGCGATGCGTCTCCGACGAAGATCCCGCCGAGCAGCGTCTTGGCGTCATCCGTCATCACGAGCTTCTGGTACAGCCCTCGGGCCGGATCGGCGTAGACGATCTCGAGGGCGTGCTCGGTGCGGGCGAGAGCGTCGCCGAAGCTCGCGACGTCGACGCCCGAGAGCTTCAGCTTCGTGGCGTCGTCGACGGTGGTGAACTCCGCGGCCCCGCCCAGCAGGCGGTCGGCGACGACCTCGGCCATGGCGTTGGCCGGTGCGACCAGGCCCGTGCAGCGGCCGTCGAAGGCGGCGACCTCGCCGATGGCCCAGACCCGCGGATGCGACGAGCGGCAGTCGGTGCCGATGGCCACGCCACCGCGGGGACCGAGTTCGAGGCCGGCTGCTGCCGCGAGCTCGTCGCGGGGGCTGATGCCGATGGCGAAGATCATGATGTCGACGTCGGCGGACTGCCCGCTGGAGAACACCACGCGGGTGACCGCGCCGCTCTCGTCGCTCTCGATGGCGCGGGGGCGCGTACCCAGGTGCAGGGTGATGCCCTGGCCCGAGATGATGCGTCCGAGGGCGCGCCCGGCACCCTCGTCGAGCTGGGCCGACATGAGCCAGGATCCCGAGTGCACGACGGCGGCATCAGCGCCCCGACGTGCGAGACCGCCGGCGGCCTCGAGACCGAGCAGTCCACCTCCGGCGACGAGCACTCTCGCCGGGCGGCCGAGGGTCACCGCCAGCCTGTCGACCTCGGCGACCAGCCAGTCGACGTCGTCGATCGTGCGGTAGACCTTGGCCAGCTCGGAGCCCGGGATCTCGGGGACCGGTGCGCTCGAACCCGTGGCGAAGACGAGGTCGTCCCAGCCGATGGCGCGGCCGGATGCCGTCGTCACGGTCCCGGCCTCGAGATCGATGCTCTCGGCGCGCTCGCCGAGCAGCAGCGACACGTGGTCGTCGTCCCAGACGCTCGTCGGCTCCAGTGTGAGGTCGGTCGTTCCGTCGAGCCGCTTGCTCAGCGCCACGCGGTCATAGGGGAGGTGAGACTCCTCTGCCACGACGGTGACGTGCACCGTGCGCTCACCATCACGGGAGTGCAGGGCGTCGGCCAGACGGTGCGCGGCCGGCCCACCCCCGACGATCACCACTTCGCGCGGCACGTGTGCGTTCTCTGACATGCGGACCTCCCCAGCCTCTGCCGAGAGCCTAGGAAGGCGCGGTTTCCCCAGAACGACCACGATGTAACCGCGAACGAACGTTTCCCGCACCATGATGGAATCGCGGTGTGAGGTCTCTTTCACACAGGGGTAACACCGCGACGAGACTGGGGAAACACAGGGTGCCTACCGTGGGTGGCACCAACCTTTTCGACGGCGGTGGCGCCGGTGGGGATGCGCACCATGAATGCACCGACAGCTCTGGCGGAGCACGAGACGATCGTGACGGATGCCGGCACGTCAGGGGCGAGCACGACCGTCCCCTCTCCGACCGACCCCGGGACGAACGTCTGGGAACCCGCCTGCGCCGTCGCCGACCTCGAGCCGTCGTGGGGTGAGGCGGCCCTGCTGCGGGCCCGCCAGATCGCCCTCTTCCTGTTCTCGGGCGAGGAGATCTACGCCGTCGCCCACCAGGATCCGCACACGGACGCACCCGTCATGGCCCGCGGCATCGTCGGGTCGCGTGGCGAGAGACCCACCGTGGCGTCGCCCCTGCACAAGGAGGTCTACGACCTCGCGACAGGCGAATGCTTCACCAACCCTGCCCTCGTCCTGCAGACCTTCCGCACGCGGGTGGTCGGCGGCATGATCGAGGTGGAGCTGCCCCTGTGAGCGCGCCGGCCCTTCTCGCGGTGTCGCACGGCACGTCCTCACCCGAGGGCCAGGACGCCGTCGCGCGCCTGGTGGCCGCCGTCGGCGACGCGCTGCCCGGTTCGGCCGTGGCCGGCGGGTTCGTCGACGTGCAGCAGCCCGACGTCCCCGTATCGCTGTCGTCCCTCGCCGACGGCGTTCCGGCCGTGGTCGTTCCGCTGCTGCTCTCGGCCGGCTACCACGTGCACGTCGACCTCAGGCGGGAGATCGCCTCGGATCAGTCCCGCGAGACCGTGCTCGCCCCGGCCCTCGGCCCCGACGACAGGCTCGTGGCCGTGCTCGCGCAGCGACTGCGAGATGTCGGACTGCGGCCGAACGATCGCATCGTGCTCGCGGCGGCGGGCTCCAGCGACGCGCGCGCCGTCGCGGATTGCCGCGAGATGGGACGGCGCCTGGCCGCTGCCCTCGGCCGACCGGTCAACGTCGGCTTCCTGTCGGCCGCGACGCCGCGGCTCCCGGATGCCGTCGCCATGGTGCGCGCGGTGCATCCGCTCTCACGTGTCGTCGTCAGCACCTACCTGCTGGCGCCCGGCTACTTCGCCGATCTCGTCGGGGACGCAGGGGCCGATGTCGTGACGGCCCCGCTGCTCATCGCAGGGGAGGCGCCGCCCACCGAGCTCGTCGACATCGTGGTCGACCGCTACGACTCCGCCTGCAGGGCGGCGCTGGCGCAGGAGGTCGTCGCGGCCTGAGGCATCGGGACCGACTCGTAGACTCGATCCCATGCGCGTCGACATCGTCACGATCTTCCCGGACTTCTTCGGGGTGCTCGACATCTCGCTGCTGGGCAAGGCCCGCGGCACCGGACTGCTCGACCTGCGCGTGCACGACCTCCGCGACTTCACCCACGATCGGCACCGCACGGTCGACGACACCCCCTACGGCGGCGGAGCCGGCATGGTGATGAAGCCCGAACCGTGGGGCGAGGCCATCGACTCGATCCTGGAATCGACGGATGCCGCCGACCCGCTGCTCATCGTGCCGTCGCCGGCCGGAACGCGCTTCGTGCAGACCACGGCGCGCGAGCTGGCGGAGGAGGAGCACATCATCTTCGCCTGCGGTCGCTACGAGGGCATCGACCAGCGCGTCGTCGACCACTACTCGGAGCGCATCAGGGTCGAGCTCGTCAGCCTCGGCGACTACGTGCTGAACGGAGGCGAGGTGGCGGTCATGGCCATGGTCGAGGCTGTCGGACGCCTCATCCCCGGCGTCGTCGGCAATCCGGAGAGCCTCGTCGAGGAGTCGCACGAGGGCGCGCTGCTCGAGTACCCGAGCTATACGAAGCCCTCGGCCTGGCGCGGCCTCGACGTGCCTCCGGTGCTGCTGAGCGGGAACCACGGCGCGATCGAGCGATGGCGCCACGAGCAGCGCGTCGAGCGCACGCAGCGGGTGCGTCCCGATCTGCTCCCGCCGGCCTGACGCGCTGCCCGCCGACGAGGGCTTCGCACGCCGTCAGGTGCGGCATCCGGCATCATTCATCAACGCGAAACACACAGGTGCCGTCCGCGAAACACGTTCTGCCTAGTTTCGAGAGCAGGAAGTGCGCGGCTCTCGCGCACACGGCAGTCTCGGGGTGAGTGCGTGGGGGAGTCCGTGGCGCGAGTCGAGGATGATTCCGCCGTGGGCACGGCCGAGACCCTCGTGCTCCTGGCCATCACCCACGGAGCCCCATCATTGGCCAACCGCGCCGGCATCATGCAGCTCGTCGATGCCGTGGCGGAGGCACTCCCTGAACACGACGTCAGCATCGCCTTCCTCGACGTGCAGCACACCGACCTCGCCGAGGCCCTCGCCGGCTTCGTGACGGGCGAGCATGCCGTCATCCTGCCGCTCGTGCTCTCTGCGGGCTTCCACATGCGCACGGGCATCGCCAAGGGACTCGAGAGGCTCGAGCGCATCGGAGCCGAACTGGCCGACGAGCTCGGGCCGGACGACCGCCTGGTGCACGTTCTGGCCGAGCGGATCGAAGACTCGGGACTCACCGCGGCGGACTCCGTGGTGCTCGCCGCGGCAGGCTCCAGCGACGCGCGTGCTGTGCGCGAGTGCTTCGAGACGGGACGCCGGCTCGCCGTGCGACTCGGTCGTCCCGTCACCGTGGGCTTCATCGCGGCGGCCATGCCGCGCCTGCACGATGCCATCGACATGGTGCGCGACGTGCATCCGGGAACCCGCGTGGTCGTCGGCACCTATCTGTTGGCGCCGGGCAGCTTCTACGACGCCGCCCTCAACGCCGGCGGGGATGTCGTGGCCGCGCCGCTGCTGCTGCCCGAACGCGGTGCGCCGGCCGAGCTCGTCGACCTGGTGCTCGACCGCTACAGGGGCGCCACCCAGAGGTGAGCCCGTGGCTCGACGTCGGGCCGAGCCGCCTGCCGAGCCTGCGCCCGAACTGTCGCCGGGCGTCGTACGTCAGCTGCGTGCTGTGAGGACGACGGGTCCGGTCTCGGTGATCGCCACGGTGTGCTCCATGTGCGCTCCGCGCGAGCCGTCGGCGCTGCGCAGCGTCCAGCCGTCGGGATCGGTGAAGATCTTGTCCGTCGTGTGCAGGAACCACGGCTCGATCGCGATGACGAGGCCGGGCTTCAGGGGAAGGCCGCGGCCGGCACGCCCGTTGTTGGGGATGTGGGGGTCGCCGTGCATGGTGCGTCCGACGCCGTGGCCGCCGAAGTCGGTGTTGATCGAGAGGCCGTCAGCCAGAGCGACAGCCGCGATGGCGGCCGAGATGTCGCCGAGGCGTCCGCCGGGCTGGGCGGCCGCGATGCCGGCATCCAGGGCCCGGGTCGTCGTGTCGATGAGCCGCAGGTCCTCGTCGCGCGGGGTGCCGACCACCACGGAGATAGCCGAGTCGGTGACCCAGCCGTCGACGGATGCCGCGAAGTCGAGGCTCAGCAGGTCGCCGTCGCGCAGCACATAGTCGCGGGGGAGCCCGTGCAGTACGGCGTCGTTCACCGAGGTGCAGAGCACCTTTCCGAACGGGCTGGCACCGAACGACGGGTGGTAGTCGATGTAGCACGACTCGGCCCCGGCCGTGCGGATCATGTCGTGGGCCAGTTTGTCGAGGGCGAGCAGGTTCACTCCCACCTTCGCGGCGGCGGCGGTCGCCTGCAGCACACTCGCGACGAAGGCTCCTGCGGGGCGCATCTCGTCGATCTCGGTCGGGGTCCTCAGCTCGATCATGGGTCCATTCTTCCCTGTCGGTCAGCCTGAAGCGAACGGCCCTCCTCTTCCCAGCCTCGGAACCGTAGGCTGTGGTCGTGATCCTGCGTCGCGCCTTCTTCTACGCCCTGTTCCCGGCCGCCTTCGTGCTGCCGGTCTGGATGCTCATCGGCTGGGGCATCTACGGCCATGGCGGCTGGGGCTTCCTCGGCCTCGTGATCGCCTGTCCGATCGTGTTCATCGCCCTCGTGGTGATCGCGGCCCTGCTCTCAGCGCGCCCTGCCGTGCGTCGCGACAAGGCGCTCTCCTGGCGCGACGTCGGCGTGCTCACGGTTCTCTGGGCCTGCATCATCGGCTTCGGGTTCTTCGGCGACACGACCTCGCTGTTCGCCGTGCTGGGTGCCATCGCCGCGCTCAGCGCCTTCTGGATCGCCCTGTGGGAGCTGTTCACCGATGGCGCCCGCGTGATGCGCGAGACCATGGAGACCTTCGAGGCCCAGGCGGCCCATCCCTCACCGGTCGAGGGCGGTTTCTATACGGCCACGCGATCCGCGCCGGCCGGCGGTGACGACGACGTGATCATCATCCACGAGTCGCGGGAGCGCACCGACGACTAGGGCGCGACCGAGAGCGACTCCGGAGAGCGCCTGCACGCGAACTGCGCGTTTTGGCCTGATCGGGGCATCCGTGGCAGAATAGGAGATCGTGCCGCATCACAGGCTCTGCCTCCGGGGAGTCAGCGCTGCAATCGCAGCCATCGCGGCACACATCTCATCTTCAATCAACTAGTCCGTGTTCGACCGGTGGCGGGCACAGAGAGCGAATCAGCATGCATATCCTCGACGCCGTCGATGCGGCCAACCTCCGCACCGACATCCCCGCGTTCCGCGCCGGCGACACCGTGAAGGTGCACGTCAACATCATCGAGGGCAGCCGCTCGCGTGTCCAGGTGTTCCAGGGTGTCGTCATCCGCCTCTCCGGCGAGGGCATCCGCGAGACCTTCACGGTCCGCAAGGTCAGCTTCCAGGTCGGCGTCGAGCGCATCTTCCCGCTGCACTCGCCGGTCATCGACCACATCGAGGTCGTCACCCGCGGTGACGTGCGTCGCGCGAAGCTCTACTACCTGCGCGACCTGCGTGGCAAGAAGGCCAAGATCAAGGAGAAGCGCGACAACCACTAGTCGCCGCTTGAACTTCCCTGAGCTCCCCGCCCCGTACAATCGGGTGGGGAGCTCAGACAGTTAAATGACAGAAGAAGACACGGTGCTCGTGAGCGCGGAAGACCAGCCAGTCGAACAGCGTCCGCGTCGCAGGAATCGCGGAGCGCTGCTCTTCGTGCGCGACCTCCTCATCATCTTCCTGGCAGCTATCCTCATCTCCTTCCTGGTCAAGACCTTCCTCATCAGGTCGTTCTTCATCCCGTCGGAGTCGATGCGCGAGACCCTCCAGGTGCACGACCGCATCATCGTGAACGAGCTCGTTCCCGACCTGGTTCCGATCGAGCGCGGGGACGTCGTCGTCTTCAAGGATCCCGGCGGATGGCTCATGCCGACGCCTCCGATCGAACAGAACGCCGTCGCGGCCGGCGTCGACTGGCTCCTCTCCCTCGTCGGACTCTCCGCCCCCGACAGCAACGACCACCTCATCAAAAGGGTCATCGGCCTGCCGGGCGACCACGTCGCCTGCTGCAACGCCCTGGGCCAGGTGAGTGTCAACGACGTGCCCCTCGACGAGCCGTACATCGTCATCCCCGAAGGTGAGACCCGGGCATCGAAGGACGACTTCGAGACGACGGTGCCGGCCGGATCGCTGTGGGTCATGGGCGACAACCGCTACAACTCGAAGGACTCCCGCTACAACGGAGCGACGCCGGGCAAGGGCTACGTGCCGATCGACAACGTCGTGGGTCGCGCTTTCGTGGTGAGCTGGCCCGTCGAGCACTGGGCCTGGCTCGGTGACTATCCCGAGGTCTTCGGCGGAGTGCCCGATCCCGCCTCAGCGCGATCCGACGGCGGCGAATGACCCCCGTCGCAGACCCGACGCTCGAGTTCGAACTCGAGCTCTTCGACTCCGGCCACCGATACGTGATCGGCTGCGATGAGGTCGGGCGCGGTGCCATCGCCGGTCCGGTGGCCGTCGGCATGGCGGTCCTGGAGCGCACGCACGTCGTGGTTCCCGAGGGTCTTCGCGACTCCAAGCTCCTCAGCGAGAAGCGGCGTGAGGTGCTCGCCCCCGTCGCCACGGCCTGGGTGCTGCACTCGGCGGTCGGTCTCGCCTCGGCCGAGGAGGTCGATGCCATCGGCATCATCCCGGCGCTGGGCCTCGCAGGCAAGCGCGCCCTCGGGCTGCTGCACGCGTCGGGCGCGGCCATCCTCGAGTCGGCCATCCTGCTCGACGGCAGCCACGATTGGTTGAGCCCGGCGCTCTCGACACCCCTGCCGGTGGTCACGCGGGTGAAGGCCGACCGCGACTGCGGCTCGGTGGCAGCGGCATCCGTCATCGCCAAGGTGCATCGCGACCGTCTCATGATCGAGGCGCACGAGACCAGCCCGGCCTACGGCTGGGTGGGGAACAAGGGCTACGGATCCGCCGGGCACTACGCTGCGATCGACGAGTACGGACCATCGGCACTGCACCGGCTCAGCTGGCTGAAGAGCACCGCCGTCCCGGCGTAGGATTGGAGCACCATGGACGAGGATGAATTCGACGACTACGACCGCGAGGTCGAACTGGCGCTCTACCGCGAATACCGCGACATCGTCACGCAGTTCAAGTTCGTCGTCGAGACTGAACGACGCTTCTACCTCGCCAACGAGGTCGATCTGGTGCGCCGTGACACCGAGCACGACTTCTACTTCGAGCTGAACATGAAGGACGTCTGGGTCTGGGACGTCTACAGGTCCGACCGCTTCGTCAAGTCCGTGCGCGTTCTCACGTTCAAGGACGTCAATGTCGAGGAGCTCGCCGCCAAGGAGTTCGAGCTGCCGAAGGAACTCGCGCTCGACGAGTAGGGTCGGCCTATGGCTACTGCTGCTCGTGAGACTCTGATCATCCTCGGTGCGGGCGGTGACCTGACGTCTCGGCTGCTTCTGCCGGGTCTCGCCTCCCTGCTGGCGTCGTCCCGGGGCGCCCACATGGCCCTCATCGGCGTCGATCGCGATCCGATGACGGATGCCGCCTGGCAGAAGAAGGTGCGCACCGCCTTCGCCGGCGCCCCGTCGTCGATCGGCACCTCCGTCCTGGAGACGAGCCGTTATCTTCAGGGTGACGCGTCCTCGGCCGAAGACCTGCAGCGGGTGATCGACGCCGCCGACGGTCGGATCGTGCTCTACTTCGCCGTGCCACCGGCGATCGCTGCTGCGGCGTGCGCCGCACTCGCATCCGTCACCCTCCCTGCCGGCATCGTGCTCGCCTTGGAGAAGCCGTTCGGCACCGATCTGGCCAGCGCCCGATCGCTCAACCGTCTGCTCGAGACCCTCGTGCCGGAGGAGCAGGTGTTCAGGGTCGACCACTTCCTCGGCAAGTCGACGGTCCTGGGCGTGCTCGGGCTGCGCTTCGCCAACCGCCTGTTCGAACCGTTGATGTCGGCAGAGCACATCGAACGTGTCGAGGTCGTGTTCGAGGAGCGTCTCGGCCTGGAGGGACGCGCCGGCTATTACGACAAGGCCGGCGCCCTGACCGACATGGTGCAGAGCCACCTGCTCCTGGTGCTCGCGCTCGTGGCGATGGAGGTGCCGTCCGATCTCAGCTCGGAGGTGCTCCGCGGTGACATGGTGCAGTTGCTGCGCGCCGTGCGACCGTGGAAGTACGACGGCACGGCCAGCCGCCGTGCCCGGTACACCGCAGGCGACGTGGACGGACGCGAGTTGCCGTCGTATCTGCAGGAGCCCGGCGTCGACCGCACGCGCGGCACCGAGACCCTCGGCGAGATGGCCGTCGCGATCGACAACTGGCGCTGGGCCGGAGTCCCGTTCATCCTGCGGTCGGGCAAGGCCATCGGCAGTCCCCGTCAGGAGATCGTCATCACGTTGAAGCCCGTTCCCCACCTGCCGAAGGGGTTCACGGGCCCCAAGCGGGACGCCCGGATCAGGATCGGCCTGAACCCGCCGGTGCTCGACGTCGACCTCGCCGTCAACGGGGGAGCCGATCCGTTCCAGCTGTCGTGGGACACCATGTCGGCTGAATTCGAGCGGAGCGAATTGAGCGCATACGGAGAGGTGCTGGCCGAGCTCCTCGAAGGCGACCCCACCCTCTCGGTGCGGGGTGATGTCGCCGAGCAGTGCTGGCGGATCGTGGCGCCGGTGCTCGCCGCGTGGCGCCGCGACGCCGTCGACCTCGACACCTACCAGGCCGGATCGGCGAACCCGCGCGGCTGGAGTCGTCCGCTGGCCTGATGCCCCGGGGTGATGGGGCGCCGCTCTTTGAAGGCCCCGCTCGCTGACGCCACCGCTCGCTGACGCCACCGCTCGCTGAGGCGCCGGTCGCTACGCCCACCGGGCGCTCTCGGAGAGATCCACTCCGCTCAGCTGCACCATTCCTTCGGGGTTCCCGACCCGTCGGTGGAGCCGATCGAGAAGACGGTGTCGTCGTCGACCACGAAGTCGACCACGCCTTCGGGGTCGGATCGATCCGAATAGACCCAGGTGTGGGCGCCGCGCTGCACGTCTGTCGTCAGATCGGGGTATGCCGCCGACAATTCCTCCATCGATGACCCGACGCGGATTCCCGCCTCGCTCGCGGGCGACGGGACGGCGTCGTCGGCGCCGGATGAGACCCAGAGGTTGCTGATGCGCGTTCCCTGATCAGACAGCTCCATCACGATCTGCGTCTTGCCGCCGGGGCTGTACACCACGATGTCGCGGCACAGCTCACTCGGATCGAACCCGGGAAGCGACCCTGCCGTGGCGGCGAGGTCGGCGCCACGGGCGATCGGGCCGATTCCCTCTGCGGAAATCAGCCAGGAGGAGATGTCGGTACCGTCGACGGGCGTGACGGTCGGGGTCGCCGTCGCGGCCTGCGTCGGGGGCGATGCCGGCGTCGCTGCGGGCTGGGAAGCCGCTGTCGGCGGCGTCGGCGCCGGTGCCGAGTCCTCGCCCGAGAGTGTGCACGCCGTCAGGGCCAGTGCCAGCCCGGCGATGACGAGGGCTCGGGTGGCGTCTCGGGTGGCGCGGATCCCATGCATGGAGCTCCTCTGAGTGGTCGCCGGCCGCGCCGGATGCTTCACCGTACCGGCAGAGCACTGTGTCGGGCTGCAGCGAGGATCGCGGAGATGGGTTCGGCGGCACTCCTCCCCACCGGCGACGGTTCAGCGCCGGCTCGCACTGATCCATCAGCCTCGACCTGCACCCGTTCCCCGCGCGCCAGAGTCGACTCCATGAGCGACAGGATCGAACTCGGACGACGCGGCGAGCAACTCGCCGCCGACTACCTCACCGAACGCGGGTACCGGGTCATCGGGCGCAACTGGCGCTGCCGCGAGGGTGAGATCGACGTGATCGCCGAGCACGGCGGCGAGACCGTCTTCGTCGAGGTGAAGACCCGATCGAGCACCGACTTCGGGCATCCGTTCGAGGCCATCACTCTCGGCAAGATGGCGCGGATGCGTCGTCTCGCTGCGGCCTGGTGCGAGGCGAGCAGCGCCGGAACGCGGAGGCGCATCCGCATCGATGCCATCGCGATCATCGCTCCGCGCACCGGCAGCCCGAGCATCGAGCATCTGCAGCGGCTGTCATGAAGCTCGGCCGCACCAGCTCCGTCGCCCTCCTCGGTATGACCGGGACCCTCGTCGAGGTGGAGGCGAACATCTCCAGCCAACTCCCCGGACTCGTCATCATCGGGCTGCCCGACACGGCCCTGTCGCAGGCGAGCCATCGCGTGCGTGCGGCGGCGAGCAACTCGGGCATGCCGTTGTCGGCACATCACATCACCGTGAACCTGTCGCCGGCGTCGCTGCCGAAGCACGGCTGCGGCTTCGACCTGGCCGTGGCGCTGGCCTGTCTCGCCGCTGCCGGCGGAATCGAGCAGGAATCGCTCGAACGGGTCGTGCATCTCGGCGAACTCGCGCTCGACGGCAGGCTCCGCCCCATCGCCGGAGTGCTTCCCGCCGTGGCCGCCGCCCGCGCTGCGGGCCGATCCCGGGTGATGGTGCCGACGGCCTGCGTCGAGGAGGCCGAACTCGTCCCGGGTATGCAGGTCATCGGGGTGGCGAGCCTGCGCGATGCGGCGATCTGGCACGGCGGGAAGTTCGATCCGCACCCCGTCGACGCCATCGCGGGGCCGGTCGCACCGGTCCGGGAGGACGATGACGCCGGAGACCTGGCGGATGTCATCGGCCAGGACGCCGCCGTGATGGCGTTGCAGGTCGCCGCGGCCGGCGGGCATCACCTGCTGATGCTCGGACCACCCGGCGCCGGCAAGACGATGCTGGCCGCCCGATTGGCCGGAATCCTTCCCGACCTCGACGACGACGCGGCTCTCGAGGTGAGCGCAGTGCGTTCTCTCGGGGGTGGGCTGCCGGTCGGTGCCGGGCTCTCGCGTCGCCCGCCGATCGAGGCCCCGCATCACACGGCCACGGCCGCTGCCATGGTCGGGGGAGGCAGCGGCATCATCAAGCCGGGTGCCGCTGTGCGCGCAGCCCACGGGGTGCTGTTCCTCGACGAGGCTCCCGAGTTCCCGGCCGCCGTGCTCGATGCGCTCCGCCAGCCTCTCGAGTCGGGCCGCATCACCATCCACCGTGCCAACGCCGTCGCAGCGTTTCCCGCCCGCTTCCAGCTGGTACTGGCAGCCAATCCCTGCCCGTGCGGGTTGTTCGGTGTCGCGCGCGAATCGTGCACGTGCCCGCCCAACCTGCGCCGGCGTTACCTGGCGAGGCTCTCCGGCCCCCTGCTCGACCGCATCGACATCCACTTCCGCGTCGACAGGGTGAGCGCCGCCCAACTGCGCCTCGCCCCAGACACCGCTCGCCTCACGACCGCACAGGCCCGCGAGCGCATCGTCGAGGCGCGCAGCGTGGCTCGCGCGCGCCTCGCCGGCACACCGTGGCGCATGAACGCAGAGGTGCCGGGGCGATGGCTGCGCAGCGACGGCGTTCGCCCATCGGCATCGTCCCTCGCCGCGCTCGACCGCGCGCTGGAGCGCGGCGTCATCACGATGCGCGGCTACGACCGCATTCTTCGCGTCGCCTGGTCGATCGCCGACCTCGACGGTGCCTCCGTTCCCTCGGCCGAGCACCTCGGGCAGGCCATCTTCCTGCGGAAGGGATCGAGCTGATGACCCGTTTCGGAATGGCGGATGCCGAGATCACCCGACTCGTCACCACGGTGCGTCCCGCCGCGCCACCCGACCAGCTCGCGATTGACCAGGCGTTCGCCCGCGCGGCGTGGTCCCTGCTGGCCGAGCCCGGCGACCGAGCTGCCGGCACGCTCATCACGGCTCTCGGTGCCGATGAGGCCCTCGAGTCGCTCCTCCGCGAGGAGAGCCCGGAGTCCCTTGCTCGACGGCTGGACCCGGCCGGTGCGGTCGATCGAACCCGCCTGACGAAGGAGCTCGGCGACGGATGCGGCCGGTGGCGTCCGCGGTTGCGTTCCGGCGACGTCGTGCAGGCCCTCGCCGCCGCGGCCGCCACCCGCACCCGGCTCCTGCTGCCCGACGATGCGCACTGGCCGGGCGGAGTCGACGACCTCGGAGTGCACGCCCCCATCGTGTTGTGGATGCGGGGAGTCGATCACGCGGTGCATGGGCTGAAGCGCTCGATCGCGCTCGTCGGGGCGCGCGCTGCCTCGCTCTACGGGGAGCAGATCGCCTCCGACACGGCGTCGGGCCTGGCCGACCGCGGGCTGACCATCGTCTCGGGCGCGGCCTACGGCATCGACGGCATGGCACACCGGGCCGCACTCGCGAGTGACGGCCTCACCGTCGCCTTCCTGGCCGGCGGCGTCGACCGCTTCTACCCGGCCGGGCACGACGATCTCCTGTCACGGATCGCCACGGTCGGCGCAGTCATCTCGGAGCTTCCCTGCGGATCCCAGCCCACCAAGTGGCGTTTCCTGCAGCGCAACAGGTTGATCGCGGCATCGAGCCAGGCCACGGTCGTGCTCGAAGCCGGCTGGCGATCGGGCTCGCTCAACACGGCGGGTCACGCCGCCGCGCTCGGCCGTCCGCTCGGAGCCGTTCCCGGGCCCATCACCAGCGTCACGAGCGCCGGCTGCCATCGCCTGATCCGCGACTACGACGCCGTCTGCGTCACGAGCGTCGAGGAGATGCTCGAACTGCTGCCGGATGCCGACCCGACGGCATCCGGTCCCTCCGCCTCGGGCGGCTCGGCCACAGGTGCCCCTGCCGCCGGAGCCGCCCGCGGAACCGGAGCTGCCGGAGTGGAACCGACCAGCGACGAACTCCGGGTACTCGACGCCCTCAGCAACCGCAGCTCCCGGAGCGTCGACGAGATCGCGCGCCGCTCCGGACTCGCCGTGGTCGTCGTCGTCGGAGTGCTGGGCACCCTCGGCCTCGACGAGCGGGCACTGCCCAGGGGCTCCGGCTGGATCAGGGGGAGGTGAGCGAGCGTCGAGGCGACGGTGCGCCGGACCGGCGGCGTCGGTGACGCGCCCTATCGTGGTGAAGAGGATCCACGAAAGGCGCACTCATGGTCGACGCAGCACTGCCCCCGCAGTTCGGGCAGTACCCGGCGCCACGGCACGTGATCGCACACCTCAGCGACACGCACTTCCTCGCCGACGGGCCGCTCTACGGCACCGTCGACACCGATACGGGACTGGCCGCGGCGCTGCAGCGGCTCGAGGCGTCCGGGGTCCGCCTCGACGCCCTCGTCTTCACCGGCGACATCACCGATCGCGGCGAGCCCGACGCGTACGCCCGGGTGCGAGCGGTGGTCGAGCCGGCCGCTGAACGGATCGGCGCCGAGGTGATCTGGGTGATGGGCAATCACGACGAGCGGATGCCGTTCCGCCGTGAACTGCTGGGCGTCGGCGACGGCATCGCGGCCGCACCTTTCGATGCGGCTGACGCTGACGCTGACCGAGCCGATTCCGCCGATGCCGTGGCCGCCTTCGGTTCCGCTGCCTCCGTCGACACCGTGACGACGGTGCACGGACTCCGCGTCATCGCCCTCGACACCAGCGTTCCGGGCTACCACCACGGCGCCCTCGACGACGCCCAGCTGGAGTGGCTGGCGGAGGTGCTCTCCGAACCTGCCGAGCACGGCTCGCTGCTCGCCCTGCATCACCCGCCGATTCCTACTCCGATCGGGGCCATGCAGATCCTCGAGCTGGAACGCCAGGAACGGCTCTCCGCAGTCATCACCGGCAGCGACATCCGCGCCATCCTCGGCGGCCACCTCCACTACGCCTCCACCAGCCTGTTCGCCGGCATCCCGGTGTCCGTCGCCGCAGCCACCTGCTACACCATGGACCTCGCCGCGCCCGTCGACGAGCTCATCGGCGCCGATGCCGGACAGTCGCTCAACCTCGTGCATGTCTACGACGATCGCATCGTGCACTCCGTCGTTCCGCTGACGACCGTGCGCACGGTGACCCGCTTCGGCGCCGACTTCACGGCGCGGATGCGCGAACTCGACGCAGACGGGCGTCGCGATGCCTTCTCGCGACAGCGGCCGATCAATGGCTGAGACCAGCGACACCCGGCTCGACGACACCGAGCACGGCGACATCGAGCGCGGCGACACCAGGCCCGCACGCACCGCCTCCGCGGACTCCACTGCTGAGGTCGCCGCCGGGTCCGCCGTTCCGAGTGAGCTCGACAGCGCGCTCGACGACTACGCCCGCCAGCTCCGCATCGAACGGGGATTCTCGCCGCACACGGTGCGCGCCTATCGCACCGACATCGCCGAGCTCATCGACTTCGCCGAGGTGAACGGCGTCACCACCCTCGACGGCATCACCCTTCCGCTGCTGCGCGACTGGCTGTGGGCCGGCACCGAACGCGACCTCGCCCGTTCCACGATCGCCCGCCATGCGGCATCCGCTCGCGGCTTCACGGCCTGGCTCGCGCGCACCGGCGAGATCCCCGACGACCCGGGGGTGCGGTTGCGTTCCCCGAAGCCGCTCCGCAGCCTGCCGCGTGTGATCACTCGCGGGCAGATGGACGCCCTCATCGGCGCCCTCGTCGATGCAGCGGCCGGGGGAGACCCCGTCGCCCGCCGCGACCTCGCGATCGTGGAAGTGCTCTACGCCTCGGCGCTCCGCGTCTCCGAGGTCGTCGGTCTCGACGTCGACGACGTCGATCTCGACCGCCTCACCGTGCGGGTCACGGGCAAGGGCGGAAAGCAGCGGGTGGTGCCCTTCGGCCTGCCCGCGCAGAACGCGATCGTCGACTACATCCGCATCGGGCGGGCCTCCCTGTTGGCCCGGGCGAGCGGCTCGTCGCCGGATGCGGCGGCCCTCTTCCTCGGCGCACGCGGCGCCAGAGTCGGCACGCGCAGCGTGTACAGGCTCGTCGCCGGCCTGCTCGTCGACCTGCCGGGCGGCGGACCATCGGGGCCGCACGCCCTGCGGCACACAGCGGCCACGCACCTGCTCGACGGCGGCGCCGACCTTCGCGCCGTGCAGGAGATGCTCGGCCACGCGAGCCTCGGCACCACGCAGATCTACACCCACGTGTCGACCGAGCGCCTGCGCGAGAGCTACAGGACGGCCCACCCGCGCGCCTGAGCCGGGGGCCCGGGCCGGCGTGCCAGCGCCGGAGCGGCCCCGCCGACATCACCCCCTCCAGTCAGCGACCCGGTCACCGGCCCAGGGGAAGCAGCACGGCCCGGGGCAGCCCGGTGATGAAGGCCAGCGGCGAGACGTACTCGCCGTACACCCGCACCCCGAGGTGGAGGCATCCGTCGGCGCAGTGCCCGCCGGCGGCGACCGAACCGATCGGCTGCCCCCGGGCCACGGTCTCACCCTCGGCGGCTGTCGGCAGCACCGGCTCGAGACTGACCAGCACACCGTTTCCGTGGTCGATCGTCACCAGCGGGCGATCCACCACCGTGCCTGCGAACGAGACCACGCCATCGGTCGGCGCGAACACCGGGGTTCCGGATGCGCCGACCAGGTCGATGCCCCGGTGCCCGGCGCTGTAGCGCGTTGCGGGCGCCAGGAACGGCGCAGCGACCTCCACGGGCGGGGCGAGCGGCCACCGCCACCCCGGGTCGGGCGCGACCCCGACGCCGCTGGTGCCGACGGCACCGGAGGAAGCGCCGAACCCGAGAACACCTACGGCGGCGGACACAGCAAGGAGCTGCAGGCTGCTGCGGAGACGAGAACTCATGCCTCCAGAATCCGTTCCCCGAAGCCGTCTGGACGCCTGTCGAGACAGCCGGTGGGAGTCGCCGGCGCAGGTCGCAGTTGTGGGGGAGTTGCGCATCCGGGAACTGCTAGACTGATCCGAGCAGCGCCTTCGAGCGCTGACTACGCGTGCCGTATCGGCCGACACACCCACTCAGTCTGCACCTCTCGCGAGGGGCAGCGGGCGTGCGCCGGGCACCAGGGCGTCCGATCATCCGATCGGAGGCATAACTGAGAAGAAGGAGTACGGCCATGGCCGTCGTCACCATTCGCCAGCTGCTCGACAGCGGCGTTCACTTCGGGCACCAGACCCGCCGTTGGAACCCGAAGATGAAGCGATTCATCCTCGCCGAGCGCTCGGGTAGCCACATCATCGACCTCCAGCAGTCGCTTGCCTTCATCGACAAGACCTACGACTACGTGAAGGAGACCGTCGCTCACGGCGGCACCATCCTCTTCGTCGGAACGAAGAAGCAGGCTCAGGGATCCATCGCCGAGCAGGCGCTCCGCGTCGGCCAGCCCTACGTCAACCAGCGCTGGCTCGGTGGACTCCTCACCAACTTCCAGACCGTCTCCAAGCGCCTCGCTCGCATGAAGGAGCTCGAGGAGGTCGACTTCGACGACACGAGCCGTGGATACACCAAGAAGGAACTGCTCATCCAGAAGCGCGAGCTCATCAAGCTTCAGAAGAGCCTCGGTGGAATCCGCAACCTCACGAAGACGCCGTCTGCGATCTGGATCGTCGACACCAAGAAGGAGCACCTCGCGATCGACGAGGCGCACAAGCTGGGCATCCCCGTCATCGCCATCCTCGACACCAACTGCGACCCGGACGACGTCCAGTACCCGATCCCGGGCAACGATGACGCCATCCGTTCCGTCGCACTGCTGACCCGCATCGTCGCCGATGCTGCGGCAGAGGGACTCGTCCAGCGTCACCAGAAGCCGGAAGAGGGCCAGGAGCCTGCCGAGCCGCTCGCCGAGTGGGAGGCCGAGCTTCTCCAGGCCGGCTCCGAGAGCACCCCGGAGCAGGCTTCGGCCGAGACCGAGAAGGTCGCCGACGCCGCTGAGGCCGACGTCGCCGTCGAGGTCGCGGACGCCGAGACGCCCCTCGAGGTCGTCGAGGCCGAGGCTCCCGTCGAGGCGCCGGTCGAGGCTGCTGCAGCCTCCGCCGACGCCAAGTAACCACGATACGAAAGAGAAGCTCTATGGCTAACTTCAACATCGCCGACCTCAAGGCTCTGCGCGAGCAGCTCGGTACCGGAATGTCCGACACCAAGGCTGCGCTCGTCGAGGCCGAGGGTGACGTCGAGAAGGCAACCGAGATCCTCCGTCTCAAGGGTGCGAAGGGCAACGCGAAGCGTGCCGACCGTTCCACCTCGGAGGGCCTCGTCGCCGCCGTCGAGAACGGCAACGGAACCGCCACGCTGATCGAGCTCGCCTGCGAGACCGACTTCGTCGCCAAGGGCGACAAGTTCGTCGCGCTGTCCGAGAAGGTCCTCGCGGCAGTCGCCGCGTCCGGCGCCGCATCCGTCGAGGAGGGCCTCGCGGCCCCCGCCGCCGGTGGCACCGTCGCTGACCTCATCGACGGCGAAGCCGCCATCCTCGGTGAGAAGATCGAGCTGCGCCGCGTCGCTCTGGTCTCCGGTGAGAACTTCGCGATCTACCTGCACAAGACGTCGAAGGACCTGCCCCCGCAGGTCGGCGTCGTCGTCGGCTACGCCGGTGCAGACGCTGAGACCGCTCGGTCGATCGCGCAGCACATCTCGTTCGCCAACCCCGAGTACCTGACCCGCGAGGATGTCCCGGCTGACGCTGTCGACAAGGAGCGCGCCATCGTCGAGCAGATCTCCCGCGAGGAGGGCAAGCCCGAGGCCGCCCTCCCGAAGATCATCGAGGGTCGCGTCGGCGCCTACTTCAAGCAGGTCGCCCTGCTCGAGCAGGACTACGCGAAGGACAACAAGCTGTCCGTCGCCAAGGTCGTCTCGGATGCCGGACTCACGATCTCGGGCTTCGCCCGGTTCAAGGTCGGCGCGTAACACGCACAGTGAAAGGAGCTCGGATCATCAACGATCCGGGCTCCTTTTTCTCTGCCATCGCGCGTGCGGTGGCACGTCCCGCACTCGGGGCACAGTAGGTTGAACACAGTCGACGAAAAGGATGCGTCCAGCATGAACGGAACCCACACGAGGCGGCGCGTGCTGCTCAAGCTCTCGGGAGAGGCCTTCGGCGGCGGATCCCTCGGCGTCAACCCCGATGTCGTCAGTGCACTGGCACGGGAGATCGCGGATGCCGCCACTCAGGTCGAGATCGCCATCGTCGTCGGCGGCGGCAACTTCTTCCGTGGGGCCGAGCTCTCCCAGCGCGGCATGGACCGTGGACGCGCTGACTACATGGGCATGCTCGGCACAGTCATGAACGCCCTCGCCCTCCAGGACTTCCTCGAGCAGGCCGGTCTCGAGACCCGCGTGCAGTCCGCGATCTCGATGACCCAGGTCGCCGAGCCCTACATCCCCCGCAAGGCGGAGCGGCACCTCGAGAAGGGTCGTGTCGTCATCTTCGGCGCCGGAGCAGGCCTGCCGTACTTCTCGACCGACACCGTCGCAGCCCAGCGCGCACTCGAGATCGAGGCCGACGTCGTGCTCGTCGCGAAGAACGGCGTCGACGGCGTCTACGACGACGACCCGCGCACCAACCCCGACGCGAAGAAGATCGATCGGATCACGTACCAGGAGGCGCTCCAACAGGGCCTCAAGGTCGTCGACTCCACGGCCTTCAGCCTCTGCATGGACAACGACATGCCCATGCAGGTCTTCGGCATGGAGCCGGCAGGCAACGTGACCGCCGCCATTCTCGGTGCCGACCTCGGCACCGTCGTCAGCAACTAAGCTTTCCCTCAAGTACCTTCCAGAAGGAGTCACCGTGATCGCGGATGTCCTGTCCGATGCCGCTGCCCGCATGAGCAAGGCGGTCGAAGTCGCCAAAGACGACTTCTCCTCCGTGCGCACCGGGCGTGCGAACCCCCAGCTCTTCCAGAAGATCATGGTGAGCTACTACGGCACGCCGACGCCGCTGGCCCAGCTCGCCTCGCTGGCGAACCCCGAGGCCCGCACCCTCGTCGTGACGCCCTACGACAAGAGCGCCCTGCGCGACATCGAGCAGGCCATCCGCGACACCCCCAACCTCGGTGCGAACCCGTCGAATGACGGCAACATCATCCGGGTGACCCTTCCCGAGCTCACGGCGGACCGCCGCAAGGAGTTCGTCAAGATCGTCAGGAGCAAGGGCGAGGACGCCAAGGTGTCCGTGCGCAACATCCGCCGCAAGGCCAAGGATGAACTCGACGCCCTGAAGAGCGAAGTCGGCGACGACGAGGTGTCCCGCGGTGAGAAGGAACTCGAGCAGGTGACCAAGACGCACGTCGACGCCATCGACGACGCACTGAAGCGCAAGGAAGCCGAACTCCTCGAGGTCTAGGGCTGATGTCCGCTCCTGATGAACCCGCGCCGGAACCCCGGGATCCTCGCCGCAAGCGCGATGGGAAGCGTGACGACGTCCGAGCACAGGTGAAGGCGACCCGTGCCGACATCGAGCGCCAGCTCGAGTCGACGCGCGCAGACATCGAGCGTCAGTTCGAGGCGACGCGCGGCAAGATCGAGGCGACGAGCGAGAAGATTCAGGCCCGCACGGGTCGCAATCTCATCCTCGCGACCCTCATCGGCCTCGCGCTCGGCTTCGCCATGCTCTTCAGCCTCATCGTGGTGAAGGAACTGTTCCTCCTCTTCGGAGCGTTCATCGTCTTCTTCACCGTCTACGAGCTGAGCCAGGGCCTGCGCCGTTCCGGCCGAATGGTGCCGATCATCCCCGTCATCTTCGCGACCGTCGCGATGATCCCCCTGACGTGGTTCTGGTCGGGAGCCGGACAGTGGCTCGGTCTCGTCGGTGGCATCGCCCTGGTCACGCTCTGGCGCCTCATCGAGACCCTGCTGCCCGGGCGGCGGGTGGACGGCAGTGCGCTGCTGCGCGACGTGGGCTCGGCGATCTTCGTCCTGATCTACGTGGCGGTGTTCATGAGCTTCACCGTGCTGCTCCTCGCGCGCGAGGGGGGCGAGTACTGGATCCTCGCGTTCCTGATCCTCGTGATCGCCGTGGACACCGGTGCGTATGCCAGCGGCCTCTCGTTCGGGCGGCATCCGATGGCCCCGCGCATCAGCCCGAAGAAGACCTGGGAGGGCTTCGCCGGCGCGGTGGCCGCGAGCCTCGTGGGGGGAGTGCTCCTCGCCGTCCTGATGCTGCAGATGCCCTGGTGGTTCGGCCTGGTGTTCGGCGTGGCCATCGTGCTCTCGGCGACCATCGGTGATCTCGCCGAGTCGTTGCTGAAACGCGACCTCGGCATCAAGGACATGAGCTCCTGGCTCCCCGGACACGGTGGATTCCTCGACAGGCTCGACTCGATCCTGCCGTCGGCCGTGATCACCTACGCGTTGTTCCTCATCTTCGCCTGATCTGTTTGGCAGAATGTTCCCGTGAGTACCACCTTCCCCCGCGCCGGTAGAGGCAAGCCCGGCTACAACGTCGACCAGGTCGAGGCGTTCCTCGCGGAAGCGCGCGTCGCCTACGACGCCGACCCCACGACGGCGACCATGGTGGCGGACGACATCCGTCGCACGGCGTTCTCGATGCAGAAGAGCGGCTACTCGACGCAGCACGTCGATGCGGCGCTCGAGCGCCTCGAGGACGCCTTCGCCGCCCGTGAACGTGATCGGGCACTGCAGGAGGCCGGGAACGAGGAGTGGTACCGAGAGGCCCGCCAGACCGCCCAGGTCATCCTCAACCGGCTCGATCGGGAGAAGGGCCACCGCTTCCAGCGCACCAGCATCCTCACCGAGGGCTACAGCGTGGCCGACGTCGACAAGTTCGCCGCCAAGCTCACCCGCTATTTCCAGGACGGCTACGCGCTCACCGTCGACGACGTGCGCACGGCTGTCTTCCGTCCTCAGCGCGGCGGGTATCGCGAGGCGCAGGTCGACATCGTGCTCGACAGCGTCGTCGACGTGATGCTGGCCGTTCGATGAGCCACGCGGTGCGATGGTGGTCGTCGCGGGCCCTTCTGGGCTAGCATCGAGGAATCGTGGGTAGGCATTCCGGAGTACTCGTCCCCGTCAAGACCGCTGTCGCGGTCGCGACACCGATGAAGCGACCCGCCCCGGTGCGTCGCCGGTCCCGGTCTCACGCGGCACTGTTCGCCTTCGCGTTCGCCGCCAGCGCCGCCTTCGTCCTCGTGAACGTCGTCGACCCGTACTCGGGCGCGACAGCCTCTCCCTACTTCCGCGTTCCGCAGGCGTACGACCCTGCCGACGTTCAGGCGCTCGATGTCGCCGGCGAGTACGAGGTGACGATCCAGCGCGACGGCTACGACGTGATGGCCAAGCCCGAACCCGAGCCCGTGATCATCGAGCCCGCCGCCGTCGAGGAGGAGGAGAGCTCGGGCTGGGCCCCGCCCGCCGGCAACCCCGACCCCGGTACGGCCCAGGCGATCGCCCTCGACATGGTGCACGCCCGAGGCTGGGGCGACGGCGAGTTCAGCTGCCTGGTGGCCCTGTGGGACCGCGAATCCGGCTGGAACGTCTACGCGAGCAACAGCTCGAGTGGAGCCTACGGAATCCCGCAGGCCCTGCCCGGCTCCAAGATGGGCAGCGCCGGCGGAGACTGGGAGACCAACCCCGCCACCCAGATCGCATGGGGGCTCGGCTACATCGGCGACCGCTATGGAAGCCCCTGCGGTGCGTGGGCGCACTCCGAGGACGCCGGCTGGTACTGAGCCGTCGCGCTTAGACTGGTCCCATGCCCCGCTCCAACCGTCCGCCGCAGCGCGGCCGCGGCCGGGGTGACGACGAGCCGGAGGACGACCTGAGCCGCCTCATGGCCGGATGGCGTCGCACCGAGGCGAAACGGGATGGCAGCTGGAACGTGCAGCCCGTGTCGAGCCTGCAGGCCGTGAAGAGCTACGTGTGCCCCGGTTGCTCCCTGGCGATCGACCCGGGCATCGCCCACGTCGTCGCCTGGCGTGCCGACGCTCTGCTCGGAGATGCCGCCGCACTGGCCGATCGTCGCCATTGGCACAACCACTGCTGGCGCATCCGGTGACGGATGCCGCACGAGATGAGGAACCGTTGACCGACACGGCCACGCAGGAGATCCGCGGAGGCATCGACCTCCCGGCCGTCCGAGAGGACATCGAGCTGCGCACGAGCGACGGGCTGACGCTCGTGGGAGAGCTCGCCCTGCCTGCGGACCGGCCGCCGGTGGCGACACTCGTGACGCTGCATCCGCTGCCCACCCACGGCGGCTTCATGGACTCGCACATCCTGCGGAAGGCTGCCGGACGGCTGCCCGCGCTGGCCGACCTCGCCGTGCTGCGCTTCAACACCCGCGGGACGACGTCGCCCAGAGGGACGAGCGACGGCGCCTTCGGCGACGGCGTGACGGAGAGCGAGGACGTGGCAGCGGCCATGGACTTCGTGGCCGAGCGCGGGCTGCCGCATCCGTGGCTCGTGGGCTGGTCGTTCGGAACAGAACTCGCCCTGAAGCACGGCCTCGAGCACCCGATCGACGGCGTCATCCTGCTGTCGCCGCCGCTGCGCCGCACCAGCCCTGACGAGCTGGCACGGTGGGCCGGGAGTGGGCACCCGCTGGTCGCACTCATTCCCGAGCACGACGACTTCCTCAAGCCCGCTGAGGCGTTGGAGAAGTTCGCCGCGGTCCCGGATGCGGAGGTCATTCCGGTCGATGACGCCAAGCACCTCTGGGTGGGGGAGACGCAGACCCGCAGGGTGCTCGACGAGATCGTGCGCGTGGTGAACCCCGCGGCCCTGCCGCTGCCCACCCGCTGGCCAGCCGACTGACTGACCGACAGGGGTTCCGCAGTCCGACGCCTAGAGCTCGTTCTGGCGCGGGATGACGACCTGCTTGATGATCAGGATGATCGACGCGGCGACGGGGATGGCGATGAGCGCTCCGAGGATGCCGAGGAGCGCGCCTCCGGCGAGGGCGGCGATCACGACGACGGAGCCGGGAACCGACACCGCGCGGCTCATGATGCGTGGGCTCAGGATGTATGCCTCGACCTGCATGTACACGAGGTAGTAGATCGCGGCCACGAGGGCGGTCAGCGGCGATCCCAGACCGGGGATGAGGCAGACCAGCACGATGATGACGGAGCCCGAGATCGTTCCCACCAGCGGGATGATCGACAGGAGGAAGGCGATGAAGGCGAGAACCGCCGGGAACGGCGCCTGGATGATCGACAGGAAGATGAAGCTCAGCACTCCGTTGATGAGACCGAGGCTCACCTGGCCCACGACGAAGCGGCCGACGGATGCCGTGATCTGCTCGGTCAGGTCTGAGAACCGCTCGCGCTTCGAGGCCGGAACCAGCTGGTAGGTCGCCCGCTTGATGGATCCGAGGGACGCCGTGAAGTACAGGGTCAGGATGAGCACGATGACCACGGCGAAGAGCCCGGCGCCGATGCCGATGCCGATGGCCAGCACCCCGCCGGCGAGATCGCCGACCTTGGTCGGATCAGCCACGAAGTCGTTGATCGACTTGGTGATGCTGTCGGCGATGAGCGGCACGTCGAAGGCGGGGAACTGGTCCTGCAGTTGGTCGATGAAGTCGGGGCTCGCGACCCGCTCGACGATCGACGGGATCTGCGAGATGAACTTCGAGGTCTCCGACACGATGATCGGCACGACCAGGACGACGAGTCCGGCCACGAGGCCGAGCACGCCGACGAGCACCACGAGGATGGCCGACCAGCGCGGCCACCGCTTCGATTCGAGCCACGAGACGACCGGGTCGAGACCGAGGGCGAGGAACAGCGCGGCGCCGACGTAGGTGAGGATCGTGGACAGCTGCACCACCGAGAAGATGATGAGCAGGCCGAGGCCCACGCCGAGCGTCCCGATCAGGCCGAGCCTGAAGGCGTTGTGGATCTTCACTGAGGTCGGATTCCGGCTCTGCTGCGGCTACTCGCCGTCGGCCCGGACCTGCTCGGCCTGCTTGAGCACGCTGCGCAGGCTCTCGAAGTAGCCGGCGACGGCGTCGCGCTCGATGCGGATCTGCGAGAGGCGGTCCTCGGCGTCGGACACGAGGGCGCGGGTGCGCTCGTCGGCCTCGGCGATGGCCGCCTTGGCACGGGCCTCGGCCTCGCTGATGGCGTCGGCGGCATCGGACTCCGCCTGGGAGACGAGCGCACGCGACTCGGCCTTGGCCTCGGTGTCGAGGCGGTCGGCCTCCGCGCGGTTCTCCTTCGTGCGGGCGATCGCCTCGGCGAGCTGGGCGTTGGCGTCGTCGAGGAACTTCTGCGTCTGCGAGACGGCCTCCTGGTGGCGGGCGAGGTGCTCCTGCTCGGCCTCGTCGCGGCGGGCCTTGAGCTCGACATCGAGGTCGATGCGGGCCTGCTCGGTCTCGCGGCGGAGCTTGCCGACCTCGTGGTCGGCCTTCTTGCGCATGGCGGAGAGCTGGTTCTCGAGATCGATGCGCGCCTGCTCGGCGTCGGCCTCGAAGTCGGCCTTGGCCTGCTCGTGCTCGAGTGCGAGGTCGGCGCGGGACTGCTCGACGTCGGCGTCGTGGCGGGCGCGGAGGCGGGCCAGTTCGTGCTCGAGGCGCTGCTTCGCAGCCTCGGACTCCCGGCCCAGGTCGGTCTTGGCCTGCTCGCGCTCCAGCCCGAGGTCGGCGCGCGTCGCGTCGATCTCGCGCTGCAGGTCGGTGCGCTGCTGGGTGAGCTCGTGGTCGAGAGCGGTACGGGCCTCGGCGATCTCGGCGTCGATGGCCTGACGTGCCTCGGCGCTCTCGCGCTCCAGGTCGAGTCGGGCCTGCTCGGTCTCGCGGGCGAGGTCGATGCGCGCCTGCTCGGTCTCGCGGGCGAGCGTCGCTCGGGCCTGGTCGAGTTCGAGGGCGACCTCGGCACGGGTCTGCTCGGTCTCCTGGGCGAGACCTGCCGCGGCCTCCCGGGCCTCGGATGCCTCACGATTGGCCACGACGCGGATCTCGGCGGCCTCGTGTTCGGCCTCGGCGCGGATGGCGGCGGTCTCGCGCTTGGCCGTGGCGCGCAGCTCTGCGGCCTCGGTGGCGATGGCTCCACGGATGGCGGATGCATCGCGGGCGGCATCCTGGGTCAGCAGCTCCTGCTGCTCCTTGGCGCGCGTGACGACGTCGTCGGCCTCGATGCGGGCATCGTCGAGGATGCGCGCTGCCTTGCCGCGGGCGTCGTTGAGCACGCGCTCGGCCTGGTCGTTGGCCTGGGTGCGGATCTTCTCGACCTCGCCCGACGCCGAGCTGCGGAGCTTCTCGGCGTCGATGTCGGCCTGGGCGATGAGCCGGGTCGACTGCTCCTCGGCGACGCGGAGCGTGTTCTCCAGCTTGGTTCCGAGCCCGGAGAACGTCGGGCTTCCGACCTCTTCCAGTTCTGCGCTCAGCTCGTCGATGCGGGCGTTGAGGCGCTTGATGTCCTTGGCGGCCTCGGTGGCGTGGTTGTTCGACGTGATGACGTCGCGGCGGAGTCCCTGAATGACCTTGTCGACCTCGTCACGGTCGTATCCGCGGAAGACCTGGGTGAACTCTGTCTCGTCGGTGGCCAATTGATACTCCTTCTCAGTGCGGCAGCCGGGGGAGAGCATGCACGCCGATGATGATTTTAGTGGGTGTCGGCACCCCATCGCATACGACCCCATCCGGGGCGGGTGGGGAGGGCTGAGACGACTCTCAGGGGCGCATCGGTTAGTCTGAGGGGTCTGTGCATCCGGCACACGAGGAGAGTTCTTACGTGCGATTCGTTCTAGCCATTGCGGCGTTCTTCGTCGCGGCAGTGATGATCGCGTTCGGCATCGCCCAGCGCACCGTGCTGCTCGAACCGTCGAGCATCGAGCTCGCCGTCACCACGGAGGACGGCGACCCGTACTCCGTCATCGACGCGAGCGCATTACTCGCGCATCCCGGCGCCCAGACCGTGAAGGTCACAGGATCCGGACCGGTCATGATGGCCCTCGGCCGGGAAGCCGACGTGACGGCCTGGATCGGCGACGAGCCGTTCGAGACCGTGCGCTTCGACCAGAAGACGAACGAGCTGACGACGAAGCCGCCGGCGTCGACGGAGACACCCACGCCGACGCCCACCCCGACACCGACGGGCACGCCGAGCCCCGGTGCCACACCTCCGGCCACGCCGGCCACCCCGGCTCCGCCTGCAGCCGCCGACGATGCAGCGACCGACGCGACGGCGGATGCAGCAGCCGCGGCCGACCCGACCGCGAACCCCGCCGGCAGCGACCTCTGGCTCGAGGAGTACTCGGGGACCGGCAGCGTCACCGCCACCCTCAGCATCCCCGAGGGGTACTCGCTGCTCGTCGCCGGTGACGGTGCCGAGCCGGCGCCGTCGAAGATCAGCATCACCTGGCCGCTCGACAACTCGACTCCGTGGGCCGGGCCTCTCATCGTCGGCGGGCTGGTCCTCCTGCTGGTCGGCCTCGTGAGCTACCTGTTGGCGCTGCTGCACCTGCGCCGCTCGCGTCGACCGCGACGCAACATGCCGAAGGGGCCCCGGATGCCGAAACTTCCCCGTGCGCCGAAGCCGAAGACCATCAAGGAGGTCACCGGAAGCGGTGGCGGCCGCCGCGCCATCGGGCGTGCGCCGCGCATCGCGGTGCTGCCCGTGCTGCTGATCGGCGGGCTGGCCCTGAGCGGATGCTCCTCCGACTACTGGCCCACCTTCGGGCCCGAGCCGACGATCTCCGCATCCGCCACGGCCACGGCCGATTCGACCCCGGCACCCGTCGCCGACGAGGACATCAAGCCTCCCGCCGTGACGGTGCCCCAGCTCGAGCGCATCGTGCGCAAGATCGCCGTCGTGGCGGGCGACGCCGACAAGGCGCTCGATGTCGAGGCGATCAAGACCCGCTTCACCGGGCCGGCCCTCCAGCTGCGCGAGGCCAACTACAAGGTGCGCGCCACGCTTTCCACGGAACCCGCGCCCGACGCGATCCCCGCGGCTCCCGTCGTGGTGACAGCCCCGCAGCAGACCGACTCCTGGCCCCGCGTGGTGATGACGGTCATCCAGAACCAGGAGGACCCGACCACCAAGCCGACGGCGTTGGTCATGACCCAGAAGTCTCCACGGGACAACTACCTCGTGCGCTACGCGGTCTCGCTCACGGCCGACGCCACCGTGCCCGGGCTGGCTCCCGCCGTGATCGGTTCTCCGATCGTCGCGCCCGACTCCGAATTCCTGCTGCTCCCTCCCGATCAGGTGGCCCTCGCCTACGCCGACATCCTCCTGCAGGGCGACAAGAGCCAGTACTACCCGCTCTTCGACACCGAGAGCGACCCGCTGATCGCGCAGGTCGGCGTCGCCGCGAAGGAGAAGACCCGCGCGGCCCTTCCGGCGACCGCCGCGATCGAGTTCACGAACAAGGTGGGCGAAGGTCTCACCATCGCCCTCGCGACGAACGACTCCGGCGCCGTGGTCACGGCCAACATCAACGAGACCGAGACTGTGAAGCCGACGGATGGCGGCACGGTGTCGCCGCAGAACGCGGCCAAGGCTTATTCGGGTGTCGAGAACTCGGCCAAGGGCGTCACCCAGACCTACGGCGACCAGATCCTGTTCTACGTTCCTCCTGCGGGGTCGTCCGAGAAGATCAAGCTCCTCGGGTTCTCGCAGGGACTCATCTCTGCCTCGGAGGTACCGTGACCAATCTTCCCCCAGTACCGTCCCGCCTGAGCGGCGCCGTCGACCTGTCCCCGCTCGCGAACCGTCCTCAGCCGGGTGCGCCCGGGGCCGCAGCGGGTGGCGGAGCTCCCGCCGCCGCCGGTGCAGCGGTCCAGGTGCCGAGCCTCGTGCTCACCGGCACCGACGAGAACTTCGGCGAGGTGCTCGAGCTCTCTCAGCATGTTCCCGTGATCGTCGACCTCGCGGCCGACTGGGCCGAGGAGTCGGTGGCGTTCACCGCCGTTCTGCAGAAGCTCGTGCGCAGCTTCGGCGGGCGCTTCGTGCTGGCCACGGTGCAGGCCGAGGCGAACCCTCAGCTCGCCCAGGCCTTCAGGGTCGAGTCGGTGCCGACCACCGCCGCCATCGTGTCGGGCCAGCCCGTTCCGCTGTTCGCCGGTGTCGTTCCCGAGGAGCAGGCGCGCGGCGTTCTCGAGCAGGTGCTGCAGTTGGCCGCACAGAACGGTGTCACGGGCACCGCGACCGCTCTCGACGCTGATGCCGCAACCGAGGCTCCCGAGCCGGTCGAGAAGCCGCTGCCACCCCACCACGCCGAGGCGTACGCCGCCATCGAGGACGGCGACTACCCGGCCGCGATCGGCCACTACAAGACGGCGATCGCCCAGAACCCGGCCGACCGCGAGGCCGTCGCCGGGCTCGCCCAGGTGAGCCTGTTGTTCCGCCTGCAGGGCAAGACCATCGACCAGATCCGCAACGGCGCTGCGGCCGCACCCGACGACCTCGACGCGCAGCTCGACGTCGCCGACCTCGACCTGTCGGGCGGACACATCGAGGACGCCTTCGACCGCCTGCTCACGGTGTTCCCGAAGCTGGATGCCGCGGGCAGGAACGTGGTGCGCGAGCGCCTGCTGGAGCTCTTCGAGGTCGTCGGTCTCGATGACCCGCGCGTGGCCCCGGCCCGTCGTCGGTTGACGGCACTGCTGTACTGAGGCCTGTCGCTCCGCTACTCGACCAACGGGTGGGCTACCGCTGCAGTTTCAGCCAGAGCCCTCCCAGCGGCGGCAGCGTGACCGCGGCGGAGGCCGGACGCCCGGCCCAGGGCGTGGCGGTCGCCTCGACGCCGCCCAGGTTGCCCACGCCGGAGCCGCCGTAGGCTGCGGCATCCGTGTTCATGATCTCGTCCCAGCGTCCGGCGAACGGCAGGCCGACGCGGTAGTCGCCGTGCGGGTTGCCGGCGAAGTTCATGATGCAGGCGATCACGTCGCCGTTGCCGTCCTTGCGGAGGAACGACACGACGTTCTGCTCGGCAGCGCCGCCGTCGATCCACTCGAAGCCGCTCGAGTCGTTGTCGAGAGCCCACAGGCTCGGGTTCTCCCGGTACACGCGGTTGAGCGCGCCGACGAGGTCGAAGAGGCCACGGTGGCTGGGCTGGTCGAGCACCCACCAGTCGAGTCCGCGCTCCTCGCTCCACTCGGACGGCTGGCCGAACTCCTGGCCCATGAAGAGCAGCTGCTTGCCGGGGTGGGCCCACATGAAGGCGAGGTAGGCGCGCACGTTGGCGAGCTTCTGCCAGTGGTCGCCCGGCATCTTGGCCAGCAGTGATCCCTTGCCGTGCACGACCTCGTCGTGGCTGATCGGCAGCATGAAGTTCTCGCTGAACGCGTAGAGGAACGAGAACGTGATCTCGCTGTGGTGGTAGGACCGGTACATCGGGTCCTCTTGGATGTACTGGAGCGAGTCGTGCATCCAGCCCATGTTCCACTTGAAGCCGAAGCCGAGTCCTCCGGCGGAGGTGGGCGCGGTGACGCCCTTCCAGCTGGTGGACTCCTCGGCGATCATGACGACGCCGGGGTTGCGCTTGTAGGCCGTGGCCGTCGCCTCCTGCAGGAACGAGATCGCCTCGAGGTTCTCGCGTCCGCCGTGGATGTTGGGCTCCCACTCGCCGTCCTTGCGGGAGTAGTCGAGGTAGAGCATCGAGGCCACGGCGTCGACGCGCAGGCCGTCGACGTGGAACTCCTCGAGCCAGAACAGGGCGTTCGCCACGAGGAAGTTGCGCACCTGGCGGTTGCCGAAGTCGAAGACCAGGGTTCCCCAGTCCTTCTGCTCGCCGCGGCGCGGGTCGGGGTGCTCGTACAGGGGCGCTCCGTCGAAGTTCGCCAGGGCCCACTCGTCCTTCGGGAAGTGGCCGGGCACCCAGTCCATGAGCACACCGATGCCGGCCTGGTGCAGGCGGTCGATCAGGTAGCGCAGGTCGTCGGGGTGGCCGTACCGGCTGGTGACGGCGTAGTAGCCGGTGACCTGGTAGCCCCAGGATCCGCCGAACGGATGCTCGGCCAGCGGCATGAACTCGACGTGCGTGAAGCCCAGCTCGTTCACGTACTCGATGAGCTGGTCGGCGGCGTCGCGGTAGTTCAAGCCCGGGCGCCAGGATCCGAAGTGCAGCTCGTAGACGCTCATCGGGTCGTCGTGCACGTCGTGCGAGGCGCGATGCGTCATCCACTCGCCGTCGTTCCAGGTGTAGCTCGATTCCCCGATGACGGATGCCGTCGCCGGAGGAACCTCGGTGAACCTGGCCATCGGGTCGGCCCGCCGCACCCACTCGCCGCCCTGGGTGAGCAGCTCGAACTTGTAGGTGCTGCCCGGGTGCAGCTCGGGAACGAAGATCTCCCAGACACCCGACCCGCCCATGCTGCGCATCGAGTGCTGGGTGCCGTCCCAGCCGTTGAAGTCGCCGATGACGCGCACGGCGCGGGCTCGTGGTGCCCAGACCGTGAACGACGTGCCGCGCGTGCCGGCGGTGACGCCGACGTGCTCGCGATAGTGCGCGCCGAGCACGTCCCAGAGGCGCTCGTGCCTGCCCTCGCCGATGAGGTGCAGGTCGAGCTCGCCGATCGACGGCAGGTAGCGGTAGGGGTCGTCGGCGATCCAGTGGGCGCCGTCGGCGTAGCGGGTCTCCAGCGTGTAGTCCTGCACGCCGAGCACGCTGACGCCCTGCCAGATGCCGGAGCCGATGTGCGCCAGCTCGATGTGGGCGCCTGAAGGCAGCACGGCGTGCACGCTCTCGGCGAGAGGTCGCAGCGCGCGGATGACCGTCACCGGGTCGCCGACGCCGGCGGCGTCGACGAGGTGCTGGCCCAGCACCGAGTGCGGGTCGAAGTGGCTGCCCGTGGCGAGGGTGGCCAGCAGTTCGGGGGAGAGCTCGGGCAGGCTCAGGGCGACCTCGGCGTCGTCGCGTGTCATGCGGGGATTCCCTTCGATGCTGCATCCGTCACTGAGACGGGTCGGACGTGCAGGATGTGCACTGGGGTCGTGAACGAGTCGAGGCGCACGTAGTTGTGCTCTCCCCAGGTCCAGACGGAACCGGTGACGAGGTCGTGCACCTCGAAGAGGCCGTCGGACGGCAGGCCGAACGCCGTGGGGTCGAGGTGCACCGTGGTCTCGCGCACCGAGTGGGGGTCGACGTTGGCGACCACGATGATCGAGTCGGACACGCCGGTCGGCGTGAACGCGCCGTCGATGTGCTTCGAGAACACCAGCACGGCGTCGTCGTCGCTGCCGTGGAAACGGATGTTGCGCAGCTGTCCGAGAGCCGGGTGGGTCGAACGGATGTGGTTCAGGATGCCGATGAAGAGTGCGAGCGAGCGCTCCGACTTCTCGGCGGCCGCGAAGTCGCGCGGCTTGTACTCGTACTTCTCGTTGTCGATGGCCTCCTCGGCGCCCGGGCGGGCGACCGCCTCGAACAGCTCGAAGCCGGAGTAGACGCCCCACGTGGGTGCCATCGTCGCAGCGAGGGCGGCGCGGATGGTGAACGCGGCCGGGCCACCGAACTGCAGGTACTCGGTGAGGATGTCGGGCGTGTTCACGAACAGGTTCGGGCGCAGGAAGTCGGCCGTCTCGGTCGAGAGGGAGGTGAGGAACTCCTCGAGCTCCTCCTTCGTGTTGCGCCAGGTGAAGTACGTGTACGACTGCTGGAAGCCGACCTTCGCGAGTCCCTGCAGCAGCGCCGGCCTGGTGAAGGCCTCGGCGAGGAAGACGATGTCGGGGTTCTCGGCGTTGACGGTGCCGATGAGCCACTCCCAGAAGTCGAGTGGCTTGGTGTGCGGGTTGTCGACTCGGAAGATGCGCACGCCCTGGGCGATCCAGTGCCTGATGAGCCGCAGCGACTCCTGGCGGATGCCCTCGGGGTCGTTGTCGAAGTTGATCGGATAGATGTCCTGGTACTTCTTCGGCGGGTTCTCGGCGAAGGCGATGGTGCCGTCGGGCAGGGTGGTGAACCACTCCGGGTGCTCGGTGACCCACGGGTGGTCGGGCGAGGCCTGCAGTGCGAAGTCGAGAGCGATCTCGAGGCCGGCCTCCCGGGCCTTGCCGACGAAGTAGCGGAAGTCGGCGAGGGTTCCGAGATCGGGGTGGATGGCGTCGTGGCCGCCCTCGGCCGAGCCGATGGCCCACGGCGAGCCCGGATCGTTCGGCCCGGCGTCGAGGGTGTTGTTCGGCCCCTTGCGGAAGGCGCGGCCGATGGGGTGGATGGGCGGCAGGTAGAGCACGTCGAAGCCCATCGCCGCCACGGCGGGGAGGCGCTTCGCGGCCGTGCGGAAGGTGCCGCTCTTCCACGATCCGTCGGGCAGCTTCTTCGCGCCCTCGGAGCGCGGGAAGAACTCGTACCAGGAGCCACGTCCGGCTCGGGTGCGCTCGACGCGGATGACGCGTGCAGGGGAGTGCGACTCGAGGCTGGCGACGGGGTGGCGCCCGATGATCTCGTGCAGGCGCGGGTCGGCCGACACGGCCAGGCGGGCGGCATCCGTCTTCGAGACATCGGTCAGCTTCTTCGCGGCCGCGCTCAGCAGGCGCCGATCGGCGAGCGGGCGGGCCTTGTCGGCCCCGGCCCCAGCGAGCAGCCCGGCGCCGATGGTGAACATGAGCTCGACGTCGACACCGGCGGGAACCTTGAGCTCGGCGTTGTGCACCCAGGTCTCGAAGTCGTCGGCGAAGGCCCGCACGCGCCAGGACCACTCGCCCTGCACGTCGAGCAGCACCTGAGCCTCCCAGCGATCGGTGCCTGCAGCGAGGGGCTTCATGCGGTGAACGGATGCCGCCCCTGTCGGGTCGGTGATCACCAGCTCGACGCCGATGAGGTCGTGGCCCTCCCGGAAGGCGGTCGCGCGGAACGGCACCACCTCGCCGACGAAGGCCTTCGCCGGCCAGAGATCGTCGTTGATCTGCGGCGAGAGGTCGAGAACGGGAATACGGCCTGCTGACACTGTTGTGAAACTCACTCTCCGACCGTAGCGCCGATCGGGTGCGGCGCGCTGAGGGTTGACGTTTACACGCCGGTCACATCACGGCCATAGGGTGAGTCGGGTGAAGGCCATCCGCAAGTTCACCGTCCGTGCCGTCCTCCCCGAGCGCCTCGGCGCCCTGGAAGCCCTCGCGGGCAACCTGCGCTGGTCGTGGCATGAGCCCACCCGGCGCCTGTTCGAGCGCATCGACCCCACGGTGTGGCGCGCGGTCGATCACGACCCGATCGCCCTGCTCGGCGAGGTGAGTCGCGAGCGCCTCGACGAGCTCGCCGCCGACGACGGCTACGTCGGCTGGGCCAACCAGCTCCGCGACGAGCTCACCTCCTACCTCGAGGAGCCTCGCTGGTACCAGCACCTCGACGGCGACAAGCCCGCTCGCATCGCCTACTTCTCGCCCGAGTTCGGCATCGCCGCCACCCTGCCGCAGTACTCCGGCGGCCTCGGCATCCTCGCCGGCGACCACCTGAAGAGCGCCTCCGACCTCGGCATCCCGCTCGTGGCGGTCGGCCTGTTCTACAAGGCCGGCTACTTCACGCAGGCCATCTCGGCCGACGGCTGGCAGCTCGAGAGCTATCCGGCGCTCGATCCCGACGGCCTCCCGCTCGCCGTGCTGCGCCGACCCGACCGCTCACCACTGCAGATCTCGATCGCGCTTCCGGATGGCCGGGCCCTGCACGCCCGCATCTGGCAGGCGGCCGTGGGACGCGTGCGCCTGCTGCTGCTCGACACGGACATCCCCGAGAACGCCGACGACCTGCGCCAGATCACCGATCGCCTCTACGGTGGCGGGGGAGAGCACAGACTGCTGCAGGAGATCCTGCTCGGCATCGGCGGCGTGCGCGCCGTGCTCGCCTGGTCGGAGCTCACCCGCACCGAGGCTCCGGAGGTGTTCCACACCAATGAGGGCCACGCCGGATTCCTCGGGCTCGAGCGCATCGCGGGGCTGATCGGCGAGGGGCTCTCCTTCTCCGAGGCGCTCGAGGTGGTGCGCGCCGGAACCGTGTTCACGACCCACACGCCGGTGCCCGCAGGCATCGACCGCTTCGATGCGGCGCTCATCACCCGCTACTTCTCCACCGACCTGCTGCCCGGCGTGCAGGTCGATGACGTGCTCGCCCTCGGCGCCGAGTCGTACGACGGCGGAACGAAGGACGTCTTCAACATGGCCGTGATGGGCCTCCGCCTCGCGCAGCGCGCCAACGGCGTCTCGAAGCTGCACGGCCAGGTGAGCCGCGGCATGTTCTCGGGGCTGTGGCCGGGATTCGACCCGAACGACGTGCCGATCGGCTCCGTCACGAACGGTGTGCACGCGCCCACGTGGACGAACCCGCGCCTGCTCGAGCTCGCCGAGAAGACCTTCGGCACCTCGGACACCACCCGCGTCGACTGGTCGTCGGAGGCGCTCAGCGACCTCGACCTGTGGGCGGTGCGGAATGCCATGCGCGCCGACCTCGTGGAGGATGCGCGTCGACGCACGGCCAAGTCGTGGCGCAGCCAGAACCCGACGGGTCCTGTCGCCGCCTGGACGAACGAGGTGCTCGACCCCGACGTGCTCACGATCGGCTTCGCCCGTCGCGTTCCCACCTACAAGCGCCTCACCCTCATGCTGCACGACCGTGATCGCCTGCGCGCCCTGCTCACGCATCCCGAGCGACCCATCCAGATCGTGGTGGCCGGCAAGTCGCATCCGGCGGATGACGAGGGCAAGCGGCTCATCCAGGAACTCGTGCGGTTCGCCTCCGAGCCCGAGATCCGCGGACGTCTCGTCTTCCTGCCCGACTACGACATCGCCATGGCCCAGACGCTCTACCCGGGCACCGATGTCTGGCTCAACAACCCGCTCCGGCCGCTCGAGGCCTGTGGAACATCCGGCATGAAGGCGGCGCTCAACGGCGTGCTGAACCTCTCCATCCTCGACGGCTGGTGGGACGAGTTCTACGACGGCGAGAACGGTTGGGCCATCCCCTCGGCCGAGGTGACGGATCCCGCCGAGCGCGACCGCCGCGAGGCCGAGGCCATGTACGACCTCATCGAGCACGAGATCGCGCCGCGGTTCTACGACCGCGACCACGACGGCATTCCGCGCGGCTGGATGCGCAGCATCCGTCACACCCTGCGCACGCTGTCTCCGGCGCTGTCGGCCGACCGCATGGTGGGCGAGTACGTGCAGGCGCTGTACGTGCCGGCCGCCGCTGCCGAGAAGGCCCTCTCGGCTGATCACTTCGCAGGCGGCCGCGAGCTGGCGGCGTGGCGCGCGAAGGTCGATGCCGCATGGCCGCGAGTGTCCGTCGCGCACGTGGAGTCCGGGGGCATGACCTCGGTGCCGCAGGTGGGCGACGAGCTGCACCTGCGTGCTCACATCCACCTCGGCGGGCTCTCGCCCGATGACGTGCTCGTCGAGGCCGTCTACGGGCGCAGTGGGGAGAACGACGAACTCACCGACGTGCACCGGCTGGCTCTGGAGCCTGTTGCAGCGAAGGAGACGGCCCCGGATGCCGGCAAGCCGACGTTGTTCACGGGCACGGTGAAGCTCGGGCGTGCCGGGTCGTTCGGCTACACGGTGCGTGTCGTGCCGCACAACGCACTGATGGCGGCCCCGGCCGATCTGGGACTGATCGCGACGGCATAGGACGCCCCCGCGCGCGGTTCAGCGAGCTATCGCCGCGAACGTCGCTCCGGTGATCGCCGCCAGGTCATCGGGCGCCAGTTCGATGTCGAACCCGCGCCTGCCGCCCGACACGAACACGGTGTCGAACAGGATGGCGGTCTCGTCGATCACCGTCGTCAGCGGCGTCTTCTGGCCGATCGGGCTGATGCCGCCGACGATGTAGCCCGATTTGCGCTCCGCCAGCTTCGGGTCGGCCATCGCGGCCTTGCCGCCGCCCGCCGCAGCCGCGAGTGCCTTGAGGTCGAGCATCCCCGTCACGGGAACGACGGCGACCACCAGCGTGCCCGCGACGTCAGCGACGAGGGTCTTGAACACCTGCTCCGGATCGAGCCCGAGCTTCTCGGCGGCCTCGGTGCCGAAGTTCGTCGCCCGCGGGTCGTGCTCGTAGACGTGAGCCGTGAAGGGGATGCCGGCCGCGCCGAGTGCCACCGTGGCCGGTGTGCCCGGGGCATCCGTTCTCGCCATCAGGTCCGTCCCCTCAGTCGTGGGCGCGGTAGAGCTGCATCGATGTGGGGGAAACCTGCAGTTCCTGGCCCGGCACGAACTCGGTCTCGCGGTCGTCGAGGGTGTCGTCGGCGGAGTCCCAGAGCAGCGAGTAGCCCTCGACCCCCGCGTGCTCGGGCAGGGTGACCGAGGTCGGCTCCTCGAGGGCGTGGATCACGAGCAGGATGCGATTGAACTCCTCGAACTCGGGCGTGGACGCCGCGAGGTACTGGAGCGTGCGCTCGTCGGGCGAGTTCCAGTCCTCCTCCGACATCGACAGGCCCTCGTCGTTGAACCAGTCCATCTGCGACGCGCTCGGCACCGTCTCGCCGAACATCCCGAAGTTCACGGGGCGAAGGGCCGGGTTCTCGCGGCGCAACTGCAGCAGCCGCTTCGTGACGCCGAACAGGTCGGTCTGCCACGCCTCGCGCTTCCAGCTCAGCCAGGTGAGCTCGCTGTCCTGGCAGTACGCGTTGTTGTTGCCGCGCTGGGTGCGGCCGTACTCGTCGCCGGCCGTGAGCATGGGCACCCCGGCCGAGAGGAGCAGTGTGCCGAGCAGGTTGCGCATCGCGCGGCGGCGGGTGTCGAGGATGACGGCATCCGTCGTCGCGCCCTCGACTCCATGGTTGAACGAGTTGTTGTTGCTCGAGCCGTCGCGGTTGTTCTCGCCGTTGCCCTCGTTGTGCTTCTCGTTGTAGGCGGTGAGGTCGGCGAGGGTGAAGCCGTCGTGCGCCGTGATGAAGTTCAGCGACGCGAGCGGGCCGCGTTGCTGCGAGAACGTGTTCGCTGATCCGGCCAGGCGGGTGGCGAACCGGCCGATGCCGCTGCCGGCCGAGCCCGTCGCGCGGGCGCGGGCGATGTCGCCCAGCCAGAAGTCGCGCATGCGGTCGCGGTAGCGGTCGTTCCACTCGGTCCAGCCGTCGCCGAACGCGCCGGTCTTCCAGCCGTCGGGGCCGATGTCCCAGGGCTCCGCGATGAGCTTGCGCTGCGACAGCACCGGATCGTTCAGGATTCCCTGGAGCAACGGATGCTGCGGGTCGAACGACAGGTTCTCTCCGCGCCCGAGGGTGGCGGCCAGGTCGAACCTGAAACCGTCGATCTGCACCTCCTCCGCCCAGTAGCGCAGCGAGTCCAGCACGAGATCCTGCGGGGCCTGCTGGCCGAAGTCGAGGGTGTTGCCGCAGCCGGTGGTGTCGATGTAGCCGCCGTGGGCGTCCTGGCGGTAGTAGCCGCGATTGTCGATGCCGCGCAGGCTCGTCGTCGGGCCGCCTGGGCCCTCTTCGGCCGTGTGGTTGTAGACGACGTCGAGGATGACCTCGATGCCGCCCTTGTGCAGAGCCTTCACCATGCCCTTGAACTCGCGCAGCACGGCGTCGGCGCCGGCGGCCTGGGCGGCGTCCGAGGCGTACGGGGCGTGGGGGGCGAAGAACCCGAGGGTGTTGTAGCCCCAGTAGTTCTCGAGTCCCTGCTTGATGAGGCGCTGCTCCGAGGTGAAGGCGTGCACCGGAAGCAGCTCGACGGCCGTCACGCCGAGGTCCTGCAGGGCGGCGACGGAGGCGTCATGCGCCAGCCCGGCGTAGGTTCCCCGCAGCTCGACCGGAACGTCGGGGTTCAGCTTGCTGAAGCCCTTGACGTGCATCTCGTAGACGACGGTGTGGTCGAGGGAGGTGCGCGGCGACTCGATTCCCTGCCAGTCGAACTCGTCGTCGACGACGACGGAGCGCCATCCGGTGGCCGAGCGAGTGATGCCGCGACCGTAGGGGTCGAGCAGCAGGCGATCGGGATCGAAGGCATCCTGCGGCGTGTTCGGGCCCGTGGCGCGTACTGCGTACTGGCGTCCGAGGGAGAGGCTGCGGGTGCGGGCGAACCACACGTCGCCCTCGCGGGTCATCGGAACGGTCTTGAAGACCCAGTCGGAGTCGTTGGTGTCGAAGAGGCAGAGTTCCAGCGATTCGGCGGTCGCGCTCCACACGCGCAACTCGCCGCCGTGCGAGGTCATCCGAACGCCGAGCGGGGCGGAGGGCCGGGCGTGAGTCATGCGATCAACAGTACTGATCGCTGAAGGCCGATCCGGACACGGCGCTCCCGTTGCCGGCTCGCCTCCGACGCTGGTGCATGCCAGTGCGAGGTCCGGTGCCCGTGACGTTCCACCCCGGATACCGGCGAGAATGGAAGGCGCGCGCTCGACCGATCGGAGGACCCATGGCCGTCTACCTCGACCACGCCGCGACGACTCCCATGTCGGATGCCGCCATCTCGGCCTACGTCGACGCCATGGCCGTCGTCGGCAACCCGTCGTCCATCCACAGCCAGGGGCAGAACGCCAGACGCCTCCTCGAGGAGGCCCGGGAAGAGGTCGCATCCACCCTCGGCTGCGACCCGATCGAGGTCGTCTTCACGGGCAACGGCACCGAGGCGATCAACCTCGCCATCAAGGGCCTGTTCTGGGCTCGACCCGGCAACCGCATCCTCGTTCCCGGGGGAGAGCACCACGCCACCATCGACACCGTCGAATGGCTCGAGCGACACGAGGGTGCGGTCATCGACTGGCTGCCGCTCGACGAGCTCGGCCGTGTTCGCCTCGATGCCCTCGAGAGCGCTCTGGCGACGGATGCCGCCTCCATCGCCCTCGTCAGCATGCTGTGGGCAAACAACGAGGTCGGCACGGTCCAGCTCGTCGCCGAGATCGCGGCCCTCGCCGCCCGCTACGGGGTTCCGCTGCATCTGGACGCCGTCGCAGCGTACGGGCACGTCCCCATCTCCTTCGCGGAGGTCCGCGCCGCCTCGGGCGCCGCGGCCGGCGTCGGGCTGGTGGCGCTGAGTGTGTCGGCGCACAAGATCGGCGGGCCCGTCGGAATCGGGGCGCTCGTGTTGAGCCGGACGGCTGCGCTCGAGGCGTTGATCCACGGCGGGGGCCAGCAGCGCCAGGTGCGGTCGGGAACGCAGGACGTCGCGGCGGCCGTGTCGTTCGCTGCGGCATCCGGAGCGGTGATCCCCGTGATGGAGGCGGAGTCGGCGCGGGTGGAGGCGCTGCGTTCACGCCTGGTCGCCGGTGTCGTCGCCGCGGTGCCGTCGGTCGTCGTCAACGGAGATCCGTCCGCGGCCGCGCGGCTGCCGGGTACCGCCCACTTCGCGTTCCCGGGCTGCCAGGGGGATTCGCTGCTGTTCCTGCTGGATGCCGCCGGCGTCTCGGTCTCGACGGGGTCGGCGTGCCAGGCCGGCATCCCCGAGCCGTCGCACGTGCTGCTCGCGATGGGACGCGACGACGAGACCGCACGCAGCGCCCTGCGCGTGACGCTTGGGCGCACGACGAGGGAGGCAGACGTGGACGCCTTCGTGGCGGCGCTGCCTGCGGCGTACGCCCAGGCCGCGCGCGCCGGCCTGGCCGGTCGCGCGACCTCCTTCGATCGCTGAGCGACCCGCTCGCTGAGCTGCCCGCTCGGTGAGGGCCGAGCGAAGCGACCGCCCGAAGCGTCCGCCCGAAGCGTCCGGGTCGCCATCGTGCGCTTCGGTCGCGGACTGCGTCCGGGCCTCAGCGAACGGGTACCAGAGCGGATCGGCATCCGTCCAGCATCCGTTTCGTAGACTGGGACCATGAGAGTTCTGGCAGCCATGAGCGGTGGCGTCGATTCAGCGGTCGCCGCGGCGCGCGCCGTCGACGCCGGACACGACGTGGTCGGCGTGCACCTCGCGCTCAGCCGCATGCCCGGAACCCTGCGGACCGGATCGCGCGGATGCTGCACCATCGAGGACTCGATGGACGCCCAGCGCGCTGCCAACCTCATCGGCATCCCGTACTACGTGTGGGACTTCTCCGAGAGGTTCAAGGCCGATGTCGTCGACGACTTCATCGCCGAGTACTCCGCCGGCCGCACCCCCAACCCCTGCATGCGCTGCAACGAGCGCATCAAGTTCTCCGCGCTGCTCGAGAAGGCCGTCTCGCTCGGCTTCGACGCTGTCGTCACCGGGCACTACGCCTCGATCACGACGGATGCCGCAGGCAACCGCGAGCTGCACCGCGCCGCGGCGTGGGCGAAGGACCAGTCCTATGTGCTCGGCGTGCTCACCACGGAGCAGCTCGCCTACGCGATGTTCCCGCTCGGCGCGACCCCGTCGAAGGCCGAGGTGCGCGCCGAGGCCGCCGCGCGCGGCTTCAGCGTGGCGTCGAAGCCCGACAGCCACGACATCTGCTTCATCCCCGACGGCGACACCCGCGGCTGGCTGGCGGAGCGCGTCGGTGCCGAGACCGGCGACATCCTCGACCGCACCGGAGCCAAGCTCGGCGAGCACGAGGGGGCGCACGCCTACACGGTCGGCCAGCGCCGCGGCCTCCAGATCGGCACGCCTGCAGCCGACGGCAAGCCGCGCTTCGTGCTCGAGGTGCGCCCGAAGGACAACACCGTGGTCGTGGGCCCGAAGGAGGCTCTCGACATCGCCGAGATCGCTGGATCGCGCTTCACCTGGGTCGGACTCCCACCGCTCAACTCCCACATGCCGTTCGAGTGCGAGGTGCAGATCCGTGCCCACGCCGATCCGGTGCCCGCGACGGCCGTGGTCTCGACGGATGCCGCCGGAGCCGAGGAGCTCGTCGTCACCCCGCACGTGCCGCTCAACGGCGTGGCTCCCGGCCAGACCGCCGTCGTCTACGTCGGCACCCGCGTGCTCGGCCAGTGCACCATCGACCGCACCGTGAGCGCCGTGCCGGTCGAGCCGCTGCTCGCCGAGGCCCGCGCGTAGCCGTCGCCCGACCCACTGCGAGCGGGCGCGCGCCCTTTCCGGGAGTGCTGCGCCACCTGACGTGGCGCAATACCCCGCGAACTGGCGCCCGCGCGGCCGGTGGCGGCATCCGTGCCGAGCGTCGGTCGTCGTCCCTAGACTGATCGGGTGAGCCCCGATGCACCCGCGACGCCGCCGACCGACGACCAACTCGAGACGCTCAGCCTCGAGCAGGCCTCAGCGCGGGCAGGCGAGCTGACCACCCTCATCCTCGAGGCGCGCGACGCCTACTACGAGCGCGACGCCGCCATCCACTCCGACCAGGAGTACGACGCCTTCATCCACGAACTCGAAGCGCTGGAACGGCTCTTCCCCGCGGTGCAGAGCCAGGACAGCCCCACCCTCACCGTCGGCGGCCGTGCGGACTCCACGCTGTTCGCGCCGGTGCAGCACGCCGAGCGCATGCTCAGCCTCGACAACGTCTTCTCCATCGAGGAGTTCGAGCTCTGGGCGGCCAAGGTCGAGCGCGATGCCGGCCGGAGTGTCGCCTACCTGTGCGAGCTCAAGATCGACGGCCTCGCCATCAACCTGCGCTACGAACGCGGAGTCCTGGTCACGGCGGCGACCCGCGGCGACGGCGTCGTCGGCGAAGACGTCACGGAGAACATCCGCTACATCTCCGTCATCCCCGAGAAGCTCGCCGGAACCGACCACCCCGACATCGTCGAGGTGCGTGGAGAGGTCTACTTCCCGGTCGAGCTGTTCCGCGAACTCAACGCAGCCCAGGCAGCGGCGGGGGATCGCGTGTTCGCCAACCCGCGCAACGCCGCCAGCGGCTCACTGCGCCAGAAGGCCGAGAGCAAGACCGGCGCCCAGCTCGCCCTCATGCACGACAGGCTCTCCCGTCTCCGCATGCTCGTGCACGGCATCGGCGCCTGGCAGAACCCGCCGGTCGCCAGCCAGTCCGAGACCTACGAGTTGTTGAAGAGCTGGGGCCTGCCCACCTCGCCGTACTACCGCGTGGTGCCGACGGCGGCGGAGGCCTCCGATTTCATCCGCTACTACGGGGAGCACCGCGACAGCGTGAGCCACGAGATCGACGGCATCGTCATCAAGGTCGACGAGCTCGAGCTGCACGACGAGCTCGGCGCCACGAGCCGCGCCCCGCGCTGGGCCATCGCCTACAAGTACCCGCCCGAGCAGGTGAACACCAAGCTGCTCGACATCGTCGTGAGCGTCGGCCGCACCGGGCGGGCCACGCCGTACGCCGTCATGGAGAAGGTGCGCGTGGCCGGCAGCGAGGTGCGCCAGGCCACCCTGCACAATCAAGACGTCGTGAAGGCGAAGGGTGTGCTCATCGGCGACACCGTGGTGCTGCGCAAAGCCGGGGACGTCATCCCCGAGGTGCTCGGCCCGGTGGTCGAGCTGCGCGACGGGTCGGAGCGGGCCTTCGTCATGCCCGAGAACTGCCCCGAGTGCGGTACCCCGCTGGCGCCTGCCAAAGAGGGCGACATCGACCTGCGCTGCCCGAACGCGCGCAGCTGCCCGGCCCAGGTGCGCGGACGTGTCGAACACATCGGGTCACGCGGGGCCCTCGACATCGAGGCCCTCGGCGAGGTGGCCGCATCCGCCCTCACCCAGCCCGAACGACCCGAGGTACCGCCCCTCGTCACCGAGGCGACGCTGTTCTCGCTGACCGTGGCCGACCTGTTCCCGATCGAGGTCGTCGTGCGCGACTCCGAGACGGGTCTCCCGAAGGAGCTCGACGACGGCGCGGCGAAGATCGACACTCCGTTCCGTCGTCGCCGGGCCAAGAAGGACGGCGCCTTCGATCCCGAGGCAGGCGACTTCGGAGGCGACGCGGATGCTGTCCCGTCGGCCAACGCGATCAAGCTCATCGAGGAGATCGAGAAGGCCAAGACGAAGCCGCTCGCGCGCATCCTCGTGGCCCTCAACATCCGTCACGTCGGACCCGTCGCAGCACGGGCACTCGCGGGCTGGTTCGGCTCGCTCGACGCCATCCGCGCGGCCAGTCGCGAGGAGCTCGCCGAAGTCGAGGGTGTCGGCGGCATCATCGCCGATGCCGTGCTCGACTGGTTCACCGTCGACTGGCACGTCGACATCGTCGATCGCTGGACGGCGGCCGGTGTGCAGTTCACGACCCCGGGGCACCCGGGCCCGGGAGCTGCGGCCGCGGCGGGCGGGCCCCTTGCCGGACTCACCGTGGTAGCCACGGGATCGCTGGAGGGCTTCACCCGCGAGGGGGCGCAGGAGGCCATCATCGCCGCCGGCGGAAAGTCCGCGTCGAGCGTCTCGAAGAACACCGACTTCGTCGCGGCTGGTCCCGGCGCCGGGTCGAAACTGGGGAAGGCCGAGGCCCTCGGCATCCCGATCCTCGATGCGGACCAGTTCAGGCTGCTGCTGACCGGCGGCCCGGCCGCACTCGAATCGCTTGGAGGGAGCGGGAGTGAAGAAGAAGTGGTCGAAGTCGAGGACTGACCCTGTCGCGGGCGTGGGCCCGGTCGCAGGGCAGGAACCCACAGGCGGGTCGGACACGGCGTCGGGGCCGGAGCCGAGCGCGGCTGACGACGAGCAGCGGGGAACGAGTCGCCGGTCGTTTCTGAAGGCCGGGGGAGTCGCCGCTGCGGGTGTCGTCGTGGGCGGGGCTGCCGGGGGTGCCGTCGGCGGGGCTGTCGGTCATCAGGCCGGTGTGGACGAGACCTTCAACGACTTCACCGCCTACGACCCTCAGCAGAAGGCGGGGTTCGAGCATCTCATCGTGGTGATGGGTGAGAATCGTTCGTTCGATAATCTGCTCGGTTACCTGTACAGCAAGGAGGACCTCCCTGATGGGCAGTCGTTCGACGGGCTGAACTTCGGCGACTACTCCAACAAAGCACCGGACGGGACGCCCATCCACGTGCATCCGTACAGCGGGACGACCGACGAGATCATGGGGATGCCGAATCCCGACCCGGGCGAGGAATACCCGCATGTCAACACGCAGCTCTTCGGGACGGTCCATCCGCCGTCCAATGCAGACCTCGTGATCAACGAGATGTCGGCGCCGTACAACGCCCCCGACAAGCCCGGCAGGCCGGCCATGGACGGGTTCGTCACCGACTACGTCATCAACTGGGCGAAAGTGAAGAAGGGCTACCAGCCGTCGCTCGAGGAGACCAGTCGCATCATGGGTTCCTTCACTCCCGACATGCTGCCCGTGCTCTCGACCCTGGCGAAGAACTTCGCGGTCTTCGACGCCTGGCACTGCGCGGTTCCGTCGCAGACCTTCTGCAACCGGTCGTTCTTCCACGCCTCCACCTCGCACGGGTTCGTCACGAACAAGGATCATGGCGGGTACGACAAGTGGCTCGACGCGGAGCAGTCCGACACGATCTTCAACCGCCTGGAGGACAAGAGCATCGGTTGGCGCATCTACTTCGACGCGATGCAGCTCGTCTCCTTCACCGGAGTGCTGCATGCGCCGGTGTTGGAGAAGTACTGGAAGACCGGCCATTTCGCCTTGATGGAGCAGTTCTACATCGACGTCGCCAACGGGGAGCTGCCCGCGTACTCCTTCATCGAGCCGCGCATGACGTACAACCACAACGACTTCCACCCTCCGTTCGGCGAGTTCCGTGAGAGCAGCGTGAACGGCGAGACGATCATCGACAGCGCGATCTCCGACGTCCGGGCCGGCGAGGCCCTCGTCCACCAGATCTACATGGCGGTGAAGGACAGCGCGACGACGGGCGGCTCCAACGCACTCAACACCATGCTGCTCATCACCTTCGACGAGCACGGCGGCACCTACGACCACGTGCCCCCGCCCTCCGCCGTCCCGCCCGACACGAACGGCCCCGGCGAGATGGACTTCGCATTCGATCGCCTCGGATGCCGCGTGCCGGCGATCGCCATCTCGGCCTGGGCCCGCTCCGGCACGGTCATCCACGACGAGATGCACCACGGCTCGGTGATCGCAACCCTGTCCCGGCTGCACGGCCTGAAGCCGCTGACTCGGCGGGATGCCGGAGCGAACGATCTCTTCAGCGCCGTCAACCTCTCCCAGCCGCGCGACCCGCGCACGTGGCCGTCCACGATCCCGCAGTACATCCCCCCGAACCCGCAGGCGACGGAGCCGCACCCGGGCAACGCGCACAAGGACAAGCCGCTGAGCCCGCCGGCGCGTGGACTGCTCGGGCTGCTCCTCGCGAAGTACGGCCGCCCCGACGAACTCGATCCGACGAACTTCGGCGAGGCCTTCGAACTGCTCCAGACCTACGGCGTCGGATTGTTCGGCGAAGGCGGCGATTAGAATCGTCACGACCCCCATCGACGTAACCGACGGAGAACCATGTCCGGAATCAGTGCCGAGCAGGTCGCGCACATCGCGAATCTCGCACGCATCGAACTCAGCCCAGAAGAGATCGCGACCCTCACCGCGGAACTCGACCAGATCGTCGACTCCGTCGCCAAGGTGACCGAGGTCGCCACGCCCGACGTACCGGCCACGAGCCACCCGATCCCGCTCGAGAACGTCTTCCGCGACGACGTCGTCGGTGAGACCCTCACGGTGGAGCAGGCCCTCGCCGGCGCTCCCGACCACGATGGTTCGCGCTTCCGCGTCTCGGCGATCCTGGGGGAGGAGCAGTGAGCGACGACATCATCCGCCTGAGCGCCTCCGAGCTCGGGGAGCGCCTCGCCGCGCACGAGATCAGCGCCGTCGAGGCCACGCAGGCCTCGCTCGACCGCATCGCCGCCGTCGACGGCGGCGTGAACGCCTTCCTGCACGTGGCGACGGATGCCGCCCTCACCGCGGCCCGCGACATCGACCGTCGCCGCGGATCGGGCGAGAAGCTCGGCCCCCTCGCCGGTGTCCCCATCGCCGTCAAGGACGTGCTCGTCACCTCCGACATGCCGACGACGGCCGGGTCGCGCATCCTCGAGGGCTGGGTTCCGCCCTACGACGCCACCTCGGTGCGCCTCGTGCGCGAGGCCGGGCTCATCCCCATCGGCAAGACCAACATGGACGAGTTCGCGATGGGCTCCAGCACCGAGCACTCCGCCTACGGACCGACCCACAACCCGTGGGCGCTCGACCGCATCCCGGGCGGCTCCGGCGGTGGCTCGGCCGCGGCCGTCGCGGCCTTCGAGGCGCCCATAGCGCTCGGCAGCGACACCGGCGGCAGCATCCGTCAGCCCGCGCACGTCACCGGAACCGTCGGAGTCAAGCCGACCTACGGCGCCGTCAGCCGCTACGGCGCCATCGCCATGGCGTCGTCGCTCGACCAGATCGGTCCCGTCAGCCGCACCGTGCTCGACTCCGCCCTGCTGCACGACATCATCGGCAAGCACGACCACCACGATTCGACGTCGCTGCGCGACCGCTGGCCGTCGATGGCCGAGGCCGTGCGCACCGCCGACGTCTCCGGCATGCGCATCGGCGTCATCCGCCAGCTCGATGGCGAGGGCTTCCAGCAGGGAGTTCTCGACCGCTTCCACGAGTCGCTCGCGCTGCTCGAGAAGGCCGGCGCCGAGATCGTCGAGGTCAACACGCCGAACTTCGAGTACGCCATCTCGGCGTACTACCTGATCATGCCCGCCGAGGCCTCCAGCAACCTGGCCAAGTTCGACTCCGTGCGCTTCGGCCTGCGGGTCACGCCCGAGGGCGGCGGCACGGTCGAAGACGTGATGGCCGCCACCCGCGAGGCCGGCTTCGGCGCCGAGGTGAAGCGCCGCATCATCCTCGGCACCTACGCGCTGTCTGCCGGGTACTACGACGCGTACTACGGCAGCGCCCAGAAGGTGCGCACCCTCGTGCAGCGCGACTTCAACGCCGCATTCGCCCAGGTCGACGTCGTCGCCTCGCCCACGGCGCCGACCACGGCGTTCAAGCTCGGCGAGAAGTCCGACGACCCGATGGCCATGTACCTCAACGACATCGCCACCATCCCGGCGAACCTCGCCGGCGTTCCCGGCATCTCGCTGCCCGCCGGCCTGGCCACCGAGGACGGCCTGCCCGTCGGCATCCAGTTCGTCGCCCCGGCTCGGGCCGACGAGCGTCTCTACACCGTCGGCGGAGCCCTCGAGAGGCTCCTCGAGGCCGAATGGGGCGGTCGCCTGCTCGATCAGGCTCCCGATCTCACCCAGCTCATCGCAGCCCAGGAAGGTGCCCGCTGATGGCCCGCGCAGAACTGATGGACTTCGACAAGGCACTCGAGATGTTCGAGCCCGTCATGGGCTTCGAGGTGCACGTCGAGCTCAACACCAAGACCAAGATGTTCTCGGATGCGCCGAATGTGTTCGGCTCCGAGCCCAACACGAACATCACCCCGACCTGCCTCGGCCTGCCGGGTTCGCTGCCCGTCGTGAACGCGCAGGCCGTGCGGTACTCGATCAGCCTCGGCCTCGCGCTCGGGTGCGAGATCGCGCCGTCGAGTCGCTTCGCGCGCAAGAACTACTTCTACCCGGACACTCCGAAGAACTACCAGATCTCGCAGTTCGACGAGCCCATCGCCTTCGAGGGCTCCGTCGATGTCGAGCTCTCAGACGGCTCCATCGTGAGCGTGCCGATCGAGCGCGCGCACATGGAGGAGGACGCCGGGAAGCTGACTCACGTCGGTGGTTCGACCGGACGCATCCAGGGTGCCGAGTACTCGCTCGTCGACTACAACCGCGCCGGCGTTCCGCTGGTCGAGATCGTGACCAAGCCCATCTACGGCGCCGAGCACAGCTCGCCCGAGCTGGCCAAGGCCTACGTCTCGACCATCCGCGACATCGTCGTGTCGCTGGGCATCTCCGACGCCAAGATGGAGCGCGGCAACCTGCGCTGCGACGCCAACGTCTCGCTGCGCCCGCGCGCTGCGGCCGGTGAGCCCGTCGCCCCGCTCGGAACCCGCACCGAGACGAAGAACGTCAACTCGCTGCGCTCCGTCGAGCGCGCCGTGCGCTACGAGATCCAGCGCCAGGCGGCCATCCTCGCGAAGGGCGGCAGCATCACGCAGGAGACGCGGCACTGGCACGAGGACACCGGCGAGACCAGCGCCGGACGCCCGAAGAGCGACGCCGACGACTACCGCTACTTCCCCGAGCCCGACCTGCTGCCCGTCGTTCCGTCGGCCGAGCTGATCGAGGAGCTGCGGTCGGCCCTGCCCGAGCCTCCCGCCGCCCGTCGCCGCCGCCTGAAGGCCGAGTGGGGCTTCACCGACCTGGAGTTCCAGGACATCAACAACGCCGGTCTCCTCACGGAGATCACCGAGACCGTGGCCGCCGGCGCCACCCCGGCCGCCGCGCGCAAGTGGTGGACCGGCGAGATCGCCCGCATCGCCAACACCTCCGACGCGGATGCCGCGAGCCTGGTGTCTCCGGCCGATGTGGCAGCGCTGGCCAAGCTGGTCGACGCCGGCACGCTCACCGACCGCCTGGCCCGCCAGGTGCTCGAGGGCGTCATCGCCGGTGAAGGCTCCCCGCAGCAGGTCGTCGACGCCCGCGGGCTCGCCGTCGTCTCCGACGATGGTGCGCTCATCGCCGCCATCGACGAGGCACTGCTCGGCCAGCCCGACGTGCTCGCGAAGATCCGCGACGGCAAGGTGCAGGCTGCAGGAGCCGTCATCGGGGCGGTCATGAAGGCCATGAAGGGCCAGGCGGATGCCGCACGCGTGCGCGAGCTCGTGCTGGAGCGGGCGCAGCAGGTCTAGCGCGCTCATCGCTCGGTGAGGGCCGAGCTCAGCGACCGCCCGAATCGCATCTGCTGGGTGCGCGCCGACCGAGCACTTCGTCCGGGCCTCAGCGAGCGAGGTCCGCGGAGCCGCTCGTGATCACCGCGAGCGAGGTGTTCCCGGCGGCCGTCACACGACGGCCGTCGGGCAGCACCACCGATGCCCCCTGCACCACATCGCGCACGGCATCCGTCACGGCGGGATCCCGCAGCAGAGCGCCCGTCGCCAGCCGCGGATCGGTCGAGACGACGATGCGCCCTGAGGCGTTCACGAGGCTCGCGTCGCCGCCGATGCGACGCAGCGCCGGGAGCAGCACGCGCTCGGCGTCGGTCACGTAGACGTCGGCGCCGACGACCCCCGCGAGCTGCCCGTCGACGAACACCGGATCCGTGATCGTCAGCGTGTAGTCGTCGGTGCACAGGTAGTCGACGTACGGTCCGGTGATGTGGCGGCGCCCGGTGCGCTCGGGAACCCGCCACCACTCCAGCGTCGTGTGGTCTCTGAAGCTGTCGGATGCCGGATCCTCGACCGCCTCGAGGCGTCGCACGGCGTGGCGCCCGGAGGCGCGTCTGCCGCCGGCGCTGCTCCCGGAATCGCTCCCGAAGCCGTTGCCCTCGCCCAGCCACCAGGCCAGGTGCCAGGGAGCATCGGGGAGGAAGTCCGGAGCCGCGACGAAGCCGGCGCCCACCACCAGCGACCCGTCACGGGCGAGCTCTGTCTGCACGAGGCTCTCGACAACGGTGTCGACCTGGCGTCGCGTGCGCGCAGTGGGCGACCCGAGAGCCGCCGTCACCGCGACATTCCACTCGGCGATCGGTGCGAAGACGGCCCCGAACACGGCGGCGATGTCGTCGACATGGGGGAGGGTCGGAGCGATCACGGGGTCTGTTCCTTCGATTCGAGTTCTGCCTTCGCGCCGATCAGCCAGTCGACTGCGGACTGGATCCCGTCGGTGATGAGCTGGCGGGCCACGGCCGGCTGCACGTCGCCGATGGCGTCGACGATAGCCAGCTGGGCGGCACGGTGGGCATCACGATAGTCCTGCTCGCGCAGGCAGAGCCACAACAGCGGACCGAACTCGGCCTGCAGTCGGATCTCCTCCCGCACCAGGCGGGCCGATTGGCTCAGGGCGGCCAGCTCGAGGTGGAAGCGAGCGACACCTCGACGCGCGGCGGCCTCCGACGTGACATCGAGCGACGCGGCGATGGCCGCGAGCCCGTCGACGTCGTCAGGGCTCGACCTGTCGGCGGCGATCTCGGCGGCCATGCCCGCGATCGCCGAATAGTGCACCCCGAGGTCGCGCAGTTCGGCCCTCGAGTGAGCCTGCAGTCTCTCGTCGAGCACGAGGGCCGTGCGGATGCCGCCCGAAGTGACGAAGCTCCCGCCGTCGCGTCCGCGGCGCGTGGTCACGAGCCCGCGATTGCGCAGCGCTTCGAGCGCTTCGCGTGCCGTGACGACGGCCACGCCGAACTGACGCGCCAGCGCGGTCTCGCTCGGGAGCTTCTCGCCGTCGTGCAGCACCCCGAGGGTGATCGCATCCGTCAGCCGCTTCTCGACGGCCTCGGCGCGACCGGCGCCGACGAGCGGTGCGAAGACGGCGGCATGCGTCGCTGTGCCCCCACTGATCGACTGCGGCATCCTCGTCCCCCCGAATCTGTGACACGACCGTAACATGTCGCACGCCGCTAAGACATCTGGATCCATATGATTTGAAGCAGGACGAACGAGGAGGCTTCGGTGAGCGCAGTTCCGGCCATCCGCTTGAGCGGATTGACGAAGGAGTTCGGCGGCGTGACGGCCGTCGACGGCGTCGACCTCGACATCGTCGAGGGCGAGTTCTTCTCCATGCTCGGGCCGTCGGGTTCCGGCAAGACCACGGTGCTGCGGCTCATCGCCGGCTTCGAGCAGCCCACGAGCGGCTCCGTCGAGCTCTTCGGCCGCGATGTCACCCAGGCGGCGCCTTTCGACCGCGACGTCAACACCGTCTTCCAGGACTACGCGTTGTTCCCGCACATGTCCGTCGTCGAGAACGTCGCCTACGGGCTCCGCGTGCGGGGCATCGGTCGCCGCGAGCGCACCGAGCGCGCCCGCGAGGCCCTCGACAAGGTGCGGCTCGGCTCCTTCGCCGACCGCAAGCCGTCGCAGCTCTCGGGCGGCCAGCGCCAACGCGTGGCCCTGGCCCGTGCCACCGTGGTGCAGCCGAAGGCGCTGCTGCTCGACGAACCCCTCGGCGCCCTCGACCTCAAGCTGCGCGAGCAGATGCAGGTCGAGCTCAAGGAGATCCAGCGCGACCTCGGCATCACCTTCATCTTCGTGACGCACGACCAGGACGAGGCGCTCACCCTGAGCGACCGCATCGCCGTCTTCAACGAGGGCCGCATCGAGCAGCTCGGCACCCCGTTCGAGATCTACGACGCTCCGGTCTCGCGGTTCGTCGCCTCCTTCGTCGGCACGTCGAACCTGCTCGACGAGGTCGCATCGCAGACCCTTCTCGGTCGTCCGGGCGTGCACTCGATCCGCCCCGAGAAGCTCGCCGTCTCTGCTCCGGATGCCGCAACCCCCGGCGTCCCCGGAACCGTCGCCGAGGTCATCTACTCGGGCAGCAGCACGCGCCTCATCGTCGATCTCGACAGCGGCCAGCAGCTCACGGTGCTCGAGCAGAACGACCGATCGCGCCTCGCCGACGATGCCCGCGGTGACCGCGTGCACGTCGCGTGGAACGACGCCGATGTCGTCGCGCTGAACGCACCGCCTGCGGCATCCGTCGCCTGAGACCCGTCTATCACACAGCAGCACCCAACCAGAGGAGAAAGCAATGAAGCGCACCACAGCGCGGAAGAGCAGGGCCGTCATCTCCGGCGTCGCCCTCGTGTCCGCAACACTCCTGCTCACAGCGTGTGGCACCAGCAGCGGAGGTGGCACGACAGCTGAGGCGCCGACGAAGCTCGGTGAGACCGAGGGAGCCGTCTCGATCCTGGCGTGGCCCGGCTACGTCGAGGACGGAAGCAACGACCCCGAGGTCGACTGGGTCAGCGCCTTCGAGGACGAGACCGGCTGCATGGTCACCAGCAAGACGTACGGCACCTCCGACGAGGCGTTCAGCCTCATGAAGACCGGGGACTACGACGTCGTCGCCGCCTCGGGCGACGCGTCACTGCGTCTCGTCGCCGCGGGCACCGTCGCGCCGGTCAACACCGACCTCATCGAGAACTACGACGGCATCTACGACTTCCTCAAGGACCAGTCGTGGAACAGCGTCGACGGCGTCTCGTACGGCATCCCGCACGGCTACGGCGCCAACCTGCTCATGTACAACACGGAGGAGGTCACGCCGGCCCCGACCAGCTGGGATGTCGTGTTCGACAAGTCCAGCCCGTACAAGGGCAAGGTGACGGCGTACGATTCGCCGATCTACATCGCGGATGCCGCCGTCTACCTCATGGCCCACCAGCCCGAGCTCGGCATCGAGAACCCGTACGCGCTCGACGAGGAACAGCTGGCAGCAGCGGTCGACCTGCTCAAGGAGCAGCGCGTGAACGTCGGCGAGTACTGGTCGGACTACCTCAAGGAGATCCAGGCCTTCGAGACCGGCGACACCGTGGTCGGAACCACCTGGCAGGTCATCAAGAACTCGCTCGCGGCCGACACTCCGGCCGAGGTCGTGTTGCCCGACGAGGGCACCACGGGTTGGTCCGACACCTGGATGATCGCGTCGAAGGCCAAGAACCCGAACTGCGCGTACGCGTGGCTCGACTACATCGCCAGCCCCGAGGCCAATGCACAGGCCACGGAGTACTTCGGCGAGGCCCCGTCGAACCAGGCTGCCTGCGAGTTCCGCTCCGAGGGATCCTGCGAGGCCTTCCACGCCGGTGACGAGGAGTACGCCTCGAAGATCTGGTACTGGTCGACCCCCATCGAGAAGTGCCTCGATGGCCGTACCGACGTGACCTGCACCGACTACGCGGCGTGGACCTCCGCGTGGCAGGAGATCAAGGGTTAGTCATTCAGTGACAAGCACCAGCACCACTCCACCCGTCCGGCCCGCGGTCGCACCTCCTCGTGCGACCGCGGCCCGGAAGGGCTCCGCCCTCCTCAGCAGGCATCCGCGGCTCAGGCTCGGCCTGCTGCTCAGCGCGCCGATCGCCTGGCTCGGGGTCGTCTACATCGTCGCACTCGTCGCCCTGCTCATCACGGCGTTCTGGAGCGTCGACAGCTTCACCGGAGAGATCAGCCAGACCTGGACCCTCGACAACATCATCGCCGTGGTCACGGGCTCGCTGTACCAGACCGTGACGGTGCGCACGGTCGGCGTCGCCCTGGCCGTCACGATCATCGACATCGCGATCGCCCTGCCCGTGGCGTTCTACATGGCGAAGGTCGCCTCGCCCCGGATGCAGCGCATCCTCGTGATCGCCGTGCTCACGCCGCTCTGGGCCAGTTACCTCGTGAAGGCCTACGCCTGGCGTTCCGTGCTGTCGCAGGACGGCATCCTGAACTGGCTGGTCACGCCCTTCGGCGGCAGCACCCCGGGGTACGGCCTGCCCGCTGTGGTCATCACGCTGTCCTACCTCTGGCTGCCGTACGTGATCCTGCCCATCTACGCAGGGCTCGAACGTGTTCCGGACTCTCTGCTCGAGGCGTCGGGCGACCTCGGCGGCAAGACGTGGTCGACCCTGCGCCTCATCGTGCTGCCGATCATCTGGCCGGCCATCATCGCCGGATCGATCTTCAGCTTCTCGCTGTCGCTCGGCGACTACATCACCGTGAACATCGTGGGTGGCGCCAACCAGATGCTGGGCAACCTCGTCTACACGAACGTGGGCGCGGCGAACAACCTGCCCCTGGCCGCGGCCATCGCCCTGATCCCGATCGTCATCATCTTCGGCTATCTCGCTCTCGTGCGCCGCACGGGTGCCCTCGACAACCTGTAGAAAGGCGAGACGGATGCGACTCTCCCGCCCCGCCCGCATCGTGCTGGGCGCCGTCACCGCGATCGTGCTGGTCGCGGTCTACGTGCCCCTGCTCGTGGTGTTCGTGAACTCCTTCTCGACCAGCACGAGCCTCAGCTGGCCACCGCCCGGCTTCACTCTCGAGTGGTGGGGCAAGGCCTTCCAGAGCACCGGGGCGCTGAACGCCGTGCTCACGAGCGTGCAGGTCGCGATCGTCGCGACCGTCATCGCCCTCGTGCTCGGTACCCTCATCTCCCTGGCGCTGCAGAGGTTCGAATTCTTCGGACGCGACGCCATCAGCCTGCTCGTGATCCTGCCGATCGCGCTGCCCGGCATCATCACGGGTATCGCGCTGAACAACTTCTTCCGCACGATCATGGGCGTTCCGCTGTCGATCTGGACGATCGTGATCGCCCACGCCACATTCTGCGTCGTGACGGTGTTCAACAACGTGATCGCCCGGTTGCGCCGCGTCGGCACGAACTTCGAGGACGCCTCCTCGGACCTCGGTGCCGGCATCTGGACCACCTTCCGGCTGGTCACCTTCCCGCAGCTGCGGTCGGCCCTGTTCGCCGGTGGTCTCCTCGCGTTCGCCTTGAGTTTCGACGAGATCATCGTGACGACGTTCACGGCCGGTTCCGGGGTCACCACTCTGCCCATCTTCATCCTCGACAACATGTTCCGTCCGAATCAGGCACCCGTCGTGAGCGTCATCGCGGTCGTGCTGGTGCTCGTCTCGATCCTGCCGATCTACTTCGCGCAGCGTCTGGCCGGCTCGGAACGATCCCTGAAATGACAGCCATCTCGCAGCCCGGCATCCGTAGGCTGGAGCTCCACTCCTCACGAACGGAACGGGCATCATGGGCTTCCTCGACTGGCTGACAGGCAACACGGCATCGAACACGCCACAGCAGCGTCCGACGTACTCGTCGGGCACCCGGGCGTCTGGAGCGGGCGGGCCTGCCCGCTCAGCCGATGAGATCGCCATCGAGCGCTACCGCTACCTGCTCCGCACGGCTCCGCCCGAGACCATCGAGCAGGCCCATGCCGCGGACTCTCCCGACTCGCTGGCGCGTGCTGCGACGCGGTCGGAGCTGCGCTCTCCGGGCTCCATCGAGCGCACCTTCTCGCAGCGCCCGGGCGGGGGGATGTTCGGCGGCAACTTCGCGAGCACGATGCTCGGAACCGTGGCCGGCTTCGTCATCGGTTCGGCCATCGCCGACGCCTTCCTGCCCGACTTCGGCGGCGCGGATGCGTCGGCCGCCGACGGGGGCTCGAGCGATACCGGCGGGGCGACGGATGCCGGAGGCTCAGCGAGCGCCGATGGTGGCGGTGGCTGGGACGGCGGCGGCGGCGATTTCGGCGGCGGGGACTTCGGCGGGGGCGATTTCGGGTTCTGACCCGCGTCTCCTGGGGCATCCGCAATCCGACGCCCGGAAGTGTCGGCCACTGCGGCTACTCTCGTGAGTGATGAGCAAGCAGGACGGCCGTTCCCGGCAGGTGAACACGACGCCTGTCGACGACACGGGCGCGACGATCCTGCACGTCGACATGGACGCCTTCTTCGCGTCCGTCGAGCTGCTCAGCCGGCCTGAGCTGCGGGGAACACCCGTCATCGTCGGCGGCATCGGCCCGCGGTCGGTGGTGTCCGCGGCCAACTACGAGGCCCGCCGTTACGGGGTCAACTCGGCGATGCCCATGTCGCTCGCCCTTCGGCGCTGCCCGAACGCCACAGTGCTGCCCGGCAGCTACGACCTGTACTCGAAGTACTCCAAGCAGGTTCTGGCCATCTTCGAGGACGCCACCCCGTTGGTCGAGCCCCTCTCGATCGACGAGGCCTTCCTCGATGTCGCGGGGGCACGCCGTGTGCACGGCTCGCCGAGCGAGATCGCCCAGATGATCCGGCGGCGGGTGGAGGCCGAGACCGGTCTCACCTGCTCTGTGGGTGTCGCCGGCACGAAGTACGTCGCCAAGGTCGCGTCGAGCCGGGCCAAGCCCGACGGCATGCTGGTCGTTCCAGTGGCCGAGACGCAGGCGTTCCTGCGCCCGCTCTCCGTCGGCGCCCTGTGGGGAGTCGGACCGACCACGGAGGAGTCGCTGCGCCGCCTCGGCCTGGCGACGGTCGGAGATGTCGCAGACACCCCGTACGACGTGCTGCGCTCGACGCTGGGCGAGGCACTCGCAGCCAAGCTGCACTCGTTGGCCAACGGGATCGACCCGCGCTCGGTGTCGACCCAGCGCGAGGAGAAGAGCATCGGGCGTGAGGTCACCTTCAGTTACGACGTCACCGACGAGGCGGAGATCCGTCGTGCGATGCTGCACCAGGCAGACGACGCGGCCGCCCGCCTGCGCGCGGCCGGGCTGGTGGCGCGCACCGTGGTGCTGAAGCTGCGCTACACCGATTTCAGTACCGTGACCAAGTCGCGCACCCTCGCCGAGCCGACCGACGTCGGCCGGCGCATCTACGAGGAGGCCACAGCCGCGTGGCACGCGTTGGGTGCCGCAGGCAAGCGCATCCGTCTCATCGGAGTGCGCGTCGAGCAGCTGGGGGAGAGCGGCTCAGGCCTCAGCCTCTGGGATCCCGACGAGGACTGGCGCGACGCCGAGACCACCATCGACGAGGTGGCGGCGCGGTTCGGCAAGGGCAGCATCCGGCCGGCAGCGTTGCTCCGTCCCAAGAAGCAGCCCTGAGTCGCACGGCGCGGATTCCGGTCGTCGCCCTATCGCGGCGGGGGAGTGCGGGGTAGCGTGAAACCATGACCAACCTTGTTGCACAGCTCGCTGATTCGGCCAAGGACTTCGGGGTGCAGGCGGCCTACGGGTCTCCTGTCGAGCTCGGAGGCTCGACCATCGTCCCCGTGGCCATCGTCTGGTACGGCTTCGGCGGTGGCAGCATCGATGAGGCGACCGGCGACTCCAAGGTCGCCAACCTCAAGGGGGTCGGGTCCGGCGGCGGTGGTGGCGGATACTCCATCCCGATCGGCGCCTACATCAGCCGGGGGAGCACCACCCGCTTCGAGCCGAACACGATCGCCCTGCTCACCGTGGGCGTGCCCTTCGTCGCTGTGACCGGATGGGCTCTGCGCCGGATCATCCGCGCCCTCAAGCACTGACGGGTTCCACCCGTCACGCGTCACGTGCCACTCGCGTGACGTCATCCCAGCGCGGGTGGGTCTAGACTCGGTCTCGAACACGGGAGTCCGGTATGCCGGGCTGAGAGGAAGGTTCTCAACCTTCGACCGTCGAACCTGATCTGGATCATGCCAGCGCAGGGAGGCAGATCATCTCATTTCCCGTGCCCTCTTTTCCGCTTCAGCGAAAGGGCACGACAGTGCAGAACACGAACAGCACCATCTCCGACGTCGATTCGACGCGGTCGACCCGCACGTCCCGGTCCGGACGCTACCGCTGGAGGGTCGTCGACATCGTCGTCGCCAGCGTCATCGGCGTGGCATCCGGCGTCATCTTCTGGGCCTGGGGTCTCGCATGGACCCCGCTCTCGGGCGCGCTCGCCTTCACGCCGGGCCTCGAAGGGCTGCTCGCCGGCGGCTGGCTCTTCGCCGGGGTGCTCGGCGGGCTCGTCATCCGCAAGCCGGGTGCGGCGATCTACACCGAGCTCGTGGCGGCCGTCGTCTCCATGATCATCGGTACGCAGTGGGGCTTCTCCACGCTCATCTGGGGCCTCGTCGAAGGCCTCGGAGCCGAGATCGTCTTCGCGATCTTCCTGTACCGCAGCTTCAACCTGGGCGTGGCCCTGCTCGCGGGCGCCGGTGCCGGAGTGGCCGTCGGTCTCCTCGACACGACCTTCACCAGCTACGCGGCCCTCGAGCTGCAGTACAAGGTCGTCTACCTGGTCTCGGCCATCGTCTCGGGCACCGTTCTCGCCGGTCTCCTTCCGTGGCTCGCGATGCGCGGTCTCGCTCGCACGGGCGCTCTGAGTCGGTTCGCCGCCGGCCGTGAGACGCGTTCTGTCGAGACGGATGCCGCCACCCTGTGATCGGTGCATCCGGCGCCCGTGTGACGGCGGACGGGTGGGGCTGGCGGCACGCCGGCCGCCGCTCGCACGCCGTCTCCGGGCTCGACCTCGTGATCGAGCCGGGGGAGCGGGTGCTCCTGCTCGGTCCGTCGGGCGCGGGCAAGAGCACCCTCCTCGCGGCCCTGGCCGGGGTGCTCGGCGGCGACGACGAGGGTGAGGAGATCGGCCGCCTCGCCATCGACGGCGCCGACCCGCGGGATCGGCGTGGCCGAGCCGGTCTCGTGCTGCAGGACCCGGACTCGCAACTGGTCCTGGCTCGCATCGGCGACGACGTCGCCTTCGGCTGCGAGAACCTCGGGGTGCCTCGCGACGAGATCTGGCAGCGCGTCGGCGAGGCCCTCGAGTGGGTCGGTCTCGACCTGCCGCTCGATGCGCCGACGTCGGCACTCTCGGGCGGGCAAAAGCAACGACTCGCCCTCGCCGGCGTGCTCGCGATGCGCCCGGGCCTCGTGCTGCTCGACGAGCCGACGGCCAACCTCGACCCCGACGGGGTGCGGGAGGTTCGGGATGCCGTCACCGGGTCGATCGCGCGCTCGGGAGCGACCCTCATTGTCGTGGAGCACCGCGTCGACGTCTGGCTGCCCGTCGTCGATCGCGTCATCGTTCTCGATCCGGCCGGCGGGCTGCTGTCCGACGGCTCGCCCGACGCCGTGCTGACGGCGCAGGGCGAGCGTCTCGCCGCCGCCGGCGTCTGGGTACCGGGCCGGCCGCCGCGGGCTCCGGCGCGCCGGCGCGCACACGGGCTCGCGGCATCCGTTCTCGCCGTCGACGACCTGGCCGTGGGGCGCACGCCGTTCGCAGCCCGCCGTCCGGAGATCGCGGCCAGCCACATCAGCTTCGACATCGCCGCCGGGCGTGCCCTCGCACTCACGGGTGCGAACGGCTCCGGCAAGTCCACGACCGCACTCACCATCGCCGGTCTCCTCGCGCCGGTCTCGGGTGCTGTGCGCGCGTCTCCGCTGCTTGCGGCCGGCCTCGACCCGTCGCCCCACCGCTGGCGCAGCCGCGAGCTTCTGCCGCGCATCGGCACGGTGTTCCAGGATCCCGAGCACCAGTTCCTCGCGCCGACGGTGCGGGCCGAACTGCTCGTGGGACCGCGCGCACTGCGCGTCGACGCGGCCACGGCCGCAGCCCGGGCCGACGCGCTGCTCGAGCGCCTCAGGTTGAGCCGCCTCGCCGAGGCGAACCCCTTCACGCTCTCGGGCGGGGAGAAGCGGCGGCTCTCGGTCGCCACCGTGCTCGCCACCGCGCCGCAGTTGCTCGTGCTCGACGAGCCCACCTTCGGCCAGGACGCGAACACGTGGGCCGAGCTGATGGCACTGCTGGCCGAACTGCTCGACGAGGGCACCGCGGTCGTCGCCGTCACCCACGACCAGCACGTGGTCGAGGCCATCGCCGACGCGGAGTTCTCGTTCACCTCGGGATCGACAGCGGACGTCGCACGATGAGCATCCTGACCCCCACGATCAGATCGAGCCTGGTGGCGCGCATCAATCCCGTCGCCAAGCTCGCGGCCGCTCTGCTCATCAGCATCGTGCTGCTGCTGTCGATCGACGTGGTGTCTGCAGCCGTCGCCCTCGCCCTCGAGCTCCTCCTGCTCGGCTTCGCCGGCCTGAGCGCGCGGCAGTTCTGGCTCCGCACGTCACCGCTGTGGATCGCCGCTCCGCTGGCCGGACTCACCACGGTGCTCTACGGCGTCGACTCCGGTGCCGTGCTCTGGGAATGGGGCTTCATCACCGTGACCGAGGGCTCCCTCGGGCTCGGCCTCGCCATCATGCTGCGTGTGCTCGCGATCGGGCTGCCCGGCATCGTGCTGCTCGCCACCACCGATCCGACCGACCTCGCCGACGGCCTCGCCCAGGTGGTCCGACTGCCCGCGCGCTTCGTCCTCGGCGCCCTCGCCGGCCTCCGCCTCGTGGGTCTCGGCATCGAGGACTGGCGCTCACTCGGCCTGGCGCGGCGTGCGCGCGGCATCGCGGATGCGCGCGGGCCCATCGGTGCCGTGCGCCTGTTCGCGGGCCAGGCGTTCGCCATGCTCGTGATCTCGGTGCGGCGCGGCAGCAAGCTCGCGACGGCGATGGAGGCCCGGGGTTTCGGTGCCGACCATGTCGAGCGCAGCTGGGCGCGACCGTCGACGTTCGGCGCTCGTGAGGTGCTCCTCGTGATGGTGGGCGCCGCCATCGCCGTCGCGGCCGCGACAGCAGCCGTCTGGGCGGGCACCTGGAGCTTCGTCCTTGCCTGAGTGGATCGATCCGAGCGCAGCGGCCGAGCGCGTCCTGGAGCTTGCTGCGGCGGCCCCGCGTCCGGCGACGGTGCTCATCGACGGCCCGAGCGGATCGGGCAAGTCGACCTTCGCCGACCGCCTCGTCGCAGGGTGGGCGGCTGCCTCGAGCAGCCCCGCCCTCGTGAGGCTCGACAGTATCTACCCCGGCTGGTCCGGACTCGACGCGGCGTCGGTTGCGGTCGCGGCCGACCTCCTCGTCCCGCGTGCCGACGGGCTCGACGGCGGCTGGCGGCGCTGGGACTGGACGCACGAAGCGCCAGCCGAGTGGCACGAGGTGGCGGCGTCCCAGCCGCTGATCGTGGAGGGCTGCGGCACTCTGAGCACGACATCCGCCTCCGTCATGGCCATCAGGGTCTGGATCGAGGCGTCGGATGCCGTGCGCAAGCCCCGCGCCCTCGATCGCGATGCCGGCGCCTTCGACGCGCACTGGGACGAGTGGGATGCCCAGTGGCGTCGTTACGTGGAGCGGGAGCATCCGTCAACCCGTGCCGACGTGCGAGTGCGGAGCGACTGAGGCGAGTAGGTTGGAGAGATGACTACACCAGACGTCTCGTACATCGCCGAGTTCACCGACGGACCCCTCGAGGGCGAGGTCGAGACCCGCATCCTCATCGGCGGAGCGGCTGAGAAGCGCATCGGCATGGTCGCCGCCGTCGACGGACTCGAGTCGCTGTTCTGGTACGACGCCGGCGAGGAGCGCGAGGTCAACGACCAGCTGCACGTGCGCTACAGCTTCGACGCCGGCGATTCAGACCCCGTCGAGTCGGAAGACGAGACCTTCTGACGCTCGGGCCTCTGACCCTCTGACCCTCTGACTGGGGATATCGAGCCGCGGGAAGGCTACTTCTCCGCGGTCTCGGTTCCCGAGGTCTGGGACTCGATGAGCGACTGCACCATCGGGATCGGGTTCATGAGCCGCCAGCCGAGACCCGGATCGCGGATGGGCTTCGACAGTTTCAGGGCCACGGATGCGTCGCCGTCACCGACGCGCACGTGACCGACGACGGCGCCCTCCGACTTCGTGCTGAAGTCCTCGAAGTCGACCTTCGTCGATGACGAACCCGACTTCCACGCCGACCTGGTGACGGCTGTGCCCGTGACCCCGTCGGCCTGGGCGCCCCACGGTGCACGGAAGTGCACGTAGGCCGTGGACTTCGCGATCACGTCGACCGGCGCTGCGCTCTCCTCGGCGCTGGCGGCGAAGGCTTCGATGCCTGACGCCAGGGTGTCGTAGTCGGGCTGTCGGATGAAGGCTCCCGAAACAGTGACAGCAGCGTCACCCTCGCCGATGGTCTTGGTGAACAGGTAGCACACGCCGGCGGGGTCGGTGAAGCTGCGCGAGATTCCGAAGACGCCCAGGTCCGAGAAGAAGTCCGTGGTGTTCTCGACTCCCCGTGCATTCACGAGGGCTGTCGCGGGCTTGGAGAGGATGTCGTGCAGGGTCGGCTGCTCGCTCAGGAGTACTCCGAGCATGGCGGCATCGGATGCCGTCCCCACAGTGTCACCGCTGAGACCGGTGGCGTCGGCGACGGTGGTGCTCTTCATGCCGTTCTTCGCGAGCCACGTGTTCGCTGCCTCCACGTAGGCGTCGACCGATCCGAACGCCCACCGCACGAGGGTGTCGGCATGGTTGTTGCTCGAGCCGAGTAGGACGGCCTGCAGCACCTGCTGCTCGGTCCACTTCTCGCCGCGGAAGACGGGGAGGGTGCGGGCGCCCTCCTTGCTGTAGTCGATGTAGGCGGCGTAGTCGGGCGTCGTGATGGTGATCCTGTCGCCCGCCTTGCCGACGGCGAGCGGCTTCTCGTCGATGGTCACGAGCGCGGCGACGACCTTCGCGATGCCGGCGATGGGAACGGCATCCGTCGTTCCGGCGACAGCGAAAGGCTTCGTCTCGCCGACGGCGATGACCGCGCTGGCCCCCTCGGCCGGAAGCGCCGGAGGCTTCGCGTCGGCTGCGGGATTGGCGGGGCTGAGCACCTCGGCGTGAACGGCGGGCAGTGGTGCCAGCAGGGTCACCGGGCCGTAGACGCCGATGCCGAGAATGACCACCACGCCGATGAGGATGCCGATGAAGCGGCCGGGGCGGAAGTCCATGCCCTCAGGTTAACCCGGCGGATCGATGTCGGCCGGCCGCCACACTCGGTGGGGGACTAAGCCCACCCGAGGTCGTGCAGACGGTCGTCGTCGATGCCGTAGAAGTGCGCGATCTCGTGCACGAGCGTGATGTGGATCTCGTCGCGCAGTTCGTCCTCGTCTTCGCAGATCGCGAGCAGCGGCTCGCGGTAGAGGATGATGCGATCGGGCATCTCGCCGAACCCGTACTGTCCGCGCTCCGTGAGGGCGACGCCATCGTAGAGGCCGAGCAGGTCGAGGGAGCCGTCCTCGGGGCGGTCCTCGACGACGAAGATCACGTTGTCGAGGCCGTCGACCATGTCGTCGGGCAGTTCGTCGAGCTCATCGATCACGAGCTTCTCGAACTCCGCCGCATTCAGGTCCATGCGTTCATGCTGTCACGCCTCGGGTCACGCCGACACGAGGGTGCTGCCGATCCACCACAGCAGGATCGACACGACGATGGCCGCGAACGGGGCGACGATGCCGCTGCGTTCCCGCGTCAGCAGGATGATCCCCACGACGACACCGACGATGGCGGCTGCGATCGGCCCGTACACGCCGAGCGCGAACCCGATCATGTTCGGGCTGGAGTCGAGCGCCCAGAGGAGCCCGGCGGAGAAGAACGCCACGGCCAGCGCAACGGAGACGAGCATCAGCAGCACGGTGATGCCGATGTCGACGGCTCGCGCCGTCGGGGTGCGATGTGCCATGCCCTGCCTCCGTCGAACAGCAACCACGGGTGATGAGAAAGGCCCCGGATCTCTCCGGGGCCTGCTTCATTGGGGTGAGTAACGGGGCTTGAACCCGCGACCTTCCCGTTGGCCCG
>LMOK01000001.1:116510-308899 GCA_001423545.1 Leifsonia sp. Leaf325
CTCCGGGGCCTGCTTCATTGGGGTGAGTAACGGGGCTTGAACCCGCGACCTCCTGGACCACAACCAGGCGCTCTACCAACTGAGCTATACCCACCATGCGCCTGCCGAGAAGCTCCGGAGATCCGGCGCTGCGCGAAAGGCAACTAGAGAAGTGTATTACACCCGGGAGGTGAAATCTGACACGACGGATGCCGCAGCCGCCTGCGCCTCTTCGGACGTGGGTCCGGGGTCGGGCACGAACATGGCCCGCCGGTAGTACTCGAGCTCGCGGATGGACTCCAGGATGTCGGCGAGGGCCCGGTGTCCGCCGGCCTTCGGGGGAGCGTTGAAGTAGATGCGGGGGAACCAGCGACGGGCGAGTTCCTTGATCGACGACACGTCGACGACGCGGTAGTGAAGTTGGGCGTCGAGCCGCGGCATGAAGGCGTGCAGGAAGGTGCGATCGGTGCCGATGCTGTTGCCGGCCAGGGGCGCCTTGGCGTCGGCGGGCACGTGCTTCAGCACGTACTCGATGGCCTGGTACTCGGCTTCAGCGACGCTCACACCGTGGGGGATCTCCTCGATGAGCCCCGATTCCGTGTGCATGTTGCGCACGAAGTCGCCCATCGTCGTGAGGGCGCTGTCGTCGGGCTTGATCACGATGCTGATGCCCTCGTCGAGCGGCCTCAGGTCGTAATCGGTGATCACGATCGCGATCTCCACGAGTTCGTCGACGGCGAGGTCGAGTCCGGTCATCTCACAGTCGACCCAGACGAGTCGATCTACACCACTGCTCATGAGGCGAGTCTACGTGCGCCCGGCGACACGCGATCCGCCTGCGACGCTCCGTAGACTGGAACGATGCTGCTCGAGCTCTACACATCCGCCTTCTGCGAGCCCTGCATGCAGACCAGGGCGGTGGTCGCCGAGGCTGCGCGTCTCGTTCCGGATGCCGAGGTCGCCGAGTACGACGTCGCCAACAACATGCACGCCGCCGAGGCGGAGAACATCCGCTCCACTCCGACCATGATCATCCGCTCAGCGAACGGCACCGAGGTCTTCAGAGCCGCCGGGGTGCCCACCCTCGCGCAGGTCCTCGTCGCCGCGGCGAAAGCGCTCTGAGCGGTCGCACGCGAGCGCTGCGGTATCGTTGACGATCGCGCCCCCGTAGCTCAGCGGATAGAGCAGGAGCCTTCTAATCTCTTGGTCGCAGGTTCAATTCCTGCCGGGGGCACCATCACGATCCGATCCGGCGGAAGTTCCGACGCTTCGGCGGATGCAGGACCCTCCGCCGGCGCATCGTCACCGGCACCGAGTCACGACGGAACGGCGTCGATCCCCGCGTGCGCCGTGCCGCCTGGCCTCCATCCTCACCCCTCCTCGACGATGAACGCGTCCTTGTCCGGGGCCGCCGGGGTGTAGTCGGGCGAGCGCTTCCGGAACGCCAGCCCGAGGAGCGGGAACAACAGCACACTCAGCAGGCCGGCTCCGACGAGCGATGCCGCGGTGCCCGTCGTCAGATCGCCCTCGTCGACCCCGATGTTCGTGACCGCCACGATGATGGGCAGCGCTGTCGCGCCCATGAGTCCGATGGCGACCCTGTCGGCGCGGGCGGCGCCGGGAGGAGCCGCGATGACGCTCGGCAGACCGCGCACGACGAGGAAGAGCAGCAGGAAGATCGGCAGCAGGAGCAGATTGCGCGTGTCGCCCAGCAGAGCGGCCAAGTCGAACGAGAGTCCAGTGTCGATGAAGAACACCGGAACGAGGAATCCGTAGCCGACGGCCTCGAGCTTCGACTCGATCGCCTCGGCGTCCTTCTCGGGTGCGCCGGTGAGCAGCAGCCGGTACAGGATGCCGGCGGCGAACGCCCCGAGAAGCATGTCGAGCCCGAACATGATGCTGAGGGCGCTCAGGGTGAACAGGGTGAACATGACGAGGCGCACGGCGAACTGGCCGCTCGTGTGGATCGTCGAGGTGATGACGCGGTGCAGACGCCGACCGTACCCACGGGCGGCCACCCAGATGGCGAGACCGGCGATGGCGGCGAACGCGATCAGGACGATGGCCGCGACCCCGGGTGATCGGCCGCCGAGGAACAGTGAGATCGCCAGGAGCGGACCGAACTCTCCGATGGCACCGACGGCGAGCACGGCGATGCCGAACGGCGTCTTCAGCTCACCGGCATCCCGCAGCACGGGAAGGAGAGTTCCGAGCGCGGTCGAGGTGAGTGCGACACCGATGAAGATGCCGGCGCCGACGGTGGGGGCCAGGGCGATACCGACCAGCACCCCGGCGACGAGGGAGATGAGCCAGCCGAGCACGGCGCGCTTCATCGGACGGCCCTTGATCGTGGCGAAATCGATCTCATTGCCTGCGAGGAAGAACAGCATGGCGAGCCCGAACTGCGACAACACCTCCAAGAAGCCACCGGGGTGCACCCAGCCGAGCACCGCAGGGCCGAGCAGCAGGCCCAGGAGGATCTCGAAGACGACCAACGGCACAGGGATGAGCCGTCCGAGGAGGCGGCCCAGAAGAGGTGCGGCGACGGCGATGGCGGGCACCAGCACCATCGAGCTCAACGAGATGTCGTCCATGGGAGTCTCCAGACCGGCCGGCGGGGCATGCCCTCGGATGATATCGGCAGGCCGCCTCTCGGGTCCCGAATCCGTCGATGGGAGGGGGACGATCATCGCCATGGACTATCCCGAGGGGTAACGAGTCTGAAACGAGCGCGCAGTAGATTCGAAGCATGCGAGAGCTTCAGGCACAGATCATCCAGGAACTGAACGTGCAGTCGACGATCGATCCGGCGGCGGAGGTGGAACGCCGGGTCGACTTCCTCGTGCAGTACACGAAGCGCGCCGGAACGCGCGGCTTCGTGCTCGGAATCAGCGGAGGGCAGGACTCGACCCTGGCCGGGCGGCTGTGCCAGCTGGCCATCGAGAAGCTGGCCTCCGAGGGTGTGGATGCCGCCTTCATCGCTGTGCGGCTGCCCTACAAGGTGCAGGCCGACGAGGCCGACGCCCAGCTCGCACTCGACTTCATCCGGCCGCAGAAGCGCGCCGAGTTCAACATCCAGGACAGTGCCGACGCCTTCGCCGCCGAGTACGCCGACGCCCTCGATGAACCGCTCTCCGACTTCAACAAGGGCAACGTGAAGGCCCGCGCGCGGATGATCGCGCAATACGCCATCGCCGGCCAGCACGGACTTCTCGTCGTCGGCACCGATCACGCCGCCGAGGCCGTGACGGGCTTCTTCACCAAGTTCGGCGACGGTGGTGCCGACATCCTTCCGCTGTCGGGGCTGACGAAGCGCCAGGGCCGCTCTCTGCTGCAGTACCTCGACGCACCTGACGTGCTCTCCTCGAAGGCGCCGACGGCCGATCTGCTCGACGAGAACCCCGGCCAGACCGATGAGGCGAATCTCGGGCTCACCTACACCGACATCGACGACTTCCTCGAGGGCCGTGACGTGTCCGATGCCGTGGCCGAGGCGATCGAGAACCGCTATCTGGCCACGCAGCACAAGCGCCGCGATCCGGTCAGCCCCTTCGACACGTGGTGGAAGCCCGCGCGCTGACCCGGCGCGGCCACCACTCACCGGTGCTGCTGACGGTGACGGAGCCGCCGAGGCTGTCGCTCACATGTACTCGCACGAAGACGAAGGGAGAGCGGGCCGGCGAGGCCCGCTCTCCCTTCGTCGATCCGGGAACAGACGACTAGGGCGTCGTGATCACGTCGGTGCGGTCGTCGTCCTTGCGACGCGCCGGGAGCGCGGAGACGTCGTCGAGAAGTCGCTGGGTCTCGGTCGAGGCATCGGATGCCGGTGTCGGGGTGAACGGAGCCATCGCCGGCGTGTAGGGGGTGGTGGCTGCTGCCGGCTCGAACTGCTGGTGGTGCTGTTCGGCGACCCAGGCATCCTGCTCGGCGAGCAGTGCCTTCTCGGCGGCGGTGTTCATGACCTTCCAGCGCTCGAGATCGGTCTGGAACAGCTTGCGTGCGCGGGCCGGGCGCTTCTGCCAGTCGACGAGGCGGTCGCGGAACTCGACGACAGCGGGTTCGAGCTCGTAGCCGAAGGTCGCGGATGCACGCTTCATCTCGTGCAGCTGGTGGGCTGCCCAGTTCGCGGCCACGGCGGCGCCGCGGATCGGGAGCATGCGCACGCGGATGTCGGCTTCGCCCACGGCGCGGTCGGCGAGCACCTGCTCCTGCGGGGTGAGGGAGTTCCACACCGACGACTCGGTGGCGGCGTCGATGAGTGCGGCGATGGCGGTCGCCTTCACCTCACGGTCGCGCTGATCGATGAGACTGCGGATGGCGGCGCGTGCCACCCAGGCTGCGAGCAGCGCCGAGAGCACCATGGCGACGACGAGCACTCCGGCTGCGAAGAGCGTGGGGCGTGCGTCATCCGAGAAGAGCCAGTTGAAGAAGTCCGTGATCCACTGCATGTGGCGCACTTTACCCGCGGGTGCGACGGATGCCGGGGATCAGGGCCCGGCGTGGCCGAAGGCGCTCCTGCAACCCGGTCGAACGCCGCTCGGGCTACGCGAAGCTCTCCGCTGCGGCCTGCGCCGTCCAGAACTCGCCCAGAGTGAGCGTGCGGGAGCCGCCACGCGAGAGACGCGCCGTGAAACGCCCGAGGTCTCCGCTGCCGAGGCGCTCGATGTGACCGCGGACGTCGCCACGATCGGTGACGACCCGCCACAGGTCGGCGCGCACCGGCGCGAACTCCAAGCCGGGAACACGAGCCTCGAGGGCGGTGCCGGGTCGCAGGGAACGGATCTCGATCGTTGCAGTCATGCTGTCTCCTCGTGTGCGCCGGCCCGGTGCTTTCCTCTGTCCCATCAGGCTAGAAGCGACCACCGACATCCGTTCGGAGCCAGGAAGGACGACTCAGAACAGCTTCTCCGCCGCCAGCGTTCCCGTTGCGAGATCGGCGTCGAGGACCTTGCCGGCGCGAGCCGTCTGCGCGAGCACGATGCCGACGGTGACGAGGGCGACTCCGAGCAGCTGCACGACGGTGAGGGTCTCGCCCAGCCAGAGCCACGCGATTCCGAAGGCGAACAGCACCTCCGAGGATGCGGTGATGCCTGCAGCCGTGGCAGTCAGGTGCTTGAGCGCGAGCAGCGAGAGCAGGAAGGGCGCGAACGAGCCGAGCACGGCATTCCAGAGCAGCGGTATCGCGAGTGGGACGCTCACCCCATCCAGGTTGCCGCCGAGTGACACCGTGGATCCCAGCAGTGCGGGATCGACGTGCCACCATCCGCTGAGCACACCCCAGAAGACCGTGGCGAAGCCCATCGACCAGAAGCCGACGGCGAGCGGCGACGTCGCCCCCACCTGCCTCTCGCCCACCACGAAGTAGACCGTCAGGGTGGCCGCGGCGGCCAAGGCGAACAGCACCCCGACGGCGTTCAACGTCGACTGCCCGATCTGCGCGACGACGGCGAGGCCGATGAGCACGAGCGCGATCGCGGCCCAGATGCGCGGCTTCACCCGCTCCTTGAACACCACCCGGGCGATCACGGCGACGGCGAGCACCGCGAGGTATTCGAGCAGCAGGGCGATGCCGACCGGGAGCAGACTCACGGCGACGGCGTAGGTCCACTGGAGCAGGGCGACGCCGAAGATGCCGAGCGCCGCCATGACGGCCAGCTGACGCCCCGTGATGCGGAACGCCCGGCGGTTCGTCACCAGCAGGATGGCACCCGCGATGACTGTGACGGATGCCACCCGCCAGAACGTCAGCTGCGCCGGCGTGATGCCGGCCTCCACGATCACCTTGGTGACCGACCCGTTCATGCCGAACAGCAGTGCGGCCGCCAGGGCGTAGAGGTAGCCCACCCCTAGCGCTGGCCGGTGCCGTGCACAGCGAAGGGCTCGATCGCGGCGATCTCCTCGGCGGAGAGTGCCGGCGCCTCGAGCGCTGCGACGTTCTGCTCAAGCTGAGCCACGCTCGACGCACCCACGAGGGCGCTCGTGACGGTCGAGTGCCGCAGGACCCACGACAGCGCGAGCTGCGCGATCGACTGACCGCGGGCATCCGCCACCGTCTTCAGGCCCTGCAGACGCTCGAGGTAGTCGGAGTCGATGCTGTCCTCGGAGAGGAAACGGCTGGTGGCCGCGCGGGAGTCGGAGGGAACCTTGCCGTCGAGGTAGCGGTCCGTGAGCAGCCCTTGGGCGAGGGGCGAGAACACGATGCTGCCGGTGCCCAGCTCGTCGAGCACGGGGAACAGGCCGTCCTCGATGTGGCGATCGAACATGGAGTACCGCGGCTGGTGGATCGTCAGGGGGATCTTGTGCTCGGCGAGAGCCGCGGCAGCCGCCTTCGTCTGCTCGGGGTCGTAGTTCGAGATGCCGACGTAGAGCGCCTTGCCCTGCTGCACCGCGGTCGCGAGCGCACCCATGGTCTCCTCGATGGGGGTCTCGGGGTCGGGGCGGTGGGAGTAGAAGATGTCGACGTAGTCGAGGCCCAGGCGCCCGAGCGACTGGTCGAGCGATGACAGCAGGTACTTGCGCGATCCGAAGTCGCCGTACGGGCCGGGCCACATGTCGTAGCCGGCCTTGCTCGAGATGATCACCTCGTCGCGGTAGCCGCGGAAGTCCTCGGCGAAGATGCGGCCGAAGTTGGTCTCCGCAGAACCGTAGGGAGGGCCGTAGTTGTTCGCGAGGTCGAAGTGCGTGATGCCCAGGTCGAAGGCGCGGCGCAGGATCGCGCGCTGCACGTCGGTCGACCGCTCGTCGCCGAAGTTGTGCCAGAGTCCCAGCGACAGCGCGGGGAGCTTCAGGCCGCTGCGTCCGGTGCGGCGGTAGGTCATCTCGTCATAGCGGGTGGGGGCGGCGACATAAGGCATGAAGTCAGCCTAGGGCTCGGTGGCGACGCTCGTGCCGCTCGCGCCTCCTCCCCAACGCGCGGCCCGCTTCAGCTTTCGAACGGACAGCGGATGCCGCCCGATCGATGATTCCGGATGCCGCCAGCATGTGTTCAACGCGGCCCGTCCGGGAGCATTCCAGGCACGGGTGCGAGCGGAGCGGGCCGCGTCCCCGGAGCGAGCGCATCGGGGCAGGAGACCACACGGAGGAAGCCATGTCGAACCCCATCACCATCGTCGGAAACGTCGGAACAGACCCTGCGTCGACGATCCTTTCCGGCGGCGCACGCAAAGTGACATTCCGCATCGCCGTGAGCGAACGGTACTACGACAGAAAGAAGAACGAGTGGGTCGACGCCGACCCCAGCTGGTTCACGGTCGAGGCGTTCCGCACGCTCGGCGAGCATGTGGAGCAGTCCGTCCACCGCGGTGACAACGTGATCGTCTCCGGGAGGCTGCGGGTGCGCACCTGGGAGAACGACAAGGGGCGCGGCACGGCCGTCGACCTCGAGGCCGACGCCGTCGGGCACAACCTCGCGTGGGGCACCAGTACCTACGCGAAGACGCAACGGACCGAGTCGGCATCGTCCGGTTCGGCCGAGCTGCAGGTGCAGCAGTCCGAGCAGGCGCCTCCGGGATCAGGTAGCGGCGACGCGGACGCCGCCCCGCGCAGCGGGTGGACGGTGCCGCTGTCGGAGTCCTCCGACGCCCCGGCGCTCGTCGGAGCCGATGACACCCCGTTCTGACGGCGACCCTAGACTCTGGGGTGTGCCTCCGTGGGGTGGCGGACGAGGAGCGGGGCGTGCGTCGACGCAACCGGATGCTGACCAGTGCGGCTCTCATCATCGCTGCGGCTGGCGCACTCAGCGCCTGCACCCCTGCGGCCCCGGTTCCCTCGCCGACGACCAACGTCCCGACGGCGTCACCCACGCCCACGGCCACGGCACCGGCGGTCCCCGAACTGGAGCCGGGCCTCTCGGCCGGTGAGAACCTCGACTACTTCGATCTCGTCAACAACGCCGTGATCGCCGCGAACGCGGCCGCCGGTGGACGCGACTTCGTGGATGCCCTCGTCGCCGGCGGGTTCGACAAGGCCGCCATGCAGGTCACACCGGACCGAACGGCGATCGACCTCCCGGCAGACAGCATCCAATGGTCGGTGCTGTTCACCGGCGAGTGCCTGATCGGACAGTACGGACCGGCATCCGGTGGCTACCACAGCGAGGTCGCCGCCCCGTCGGGCCAGGGAGCCTGTCTGCTGGGAGAGACGCGCCCCATAGACTGGTAGGCGCTATGGCCGATTACATTTACTCGATGGTCCGCGCCCGCAAGGCCGTGGGCGACAAGCTCATCCTCGACGACGTCACGATGGCGTTCATCCCCGGCGCCAAGATCGGCGTCGTGGGTCCGAACGGTGCCGGAAAGTCCACGATCCTCAAGATCATGGCCGGACTCGACACGCCGTCCAACGGCGAGGCCAAACTGACGCCGGGCTACTCCGTCGGCATCCTGATGCAGGAGCCGGTTCTCGACGAGACCAAGACGGTTCTCGAGAACGTGCAGGAGGGCGTCGGCCCGATCAAGGCGAAGGTCGACCGCTTCAACGAGATCTCCCTCGCGATGGCCGAGCCCGATGCCGACTTCGATGCCCTGCTCGCCGAGATGGGCACCCTGCAGGAGGAGATCGACCACGCCGACGCCTGGGACCTCGACTCCCAGCTCGAGCAGGCCATGGACGCGCTCCGCTGCCCGCCGGGCGACGAGATGATCGGCCACCTCTCCGGTGGTGAGAAGCGCCGCGTCGCGCTCTGCAAACTGCTGCTGCAGAAGCCCGACCTGCTGCTCCTCGACGAGCCCACCAACCACCTCGACGCCGAGAGCGTGCTCTGGCTCGAGCAGCACCTCTCAAAGTACCCCGGCGCCGTGCTCGCCGTGACCCACGACAGGTACTTCCTCGACCACGTGGCCGAGTGGATCGCCGAGGTCGACCGCGGCCGCCTCTACCCCTACGAGGGCAACTACTCGACCTACCTCGAGAAGAAGCAGGAGCGTCTCGCCGTCCAGGGCAAGAAGGACGCGAAGCTCTCCAAGCGGCTCTCCGAGGAGCTCGACTGGGTGCGCTCCAACGCCAAGGGCCGCCAGGCCAAGTCGAAGGCCCGTCTCGCTCGCTACGAGGAGATGGCAGCCGAGGCCGAGCGCACGAAGAAGCTCGACTTCGAGGAGATCCAGATTCCGCCGGGACCGCGTCTCGGCGCGATCGTGCTCGAGGTGAAGAACCTGAAGAAGGGCTTCGGCGACCGCACGCTCATCGACGGGCTCAGCTTCTCGCTTCCGCGCAACGGCATCGTCGGCATCATCGGCCCGAACGGTGTGGGAAAGACCACCCTGTTCAAGACCATCGTCGGCCTCGAGCCTGCGGATGCCGGAGAGGTCAAGGTCGGCGAGACCGTCTCGATCTCCTACGTCGACCAGACCCGTGGCGGCATCGACCCGAAGAAGACCCTGTTCGAGGTCGTCTCCGACGGTCTCGACTACATCCAGGTCGGCAAGATGGAGGTGCCGTCGCGCGCCTACGTCGGAACCTTCGGCTTCAAGGGACCCGACCAGCAGAAGCCTGCCGGCGTGCTCTCGGGCGGTGAGCGCAACCGTCTGAACCTGGCGCTGACGCTCAAGCAGGGCGGCAACCTTCTGCTCCTCGATGAGCCCACCAACGACCTCGACGTCGAGACCCTGTCGAGCCTCGAGAACGCCCTGCTCGAGTTCCCCGGCTGCGCCGTGGTCATCACTCACGACCGGTGGTTCCTCGACCGCATCGCGACGCACATCCTCGCCTACGAGGGAACCGAGGACGACCCGGGCAACTGGTACTGGTTCGAGGGCAACTTCGAGTCGTACGAGCAGAACAAGATCGAGCGCCTCGGGGCCGACGCCGCGAAGCCGCACAGCTCGACCTATCGCAAGCTCACCCGCGACTGAGCGGTCGGCTCGACTCGTGAGGCTCAACGTACCGATCCGGCTGCGCTGGAGCGACCTCGACGCCTACGCCCACGTCAACAACGCCTCGATGCTGCGCCTTCTCGAGGAGGCGCGCATCCAGGCGTTCTGGGAGACGGACGAGGCCGTCCACGGCGACACGGCCGTCGGCGCCTCGACCGCCGTGCTCGACGGTCGTCCGGGTGCCGCGACCCTCACGATCATCGCCCGCCAGGAGGTCGAGTACCTCGCGCAGGTGCCCTACCAGCGGCTGCCACTCGACGTTCAGCTCTGGATCGGGCGGATGGGTGGAGCGAGCCTCGAGGTCTGCTACGAAGTGTGGTCGCCCGTCGGCGTCGAGCCCGCGGTGCTCTACGCCCGGGCGGCGACGACGATCGTGCTGGTGGATGCCGCATCCGGTCGCCCGCGTCGCATCAACGACCATGAACGGGCGTCCTGGACTCCGTATCTCGACGAGCCGGTCGCCTTCACGAAGCGGGCGCCGTCGCGCTCATAGCCGTGCGGGCCGGCGTTCCCTTCGTTTCGGCGCGCTCGCTCCGCACTCGTGCCTCACGGGGCGGGATCGAGCGGAGTGTCGCTGAACGAGCCCTCCCACACTGCGCGAGAGCCGGACTCGCCGATGAGCACGGTCGTGATGATGCCTGCAGGCACGACGACGACGGCCGCGACGGCCAGGATGATCGCGACGATGCGTCGCACCAACGCTGACGGGGCCTCGTCAGCGGCTCGCTTGTCGACCACGCGATACCAGCCGTAGACGACGATGGACAGGACGGCCAGCGCGATGGCCCACGGCAGCAGAGTGTCGCCGAGATCGGCGTGCTCCTGGATGAGCGGCGAGTCGGGCAGGCGGTCCTTCAGCCATTCGCCCGCCTCCTTCGCCACGTAGACGAGCGCAGCGGCGATCACCCCGAGGATCGGCGTGACCAGTCCGAACCAGCGCCTCGCCCGTGGCCACACCGTCGCCAGCAGCACCACGATCGCGGCGACGGGCACCACGATGACGACGGCGTGCACGATGAGGACGTGCACGGGGAGTCCGTTGAATGAGTAGTCCATGTCGGATGCCGCTGCTCACGCCGACGCGAGCACGGTGTCGCCGTCGACGGTGATCGTGAGCTTCGCGAGGCCCGTGAGCGCCTTGCTCCCGGGGAACGGCTCCCCGGTGACGGCGTCGAAGCGCGACTGATGACAGGGGCAGTCGAACTCCGTCGCAGCTGCGGCGACCACGCACTGCTGGTGGGTGCAGATGGCGCTGAAGCCCACCACCTCACCGGCGGTCGGCTGCGCCAGCACGATCGGGTCGGCGCCGAGCTTCGCGTCGATCGACCCTCCGACGGGGATGTCGGCGAGCTTGGCCACTTCGGTTCCGGATGCGCCTCCGGCGTCAGGGGCGGCCGACGATGAGGCCGATGGTGCCTGAGAGTCGGCATCCGTCGTTGCGGAGTCGGCAGGCGCTGTGCCCGGATCGGTGCCCGGAGTGCACGCAGCGAGGGCGATGGCGCTCGCGCCGGCTCCGCTGATGACGAGTGCTGCTCGGCGCGTGATGATCTTCTGCTCGGTCATGGTGCTGGGCGATCCTCTCGATTGACGTTGGATGAAGCCGGAGTAGCTTGGCAGTTCTGGAGGGAAGACGGTTCTACAGGGAACACGGCGCAGCCTCGCGAAACGTTCAACCGGCCTGTGAGTGAGTGCGACTGAACCGAAGACCCGCGCCATTCGTGTTAACGATGGAGGTGCTCTCGTGAGCGATGACCGGGCCGAGGCTCTGCGCGTCATCCAGGACGAGCATGCGCCGGCGCTCTGGCGCTACGTCGTGCGACTGACCGGTGACAGGGCGCTGGCCGACGACATCGTCCAGGAGGTCATGCTGAGAGCCTGGCGGCGCCCGGAGATCCTCGACCAGTCCGAGAGCTCGGCACGGGCCTGGCTGTTCACGGTGACCCGCAATCTCGTGATCGACGACAGGAGGAGCGCTCGAGTGCAGCAGGAGTTCGCCGTGCACGATGTTCCCGAGGTGATGGAGGCCGATGCGACGGATGCCGCCCTCGACCGCTGGCTCATCGCCGATGCCCTCGGCGAGCTGAGTGGCGATCATCGTGCCGTGCTCGTGACGGTCTACTACGGCGGACGATCGGTGGCCGAGGCGGCCGACGAGCTCGGCGTGCCCAGCGGCACCGTCAAGTCGAGGCTGCACTACGCTCTGCGCGCACTGCGCCTCGCCCTGCAGGAACGCGGGGTGACCGGACGATGAGCGCGACCATCGACGCCTACTCGGACTGGGATGCCGCCTACGTGCTGGGGGCGCTGAGCTCGCGCGAGCGTCTCGACTACGAGGACCACCTCGCGACCTGTCCGCGCTGCAGCGCTGCAGTCGCCGAGGTCTCCGGCATGCCCGGCCTGCTGTCGCGGGTGTCGATCGAGGAGATCCCGGATGCCGCAGCCGACCAGCCTGTGCAGCAGGCTGCTGCGCCAGTGGCCGAGCCCGAGCCGCGTCCCCGGCGCCGCCGACGTCGTCGGGGCCGCATCGTCGCCGCAGCAGCGCTCGGAGTGGCAGCCGTGACCGTCGCCCTGGTGCTCTCGATCGGCGGTGTGGCGAGTCCTCCGGCGGCGCGGGCCGAGACCCTGCATCTCGACAGCACCGGCCAGACGGCTCTGAGCGCCGACGTCAGAGTGGTGGGTGAGGCGTGGGGAACCGCCTTCTCGACGCACTGCCGGTACAGGGACGGCGGCGGCAGCGGCGCGGGGAACGACCGGTACGGAGACAGCGGCGGCAGCATCAGCGACGCCGGCTCTGCGGCATCCGACCGCTACGGCCTCTACGTGACCGACGACGCAGGAGACTCCCGCCTGGTCTCGAGCTGGAGTGCCGCCCCGGGCACCGATGTGCGCGCCGACGGCTCGACCGATGTGCCCATCGAGCGCATCACCATGGTCGACATCCGCGCGCTCGGATCCGACGACGTGCTGCTCCAGGCCGAACTCGAGCACTGACCGTTGGCGCGCGATGCCTCAGCGGGCGTCGGGAACGCGGATCATGCCCTCCTGGGCGACGCTGGCGAGCAGCACGCCGTCGGCGCTGAAGATGCTTCCGCGCGCGAGGCCACGGCCACCCGATGCGCTGGGGGAGTCCTGCACGTAGAGCAGCCACTCGTCGACGCGGCCCGAGCGGTGCCACCACATCGCGTGATCGAGGCTCGCCACCCTGAGCCCGCGCATGGCCCACGGAACACCGTGTCGACGCATCGGCGATTCGAGGATCGAGTAGTCGGTCGCGTACGCGAGCGCGGCCCGGTGCAGCCTGTCGTCGTCGGGCAGGGGACCGGCGGCCTTCATCCACACCGCCTGGTGGGCAACGCGCTCGCCCTCGACGGACAGGAAGATGGGCGACTCGACGTGGCGCACGTCGAAGGCGCGCTCGGTGGACCAGTAGCGGGCCACGTCGTGATCGATGTGCCCGATGAGCTCGGCCGTCGTCGGCAGGGACTCGGGGGCGGGGATGTCGCCGGGCATCTCGATCTGGTGGTCGACGCCGTCATCAGGGTCCTGGAACGACGCGATCATCGAGAGGATCGGCACCCCGTTCTGGTAGGCCTGCGTTCGTCGAGTCGCGAACGATCGGCCATCGTGGATGCGATCGACCGAGAAGGTGATCGGCAGGTTGACGTCGCCCGGCCGCAGGAAGTAGCCGTGCATCGAGTGCACGGCGCGGTCGTCGGGCACGGTTCGGCTGGCCGCCACGACGGACTGTGCGAGCACCTGGCCGCCGAAGACGCGGCCGTGCGGCATCCACTGGCTCGGGCCGGTGAAGATGTCCTCGCTGGTGCGTGCCCCGGTGTCGACCAGATCGAGCACGTCGAGCAGGCCGTCGATGGGGTTCGTCATGTGCACCTCGTGTTCGTCTCGCGCGGAGTGGGGGCTCACCGATGCGAGTCGGGGCCCGTCCCTCCGGTAGTTTAGAGGGCAGATGAGCCAGTCATTCCTTCTCACCGACCGCCCGAGCGTCGGCGACCTCACCACCTACCTGTCCCGAGCCTCTCGCGTGGAGGACGGCTCCGTGCGCCTGATCGCAGGCTCCGGCGTGCTCGCCGTCTACACGGCGATCCTCTACCCGCGCGGTCTCCTCGACGAGACGCCGACCGTGCTCGGCCTGCGCACCTTCGCTCTGGCCGACACGGGCGCCTTCGACGCCGTCGTCCCCAGCCGGTCGCTGCTCGACCGCCTGGCGCGCGTCGAGAGCGCCGGCGGCGATGGCCCGGCCGAGATCGGCGTGCCGCACGAGGTCGGCAGCGTCACCTGGGCGGGCATCTCGCCGCCACGCGGTGGCTGGCACCCTCAGGGGTCGACGGATGCCGTCCACCTCGAACTCGCCGCCCACGCCGGCATCGCCGAGATCGCCGACGCCGTTCCGACGGGCACCGGGGAGCAGCTCGTGACCCGAGCCCGCGCCGAGGTCTGGGGCCGCCCGATCGACGGCCTCGAGCACGTTCCGGCCGGCGCCGCCTTCGCAGCGCTCAGCCTGGGCTTCCTGCACGCCGACGACCCGGTGAACGTCTTCGAGACGGGTCCGTGGACGCGCCTGACCACCAAGCGGGGCCACGTGCTCATCCGTCGCAAGGCCTGGTCGCTCAAGGGCTGAGGTCTGCGGCGTCGAGAACAGGCCAGACGCCTGGGAACAGGCTGGATCGGCCTGTTCCCGTGACGTTGTGTCGATCCGGCCTGTTCCGGCGTCAGAGCCGCGCCACGGCCCGCCCGGCCTGCCGGCCCGAGAAGAGGCATCCGCCGAGGAAGGTTCCCTCGAGTGCACGGTAGCCGTGCACCCCGCCTCCGCCGAAGCCGCTGGCCTCACCGGCCGCGTACAGGCCGGTGATCGGCGTGCCATCGGCCGCGAGCGCCTGTCCGTCGAGGTTCGTCTGGATGCCGCCGAGGCTCTTGCGCGTGAGGATGTGCAGCTTCACCGCGATAAGAGGACCGGCAGCAGGGTCGAGGATGCGGTGCGGGCTCGCCACCCTGATGAGCTTGTCGCCGCGGTACTTGCGGGCGCCCCGCAGTGCGTTGACCTGCGCATCCTTCGAGAACTCGTTCTCGATCTCGCGGTCACGCGCGACGAGCTCGCGCTCGATGCCCGCGAAGTCGAGCTCGACATCGGGCGAGAGCTTCTTCATACCCACGAACAGCTCGGGCAGGGTGTCGGCGACCACGAAGTCGACGCCCTTCTCCTTGAACGCCTCCACCGGACCCGGGGCTCCGGCCTTCACGCGTTGCGCGAGCAGCTTGAGGTCCTTCCCGGTGAGGTCGGGGTTCTGTTCGCTGCCCGACAGCGCGAACTCCTTCTCGATGATCTTCTGGGTGAGTACGAACCAGCTGTAGTCGTGGCCCGTCGCCACGATGTGCTCCAGGGTTCCGAGCGTGTCGAAGCCCGGGAACAGGGGGCCGGGCAGGCGCTTGCCCTCGGCGTCGAACCAGAGCGACGACGGACCCGGCAGGATGCGGATGCCGTGCTTGTCCCAGATGGGCGCGTAGTTCGTGATGCCCTCGGTGTAGTGCCACATGCGATCGCCGTTGACGAGGCGGGCGCCGGCCTGTTCGGTGATGCCGAGCATCCGGCCGTCCACGTGCGTGGGAACGCCCGAGAGCATGGTCGCCGGGGGCTCGCCGAGGCGCTTCGGCCACTGCGCGCGCACCAGGTCGTGGTTGCCGCCGATCCCGCCGGAGGCGACGATGACGGCGGGAGCCTCGAACCTGAACTCTCCGACGACGTCGCGGTTGCTCGGTGCTCCCCGGTCTGCGGCATCCGGAGCCAGAACGGCGCCGTGCACTCCGACGACAGCGCCGTCCTCGACGATGAGACCGTCGACACGATGGCGGTGACGGATGCGCACGAGCCCGGCCGCCTCGCCGGCCTTCACGCGGTCGGCGAACGGCGCCACGACGCCCGGACCGGTGCCCCAGGTGATGTGGAAGCGGGGCACCGAGTTGCCGGGACCGACGGCGCCGTAGCCGCCGCGCTCGGCCCACCCGACGACGGGGAACCAGCGCACGCCCATCTGGTGCAGCCAGGCGCGCTTCTCGCCGGCGGCGAAGTCGAGGTAGGCCTCGGCCCAGCGACGCCCCCACTCGTCCTCCTCGCGATCGAAGCCGGCCGATCCGAACCAGTCCTGCGCGGCGAGGTCCCGAGAGTCCTTCACGCCCATGCGGCGCTGTTCGGGCGAATCGATGAGGAAGAGGCCGCCGAACGACCACCAGGCCTGTCCGCCGAACGACGCGGCGGGTTCCTGCTCCACCAGGATCACCGTCTTGCCGGCGAGCACCAGTTCGGCTGCTGCGGTCAGACCGGCGAGGCCGGCTCCGACCACGATGGCGTCGGCGGTTTCAGACATGTGGCTCCTTCGTCACGGGTGGTGCAGTGGGGTGGTCCTGCGTCAAGCAGGGGTGGTGCAGGGGTGGTGCTGGGTGGTGCAGGGGTGGTACTGCGGATGTCGCGGAAAGTACCGCGTGGTGCCGCCGCGTTGCGCGCCGGGCTCAGTCGTCGAAGGTGTTCACCATCGCGAAGGCCGCGCGTTCGAGATAATCCCACAGAGTGGCGTCGTGGAGTGGCGACAGCGCCAGAGTGTCGACGGCGTGTCGCATGTGGGCGAGCCAGCGGTCGCGGGCGTCGGGGTTCACCTTGAACGGCTGGTGCCGAAGCCGCAGTCGCGGGTGGCCGCGCTGGGCGCTGTAGGTGCCGGGTCCGCCCCAGTACTGCTCGAGGAAGAGGGTGAGGCGCTCCTCGGCCGGTCCGAGGTCCTCCTCGGGGTACATCGGCTTCAGGACCGGGTCGTCGGCGACGCCGATGTAGAACTCGTGCACCAGCTTCTGGAAGGTGGCGTGGCCGCCGATCTGCTCGTAGAGCGTCTCCGTGACGGGCGTGCCGTTCTCGCCGTCACGGAGGTGTACGGCGGCCGGCTGAACGCCCGCTGCAGGCTGGGTGGGATCGGTCATGGCGTCAGGCCTCCGGCTTGTCGTTCGGGGGAGTCGGCGGGGCCTGAGGCGGCTTCTTCGGGGCACGCACCCGGCGCGGCAGTCGGGGTGCCGTGTTCTTGCTGACCGGAATGGTCTCGAGAGGCTTCGTGCGCGGGGGTTTCGCACCCTTGACGCTGGCTGCGCCGTCGAAGCCGCTCAGCACGATGCTGTTCAGAGACGGGAGCTTCACGCCCATGGCGTCGAGGGCCTTCTTCAGGCGCATCCGCAGTTCGCGCGACACATCGTCCTTCGCGGAGGTGCGCACCTTGACGACGATCCTGATGACGACGGCCTCGGCCGAGATCGACTCCATGCCCCACAGCTCGGGCTTCTCGAGCACGCGGCTGCGCCATTTCGGCGTCGCTGCGAAGTCGAGCGCCGTGTCGAGCATCGCCTTCTCGACGGCTTCCACGTCGGCCTCGTAGGGCACCGCGAGGTCGATGATCACGCGGGCCCACCCCTGCGACATGTTGCCGACGCGCAGGATCTCGCCGTTGCGCACGAACCACAGCGTGCCGTTCACATCCCTGATCTGCGTGATCCGGATGCCGACGGCTTCCACGATTCCCGTAGCGGGCCCGGTGTCGACGACGTCACCGACGCCGAGCTGGTCCTCCATCACCATGAAGATGCCGTTGAGCGCGTCCTTCACGATGTTCTGGGCGCCGAAACCGAGGCCGGCACCGATCGCGGCGGAGAGCAGCGCGAACGACCCGAGGATGTCGGGGCTGATCGTGCTCACGATCATCAGCACGGCGACGATGAAGATCGTCACGTTGACCACGTTGCTGAGCACCGAGCCGAGCGTGCGGGTGCGCTGCACGATCCGCACGGCGGCGAGCGGCGAGGCTGCCGCTATGGCCTGCGTGTCGTCGCTCGCCTGGCCCTTCTTGGCGCCGGTGACGATGCGGTGAACCACCCGCTCGATGACGAAGTGCAGCACCCAGCGCAGCAGCAGCGCCACGATCACGATCACGGCGACGGAGATGACCTTCGCTGTGAAGTCAGCCCAGAAGGCGGCGTCGAATGTGTCCCAGAACTCTGTCCACCAACTCATAGATGCGCCAGTCTAACGAGCGTCGGACGCGCTGATCTGGGCGTCCTCTGAACGTGCGGCGGCATCGGTGCGCTGGGCGGTGAGGGCACGCTCGAGCTCCGACACCAGCTCGCGGATGCGGCGCACGAGGGCGGGCGGAGCGTCGTTCTCGGCGAGCCAGGCGTGGGCTGCCGCGGCGAGCTCGGGCGTGACGAGGGCCGACGGGAACAGCCGCACGACGATGAGTTCGGCCATCGTGTAGCTGCGCTCCGCCCACACGCTCTGGAGCATCTCGAAGTACGGCTCGATGCTCTGCTCGAGCAGCGATGCCGGGTGGGCTCGCCCCCACCCCGTGGCGATGGCGCGCGCCATGTCGTTGGAGAGGCTCGCGTCCGTGGCGACGCGGGTCCAGGCGGTGAGCTTGCCCTCGGCATCGGGTCGCGCGGCGCGGGCGGTGGCGGCGAACTGCCGGCCCTTGGCGGTGTCGTCGGAGGCGAGCGCGTGGTCGATGTCGGCATCCGTCGCCGCACCACCGGCGGCCAATGCGATCACGAGCTCCCAGCGCAGGTCGGTGTCGATGCTCAGGCCCTCGAGAGCGACGGACCCGTCGAGGAGGCTGGCGAGGATGTCGAGATGCGGGGCCGTCGAGGCGATGCGGATGAAGCTCGTCACGAACTGGAGCTGCGCATCGGACCCGGCATCCGCCAAGACGGTGAGGGCCCACAGGGCGTCACCGCAGTCGGCGGCGACCTGCTCGGCCGCAGCCGGCTCGATGTACCGTGCCAGGGCGAGCTCCAGCTGCGACAGGGCCGTGCCGCGAGCCGACGACTGGTCCTCGTGGGAGATGTTGCCGAGGACCAGCCGCACGAAGTCACCGGCGGGCGTCTCACCGTCACGGGTGGTGTCCCAGACGGCGCCCCAGATGAGCGCGCGGGCCACGGGATCCTGGAGGTCGCAGAGGTGGTCGATGGCCGTGCCCAACGAGTCGTCATCGAGACGGATCTTGGCGTAGCTGAGGTCGTCGTCGTTGATGAGCACCAGGGCGCCGCGGGTCACGCGGACGAGCTCGGGCACGTCGGTGGTGGCGCCGTCGATGTCGACCTCCACTCGGTGCGTCCGCACGAGCGCTCCATCGGCGTCGAGGTCGTAGAGACCGATGGCGAGGCGGTGGGGCCGCAGCGTCGGGTGCTCGGCGGTGGCGGTCTGGGCGATGGCGAACGCCGTGAACCGGCCATCGGAGTCGGTCTCGAACTCGGCCCGCAGCGTGTTGACGCCGGCGGTCTCGAGCCACAGCCTCGACCAGTCCGTGAGCTCCCGCCCGCTCGAGACCTCGAGCTCGTCGAGCAGGTCGCGGAGGGTCGCGTTGCCGCCGCCGTGCTTGCGCAGGTACATGCCGATTCCGGCATAGAACTCGTCGAGACCCACCCAGGCCACGAGCTGCTTGAGCACCGACGCGCCCTTGTCGTAGGTGATGCCGTCGAAGTTGACCTCGACGTCCTCGAGATCGTTGATGGTCGCAACGATCGGGTGCGTCGACGGAAGCTGGTCCTGCATGGCCGCTCGGGTCTTGTCCACAGACGTGAAGGTGGCCCAGGCGTCGGTGAACTCCGTGACGGATGCCGCTGCGATGGTGCTGGTCCAGGTGGCGAACGACTCGTTCAGCCACAGGTCGTTCCACCACTTCATGGTCACGGAGTTGCCGAACCACATGTGCGAGAGCTCGTGCAGGATCACGACGGTCCGTTGCTGCCGACGGTGCTCGGAGACCTTCGACCGGAACAGGTACGACTCGTTGAAGGTGACGGCGCCCACGTTCTCCATGGCGCCCCAGTTGTACTCGGGCACGAAGATCTGGTCGTACTTGTCGTAGGGGTACTCGACCCCGTAGCTGCGCTCGTAGTAGTCGAGGCCGACGCGCACGGTGTCGAACATCACTGCGGGGTCCGCGTACTCTGCGAGGGAGGCGCGGGTGAACAGTCCGAGCGGGATGCTGCGGCCATCGGGGAGTTCGGCGACATCACGCCACACCGCGTAGGGCCCGGCGATGATCGCGGCGATGTAGCTCGAGATGACGGGTCCGGCCGGGAACTCCCAGACGGCGGTGCCGTCGGCGACTCCGGCATCCGGCAGCGGCGTCGGTGCGTTGCTCAGCACCTGCCAGTCGTCGGGCGCCGTGATGGTGAACTGGAACGTGGCCTTGAGGTCGGGCTGGTCGAAGACGGCGAAGACCCGGTTCGCCTCGGCCACGGCGAACTCCGTGTAGAGGTACACGGCGTCGTCGACGGGATCGACGAAGCGGTGCAGGCCCTCGCCGGTGTTCGTGTATGCGGCATCCGACACGACGCGCAGCACGTTCTCGGCCTGCAGATTCTCCAGACGGATGCGGGTTCCATCACCCAGCCCGACGGGCAGGGCGACGCCGTTGAGCTCGATCGCGTGGATCGCCCGGGTCGACGCCTCGATGAAGGTCGATGCCCCCGGCGTGGCGTCGAAGCGCACGTGCGTCTCGCTGCCGAACACCTCCGGACCGCGGGTCAGGTCGAGCGCGACCGTGTAGTCGTGCACACGCACGACGGAGGCTCGCTCCTCGGCTTCGGTGCGGGTCAGGTTCGCAGCGGGCAAGGGCGTGCCTCCGTCGGTGTGGTGCTGGTGGTGTGGTGGATGAGGTTCCGATCGACCGGCATCGCAGCCGGCCGTGATCAGCCCGTGAGAGTGATCAGTCGGTGAGGGCGTCGCGAGCCTGGGCAGCCAGTGCGCGCTCGACCGCGGCGAGGTTCTCGATCACCAGGCGGCGCAGCGCCGGCACCCCGGGGTTCGCGTCGAGCCACTCGCGCGTCGCGTCGACGAGCTCCTGGTTCGCGAGCCCGGTGGGGTAGAGACCCTCGACGAGCAACTCGGCGATCGCATAGCTGCGGTCCTCCCAGACGCGGCCGATCATCTCGAAGTACTGCGGCACGAAGCTCTCGAGCAGGCTGGTGTCGTCAGCGCGCTGGAAGCCGAGCCCCGTGGTGCGCACGATCGTGTTGGGCGCGGTGTCCACCTCGACCAGGGAGTTCCACGCGGCCTGCTTGGCCTCGGCCGTGGCGATCGCGGCCCGGGCGTGGGCGGCCGACTGGGCGCCCGTCGCCGTGTTGTCCTCCGCGAGGCGGGCGTCGATGTCGCTTTCGTCCGCCCGACCTGCCGCCACGAGCGCGATCAGCAGCTCCCAGCCCAGGTCGGTGTCGATGTCGAGACCCTCGAGCGTGGATTCGCCGGTGAACAGCGACTCGAGCTCGCTGACGTACGAGGACGACTCGGCGATCGAGGCGAAGTACTTCACGAACTGGAACTGCGCGTCGCTTCCGGCCTCCGCCTGCTGCGCCAACGACCAGAAGGTGTCGGCCAGGGCGGTGACGGTCTCGGGACGGTGGCTCGGGTCGGTGTAGGCGGAGGCGGCGAGCACGGCCTGGCCGAGCACGATGCGCAACGTCGTCGACTCGGTCTCCGAGGCGATGTTGCCGAGCACGAGACGCACGAAGTCGCTCGCCGACACCTCGGCGTCGCGGGTGGCATCCCAGACCGAGGCCCAGACCAGCGAGCGTGCCAGCGGGTTCTCGAAGGCGTGCAGGTGCTCGAGGGCGACGACGAGCGACGCCTCGTCGAGACGGATCTTCGCGTAGGCGAGGTCGTCGTCGTTGAGCAGCACGAGATCGGGGCGGGTGAGCCCGACCAGCTCGGCCACCTCGGTGCGGGCGCCGTCGACGTCGAGCTCGACGCGGTGGGTGCGCACCAGCTTCTCGTCCTGGAGCGAGTAGAACCCGATGGCGAGGCGGTGCGGGCGGATGGTCGGGTAGGCCTCGACCGCCGTCTGGTCGACGGCGAACGCCGTGATGGTGCCGGCGGCATCCGTCTCGATGTCGGCACGAAGCGTGTTGACGCCTGCGGTCTCGAGCCACAGTTTCGCCCAGCCGGACAGGTCGCGACCGCTGGCGGTCTCGAGCTCGGACAGCAGGTCGGCGAGGGTGGTGTTGCCCCACTGGTGCTTCTTGAAGTAGGCCGCGACGCCGGTGAAGAAGGCGTCGATGCCCACCCAGGCGACGAGCTGCTTGAGCACCGATCCGCCCTTGGCGTAGGTGATGCCATCGAAGTTGACCAGAACGTCCTCGAGGTCGTTGATGGTGGCGACGATCGGGTGGGTCGACGGCAGCTGGTCCTGACGGTATGCCCAGCTCTTCTCCATGGAGTTGAAGGTGGTCCAGGCCTCGTGCCACTCGGTGGCCTCGGCTGTGGCGATGGTCGATGCCCACTCGGCGAACGACTCGTTCAGCCAGAGGTCGTTCCACCACTTCATGGTGACGAGGTCGCCGAACCACATGTGGGCGAGCTCGTGCAGGATCGTGACGACGCGACGCTCCTTGATGGCATCCGTCACCTTCGACCTGAACACGTACACCTCGGTGAACGTCACGGCCCCGGCGTTCTCCATGGCACCGGCGTTGAACTCGGGCACGAAGAGCTGGTCGTACTTCGTGAACGGGTACGCGTAGTCGAACTTCTCCTCGAAGTAGGCGAAGCCCTGGCGGGTCTTCTCGAAGATGTAGTCGGCGTCGAGGTACTCGGCCAGGCTCTTGCGGCTGAAGATGCCGAGCGGGATGGTGCGGCCGTCGCGGCTCGTGAGCTCGCTCCGCACCACGGAGTACGGGCCGGCGACGAGGGCGGTGATGTAGCTCGAGATGCGGTGGGTGGGCTCGAAGGCCCAGGTCCTGGCGTCGGCCTTGGCGTCGCCCGATGCGTCTCCGGTTACCGCCGTGGGTTCGGGCGTCGGAGAGTTCGACACGACCTCCCAGTGCGCCGGCGCCGTGACGGTGAAGCGGAAGGTGGCCTTGAGGTCGGGCTGCTCGAACACCGCGAACATGCGGCGCGAGTCGGGGACCTCGAACTGGCTGTAGAGGTAGACCTCGCCGTCGACGGGGTCGACGAAGCGGTGCAGGCCCTCGCCGGTGTTCGTGTAGATGGCGTCGGCCACGACGGTGAGCTCGTTCACGGCCGCCAGGCCGTCGAGCTGGATGCGCACACCGTCGCTGACGGTGGCGGGGTCCAGGGCGGTGCCGTTGAGCGTGACGGAGTGCACCGTGCGCGTGATGGCGTCGATGAAGGTGGATGCGCCCTCGGTCGCGGTGAAGCGCACAGTGGTCTCACTGCGGAACGTCTCGTCACCCGTCGTCAGATCGAGGGTGACGTCGTAGCTGTCCACGGCGACGATGCCGGCGCGTTCCTCGGCTTCGATACGGGTGAGGTTCTCTCCGGGCAACGGTGCCTCCTGCGGCGTGTGAGGGGAGTGGATGGATCGGATCGTGTCCGAGTATCCAGCCTAATCACCAGCGCCGCGGATGCGGTCACCTGCTGAAGCGGATGCGGTCACCGCTCAGGCTCCTCGACTCACCAGTCGGAGCGCTTGTAGTCCTTCAGGAAGACGCCGCTTACGTCCTCGCCGGCCTCGCCGCGCACGATCGGGTCGTAGACGCGGGCAGCGCCGTCGACCAGGTCGAGCGGGGCGTGGAAGCCCTCCTCGGCGAGCCGCACCTTGGTCGGATGAGGCCGCTCGTCCGTGATCCACCCGGTGTCGACGCTGGTCATGAGGATGCCGTCGGAGAGCATCTCCTTCGCGCTGGTGCGGGTGAGCATGTTGAGGGCCGCCTTGGCCATGTTGGTGTGCGGATGCCCGGGACCCTTGTACCCGCGACCGAAGACGCCCTCCATCGCAGACACGTTCACGATGTAGGTGCGCCTGGCCTCGCTCGCGGCGAGCGACGGCCGCAGTCGGCTCACCAGGATGAAGGGGGCCGTGGTGTTGCAGAGCTGCACCTCGAGCATCTCGAGCGGGTCGACGTCTTCGACGTTCGCCACCCAGCTGTTCGTGTGATGCAGGTCGGGCACGAGGCCGCCGGCGTCGATGGCCGTGCGATCGGCGAGCTTCGCGAGGGAGCTGGAGCCCGGCGCGAGCGCGAGCGCGGTGAGGTCGTCGGCCGTCATGGTTCCGGCGAACAGGCCGGAGGAGAGGATCGGATGACTCGCCACGGAATCGGCGAGGGCGAGCGGATGCGCGTCGTTGGTGTGGCCGAAGCTCACGATCTCGGGCAACGGGCCGTCGGGGAGTGGCGAGGCCTCGGCGTCGACCAGGGGCGAGTACGCGCCGGGGGAGCGTCGCACGGTCTGGGCGGCGTTGTTGATGAGGATGTCGAGGGGGCCCTGCGCCGCCACGTCGTCGGCGAGCGCGATGACCTGGGCGGGGTCGCGCAGGTCGATGCCGACGATGCGCACGCGGTGCAGCCAGTCGGCGGAGTCGGGCATGGCGGCGAAGCGGCGGGCGGCGTCGCGGGGGAAGCGCGTCGTGATCGTGGTGTGGGCGCCGTCGCGCAGCAGGCGCAGGGCGATGTACATGCCGATCTTCGCCCGACCACCGGTGAGCAGAGCGCGCTTGCCGGTGAGGTCGGTGCGGGCGTCGCGCTTGGCGTGGCTCATCGCAGCGCAGCTCGGGCAGAGCTGGTGGTAGAAGGAGTCGACGAGGGTGTACCGCTCCTTGCAGATGTAGCAGGGGCGAGCGACCTGGAGTTCGCCGGCGGTGCGGGCGTCGGTTCCGCTCACCAGGTCGGCGCCGCGAGTCTCGTCGTCGATCCGGGTGGGGGCGCCCGTCGCGGTCGCCGCGATGACCTGGCGGTCGGCGTCGGCGATGACGCGGCGCTTCTCCGCGCGGCGGGTCACCTTCACCGACTTGAACATCTTGGCCGTCGCTCGGCGCACGGTGTCGAAGTCGGGATCGTTCTCGTCGAGGTCGCTCAGGGCGGCGAGAACGCGGAGGGTCGTCTCGAGTTCCGCCGGGTCGATCTGCGGCGCGGAATCAGGGGACGAGGGGTCGGAGGGCATCCGGGGATTCTATCCCGCGGCGACCGAGAGAATGCTGCGCGGGCCCCGAGCGCGCCCGCGGCGTCATGCGGGTTCCGGCGTCAATACACTGGATGCCATGCGCATCCACATCGCCACCGATCACGCCGGTCTGGACTTCAGCGAGCACCTCCAGTCCCATCTCACGGCGGTCGGCCACGAGGTCGTCGACCACGGCCCGACGAGCTACGACGCGCTCGACGACTACCCGTCGTTCTGCATCAACGCCGCCATCGCGGTCTCCCGTGACCAGCGGGCGGGCATCGAGACTCTCGGCGTGGTCTTCGGCGGGTCGGGCAACGGCGAGCAGATCGCCGCCAACAAGGTCGCCGGCATCCGTGCCGCTCTGGTCTGGAACCTGAGCACGGCCGTGCTCGCACGCCAGCACAACGATGCCAACGTCATCTCCATCGGAGCGCGCCAGCACACCGTCGAGGAGGCGACCAGCTTCATCGACGCCTTCATCGCCGAGCCGTTCACGGGCGAGGAGCGCCACGCGCGCCGTATCGCGCAGCTGGCCGAGTTCGAGGCGACCGGGGTGATCGCCGGCAAGTACGTGTCGGCGCAGAACAACGCCTCGGCCGACGTCCACGCTGACGTCGACACCCCTCACCTCAGGGCGTAGCACCGATGCCCGAGGGCCATTCCGTCCATCGCATCACGCGGCAGTTCGCCCGCAACTACCTCGGCAAGCAGGTCGCGGTCTCGAGTCCGCAGGGGCGTTTCGCCGCGGATGCCGCCCTGATCAGCGGGCGCACCATGATCGACGCCCGTGCCGTGGGCAAGCAGATGTTCCTCGAGTTCGACAATGGTCTCTGGTTGCGCGTGCACCTCGGGATGTACGGGGCGTGGGACTTCGCCGGCGAGATCCAGCTCGACGCGACCATCGCATCCGCGAACGGCCGCATGGGGCAGACCAATCAGCGCGGCACGATCCTCGACTCCGCCGGCGAGAACTCCCTGCACTCGATCGGTGCTCCGCGTCGCAGCCGGGTGCGCATGTCGGAGTCGGAGAAGCCGGGCGAGCTCACCGACACGTTCCCGCCGGAGCCGGTCGGACAGGTGCGGGCTCGTCTGCTGACCGACACCGTCTGCGCCGACCTGCGCGGACCGACGGCCTGCGAGGTCGTCGACGCGGCCCGCGTGGCCGAGGTGATCGGCAGGCTCGGCCCCGACCCGCTCAACGACGACGAGGTCGAGTCGGAGGAACGGTTCACCGCCACGGTGCGCCGGAAGCCGACGCCCATCGCTCTGCTGCTCATGGACCAGTCGGTGGTGAGCGGGATCGGCAACGTCTACCGAGCCGAGATGCTGTTCCGAGCGCGGCTGAACCCGCATACGCCCGGCAAGCTCGTGCCGGAGGAGACCGTGCGCGGCCTCTGGCGTGACTGGGTGCACCTGGTGCGCATCGGAGTCGAGACCGGCCAGATGATGACCATGGACGGCCTCGACGGCGTCTCGTACCGCAATGCCATGGCCAACCGCGCCGACAGGCACTGGGTGTACAAGCGTGAGGGCCTGCCCTGCCGCGTGTGCGGAACGAACATCGTGCTCGAGGAGATGGGCGCCCGCAAGCTGTACTGGTGCCCCCGATGCCAGGCCTGAGTATCGCCGGGCGTGCAGACAGAACAGGCGTGATCGTCGACGGAGGACCAGCATGAGACAGAACCCCAGCTTCCTTCTGGCGAGCGACGAGGGCGTCAAGCGACTCATCCGCGAGAACCCGTGGGTCACGATCGTCTCTCGAACGGATGCCGGAGAACTCGTCGCATCGCACTACCCGATCGTTGTGCGTGACGACCTCGAGGGCATCGTCGTCGAGAGCCATGTCGGGCGTCCCGATGAGCTGCTGCACGAGCTCGGTCGCCACGAGGTGCTCATCGTCGTGCAGGGCCCGCACGGCTACATCTCGCCGGGCTGGTACGACGGGGGACCTGCGGTTCCGACCTGGAACTTCGTGGTCGCGCACCTGCACGGCACGCCCGAGATCCTCTCCGACGCCGAGAACCTGCAGGTGCTCGAGCGGCTCGTCGACCACTTCGAGGATCGGATGCCCGAGCCGTTCCGCATGAACCGAACGCTCGAGAACACCGCGTACGCCGAGCGCATCGTCGTCGGCACCGTCGGATTCCGTATGAAGGTCGACCGGTTCGTCGCGAAGGACAAGATGAGCCAGAACCGCCCGGCCGCCACCGTCGACCGCATCATCGACGAGCTCGAGAACGGCTCGGCGTATCCCAGCCGAGAGCTCGCCCGAGAGATGCGCCGCGCCCGCGGGGAGACCGTATGACCCTCGTGCTCGCCGGCGGTCGCATCATCGGAACCGAGACCGCCGTCGACATCGTGGTGGAGCACGGCGTGATCGTCGCCATCGTGCCCGCGGGTTCAGCGGTCACGAATGCCGCAATGACGGATGCCGGGGTGACGGACGCCGCGGTGACGGATGCCGCCGACCGCGTCGAGCTCGACGGCCGGGTCGTGCTCCCCGGCCTCTGGGACAACCATGTCCACTTTACCCAGTGGGCTCTCACCTCCCGTCGCCTCGACCTGTCCACCGCCGCCTCCGCCGACGAGGTGGTGTCGCTCGTCGGCGAGCGCATCGCCGCCGGGGCGACGGAGGTCGTGGGCTTCGGCTTCCGTGACGGGCTGTGGCCCGAGCCGCCGACGGCCGCGCTGCTCGATGCCGTGGCGGCATCCGTACCGGTGGTGCTCGTCAGCGGTGACCTGCACAGCGTCTGGCTCGATTCCGCAGCCCTCGAGCAGCACGGCTTCGACGGCCACCCCACGGGGCTGCTGCGTGAGGACGACGCCTTCGCCGTCGTGCGCGCGCTCGACGACGTGGCCGACGACGTGCTCGACGGCTGGGCTCGGGAGGCCGCGTCCGCTGCTGCCAGACGGGGCGTCGTCGGCGTCGTCGACCTCGAGATGACCTGGAACCGCGATGTCTGGGCGCGGCGCATCTCGGGCGGGCTCACGGGCCTGCGGGTGGAATTCGGCGTGTATCGCCAGCACCTGGGCGACGCAGCGGCCGCGGGGCTGCGCACCGGCGACGTCGTGCCGGGCAGCGATGGGCTGCTGCGGGTCGGGCCGTTCAAGGTCATCACCGACGGTTCCCTCAACACCCGTACGGCGTACTGCTTCGATCCGTACCCTGGCCTCGACGGCGACGACGCCCTCGGGCTGCTCACGGTCGCACCCGAGGAGCTCGTGCCGCTGCTCGAGACCGCCCGCGACGCGGGCCTGCGACCTGCCGTGCACGCCATCGGAGACCACGCCAATGCGCTCGCGCTCGACGCCCTCGAGACCGTCGGCGTCGCCGGCTCGATCGAGCACGCCCAACTGCTGAGCACGACGGATGTCGCCCGATTCGCACCCCTCGGGATCACGGCGAGCGTGCAACCCGAGCACGCGATGGACGACCGTGACGTGGCGGAGCGCTATTGGGCCGGACGCACCGGGCGCGCCTTCATGCTGCGCAGCCTGCTCGATTCCGGCGCCACCCTCGCCCTCGGCTCCGACGCGCCTGTCGCTCCTCTCGACCCGTGGGTGACCATCGCCGCAGCCGTCGGCCGCTCCCGTGACGGGCGCGAGCCGTGGCACCCGGAGCAGTCGATCACCGTGGCCGAGGCTGTCGCGGCCTCGACGCGCAGCACCGTCGAGGTCGGCGAGCCCGCAGACCTCGTGATCGTCGACACCGACCCGACCACGGCATCCGTCGACGACCTCCGCGCATTCCCCGTGGCAGCCACCCTCCTCGCCGGTCGCTTCACGCACCGCGCGCTCTGAGCGGCCACCGCCTGCAGGCACCTCCCGCTCGCTCGGGCGGCGGACCGTTTACAGGACCTGGCCGAGGATGTGCCTCTGACAGACGTCATCGGCGGCCTCATCCTGTGAACGGAGGAGGGGGATAACCCCACCCCGAGTCCGGATGCCGACCGGATGGGCGCGGCGGCACCGGCTCGCGAGGCTGGAGGCATGCCAGAGCGCACCACGAACCCGCCGAAGACCCCGCGACGCCGCCCGCACCTCCGCCGCCCCCGCGCAGTCGTCGCCGTGGCCGCATCCGTCGCCGTCCTCGTCGGCACTGTCGGCGTGCTCGCCGGGTGCTCGATGATCCCCGGCCTGCTCGACGGTGGCCGGGTCGACACCGTGGGCGCCGTCGACTTCACCACCCCCCTCGCCATCCCGCCGCTGGCTCCGTCCACGGTCGACGCCGACGGCACGCGCGTCTTCGAGCTCACCGCCCAGTCGGGCAGCACCGAATTCCACCCCGGAGTCACGACGCCCACCTGGGGGTTCAACGGCTCCTATCTCGGCCCGACGCTCGTGGCCCACCGCGGCGAGGCGGTGCGCGTCGACATCGACAACGAGCTGGCCGAACCCACGAGTGTGCACTGGCACGGCATGCACCTGCCGGCGGAGATGGACGGCGGCCCGCACCAGATGATCGAGCCCGGCGGCGACTGGTCGCCGAGCTGGACCATCGATCAGCCGGCAGCGACGCTCTGGTACCACCCGCATCCGCACGGCGAGACCGAGGAGCACGTGCGGCACGGCCTCGCCGGACTGTTCTACGTGCAGGATCCCGAGGAGGACGCCTTGCCCCTGCCTCGTGAGTACGGCGTCGACGACTTGCCGCTCATCGTGCAGGACGCCCAGTTCAACAGCACGGGCGAGCTCAAGGGTACGAACAAGGGCTTCGTCGGCGCTCTGGGCGACGAGATCCTGGTGAATGGCACCGCCGGCCCCTACCTCGACGTGTCGACGGAGCTCGTGCGGCTGCGGCTTCTCAACGCCTCGACGGCGCGCACCTACTCCTTCGGATTCAGCGACGATCGCGGCTTCGACCTCGCGGCCACCGACGGCGGCCTGCTCGAGCGCCCTGTGCCGCTCGATCATCTGCGCGTCTCGCCGGGTGAGCGGGCCGAGATCGTCGTGCGCCTGGTGCCGGGCGAGACGACGGTGCTGCGCTCGGTCGAGCCCGACCTGGGCATCGATGGAGACGGCGGCGCCCAGAACGGCGGAGCAGACAGGTTCGATGTGCTCGAACTGCGCGCTGCGGCGACGCTCGAGTCCCCGGCATCCGTGCCCCAGACGCTCACGAGCATCGAGAGACTCGATCCGACGGAGGCCGCCACCACCCGGGAACTCGAACTCGACGGCTTCGCCATCAACGGCGAGTCGATGGACATGGGCCGCATCGACCAGGTCGTGACGCTCGGCGACACCGAGGTCTGGAACGTCGTCAACGACATGGAGCGGCCGCACAACTTCCATATCCACGACGTGCAGTTCCAGATCGCGTCCATCGACGGATCTCCGGCGCCGCCCGAGCTCGGCGGTTGGAAGGACACCATCTACCTGCCGCCGCAGCGCCGGTTCGAGCTCGTCATGCGATTCGAGGATTACGCCTCGGCGGAGCATCCGTTCATGTACCACTGCCACCTGCTGTGGCACGAGGACCTCGGGATGATGGGCCAGTTCGTGGTCGTGAAGCCCGGCCAGCACGTCACAATGACACGAGGAGAGAACGCACACCATGAGCACTGACAGCGCAGCGACAGCAGTCGCCACACCGACACCCTCAACGCGTCCGTCGCGCTGGGCTGGCTACGGCTCGCTCTGGCGACGCGTGCCGCAGGAGCTCGGCTTCCTCCTGCTCACGATGCCGATCGCCATCATCGGACTCTCGATCGTGGCGTCGCTGTTCTGGACCGGTATCGGCTCGCTCGTGCTCGTCTTCGGCATCTTCATCGTGATCGCGAGCCTCTACGTCAGCCGCGGCTTCGGCGCCCTCGAGCTCGTGCGCCTGCGCTGGTCGGGTCGACCGGCCATCAGGCAGCCGCTCTGGCGGCCGCGCACCGATGGCGCCGGATTCTGGGGGAGCTTCATCTTCGGACCCGTCGCCGACGGCCACTACTGGCTCTACCTCCTGCACACGATGATCATCTCGCCCATCATCAGCATCGTCAGCTGGACCGTCACCGTCGTCTGGACCTCGATCGGACTCGGCGGCGTGACGTTCTGGATCTGGGCGCGCTACATCCCGATGGGCGACCGCGAGTTCTGGGTTCACGACGTCGTGCTCGACTGGATGTTCCCCGCCAACACATGGCAGTTCGACGACATGACCGGCGAGATCGTGTTCGAGTTCATCGTCGGGGTCCTGTTCCTCATCACTCTGCCGTTCGTCACCCGCTCGCTCACGCTCATGCACCAGGGCGTCGCCCGCGGCCTGCTGGGCGGCTGGCGCTCCGAGGAGCTGCGCCGCGAGGTCGCCGACCTGAGCGCATCCCGCGGCGCGGCCGTGGCCGCCGAGGACAGGTCGCTGCGTCGTCTGGAGCGCGACATCCACGACGGACCGCAGCAGCGGCTCGTGCGGCTGCAGATGGACCTGGCTGCGGCCGAGCGGCGGCTCGACACCGACCCCGAGGCGGCGAAGACCCTGCTCGCCGAGGCCCGCCTGCAGGCCCACGACACGCTCGAGGAGCTGCGGGCCCTCTCGCGGGGTTTCGCGCCGCCGATCCTGCAGGATCGCGGACTGGTGAGCGCCCTCGACTCGCTCGCGACCCGGAGCCCGGTTCCCGTGCGCCTCGAGTCGACGCTCCGCACCGAGCTGCGGCTGCCCGGCGAGATCGAGCGCAGCGCCTACTTCGTGGCCTCCGAGTTGGTGACCAACGCGGTCAAGCACGCCGACGCCACGAGCATCCGCCTGGTGATCTCCACCCGGGGCGATTCGGTGACGGATGCCGACAGCGGTGCGGACTCGGTCGCGGCGGCGGGGGCTCCCGGCCCGCGGTGGCTCGACCTCTGGGTCATCGACGACGGCATCGGGGGAGCGGCGACCGTCGCCGGGCACGGACTGAGCGGACTGGAGGAGCGCCTGACCGGCCTCCGCGGCGTGCTCGTCATCGACAGCCCCGCGGGCGGACCGACGACTGTCGGTGCGCACATCCCCCTGCCGGTGGAGGCCGCCGCCCTATCCTGAGACGGTGACGACGCCTGACACCGCATCCACTGCATCAGTTCCCCTGCGCATCATGCTGGCCGAGGACTCCGTGCTGTTGCGCGAAGGGCTGGTGCGCCTGTTCGACGAGGCGGGCTTCGAGACCGTAGGCGCCTTCGGCGACGCGGACTCACTGCTCGCCGAGATCGAGGAGGTTCAGCCCGACCTCGTCGTGCTCGACGTGCGGATGCCGCCCACCTTTCGTGACGAGGGAGTGAAGGCAGCGGTGCACATCAGACGCACCCTGCCCGGGATCGGCATCCTGCTGCTGAGTCAGTACGTGGAGGGGGCATACGCCCAGGAACTGCTGGCGTCGGGCGAAGGCGGCGTCGGCTACCTGTTGAAGGACAGGGTCGCCTCGCTCGATGAACTGAAGGACGCCGTCTCGCGGGTGAGCGTCGGCGGCACCGTGCTCGACCCGCAGGTCGTGCGGGAGCTCATCGGCCGACGCGTCGACCCGCTGAGCTCTCTCACCCCACGGGAGCGCGAGGTTCTCGAGCTGATGGCGGAGGGGCGCACGAACGCCGGCATCGCCGAGCGCCTGTTCATCGGCATCGGGGCTGTCGAGAAGAACGTCACGGCCATCTTCCAGAAGCTCGGCCTCGAGGGCTCGGGCTCCGACCATCGCCGCGTGCTGGCGGTACTGGCGTATCTGCAGCTTCCCGTTCGCTGAGGGCCGAGCGGAGCGACCGCCCGAAGCGCGTCACACGGACCTGCCTCGACCGGCGCTTCGACCGCGGACTTCGTCCGGGCCTCAGCGAGCGAGGGTCAGACGATCCCGAGCTCGTCGAGCTGGTCGACGATGCCCGACCCGTCGGGGGCGTAGACCCAGGGGACGTCGGGGGCGATGTCCTTCTCGGGCTTCGATCGCCCTCCGGCGAGGACCGCCTCGCCTGTCGAGAGCTGCCGGATGGCGACGGCCGCGACGTGGCCGGGGCGCTCGGCCGCGAACCGCCGGTAGATGTCCTCGTCGTGCTGGCCGTCGTCGCCGATCAGCAACCACTTGATGTTCGGGAACTCCTCGGAGAGTCGGCGCAGGTTGTCGCGTTTGTGCTCCTGGCCGCTGCGGAACCAGCGGTCGTGAGTGGGACCCCAGTCGGTCAGCAGCAGGGCGCCGGCCGGGTAGATGTTGCGCGACAGGAAGCGGGTCAACGTCGGCGCCACGTTCCAGGCGCCCGTGGAGAGGTAGATGACGGGGCATCCGGGATTGGCCGCCACGAGGCGTTCCATCAGCACGGCCATTCCCGGAGTCGGGATGCGCGCGTGCTCATCGAGCACGAAGGTGTTCCACGCCGCCACGAAGGGGCGGGGGAGTGCCGTGACCATGACGGTGTCGTCGACATCCGAGACGATCCCGAACTCCACAGCGGGGTCGATGATCTGGGTCGGTGCCTCGACGGCCACGCCGCCGGGGGTCTCGAGCGTCGCCATGTGCCAGCCGGCCTCGAGGGAGATCGGAATCACGGTGTCGACGACTCCGCCGCGATCAGCACGGACCTCGGTGGTCGTTCCGTCGATCGTGATCGAGACCGCCGCCCCATTCAGGGGGACACTGACGAAGCTCCGCCACCCGCGCAGGCGCTCCCGACGCTTGGCGCGCTTGCGATCGGAGCGGGTCGGCGGGTCGGAGGGAACCGGTTCGGGCTTCTGCAGCATGACCCGGCAGAGCACTCGAGTCCGGTCGGTCGAGCCGTAACCGGAAAAAGGAATGATCAGGGGAATTCGTCCGTGCCGGCGGGCCCAGGCCTCGCGGCGCGTGTGCAGCAGGTCCTCGAATCGAGCGAGAAGGTGGGTGGTCGGGTGTTCGACGGAGCGCTGAGGCTCGGCATCCGCTGTGGTGACCATATGGTTCAGTTTCGCACGCGCTCGGCGTCTGAGAGCGCGTTCAGGAAACCCTCATTCGGATGCATACAATAAAGGTTGCAATTTCCAAGGAGGATCAGTGCCGGTAGGCAGCATCATCGGGGCTGAGTTCCCCGTCGCACTCGTGCGAACGGAACCCATCCAGCAGCGCGGAGCCGACCGCCTGAACGCACTGCTCGACGCAGCAGCGACCATCGTCGACGAGATCGGTTTCGACCGCCTCACGACTGCCATGATCGCCGAGCGCTCCGGCGCTTCGATCGGTACCGTCTATCGGTACTTCCCCGACAGGATCGCGGTGCTGCAGGCACTCCGGGAGCGCGCGATCGCGCGGTTCCGCAGCCGCATCGTGTCGCTCATCGAGACCGAGGCGCCGTCGACCTGGTGGGACGCCGTGGATCTCGGCATCACGTCGTTCGTCGAGCTGTACCGCTCTGAGCCCGGCTTCCGCATCATCCACTTCGTGGACCGCGAGCGCATTCCTGCCGCAGCCGGCGCGGACGACATCGAGATGCCGTTCTCGAAGCTCTACTCCGACGTGCTCACCGAGGTGTTCGGTCTCGACGGTGGAGACGACCTCGGCTTCCACCTCGAAGTGGCCGTCGAGATGATGGACGCCATCCTCTCGCGCGCCTTCGCTTTCGACTCCAACGGCGACGAGCGCTACATCGACGAGGCCCGTCGAGTGCTCCACGGGTACCTCACCGGACTCTTCGGACCCGTCGCCGACTGACTCGACTCAGTCGCGAGACGACTTGTCAAGGGGCTAGTCACAGATTCGCCTCAATCGGCAATCCTTTTTGCCTCGGGCGCCGAATGGTGTTTGTGTAGATCACAGACACTGCTCCATTCGGCTGCATCGAGGAAATGAGTTCGTCCCATGATCGAGTTCCGCTCGGTGTCGAAACGATTCCCCGACGGCACCCTGGCGGTCGACGACTTCTCGCTGCAGATCCCGTCACGGCGCATCACGGTGTTCGTGGGCTCGTCGGGTTCCGGCAAGACCACGTTGCTCCGCATGATCAACCGCATGGTCGACCCGACGGCCGGTCAGGTCGTCATCGACGACACGGATGTCTCCGGCAGCGATCCCGTGCAGCTGCGGCGCAGCATCGGCTATGTCATGCAGAACGGCGGTCTCCTTCCGCACCGCCGCATCGTCGACAACGTGGCGACGGTCCCGCTGTTGAGGGGAACGTCGAAGGCCGAGGCCCGCAAACGCGCCCTCGAGCTGCTCGACACCGTCGGCCTCGACCGTTCGCTCGCGAACAAGTACCCCCGTCAGTTGTCCGGCGGCCAGCAGCAGCGCGTGGGCGTGGCCCGCGCCCTGGCCGCCGATCCCAACATCCTGCTGATGGACGAGCCGTTCGGCGCCGTCGACCCGATCGTGCGCGTCGAGCTGCAGAACGAGCTCAAGCGCCTGCAACGCGACCTCGACAAGACCGTGGTCTTCGTCACGCACGACATCGACGAGGCGTTCACGCTCGGAGACCAGGTCGTCGTGTTCAAGACGGGTGGCATCGTCGCCCAGGTGGGCACGCCGGCCGAGATCCTGGCGCATCCAGCCGACGACTTCGTGGCGTCGTTCATCGGTGCCGATCGCGGCCAGCGCCGACTGCACCTGGAGCCCCGCGACCCGTCCAGCGGGCAGATCCTCGTGGTCGATGACACCGGGCGCCCCGCCGGTCTCATCGACGGGGACGCCCGGTCGAGCGACGACCTGCCTGCGGACGTGAGAGTGTCGTGAACTGGTTCCTCTCGAACTGGGAACTGGTCCTCGAGCTGACTCTCAACCACATCCGGCTGAGCATCATCCCGATCATCATCGGATTCGTCATCGCGGTGCCTCTCGGCCGTCTCGCCATCACCGGACGCACGGCGCGCGGCATCATCATCACGTCGACGAGCCTGCTGTACACGATCCCCTCGCTGCCGCTCTTCGTCATCCTCCCGGCCATCCTCGGCACGAGGGTGCTGAGCGACATCAACCTGATCGTCGCGCTCAGCATCTACGCCGTCGCCATCATGGTGCGCGCGGCATCCGACTCGTTCGCCTCGGTCTCTCCCGACGTCAAGCAGGCGTCACTGGCCATGGGGTACTCGCGGTGGCAGCAGTTCTGGAAGGTCGAGTTCCCCCTCGCCGGCCCCGTGCTCCTCGCCGGTATGCGCGTGGTGTCGGTGAGCACGATCGCCCTCGTCTCCGTCGGTGTGCTGATCGGCAGTGAGAACCTCGGCTACCTGTTCACGAACGGCAAGCAGCGCGGCATCCTCGAAGAGGTCGGGACCGGCATCATCGCCAGCCTGCTCATCGCGCTCGTCTTCGATCTCATCCTCGTCCTGCTCGGACGCATCCTGCTTCCGTGGAGTCGCAGCGATAAGAAGTCGGGCAAGCAACGGGCCACCGAGGAGATCCTCGTGTCCATGGCACCCGTCCCGGGCAACACCGGAGGGGGTCTCCGATGAACCTCTTCGTCAGTGCTATCCAGTGGATCCTCGATCCGGCCAACTGGGTGCCGGGCTCGCAATCGCCCCTGCCCATCCAGGACCGACTGGCCGAGCATCTGCTCTACACCTTCGTGTCGGTGCTCATCGCTGCGGTGATCGCTCTGCCCCTCGGCTTCTACATCGGCCACACGGGCAAGGGTCGCCAGTTCGTCATCTCCTTCACCGGTGCCATGCGAGCGCTCCCGACCCTGGGTGTGCTGTTCTTCCTCACGATGGTGCTCGGCTACTCGATGGTCAGCACCACCGCGAACTTCGTCGGCACGATGATCGCGCTCGTGCTGCTCGCGATCCCGTCGATCCTCGCCGGGGCCTATGCCGGTCTGGAGTCCGTCGATCGCCAGACGATCGACTCCGCGCGCGCCAGCGGGATGACCGAGATGCAGATCCTCACCAAGGTGGAGATCCCGCTCTCGCTCCCGCTCATCATCGGCGGGCTTCGCGCCGGCGTCCTCCAGGTCATCGCGACAGTGGTCATCGCCTCCTACGTCGGTCTCGGCGGCCTCGGACGCATCATCGCCAGCGGTATCGGACTCAACGACTACGACCGCATCCTCGGCGGCGCCATCCTCATCACGGCGCTCGCGCTGCTGATCGACGGCGTCTTCGCCCTCGTCCAGCGACTCACGGCGACGCCGGGTGTCGGCAGCACACGTCAGACTGAAAAACAGAGTCTTCGTCGGCGGGCACCAGGCCCGTCCACGACGGTGGGAACACCACTCCAGGAAAGGGAATCATGAGTATTTTCAAGAAGGGCCGGATCGCCATCGGCGTTGTCGCGGTCGGAGCTGTCGTGGCTCTGGCAGGGTGCGCATCCGGAGATCCCACCGCTCCAGAGACGGCTTCGGGGGGAGACAGCGGCGACGCCATCGTCGTCGGCTCCTTCGCATTCCCCGAGAGCGAGATCCTGGGCGAGATCTACGCCCAGGCTCTCGAAGCCCAGGGCTTCGACGTGAGCACCAAGTTCAACATCGGCCCGCGCCAGCAGACCATCCCGGCTCTGCAGGACGGCTCGATCAACCTCATCCCCGAGTACAACGGCAACCTGCTGGCGTACTACAACACCGAGTACACCGAGCGCACGACGGAAGACGTCGATGGCGCCCTCGGCGACGCCGTGGCGAAGGACGACCTCGTCGTCTACAAGTCGGCTGAAGCCGAGGACAAGGACGCCTACGTCGTCACCCAGGACTTCGCCGACGCGAACGGCTTGACGGCCATCGGCGATCTCACCAAGGTGGAGCCGTTCAGCCTCGGCGCCAACCCGCAGTTCGGGGAGCTCGGCTACGGGATCCCGGGGCTCAAGTCGGTCTACAAGGTGAACGACGTGACCTTCGTGCCGATCGAGGACTTCGGCGGACCCGACACGGTCAAGGCCCTCACGGACAACACCGTGCAGGTGGCCGACATCTACACGACGTCTCCCGACATCAAGTCGAAGGACCTCGTCGTTCTGGAAGACCCCGAGAACCTCATCTCGGCACAGAACGTGATCCCTCTGCTCAGCTCGAAGATCGCGTCGGACAAGCTCGAGAAGGCGCTCGACGCCGTCTCGGCGAAGCTGACGACCGACGACCTCATCGACCTGCGCGAGCGGGTCGAGGGCGAGGAGAAGGCGTCGGCCAGCACCGCCGCCAAGGACTGGCTCGACAAGGCCGGTCTGCTGTAGCACGCTGCGCTTCACCACAGGACGGGTCGGATGCCTCACGGCATCCGGCCCGTTCGTCATTCTCCCGACGTTCCGGGGGCGTCCAGCGACTCGGATTCCGCCTCGGGGCCGCTGTCGGCGTCGTCGTCGGCGAGATGGCGCCGCTCGAGGTGGGTCAGGAGCTTCTTGGCGACGAGCACGAGCAGCAGGAACACGACGATGATGCCCACGAAGATGTAACCGGCGTAGTGGAGCTTCTCGCTGGTCTCGCGGAAGCTCCCGGCTGCAGCCGACCCCACGGAGACGTAGGCGAACGCCCAGATGATGCTGGCCGGGGCAGTCCACGCCAGGAAGCGTCGGTAGCGCATCGTGCTCATGCCGACGGTGACGGGCACCAGCGAGTGCAGCACGGGGAGGAAGCGCGAGATGAAGACGGCGATGCCGCCGCGTCGCTCGATATAGCGCTCGGCCCTCTGCCAGTTCTTCTCGCCGATGCGGGCGCCGAGTCGACTGCGACGGATGCGGGGACCGAACCACCGCCCGAGGTAGAAACCGATGCTCTCCCCGATCAGGGCACCGACCACGACGGTGAAGATGAGGGCGAAGTACTCCACCGTGCCGTCGACGGCCGTGCTCGCCACGAGCACGATCGAGTCTCCGGGCACGACCAGTCCGATGAGGAGCGACGTCTCGAGCATGATGCCGACGCCGGCGATCAGGGTGCGCAGGACCGGATCCACCGACTGCACAGTCTCGAGGATCCACAGCAGGACGTCGTTCATCGACCCGAGCCTAGGCGACCGGACCGGGAATCAGGCTGCGAGAAGCCGGGAGATCCTCGCGCCGATCGCCCCGGTGACGGGTGGGCTCGTCTGCGGACCGGGGGAGACCGAGGCGGTGGCCGACGCACGCCGAGTCGCTGCGCCCAGAACGTCGGCGTGGGCCACGTCGCCCCACGCTGAACCGACGAGGGCGATCGCCGTGGCGAGGGTGGCCGCGTCGACCTCGCGGCGGGCGGTGTCGTCGGCCAGCATCTCGACCAGCAGGGCGACGGCCCGCTCGGCGCGGTTGGCGATCGGGAACCACGGGAGCGCGCTGTTCCAAGCGGTGAAGGCGAGCAGCACGAGATGGTGGTGCTGACGCAGATGAGTGCGCTCGTGGGCGAGCACGGCGTCGAGCTGCTCGCGGTCGAGCAGCTCGACGAGACCCTCGGACAGCACGGTGACGGTGTGCATGCCGGGCAGGCAGTACGCGACGGGCGCCGCATGGTCGAGCATGCGCGTGCCCGGGCGCCCGGGAACCGGCGAGCTGAGCAGCTCGACGAGGGCGTGGTGCCGACGCCGGCTGCGCTCGGCCCGCACCGCCGTCGTACCGAGGTTGAGGAGCAGGTGCGCGCCGAGCAGCACCGCAGCACCCAGCGCCACGATGTGCACGGCTCCGACCCCCGCAGGCAGCGGCCCGCTGACGAGTCCGCTCAGAAGCAGGCCGGCATCCGCGGCACCGCCCCCGACGAAGGGTGCGAAGCCGAACAGCAGGAGTGCGCCGATCATGCTCGTGCCTCCGGCGAGGGCGATGATCTGCCACAGTGCGAGGGCGCGACCCGGCGTGCGTGACGGCCACGAGGCGCGGGCGAGGGCGATCGGCACCGGCCAGGCGAGGGCCACGGCGATCAGGGCGAGGACTGCGGCTGCCGCGTACACGGCTAGGCCTGATCGCGCGAGGCGAGCAGGGTGCGCAGCATCTCGGCCTCCTCGGGGCTGACCTGTCCGACGAAGCGGGCGAGGGCCGCATCGCGGTCGGATGCCGTGCCGAGAACCTCGTGCATGAGCTCGGCCGTGTGCTCCGCGCGGCCGCTCACGGCACTGTAGAGGTGAGGGCGGCTCGCGCGGGCCCTGTCGACGAAGCCCTTGGTCTCGAGTCGGGACAGCACCGTGAGGACCGTGGTCGCCGCGACGTCCCGTCCGCCGGTCGTCGCGCCCCCTGCTTCCAGGCGGTCACGGAGTTCGTTGGCGGTCAGCGGGGTCGCGGCATCCCAGAGCAGATCCATCACCGCTCTTTCGAGATCACCCAGCGTTGCCATATGTTCAGAATACCGTTTCGCGTGAATGTGTTCTACGCTCTGTAGAAGTTGGTTTCTACGCTGTGTAGAAATCATCGAGGGGAGCACCCGTGAACGACTGGCTGGATCCGCTGCTGCTGTCGCGCTGGCAGTTCGGGCTCACGACGATCTACCACTTCCTGTTCGTGCCGATCACGATCGGCATGAGCCTGACCGCTGCGATCTACCAGACCGCGTGGTACCGCACCGGGAAGGTGCACTACCTGCAGCTGACCAGGTTCTTCGGCTCCCTCTTCCTCATCAACTTCGCCATGGGCGTCGTCACGGGAATCGTGCAGGAGTTCCAGTTCGGCATGAACTGGTCGACCTACTCGCGGTTCGTCGGCGACGTCTTCGGCGCACCGCTCGCCCTCGAGGGCCTGCTCGCCTTCTTCCTGGAGGCCACGTTCATCGGGCTCTGGATCTTCGGGTGGGACAAACTGCCCAGGGGCGTGCACCTGGCCACGATCTGGGCGACCAGCATCGGCAGCATCCTGTCGGCGTACTTCATCATCGCCGCCAACGCGTTCATGCAGAATCCTGTCGGGTACGAGCTGAACGAGGCGCGCGGCCGGGCCGAGCTGACCGACATCTGGGCGCTGCTGACGAACAAGGTGGCTCTGGCTGCGTTCCCGCACACCATCTTCGCGTCGTTCATGGTGGCCGGCGGTCTCATCATCACGGTGGCCGCCTGGCACCTGGCCCGCAACCAGAATCTCGTCACCATGCGCCCCGCCCTCAAGTTCGGGCTCTGGATGATGGTCGTCTCCGGCATCCTCACAACGCTCTCGGGCGACCAGCTGGGGCTCGCCATGGTGCAGACGCAGCCGATGAAGATGGCGGCGGCCGAGGCCCTCTACGACACGGCGACAGGGGCGGATGCCTCCTTCTCGATCTTCACGTGGGGAACCCCCGACGGCAGCAGCGAGCTGTTCTCGATCCGCATCCCGTATCTGCTGTCGTTCCTCTCCACGCACACCCTCACCGGCACAGTCGAGGGCATCAACGACCTTCAGGCCCAGTACACGCAGCTCTACGGGCCCGGCGACTACACGCCGGTCATCTGGATCACCTACTGGGCGTTCCGCTGGATGATCGGCCTCGGCCTCCTGCACGTCATCGTCGCCGTCGTCGGCCTCTGGCTCACCCGCAAGGGACGGATGCCGAAGAACAAGTGGATCTGGCGTGCGGCCATCTGGTCGTTCCCGCTGTCGCTGGCAGCCATGATCATGGGCTGGATCTTCACCGAGATGGGCAGGCAACCCTGGATCGTCTTCAGCCTGCTGAAGACAGAGGACGCCGTCTCACCCAATGTCACGGGGCTCGAGGTCCTCATCTCGCTGATCGCGTTCACGCTGATCTACGGCATCCTCGCCGTGGTCGAGTTCAAGCTCATCAAGCGCGCCGCCCAGAAGGGGCCGGCTCCTGCGCCGGAACCCGATGCCGAGAGCGGCGAGATCAAGCCGCTCACGACGGTCTACTAGGAGACTCCGATGGATCTGCCCACCCTCTGGTTCTGGATCATCGCCGGTCTGTTCATCGGCTACTTCGTCCTCGACGGCTTCGACTTCGGCGTCGGCATGTCCCTGCCGTTCCTCGGCAGGGACGAGGCCGACCGCCGAGTACTCATCAACACCATCGGCCCCGTCTGGGACCTGAACGAGACCTGGCTCATCGTGGCGGGCGCCTGCCTGTTCGCCGCGTTCCCCGAGTGGTATGCCACGCTGTTCAGCGGCTTCTACCTCGCGCTCCTGCTCATCCTGCTCGCCCTCATCGTGCGCGGAGTCTCCTTCGAGTACCGGCATCAGCGCCCCGAGTCGCAGTGGAAGTCCTGGTTCGACGGCATGATCATCGTCGGCTCGGCAGTGCCGGCGCTGCTCTGGGGTGTCGCCTTCGCGAACATCGTGCAGGGGGTTCCTCTGGACGCGGGCCACAACTACACCGGCAGCCTCATCGACCTGCTGAACCCCTACGCCCTGCTCGGCGGGCTCACGACCCTCCTGCTGTTCTTCACACACGGCGTCGTGTTCGTCTCGCTGAAGACGACGGATGAGATGCGCGTGCGTGCCCGCAACCTCGCCGTGCGCTCGGGACTCATCACGATCGTCGTCGCTGCGCTGTTCCTGATCTGGACCGCCGTCATCGCCGAGTTCGCCTTCATGTACCTGGTTCTGGCGACCCTCGCAGCCCTGGCGCTGATCGGTTCGTGGTTCCTCAACCGCGCGGGCTCGGAGGGGTGGTCGTTCGCCCTGGGCGCCGCCACGATCGCGTTCGCCGTGCTCGCCCTGTTCACCGCGCTGTTCCCCGACGTGATGCCGGCATCCAACGATCCGGCCAACAGCCTCACGATCGCGAACGCCTCGAGCTCCACCTACACGCTCACCGTGATGAGCTGGACGGCGCTGGTGTTCCTGCCGCTCATCCTCGCTTACCAGGGCTGGACCTACTGGATCTTCCGCAAGCGCGTGACGAGGGCGCACATCGAGGCGGCTCAGCACTGATGCGCCACCCGCTACCGTTGGTGTCGTGACCGAACCGACACGCACCAGCGCGTGAAACCACTCGATCCACGTCTGCTCCGCCGTGCCGCTGGAGCGCGCCTGTTCCTGCTCGGCGGCGGCGCGATCGGCTTCGTGCAGACCCTCGCCGTCATCGTGTTCGCCTGGTGCACCGCGCAGTCGGTCTCCCGGGCCGTCGACGGCGCGACCCTCGACGAGCTCGCGCCGCTGCTCACCGCACTGGCGGCGGCCGTCCTCGTGCGCGGAGCATGCATCTGGGCGACGGATGCCGCAGCCGCGGCCGCGTCGTCCCGGGTGAAGGGCGAACTGCGCGCCCAGGCCGTGACAGCGGCTGTCCGGCTGGGCCCGAGCTGGGCGCGCGGGCGCGGCACGGCCGCTCTCGCGACGGTGCTCGGCGCCGGGCTCGACGCCCTCGACGCCTACTTCGGCAAGTACGTGCCGCAGCTCATCCTGACGGTCATCGCCACCCCGCTGCTCGTCCTGGTCATGCTGCTGCAGGATCCCCTGAGCGCGATCATCGTCATCATCACCCTGCCGCTCATCCCCGTCTTCATGATCCTCATCGGCTGGGCGACCCAGGCCGCGCAGAAGCGCTCCTGGTCGCGGCTGCAGCTGCTCTCGGCGGCGTTCCTCGACGTCGTCGGCGGTCTCGGCACCCTGAAGATCTTCGGTCGTCAGCACAGGCAGGCGGCTCGCATCGCCGCCGTCACGGACGACTACAGGCGCGACACGATGAAGGTGCTGCGCATCTCCTTCCTCAGCGGGTTCGTGCTCGAACTGGCTGCGAGCCTCTCCGTGGCCATCGTCGCCGTGCAGATCGGACTGCGTCTGCTCGACGGGGCCATGCCCCTCTCCGTCGGCCTCTTCGTGCTGCTGCTCGCCCCCGAGGCGTTCCTGCCTGTGCGCGGGGTCGGCGTGCAGTTCCACGCCGCAGCCGACGGACTGGCGGCGGCGAGCGATGTCCTCGGCATCCTCGATGAGGCGGATGCCGCACCGGCGCCATCCGGGGGAGCAGAGCCGCCGACCATCTCTGTCGCAGGTTCCCCCGGGCCATCGGCCGCGTCGCCCGCGGCATCGTCCGCAGTGGGCACGCCAGGCAGGCCCGGGCACCTCGAGATCACCGGGTTGCGTGTGGCGCATGACGGCGCGCGCGTCCTCGACGGTGTCACCGCCGGGGCGAGCGCGGGCACGATCACCGTCGTGGCCGGGCCGAGCGGCGCCGGCAAGTCGACCCTGCTGAACGCCATCGCCGGACTCGACGCCGCCGGTGGCGGCGCCCGCGACTGTGACGCCGGCACGATCCTCCTCGACGGCCGTCCGATCGCCCGCACCGACGTGGCGTGGTCGGGTCAGCAGCCCGGCCTGGTCTCCGGAACCGTCGCGGCGAACGTGGCTCTCGGCGACCCGGCTCCAGACGAGGCGCGCGTGGCAGCGACGCTCGCCCGCGTCGGGCTGAGCGACGTCGCCCCCTCCGCCGCGCTGGGGGTCGGGGGATCCGGGCTGTCCGGTGGGCAGGCGCAGCGAGTCGCCATCGCGCGCGCCCTCTACCGACTCGAGGGTCGCGGATGCCGCATCCTGCTGCTCGACGAACCGTCATCGGCGCTCGACTCGGCCTCGGAACAGCTCGTGCTCGGGGAGCTGCGCTCGGCCGCGGCATCCGGGGCCATCGTCATCGTCGTGAGTCACCGCCCCGCCCTCATCGCTGCCGCAGACGCCGTCATCAGGCTCGAGGAGGTCGCCCGTGTCTGAACGGACCCGCACCGTGCTGCATCTCGCACAGCCGCCGGCTCGACGCTTCGTTCCCGGCGTCCTCGTCGGTGCTCTGGGTGCCGGCTCGGCCGTCGCTCTGCTCGCGTGCTCGGCGTGGCTCATCGCGCGTGCCGCCGAGCAGCCGTCGATCGTCTACATCTCGCTCGCGGTCGTCGGCGTGCGGGCCTTCGCCATCGCGCGAGGGGCCTTCCGCTACCTCGAGCGGCTCGTGACGCACGACGCCGCGCTCCGCCAGCTCACCCGGCTTCGGGTGGAACTGCTCGAGCGCCTCGTTCCGCTGGCGCCGGACGGCATGAACGCGATCGGGCGCGGCGACCTGCTCACGAGGTTCTCGCGCGACGTCGACGAGTTGCAGAACCTGCCTCTGCGGGTACTCCAGCCGGCCCTGGTGGCCGCGGTGACCGCGCTCGGGAGCGTGGCCTTCCTGTGGCTCCTCAGCCCGACGGCGGCCATCGCCCTCGCGGGCTGCCTCGCCGTGGCCTTCATCGCGGGCACCCTGCTCCACGCCACGGTCTCCGCCCGCGCCGATGCCGTGATCGCGCCCCGTCGCGGAGCCGTCGGCGCCGCGCTGGTCGACCTGCTCTCGAGCCTCGAGGCACTCATCGCGTACGGCGCCGTCGACGCGGGTCTCAATCGTGTCGCGGCTGCGGATGCCGCCCTCCGCCGGGCCGAGACCCGGGCCGCCATCGGGGCGGGACTCTCCTCGGGCGTCGTCTCCCTCGCCGCCGGGGCCGCCACGCTGGCCGGCATCCTCATCGCCGTTCCCGCGCTCCGCTCCGGCACCCTCGACGGCCCCGAGCTGGCCGTGATCGTGCTGGTGCCGCTGGCTGTGTTCGAGGTCTGCGCCATGCTCCCGGCCGCGGTGGGAGCCTGGCGTTCCGTGCGCTCCAGCGCGGAGAGAGTGGCCTCGGCTGTTCCCGACGTCGTCCCCGCCGAGCTCGCGGTCGACGGTGCCGACGCCCGACCCCTGGAACCGAGCGCAGACAGCACCCTGGTCCTGAGCGGACTCACGGCGCGCTGGCCCGATGGCGGCGGTGCCATCGGCCCACTCGACCTCGTCGTGCGTCGGGGGGAACGCCTGCTCGTGCGCGGAGAGAGCGGAGCCGGGAAGACGACGCTGGCTCACACGCTCGTGCGCCTGCTCGACTACGGCGGGTCCTTCAGCGTGGGAGGCGCCGAGGCGCGGGAGCTGCAGCAGGACGGCATCCGTACCCTGATCGGTCTCTGCGAGCAGCAGCCGTGGATCTTCGACGCGACCCTGCGCGACAACCTCGTCTTCGCTCGGGAGACGGCGACGGATGCCGAACTCACCGCCGTGCTCGCTCGCGTCGGGCTCGCCGACTGGGCGGCGTCCCGTGCCGGGCTCGACACCGCGCTCGGCGAGCACGGATCGCGCGTCTCGGGCGGGCAGGCCCAACGCATCGCGCTCGCGCGCGCCCTCCTCGCCGACGTCGCCGTGCTCGTGCTCGACGAGCCGACGGCCAACGTCGACGCCGACCGCGCCGACGAGGTGCTGCGCGACCTGCTGGCAGCGGCGTCGAGTGATGGGCGCACGGTCATCCTCATCTCGCACGGGGAGGTTCCCGCCGACCTCGTCGACCGCACCGTCACGCTGGTCGACGGGCGCATTCCGGCCTGACGGATACGTCGACGCGCGGCGTGCGTTTGTTCCACTGATGAGAACATTCACACCCGCGTTCTCCCGATCGGGGATAGGTTCGATGGAGACGTCGGCGCCATCAGTGCCTGCGGAACGGATTCCACTCGACTCCCCAGAAGGAGCAGCAGTGAACAGAACACAGATGAAACGCGGGCTGGCCATCGCCACGAGCGTCGTGCTCGGAGGCGCCCTGGCCATGACGGGAGTCTCGCCGGCACTGGCCTCCGGCTCCCCGGGCGGAGACGGATGGCAGAAGCTCAACTCGCTCGCCCTGCGGAAGGCGATCACCGCCGACGGCCTCACCCGCCACCTCGACGCGTTGCAGTCCATCGCCGACAGGAAAGGCGGCAATCGTGCTGCGGGAACTCCCGGTCACGAGGCGTCGGGAGCGTACGTCGAGAAGCAGCTCGCCAAGGCCGGGTACAAGACGTCCCGGCAGTACTTCAGCTACGAGCAGTTCGTGCTGGAGGGCTCCGCGTTCGAGTTGACGGCTCCGACGCCCAGGGTGTTCACGGCCGACGAGTTCTCGGCGATGAGCTACTCGGCATCCGGAGACGTCTCGGGCCCCGTGGTGCCCGTCGACCTCAACCTGACCGGCGATCGTGCCTCGACGAGCGGATGCGAGTCCGCCGACTTCGAGGGCTTCGTCGTGGGCGCCATCGCCCTCCTGCAACGCGGCACGTGCCCGTTCTCCGACAAGGTCGCCAACGCGGCGACGGCGGGGGCCACAGCCGCGATCATCTTCAACCAGGGCAACGATGTTCCCGGTGACGATCGCACCGGAGTCGTCTCCGGAACGCTCGGAACGGCCTCCGCGATCCCGGCGGTCGGCACCAGTTTCGCCATCGGCGAGTCCATCGCGGCGACGACCGGATCCGCGGCCCGGGTGTTCGTCGACGGCACGCTGAAGAACACGAAGACGTTCAACGTGCTCGCCGACACCTCGGGTCGGGCATCGGAGACCGTGGTCGTGGGCGCCCACCTCGACTCCGTCGCCGAAGGTCCCGGAATCAACGACAACGGCACCGGATCCGCGACTCTGCTCGAAACCGCCATCCAGCTGAAGCGTCTGCACATCCAGCCGCAGAACCGCGTGCGGTTCGCGTTCTGGAGCGGAGAGGAAGACGGCCTGCAGGGCTCGAACTACTACGTGTCGCAGCTGTCCGAGAAGCAGATCGCAGCCACGGCGGTCAACCTGAACTTCGACATGGTGGGCTCGCCCAACGCCGTGCGCTTCGTCTACGACGGCGACGGCGACGCGTTCGGTGCAGCCGGTCCCGAGGGTTCGGCGGAGATCGAGAAGGTCTTCACCGACTACTTCGCCACGAAGAAGCTGGCCACCGCGCCCACCGAGTTCGACGGCCGCAGTGACTACTTCGGCTTCATCGAGAACGGCATCCCGGCGGGTGGCCTGTTCACCGGCGCCGAGGGGATCAAGACCGATGCCGAGGCCGCGACCTTCGGCGGCACGGCCGGGGCGCCATACGACCCCTGCTACCACCAGGCCTGCGACACGACCGACAACGTCGATCCCGTGGTCTTCGAGCAGATGGCCGACGCTGCAGCGCACGCCACTCTCGCCTTCGCGAAGGTCAAGACCTGGAAGCACGGCCACGGCTGGGGCGGCAACGGCCTCGACAAGATCACGGAGCACGTGCAGAACCGGGGAAGCCACGCGTTCCGCTGAGTGACGCACGAGTGAGCCGAGAGGCGGATCCCCTTCCCCCGGGGGTCCGCCTCTCGTGTGCTCGCCCCCGGCTCTAGGCTGGACGGATGCCCCGGATCATCGCGCTCGACGCCTGGTGTGATCCCGAGCGGGTGTTCACCGAACTGTTCGGTGCAGAGGAGCACGCCTTCTGGCTCGATGCCGGAGCGGATGCCGAGCACGGACGCAGCTGGATGGGAGCACCGTCGACACCCGACGGCGTGGCGCTGTTCGGCCCTCGGGACGACGTGTTCGCCTTCCTGCGTTCCGGGCTCTCAGCGGCGGCCGATGCCGCGGATGCTGGAGGCCGGGCGGTCGATGACACGACGCGGCTCGACGGGCGCCCGCTCGGCTGGGTCGGCTGGCTCGGCTACGAGCTCGGCGCGCAGACGACGGGGGTGCCGCTCCCGGAGTCGCGGCATCCGGATGCAGCGTTCCAGTTCATCGATCGGGCCGTCGAGTTCGACCACGGCACGCGCTCCGTGCGGGTCATCGCGCTCGAGTCGGCGGCGCGCCGCCCCGACTTCGCAGCGTGGCTGGATCGGGTGGGTCGAGCTGTCGCGACCTCCGAGGCCACCCCGGTCCCGCTTACGCTGGCTCCCACTCGCGGCGTCGCTCGGTGGCGTCACGGCCCCGCCGCCTACGAGCAGCTCATCGAGCGGTGCCAGCAGGCGATCCGGCGCGGCGACGCCTACCAGCTCTGCCTCACCAACACGATCACCGTCGACGGGCGCTTCGATCCGCTCGAGACGTACAGTCGCCTGCGGGCAGCGAGCCCCACACACCACGGCGGCCTGCTGCGCTTCGGCGAGCTGGCGCTGCTGAGCTCGTCTCCCGAGCAGTTCCTGTACGTCTCCGAGACCGGCCGCGTCGTCACGAAGCCCATCAAGGGCACCCGTCCGCGTGGTCGCTCAGTCGTCGAGGACATCGACCTGCGGGCCGAGCTCGAGGCCAGCGACAAGGAGCAGGCCGAGAACCTGATGATCGTCGACCTGATGCGCAACGACCTCGGCCGCATCGCCGCCCTCGGCAGTGTGCGGGTGACCAGCCTGCTCGCCGTCGAGAGCTACGCCCAGGTGCACCAGCTGGTGTCGACGGTCGAGGCCGATCTCGCCGACGGCCTCAGCGGCATCGACGCGGTCGAGGCGTGCTTCCCGGCCGGCTCGATGACCGGAGCACCGAAGATCAGCGCCATGGGCATCCTGGCCGAGCTCGAGCAGGGTCCCCGAGGCATCTACTCGGGAGCGTTCGGTTACGTCGGCGTCGACGGATCGATCGACCTCGCCATGGTCATTCGGTCGATCGTGCTCACTCCGGATGCCGCCACCATCGGTTCGGGCGGCGGGATCACCGCGCTGTCGGTGCCGGCCGAGGAGGTCGAGGAGACGCGGGTGAAGGCACGCGCCCTGCTGGCGGTGCTGGGAGTCGATTCCGTTCGGTGAGGCCTTCCCGCTCGCTGAGGCCCGGAAGAAGTCCGCGGTCGAAGCGCCTCCAGTGCGCGCTTCGGCCGCCGACTCCGTCGGGCCCTCAGCGACCGAGACGCCGGGAATGCGGCATCCGCGGCGCTGTTCAGTAAAGTGGAATCTTGGTTACAGCCATGTTTCGCACAAGGCCGCCCTCGAGCAATGGCGCTCCCATCATCACTTCCGTATCGATTGAGAGTCACGTGGCACACCAGCACGAGTCCGCGAGCAGCGCGCCCGGCGAGGACGAGGTCTACGACTTCGCCTCCATCCAGAAGAAGTGGCTTCCCGTCTGGGACGAGATGAAGCCCTTCCGCTCGGGCGACCCCGACGACAAGCGGCCCCGCAAGTACGTGCTCGACATGTTCCCGTACCCCTCGGGCGACCTGCACATGGGCCACGCCGAGGTCTACGCCCTCGGCGACGTCGTGGCGCGCTACTGGCGCCAGCAGGGCTTCAACGTGATGCACCCGATCGGCTGGGACTCCTTCGGGCTGCCCGCCGAGAACGCTGCCATCAAGCGCGGCATCGATCCACGCGGCTGGACCTACGACAACATCGCGCAGCAGAAGGCCAGCATGCGCCTGTACGCGACGTCCTTCGACTGGGAGCGCGAGCTGCACACGAGCGATCCCGAATACTACAAGTGGAACCAGTGGCTGTTCCTGCAGCTCTACAAGAAGGGCCTGGCGTACCGCAAGGACAGCTGGGTCAACTGGGACCCGGTCGACCTCACCGTGCTCGCGAACGAGCAGGTGCTGCCCGACGGGACCTCCGAGCGCAGCGGCGCGGTCGTGGTCAAGAAGAAGCTCACGCAGTGGTACTTCCGCATCACCGACTACGCCGATCGCCTGCTCGACGACCTGAACCAGCTCGAGGGCTCCTGGCCGTCGAAGGTGCTCAACATGCAGCGCAACTGGATCGGCCGGTCCATCGGAGCCGACGTCGAGTTCGAGATCGAGGGCCGCGAGGAGCGCGTCACGGTCTTCACCACGCGCCCCGACACGCTGTGGGGAGCGACCTTCATGGTCGTGGCTCCTGACTCCGACCTGGCCGCTGAGCTGGTGGAGGGATCGACCCCCGAGATCCAGGAGCGCTTCGGCACCTACCTGACGGCCGTGCAGAAGTCGACCGAGATGGAGCGTCAGGCCACCGACCGGGAGAAGACCGGCGTCTTCCTCGGTCGCTACGCCGTCAACCCCGTGAACGGCGAGAAGCTGCCGATCTGGGCCGCCGACTACGTCCTGGCCGACTACGGCCACGGCGCCGTCATGGCCGTCCCGGCTCATGACCAGCGCGACCTCGACTTCGCCCGCGCCTTCGACCTGCCCGTGCGCGTGGTCGTCGACGTGAACGCCCCGGTGACCGGCGTCATCCCCGTGATCGACATCGACGAGCACGGCGACCCCGTGCTCCCCGACATGGAGAGCACCGACCCCGCGGAGACCGGCATCGCCCTGGCGGGCGAGGGCCGCCTGATGAACTCCGGGCCGCTCACGGGTCTCTCGAAGTCGAATGCGATCAAGAAGGTCATCGAGATCCTCGCGGCTGAGGGCCGGGGTCGCGCCGCCAAGAACTACCGCCTGCGCGACTGGCTCATCTCGCGCCAGCGTTACTGGGGCACGCCCATCCCGATCATCCACGGGGCGGACGGCACGGAGGTTCCGGTGCCCGAGGACCAACTGCCGGTTCTGCTGCCGGATGCCGAAGGCCTCGACCTGAAGCCCAAGGGCACGTCGCCGCTCGGTGCGGCCGAGGACTGGGTCAATGTGCCCAACCCCATCGACGGCACCCCGGCCCGCCGCGACGCCGACACGATGGACACCTTCGTCGACAGCTCCTGGTACTTCCTGCGCTTCCTGAACCCGAACGATGACACCAAGGCGTTCGACCCCAAGGAGGCCGAGCGCTGGGCTCCCGTCGACCAGTACGTCGGAGGCGTCGAGCACGCCATCCTCCACCTGCTCTACGCCCGCTTCATCACCAAGGTGCTCTTCGACCTCGGCCACCTCAGCTTCACCGAGCCGTTCTCGGCGCTGCTGAACCAGGGCATGGTCATCCTCGACGGCTCCAAGATGAGCAAGAGCAAGGGCAACATCGTCTACTTCACCGAAGAGGTGGAGAAGCACGGTGTCGATGCCGTGCGCCTCACGATGGCCTTCGCAGGACCCCCGGAGGACGACATCGACTGGAACGACGTGTCGCCCGTCGGCTCGTCCAAATTCCTCGCGCGTGCGTGGCGCGTCGCGAAGGACGTCTCGTCCTCGCCCGACGTGCTGTGGAAGAACGGCGACCCCGGCCTGCGCCGGGTCACCCACCGCTTCCTCGCCGACGCTCCCGGCCTCGTCGAGTCGTTCAAGTTCAACGTGGTCGTCGCTCGCCTCATGGAGCTGGTCAACGCCACCCGCAAGGTGATCGACTCGGGCGCCGGCCCGGCGGACGCCGCCGTGCGCGAGGCGGCCGAGGTGACGGCGATGGCCCTCAACCTGTTCGCGCCGTACACCGCAGAGGACATGTGGGAGAAGCTCGGCTACCAGCCCGGCATCGCCCTCGTGCAGTGGCGCAAGGCCGACCCCAACCTGCTGATCGCCGAGTCCGTCACGGCCGTGGTGCAGGTCGACGGCAAGGTGCGCGACAAGCTCACGGTGTCGCCGAACATCTCGGCGGACGAACTCGAGGCCCTGGCTCGTGCCTCTGCCGGAGTCGTGCGCTCGATCGGCGACCGCGAGATCGTCAATGTGATCGTGCGCGCACCCAAGGTCGTGAGCATCGCCACCAAGGGCTGAGGTCGACGCGCGTCTCGCGCGGATCGCGCGGCATCCGCGCGTCGAGAAGGGCTGGGGATTCCTCCCCAGCCCTTCTCGCGTCCGGTCGTCGCGTCGACCTGCGGACGCAACGTCAGAGCCCGTACGGCGCGACCTAACCTGACCCGGTGGGCACCGCAGACGACGAGGCGATCGGTCGGCTCGATCCGTCCGCTCGGGCGGCTCCGCGTGTGCGTCTCGCCGTGGGTGGCGTCATCGTGCTCGTCATCGCCGCGCTCATCGCCACGGTCGTGGTCGCCATGCTCGGTGCCGGCGGCAGCGGCGCGGTCGTCGATCCCGGCGAGCTCCCCGACGAACTCCGATCGACCTCGACGTCGACGTCGCGGGGTGGCACGCCTGCGGGCGATGGCGGCTCGACCCCGTCCTCGGCGGCGCCGGTGCTCTTCGTGCACGTCCTCGGCTCCGTCGCCCGCCCGGGCCTGTACGAGATCGCAGCGGGCTCCCGTGTCATGGATGCCGTCGCCGCGGCCGGCGGCTTCGCTGCGACAGCCGACCCCGGGGGTGTGAACCTCGCCCGCGAGATGTCCGACGGCGAGCAGCTCGTCGTACCCGCCGTCGGCGAGGTGCCGCCGCCGTCAGCCGTGGCGCCCGGCGCGAGCGGCGGTGCTGCCGGGGGAGCGGCATCCGGCGGCTCGATCGACCTCAACAGGGCGACGGTCGCCGACCTCGACACGCTGCCCCGCATCGGCCCCGCCCTCGCTCAGCGCATCATCGACTGGCGCGACGCCAACGGCGGCTTCTCCAGCGTCGACGAGCTGCGCGAGGTCAGCGGCATCGGCGACAAGACGTTCGAGTCGCTGCAGGACCTCGTGACGGTCTGAGCGGCCATGGGTGCCGAGCTTCGACTGGCGTGGCCGGCAGCCATCGCCTGGGCCGCGGGGTTCGTGGTGATCGGGTTGACGGATGCCGCGGGCTGGGTGGCGGCAGCCGCGGCGCTGTCGGCGATCGGCGGGGTCGCCGTGCTGGTGCGCGGGTCCGGCTCGATCCGGAGCCGTCGCATCCTCGCGGTCGTCGCCCTCGGTGCCGCGGCGACTGCCGTTGTCTGTACCGCTGTGGCAGTCGCGGCGCCCGCGCGCACGCCTCCCGTGTTCGTCGAGGCCGCGACGCAGCACCGCACTGTGACGGTCGAGGCCGTGGTGTCCACTGCGCCGGTCCTGGGTGCAGGGGCCTTCTCCGGGGCCGACCAGCTCCGGTTCGAGGCCCGTGCGGTCGTGGTGTCGAGTCGGGGGCCCGAGGGCGTGAGCCCGGCTGTCCGGGCCGGTGCGCCTCTGCTCGTCTTCGGCGAGATGACGGGGGAGCAACCGCGCATCGGGTCCACCGTGCGAGCGAAGGGCACCGTGAAGCCGACGGATGCCGGAGAGGACGTCGCGTACCTGCTGTTCGCGTCCGCGCCGGTCGCCGTGCTCTCGCCACCGCCGTGGTATCTCGGCTGGGCCGATCCGCTGCGTGCCGGCCTGTCGCGGACGGCCTCGGCCCTCCCCGGCGACGGCGGTGATCTGCTGCCCGGACTCGCCATCGGCGACACCAGCGCCGTCACGGCAGAGCTCGACGCCGCGATGAAGAGTTCGTCGCTCAGCCACCTCACCGCCGTGTCCGGCGCGAACTGCGCCATCGTGGTCGCCGCCGTCGTTCTGCTCGGCGCCGGGTGCGGGCTGCCGCGGCGTGCGCGCTCCGTGCTCGCCGTCGTGGCTCTCGCGGGGTTCGTCGTGCTCGTGACCCCGCAACCGAGCGTCCTGCGCGCCGCGGTGATGGCCACGGTGGTCCTGTTCGCGCTCGGCATCGGCCGGCCCGGGCGCGGCATCCCGGCGCTGTCGGTCGCCGTCGTGGCGCTGCTGGTACTCGATCCCTGGATGGCCCGCAGCTATGGGTTCGCGTTGTCCGTCGCGGCCACGGCGGGGCTTCTCCTCCTGGCCCGCCCGCTGGCGGGCGCCCTCGCGCGCTGGATGCCGGTGCCCATCGCGATCGCCGTCGCCGTGCCCTTGTCGGCTCAGCTCGCCTGCCAGCCGATCCTCATCCTGCTCGACCCGGCGGTGCCCGTCGCGGGGGTGCTCGCGAACCTCCTCGCCGAGCCGGCGGCGCCGATCGGCACCGTGCTCGGCCTGATCGGGTGCCTGCTGCTTCCCGTCATCCCGGGACTCGGCGCGGCCTGCCTCCAGATCGCGTGGGTGCCGTCTGCGTGGATCGCGCAGATCGCCCGCACCGTCGACGGGCTGGCCTGGACGCGGCTGCCGTGGCTCGGCGGCGCTGCCGGAGCCGTGCTGCTCGCGCTCGTCACGGCATCCGCGATCTGGCTCGCGGTGCGCCGCAGAGACAGGGCGTCCACCCGGGTGGTCGGCGTGCTCGTCACCGGACTGCTCCTCACGGCTGGGGCGTACGGCGGCGCCCTCGTCGGCTCCTCGGTGCTCCGCGCGCTCTCGATGCCGAGCGACTGGCAGTACGCGGCCTGCGACATCGGGCAGGGCGACGCCGTGGTGGTGCGCGACGGTGACACCCACGCCCTCATCGACACCGGACCCGAGCCCGCTCCGCTGTCGCGCTGCCTCGACGCACTCGGCATCCACCGCCTCGACCTCCTCGTGCTCACGCACTACGACCTCGACCACGTCGGCGGAGTCGACGCCGTCCTGGGCCGCGTAGACCGTGCCATCGTGGGCCTGCCCGAGACCGAAGCCGACCAGCGCATCCTGTCCCGCCTGCAGCAGGGCGGCAGCACCATCGAGCGCGGGGCCGCCGGGCTCCGGGGATCGCTCGGCGGCCTCGACTGGGAGGTGCTCTGGCCGCTGCCGGATGCCGCCACCATGGCGACCGGCAATGCGGGGAGCGTCACGATGCGCTTCAGCGGCGCCGGGTCGAGCTCGGTCTTCCTCGGCGACCTCGGCGAGGAGTCGCAGGACGCGCTGCTGCGCTCATCGGCCCTGGCGCCCGTCGACGTGGTCAAGGTGGCGCATCACGGGTCGTCGGATCAGAGCACCGAGCTGTACGAGCGGCTGCGGGCCACGGTGGGCCTCATCTCGGTGGGAGCCGACAACAGCTACGGGCATCCGACCGCCAGGATCCTCGAGATCCTCGCGAGCGCCGGGACGGTGGCAGAGCGCACGGACCAGCAGGGACTGGTGCTCCTCGCGCCCGGCGTCGATGGAGCTGTACGGGTGTGGTCGGAGCGACATCCGGCTGTCGGCGGCGCGGGATAAAGTGGAGATTCCATCCTGAGAGGACCCGCGTGGCTGCTCGTACTTCCGCCCCGGCCAAGGCTCGGTCCACGGTCTCCATCCCGCAACTCGGATGGAACCAGGTGCGTCCGGCGCCGGTCGTGCTCGTGTCCGGCACCGAGACCTTCCTCGCCGAGCGCAGCATCCGCGACCTGCGCGACTTCCTGAAGACAGAAGACCCGAGTCTCGAGATCGTCGACATCGCAGCAGACTCGTACGCGCCGGGGGAGTTGCTCACGATGGCCAGCCCGTCGCTGTTCGCGGAGCCGCGCCTGCTGCGCGTGAGCAACGTCGAGAAGTGCACCGACGACTTCATCACCGAGACCCTCGCCTACCTGCAGGAGCCGGCCGACAGCACCTTCCTGGTGCTGCGGCACAACGGCGGCGTGCGCGGCAAGAAGCTTCTCGACGCCATCAGAGGCGGTCTGGGCGGTGGCATCGAGATCGTCTGCGCCGAGCTCAAGAAGGACGCCGAGAAGTACGAGTTCGCCGCCGGCGAGTTCGCGGCGAAGGGGCGCCGAGTCGCGCCGTCAGCCCTGCGTTCGCTCGTCTCGGCGTTCTCCGACGACCTCGCCGAACTGTCGGCCGCATGCCAGCAGCTCATGAGCGATGCCAGCGCCGAGATCACCGAGGCCACGGTCGACCGTTATTACGGCGGACGCATGGAGGTGAACGCCTTCAAGGTGGCCGATGCGGCCATCGCGGGTCGGCACGGTGAGGCTCTCACGAACCTGCGTCAGGCGATCTCCTCGGGGGAGGATCCCGTGCCGATCGTCGCGGCGTTCGCCATGAAGATCCGCACCATGGCCAAGGTCTTCGGCACCCGCGGCGGCTCGGGTCAGCTCGCGTCGAAACTCGGCATGGCGCCGTGGCAGGTGGAGCGGGCCCAGCGCGACCTGCAGGGCTGGACCGAAGACGGCCTCGCCCGGTGCATCACGATGCTCTCCGAGACCGATGCCGCTGTGAAGGGTGCTGAGCGCGATCCCGTCTTCGCCCTCGAGCGCATGGTCGGCGTCATCGCCGCGCGCGGGCGGGCGTAAGGCGTACCGCACGGCGCCGCCCTGCGGCGCTTCGACCGCGGACTTCGTCCGGGCCTCAGCGAGCGGTACTCCTGCACCCGGACACGCTCGGTGAGGCCGGACGCGGTCGCGGCTCACCTGCTCGCTGAGGCCCGACTCAGTCGCGGCCGAAGCGCGTCCGGCGGGCGACCCGGAAACGAAGAGGGCCCCGCATGCCGAAGCATCCGGGGCCCTCTCACAGATGAGCGCTTAGAGCGCTGCGACCTGCTTCGCGATGGCCGACTTGCGGTTCGCGGCCTGGTTCTGGTGGATGACACCCTTGCTGACGGCCTTGTCGAGCTTCTTCGAAGCGGTCTTCAGGGCGGTGGTTGCAGCAGCCTTGTCGCCGGAGGCGATGGCGGTGCGGGTGACGCGAACGGCGGTCTTGACCTCGCTCTTGACGGCCTTGTTGCGCTCCTGGGCCTTCTTGTTCGTGCCGATGCGCTTGATCTGCGACTTGATGTTTGCCACGTTGAGTACGTTCTTTCGTTTGTGTGTGGATCGGATGTTGCCGCATGACGGTAGAGGGGCGTCTGCGGCGAAATCGTGTGAGGTGGGACCCACACGCAAGCCAACAGGCAACTTTACCCTATGAAGGGCCGTCGCCGATAATCCCGCCGGGTCTCGGCACGGCGGATTCTCAGACCGAGGGCCCCGCGACGGCATCGACGGCGTTCTCGGGCGAGTAGGAGCCCGATCGGATCTCCTCGAAGACGGATGCCGCCACCGGCGTCCAGCCCAGCTCGGTGCGCGCCCGTGAGCCCGCGGCTTGCTGGTCGAGCAGCACCGCGTCGGCGAAATCGGCACCCAGTCGGTCGCGGCTTGCCTCGACGCTCTCGGGGGCGACACCGCCGGCCACATTCCACGCCGCGGCGATGGCCTCGCCGAGAACCCGCACCGTCGGATTCACGCCGCTCGCCCCGATGTAGACGCCGTGTGCGTTCGGGTTCTCGTACGCGAGTACATAGAGCGCGGCGAGGTCGTCGATGTGTACCGAGGTCCAGTGCTGTGTACCATCGCCGATCAGTGGCACCGTGGGCGCCACACCGCTGCCGCGAGGCGCCTCGATGAGGCCACGCACCATGCCGCCGCCTGCGCCGTATACGACACCCGGCGCCACCACCGCCGTGTTGGGGGCGGCATTCACGAGGGCCTGGCCCTCGGCGCGCCAGCCGCTGATCGGCAGCGGCTGGAACGGAGACTCCTCGGTGATGTCGGTGCCAGAGCCGTAGATCCAGATGCCGCCGGTGTGAACGAACCGCGCGTCACGCCCCTCGATGGCGGCGAGCACCGCGGGAACGAGCACGGCGTCGACGGCGGGGGTGGAGGCGATGTGGATGACGCCGTCAGCGGCCCCGGCTGCCGCGCGCACGATCTCGGCGTCGTCGGCGGCGCCGATGATGGCGGTCGCGCCCGCCGCTTCGACGATGGCCGCATTCTCGGGTGAGCGCACCAGCGCCGACACCTCGTGGCCGGCGGCGAGGAGCCGCTCGAGAACTGCTGATCCGATGTAGCCGGCTCCGCCGGTCAGAAGAATGCTCATGAGGAGATGCAACCGCGCCGGCCGCAGATCCTTCCCGGTGCGATGACACACCGGGTCACAGCTGCGCTCACTCGCGCGGCGCGGCCTCGACTCCCGCGAGCTCCCGCCAGGCCTCGAGCACGGCGTCGGTGAAGGCCTCCGGCTGCACGAGGCTCGCCAGATGCGTTGCGCCGGGAATGACGGTGAGGGACCCGTGGCGACTGGCCCGCAGCATCCGTCGCTCGTCGAAACGGATGTGGTCGTAGCGTCCGTTCACCAGCCAGACGCGTCCGTCGTAGGCCGCGAGGTCCTCGAGGGGTCTCAGCTTGCCGATCGAGCGCAGGCCCGACTGCATCACCTCGAGCGCGATGCCGCCGGCGAGCAGGTCGGAGAGGCCGGGCTCGCGCACGAGCATCTTGGCCAGTCCGTCGTTGAGGGCGGACCCACGGTCGGGCAGCAGGTGGATCGCTGCAGCCGCCGCCCGGTACCCGCCGATGAAGATCGGCCGCGGGATGGCGCCGCACGACGCAGCGACGAGTCCGCGCAGCCGGTCGGGGTGACGCGCGGCGTAGTGCATGCCGATGTAGCCGCCCATCGAGAGGCCGACGATCAGCGGCGGCTCGCCGACGGCCGCGACGCCGTCGTCGATGGCGGCCGTCGCGGCCTCGAGGGTGAAGTCCTCGCCCATCCGCGCCCCGTGACCGGGCAGGTCTATCGCGAGGGAGGGGATGCCGCGATCGGCGAGCGCGCCGATCTGCACGCGCCACATGCTCGATGAGGTGCGGATGCCGTGCAGGAAGAGCACTGGAGGGCCGCTGTGCATCCAGCCATGCTAGTCATGGGAGAATCGAGTCACGATGTCTCCACGTGCCCTCAAGCCTCTGCAGCCCGCCGCGACCGACCCGGCACTCCTCCGCAACTTCTGCATCATCGCCCACATCGACCACGGCAAGTCGACGCTGGCCGACAGGATGCTGCAGATGACCGGCGTGGTGAGCGACCGCGACATGCGGGCGCAGTACCTCGACCGCATGGACATCGAGCGCGAGCGCGGCATCACCATCAAGAGCCAGGCCGTGCGCATGCCGTGGTCGCTGAACGGCGACACGTACGCCCTGAACATGATCGACACTCCCGGGCACGTCGACTTCACCTACGAGGTGTCGCGGTCGCTCGCCGCCTGCGAGGGCGCGATCCTGCTCGTCGACGCAGCCCAGGGCATCGAAGCCCAGACTCTGGCGAACCTCTACCTGGCGCTCGAGAACGACCTCACGATCATCCCGGTGCTCAACAAGATCGACCTCCCGGCGGCCGACCCCGACAAGTACGCCGGCGAGCTCGCCAGCCTGATCGGCGGCTCGCCCTCCGACGTGCTGCGCGTCTCGGGCAAGACCGGCGCAGGCGTCGAAGACCTCCTCGACCGCGTCACCGAGCTCATCCCCGCTCCGCAGGGCGACAAGGACGCCCCGGCGCGCGCCATGATCTTCGACTCGGTCTACGACAGCTACCGCGGCGTCATCACCTACGTGCGCATGATCGACGGTCACCTGAACCCCCGCGAGCGCATCCAGATGATGTCGACCCGCGCCACCCACGAGATCCTCGAGATCGGCGTCAGCTCGCCCGAGCCCACCCCGAGCAAGGGTCTCGGCGTCGGCGAGGTCGGCTACCTGATCACCGGCGTGAAGGACGTGCGCCAGTCGAAGGTCGGCGACACCGTCACCACCGCTGCCAAGCCCGCGACCCAGGCCCTGCCCGGATACACCGAGCCGCTGCCCATGGTGTTCTCGGGCCTGTACCCGATCGACGGCAGCGACTACCCCGACCTGCGCGAGGCCCTCGACAAGCTGAAGCTGTCGGATGCCGCCCTCGTCTACGAGCCCGAGACCTCGGTCGCGCTCGGCTTCGGGTTCCGCTGCGGCTTCCTCGGCCTGCTCCACCTCGAGATCGTGACCGAGCGGCTCGAGCGAGAGTTCGGCCTCGACCTCATCACGACGGCGCCCTCGGTGATCTACGAGGTCACGACCGAGGACAAGAAGACCGTCACGGTCACGAACCCGAGCGAGTTCCCCGGCGGCAAGATCGTCAGCGTGCGCGAGCCCGTGGTCAAGGCAGCCGTTCTGGCGCCCAAGGACTACGTCGGCGTGATCATGGAGATCTGCCAGGCCCGACGCGGCACCCTCCTCGGCATGGAGTACCTCGGCGAGGACCGCGTCGAGATCCGCTACACGATGCCCCTCGGCGAGATCGTGTTCGACTTCTTCGACCACCTCAAGTCGAAGACGGCCGGGTACGCATCGCTCGACTACGAGCCCGCCGGCGACCAGGAGGCCGACCTCGTGAAGGTCGACATCCTGCTGCAGGGCGAGCAGGTCGACGCGTTCAGCGCCATCGTGCACCGCGAGAAGGCCTACGCCTACGGCGTGCTCATGACCGGGCGCCTGCGCAAGCTCATTCCGCGCCAGCAGTTCGAGGTGCCCATCCAGGCCGCCATCGGCGCCCGCATCATCGCCCGCGAGTCGATCAGCGCCATGCGCAAGGACGTCCTGGCCAAGTGCTACGGCGGTGACATCACCCGCAAGCGCAAGCTCCTCGAGAAGCAGAAGGAGGGCAAGAAGCGCATGAAGATGGTGGGCCGCGTCGAGGTGCCGCAGGAGGCGTTCATCGCGGCGCTCTCCGGGGACGTGGAGACCAAGGACAAGAAGTAGCGTTCCGGCGCTTACGCTCGAACACGTGCCCCAGGAGAACGACCACGTCGTCGCCGGCATCCGGACCCTGCTGACGGATGCCGCCGCCCGGCTCGCCGCAGCCGGAGCCCGCGACGAGGCGTTGGGCGAGTACGTTCCGGCACACCGCAAGCTCCTCGTCACGCGTCGTGCCGTGATGGTGCCGCGTGGGCGGGTCTGGCGGCTCGGCGTACTGCTGATCGACGCCGACGGCGCGGTCTACCGCGAGGGCCTGACGACGCGAGCCGTGCCGCCCGGGCGCACCCAGTACCAGTCCGAGTCCGCCGAGGTGCGTCGCGCCTACCGTGACGCCGCCTTCCGCGGGAGGTTCCCCGAGGGCGAGACCGTCAACTTCGACGCGACACCCATCGTGCTGGCCGTCGACGAGCTGCGGGCGTCGACGGGTGCCCTGTTCGTGCGGGGCGACGAGCCGCTCGTGCGGTGGAGCGCCACGGTGGGCGAGGACGCCGCGATTCCCCTGGAGCGCTACCTCCGCGATCGGGTCGACCTGCTCGTGAACCCGCCCGCCGGCGCCTGACACAGGCCGCCGGCCCTGCGACCGGCACCGGCCCCGAATGAGTCGATCGGCCCCGTCGGCGTAAGCTGGAGGGATGCGCCGTTCCACCTTCGTCGGAGAGCCGGTCACCTACGGGGCGATCGGCGGCACCCTCGCCCCCGACCTCCTCGCGTACCCGCCCGCCGGATATCGTGCCGAAGAGCACACGGTGCGGCTCGGCAGCGGTGCCGAGCGCTTCTCCATCGCCTCCTCGTCGCTCATGACGTGGGGGGTGCAGCGCGGCAGCGGCATCGAGGTCACCGAGGTGCGCTCGGGCACGGGCACCCAGTACACGGGCCTGGTCTTCAACGACGATGGAACTCCCGCGGCCGAGCAGCCCGCCCTGCAGGCCGAGGAGCGCTACGGCCCCGACGGCTCCCCGTTCATCACCGCCGGGATGACCGCGAAACTCAAGCTGCACGTGTGGGGGCTCGGCTTCACGGCTCCGGTGCGTGTCATCTACGTGATCGACGAACCCGGCCGCGTCGGCTTCGCTTACGGAACCATGCCCGGTCACCCCGAGAGCGGCGAGGAGGCCTGGGTCGTCGAGCACCGCGACGACGACTCCGTCTGGCTCACGATCCGCATGTTCTCCCGGCCGAGTTCCGCGTTGTACAGGCTCGCGGCGCCGGTGCTGCGTTCGGTGCAGAAGCGCTACACCAAGCGCTACCTGCGCGCGCTGCATCCTGTCGCCGCGGCCGTCTAGCCCTGCCCATGCCCAGCGCACTTCCCCTCGCCGACCCGGCGCCCGCCGACGGCCTGCTTCCGGCATCCGCCGTCATCGGAGCAGACCAGCGCACCTTCGGCGTCTATCTCCACGTGCCGTTCTGCCGGGTGCGCTGCGGATACTGCGACTTCAACACCTACACCTCCGGTGAGATCCGTGGGGTGAAGCAATCGGACTACGCGTCCCAGGCCTCTCTCGAGGCGGCGGCCGGCGCCGGCATCCTCGCCGAGTCCGGACTTCCGAGACGCCCGGCGAGCACAGTCTTCTTCGGCGGCGGCACTCCGACCCTGCTCCCGGTGGGCGACCTGGTACGGATGCTCGACGCCGTCCGCGCCTCGTTCGGCATCGAGGCCGACGCCGAGGTCACGACGGAGGCGAACCCGGACTCCGTCGATGCCGAGTACCTCGCGGCGCTGGCGGCGGCCGGCTTCACGCGCGTCTCCTTCGGCATGCAGTCGGCCGTTCCCCACGTGCTGGCGACGCTCGAGCGCACGCACGACCCCGCCCGCATCCCGCTCGTCGTCGCGTGGGCCCGGGATGCCGGACTCGACGTCAGTCTCGACCTCATCTACGGCACGCCGGGGGAGTCGCTCGAGGACTGGAGGGCGAGTCTCGAGCACGCCATCGCGCAGCGACCCGATCACCTGAGCGCCTACTCGCTCATCGTGGAGGACGGCACCAAGCTCGCCAGGCAGATCAAGCGCGGCGAGGTCGCCCAGCCCGACGAGGACCTGCAGGCCGACATGTACGAACTGGCCGACCGGATGCTCGCCGGGGCCGGCTACGACTGGTACGAGGTCAGCAACTGGTCGCGCGGCGCCGAGCACAGGTCCCGCCACAATCTCGCCTACTGGCAGGGCGGCGACTGGTGGGGCGTCGGCCCCGGTGCTCACAGCCATGTGGGAGGCGTGCGCTGGTGGAATGTGAAGCATCCGGCGGCCTATGCAGACCGTGTCCTGGCCGGCATCTCGCCCGGCGCCGGGCGCGAGACCCTCGACGCCGAGACCCGTGAGGTCGAGCGGGTGCTGCTGTTGGCCCGAATCCGCGAGGGCATCCCGGTGTCGTCGCTGCACGCCCCCGGGCGACACGCGGTCGCCGGACTCATCGCCGATGGCCTCATCAACGCGAAAGCCGCCCTGTCGGGATCAGTGGAACTGACCCTGACAGGACGGCTTCTGGCTGACGGCGTCGTGCGGCGACTTCTCGCCGACGACTGATCAGTGCGACGGCGTCGACTCAGCTGACGAACTTGATGGTCAACGGGTACGTGTAGAGCTGACCCGCATTCGCCCTGATCGCGGCGATGATGCCGAAGACGATCGCGCACACCCAGGCGGCGAGCAGGATGAGGAACCCGACCAGGATGAGCGTCAGGATGCTGCCGACCACGTAGACGATGAGCAGCGTGATCTGGAAGTTGAGGGCCGTGGCCGTGTGCTCGCGGATGAACGGGCCCTTGTCCTTCAGGACCAGGTAGCCGATCAGGGCGGGCAGGAAGCCGAAGAGGATGCCGCCGATGTGGATCAGCGTCGCCCAGAGCTTCTCGTCAGCAGGGCTGAGGTTGCCGCCCGGCGCCTGGTACGGGTTCTGCGGCGGGAGAGGAGGAGGTGTTGCGTCGGACATGGTGACTCCTTGTGGTCAGTCGTCGATGAGGCTGATTCTCCCGCGCGGACTCTCGAAGGCCCGGTGGGTGCACTGAAACGATAGCGCCACGGGTACTTCGGCCCTACGATCTCCCGCGAAGTGTCGGCGCGAGTCGGCCGGTCGAGCGCTGGTGCGCCGCTTCAGTGCACCAGACGCAGAGCGAACGGGTAGCGGTAGCTGCCGCCGTTGTTGACGCGCACCCCGCCGATGATCGAGAAGATCACGTCGATGATGACGAGTGCCCAGCCGATGATCTGGAACAGCGGGCCGAGCACGATCCAGATCGGCCCGAGCCACCAGAACAGTGCACCCAGGATGGTCGCCACGATCGCCCAGACGATGATCGCGCCGACCATGGTGATCTGGAAGTTCAGGGCCTCCCGGGCTTCGTCACGGGTCAGGTGGCCGCGCTTGCCGAGCACCAGGTAGATGATGAGCGCCGGCAGGATCGCCAGAACCGCGGCCCAGCTGCTGAAGAACCCGAGGATGGCGATGGCCCCTCCGAAGTGCGCGAACGAGGCCCACTGGCGGTCCTCGGTCGCCGAGAACGGCTCGTCCGGTGTGTGATTGGTGTCGCTCATGGCGAGGGTCTCCTTGGAAGGCGGATGCGCGAGGTCGGCTCCGGTCGAGGCGGATCGCGCAGCCCGTCGGGGTGCGGCTTCACGCTACTGGTTCGAAACTCCGCCCGGCAAACGACTGTTGCCTCGCAGTCGGGTAGAATTGGCACTCATACTTTACGAGTGCTAAACGTGGCGGCAGGGGGTGGAGAGCAGATGGTGTCTGAACGTTCACTCGCCGTGCTCAGGGCCATCGTGCACGACTACGTCGCCTCCCGTGAGCCCGTCGGCTCCAAGGCCATCGTCGAGCGGCATTCCTTCGGCGTCTCGGCCGCGACCATCCGCAACGACATGGCGCTGCTCGAGGAGGAGGAGCTCATCGCGGCTCCGCACACCTCGTCGGGCCGCATCCCGACAGACAAGGGCTATCGCCTCTTCGTCGACAGGCTCACCGACGTCAAGCCGCTCTCCGCCGCGCAACGCCACGCCATCGAGACCTTCCTGGGCGCATCCGCCGACTTCGACGACGTGCTCGGTCGCACCGTCCGTCTGCTCTCGCAGCTCACCCACCAGGTCGCCCTGGTGCAGTACCCGTCGCTCAGTCGGGCGCGGGTGCGGCACATCGAACTGGTCGGACTCAGCGACACCCGCCTGCTCTCGGTGCTCATCACCGACAACGGCCGCGTCGAGCAGCGCGTCATCGAGTTCACGACGCCGATCGACGAGCAGCAGCTCGCCGAGCTGCGCACCCGTCTGAACGGCGTTCTCGGCGGTCTCGCGATGACGGATGCCGCTGAGCGACTCACCGGCCTCGTCGACGACGTCGCCCCCGACGCGCGCGCGCTGGCCACAGCGGTCGTGCACGCACTCGGCGAGCAGGTGCTGGCGCACCGGCAGGACCGCCTGGTGATGGCGGGAGCCGCCAATCTGGTGCGTACCGAGAGCGACTTCTCCGGCAGCATCTTCCCGGTCATGGAGGCCATCGAGGAGCAGGTGGTGCTGCTGCGCCTGTTCGGTGAGATGGCCGCAGACCAGAACGCCGTCTCGGTGAGCATCGGCCGGGAGAACGAGTCGTTCGGACTCGGCGAGACCTCGATCATGCTGAGCGGCTACTCCGCCTCGCAGGGCGACATCGCCAGTGTCGGTCTGCTCGGCCCCACCCGCATGGACTACTCGAACAACATGGCGGCGGTCCGCGCCGTCGCCCGCTACCTCTCGAAGCTCCTCGCCGAGGGCTGAGGGGCACCCAGGAACATCTCACGAGGCTGAAGGAACGGCGTTCGTGAGCGGAAAGGATACGGCCGCCTGTGGCTGACCACTACGAAGTACTCGGCGTCTCCCGTGAGGCGACCAACGACGAGATCAAGAAGGCCTACCGGCGCCTTGCTCGCGAACTGCACCCCGACGTGAATCCCGGAGCCGATGCCTCCGAGCGGTTCAAGCTCGTCACCCACGCCTACGACGTGCTGAGCGACCCCAAGCAGCGCCAGCAGTACGACCTCGGTGGGCAGGGCGGCTTCGGCGGAGCCGGTGGGGGAGACTTCGGCGGCTTCGGCGACATCTTCGAGACCTTCTTCGGCGGGGGCGGCGCCAGTGGCCGCCGCGGCCCGCGATCGCGTCGCGAGCGCGGACAGGACGCCCTGCTCCGCGTCGAGGTGGACCTCGACGAGATCATCTTCGGCACCCACCGCGAGATCGAGGTCGACACGGCGATCCTGTGCGAGACCTGCCAGGGCTCGTGCTGCCAGCCGGGAACGCATCCGGTCACCTGCGACATCTGTCACGGCACCGGCAGCATCCAGCGGGCCGTGCGCTCACTGCTCGGCAACGTGATGACCTCGAGCCCGTGCGGCACCTGCCGCGGCTACGGCACGGTCATCGCCTCGCCGTGCGTCACGTGCCAGGGACAGGGCCGCGTGCGCGCCCGGCGCACGGTCCCCGTCGACATCCCCGCCGGTGTCGACACCGGTGTGCGCCTGCAGATGCCGGGCAGCGGCGAGGCCGGCCCGGCCGGCGGACCCAACGGCGACCTCTACCTCGAGATGAAGGTGCGCCACCACGACGTCTTCAGCCGCGACGGCGACGACCTGCTGTGCACCCTGGAGGTTCCGATGACGGATGCGATCCTCGGCGCGACGACGACGGTGCACGCCCTCGACGGCGACGTCGAGGTCGAGCTGAAGCCGGGTGTGCAGAGCGCCGAGATCATCACGGTGCGCGACCGCGGCGTCACCAAGCTCCGCGGCAACGGACGAGGCGACCTCAAGATCGGCGTGCAGGTGGTGACGCCGATGAAGCTGAGCGGCAAGGAGCGCGACCTCATCACGCAGTTCGCGAACTCGCACAAGGCACCCAAGCCGGCGCTGACCCACTTCCAGCAGGGCCTGTTCGCCAAGCTGCGCGACCGCTTCCTCGGCTGATCGGGGAATCGTGAGCTCGCTCTACCTGCGTGACGACCTCGAGCCCGAAGCCGTCGGCGACTCCGTGACCATCACGGGCGCCGAGGCGCGGCACGCCGTCACGGTCGGTCGCACGCGGGTCGGCGAGACGCTCTCGATCGGCAACGGTCGCGGACTCATCGTCACGGGCGAGGTCACGACAGCCGCTCCGGGCGAGCTCACGATCTCTGCCGACCGGGTGCAGCGCGTCGACGCCGCCTCACCCCGCCTCGTGCTCGTGCAGGCCCTCGCCAAGGGCGACCGCGACGAGCTCGCCGTGCAGGCCGCGACAGAGCTCGGCGTCGACGCCGTCATCCCGTGGGCGGCCTCCCGCTCGATCTCCCGGTGGGACGCCGCGAAGGCGGCGAAGGGGCGCGACAGGTGGGCGACGATCGCCCGCGAGGCCACCAAGCAGTCCATCCGGCCGTGGGCGACCGAGGTGCGCGACCTCTCGACCACGAAGCAGCTCGCCACGCTGGCGGCATCCGTGCGGATGCTGGTGCTGGAGCCCACTGCAGAGCTCGCCCTCACCGAGGTCGATCTCGAGACGAGCTCCCAGCACCCGGCTGATGCCGACATCGTCATCGTCGTCGGCCCGGAGGGCGGGATCGCTCCAGCCGAGCTCGAGGCGCTGGGCGCCGCCGGTGCCCAGGCCGTCCGGCTCGGGGCATCCGTGCTCCGCACCTCGACGGCGGGCCCGGCCGCCCTCGCGGTGCTGAACGCCCGCCTCGGACGCTGGTAGAGGACCTCGCGGCGGCCAGAGGGCTGGAAAGCGAGGAGATCCTCCTTCCCCAGCCTCTTCGAGATCGCTTTCCCGCGTTCGTCGAACGAATCTCCTCGCTTTCCGGTGCCCCCACGGTTCTGCAGCGCCAGACCTTAAGATGGAACCATGGCTGAACCGAGCATCTTCTCCCGCATCATCGCGCGTGAGATCCCCGCGACGATCGTGATGGAGACCGACCGCGTGATCGCTTTCAACGACATCGCCCCGCAGGCTCCGGTGCACATCGTGGTCACGCCCAAGACCGAGCAGTACCGCGATGTCGTCGAGCTCGCCGCCGGCGACCCCGAGCTGCTCGCCGAACTCGTGGCGACGGCCCGCCAGGTGGCCGACGAGCACGCCAACGGCGACTTCAGGCTCGTGTTCAACACGGGGGCGGATGCGGGTCAGACCGTGTTCCACGTGCACGCCCACGTGCTGGCCGGCCACGGCTCGGCAGGCGGCCTCGGGGAGGACACCGTTGGCTCCGACTGACGCCGGCGGCGGAACGCCGTTCGGGGAAGCCCACCTGCACGTCGACGGCATCGCCATGGTGCGTCTGCTCGGTCCGCAGGACCGCCTGCTCACCACCATCGAACGGCAGTACCCGGTCGTGAACGTGCACGTGCGCGGAAACGAGATCTCACTGAGCGGACCGGCGGATGACGTCGAGGCAGTCCGCCGACTCATCGAGGAGCTGCAGCAGATGGTGCGGAACGGTCAGAACCTGAGCCCGGTCGAGGTCACCACCTCGGCCCGCATCCTCGACGCCGACGCATCGTCCAGCCCGTCCGACCTGCTCGGGCAGGCCATCCTGCAGACCCGAGGTCGCAGCATCCGTCCGAAGACCCTCGGTCAGAAGCAGTACGTCGACGCCATCGACGAGAACACGATCGTGTTCGGCATCGGCCCGGCCGGAACGGGCAAGACCTACCTCGCGATGGCCAAGGCCGTGCAGGCGCTGCAGCGCAAGGAGGTCAACCGCATCATCCTCACGCGTCCCGCTGTGGAGGCCGGAGAGCGTCTCGGCTTCCTGCCCGGCAGCCTGACCGACAAGATCGACCCGTACCTGCGCCCGCTCTACGACGCCCTCAACGAGATGATGGACCCCGAGCTGGTGCCCAAGCTGCTGGCGGCCGGCACCGTCGAGGTCGCCCCGCTCGCGTACATGCGCGGTCGCACGCTCAACGACTCCTTCGTCATCCTCGACGAGGCCCAGAACACCACGCCCGAGCAGATGAAGATGTTCCTCACCCGCCTCGGCTTCGGTTCGAAGATGGTGGTCACCGGAGACATCACCCAGGTCGACCTGCCCGCCGGATCGTCGGGCCTGCGCATAGTCACGCGCATCCTCGACGACATCGACGAGATCCACTTCGCGCGCCTCACCAGCGACGATGTCGTGCGCCACACCCTGGTCGGCCGCATCGTCGACGCCTACAGCGAGTTCGACGAGAAGAAGCAGGCGCAGCGCTTCGAGCGCGAGCAGGCCGCCGAGTTCGCGAACCGGGCCGAGCGCCGCGGTTCCGCACCCCGAGACCACAAGCCGCCGCGCGCGAGCCGCTAGAACGAGACGAGTGAGAACACCGTGAGCATCGAGATCAACAACGAGTCGGCGATCCAGGTCGACGAGGTCGCCCTCCAGCGGCTCGCCGTCTACGCGCTCGACGCGCTGCACGTGCACGCCGACGCCGACCTCGCGATCGTGCTGGTCGACGAGGGCGCCATGGAGCAGCTGCACGTGCAGTGGATGGACGAGCCCGGCCCCACCGACGTGCTCAGCTTCCCGATGGACGAGCTGCGGCCGGGCACCGAGGAGAACCCGGCACCGGCCGGCCTGCTCGGCGACATCGTGCTCTGCCCTCAGGTCGCGCAGTCGCAGGCCGAGACGGCCGGACACGGGCTCACCGACGAACTGCAGCTGCTCACCACGCACGGCATCCTGCACCTCCTGGGTTTCGATCACGCGGAGCCCGACGAGGAGAAGGAGATGTTCGGCGTTCAGCGCGACATCCTCGTCGGCTTCGCCCTGCAGGAGCGCCGCGGCTGATCGCATGATCTGGTTCTTCATCATCGCCGCGTTCGCCCTCGTGGCGTTCGGCGGCCTCATGGCTGCCGTCGACGCGGCCCTCTCGGCGCTCTCCCGAGCAGACGTCGCCGAGCTCGCCGACGGGTCGCGATCCGAACGGTCGCTGCGCGCCATCGCCGAGGACACCGGCGCCCACGTCAACGCGGTCAACTTCGTGCGCATCGTCTCGGAGACCACGGCCGCGGTGCTCGTGACCCTGGTGTTCGCCTTCACGATCGAGAACGTCTGGCTCGCCCTGCTGCTGTCGGCCCTCATCATGACGGCGATCTCGTTCGTGCTCGTCGGATCGAGCCCGCGCAGTGTGGGACGAGCCAACGCGAAGACCGTGCTGCGCCTCTCGGCGCCCGTCGTGCACCTCGTGCGCGTCGTACTCGGTCCCGTCGCCAGTGCACTCGTCGCACTCGGAAACCGCGTCACTCCGGGGCGAGCGAGACTCGTCACGTTCTCCTCCGAGCAGCAGCTGCTCAGCATGGTCGACGAGGCCACAGAGCTCGACGTCCTCGAGGAGGACGACCGCGAGCTCATCCACTCGATCTTCGCCTTCGGCGACACCGTCATCCGGGAGGTCATGATCCCGCGCACCGACATGGTGACCATCGACGGCACGGCCGATCTCAGCACGGCGATGGGGCTCTTCCTCAGCACCGGCGTCTCCCGGATCCCGGTGATGGCCGATGACGTCGACGACATCGTCGGCATCCTGTACCTCCGCGACGTGGCGAAGTTGAGCCACGAGCGGCCGATCGATGCCGAGGGCATCAGCGTGGCCGAGCTCGCCCGCCCCGCGCTGTTCGTACCCGAGTCCAAGAAGGCCGACGACACGCTGCGCCAGATGCAGACGGAGTCGAACCACCTCGCCATGGTCGTCGACGAGTACGGCGGCATCGCCGGTCTCGTCACCCTGGAGGACCTCATCGAGGAGCTCGTGGGCGACATCTCCGACGAGTACGACCGCGAGGTCGTCGAGATCGAGGACCTGGGTGGCGAGCGCTACCGCGTTGCAGCCCGCCTTCCCGTCGACGAGCTGGGCGACATCTTCGGCCTCGAACTCGACGACGACGACGTCGACTCCGTCGGCGGCCTGCTGGCCAAGGCGTTGGGTCGTCTGCCGGTTCCCGGGTCCGTGGCATCCGTCAGCGGACTCGTCCTGACGGCCGACCGCAGCGAGGGCCGGCGCAAGCGCATCAGTACAGTGATCGTTGAGCGCGATCAGGCGCTCATCGAAGTCCAGGCGTCGTTCGCTCCGGATGCCGCAGAGCAAGGAGTACGCCATGACCGAGAATGACTACCGTGCGGGATTCGTCTCGTTCGTCGGGCGCCCCAACGTGGGCAAGTCGACGCTGACGAATGCGCTGGTCGGCCAGAAGGTCGCCATCACGAGTTCGAAGCCGCAGACGACGCGTCGCGCCATCCGGGGCATCGTGCACCGCCCCAACGGCCAGTTGATCCTGGTCGACACCCCCGGCATCCACCGTCCGCGCACCCTGCTCGGCGAGCGCCTCAACAGCCTGGTCACCTCGACTCTCGGCGACGTCGACGTGATCGGCATGTGCTTCCCGGCCGACGAGCCCATCGGCCCCGGCGACAAGTTCATCAACGAGCAGCTCGACAGCTTCCCGCGCGCGAAGAAGGTCGCCATCGTCACCAAGGTCGATGTGGCCTCGAAGCAGAAGGTCGCGGCGCAACTCCTGAAGGTCAGCGAGCTGCGCGAGTGGGACTCCGTCATCCCGCTGTCCGCCGTGAGCGGCGAGCAGCTCGACATCCTCACCGTCGAGCTCCTGAAGCTGCTGCCCCTCTCGGAGCAGCCGCTCTACCCGGAGGAGGCCGTCACCGACGAGGGCCTCGAGGACCGCGTGGCCGAGTACATCCGTGAGGCCGCCCTCGAAGGCGTGAGCGACGAACTGCCGCACTCGATCGCCGTCACCATCGACGACATCGTGCAGCGGGAGGACAAGGACCTCGTCGAGATCTACGCCAACCTCTTCGTCGAGCGCGACAGCCAGAAGGGCATCATCATCGGCAAGGGCGGGTCGAGGCTCGCGGATGTCGGGACTCGAGCCCGTGCCCAGATCGAGCCCCTCGTCGGTTCCAAGGTGTTCCTGTCGCTGCGTGTGAAGGTCGCCAAGGAATGGCAGCGCGACCCGAAGCAGCTCGGCAAGCTCGGGTTCTGATGACGAGCCCCGACCCGGCGCCGGTCCTCCCGGGCCGAACCCCCGGGGACGGACTGATCCGCAGGCTGCCCGCTCGCAGCCTCGCCTTCGACCTGAGCGCGGCGGCGATCCTGTTCCTGGTGTCGCTCGGCGTGACCGCGGGCCAGGGTGCCGCATCCGTCGTCGCCCTGGTCGTGCTCTGCGGCGCCCTCGCGATCCGTCGCGTCTCGCCGGCCCTGGCCCTCGCCGTCGCCTGGCTGGGTGCCGTGCTGCAGCTGGTGACGCTCAGCGACCCGGGCGCGGGCGACATCGCGATCTGCGGAGTGCTCTACGCGACCGCCGCCTACGGCAGCCGGCTCGTGCGTTGGCTCGGGTTCGGCTCGGCGGTTCTGGGAACGATCATCGCCACGATCTACCTCGTCCTGGTGCAGCCCGCCCTGCGCGGGCAGGACGGCGCGACGATCGTGCAGCCGACCGACGGCTCGAGGATCTGGGTCATCACCCTCTTCTTCGGCATCGGCATCCTGGCCCTGCTCGGCCTGTCGTGGACCCTCGGACTCTTGGCGCGCACCGTCGCCCTCTCGAGGACGGCGCGGATCGAAGCGCGCATCGCCGACGAGCGGGCCCAGTACGAGGTCGCGGTCGAACAGGAGCGCACCCGCATCGCCCGCGACATGCACGATGTCGTGGCGCACTCGCTCGCGGTCGTCATCGCCCAGGCCGACGGTGCGCGCTATGCGGCATCCGTCGATCCGTCGTCGAGCGATGTGCAGGGAGACGCCCTCGTCACCATCGCGCAGACCGCCCGCACGGCCCTCGGCAACGTGCGACTGCTCTTGGCGGAACTGCGGCACGATGCCTCGGATTCGCCGCAGCCCCGGCTCGAAGACATCGACATGCTCGTCGAGCAACTGAGCGCCACGGGCATGAACGTCGAGGTGACACGTCGGGGCGAGCCGAAGCGGCTCGGGGCCGGGCAGGAGATCGCGGCCTATCGCATCGTGCAGGAAGCCCTCACGAACGCCCTGCGTCACGGCGAGCCAGAGGCTCCGGTGCTGCTCGACCTGGGTTGGAGCGACGACGCCCTCGCCATCCATGTCGAGAACGCGGTGCGACCGGATGCCGCCAGCCTGCCCGTCACAGCCTTCGGCCACGGCCTGCCCGGGATGCGCGAGCGCGCGACGCTCGCCGGCGGCACGCTGCTCGCCCGTCGCAGCGAGGCCGACCCGACTCGGTTCGTCGTCGAGGCGACGATCCCGGTGTCGACCGGGGGAGTCTCGTGACCCGCATCCGTGTCGCCCTCGTCGACGACCAGGCCCTCTTCCGCGCCGGCATCCGCATGCTCATCTCGTCGCAGCCCGACCTCGAATTCGTGGGGGAGGCCGCGAACGGACGGGAGGCCGTGCAGCTCGCCGCCGATGAGCACCCCGACGTCATGCTCATGGACATCCGCATGCCCGAGCTCGACGGCATCCAGGCGACCGCGGAGATCGTGCCGGACGCCTCGGATGCCGCCGGCCCCGGACCGCGCATCATCGTGCTCACCACCTTCGACCTCGACGAGAGCGCGGCCAGGGCCATCCGGGCCGGCGCCAGCGGTTTCGTCCTGAAGGATGCCGATCCCGAGTTCCTCCTCGCGGCCATCCGCACGGTGCACGCGGGCAACGCCGTGATCGCGGCCTCCGCCACCAGGCGGTTGTTCGAGGAGTTCCGGGCGACTCCGGATGCCGTTCCCCAGCCGACGGCGTTCGCCGAGCTCACCCCGCGGGAGCGGGAGATCTTCGTCCTCGCGGCCAAGGGGCTGAGCAACGCCGAGATCGCCGCGGCGGAGTTCCTCAGCGAGGCCACGGTGAAGACTCACGTCTCGCGCATCCTCACGAAGCTCTCGCTCCGCGACAGGGTGCAGCTCGTCGTCTACGCCTACGAGAACGCCCTCGTCGACTGAGGGCGCTGAGGCCCGCGCGCTGCGCGTGGGCCTCAGCGAGCGGACTGCAGGAGCACCCGCTCCCTGAGGACCGGACGAAGTCCGCGGTCGAAGCGTTCTCCGGCCGAACATCATCCTTCCGATGTACAGCGGATGCTCCCTCAGCCTGATTCGCCGTCGTCCCCGCGTCCGTAGCGTCGGAGACATGCAGATCCAGACCTCAGACCTCGGGCTCGTCGCCCGCGTCGCCCGCCTCAGCAAGTCCTTCGGCTCGGGAGCCGGAACAGTCACAGCACTCGACGACGTGTCCATCGGCATCCGTCGCGGAGAGTTCACCGCCATCATGGGACCGAGCGGGTCGGGCAAGTCGACCCTCATGCACCTCATGGCCGGCCTCGACTCGCCGACCTCCGGCGAGGTGTGGCTCGGCGACACCGAGATCTCGCAGCTCGGCGACAGCCAGCTCACCCTGCTGCGCCGCCGTCGGGTGGGCTTCGTCTTCCAGTCGTTCAACCTCGTGCCGACCCTCGACGTGCGGGCCAACGTCCTGCTGCCGTTCGAACTCGACGGACGCCGCCCGACGGCCGACGAGAAGGCGTGGATCGAGAGGCTCTACGAGTCGCTCGGCCTGCAGTCGCGTCTCACCCACCGTCCCCACGAGCTGTCGGGCGGCCAGCAGCAGCGCGTGGCCATCGCCCGCGCCCTCGCCACCCGGCCCGACCTGGTCTTCGCCGACGAGCCGACGGGCAGCCTCGACTCCCGCACCGGCCGCGAGGTGCTCACCCTCCTCGCCACCGCCGCCCGCGAGTACGGCCAGAGCATCGCGATGGTGACCCACGACCCCCTCGCCGCCAGTCACGCCGACCGCATCCTGTTCCTCGCGGACGGCCGCGTCGTCGATGACCGCCCCGGCGCCTCGGCCGAGGAGATCTCCCGCATCATGCTCGGAATGGAGGCGGCGGCATGAGTGCCAACGCCGCCCGCCTGACCGGCCGCCCGCGCGACCACGTGTCGAGCATCGTCGTCGCGTCGCTGAGCGCGACCTTCGGCGTGGTGCTGCTCGAGGCCACCGGGCTCATCAGCACCGTCGTCGACTCCTCGGGCATGACCGAGGGATCGGCGACGGTCCGCGCCATCCTCACCGTCGTCACGTCGGTCTTCACTCTGATCGCGGTCTACGTCGGTGCCATCGTCACAGCGAACACCTTCTCGACGATCATCGCCGGCCGCGTGCGCGAGATCGCGCTGCTCCGCCTCATCGGCGCGCAGGCGAAGACGGTGCGGCGCAGCGTCGCCACCGAGGGCCTCATCGTCGGCCTGCTCGGCTCGGCGCTCGGACTCGTCCTCGGCATCCTGATCGCCGTGGTCACCGTCGTGATCGGCATGGCGCAGGGCTGGCTCCCCGAGCTGGAGTACGTCTTCCTCGACCCCGTGATCCTGCTCCCCGTGGGTGTCGTCGCCGTGACCACGTGGGCGGCAGCCTGGGTCGGGTCGCGCAAGGTGACCGCGGTGACCCCGCTCGCCGCCACCGGCGCCTCCGTCGAGGCCACCCGCGAGGAGGCCGTGCGCCGCACGGGCCGCACCGTCGCCGCGATCGTCCTGTTCGTGATCGGCCTCGGCCTGGTCGCACTCGGCGTGATCGTCGGCCTCGTCTCCGTCTTCGGCCTCATCATCGCGTTCTTCGGGGGAGTGTTCTCCTTCACCGGCATCATCGTCGGCGCGCACATCATCATGCCGCCCGTCCTGACCTTGGTCGGGCGGATGCTGGGGTCACGTCCTCCCGCCAGGCTCGCGGCCGAGAACGCGGTCCGCTTTCCCGATCGCTCCTCGCGCGCCACCATCGGTCTCGTGATCGGAGTGACCCTGGTCACCATGTTCGCCGTGGCCATGCAGAGCTATCGGGACATGATCGTCACCCAGTTCGCCGACGACCCGATGGCCCTGGCCGCGATCGACCAGACCCTCACCGTCACGACAGCGATCTTCACCGGCCTGGTCGGCTTCTCGGCGGTCATCGCCGCCATCGGCATGATCAACAACCTGTCGCTCAGCGTGCTCCAGCGCACCCGCGAACTCGGCCTCCTGCGTGCCCTCGGCTTCACCGGTCGTCAGGTGCGCTCGATGATCGTCGCGGAGAGCGCCCAGATGACCGTCGCAGCCATCGGACTCGGCGTGGTGCTCGGCGTCTTCTACGGCTGGGCGGCCGCGCAGTCGATGCTCGGCTCGATCGTCCACGGCATCGCCGCCCCGTCGCTCCCGTGGGCGATCATCGGCATCACGGTGCTCGCGGGCATCGTGCTCACGCTGGCGGCATCCGTCGCCCCGGCCCGTCGGGCCACCACGGTCTCGCCCGTCGTCGCGCTCGCGGTCGACTGAGGCGAAGGAGCCCGACCGCTGGGGGGCCACCGGTCGGGACGGGCAGGGGCGGCGCACAAGCCGCCCCTGCCTCACGTCGGCCGGGTCAGCGGCCCGAGTGGCCGCCGAGGTCACGGCCGCGTTGCGATCGGGATGAAGCATCCGTCACACGGCCGCCCCGGATGCTAACCTGAAGATGTGTTCCACGGCTTCCTTCTTCTTAGCTGCCGCGACGAGTCCTAACTCAGGCCTCCCTCGTCGCGGAGTTCGTCGTCGGCTGACACCCATCGCGAAGAGATCGAGAAGACCATGAAGAACACCCAGACCGCATCCGGCATGCCGGTCCACCGCTACACCGCCTATCACGAGCAGTTCCGCGTCGAACTGCCCGATCGCACCTGGCCCAGCAAGCGTGTCGAGAAGGCCCCGCGCTGGTGCGCGGTCGATCTCCGCGACGGCAACCAGGCCCTCATCGATCCGATGAGCCCCGAGCGCAAGCGCGTCATGTTCGACCTGTTGGTGGGAATGGGCTACAAGGAGATCGAGGTCGGCTTCCCGAGCGCCAGCCAGACCGACTTCGACTTCGTCCGCAGCCTCATCGAGGAGAACGCGATCCCGGATGACGTCACCATCCAGGTGCTGACCCAGGCGCGCGAGCACCTCATCCGTCGCACCTACGAGTCGATCGCCGGCGCCAAGCAGGCCATCGTGCACCTCTACAACTCGACCAGCATCCTGCAGCGGGACGTCGTGTTCCGCACCGACAAGCAGGGCATCATCGACATCGCCCTGAACGGCGCCCGCCTCTGCAGGCAGATGGAGTCGCTGGTTCCCGGCACGACCGTCTACTACGAGTACTCGCCCGAGAGCTACACGGGCACCGAGCTCGAGTTCGCCCTCGAGATCTGCAATCAGGTGCTCGACGTCTTCGAGCCGACCCCCGAGCGCAAGGTCATCATCAACCTGCCGTCGACGGTCGAGATGGCCAGCCCGAACATCTACGCAGACTCCATCGAGTGGATGAGCCGCCGCCTCAACCACCGCGAGAACGTGCTGCTCTCGCTGCACCCGCACAACGACCGCGGAACCGCCATCGCCGCCGCCGAGCTCGGCTACCTGGCCGGAGCCGACCGCATCGAGGGCTGCCTCTTCGGCAACGGAGAGCGCACGGGCAACGTCGACCTCGTCGCGCTGGGCATCAACCTGTTCACGCAGGGCATCGACCCGCAGATCGACTTCTCCGACCTCGACGAGGTGAAGCGCACCGCCGAGTACTGCAACCAGCTGCCCGTGCACGAGCGCAGCCCGTGGGCCGGCGACCTGGTCTACACGGCGTTCAGTGGATCGCACCAGGACGCCATCAAGAAGGGCTTCGAGGCGATGGAGACGGATGCCGCCGGGCGCGGCGTCACGGTCGACCAGCTGAAGTGGGCCGTTCCGTACCTGCCCGTCGACCCGAAGGATCTGGGACGCACCTACGAGGCCGTCATCCGCGTGAACTCGCAGTCGGGCAAGGGTGGCGTCGCCTACCTGCTGAAGACCGACCACGCGCTCGACCTGCCGCGTCGCCTGCAGATCGAGTTCAGCGGCGTCGTGCAGACGAAGACCGATGCCGAGGGTGGCGAAGTCTCGAGCGATGACATCTGGCGTGCCTTCCGCGACGAGTACCTGCCGGCGCCGGCCGATCACCCCGAGGAGAAGTGGGGCCGCTTCGAGCTGCTGTCGGTGCGCTCCGCGAGCGAGCTCGACGGTTCGGTCGCCCTCACCGTGGGGCTGCGCGATGGCGATGAGCGCGTCACCATCGAGGGCAACGGCAACGGCCCCGTCGACGCCTTCCTCGACGTGCTGCGCCGCAACGGCGCCGACGTGCGGGTTCTCGACTACTCGGAGCACGCGCTCAGCTCGGGCGGCAACGCCCACGCCGCTGCGTACGTCGAGTGCGTCGTCGAGGGAGTCACGCTCTGGGGCGTCGGCATCGACGGCGACATCTCGACCGCCAGCCTCAAGGCCGTCATCTCGGCCGTGAACCGGGCCATCCGAGTGCGCCAGGGCGACTTGGTCGGTTCCACCGCGGTCTGAGGTCCGCACTGCTGCCCGTCCCAATCACACCTGAGTCTCCCGCTCGCTGAGGCCCGCGCGCAGCGCGCGGTCGAAGCGCTCCACGCAGCGCTTCGACCGCGGACTTCGTCCGGGCCTCAGCGAGCGGGCGGTTCCAGCATCACGCCGCCTACCCCCGCCGCCACCGCATCCAGCTGCCGATGGCGCGCTGCTCCGGCAGGCTCCAGCCGAATCTCACCGCCAGCAGGCGGATGAGCGTCGTCACCGCCACGCAGGCGATCCCGGCGATGGTGATGTCGATTCCGGCCGCGGCGAGCGCGACCAACAGGATCGTGCCTGCCCCGGCGGCCACGGCGTAGAGCGACCCGACGTGCATGAGCGCGATCGGGAGGTTCAGCATCATGTCGCGCAGGATCGAGCCGCCCACGGCCGCGACGACGCCGACGAAGACCGCGGGAACCACGGGAACCCCGACCGAGAGCGCCTTCGTCGTACCGATCGCGCCGAACAGGCCGATCGTGACGGCGTCCAAGGCGATGATCAGGGGGTTCAGGCGTGCGAATGCGCGCTGGAGCAGCATGCCGATGATGGCGGCGACCGTCGCCACGATCAGATACCAGTTGGTCTGGATCAGGGCGAGGGGAACATTCAGCAGCAGGTCGCGCAACAGACCACCGCCGAGGCCGACGACCACGCCGATGATCGTGACGCCGAGGAGGTCGATGCGGTGCTCCTTCAGACGGCCCGAGAACATCGCACCCTGGATGGCTCCGATTGCGACGGCAGTCAGGTCGAGCCAGAGGGGGATGGTGAAGAGGGCCGTATGCACCCGTCATGTATATCAACTGAGTCGGCCCGCCCCGCGCGATGTCATGCCGGGGCAGTGGGATGATCGAGGGGTGCCTGTCTACCGTGATGAAGCCGTCGTGCTGCGCACCCACAAGCTGGGTGAAGCCGACCGCATCGTCACCATGCTCACCCGCCAGCACGGCAAGGTGCGCGCCGTCGCCAAGGGCGTGCGACGCACGGCCTCGAAGTTCGGCGCCAGGCTCGAGCCGTTCATGGTCGCCGACGTGCAGCTCTGGGAGGGGCGCACCCTCGATGTGATCACCCAGGCCGAGTCGCTCGGGTCGTACGGCACCCTCATCACCGACGACTACGGCAGCTACACGGCCGCGTCCGTCATGGTGGAGACGGCCGATCGGGTCACGGAGTCCGAGGGTTCGCTGCAGCAGTACCTCCTGCTCGTCGGGGCCCTGCGTTCCCTCTCCCGCCGGGAGCACACGCCGACGCTCACCCTCGACTCCTACCTGTTGCGCGCCCTGTCTGTCGCCGGCTGGGCGCCCACCTTCACCGACTGCGCCCGGTGCGCCAGGGTCGGTCCGCACCACTCCATCGTCGTGCAACTGGGCGGAGTGGTCTGCGACACCTGCGCGCCTCCCGGAGCTCCCAAAGTTGATGCCGTCACGATCGGCCTGCTCGGCGCCCTCGTCGAGGGCGACTGGCCCACGGCGGAAGCGGCATCCGAGTCGACCAGGTCCAAAGCCAGCGGCATCGTGGCCGCCTACGCCCAGTGGCACCTCGAGCGCGGTCTGCGCTCTCTGCCGCACGTCTCCCGGGAGAGTTCGTGAGCCCCAAGCCATACACGCACAAGGATGCTGTTCCCTACGTTCCCGTCGACTGGACCGGGCTCTACCCGCCGGAACTGCCGAAGAAGGCCGTTCCCGAGCACGTCGCCATCGTCATGGACGGCAACGGACGCTGGGCCAACCAGCGCGGCCTCACCCGCATCGAGGGCCACAAGGCCGGAGAGGTGGCGTTGCTCGACGTCGTCGCGGGCGCCCTGCAGATCGGCGTGAAGCACCTCAGCGTCTACGCGTTCTCCACCGAGAACTGGAAGCGTTCGCCCGAGGAAGTGCGCTTCCTCATGGGCTACAACCGCGACGTGCTCCACCGGCGCCGCGACCAGCTCAACGAGTGGGGCGTCCGCATCCGGTGGGCCGGGCGCAAGCCGCGCCTGTGGAAGAGCGTCATCGAGGAGTTGCAGTTCGCCGAGCAGATGACGGCGGGGAACGACGCTCTCACGCTGACCATGTGCGTCAACTACGGCGGACGCAACGAGATCACGGATGCCGTGCGCTCGATCGCCGACGACGTGGCCGCCGGTCGCATCCGTCCGTCCGCGGTGTCGGAGAAGCTCATCGCCAAGCGGCTGTACACCCCGGAGATGCCCGACGTCGACCTGTTCGTGCGCAGCTCGGGGGAGCAGCGCACGTCGAACTTCCTGCTGTGGCAGTCGGCCTACGCGGAGATGGTCTTCCTCGACACGCTCTGGCCCGACTTCGGCCGCACCGAGCTCTGGAAGGCCATCGAACTCTACGCATCACGCAACCGGCGTTTCGGCGGAGCCGTCGATGCGCCGACCACGGCCTCGTCTGCTCGCTGAGGCGGGAAACAGCGGGCGGGAATACGAACGTGGGGCCCCCGGTTGCCACCATCGTGAGTGAACCCATCAAGATCGACATCTGGTCCGACATCGCCTGCCCCTGGTGCTACATCGGAAAGCGCAACCTCGAAGGCGGCATTGCGGCTCTCGGAGCCGACGGCCCGGACGTCGAGGTGGAGTACCACTCCTTCGAGCTCTCGCCCGACACCCCGGCCGATTTCGTGGGCTCGACGACCGAGTACCTCGCCAACGCCAAGGGCATGCCCGTCGAGCAGGTCGAGGCCATGCTCGAGCACGTGACCGGCATCGCCGCGAAGGCCGGGCTCGACTACCACTTCGACGAGGTCAAGCACACGAAGACCCTCAAGGCGCACGAGTTGCTGCATTTCGCGAAGGCCGACGGCAAGCAGCTCGAACTGACCGAGCGCCTGCTCAAGGCGTACTTCGAGGAGGGCGGTTACGTGAACCGCACCGATGACCTCGTCGGATACGCGGTCGAAGTCGGCCTCGACGCCGATGCTGCCCGGGCCGCCCTCGAGAACGGCAGCTTCGCCGCCGACGTGCAGGCCGACATCGACCAGGCCCGCGCCTACGGCATCAACGGCGTGCCGTTCTTCGTGATCGACGGCAAGTACGGCGTCTCGGGCGCACAGCCCGCGGAGGTCTTCACGCAGGCCATCCAGCAGGTCGCCGGCGAGCGGGAGCAGGTCGGCGCATGAGCGACGACACGGCGACCACAGCTCCGACGATCGCCGCCCCGGCGATGAAGCCGCTGCTTCTCACTCTGGCGACGGATGCCGCGGCTCCGGTCTGCGAAGGCGACAGCTGCTCCTTCTGAGCCTTCATCGCCGACGGCGGCTCGCTTCGCTCGCCGCCTACTCGACCAGCGGAGTACCTACTCCGGATCGGTGATGTCGGCGACCTGCGCGCCATACGCCGCGATCAACGCATCGGCGTCGACGAAGGCGCTGTGCCCGTGCGCTCCGGCGCCCATGGCGACCCGCGCGCCGACGATCGAGACGTCGGCGACCACTGGCCACTCATGGCGGGATCCCAGTGGCGTGATGGTGCCGCGCTCGTAGCCCGTCGCCGCCAGTGCGCGATCGGCATCCGGCATCTGCAGCTTGTTCACCCCGAGCAGCGCCCGCAGCTTCGGCCACGAGATCTTGCGGCCGCCGGGAACCAGCGCGAAGAGGTAGGTGTCGTCGCTGCGCTTGACCACCAGCGTCTTCACGATGTCGAGTGGCCTGATGCCCATGAGCGCCGCGGCCTCGGCGAGACTCGACGCCGCGGGGCGCTCGATGATCTCGACGGTGAGCCCTCGAGCGGCCGCATCCGCCGCCACCCGATCGGTTCCCTCGATGCCGTCGAATCGGATCTCTTCACCCATCAGTACCCCGCTAGTTCGAGAAGCAGTCGTCATCTGGGAGAATAGAGCCACATGTCTTCCGCAACCACTCTCACGCAGGCGCCCCTGTCGATCGGGCCGCTCGAACTCGACGTGCCCGTCGTGCTCGCACCGATGGCGGGCATCACCAACACGGCGTTCCGCCGCCTCTGCCGCGAGTTCGGTGCAGGCCTCTACGTCAGCGAGATGATCACGAGCCGCGCGCTCGTCGAGCGCACGCCCGAGTCCATGCGCCTCATCACGCACCACGAGAGCGAGACCACCCGCTCCATCCAGCTCTACGGCGTCGACCCCAAGACCGTCTCCGAGGCTGTCACCATGCTCGTCGCCGAGGATCGCGCCGACCACATCGACCTGAACTTCGGCTGCCCGGTGCCGAAGGTCACGCGCAAGGGCGGGGGAGCGGCGCTGCCCTGGAAGCTCGGGTTGTTCCGCCAGATCGTCGAGGGCGCCGTGCAGGCGGCCGGTGACGTTCCGCTCACGATCAAGATGCGCAAGGGCATCGACTCCGACCACCTGACCTACCTCGAGGCCGGCCGTGCCGCCGAGGGAGCCGGTGTCGCCTCCATCGCCCTGCACGCCCGCACCGCCGCCGAGTTCTACTCGGGCCACGCCGACTGGTCGGCCATCGAGAAGCTCAAGAACACGATCACCGGCACCCCGGTGCTCGGCAACGGCGACATCTGGTCTGCCGACGACGCCCTCCGCATGGTGCGCGAGACCGGTTGCGACGGTGTCGTCGTGGGCCGCGGATGCCTCGGCCGGCCGTGGCTCTTCGGCGACCTCGCCGCTGCCTTCCGCGGAGAGTCCGTGTCGTTCCAGCCCACGCTCGGCCAGGTCGCCGAGACCTTCCGCCGGCACGCCGAACTGCTCGTCGACTTCTTCGACGACGAGGACCGCGGGTGCCGCGACATCCGCAAGCACGTCGCCTGGTACTTCAAGGGCTATCCAGTCGGAGGCGAGTTGCGTGCGCGCATGGCGACGGTGGAGTCCCTGCAGATGCTCGACGACCTCCTGGGCACGCTCGACTGGGACCAGCCGTACCCGGGCGAGGGCGCTGAAGGACCGCGCGGTCGTGCGGGCACCCCGAAGAGCCCGTCGCTGCCGCAGGGCTGGCTCGACTCGCAGGAACTCGCCGGCGCCGAGCGCACCACGCTGAACGACGCCGAACTGGACACGAGTGGCGGCTGAGCCGGGCACCGGCGACTATGGCGTGCGAGACGCCGAGCGCTGGCTGCCCGAAGACCACTCGACGCGTCGCAGCGACTTCGCTCGCGACCGCGCCCGGCTGCTGCATTCGAGCGCTCTGCGCCGACTCGCCGCCAAGACCCAGGTCCTGAGCCCGACGGCCGGCCTCGACTTCGCCCGCAACAGGCTCACGCACTCGCTCGAGGTCGCGCAGGTCGGCCGCGAGCTCGCCACCAGCCTGTCGCTCGACCCCGACGTCGTCGACACCGCGTGCCTCGCGCACGATCTCGGCCACCCGCCCTTCGGGCACAACGGCGAGCGCGCGCTCAACTCCTGGGCCCGTGACATCGGCGGTTTCGAGGGCAATGCGCAGACCCTGCGCCTGCTCAGTCGTCTCGAGCCCAAGGTGTTCGGCGACGACGGCCGCAGCTACGGCCTCAACCTCACGCGCGCCAGCCTCGACGCGAGCTGCAAGTACCCGTGGCCGGAGGAGACCAGCGTCACCGACCCCAGCGGCCGCCACAAGTTCGGCTTCTACAGCGACGACATCGACGTCTTCGCCTGGCTGCGGGCCGATGCCCCCGACCGGCGCCTCTGCATCGAAGCGCAGGTCATGGACCTCTCCGACGACATCGCGTACTCGGTGCACGACTTCGAGGACGCCGTGGTGAACGGCTTCATCGACATCCCGGCTCTCGCCAGTCGCTCGGAGCACGACGCCCTCGTCGACTCGATGTACGAGTGGATCGGCGGCGAGTACAGCCACGACGAGCTCATGGGCGCCTTCGACCGCCTGGAGGAACTGCCGCTCTGGATCGACACCTGGGACGGCACCCGCCGCGACCAGGCGCGTCTCAAGAACCTCACCAGCGAGCTCATCGGCCGCTTCGCCCACGCCGCGACCGAGGCGACCCGGCAGGCGGCCCCGCAGGCCGTGCTGGCCCGCTTCGGCGCCGATGTCGTCGTACCGCGCTCGGTCAAGACCGAGATCGCCGTGCTCAAGGGCATCGTCGCCGCCTTCGTGATGTCGAAGAACACCCGCCAGCCCATCTACAAGCAGCAGCGGCAGGTGCTCAAGTCTCTCGCCGAGGTCCTGTGGAGCGGCGGCGACGAGCACCTCGATGTCGGGTTCGCGGGCGACTGGCGGGCGGCATCCGACGATGCCGCACGCAAGCGCGTCATCGTCGACCAGGTCGCCAGCCTCACCGACCAGTCGGCTCTCGCCTGGTACGAGCGGCTCGTCCAGAACTGAGCCTCCGGCGGCTGCACACCGGTACCGCTGCTGTCGCACGGTGCCTCCCCAACCCCGAGCTGGGGGACGGATGCCACGTCGCCCGCCCGTAGGATTGAGGGATGGCCGGCCGCATCCGTCAAGGAGACATCGATGAGGTCAAGTCCCGTACCAACATCGCCGATATCGTGGGCGACTACGTCTCGCTGAAGTCGGCCGGCGTGGGTTCGATGAAGGGCCTCTGCCCCTTCCACGACGAACGCAGCCCCAGTTTCCACGTGCGTCCGCAGGTCGGCTTCTACCACTGCTTCGGATGCGGCGAGTCCGGCGACGTCATCTCGTTCCTGCAGCGCATGGACCACGTCACCTTCGCCGACGCCATCGAGCGTCTCGCGGCCCGCATCGGTTTCGAGCTGCACTACGAAGACGGCGGTGCGACTCCCGATCAGGGCAACCGCGCCCGCCTCCTCGCCGCGAACTCAGCAGCGGCCGAGTTCTTCGTCGACCAGCTGCGTACGGGCGGGGCGGAACCCGGACGACGCTTCCTCGGCGAGCGCGGCTTCGACGCCAACGCCGCCGCGCACTTCGGCGTCGGCTTCGCCCCCAAGAGCTGGGACGAGCTGACCAAGCACCTGCGCAGTCGCGGCTTCAAGGACGACGAGCTCGCGGCGGCAGGGCTCGTCTCCAGCGGAGATCGGGGCATCTACGATCGCTTCCGCGGCCGGCTGGTCTGGCCCATCCGCGACATCACCGGCCAGACCGTGGGCTTCGGCGCCCGCAAGCTGCTCGACGACGACCCCGGTCCCAAGTACCTCAACACCCCCGAGACCCCCGTCTACCACAAGGCCCAGGTGCTCTACGGGCTCGACCTCGCCAAGCGCGACATCTCCCGCGCCCGCCAGATCGTCGTGGTCGAGGGCTACACCGACGTCATGGCCTGCCACCTCGCCGGCGTCACGACGGCCGTCGCCACCTGTGGCACGGCCTTCGGAGTCGACCACATCAAGGTGGTACGCCGTGTGCTCGGCGATGATTCCGTCGGGGGAGAGGTCATCTTCACCTTCGATCCGGATGCCGCTGGCCAGAAGGCCGCCATGCGCGCGTTCTCCGAGGAGCAGCGTTTCGCGGCGCAGACCTACGTGGCCGTAGCCCCCGACGGCCTCGACCCGTGCGACCTGCGCATCCACCGCGGTGACGACGCCGTGCGCCGGCTCGTCGACGAGAAGCGTCCGATGTTCGAGTTCGTCATCAAGAACCAGCTCGCCCAGTACGACCTCGAGACCGTCGAGGGTCGCGCCGCCGGTCTGCGAGCGGCCGCCCCGGTCGTCGCCGACATCCGCGATGCGGCCCTGCGCCCCGGCTACACCCGCGAGCTCGCCCGCATGCTCGGCGCCGAGCTCGGCGACGTGCAGCGCGCCGTCTCCGGCGCCTCCTCCGGACCAGCCGCCCGCGGGCGCCGCGAGATCCGCGAACCCGCCGCCGCGCCGCTCCGCGAGGGCGAGACGGCACCCGTCGTCGAGCAGCGTCCGTACTCGATCACCGAGCTGCCCGGCGACCCCGCCACCCGCCTCGAGCGCGACGCCGTCATGGCCATGCTGCAGCATCCGTCCCTCGTCGGAGTCGACCTCATCCGGCGGGCGACGCAGACCGGATTCTCGAACGCGTCGCTCGGCGTTGTGCGCGACGGAATCGCCTCCACCGTCGACACCATCGGGCAACCCGACTGGCTCGGCCGCGTCGTCACCGAGGTTCCCGAGCCGTTGCGCGACTTCGTGCAGCAGTTGGCCGTCGCCCCCATCCCCGAGCGCAGCGAACGCGAACTCGCCGGCTATGCGCGGGGAGTGGCGCTCTCGCTCATCGACCGCGACCTGCTGCGCCGCAAGAGCGAGCTCCTCGGACGCCTCCAGCGAACCGATGCGACCGACCGCGAGACCTACACGGCACTCCAGCGCGGCCTGGTGCAGCTCGAGGCGGAACGACGGGCTCTGCGCGAGGAATGACCTCGACGCGCACCATCCGTCGGCGCGGCCATCATCGACGCAACATGATTGCAGCTCTGTAACCTTTGGGCGCAGAAGGTGCCCTGAAACACATGCGTGAAACACGCGTGTGTTAGTTCTAGGTGTACGCGTGATTCATCCGGGGTACATCTCTGCGTGCGTCGCGCATCACACATCGACAGGAAGAGGTAGACGGATATGACATCCGCATCCAAGACCGGCAAGCGCGCCATCATCGTCGCCGCGGGCTTCACCGCTGCTGCGCTCGCGCTCTCCGGCTGTGCCGCAGGCGGCGGGTCCGACAAGGACTCCGGCTCCAGTGGAACGCTCACCATCGGCACGACCGACAAGATCACGGTCCTCGACCCGGCGGGCTCGTACGACAACGGCTCCTTCGCCGTCATGAACCAGGTGTTCCCCTTCCTGATGAACACGCCGTACGGCAGCCCCGATGTCGAGCCCGACATCGCCGAGTCCGCCGAGTTCACGGCTCCGACCGAGTACACGGTCAAGCTCAAGCCCGGCCTGAAGTTCGCCAACGGCAACGAACTCACGGCGTCCGACGTGAAGTTCACGTTCGACCGCCAGCTGAAGATCGCCGACGAGAACGGCCCGTCGTCGCTCCTCTACAACCTCGAGTCCACCGACGCCGTCGACGACACGACCGTCGTCTTCAACCTCAAGTCGGCCAACGACCAGGTCTTCCCGCAGATCCTCTCGAGCCCCGCCGGCCCCATCGTCGACGAGGACGTCTTCTCCGCCGACGCACTCACCTCCGATGACGACATCGTCAAGGGCAAGGCGTTCGCCGGTCAGTACTCGATCTCGAGCTACGACTTCAACAACCTCATCCAGTACAAGGCGAACGCCGACTACGACGGCGTTCTCGAGCCGGCCAAGACCGGCACCGTGAACGTCAAGTACTACGCCGACGCCTCGAACCTGAAGCTCGCCGTGCAGGAGGGCGAGATCGACGTCGCGTTCCGCAGCCTCTCGGCCACCGACATCGACAGCCTCCGCGGCAACGACAAGGTGAAGGTCATCGACGGTCCCGGTGGAGAGATCCGCTACATCGTCTTCAACTTCGACACCCAGGCCTTCGGCGCCAAGACCCCCGAGGCCGACCCGGCCAAGGCTCTCGCCGTCCGCCAGGCCGTCGCCGACCTCGTCGACCGCGACGAGATCGCCGACCAGGTCTACAAGGGCACCTACACCCCGCTGTACTCCTACGTCCCGGCCGGTCTGACCGGTGCCACCGAGTCCCTCAAGGGCCTCTACGGCGACGGACAGGGTGCACCGGATGCCGACAAGGCGAAGGCGACCCTCACGGCTGCCGGCATCACCGAGCCCGTCGTGCTCAACCTGCAGTACTCGAACGACCACTACGGTCCCTCGTCGGGTGACGAGTACGCGCTGGTCAAGGACCAGCTCGAGTCGAGCGGCCTCTTCACGGTGAACCTGCAGACCACCGAGTGGGTGCAGTACTCCAAGGACCGCACCACCGACGTGTACCCGGAGTACCAGCTCGGCTGGTTCCCCGACTACTCGGACGCCGACAACTACCTGACGCCGTTCTTCCTCACGGAGAACTTCCTCGGCAACCACTACGACGACAAGGAGGTCAACGACCTGATCCTCAAGCAGGCCACGACCACCGACCCCGCCGAGCGCACCAAGGTCATCGAGGAGATCCAGGACAAGGTCGCGGCCCAGCTGTCGACCATCCCGCTGCTCCAGGGTGCTCAGGTCGCCGTCACCGGAACCGACGTCACCGGAACCGAGGACACGCTCGACGCGTCGTTCAAGTTCCGCTACGGCGCTCTCGCCAAGGGCTGAGAGCTCCACGGCTAGAGTTTCTCCAGCGTGAAAAACCGGGGGCGGCCCGCGCAAGCGGGCCGTCCCCACACTTCTGCACCACAACGTGAGGTACGCATGACCACAGAGGCACTGATGCCCGAGGCGACGAAGACGCCGACTGCTCGCAAACGCTCGGCAGGAGGAAGCCTCGGCAGTTACCTGCTGGTGCGGTTCCTGCTGATCATCCCGACGATCTTCATCCTGGTCACCCTGGTCTTCGTGCTCATGCGCACGACGGGCGACCCCATCACCGCAGCCCAAGGTGGCCGCCTCGGCCCCGAGCAGCTGGCCGAGCGCATTCACGCCGCCGGCTACGACCGTCCGCTGTTCGTGCAGTACCTCGAGTACCTCGGCCAGGTCTTCACGGGCAACTTCGGCACGACCATCTCGACGAACCGGCCCGTGACCGAGGTGCTCTTCACCTATGGTCCCGCCACCTTCGAGCTGGCCTTCTACAGCCTGCTCGTGGCCTTCGTCATCGGCATCCCGCTCGGCATGGTCGCGGCGTACTTCCGTGACAAGTATCCGGATGCCGTCTTCCGCATCATGGCGATCCTGTTCTACGCGACACCGGTGTTCTTCTCGGGCCTGCTCCTCAAGCTCGTGTTCTCGGTCTGGCTCGGGTGGCTGCCCATCGCCGGGCGCGCCTCGACCTCCGCAGAGCTCGAGATGGAATTCCTCTCGAGCAAGACCGGCTTCTACACGATCGACGCGATCCAGACCGGCAACCCCGAGGTGCTCCTCGACGTCCTCGCCCATGCCGTGCTGCCCGCCATCGCACTCGGCCTGCTCACCGCCGGCGTCTTCCTCAGACTGGTGCGCACCAACGTCATCGGCACGCTCTCGACCGACTACGTCGACGCCGCACGCTCCCGCGGAGTCAGCGAGTTCCGGCTCGTGCGCACGCATGCCTACCGTCCTGCGCTCATCCCGATCATCACGGTGATCGGCCTGCAGATCGCCCTGCTGCTCGGCGGAGCGGTGCTCACCGAGACGACCTTCGAGTGGAAGGGCCTCGGCTTCATGCTGATCGAGTTCATCAAGGCCCGCGACTACGTGGCGGTGCAGGGCATCGTCGTGCTCCTGGCCGTGATCGTGGCGTTGACGAACTTCATCGTCGACGTCATTGCCGCCGTCGTCGACCCGCGAGTGAGGTACTGACCATGACGACCATCACCCCGTCCGCGGCTCCCGCGGCGACCCCGCCCAAGCGCAGCCTCTGGCAGCGCGTGCCCGTCGTGCACCAGCTGCGGCAGAGCGTCGGCCTGCAGCGCGGCATGCTCGTGACCGGCCTCGTGCTCATGGCGATCTTCGTCCTCACGGCGATCTTCGCGCCGCTGCTCGCGCCCTACAAGTACAACCAGCTCCGCGCCGACGGCGTCGCATTCGGCGCCCAGCAGCCCCCGTCGGCCGAGCACCTGCTCGGAACCACCGTGGGCGGCTACGACGTGTTCTCCCGGGTGATCTGGGGAGCGCAGACGGCGATCCTCGTCATCGTGCTCGCCGTCGTGTTCTCCATCTTCATCGGCGTCTTCCTCGGCCTGGTCTCCGGCTACTTCGGCGGATGGCCCGACAGACTCCTCGTCGTGGTCTGCGACGCGATCTACGCGTTCCCCTCGCTGCTTCTCGCCATCGTGCTCTCGATCGTGATCTCCGGCGGCAGGTCGAGCCTGTGGGGCGGCATCCTGGCGGCTGCCCTCTCGATCACGGTGGTCTACATTCCGCAGTACTTCCGGGTGATCCGCGCCGAGACCGTGCGGATCAAGGCCGAGGCCTATGTCGAGTCCGCCCGCGTGCTCGGCGCCAGCAACACGCGCGTGATGTTCCGGCACGTGCTGCGCAACGCCACCCGCTCGCTGCCCCTGCTGATCACGCTCAACTCCTCCGAGGCCGTGCTCACGCTGGCAGGTCTCGGCTTCATCGGCTTCGGAATCGAGCCGACGGCCGCCGCCGAGTGGGGCTACGACCTCAACAAGGCCATCTCCGACGTGACCAGCGGCATCTGGTGGACGGCTCTCTTCCCGGGTCTCGCCATCGTGCTCACCGTGCTCGGCATCACCCTGGTGGGCGAGAGCCTGAACGACCTGGCCGACCCGCGCCTGCGCGGTCGCCGCGCCGTGGCGAAGGCATCCGGAACAGTCTCCGAGACCTCCGTGGTCCCGGGCGGCACCCTGTCGGCCGGTCCCGGAGGGCTCGCCGGTCTGGAAGACGGGGAATCATTCGACGAGCACGGAATCGAGGTCCGACCATGACGAACGTCGTCTCCATTGAGAAGCTGGGCATCTCCTTCGCGACCGATGCCGGTGCAGTGAAGGCCGTCTCCGACGTCAGCCTGTCCGTCGGTCCGGGCGAGGTGCTCGCCATCGTCGGCGAGAGCGGCTCGGGCAAGACCGTCACCGCCAAGACCATCCTGGGGCTCCTGCCCGAGACCGCCACCGTGAGTGGTGCGGTCATCCTGAGCAGTAAGGACGGTTCGTCGTCGACGGATGTCGTCACCCTGTCGAAGAAGGACCTGCGTCGCGTGCGCGGCACCGACGTGGCGATGGTGTTCCAGGAGCCCTCGACGGCACTCAACCCGGTGTTCACCGTCGGCTGGCAGATCATCGAGGGGCTGCGCGCCCACGGCAAGGTGTCGAAGAAGGCCGGGCGCGAGCAGGCCATCGACATCCTGCGCAGGGTCGGCATCCCCGAGCCCGAGAAGCGCGTCGACTACTACCCGCACCAGTTCTCGGGCGGGCAGAAGCAACGCGTCGTCATCGCCATGGCGCTCGTGCTCGACGCGGGCCTCATCGTCGCCGACGAGCCGACGACGGCACTCGACGTCACCGTGCAGGCCGAGATCCTCGACCTCCTCCGCCGCTGCCGCGACGAGTTCGGTGCAGCCATCGTGCTCATCACCCACAACATGGGCGTGGTGGCCGACCTGGCCGACCGCGTCGCCGTCATGTACCAGGGCGAGGTCGTGGAGGAGGCGGACGTCGCGACGCTCTTCTCCGCGCCGAAGGATCCGTACACTCAGCGCCTGCTCGCCTCGGTTCCCCACGTGGGACAGGGCACCCTCACCGCTGCCGACCGTGCAAGTGCTCGCACCACGGACTGGTCGAGCAATGCGCCCGTCGTCGTGGCACAGGACTTGCGCATCGAGTACCCCGGTCGCTTCGGTCGCGCCGGCTTCGTCGCCGTCGACGGCGTGAGCTTCGACATCCGTGCGGGAGAAGTCCTCGGCCTCGTCGGCGAGAGCGGGTCGGGCAAGACGACGATCGGCCGGGCGATCGGCGGCCTGACCCGGGTGACCGGCGGCTCGCTCTCGGTGCTCGACCACGAGATGAACGGCGTGCGCGAGCGCGACTTCAAGAAGACCCGCAGCAACATCGGCTTCGTGTTCCAGGACCCGGCGTCGAGCTTCAATCCGCTGCTCACCATCGCCGAATGCGTCGCCGAGCCGCTGGTCATCCACGGACTGTCGTCCAGCCCGGGTGCGGCGCGCGGTCGGGTCGACGACCTGCTCGAGGCCGTGCAGCTTCCGCGCAGCTACGGCGACCGCTACCCGCACGAGCTCTCGGGCGGCCAGCGTCAGCGCGCCAGCCTCGCCCGTGCTCTCGCCCTCGAGCCGAAGCTGCTCATCGCCGACGAGCCGACCAGTGCGCTCGACGTGTCGGTGCAGGCGCGCGTGCTCGAGCTCTTCGCCGAGTTGCAGCGCGAGTTCGGCTTCGCGGCGCTGTTCATCAGCCACGACCTGGCCGTCGTCGACCTCCTCGCCGACCGCATCGCCGTGCTCTACAAGGGCAAGCTCGTCGAGGAGGGCACCGGAGCCGAGGTGCTCGGAGCACCGCAGCATCCGTACACCCAGCGTCTCCTCGCCTCCCTCCCCGTGCCCGACCCGGCTGAGCAAGCGCTCAGAAGGGATGCGCTGCACGCCCTGCGGGAGGCAGAGTAGAAGCATGGTGGGCAACGCGCAGCACGGCTATCCGATCCTCGCGAGTGATCTGACGATCGAGTACCCGGCGCACGGGCCCTCGCCCGCCTTCGTGGCGGTGAGGGGGCTCGACCTGCGGGTGCAGCCGGGCGAGGTGCTCGGCCTGCTCGGCGAGAGCGGGTCCGGCAAGAGCACGATCGCCCGGGTGCTGGCCGGACAGTTCCTCGAGGCTCCGCGCGGTGACGTGCATCCCGTGATCACCGGGGGAGACGCCGAGGTCTTCGGGGAGTCGCTGCGCAAGCTCCGCCGGCGCGATGCAGACAGGCTGATGTTCGAGGTCGGCTACGTGGCGCAGGATGCCTCAGAGAACCTGCCGCCGAACTTCACCGTCTCCGAGATCGTGGCGGAGCCGATCCTGCTGCGCGACAGGCACTACAACCGCAAGGCCCTCGAGGCCCGCGTCGTCACGATGGTCGACGCCGTGCGCCTGCCGCTGAGCGTGATTCCGCGCTACCCGTACGAGCTGAGCGCCGGCCAGCGCCAGCGTCTCGCCATCGCCCGAGCGCTCGTGCTCGACCCGGCACTGCTCATCGCCGATGAGCCCACGGCGGCCATCGACGCCCTCGTGCGCCACTCCATCATCGACCTCATCCGCGAGTTGCAGGAGCACAGCGCGTTCTCCGCACTCGTCATCAGCCACGACCTCGCCGTGCTCCGGCGCATCGCCGATCGCATCGCCGTGCTGAAGGACGGAGTGCTGGTGGGTTACGGCACCATCGACGACGTGCTCGCCAACCCGCTGCATCCGTACGTCGAACGCCTGGCCTCCGAACTCGTCGGCCTGTCCGGCGCGAGCGAACAGGACTGAGCGATGACTGCGAACGCACCCATCCACCGTGCCGTGCTGGCGCCCGAGACCGACGACGGCGCTCGGTACAACCGGCCCCATGCAGGCAGTATCGCGCTCCTCCCGCGCAGCAGTGCGGTCTTCGAGACGGCGGTGACGGATGCCGGCGGCACGACCGCGCCGCTCGGCCCGGACACCCGTGGCATCGTCTGGCTGTCGTATGCGCGGGCCGCCGAACTCGGCGCCGTGCTCGATGCCAACCCGCAGGTCGAATGGGTGCAGCTGCCCTTCGCCGGGGTCGACGCGTTCTCCGACAGCATCCGCGAGCATTCGCGCGAGAACCTGCTCTGGACCAGCGCGAAGGGAGCGTACGCGCAGCCCGTCGCCGAGCATGCCCTGGCGCTCTCGCTGGCTCTCATGCGCTTCCTGCCGCGCCGCATCCGTGCCACCTCGTGGGACGCCGAGCCACGGGGAGTGTCCCTCTACGGCCGGGAGGTCGTCATCATCGGCGCCGGCGGCATCGCGATCGAGCTGATCCGCCTCCTCGAGCCGTTCGGGCCCCGCGTCACCATCGTCAGGCGGCGAGCGGATGCCGTTCCCGGCGCCGCGGAGACCGTCGGCGCCGACGACCTCCACCGGGTGCTGCCGAGGGCCGACCTGGTGGTCGTCGCCGCCGCGCTCACGGGCGGAACCCGGCACCTGTTCGGGCGCCCCGAGTTCGAGCTCATGCAGGATTCGGCCTACCTCGTCAACATCGCTCGGGGCGGACTCGTCGACACGGATGCGCTGGTCACCGCGCTGAACGACGGCACGATCGCCGGTGCGGCCGTCGACGTCACCGACCCGGAACCGCTGCCGGACGCGCACCCGCTCTGGAGTGCCGAGAACGTCATCATCACCCCGCACATGGCGGACACCCCCGAGATGACGGCGCCCCTGCTGGCGGAACGAATCCGCCACAATGTCGAGGCGCTGCTCGGTTCCGGCGAGTTCATCGGAGTGGTCGACCCCGAGGTCGGTTACTGAGCTCCTCGATTTTGTTGTGGCCGAACTTTTGATAAAGTAGACGAGGCGCGAAAGTGCTGATCCTCGATAGCTCAATTGGCAGAGCAATCGGCTGTTAACCGGTAGGTTCTTGGTTCGAGTCCAAGTCGGGGAGCGAAGGACCGGAAGGGCTCCACCCCTCCGGTCCTTTTCACTTTAAGGCGCAGGACCGCTGCTCCGCCGTGTACTCCCGGTGGAGCAGCCCGGGAGCCTCCCGCGGCGTGACGACTGCGCCCGAGGCCATCGCTACGATCGACTCATGCCGTCCTCCGAGCGCTGGTCCCATCCCGGCGCTCCGGGTGCCGACTGGGCGGGGCCGCGCCGGGGCCCCTGGGGACGCTGGATGGACGACGATCCGCGACCGCTTCGTCGGGTGCGGTGGTTCGCCGTCGTCTTCTCGCAGCTGGTGCAGCTGCCGGTCCTCATCTGGCTCGTGGTGTCCGGTGCCGACGGCGCGCTGATCGCGGCATCCGTCGTCGCCTTCGCGGCCTCGTACCTGCTCCTGCTCCTGCCGCGATATCCCGGGCCGACAGTCGTGGTCGTGGCGCTGGCGATAGCACCGGCCCTGGTGATCGTGCCGTTCGGACCACCGTTCGCCGCGGTTCCCCTGGCGTTCGCCGTCGTGCAGGCGACGGCGCGCGGCGCACGGGTGTGGGTCTGGAGCACGATCGGAGCCGGAGTCATCGCCGCGCTGGTCTACGGCACGGTGTCGGGGGAGTGGGCCTCGCTCGTGCGATCCCTCATCGTTCTGCTCGTGCTGAGCATCCTCGCGGGAGTCGGCGAGGCCGCCCGCAGTCGCATCGAGCGCTACCGCGGCTTCCGCGAGCAGCAGGTGCGGGCCCGGCAGAGCGAGGCGGAGCTCGAACGGCTCCGCATCGCCCGCGAGCTCCACGACGTGCTCGCGCACTCCCTGTCCTCCATCAACGTGCAGGCCGGGATGGGGCTGCACCTCATGGAGAGCCAGCCTGACAAGGCTGCAGAGGCTCTCGCGAACATCAAGGAGACCAGCCGCACCGCGCTCGACGAGGTGCGCGGCGTGCTCGGCTTCCTGCGATCAGGGGACGACAGCGCACCGCTCGTGCCGGAACCCGGGCTCGCACGTCTCCCGGCGTTGGCAGCCTCGCTCGAAGCGCTCGACGTCACGGTGACCCTGCAGGGCCACCTGTCGGCCGATCCTCCGACCGCCACGGATCGCACGATCTACCGCATCGTGCAGGAGGCACTCACCAACGTCACCCGTCACTCCGAGGCCCGGACGGCGCTGGTGGAGTTGTCGACCGTCGACGACATCGACATCGTGACCATCAGCGATTCCGGCACCGGCCACGGCGACGACCCGATCGAGGAGGGCCGCGGGTTCCTCGGCATGCGCGAGCGGGCGGCGCTCGTCGGCGGCACGGTCGGCGCTGGTTGGCAGCCGGATGGCGGCCTGCGCGTCGAGGTGCGCATCCCGCGCCGTGAGGAGGCGCTTCCGTGATCTCGGTCTTCCTCGCCGACGACCAGCACCTGGTGCGCGCGGGCTTCCGTGCCCTGCTCGACGCCGAGCCCGACCTCGAGGTCGTCGGGGAGGCCGCGACGGGTTCGAGTGCCGTCTCCGGCATCATCGCGACCCGTCCCGATGTCGTTCTCATGGACATCCGGATGCCCGACGGAGACGGGCTGCAGGCGACCCGCGAGATCACGGCGCATCCCGAACTCGACGGTACCCACATCGTGATCGTGACGACCTTCGAACTCGACGAGTACGTGGCCGAGGCGATCAGGGCCGGCGCCAGCGGCTTCCTCGTGAAGGACACCGAGCCCGCGGAACTCATCCGCGCCGTGCACGTCGCCGCCGCCGGGGACGCGCTGCTGTCCCCGGGGGTGACGAGACGCCTGCTGTCCCGGATGGCGTCAGGGCTCAAGGAGGCGCCGGTCAGCGGGATCTTCGACGCGCTCACCGCTCGCGAGCTCGAGGTGCTCGAGCTCGTCGCCCACGGCCTCAGCAACGACGAGATCGCCGGGAGTCTGTTCCTCAGTCCATTGACCGCGAAGACCCACGTCTCGCGGATCATGACGAAGCTCGGGGCGCGTGATCGGGTGCAGCTCGTGGTGAGCGCGTACGAGGCCGGTCTGGTCCGTCCCGGCTGGTCCTAGTCGACCGGCCGCTGCGGGGCACTCGGATGCCCCTCGCTGTCGCGGGTTCCGGATGCTGCACCCGGGGGAGTACGCGAACTGACGCCCCCGAGCGGATTCGCGGCGAGGCGTTGCTTGGGAGCCTCGAGGAGTGGCATCGTCCGGTGCCCGTGACCGATCGGAAATCCCATGGTGTCGTCCTCCATCGCCCTCGCTTCAGTCTCCGCCCACGTCGGCCCCTGGGCCGGCGGGTGGGGCTGGCTGTTCATCGTCGTCCCGCTCTTCTGGATCAGCATCATCGCGCTGTTCGTCACCCTCGGACGCCGCCGCTGGGCGCGCTCCGGGTACGGACCCGGCTACGGTTACGGACCGGCATCCGGCGCCTGGAACCCCGTCGCGGCCGAGCAGACCCTCGCGGACCGTTTCGCCCGCGGCGACATCGATGAGGTCGAGTACCGCGCGCGCCTCGAGGTGCTGCGCGCGGCACGCCCGGCAGCCTGACCCCTCGTTCGTCGAGGCCCGGTCCGTGCCGGGCCTCAACGGGCGGAATCGGGGTCGCTCGGCCTCTCCGGTAGAGTCTCCTCGACCCGCACGCAGCGGAAGAGGAGAACGATGGACTGGCTGAACAGCCCCGCAGCCACCAGCGCACTCATGGTCGCATCCGCCGTCCTGGCGGTGCTGTCGGTGGTGCTGCTCGTGCTCTGGCTGAGCGCGCGCACGCGACTGCGCCGCATCGACCGCGACTGGACCAGCGCCGAGCGCACCCGCATCGACCTGGAGCTGTCGCTCGCCGAACAGACCGGTCGTCTCGGCATCGTTCGCGACCTGCAGGACGTCGCCGTGCACGCCGTCGGTCGCCTCGTCTCCCAGGCCGAGGGTGCCAAGTACACCGCCGAGAGCGACCCGTCGACGGCCGTGCGTGCCGTGACCGGGGTCGTCGATGCCGGTCGCACCGCCCTGGGCGACATGCGCCGCGTGCTGACGGTTGCCCGCGAGGGTGAGTCGCTGCGCTCGCCCCAGCCCGGCCTCCAGTCGGCCCAGAACCTGTTCCGGGTCATGCGCGACGCGGGGCTCGTGATCAGCTTCGAGGAATCCGGTGAGCGCTACGAGCTCAAGCCGGGCGCCGAACTCGCCGTCTACCGCATCCTGCAGGCGGCCCTCGCCAACTCGCTGAAGCACGGCGGTGTCGGCACCGAGGCCCGCGTGTCGTTCGTCTGGACCGAGGAGGGACTCCAGGTCACCATCGACGACGACGGCATCCGTGCCGCTCTCCGCCGTGAGGGCGACGACGCCCGTGCCGACACGACCTCGATCGACGACGACCTGCGCGCCCTGACCGAGACCATCTCGGGTGCCGGCATCTCGCAGATGCGCCAGCGCGCCGAGCTCTTCGGCGGCGTCTTCAGCGCCAACTCGGTTCCCGGGGTCGGCTTCACCGTCTCCGCGGTGTTCCCGGCCCTGCGGTTCCACAACGGCGTGCACGGGGTCGAACTCGCGCGATGACCGACGAGGGTATCCGAGCGGCGGGCGACGGGCCCGGTGGTGGAGACCCGGTCTCCGACACGCCGGAGGGCGACGGCCGGGGCACGGCAGCTGAGCGGATCGCGATCCGTTCCGGACTCTTCGTCGGAATCGCCACGGCCGCGTACGGCATCTCCTTCGGCGCCCTGTCGGTCGCCGCGGGCCTCGACATCTGGCAGACCTGCTTCCTGAGCCTCGTGATGTTCACGGGCGGATCCCAGTACGCACTCATCGGGATCATCGCCAGCGGCGGGGTCGCCGCCGGGCCGAGCGCGATAGCGACAGCGGGCCTGCTCGGATCGCGCAACGCCATCTACGGCATGCGGATGGCGCCCATCGTCGGCGTCGGACCGTGGTGGCACCGCCTCGCGGCCGCCTGGGGCACCATCGACGAATCGACCGCCGTGTCTCTCGCCCAGCGCACGGGCCATCTCCGCCGCGTCGGCTTCTGGGTGACGGCGCTAGTCGTGTTCGTGGGCTGGAACCTCACCACGCTCGCCGGTGCCCTGATCGGCGACGCGCTGGGCGACCCTCGGGCGTGGGGACTGGACGCCGCGGCTGCTGCGGCATTCCTCGGCCTCCTGTGGCCACGGCTGAAGCGCGTACAGGCCGCTGCCGTGGCCGTCGGGGCCGCCGTCGTCGCCACGGCTCTCACCCCGGTGCTCATGCCCGGGCTGCCCGTGCTCGTCGCCGCATCCGTCGCCGTCGTCGTCGGTGCCTTCAACTGGTTCGGGCGGGAGGAACGATCATGACGCTCTGGCAGGTGGTCATCCTGGCGTCGATCGCGACGCTCGCCTTCAAGTTCGCCGGCTACCTGATCCCTCAGCGGCTGCTCGAGGCCCCGACGCCGTCGCGCATCGCCGACCTGCTGACCGTGGCGCTGCTGGCGGCCCTCATCGCCGTGCAGACCTTCGCCGACGGGCAGGACATCGTGATCGACGCCCGGGTTCCCGCCGTGATCGTCGCGGCAGCGCTCTACGCGCTCAGGGTGCCGTTCATCCTCGTCGTCATCGCCGCGGCGCTCGTCGCCGCCGGCATCCGCGCCGTCACCTGATCGGTCTAGGCGTCGAGGTTGTCGACCCCGGGCATCCAGGCGTTGCCGGGAACACCCCACCCGCGCTTGCGCGTGAGCTTGGCCACGATCTTCTGGTCGTGCCCGTCGAGGCGATCCGTGTAGAGCACGCCCTCGAGGTGATCGAACTCGTGCTGGAAGATGCGGGCGAGCCAGCCCTCGGCGCGGATCTCGTACGGCTCTCCGTCGACGTCGAACGCCTGCAGGATGGCACGCTCGGCGCGCCGCAGTCCGAAACGCTCGCCGGGGAACGAGAGGCAGCCCTCGGCCTCGGAGTCATCATCGGCGATGCCGGCGGGCACCGGCGTGATCCACAGGGTGGGATTGATCGCGACGCCGCGCACGTGCTCGCCCGAGTCCTCGACCCAGGTATACGTGAAGATGCGCAGCGGCACGCCGATCTGCGGTGCCGCGAGGCCGACACCGGGAGCCGCATCCATCGTCTCGAACATGTCGGCGACCAGCCTGCGCAGCTCGTCGTCGAACTCGACGACGGGGGTTGCGGGGGAGTGGAGCGTGTCGTCTCCGGTGATCCTGATGGGGTGTACGGCCATTCTCCGAGGATATCGGCGGTGCTCGGGTTAGGGTCGACAGGTGTTCAACGGCGGAGGATTTGAAGACGTGACCGAGGTGTTCACGCAGAACCCGGCCCAGGTGTTCGGGATCGTGCTCGCCCTGATCGGCGCAGTCTTCCTGTCGATCGGGGCCCAACTGCAGTATCGCGGGGTCGGCAAGGTCGAGAAATCGCTCGGCGACACCGGCGGCGGCCTCACCCTGCGTCAGCTGCTGGCGCTCCTCGGACGGCCGTCCTGGGTGCTCGGTACGACGATGCTCGGCGCGGCCATCGTGTTGCAGTTGTTCAGCCTCTCGCTGGCGCCCCTGATCGTGGTGCAGCCGCTGGGCGCGGTCGCCCTCGTGATCACGGCGATCATCAACGCCCGGGTCTCGCACGTGCGACTCAACCGTCTGTCCATCTTCGCCATCTGCCTCTGCGTGGCGGGCGTCGGCCTGTTCGTCACGATCGCCGCATTCACCGCCGTCGACAAGCCGGTCTCGGATGCCGATCTGATCACCATCCTCACGATCCTCGCCATCGTGCTCGTGCTGTTCGCCGTGACGTTCGCATTCCTGCGCAAGCGCTTCAAGGCGCTGTTCTACATCATCGGCGCCGGCGTGCTCTACGGCTTCGTCGCCACTCTCGCCAAGGTCGTCATCAGCCGCCTGCAGGCCGAGAACTTCACGTGGCTCACCGTGCTGTGTCTGCTCGGACTCATCGGGGCCGCAGCTCTCGGTGCCTACTTCGTGCAGAACGCCTATTCCTCCGGCCCGCCGGATCTCGTGATCGCCGGGCTGACCGTCATCGACCCGCTCGTGGCCGTCACCATCGGCATCGTGGTGCTCGACGAGGCCTCTCAGGCTCCGCCGTGGGCGCTCTGGGCCTTCGCAGTCGTCGGGGCCATCGCCATCTGGGGCGTGTTCCTGCTGTCGAAGCACCACCCGCAGACCAATCTCGTCGTCGAGAAGCCACCCACGCCAGCCGCGCCATCCGATGGAACCGTTTAGAATAGGCACCACCACGCCGGTGGCGCCACAGCGCCCGGCGTCCACATCCCGCCGATCCATCACCTCGGCCGAGATACGTAGGGACATCCCACTTGACTGACACCCCCGGTTCGACTGCTTCCGCGCACGCGGACAGCGCGGAGACCGCGAGGAAGCCCCTCACCGTCCTCATCGGCGCCGACACCTTCTCGCCCGATGTCAACGGTGCGGCCAAGTTCGCGGAACGCCTCGCCTCCGGTCTCGCAGCCCGCGGCCACGACGTGCACGTCATGGCGCCGGCCGCCAGCAGCAAGCACGGCACGTGGACCGAGGAGTACGAGGGGCAGAAGATCACCGCCCACCGTCTCTTCAGCCTGCGCTGGTACCCGCACGACTGGCTGCGCTTCGTCATGCCGTGGCGCATCAACCAGAACAGCGCCCGCATCATCGACGAGATCAAGCCGGACGTCGTGCACTTCCAGTCGCACATCATCGTCGGCCGCGGCATGTCGATCCAGGCTGAGAAGCGCGGCATCCGCATCATCGGCACGAACCACTTCATGCCCGAGAACATGCTCGAGTTCACGCTCATCCCGAAGGCGTGGCAGGAATGGGCCATCGGCCTCGCCTGGAAGGCCGCTCGTCGATCGTTCGGCCGTGCCGAGTCCGTGACGACGCCGACGAAGCGTGCTGCCGAGTTCCTCGAGCGTTCCACGGGCCTCCGTGGCGTTCACGCCATCTCGTGCGGTATCGACGCGGATCGCTACTCGCCGTCGTGGGAGCCGCGCACCGAGAACCGCATCCTGTTCGTGGGTCGCGTGACCGGCGAGAAGCAGATCGACGTCCTGCTGAAGGCCATGACGCTGCTTCCGGCCGAGCTCGACGCCAAGCTGGAGATCGTCGGAGGCGGCGACCAGTTCAAGAACCTGCAGCACCTGTCGCGTGAGCTCGGCATAGCCGATCGCGTCACCTTCCGCGGTTACGTCAATGACGAGCAGTTGCGTGAGGCCTACTCGCGGGCCTCGGTCTTCGCGATGCCGTCGATCGCCGAGCTGCAGAGCATCGCCACCATGGAGGCGATGGCCTCGGCCCTCCCCGTCGTGGCGGCGAATGCGATGGCGCTGCCGCACCTCGTGCACGACGGCGTCAACGGACACCTCTTCGAACCGAGCAATCCCGACGACCTCGCGGCGAAGCTCACCGAGGTGCTCACGGCGTCTCCCGAGGTGTACCAGGCCATGAAGAAGGAGTCCGTGCAGCTCATCGTGCCGCACGACATCCAGCGCACGCTCTCGACTTTCGAGAGCCTGTATCGTGGTGAGCCGGTCACGGATCCCGTGACCGACATCACCAACGCGACCACCACCGAGTAGTCGCGCGGGGCGGTAGCTCAGCTGGTTAGAGCAAGCGACTCATAATCGTTCGGTCACGGGTTCAAGTCCCGTCCGCCCTACTTCAACGCCCGAGTGCAGGCACCCCGCGGTCAGTGCAGCAGGCTGCGCCAGTCGGCGGGCACGCGGTCCCTCGGGGCAGGCGATCCCTGCCCGACCGGGCGCGCGACGGGCGGAGCGAGCTCCGGCCCCTCGGTGTACGCATCGCTCTCGTAGTTCCAGAACCAGCTCTCGCCGGGCTCGAAACTGCGCACGATCGGATGCCCGGTCTCGGTGAAGTGGGCCGTGGCGTGCTGCGCCGGCGAACTGTCGCAGCATCCGATGGCTCCACAGGTCGTGCACCGTCGGAGGTGCAGCCACCACCCGCCGTCCGACTCGCAGGCGGAACAGCCCTCCGAGGCCGGCGGCACGGAGGGATCGATCGCGGAATTCGCGTGCATGGGCAGCTCCTCGTCGTCCATCGCATCCTGCCATGAGCCTGACCGGCCTGACCAGAGCCGCTCCCCGAACCGGTGCCACCCGGACGCGGACTTACCGCCGCCGGGCTGCCCTCATAGTCTCTGAGAATGCCCCCTATTGCCGCCGGCTGGTACGAAGTCGACACCGCGATCTGGTGGTGGGACGGTGCGCGGTGGTCCCACGACGAGGGCTACCGGGCTCTCGGGGCCGCGGCGACGGATGTCGCTCCTCCGGTGGGCGAACGGGTGCAGATCACCGGGGCCATCGAGCCGCTGCCGAAGAAGAACCGCTGACGTCGTGACGCCCTCGCGTCGGCGACGTCAGTCGCGCCGACGGTACTCGAGGTAGACCACACCGTTCGAGAAGCGATGCTCGTCGGTCAGCTCGAGGTCGATGCGCACCTCCGGCGGAAGGTACCTCGAACCACCGCCGACGATGACGGGGTTCATGTAGAGCTGGTACCGGTCGACGAGCCCGGCGCGCACGGCGAGGCCGGCGAGTTCCGCGCCGCCGATTCCCACATCGGTGGCGGCGTCGGTCACGAGACGACGCACGGCGTCGACGTCGAAGCGCCGCTCGAGTCTGGTCCTCGGGATCGGCGCCGTGTTCAGCGTCGTCGAGTACACCACCTTGTCGGCCTGCCGCCAGAGTCGGGCATAGTCCAGCATCGCGGGGGAGACGTCGGGGAACGCCTCATCGATGTCCTGCCAGACCTTCATCACCTCATAGAGGCGCCGGCCGTAGAGGTAGGTGCCGATGCCGCGCTCGCGCTCGTTGACGAACGCGTGCACCTCCTCGTCGGGGGCGCTCCAGTCGAAATCGCCGTCGGCGTCGGCGATGTATCCGTCGAGCGATTGGATACCCGACCAGATCAAGCGGGCCATCGGATGCCTCCCTCAGCGTGAACGGTGGTCGACGAACTCCATGCGGGGCCCGCGACGCGCTGGTCCGGGCACGCCGTGCGCCTGCAGCAGTCGCACGAGCCTGTAGCGATGCGGGCGCCAGGACTCGAGCGCCTGCACCATCTCCTCGTCGCTGAACCGGGCACGGCCGTACAGGGCGTGACCGACGTAGTTCGACAGGTGGTAGTCGCCGACCGAGAGGGCGTCGGCGTCGCCGAGGGCGCGCTGGGCGACCTCGGCCGCTGTCCAGACGCCGATGCCGGGTACGGCTCGAAGACGGGCCTCAGCGGCCGCAGGAGCGAGCTGCGAGCACTCCTCGAGACGATCAGCGACGCGAGCCGCCGTGACGACGGTGCGGGAGCGCTGCGGGTCGACTCCGGCCTTGTGCCACTCCCACGACGGGATCATCGCCCACGTCCGCGGCGACGGCACCACGAGCATCGGTCGTGGCGTCGGACCGGGAGCGACACTGCCGTACCGCCGTACGAGGTGCCGCCACGAGGCCGTGGCCTGCAGCGTGATCACCTTCTGCTCCAGGATGGCCGGCACCAGCGCCTCGAACACGCGGCCGGTCTTCGGGATGCGGAGGCCCGCATGGCGTCGATGGGCGTCGGTGATCACAGGGTGCGCGGGCTCGAAGTCGCTCGGATCGTCGTCGTCGCCGAGCAGCGCCGGAGCCGTCGTCACCGCGGCATCCGCCCCCTGCCCCCAGGCCTGGCACCGGAGCGTCCCGTCGCCGTCGCGGCTGATGCGCATGCTCGCAGGACCGTCGCTGGTGAGAGTCGTGCGCCAGAGTGCGCCGTCGGGCGCGAACCCGTGGGTGGGGTCCGAGGCGCCGCGCCCGAGGCGGGACACGGTGAGGCGTACGTCGGTGGCGTGCCGAGGGCGCCACGTCAGTGTCGCGTCGGGAGCCATACCTCCAGTCTGCATCCTCCGACACTGAACGAACCCTGCGACGCTCGACGGATCTCCAGCGCCTGCTCGTCCTCAGGGCGGAGTGCACAGGGGGGAACCGGCTCTCGCGCCGATGGGCGTCTTCGTGACAGGATCGCGACATGAGCGAAGATGCCCGACAGCCGGTGACGATCGAGCTGTTCCACGATTTCGACCAGCGCTGGCGTGCAGTGCTGCAGGATGCCGACTCCGAGGACATCGAGACGATCGTGCTCCCGCCGGAGATCGATGGGGTGCGCTCGGCTGTGCGCCAGGTACGCATCAAGCTGCGCGGTCGGATGCTCGACGTCGGAGAGCTGACTCCCACCGACGAGAGCCACTCGATCTGGCGCGGCACTGTGCAGACGGCGGTTCCCACGTCCTGACCGCCACCCCGGCGCGGTCCGCGGTGTCCGTGTCAACCGCGAGAATGGTGGGGTGCACTTCATCGTCGGCCGCCTCTCCTCCGGCGCTTCGTCGACGCAGGCCTTCGACGCTGAGGGCACTGCCGTCGGTGAACGGATGCAGCACGCCGACGACGCGGCCCTCGCCACGTTCGCTCGACTCGAGTCGGCGGCCGACCCGGCGGCCCGCTGGGTCTGGGACGACACGGCCCGCTGGTACCCGCGACTGCTGCGCCACGGTGTGCGCGTCGCCCGGTGCCATGACCTGAGGCTCGCCCATGCGATCCTCCGACTCTCGACGCTCACTCGCGGCAGCGCGCTCTCGAAGGCGCCCCGCAGCGCCTGGGACGCGGCGCCGGCGATCGAGCGCCCGCCGGCGACCCACACCGCGCTGTTCGACGTCGAGATCGATGCGGGCACCGGCGATGACGTCGCCGCTCCGACCGACGCCGTCGACGAGACCCTGGCCGAGTGGCGCCGCCAGCTCGAGACCGTGCGCGGGTCCGCGGCATCCGGCAGGTTGCGACTGCTGCTCGCGGCGGAGTCAGCCGGGGCGCTGATCGCGGTCGAGATGCGCGAGGCTGGCCTGCCCTGGAGCGTCGAGCGCCACGACGAGGTGCTCACCGAGGCGCTCGGCCCGCGGCCGGCAGTCGGCGCGCGCCCGGCTCGCATGCATGAGCTCGTTCTCGCCATCCGCTCCGCCGTCGACGACCAGCAGCTGAACCCGGACTCGCCTCAGGAACTGCTCAGGGCGCTGCGGCGCAGCGGCATCAACGCCACATCGACGAGCCAGTGGGAGCTCCGGGAGATCAAGCACCCGGTGATCGACCCCCTGCTCGAGTACAAGAAGCTGGCGCGGCTGCTCTCGGCCAACGGCTGGACCTGGATGGAGGCCTGGATCGTCGACGGGCGCTTCCGGCCCGACTACGTGCCCGGGGGAGCAGCCACCGGCCGCTGGGCGACGAACGGCGGCGGCGCGCTCCAGCTGCCGAGGCAGGTGCGCTCGGCCGTGCGGGCCGATCCCGGCTGGAAGCTCGTGGTGGCGGATGCCGCCCAGCTCGAGCCGCGCATCCTCGCAGCGTTGTCGGCCGATACCGCCATGGCTGCGGCCGGGCGTGGGGTCGACCTCTATGCCGGTATCCAGGCGACGGGAGTCGTGGAGACCCGGGCCCATGCCAAGGTGGCCATGCTCGGCGCCATGTACGGGGCGACGACGGGGGAGAGCGGGCGCTTGATGCCCCGATTGACGCGGGCCTATCCACGGGCGATCGCTCTGGTCGAGGAGGCTGCCCGCGCCGGTGAGCGCGGGGAGAGCGTCACGTCGTGGCTGGGAAGGTCGTCCCCGCTGCCGCCCGCAGCCTGGTTCGACCTGCAGTCGCAAGCGAGCGCCGCCGATGCCTCCGAGGCCGACGAGAGGCGGGCGCGCAGCAGCGCCCGCGAGTGGGGACGGTTCACCCGCAACTTCGTGGTGCAGTCCACGGCAGCCGAATGGGCGCTGTGCTGGATGGCGGAGCTGCGGACCGCGCTCCTCGCGATGCCGGATCAGCCCGGGTCGACATCGGGGCAGGGACCGGCCTCCAGCGGCCCCCTCGCCGGCACGGTCTTCGCCGGACGCCCGCACCAGGTCTTCTTCCTGCACGACGAGATCGTGGTGCACACCCCGGCGGCCCTGGCGGACGCTGTCGCGGAGCAGGTGCGGCTCGCCGCCGAGGCAGCCGGCCGATTGCTCTTCGGAACCTTCCCCGTCGACTTCCCGCTCGGTGCGGCCATCGTCGACGACTACGCCGAGGCCAAGTGATCCGGCCCGGGGTTCACCGGCGCGCGGTGCGTTCAGGCGCTCGGCCTGCCCCGTCGCGGTCGTGTGGTGCTGTAGCCGCGCGCCAGCCCGGCGCCGTGCCCGCCGGTGAGGCCGTCGAGCTCGGCCTCGACACCGTCGAGCCACGCAAGGGCGGCGGCTGAGAGAGCGGCATCCGCTCGCCCCGAGAGCCTGCTCTGGGCGGTGCCCCCGCTGGTGCCGTCCCCTGCGGCGGTCCCGGATGCCGCCCGCCAGCGCTCACGATAGGAGACCAGCAGCTCCCGAGCGTCGGTGCCGGGCAGTGAGGTGGCCATGAGCACGGCGTCGAGCATCTCGGCCCAGTCCGGTGAGCCGTCCGGCGCTTCGACCAATGCCGACTCGACCTGCCGCTGGCCGTCGTCTGTGATGCGGTACAGAGGAAGTCCGTCGTCCGTCACGCCGGCCGCCCGCACCAGGCCCTGCACGCCGAGTCGCTCGAGGGTCGCGTACACCTGGCCGATGTTCACGGTGCGCCGATGACCGAGCCTGTCGCCGAGTTCGGCGTGCAACTGGGCGCCGTAGGCCGGACCCAGGGTGAGTACGGCGAGCAGACCGTTCCTGACCGACACCGGCACCTCCGCGCTCCTGAGAAATCCATACCGAGCATACCTCCCGCCGGCTCCTGGGGGACCGGCATCCGACTGGCCGAATGACACTGTTGTCATCCATCAGGAAAGTGAGGCATAATCTGCTGTACCGGCCTCTGGCCGCACAAGTTCACACACAATCGCCGTGGTATCCGTGGTCGAGGTCGTTGGGGAAGACGTACCTCACACGAACGGAGAGCACCATGGCGTCACCAGCTGCCCGTCAGGCACCGACTGCGCGGGGCGTTGTCTATGTCCACTCGTCGCCGCGGGCGCTCTGCCCGCACGTCGAATGGGCTACCGGTCGTGCCCTCGGGCGCGCCGTCAATTTCTCCTGGGTCGACCAGCCCGTGCTCAAGGGCGCGCAGCGCGCCGAGTTCTACTGGGAGGGCGACTCCGGCACCGGAGCTGCCATCGCCTCGGCCCTGCACGGCTGGGAGCACCTGCGCTACGAGGTGACGGAGGACCCGGGCCCCGGTACCGACGGCGGCCGCTGGATGCACACGCCCGACCTCGGCGTCTTCTTCGCCCAGACCGACAGCGCGGGCAACATGGTGATCTCCGAGGATCGCATCCGTGCCGCGATGGAGAACGCCGGGCTCAACGCCATCGACCTGCACAACGAGCTGCGAGTCGCTCTCGGACAGGCCTGGGATGACGAGCTCGACGTCTTCAGGCACGCCTCCGATGACGCCGCCGTCATCTGGCTGCACAAGGTCGGTTGAGCCCTCGACGTTCCATGAACTCAGAAGCCCCGCGCTGAATACAGCGCGGGGCTTCTGTACGCATCGGTGGGGCTGCGCAGGTCAGCCGAGGAGCACGCCCTCGCCAGCGCCGCTGGACTTGGGGTCGGGGAGCCGGCGCATCCGGAATCCGTTGATCAGCCCGATGCAGCCGGCCAGGATCGGGATGAGCAGGGCGATCTGGAGCGCGATGGGGCGCGCATCGGTGTTGATCCGGATGATCTCGTCCTGGATCTCCTCGGGTTGACCGACGAGGAGCTCGTCGAGCGCCGAGTTCGACATGATCTCGGCGTCCTCCTCCAGCACCTGGGAGACCTGTTGTTTCTCGTCGTCGGGGAAAACCTCGCTCGACATGGCCATGGAGGTGAAGATGAGCGAGAGCGAGGCGAGCATGATCGCGCCCGCGAACGCGAGACCGAATGACAGCCCGAACGAACCGGCGGCCGAGTTCACTCCGGCGGCCTCGCTCACGCGTTCGTCGGAGATCGGCGACAGGGTGTAGTTGTTGAGCTGGGAGACGAGCAGCCCGAGCCCGCATCCGGCGATGATCAATGGGACCAGGAGCCACCACCCGGAATCCGCACGAGGCACCACCGGGATGAGGAGAAGCAGGCCGGCAGTCAGGAGCACGAATCCCCAGAGGATCAGGGTGGCCGGGCGGCGTCGCCCGACGCGCTTCCCGGCGAGCATGGCCACTCCGAACATGGTCAGTGACAGCGGAGCGATCGACAGGCCGGCCTGCAGCGCGTTGTAGCCGAGCACCATCTGGAGGTAGATCGGCAGCACGATCATCGTTCCGCCGAGTGCGATCTGCTGCATCAGCTGGCCGCTGACCCCGAGCCGGAAGAGTTTGGAGCGGAACAGGTCGGGATCGATCAGGGTCGGCTTGCCGTGGCGCTTGCGCCGCACGAGCCAGTAGGCGAGGGCGCCGAGTCCGAAGACGCCGACGGCGATCAGGATGCCGACGGCCTCGCCTCCCTCCTGCCAGACCAGGATGCCGATGACGATCCCGCCCATGCCGACGACCGAGAGCAGCGATCCGAGGGCATCGACCTGCCGGGAACCGGTGTACGGCACATCGTGCACGAGCTTGATCCCGCTCAGCACGACGAGGATGACGACGGCCTCGAGGGCGAAGGCGACACGCCACGACAGGAAGGTCGTGATGAACCCGCCGATCAGGGGGCCGACCGCGGCTGCGATCGCAGCGGAGGCCCCGACCGTCGCGTAGACCCGTGCCTGGGCGGCGCCCTCGAAGTTGCCGTGGATGAGGGACTGCATGGAGGGCAGGAGCAGCGAAGCGCCGAGTCCGCCGATCACCGCCCAGAAGATGATGATGGGCACCAGCGACTGCGCCAGCACCATCGCCACGGCTCCCGTCGCGTAGCAGAGGAGGCCGATGACGTAGGCCTTCTTGCGTCCGATCAGGTCGCCGACCTTGCTCCCGATGAGGATGAACGCCGCCGACACGAGCGCCTCGAGGGCGATGGCCGATTGCAGGCCGCTGACCGTCGCACCGATGTCCTGGACGACCGCGGAGATCGACACGTTCATGATCGACGTGTCGACGACGAGGACGAACATCGCCATCGCGAGAAGCAGCGCCAGCCTCCCGTTGAAGGTGGCCGTGCCCTTGTTCGTCTCGGAAGTGCTCACCAGAGTCCCCTTCCGAGTGACGCCGCGGTCTTCCTAGAACCTAGACCCGAATCGCCGTGATTGTCACGCCATCCGACCTGATGTCGCCAGCCTCTGCACGTCGTCGGCAGGGGACGGCGAATCATCACGCGCGCCCCCGTTCGACAGGATCAGCCGGTGACTAGACCGAGCGGAACGCGACGACGGCGTTGTGGCCGCCGAAGCCGAACGAGTTGCTGATCGCCAGCAGGTCTCCGGCTCCGAGGTCGCGCGGGGTCGTCACGACGTCGAGCGGGATCTCGGGGTCCTGTTCGGTGAGGTTGATGGTCGGAGGCGCGACACGCTCGGCCAGCGCCTTCACCGTGAAGATCGCCTCGATGGCGCCGGCGCCGCCCAGCAGGTGGCCGGTCGAGGCCTTGGTGGCCGAGACGGGGATTCCATCGAGTGCGTCACCGAACACGCGCCGCAGCGCGTTGTACTCGGCGATGTCGCCTACAGGGGTGCTGGTGGCGTGGGCGTTGATGTGCGAGACGTCGCCGATGGAGGCATCCGCTCCCGAGATCGAGGCCAGCATGGCGCGCGCCGCGGCAGACCCCTCGGGGTCGGGAGCCGTGATGTGGTAGGCGTCGCTGGTGACGGATCCGCCGACGAGCTCGGCGTAGATGCGTGCGCCGCGAGCCTTGGCGTGCTCCTCGGTCTCGACGACGAGGGCTGCTGCGCCCTCACCGAGGACGAAGCCGTCGCGAGTGACGTCGTAGGGGCGGGATGCCGTCGCCGGGTCGTCGTTGCGCTTGGACAGCGCCTGCATCGAGGCGAAGGCCGCGATGGGCAGCGGGTGGATCGCCGCTTCGGAACCACCGGCGATCACGACGTCGGCGAGGCCGGCCTGCAGGTGGTTGTAGGCGTTGACGAGGGCCTCTGTGCTGGAGGCGCAGGCGGAGACGACGGTGTGGATGCCGGCGCGAGCATGCAGGTCCATGCCGATGGCCGCTCCGGGCCCGTTCGGCATGAGCATGGGAACGGTCATGGGCAGCACGCGACGGGGACCGCGCTCGCGCAGGGTGTCCCAAGCGTCGAGGAGAGTCCAGACGCCGCCGATTCCGGTCGACCAGTCGACCATGAGACGCTCCGGCTCGACCTCGGGGGAGCCGGCGTCGGCCCAGGCCTCGCGCCCGGCGATGAGGGCGAACTGGCTCGACGGGTCGAGGCGCTTGGTCTCGTGACGCTCGAGCACGTCTGCGGTCTTGACGGCGGACTGTGCGGCGAAGGTGACGGGCAGCGCGAGCTCTTCGACCCACGGCTGCAGGAGGGCGCTGGCGCCCGACATCCCGGCGAGCAGGTTCGACCAGCTGTCGGTCGCGTTTCCGCCGAGGGGGGACGTTGCACCGATTCCGGTGACGACGATCTTCTTGGTCATAACGGTTGAACTCTCCGGGAGGATATTTCCAGGCGCGCGGCGCGGGAGTGCGCACGCGGGCCGAGGTGGCGGGCCGGACTCACCAGTGGTGGTCCGGCCCGTCCGCGACGAACGTGACTAGTCCTGGGCCTTCACGATGAAGGAGACGGCGTCGCCGACGGTCTTGAGGTTCTTGACCTCTTCGTCGGGGATCTTCACGTCGAACTTCTCTTCAGCGTTGACGACGATCGTCATCATCGAGATGGAGTCGATGTCCAGGTCGTCGGTGAACGACTTGTCCAGCTCAACCGTGTCGGTTGCGATGCCGGTCTCGTCGTTGATGAGTTCGGCCAGGCCGGCGAGAACTTCTTCGGTGGACAATGCCATTGTTATCTCCTTGGGGGGTTTCGTTTGACCGTCACTCAGTTTAGGGGTGACGGCGAGTGGGTCAGGGAAGGACGACGACCTGCGCGCCGAACACGAGTCCGGCGCCGAAGCCGATCTGCAGCGCCAGCGTGCCGCTCAGCTCGGGGTGGCCCTGCAGCAGGCGGTGGGTGGCGAGGGGGATCGAGGCGGCCGACGTGTTGCCGGTCGATTCGATGTCGCGCGCGATGACGACGGACTCCGGGAGCTTCAACTGCTTCGCGAACTCGTTCACGATGCGCATGTTGGCCTGGTGCGGGATGAAGGCCGACAGGTCGTCCACGGTGATGCCGGCGGCGTCGATCGCTTCCTTCGCCACCTTGGCCATCTCCCACACGGCCCAGCGGAACACGGTCTGGCCCTCCTGGCGCAGCGTGGGCCACTCGGCCTTGCCGTCGCGGAAGTCGGTGAGGGTCCCGTTCATGCCGACGGCATCCGCCTTCGATCCATCGGAGCCCCACACCGTGGCCGAGATGCCGGGAGCGTCGCTCGGGCCGATCACGACGGCGCCTGCACCGTCGCCCAGCAGGAACGAGATGGATCGGTCGGTGGGGTCGACGACGTCGGAGAGCTTCTCGGCGCCGATGACCAGCGCGTAGTGCCCGGCACCGGCGCGGATGAGGGCGTCGGCCTGGGCGATCGCATAGGTGTAGCCGGCGCAGGCGGCGTTCAGGTCGTAGGCGGCAGCGGGGTTGGCGCCCACGTTGTCGGCGACGACGGCGGCCATCGACGGAGTCTGCTGCACATTGCTGATCGTGGCGATGAGGACGAGGTCGATCTTGGACGGCTCGACGCCCGACTTCGCAATGGCCTCCCGGGCAGCTGTGGTCGCGAGATCGGTGGCCGACACCCCGGCCGAGGCCCTGGTGCGCGTGACGATGCCCGTGCGCTGCTGGATCCACTCGTCGGAGGAGTCGATCGGGCCGACGAGGTCGTCGTTCGGCACGATGAGGTCGCCGCGTGCGGCGCCGATCGAGTAGATGCGGGTGAAGGCCGGGCCTGTGGCCTGCGTGAGGGTGGGGACTGTCATGGTCTCTCTCGTGTCAGGCGTTCTGCTCGATGAGCGCGACGGCGGCGTCGAGGTCGTCCGGGGTCTTGATGCCCACGCTGGGGATGCCCTTCAGGCCGCGACGGGCGAGCCCGATGAGGGCTCCGGCCGGAGCGAGCTCGATGATTCCGGTGACTCCCGCAGCAGCGAGAGACTCCATGGTGAGGTCCCAGCGTACGGGGGACGCCACCTGGGTCACGAGCAGTTCCAGGTACGTCGCGCCCGACTCGACCCGTGAACCGTCGTGGTTCGTCCAGATCGGAAGGGTGGGGTCGGAGGTCGCGTAGCCGTCGACGGCCCCGGCGAGCCAGGTGCGCGCCGGCTCCATGTAGCGGGTGTGGAACGCTCCGGCGACCTGCAGCGGGATGACGCGTGCTCCTGCCGGCGGCTCGTCCGCGAGTCGGGCTAGGGAGTCCGCAGCTCCGGCGACGACGATCTGGCCGCCACCGTTGTAGTTGGCCGCCTGCAGACCGAGCGACTCGGCCTTCGCCACGACATCGGCGGCGTCGCCACCGAGAACCGCGCTCATCGAGGTGGGCGTCGCGGCGGCGGCCTGGGCCATTGCCACGGCACGCTCGCTCACGAACTGCATGGCGTCCGAGGTGCTCAGGATGCCGGCGGCGGCGGCGGCGGTGATCTCGCCGACCGAGTGCCCGGCCACCCCGCCGATGCGCTCGCGCCCGACGGCGTTCACGAGGGAGGAGAAGGCCACGAGGCCGGCAGCCACGATGAGGGGCTGGGCGACGGCCGTGTCACGAATGGTGTCGGCATCCGAGGTGGTGCCGTACGCGGCCAGGTCGAGACCAGCGGCTTCCGAGTACTCGGCGATGAGCGAGGCGTTCTCGGGCACGGCGAGCCAGGGCGCGAGGAAACCGGGGGTTTGCGAGCCCTGTCCAGGGCAGACGACGACGATCACCTGTACAGTCTGCCAACCGCTGGGCGCTGAGCGATGTCGAGGTTCACCAAGGATTCCGCCGATCGTTTGTTCGTGGCGCACATGGTGGAGCCGACTCAGCCGCGGCGGTCGGGGTCGCTGATGGCTCCGAGCACGAGGGCCGCCTGCAGGATGAGGGCCTCCCGTGAGCCTGTGGCATCCCAGCCGATGACCTCGGAGACCCTCTTGAGGCGGTAGCGCACCGTGTTCGGATGCACGAACAGCTCGCGGGCTGTCGCTTCGAGGGAGCGCCCATTGTCGAGGTAGCTCCACAGGGTGTTGAGCAGCTCGGTCGAGTGCGCGCTGAGCGGGCGGTAGATGCGGTGGATGAGCGTGGCGCGCGCAAGCGGATCCCCTGCCAGAGCGCGTTCGGGCAGCAGGTCGTCGGCCTGAACGGGGCGCGGGGCGTTGCGCCAGGCGCGAGCGACGGCGAACCCGGCCAGGGCGGCCTTGGCGCTCTTGGAGGCGTCGACGAGGTTCGGCACCTCGTGACCGAGCACCAGGTGCCCGTCGCCGAAGTGCGGCTCCAGTGCCTTCGCGATGTCCATGAAGCCGAGTGACGCTGCCGGCTCGGCGTCCTCTCCATCGCGCGCCTCGGGGCGGGCGCGCCCGATCACGAGGACGAGACGACCACCCTGCACTCCGATGAGCACATCGGCTGCCATGTGGCGTGCTGCACGACGCAGCACGTCGACGTCCAGCATCCGGGGCGTGGTACCGACGAGCACGGCGACGGCACCGTGTCCGTGCCAGCCGAGGGCGGCGATCCGGCTCGGCAGCTCGTCGTCGTACTCGCCCGACAGGATCGAGTCGACGACGAGGGCCTCGAGCCTGGCGTCCCAGAGGCCACGGGCCTCGGCTGCGCGGGCGTAGACGTCGGCTGCCGCGAAGGCGATCTCGCGCGAGTAGAGCAGGATCGCCTCCCGGAGGTCGACGCTGCCGTCCTTGACGCGGTGCTCGACGACCTCGACGACCACCCTGATGAGCTGCAGAGTCTGCTGGAGGCTCACCGAACGGAGCAGCTCACGAGGAGCTGCTCCGAACACGTCTGCCGCGATCCACGGGATCGACTTCGGATCGTCGTACCAGGAGATGAACGAGGTGATGCCGGCCTGCGCCACCAGTCCCACCGCGGACCGCCGCCCCGGCGGCATGTCGCCGTACCAGGGCAGCGTGTCCTCGAGGCGTTTGATGGTCGCAGTGGAGAGCTCGCCTGAGATCGTGCGGAGCCAGGCGAGCGTCTCCTTCTTGGTGCGCGGCGTCGTGGGCACTGTCGCTGTTAGCTCTCGCCCCCGGCGTTGCCGGTGGTTCCAGCGTTCACGTCGTGCAGCTTGTACTTCTCGATTGCCTGGGCCGGGAGGCTGCGGTCGACTTCACCGCGCGAGGCGAGGAGCTCGAGAGCGCGCACCACGACCGACGGGCCGTCGATCTTGAAGAAGCGACGGGCGGCGGCGCGGGTGTCCGAGAATCCGAAGTCGTCTGCACCGAGCGTGGCGTACTGCCCGGGCACGAACTGGCGGATCTGGTCGGGGACCGCGTGCGAGAAGTCCGTCACGGCGACGAACGGGCCCTGGGCTCCGGCCAGCTTCTGCCAGACGTACGGCGACTGAGGAGCGGCATCCGGGTTCAGGAAGTTGTGCGACTCGGCGGCGAGACCGTCACGTCGCAGCTCCGACCAGCTCGTGACGCTCCAGACGTCGGCGGAGACGCCCCAGTCCTCGGCGAGCAGCTTCTGGGCCTCGAGCGCCCAGGGCACGGAGACACCGGAGGCGAGCAGCTGCGTCTTCGGGCCGGCGACGGTACCGTCAGCCAGCTTGTAGATGCCGCGCACGACGCCTTCGACGTCGAGGTTCTCCGGCTCGGCCGGCTGGACGTACGGCTCGTTGTAGACCGTCAGGTAGTACATGACGTTCGGGTCGGTGTGCTCTCCGCCGTACATGCGCTCGAGGCCGGCGCGCACGATGTGCCCGATCTCGTAGCCGTATGCGGCGTCGTACGCGACGACGGCCGGGTTCGTGGCGCTGAGCACCAGCGAGTGGCCGTCGGCGTGCTGGAGGCCCTCACCCGTGAGCGTCGTCCGGCCGGCGGTGGCGCCGATCATGAAGCCGCGGGCCATCTGGTCGCCGGCAGCCCAGATGGCGTCACCGGTGCGCTGGAAGCCGAACATCGAGTAGAAGACGTACACGGGGATGAGGGGTTCGCCCTGCGTCGCGTACGAGGTTCCGATGTTCGTGAACGCGGCGAGGGCACCGGCCTCGTTGATGCCGACGTGCAGGATCTGGCCCTGCGGGCTCTCCTTGTAGGCCAGGAGCAGCTCGCGGTCGACCGAGGTGTAGTGCTGGCCGTTGGGGTTGTAGATCTTCGCGTTCGGGAAGAACGCATCCATGCCGAAGGTGCGGGCCTCGTCGGGGATGATCGGCACGATGCGGTGGCCGAAGTCCTTGGAACGGATGAGGTCCTTGAGCAGGCGCACGAAGGCCATCGTCGTGGCGATCTCCTGCGTACCGGAGCCCTTCTTGGCGATGGCGTACGCCGAGTCGTCAGGGAGCGAGAGCGCCGTGTGCTTCGTGCGACGCTCGGGGACGTAGCCGCCGAGGGCGCGACGACGCTCCTGCAGGTACTGGATCGCCTCGTCCTGCTCGCCCGGGTGGTAGTAGGGCGGAAGGTAGGGGTTCTCCTCGAGCTGCGCATCCGTGATCGGGATGTGCATGGCGTCGCGGAAGTCCTTGAGGTTCTCCAGCGTCATCTTCTTCATCTGGTGGGTCGCGTTGCGGCCCTCGAACGACGGTCCGAGGCCGTAGCCCTTGATCGTCTTCGCGAGGATGACCGTGGGCTGGCCCTTGTGCTCACTGGCGGCCTTGAAGGCGGCGTAGATCTTCTTGTAGTCGTGGCCGCCGCGCTTGAGGCCCCAGATCTGGTCGTCGGTGAGGTCCTTGACGAGCTCGAGGGCACGGGGGTCGCGTCCGAAGAAGTTCTCGCGCACGTAGGCGCCGTCCTCGGTCTTGTAGGTCTGGTAGTCGCCGTCGGGGGTGACGTTCATGAGGGTGCGGAGGGCGCCGTCGTCGTCGCGGGCGAGCAGGTCGTCCCACTCGCGGCCCCAGACGACCTTGATGACGTTCCAGCCGGCACCGCGGAAGAAGCTCTCGAGCTCCTGGATGATCTTGCCGTTGCCGCGCACGGGGCCGTCGAGTCGCTGCAGGTTGCAGTTGATGACGAAGTTGAGGTTGTCGAGACCGTCGTTCGCCGCGAGCTGGAGGGCTCCGCGGCTCTCGACCTCGTCCATCTCGCCGTCGCCGAGGAACGCCCAGACCTGCTGGTCGCTGGCGTCCTTGATGCCACGGTTGGTCAGGTACTTGTTCGCCTGCGCCTGGTAGATGGCGTTGATCGGGCCGAGGCCCATCGACACCGTCGGGAACTGCCAGAACTCGGGCATGAGACGCGGATGCGGGTACGAGGAGAGACCGTGGGGTGCCTGCGACTTCTCCTGGCGGAATCCGTCGAGCTGGTTCGCCGACAGGCGACCCTCGAGGAACGCGCGGCCGTAGATGCCGGGGGAGGCGTGGCCCTGCACGAAGATCTGGTCGCCGCCGCCGGGGTGGTCCTGGCCGCGGAAGAAGTGGTTGAAGCCGACCTCGTAGAGCGACGCGGCTCCGGCGTAGGTCGAGATGTGGCCGCCGACACCGATGCCGGGGCGCTGCGCACGGTGCACGAGCACGGCCGCGTTCCAGCGCATCCAGGCGCGGTAGCGGCGTTCGACCTCTTCGTCACCGGGGAAGGTCGGCTCGTTCTCGGGAGCGATGGTGTTGAGGTAGTCCGTCGTCGGCACCATCGGAACCCCGAGGTGCAGTTCCTTCGAGCGGCGCAGCAGGCTGAGGATGATCTCCCGAGCACGGCCGTGGCCCTCAGCGGCGACGAGGGCGTCGAGGGACTCAGTCCACTCGGCGGTTTCCTCCGGGTCTGAATCCACATTCGTCACGGAATACGGATCCTGGTCGTTGACAGTCACACTCGACCTCTCATTTGGGGGCAGATCATGCCGCTGGGACGTGTCGTAGAACGCGCGGTCGGATTGCGTCCGCACAACTCGCCATCCTATTGATTCTATTTCTCCTCCGTGGCGCATCCGAACCACCGGCTATCGTTGCGATGGTCCGCCCGGGCCGTCCTCCGGGCTCCCGCTCGACTCTGCTCGGGCCTACGAGACGGAGATCACTCATGGGTGTGCAGGTCGGTGATGAGGCTCCGCCGTTCACTCTGGTCAACCAGTACGGGGCGGATGTCTCCCTCGAGTCCTTCCGTGGACGCCGGGCCGTGGCCCTCGTGTTCTTCCCGCTCGCGTTCTCACGCACCTGCTCGGGGGAGCTCTGCGAGCTCCGCGACAACCTGACGCTCTTCGCTGCGGAAGACGTGGATTTGCTCGGCATCTCGGTGGACTCGAAGCACACCCTGCGGGCGTGGGCGGAGGCCGAGGGCTTCGGCTTCGACCTGCTCGCCGACTTCTGGCCGCACGGGGCCGTGGCGTCGTCGTACGGGGTGTTCCTTCCCGAGCGGGGCTACGCGGGACGCGCGACCTTCCTCATCGACACTGGCGGCATCGTGCGCGCCCGCTTCGAGAGCGAGCCGGGGGAGCCTCGCCCGCTGGCCGCCTACCGGGACGCCTTGGCCACCCTGGGCGGCTGAGCGGCATCCGTCTTCGCATCCCTCAGCCGATGAGGCTGACCGCGCGGGCGATGACCAGCGCGAGGATGACGAACCCGCCGAACGACTCCAGCGACATCAACAGCTTCGCCCGGCTGGTCAGGGGCATCGCGTCGGTGGGACTGAAAGCCATGGAATTCGAGAGCGAGAAGTAGAAGTAGTCGACGAAGCTCGCCGTCCAGTCGCTCGTGGCGGACGAACCGGCCGCGACCTCGTCGATGGCGTCGTCGTCCTCGTCCTGGGGGAAACGGAAGTCGGCCTTGGGCAGCTCGCTGCGCTTGGCCATGGTGCGTACGACAGGGCCACCGCGATCGATCTCCCAGTAGAGCAGGGCGAATCCGATGACGTTGGCGACCCAGACCTGCAGTGCGGACTGCAGCAGGGAGGGGCCCGCCTCGGAGCCGCCGACGAGGAGGAGCACCAGCGAGACGATCGTGATCTGGTTGGAGAGCACGACCACGATGGCGAGGGCCAGAGAGAGGGTGCGCGACCAGCGGGTCTGACGCGACAGGTGGTGCGGGTTGATGGCGATGAGCGGTATGAGAAGCAGGATTCCGATCGCCACCGTCACGTATCGCTGCACCGTGATGAGATCGTTGGGTAGAGCGCCGTAGAGGGCCAGAGCGACCACGAGGGCGAGGACGGCCGGCCAGCGGTGCTCGATCCGAGCCGTGCGCGTTGCGTGTTGGGTGATCGTGGACGACTTCGGCATCAGGCGAGTCTAGGACTGCAGCGGATGCGCGGGGTCGCGGCATCCGGATGCCGGGTGCGGCCGGCCGGGGCTCAGGCGAGGATGTTCACGGCACGGGCGATGACGAGCGCCAGGATCACGAAGCTGCCGAAGGCCTGCAGCAGGTTCAGCAGCTTGAAACGGTGCGAGAGCGGCATCGCGTCGGTCGCGCTGTAGGCCATCGACGTCGACACCGATGTGTACAGGTAGTCGACGAAGCTCGGCATCCAGTCCACGACCTTCGACGACCGGGTGGCCACTTCGGTGACGGCATCATCGTCCTCGTCCTGCGGGAACCGGAAGTCGGCAGGCGGGAGCTGGTCGCGGGCGGTGAGTGCACGGGCGACGGGTCCGCCGCGGTCGAGCTCCCAGTAGAGCAGGGCGAACGCGATCGCGTTGGTGACCCAGACCTGCAGGCTCGACAGCAGCAGCCCGGATGTATCGCGGGAGCCGGCGACGAGGTCACCGATGAGGAAGACGATCGTGACCTGGTTGGAGGTGACGAGGAGGCACGCGAGCACGAGCCCGATGATGCGCGACCATCGCGTCTCCTGGTTCAGCCTGCGGGGGTTCATGATGACGAGCGGAATCATGAGCAGCACGGCCAGACCGATCACCACCAGACGTTGCTCGGGGAAGAGCGACGAGGGGAGGAACGCATAGAGCGCTAGTGCCAGGAACAGCGCCACGGCGACGGGCCAACGGTTCTCGGTCTGGGTAGTTCGACTCGGATGGCGCTCCATGGGCGCGAGTCTAGGCGCGCTCCGGTATCATCGAACGCAGCCTCGCGCGTCGAGGGCCTTTAGCTCAGTTGGTAGAGCGCCACGTTTACACCGTGGATGTCATCGGTTCGAGCCCGGTAGGGCCCACTCCTTCCTCTCCTTCCTCTCCTGTTCCTCTCCGTCGGCCTGGCTGCGTCGCCGCATCCGATAGCCTCCGAAGATCGTGACGAACACATCAGGCACCGTCGAGCACAGCTCCGGTCTTCGTGGGGTCTTCCCGATCGTCATCGCAGCGCTCCTGTGGGGGACCACCGGAACGGCGGCGCATTTCCTGCCCGACGACGTGAGCCCGCTGGCGACGGGTGCTGCGACCATGTTCATCGGCGGCGTGCTGCTGTTCGCCGTCTCGGCGCGGGGAGCCGCGGCTGCCCTCCGGGATCGACGCAGCCTGGTCTGGCTGCTGGTCGGGTCGCTCGGGGTCTTCGCCTATCCGCTGGCCTTCTACTCCTCGATGCACCTGGCCGGAGTCGCCATCGGCACGGTCGTGTCCCTCGGCGCTGCTCCGGTCTTCGCCGCCATCCTCGAGTTCCTGGTCGACCGGCGCCGGGTGTCGCTCCGGTGGGCTGTGGCGACGGCCGTGGCCGTGGTGGGCGTCTTGCTGCTGGCGACGGGAGGATCGACGGGAACAGAGGCAGCGGCATCCGTCTGGGGAGTGCTGCTCGGGCTCGTGGCAGCGTTCAGCTATGCGCTCTACACCTTCGCGAGCGAGCGGGCGATCGGTGCCGGGCATTCGTCGGGCTCGGTGATGGGTGCCTTGTTCGGCGTCGGAGCCGTGCTGCTGGCGCCCGTGCTGATCGTGACGGGTGCTCCGCTCCTGCAGAACTGGTCGAGTGTCGCCATCACGGGTTACCTCGCACTCGGTCCGATGTTCGTGGCCTACCTGCTGTTCGGTGCAGGCCTGCGCTGGGTGCGCAGCAGCACGGCAACGGTGATCACCCTCATCGAGCCCGCCGTCGCGACGATTCTGGCCGTGGTGATCGTGGGCGAGCGCTTCGACCTGGTCGGCTGGCTCGGCCTGACGCTGGTCGCGGTCGGCATCCTCATCCTCGTGCTTCCCCGGCGGGGCCCGACGGCCCTGGACGCGCCGCGACTCTGAGTGCCCGACGATAGGGTTGACACGTGCCGACTTCCCTCTCCGACGTGCTCCAGGTGGTGCAGGAACTCTGGCCTGTCGAGAACGCGGAATCGTGGGATGCCCCGGGTCTCGTGACGGGTGATCCGTCGGCCCCGATCGAACGGATGCTGCTCGCGGTCGATGCCGTCGGCCTCACCGTCGACGAGGCCATCGCCACCGAGAGCGACCTGCTGCTCGTGCACCACCCGCTGTTGCTGCGCGGTGTGACGAGCATCGCGGAGGATCGCTACAAGGGCTCGCTTCTGACCCGGCTTATCCGAGCGGACTGCGCCCTGCTCGCCGCGCACACGAATGCCGACATCGTCGACCGGGGCACCAGCGCAGTGCTGGCGGATGCCCTCGGTCTCGTCGACGTCTATCCCATCGTTCCGGGAGCAGCTCCCGACACCGGACTCGGCCGCGTCGGTCGTCTCGCGACGCCGACGACGCTCGGCCGGCTGGCACGGTCTCTGGCCGAGATCCTGCCGGCCACGGCGTCCGGCATCCGTGTGTCCGGCGACTACGACACCAGTGTCCAGACCATCGCGGTCTGCGGGGGAGCCGGAGACTCGCTGCTCGGACACCCCGAGGTCACCGCCGCCGACGTCTACATCACGGCGGACCTGCGTCATCACCCGTCGTCGGAGGCGCGTGAGCAGGCCGTTCTCGCCGGCCGCGGCCCGGCGCTCATCGACGTCTCGCACTGGGCCAGTGAATGGCTCTGGCTCGACGCCGCCGCGGAACAACTCCGCTCAGCACTTCCGGAGCTCGAGGTGACGGTGAGCGACCTGCGCACCGATCCCTGGGACTTCGTCATCGTCCAGTAATGCATCACCAGAGGAGAACCACGTGAAGGCCACCCCCACGGAGCAGAAGGAACTGCTGCGACTGCAGGCCATCGACACCCGCGTGCAGCAGTTGACCCACCTGCTGGCGAACTTGCCCGAGGACAAGACGCTGGCAGCTCTCGCGTCGAAGTCGGAGGATGTGCGCCGCCGCCTCATCGGTGCGGTCGGCGAGCTCGATGACGCCAAGCTCGAGCTGACCCGTCTCGAATCCGACGTGGCCGTGGTCGAGGCCCGCATCGCTCGCGACAATGAGCGCGTACAGCACACGGCATCCGTCAAGGACATCCAGGCACTCGAGTCGGAACTGCTCGCGCTGCGCAAGCGTCAGGGCGATCTCGAGGAGATCGAGCTGAACGTCATGGAGCGGGTCGAGGACAAGGAGGCCGTCGTCGCCGACATCGAGAGCGAGCGTGCCGTACTCGCCGATGAGGCGAGTGTGACCACCCAGGAGCGCGACCGCAGCAAGGCAGCTCACGAGGGAACGCGTGCCGAGCTGGCGCGCGACCGCGAGGCCGTATCGGCCGGGATTCCCGAAGACCTGCGCGAGCTCTACGAGAAGCGCCGCACCCTGAACGGCGGCGTCGGGGCCGCCCTCATGCAGGCACGCACCTGCATGGGCTGCAACATGTCACTCACCGGATCCGACCTCGAGACCGTGCGCACGGCGCCGACGGACGAGGTGCTGTTCTGCCCGGACTGCGGGCGCATCCTGGTGCGCACCGAGGAATCGGGCATCTGACCGCTGCGCTGTAGGCTTGCTCTTCGAGTGGGTCGGCAAGACGACCGCGTCATCCGTTCTGCGGATGCCGAGGAACGTCCGGGCTCCGCAGAGCAGGGCGGTGGGTAACACCCACCCGGGGTGACCCGCGAGACAGTGCCACAGAGAACAGACCGCCACGGGCTTCGGCCCGCGGTAAGGGTGAAACGGTGGGGTAAGAGCCCACCAGCGGCCGTGGTGACACGGCCGGCTCGGTAAACCTCGCCCGGAGCAAGGTCAGACAGGGAACGATGGGGCTGCTCGTCCCGTTCCCGGGTAGGCCGCTTGAGGGCTGCGGTAACGCAGCTCCTAGAGAGATGGTCGTCCAGCCGGAGTCGCGCAAGCGCCCGGTGAACAGAACCCGGCGTACTAGCCGGCCCACTCACCACCTGCTCGCTGAGGCCCGACGAAGTCGCGGCCGAAGCGCTGATCCGCGGCCACGATCTCCATCGTGCGCTTCGCCCGCGGACTCCGTCCGGGGCTCAGCGAGCGCTCACTATCAGTCCGCGATCGGCTCCTCGTCGGGCACGAACCTGTAGCCCATGCCCGACTCCGTCAGCAGGTAGCGCGGATGCGCCGGATCCGGCTCGAGCTTCTTGCGCAGCTGGGAGACGTAGAGCCTCAGGTAGCCGGTGTCGTTCGTGTACTGCGGCCCCCACACCTCGGTGAGGAGGGTCGTGCGGGTGACGAGTCTCCGCGGGTTGCGCACGAGCACCTCGAGCATCTTCCACTCCGTCGGGGTGAGCCGAACGATGGCGGGCTCGGCCGATGCATCGGCATCCGTCGTCCGCAGGACCTGATGCGCGGCGAGGTCGACCGTGATGTCGCCGAAGCGCACGACCGGTTCGTCGCTCTGCGCCGGAGTGCGACGGGTGAGCGCCCGGATGCGCGCGAGCAGCTCGTCGATCGCGAACGGCTTCGTCACGTAGTCGTCCGCACCCGCGTCGAGGGCGTCGACCTTGTCCGCGGAGTCGGCTCGGCCCGACACCACGAGGATCGGCACGGTGGTCCATCCGCGCACGGCGAGGATCACGTCGATGCCCGTGAGGCGCGGCATGCCCAGGTCGAGCACGATGAGGTCGGGATGCTGCGCCGCGGCCTCGCTGATCGCCTGACGTCCGTCGTGGGCGACGACCACCTCGTAGCCGTGGGCCGTCAGCGTGATGCCCAACGCCCGCAGGATCTGCGGGTCGTCGTCGGCGATGAGGATCTTCACTCAGGCTTCCTTCGTCAGGGGTGGAGCCGTGAGCTCCGAATCGGGGCGGGAATCGCCGGCGGCTGCCGCCAGGCTGATCACCATGGTCAATCCTCCACCGGGAGTGGTCTCGGCTTCGAGTGTGCCGCCCATGCCCTCGACGAAACCCCGCGCGATCGCGAGGCCCAGGCCGATGCCCGAGAGGTTGTCGGTGTCCCCGAGGCGCTGGAACGCGACGAAGGCGTCGTCGCGACGCTCTTCCGGGATGCCGGGCCCGCGATCAATGATGCGTAGCTGGACGAGTCCGCCGAAGGTGCTCACGGCGATCAGCGGGGGAGTCTCCTCGGGGGCGAAGCGCAGCGCATTCGTCACGATGTTCACGATCGCGCGCTGCAGGAGGACGGCATCCGCTCGCACGGCCGGAACGTCGTCGGCGAGGTCGAGCTCGACCGCTCCCGGTGGCAGTTGCAGCTCGTCGATCACCAGCGGCAGCACGTCGTCGATGTCGACATCGTCGAGGGTCACCGCCAGCACACCGGCCTGCACGCGGCTCACGTCGAGCAGATTGGTGACGAGGGCAGCCAGGGCGTGCAGCGACACCTCGGCTGTGTCGAGCAGGGCGGCGCGGTCATCGTCATCCAGACGGATGCCGGACGAGCGCAGGCTCGTCACCGCGGCAGTGGCCGAGGCGAGCGGGCGGCGCAGGTCGTGCCCGACGGCGGCGAGCAGGGCTGTACGCACCCGGTCGGCAGCGGCCAGGGGTCCGATCTCCTCGGCTGTCGCGGCCAGGCGGGAGTGCTCGAGGCCCGCGGCGATCTGCACGATGATCACTCCGAGAAGCCGGCGGTCTGCCGCATCGAGATCGCGTCCGGTCAGTTCCAACACGACATCGTCCGCCACGGGCAGCGAGGTCACCTGCTCCGACTGCACAGAGCCACGGGGAGGAGCCTCAGAGACAGCGGTGCCGTCGCCGGCCGCATCGGCGTAGAGCACGGCGCCACCGTCGAGCAGACGCACACCAGTGAGGCCGAACGCCTCCCGAGTCCGCGAGACGAGCGCGTGCAGTGCGTCGTCGCCACGCAGCACGCTGCCTGCGACGGTGGCGAGCAGCTCCGCCTCGCTGGCCTTCCGCCGGGAGAGCAGGCTGAGCTTCGCGGACTGGTCGACGACGTAGCTGACGAGCGCCGCCACGATCATGAACAGGCCGAGCGCGAGCAGGTGCAGCGGATCGCTGATGGTGATGCGGTACAACGGTGCCACCAGGAAGAAGTCGAGGCTCAGACCTGAGAGCACGGCGGCGAACATGGCCGGCCAGAAGCCGCCGATGAGCGCGACGATGACCACCAGCAACTGGTAGCTCAGCACATCACTCGCCATCGATTCATCGGTGTGGTTGGCCGAGAGCAGCAGGGTGAGCAGTGGGCCGACCACGAGTGCCACGGCGAAGCCCCACACTCGGCGCCGACGGGTCAGGCCGCCGGTGAGCCGGGGAAGGGCGAACCGGCCTCCGGCCTGGGCGTGCGACACGATGTGCACGTCGATGTCGCCCGACTCGCGGATGACGGTCTGGCCGATGCCCTGTCCGCTGAGCAGCGCCGCGAGACGGCTGCGTCGGCTGACGCCGATCACCAGCTGGGTGGCATCCGACGCACGAGCGAAATCGACCAGTGTGCGCGGAACGTCGTCGCCGACGACCTGGTGGTACGAGCCACCCAACTGTTCGACCAGTGCTCGTTGCCTGGCCAGGGAGCCCGGATGCGACTCGCGCAGGCCGTCCTGGCTCATGACGTGCACCGCGAGGAGCGAGCCGCCGGCCGAGCGGGCGGCGATCCTGGCACCGCGTCGAAGCAGAGTCTCGCCCTCGGGGCCGCCGGTGAGTGCGACGACGACCCGTTCGCGCGCCTCCCACTTGGCATCGATGCCCTGCTCGGCCCGATACCGCTTCAGGGAGCTGTCCACCTCGTCGGCCAACCACAGCAGTGCAAGCTCGCGCAGCGCCGTGAGGTTGCCCAGCCTGAAGTAGTTCGAGAGCGCGGCATCGATGCGGGTGGCCGGGTAGACCTGGCCTTCGGAGAGCCTGTCCCGGAGTGCCTGCGGGGCGAGGTCGACGACCTCGATCTGGTCGGCGCCCCTCAGAACCGCATCCGGAATCGTCTCCCGCTGCACCACGCCCGTGATCTGCTGCACGACGTCGTTGAGTGAGGCGATGTGCTGGATGTTGACGGTGGAGTAGACGTTGATGCCGGCGTCGAGCAGCTCGTGCACGTCCTGCCAGCGCTTCTCGTTGCGGGAGCCCGGGGCATTCGTGTGCGCGAGTTCGTCCACGAGCGCGAACTCGGGGTGACGTGCGAGCACGGCGTCGAGATCCATCTCGTCGAGCGTGACGCCCCTGTGCTCGATGCTGGTGCGCGGCTGCACCTCGAACCCCTCCAGGATGGCCGCAGTCGCAGCGCGACCGTGCGTCTCGACGACGGCGACCAGCACATCCCTGCCTGAGGCGACGAGCCGATGGCCCTCCTCGAGCATCGCGTACGTCTTGCCGACGCCCGGCGCAGCACCGAGGAGGACCCTCAACCGACCGCGAGTCACTGGTTACCCGAATCCATCTCTGCCAGGGCGATGTTCAACTGCAGCACGTTCACCGTCGGTTCGCCGAGATAGCCGAGGTCACGTCCCTGAATCATAGACTCGACCAGCTCCGACACCTCGGCGACCGGCAGGTCGCGGGCGCGGGCGACCCGCTCCACCTGGAGGCGCGCGTAGTCGGGGCTGATGTGCGGATCGAGTCCCGACCCGGATGCCGTCGCGGCATCCGCCGGGATGTCGGCGAGCGCCGCACCGTCCTCCTTCTCGATCGCCGACTGACGGTCGCCGACCGCGGCCACGAGGTCGTGGCTGTTCGGTCCGAGGTTGCTGCCGCTCGAGGCTGCGGCATCCCAGCCGTCGCCCGCGGCAGAGGGCCGGGACTGGAACCATTCGGGCTGGGCTCTGCCGTCGGCATCCGTGAAGCCCTGGCCGATCAGGCTCGAGCCGATGACCGTGCCGTCGATCCGCACGAGTGAGCCGTTCGCCTGGGCAGGCGCGGCGACCTGGCCGACGACGGTGATGGTGAGGGGGTAGAGAACTCCCAGAAGGAGCGTGAGCACCAGCATCGCGCGGATCGCGACCCAGTACTGGCGGGAGGTTCCGCGGAGGGGAGACATGGGATTCAATCCTTCGAGAGTCAGAAGCCGGGGAGGAGGCTCACGACGATGTCGATGAGCTTGATGCCGATGAACGGTGCGATGACTCCACCGAGTCCGTAGATGAGCAGGTTGCGACCGAGGATCCCCGAGGCGGATGCCGCCCGGTAGCGCACACCGCGCAGGGCGAGCGGGATCAGGATCACGATGATGATCGCGTTGAAGATCACGGCGGAGAGGATGGCGGAGCCGGGGGAGTGCAACTGCATCAGGTTGAGCGCTCCGAGCCCGGGGTAGGCCCCGGCGAACATCGCCGGGATGATGGCGAAGTACTTCGCCACGTCGTTCGCGATCGAGAACGTGGTGAGCGAGCCGCGGGTGATGAGCAGCTGCTTGCCGATACGAACGATGTCGATGAGCTTGGTCGGATCCGAGTCGAGGTCGACCATGTTGCCGGCCTCCTTCGCCGCCGAGGTGCCCGTGTTCATCGCGACGCCCACATCGGCCTGGGCGAGCGCCGGAGCGTCGTTCGTGCCGTCACCCGTCATCGCGACCAGGTTGCCGCCCTCCTGCTCGCGGCGGATGAGCGCCATCTTGTCCTCGGGGGTCGCTTCGGCCAGGTAGTCGTCGACTCCGGCTTCTGCCGCGATGGCCTTCGCGGTCAGCGGGTTGTCGCCCGTGATCATGACCGTGCGGATGCCCATCCGACGCAGGTCGGCGAAACGCTCGACGAGCCCGGTCTTCACGACGTCCTTCAGGTGGATGACGCCGAGGATGCGCGCCTCGCCTGACGCGCTCCGGGTGGCGACCACGAGGGGCGTTCCGCCGGCCTCGGAGACTCGGGTCACGATCTGGTCGAGTTCTGCGATGGTGCCCGATGCCACGGGCCCGGCCGAGCGCACCCACTCGATGGCCATCGACGCGGCCCCCTTGCGTACCATCGAGCCGTCGGCGTAGTCGACGCCGCTCATGCGGGTCTGGGCCGTGAACGGAACCACCTCGCCGGGACGCTGCGGCGAATCGGATGCGGCATCCGACCCGTGCCCCTGCCTGTCGGCCAGGTCGACGACGGACTTGCCCTCGGGCGTCGGGTCGCTGAGCGACGACGCCCGTGCGGCGATCGCCAGTTCCGCAGCGCCGACGCCCGTCACGGGGAGGAACTCCGACGCCTGACGATTGCCGTAGGTGATGGTCCCGGTCTTGTCGAGGAGGAGCGTGGTGACGTCTCCGGCCGCCTCGACGGCACGGCCCGACATCGCGAGCACGTTGTGCTGCACGAGGCGGTCCATGCCGGCGATGCCGATGGCGGAGAGGAGAGCGCCGATGGTGGTCGGGATGAGGCAGACGAGCAGGGCGATGAGCACGACGACGCTGGGGGCGGCGTCCGAGTAGCCCGCGATGGGGCCGATCGTCAGCACGACGACGAGGAAGACGATCGAGAGCGTGGCCAGCAGGATGTTGAGGGCGATCTCGTTGGGCGTCTTCTGACGTGACGCTCCCTCGACCAGGCGGATCATCCGGTCGACGAAGGTCTCGCCCGGCTTCGAGGTGATGCGCACGACGATGCGGTCGGAGAGCACGCGCGTTCCTCCGGTGACGGCGCTGCGGTCTCCACCCGACTCGCGCACGACGGGTGCCGACTCGCCCGTGATGGCCGACTCGTCGACCGAGGCGATGCCCCAGACGATGTCGCCGTCACCCGGGATCAGCTCGCCGGCCACGACCACGACGGTGTCTCCGAGATGCAGGTCGGCGGATGCCGTCTGCTCGACGATCGCGTGCTCGGCTGAGGCATCCGTCACTGCGTCGTAGGCGACGACCCTCTGGGCCACGGTCGTGGTCCGCGTGGCGCGCAGGCTCTGCGCCTGGGCCTTGCCGCGGCCCTCGGCCACGGACTCGGCGAGGTTGGCGAAGATCACGGTGAGCCACAGCCAGATCGCGATGGCGATGGTGAAGGACGGCGCCATCTCGGTGCCGCCGGATTCGCGCGAGTCCGGCGCGAAGGGCTCCACGATGGCGAGCACCGTCGTGATGGCCGCCCCGACCTCCACGATGAACATGACGGGGTTGCGCCACATCGATCGGGGATCGAGTTTGCGCAGGGCTCCGGGGAGGGCCGTGACCAGCTGTTTCGGGGAGAAGGCCCCTCCGCCTGTCTTCGTCGTCGACGGATGGGACGACGGCGACGACGACGGTGTCGGTGTCGGTTCGGTGATGGTGGACATGATCAGTTCAACCCTTCAGCCAGGGGACCCAGCGCGAGAACGGGGAAGTAGGTGAGTGCCGACACGATGAGGACTGTGCCGAAGAGGAGGCCGATGAACAGGGGCCTGTGCGTCGGCAGCGTGCCCGCCGTCACGGGGACCCTGTCCTGGGCGGCGAGGGATCCTGCCAGGGCGAGCACGAACAGGATCGGCAGGAAGCGCCCGAGGAACATCGCCACGGCGAGCGCGGTATTGAACCAGGGTGTGTTCGCCGTCAATCCGGCGAAGGCCGATCCGTTGTTGTTCGCGGCGGAGGTGAACGCGTAGAGCACCTCGGAGAAGCCGTGCAGTCCGGAGTTCCACATGGAGGTGCCCTCGACGTCCTCGCGCACCGCGGGGATGGCGAAGCTCAGGGCCGTGCCGAGGAGCACCAGCGTCGGCGTGACGAGGATGTAGAGGCTCGCGAGCTTGATCTCGCGGGTTCCGATCTTCTTGCCGAGGTACTCGGGAGTGCGGCCGATCATGAGGCCGGCGATGAAGACGGCGATGATCGCGATGACCAGGATGCCGTAGAGACCGGCGCCGACACCGCCGGGAGCGACCTCGCCGAGCATCATGTTGATCATCGCCATGCCACCACCGAGAGCGGTGTACGAGTCGTGCATCGAGTTGACGGCTCCGGTCGAGGTGATCGTGCTGGTCGTGCCGAAGATGGTCGATCCGACGATACCGAACCGCTGTTCCTTGCCCTCCATGGCGCCACCGGCGAGGCTCGTCGCCGAGCCGGAGCCGGCGAGTTCGAAGGCGGTCATCGCCGACACCGAGATCAGGAAGAAGGCGGCCATCGTCGCGAGGATCGCGTACCCCTGGCGGTTGTCGCCGACCATCCGCCCGAAGGTGCGGGGAAGCGCGAAGGGGATGACGAGCATCAGGAAGATCTCCACCAGGTTCGTCCACCCGGTCGGGTTCTCGAACGGGTGGGCCGAGTTCACGTTGAAGAACCCGCCACCGTTCGTTCCCAGGAGCTTGATGGCCTCCTGCGAAGCAGCGGGGCCGCCCGGGATGGCCTGAGTGCCTCCCGCGATGGTGGAGGCATCCGTGTAGTCGGAGAAGTTCTGGATGACCCCGCCGATGACGAGCACGACCGCGAAGACTGTTGCGAGCGGGAGCAGGATGCGGATGGTCGCGCGGAACAGGTCGACCCAGAAGTTGCCGATGGTCGGGCTGGATCGGCGTGCGAAACCGCGCACGAGGGCGATCGCCACGGCGATCCCGACGGCTGCCGACACGAAGTTCTGCACGGCGAGGCCGAGCATCTGCACGGTGTAGCCGACGGTGAGCTCAGGAGAATACGACTGCCAGTTGGTGTTGGTGACGAAGGAGATCGCGGTGTTGAACGAGAGGTTCTCGGGCACAGCGGGCAGGCCGAGCGCGTACGGGAGGTATTCCTGCAGTCGCTGCACCGCGTACACCAGCACGATGCCGACCGCCGAGAACGCGATGACACTGCGGAAGTAGCTGGGCCAGGACTGGTCGGAGTCGCTCTTCACACCGATGACCCTGTAGAGGCCGCGTTCGACGGCGAGGTCCTTCTTGGTCGTGAAGACCGTCGCCATGTAGTCGCCGAGAGGACGATAGACGAGGCCGAGCAGCAGGGCGAGGGTGGCGAGCTGCAGGATGATGAGCAGGAGCGGCGGCATCTAGAAGCGCTCCGGTCGGAGCAGGGCCACCAGGAGGTAGGCGACGGCGGCGAGGGCGAGAACGCCGGCGAGGATGTCGACGACGATCACAGCCGTTCCACCCCGCGAGCGATGAGGGTCACGAGCGCGACGAGCGCGACGATCCCCCCGATGAAGACGATGTCCAGCACGAGGATCTCTTCCGATGAAGTCGGTGCGCACGGGATGCCGTGCGCAGTGGCTCGATGGCCACGTGCTTCATCGAACTCTTCTCAGAGCGTTCGGATGCCGGTCCTCACGGCTTCCTCACGGTGAGCGTCGGAACGCTCACGGGTTCCTCACTTCGCGGGCGCTGCCCCGACTCCGAGGGCGACGGCGAGCGCGGCAGCGCCCAGGATTCCGGCATTGTTGCGGTGCACGGCCGGGACGATCTTCGTGTTCAGCTCGAGGAAGGGGAAGAACTCCTCGTAGTTCTTCGAGACGCCGCCGCCGACCACGAACAGGTCGGGGGTGAAGAGCATCTCGAGGTGGCTGTAGTACTTCTGCAGGCGCTTGGCCCAGTGCTTCCAGTCGAGCTCCTCGCGTTCCATGGCGGAGTACGCGGCCTTGCTCTCGGCATCGTGGCCGTTCAGCTCGAGGTGGCCGAGCTCGGTGTTGGGGACGAGCACACCGTCGTTGATGAGGGCGCTGCCGATACCGGTGCCGAGCGTGGTGAGCAGGACGACGCCCGGAACGTCCTTGGCGGCACCGAAGCGCGCCTCGGCGTAGCCGGCGGCATCCGCATCGTTGACGAAGTGGATGTCTCGGCCGAGTTGCTCCTCGAACAGCTTCTCGGCCTCGAGGCCGATCCACTTCTTCGACACATTGGCGGCCGACATGGTGCGCCCGTTCTTCACCACAGCGGGGAAGCAGACTCCGACGGCGAGGCCGTCGGCGTGCTTCTCGAGCTTGGCGAGCAACTCCGTTGCGGTCGCGACGATGTCGTCGGGCTCGCCTCCCTTGGGTGTGGAGAGCTTGATGCGGTCCGTCACCAGTTCGCCGGTCGAGAGATCGACCACTGCTCCCTTGATGCCGGTGCCGCCGATGTCGATCCCGATCGCGTGCTGCGCTGCCATGACAGCAGACTATCGGGACGCCCGGTCGTAAGATCGCACTATGGCCTCAGACCTCGAGCACAAGTACTGGTACAACATGAAGACCGGCGCCGTCGAGCACGGTTTCGAGTCGGCTTCGGCGGATCGTGTCGGCCCGTTCGACACCCACGCCGAGGCAGAGCACGCGCTGGAGAAGTTGCGTGAGAACAGCGCCAAGTGGGCGGAGGAGGACGCGGCCGACAACCGCTAGCGCGATCCCCTCGACGAAGTCGGACGGTGACCGCTGATCGAGCAGCGGGACGGGCTCACTCGTAGCTGTGCTCCGGCGCCGGGTACACGCCCGACTCGACATCGGCCCGGTACTGGGTGACGGCGTCGAAGAGCACCGTCCGCACGTCGGCGTACTGCCGCACGAACTTGGGCACCCTGCCGTCGCTCATCCCGGCGAAGTCGGTCCAGACGAGCAGCTGGCCGTCGACATCGGGCCCGGCGCCGACGCCGATGGTCGGGATCGACAGTTGCTCGGTGACCTTCGCGGCGATGGTCGCCGGCACCATCTCGAGCACGACGGCGAAGGCCCCGGCATCCTGAACCGCATGCGCGTCCTCGAGAAGCTGCTTCGCCCCGCTGCCACGACCCTGGATGATGTGTCCGCCCAGTCCGTGTTCGCTCTGCGGCGTGAAACCGATGTGCGCCATGACCGGGATGCCGGCGCCGACGATGCGCCGGATCTGCTTGTAGCTGCGCACGCCGCCCTCGAGCTTCACGGCGTGGGCACCGGTCTCCTTCATGAAGCGCACCGCTGTGTGCAGCGCCTCGTCGGCACCGGTCTCGTAGGAGCCGAACGGCATGTCCGCCACGACGAGGGCGCGACTGGCGGCGTGCGCGACGGCGCGGGTCAGCGGGATCAGCTCGTCGACCGTCACCGGGAGCGTGGTGTCGTAGCCGAAGACGTTGTTGCCCGCGCTGTCGCCCACGAGCAGGAAGTCGATTCCCGCCTGGTCGAAGATACGAGCCGTGAGCTGGTCGTAACTGGTCAATCCCGTGATCGGGATGCCGTTCGCCTTGGCGTTCTGGAAGTGCCTGGTGCGCACTCTCCGCGGTCCCGTCGTGGTTCCGCCGCCGTAGGGATTGGTCTCCTCGGAAGGCTGCTCTGGCATGTCATCGAGTCTAACGACGTCAACTCGCACCGTTGGTCGATAGTCTGAGGACGTCTAGGAAAGGGCACGGATGGATAAGCAGCGCGACTTCGTTCTTCGCACCATCGAGGAGCGGGGAGTCAAGTTCATCCGCTTGTGGTTCACCGACGTCGTCGGCACCCTCAAGTCGGTCGCCATCGCTCCAGCCGAGGTGGAGGGCGCGTTCGCCGAGGGCCTCGGATTCGACGGCTCGGCGATCGAGGGCCTCACCCGCACCTTCGAGTCCGACCTGCTGGCGCATCCGGACCCCACGACGTTCCAGATCCTGCCGTGGCGCGGCGATGTCGACCCGACCGCGCGCATGTTCTGCGACATCACGACGCCCGACGGTCTGCCCGCCGTCGCCGATCCGCGCAACGTTCTCAAGCGCACCCTCGCGAAGGCGGCCGACCGGGGCTTCACCTTCTACACCCACCCCGAGATCGAGTTCTACCTGCTGAAGTCGTCGAAGTACGGCGAGAACGGGCCGGAGCCCGTCGACAGCGCCGGGTACTTCGACAACGTCCCCGGTGGCACCGCTCACGACTTCCGCCGCCGCTCGGTGCGCATGCTCGAAGACCTGGGCATCTCGGTGGAGTTCAGCCACCACGAGGCCGGCCCCGGCCAGAACGAGATCGACCTGCGCTACGCGGACGCTCTCACCACGGCAGACAACGTCATGACCTTCCGCACGGTCATCAAAGAGGTGGCCATCGAGCAGGGCGTCTATGCGACGTTCATGCCGAAGCCCTTCTCCGACAAGCCCGGCTCCGGCATGCACACGCACATGTCGCTGTTCGAGGGCGATGCGAACGCCTTCTACGAGGCCGGAGCGCAGTACCAGCTCTCCAAGACCGGTCGTCATTTCATCGCGGGCCTCCTGCGTCACGCGCCCGAGATCACCGCCGTCACGAACCAGTTCGTGAACTCCTACAAACGGCTCTGGGGCGGGGGAGAGGCTCCGAGCTTCGTCTGCTGGGGCCACAACAACCGGTCCGCGCTCATCAGGGTTCCGCTTTACAAGCCCAACAAGGGTCAGAGTGCTCGCGTCGAGTACCGTGCCATCGACTCGGCCGCGAACCCGTACCTGGCGTACTCGCTCATCCTCGCTGCCGGGCTGAAGGGCATCGAGGAGGGCTACGAGCTCCCGCCCGAGGCCGAGGACAACGTGTGGGGCCTCTCCGACACCGAGCGTCGGGCTCTCGGCTACAACGCCCTTCCCGCCAGCCTCGACCACGCCGTGTCGATCATGGAGGACTCGGAGCTGGTTGCCGAGACCTTGGGTGAGCAGGTGTTCAACTACGTCCTGCGCAACAAGCGCGAGGAGTGGGCGGCCTATCGCACCCAGGTCACGCCGTACGAGCTGCGCACCAATCTCGAGATCCTCTGACCTGTTGACGGATGTCGGAACAGCGCTTCACCCTCACTGAACTCGCGCGCGTCGGTTTCTCCGATCTGAGCTCCGCGGCCGACGATCTCGCGGAACTCGGCCGGGTGACCGGCGTCGACGCCCGCGAGCTCCTCCCGGTGTTCGCGCGCGCGGCGTCGCCTGACGCGGCGCTCGGCGGTGGGCTGGCTCTCACGCGCCAGGCTCCGGATGCCGTCCGCGGCGTCCTGCAGCGTTCCGATGCCGCCGGCCGTCTGGTGGGTCTCCTCGGCGCATCGACGGGCTTCCGCGAGTTCTTCCTGCGCCGCCCGGAGGAGCTCGTGTTCTTCGCGACGGAACTCCGGAGCCTGCCGACTGCCCTGGAGTTGCGCGACGACCTCGTGCGCGTCGCCACAGACGGTGCCGTCGCCGATCCCAGCGGCGACGAGGCGGCGTGGGCGCGCTTGCGCATCCGCTACCGAAGCTGGCTCGCCCGCATCGCCTCCTTCGACCTCGAGCAGCCCGATCCCGTCGCCGGGATCGACGCCGTGGCATCCTGCCTCTCGGACCTCGCGTCGGCAGCTCTGGAGGCCTCGCTCGCCGTCGCCCGCGTCGCCGTGTCCCGGTCCGCCGACGGCCCGGCATCCCCGGGCACGTTCCCTGCTGCCGAGGTCGACGGCACGCTGCTGACGATCATGGGGATGGGCAAGGCCGGTGCGTCCGAGCTCAACTACCTGAGCGACGTCGACGTGATCTTCGTCGCCGCTGCAGCCGAGGCATCCGACCTCGAGACCGGACGCGCTGTCGACATCGCCACCCGTCTTGCGATGCTCACCATCCGGGGCATCGACGGCATCGGCAACGAGCCGGGCCTCTGGGAGGTCGACCCGAACCTGCGGCCGGAGGGCAAGGACGGCGCCCTCGTGCGCTCGCTCGAATCGCACCTCGCCTACTACGAGCGCTGGGCGAAGAACTGGGAGTTCCAGGCGCTGTTGAAGGCGCGCCCGCTCGCTGGTGACGTGGGCCTGGGTGAGCGCTATCTCGCCGGCATCGCCCCCAAGGTCTGGACCAGTGCCTCACGCGAGGGCTTCGTGGCCTCGGTGCAGGCGATGCGCCAGCGGGTCACCGACAACATCCCCGACGATGAGGTCGACCTGCAGCTGAAGCTCGGTCCCGGCGGCCTCCGGGACATCGAGTTCACCGTTCAGCTGCTGCAGCTCGTGCACGGCCAGGACGATCCGTCGGTGCGTGCGGCCGGAACCCTTCCCGCCCTCGAGGCCCTCGCCGAGAACGGCTACATCGGACGGGTCGAGAGCGCCGAGTTCGCCCGCGACTACAGGGTTCTGCGGCTCATGGAGCACCGCATCCAGCTGCGACAGCTCACCCGCACCCATCTCATGCCGCGCGACCCCGATGACAGGCGCGCCATCGCCCGTGCCACGGGTCTCGCCAACAGCGCAGAAGCCCTCACCACGCTGTGGGCGGAGCTCAAGCATCGCGTTCGGGGCCTGCATGAGCGTCTGTTCTACAGGCCGCTGCTCTCAGCCGTCGCCGCCATGCCGGCCGATGGACGTGCGCTGACGAGCGCCCAGGCCGAGGCGCGTCTCGCGGCCATCGGATTCCGCGATCCCCACGGTGCCCTCGCCCACATCGCCGCCCTCACCGCAGGGGTCTCACGACGTTCGACCATCCAGAGACACCTCGTTCCCGTGATGCTGCAGTGGTTCTCCGAGGGCGCCGATCCCGACTACGGCCTGCTGGCCTTCCGGCGCCTCAGCGACAGCCTCGGCTCCACGTACTGGTACCTGCGCATGCTCCGCGATTCCTCGGGAGCCGCCCAGCGTCTCACCCGAGTCCTGTCGAGCTCGCGTTTCGTGGGTGAGCTGCTCGATCGCATCCCCGAGTCGGTCGCCTGGCTCGAGGACCTCGAGGAACTCCGCCCTCGCCCGCTCGGTGCCCTGCAGGAGGAGACCGCCGCCGTCCTGGCGAGGCACGGCTCCGCCGATACAGCGGCCGGCGTCCTCCGCTCGATGCGGCGTCGTGAAGTGCTGCGGGTGGCATTCGCCTGCATCCTCGACGTCTGCACGGTCGAGGAACTCGGCTGGGCGCTGGCCGACATCACGGCCAATCACATCGCGGGCATCCTCGCGGCGGCCCGCGGCACCGCCGACGACGGCATCGAGTTCGCGATCATCGCCATGGGCCGCTTCGGCGGGCGTGAGCTCGGGTTCGGCTCCGACGCCGATGTCCTCTACGTGCACCGCGCGACCTCCGCCGAGCCCGAGATGGCCCAGCGGCGGGCCCAACACCTCGTGGCCGAGGTGAAGCGCCTCACCGAGGAGGCCATCCTCCCGCTCGACCTCGACGTCGATCTGCGCCCCGAGGGCAAGAACGGGCCGATCACCCGCTCCCTCGAGTCGTACCGCGCCTACTACGCGCGCTGGTCGCTCACCTGGGAGGCGCAGGCCCTCCTGCGTGCCCGGGCCATCGCCGGCGACGAGTCGCTGCGACGTGACTTCGAGGAGATGGCCGCGCCGGTGCGATACCCGATCGAGCTCAGCGAGCTCGACATCCGCGAGGTCCGCCGCATCAAGGCCCGCGTCGAGAACGAGCGCCTGCCGCAGGGCGCAGACCCCACCCGCCACCTCAAGCTCGGACGCGGCTCGCTCAGCGATGTCGAATGGTTGGTGCAGTTGCTTCAACTGCAGCACGCGCACGCCACCCCCGCGCTGCGCACCCCGTCCACCCTCGAGGCCCTGACCCGCGCGACGGAGGCCGGCCTCATCGGCGAGACGGATGCGGAGACCCTGCGCGCGGCCTGGATCTTCGCGTCCCGCGCCCGCTCGGCCATGACGCTCTGGCTCAACAAGACAGCGGACGTGCTTCCCAGCGACCGCGTCCAGCTCGACGGCGTCGCCCGCATCCTCGCGTACCCGTCGGGGTCCTCTGCGCAGCTCGAGCAGGACTACCTGGCCGCCACGCGTCGTGCCCGCACGGTCTTCGAGCGCCTGTTCTACGGCTTCGCGGAGACCGCTCCGCCCACCACGGGCTGACGGGTCTCCAGCGGCTTCTCGTCTGCGCCCTTGATGACCCAGTAGACGACGGCGAGCGACAGCACGCCGACGACCGGACCGAGGAACGACCCGAACGGTATGCCGAGTGGCGCGAAGCCGACGGCGAACACCGAGACGTCCCAGAGTCCGTGCAGCACCATCGCCCAGATCAGGGATCCGGTGGTGCGCCGCAGGATGTAGAAGGCCGTGCCCGACATCGCAGCGAGTCCGGCCTGCGCCAGCGAATTCGACAGCGGCGCGCCGAGCGCGGCGTTGACCAGGTGCATCCCGCCGAAGAGCAGTGTGGTCAGCAGCCACGCCCAGACCTCGGGAAGCCGGGAGCGGAACGAGGTGAGAACGAGGCCGCGCGACATCAGCTCCTCGCAGAACCCGACGAACACTCCCAGCGCGATCAGCGACAGCACGAACGAGGCATCGAACTTCGTCCAGTCGGTGGTGAAGAGGTTGGCGATGGCGGCGAGGAACATGATGATCGGCACGAAGATCGGCCAGGTGTGGTGAGAGCGCTTCCGCTCGAACAACGCGGGTCGCCACCAGCCGAGCAACGACGTCGTGACGGCGAGAAGCACGGCGGCGATCGACAGGTCGAGTACCGCACCGCGCCAGGTGCTCTCGGCGGACGTCCCGATCTCGGGGAAGGGAATGCCGCTGAGCTTGGTGACGAGGTAGATGACGAACACGTAGCCGATGAAGATGGCGAAGCCGATCCAGACTCGGGGTGTCACTCGCATTGCACAGGGCCTTCCAGTCGATGGGCGTTTCGGATTCACGCTATCGGCGCGGAACCTGGTGAGCAAAAGTCGGAGGACGGCGCGGCGCCTTCGAGACGAGAACGGGCCGCACCCCCGAGAGGATGCGGCCCGAAGCCGTCGTCAGCGCTGACTACACGCCGTAGTAGAGCTCGAACTCGAACGGGTGCGGACGCTGCGCGAGGGGCTTGATCTCCTTCTCGCGCTTGTAGTCGATCCACGTCTCGATGAGCTCGGGGGTGAACACGCCACCGGCGAGCAGGAACTCGTGGTCTGCCTCGAGTGCGTCGAGGGCAGCGCCCAGGGAAGCCGGAACCTGCGGGATGTTCTTGGCCTCTTCGGGCGGCAGCTCGTAGAGGTCCTTGTCGACGGGCTCGTGCGGCTCGATGCGGTTCTTGATGCCGTCGAGGCCGGCCATGAGCTGGGCGGCGAATGCGAGGTACGGGTTGCCCGAGGCATCCGGAGCGCGGAACTCGATGCGCTTGGCCTTCGGGTTGGTCCCCGTGATCGGGATGCGGATCGAAGCCGAGCGGTTGCCGGCCGAGTAGACCAGGTTGACCGGGGCCTCGAAGCCGGGAACCAGGCGGTGGTAGGAGTTCACCGTCGGGTTCGTGAAGGCGAGGACTGCGGGGGCGTGCTTGAGCAGGCCGCCGATGTACCAGCGGGCCAGGTCGGAGAGTCCGCCGTAGCCGGCCTCGTCGTAGAACAGCGGCTTGCCGTCGTTCCACAGCGACTGGTGGGTGTGCATGCCCGAGCCGTTGTCGCCGAACAGCGGCTTCGGCATGAAGGTGGCGGTCTTGCCCCACTGCTCGGCCGTGTTCTTCACGATGTACTTGAACTTCAGGATGTCGTCGGCCGCGTGCACCATGGTGTCGAAGCGGTAGTTGATCTCCTGCTGACCACCGGTTCCCACCTCGTGGTGCGAGCGCTCGAGGATGAGGCCGGCGTCGATGAGCTTGAGCGAGATGTCGTCGCGCAGGTCAGCGGTCTTGTCGACGGGGGAGACGGGGAAGTAGCCGCCCTTGTAGGGCGTCTTGTTCGCGAGGTTGCCGCCCTCTTCCTTGCGGCCGGAGTTCCAGGCACCCTCTTCGGAGTCGACCGAGTAGAAGCTCGAGTACTGGTTCACTTCGTAGCGCACGTCGTCGAAGATGTAGAACTCGGCCTCGGGGGCGAAGAACGCGGTGTCGGCGATGCCGGTCGAGGCGAGGTACTTCTCGGCCTTCTTGGCGACCTGGCGCGGGTCCTTCGAGTAGATCTCGCCGTTGCGGGGGTTGTAGATGTCGAAGACCATGATGAGCGTGCGCTCGATGCGGAACTGGTCGATGTAGGCGGTCGTCACGTCAGGGATGAGCTGCATGTCCGACTCGTGGATGTTCGCGAATCCGCGGATGGACGAGCCGTCGAACAACTGGCCGACGGTGAAGAACTCCTCGTCGACAGTCGACGCCGGGATGTTGAAGTGCTGCTGCACACCCGGAAGGTCGGTGAAACGGATGTCGAGGAACTTGACGTCTGTCTCCTTGATGAACGCGAGAACTTCAGACGAGTCTTTGAACATGTAGGACTTCTCCTAGGACTGGAACCGATCGCTGCACAGCGCAACTGTTCATGAGGGTATTGGGAGGCCGTTTCCCTGCAGTGTCGCTAATGTTTCGGGCATGTTACGGCCGTGCCGTCTCATTAGACTCGTGGAGTGAGCACCCCCGCGTCAAATCCTCGGACCTTCGGCGACCTGGCCCCCAGCGTCTATCCCGGAGAGCGCCTCGGTATCCCTCGCGACGGCTCGGGCTCGGTCGCACGTGCCGGGCGGCGAATCGTCGCGCTCCTCATCGACTGGGGCAGCGCCATGCTGATCACGCTGCTCTTCGCGAGCTACAACTCGTTCACCTACACCTGGCTGACGCCGGTGGTGTTCCTGGTGCTCCAGGTCGTCTTCATCCCGACGATCGGCGGAAGCATCGGCCATCGCCTGCTCGGCATGCGCGTCGTCGCCATCGCCGGCGGCTGGGTCGGGATCTGGCGGCCGATCGTCCGTTCGGTGCTGCTCACCATCGTGATTCCAGCATTGGTCTGGGACTCGGACCAGCGTGGCTTCCACGACAAGATCGCCGGAACGATCCTCCTGCGGGTCTGACGACGCGCCTCTACGCGCGCCGCTGCGCGCGGACCTTGTTGGGGTCGATGCCCTTGGGGATCGGCAGCCCGGTCTTGGCCATCGAGGTCAGGCGGTTGTTGACCGCGTGGACCTCGGCCTTGGTCAGCTTGGGCTTGATCTTCACAAGCGCCCGCGAGAGCTTGTGCAGCGGCACGGCGTTGGCGTCGGGCCCGACCGAGAGCATCGAGATCGGCACGTTGGGAACGACCTTGGCGACCTTGCGCTTCTCGTCGTCCAGCATGCGCTGGGTCCGGCTGATCGGGCCCTCGCTGATGAGCACGACGCCGCCGCGGCCGACGGCGCGGTAGACGGCGTCGTGGGTCTTTCCGTTGACCGAGATCGGCATCTCGCTGCCGACCCACCCACGGCGCAGAGAACTGCGCAGAACGGCGCCGACAGCGCCGGGCTGACCCTCGATCTGCGAGTAGGCAGCCTTCTCGGCGCGTCGGCCGAGCACGACGAGGGCGATCAGCAGACCGCCGAGCACGCCCGCGATGATCCAGAGGGCGATCGTGAATCCGTTGCCCTCGCCGAGCCAGAGAGCGAAGCCCAGACCGACGACGACGGGTGCGAGGAAGCCGAGGAGCATGATCCACACCGCGTTGGAGTCGTACCGGCGGGTCATCTGGAAGACCTGCCACATCTGCTTGAAGCGACCGGGTTCCTTCGGAGTGGACGACGTGTCCGACTTGCGTGCCATGGCTCAAGGATACCGAGTCGACACGCCCCTTCGTGACGGATCAGGACACGCCGTGGGCGAACCTGTCTGCAGCGAGTGTCGAACGGCCGAGATCGGCGGTCAGGACGCAGGTGAGCAGGGTCGGAGAACCGCGCTCCGGGACTCCTCCCCTCGGGTTCGGGCGAGCACGTGAACGCACCGGGCACGCTCATCGTGCGTCGGCGTGGGGCCTTCTCGGTGATCGTTGCTGCATGACACGGGACGACTCCACGCGCCTCGCCGGCTACCGCGTGCTGAGGCGCCTCGGATCAGGACGCCGAGCCGAGGTGCATCTCGGGCATGCCGGCGATGCGGCCGGCGGCGGGGCGGGGGAGCGCACTGTCGCCCTCAAGCTCTTCAGTGCCGACAACGCCGCTGCCAGCGCCGCGGACATCGCCATCCTCGGATCCGTGACGGCGGCCTGCGTGCCGAGACTCCACGATGTCGCCACGCTGCGAGACGGATCGATCTGCCTCGTGCTCGACAGGCTCGACGGCCCGACCCTGTCGACGTGGCTCGCGGCTGACCGGCGACCTCAGCCCGGTGAGCTCGTGACAGTGCTGGGCGCCGTGATCGGCACGGTCGCTGCAGTCCGTGCCGCAGGATGGTCGATGGGGGAGCTGGTGCCGTCGGCCGTCCGGTTCGATCGCACCGGACGGCCGGTGATCACCTCGTTCTCGTCGGCGCGACTCCGCGCTGAGGGCGGAGGCGGTGCCGACGTGCTGCGCCTCGAACTCCGTCACCTCGGCGACTTCATCGCCGACGTGCTCGTTCTCGCACGGCATTCCGATCCTGGATTCCTCGCCTGGCTGCGCTCTCAGGAGGGTACGCGCCCGCTGACGGATCGCCTGCCGGAGCTGGAAGCCCGCGTCTTCGATTGGGCGCCCGCTCGTCCCGTCGTGCTCGCGTCATCCGACGGGCAGACCGGCGGCGGGTCAGTCGTTCCCGCGCGGCTGGTCCCGATCGCGGCCTCGGGCGATCGGCCCGCCCAGACCGATCCCGACGACGATGACGACGAGACCACCGGTCCGCAGATCCTGCGGGCCGTGCGCTCTGCTCGCGCGATGCTGAGACCGACGCGCATGGGCCTCGCTGTCCGAGCGTTCCTGGGTCGCCACCGGCGTCCGGCGATTCTCGCCGGCACGGTACTGGTCGTCGGCGCAGGCACTGTCCTCAGCCTGCTGCCGCCCGCGGCTCAGGGGACGTCCCAGGCGCCCGCGTCGGACACCGCGCCGACACCTGTCGCGCGATCGAGTGCCAGTGCCGCCCCCTCAGCTCACGCGACCGCTGCCCCGGCTGAGACGACCCAGCCCGCGGTCTCGGGTGACGATCCGCTGGCGGCTGCCGCCGTCCTTCTTGCGGCACGTCTGACCTGCCTCGAGCTCGGGGAGTCCTCCTGCTTGGCTGCGGTGGACCAGGCGTCGTCGCCTCTCGACACGGCGGACCGACACGCCCTGGCCAGTGGCGGCGAGCCTCTGCCGCTCCTGCCCTCTGACGCACTCTCCCTCATCGGGCGCACGGGCGATGCCGCCATCGTGGCGGTCCCCGGACCGACCGCGGAGACACCAGCGGCCTCGCTCCTCCTGATGAAGGGCGAGGCCGGATGGCGATTGCGCGAGGTGTTCGAGGGCTGAACCCTAGATGCCGAGGTCGCCCTCGAAGTCGCCCGCCTCGAGGCGGTTCTTGACTGCGGTGAGGTAGCGCGCGGCATCCGCACCATCGACGATGCGGTGATCGTACGAGAGCGCGAGGTAGACGATCGACCGGATGGCGATGGCGTCGACGCCGTCCTGGCTGACGACCGTGGGCTCCTTGACGACGATGCCGGTGCCGAGGATGGCCGACTGCGGAAGGAACACGACGGGGGTGTCGAACAGCGCGCCACGCGAACCGGTGTTGGTCAGCGTGAAGGTGCCGCCGGCGAGCTCGTCGGGCTTCAGCTTGTTGTCGCGAGTACGGCCGGCGAGGTCGGCGATCTGAGCAGCGAAGCCGGCCAGATCGAGAGCGGCCGCATCCTTGATGACCGGGGTCAGCAGGCCGCGCTCGGTGTCGACCGCGATCGCCAGGTTCTCGTGGCCCGGGTAGACGATGGAGTCACCGTCGACGGTCGAGTTGATGATCGGGAACGCCTGCAGGGCCTCGACGGACGCGAGGGCGAAGAACGGCAGGAAGGAGAGCTTCTGGCCGGTCTTCTGCTGGAACTCGCCCTTGACCTTGTCGCGGAGCTGGGCGACGCGGGTGACGTCGACCTTCACAACGGTCGTGAGCTGAGCGGTCTGCTGCATCGATGCGACGGCACGCTCGGCGACGACCTTGCGCAGGCGCGTCATCGGCACCGTCGTCCCGCGCAGCGGCGAGACCTCGAGGGCGGGAGCCGACGGGGTGGCTGCGGATCCGGAGGCCGCGGACAGAACGTCCTGCTTGCGGATGCGGCCACCGACACCGGTTCCGGTGATGGTGGCGAGGTCGACACCCTGCTCGTTCGCGAGCTTGCGCACGATCGGGGTGACGTAACCGCCACCCGAGTGGGCACCGGAGGACGCGGGGGCCGGCGTGGCCGGAGCAGCGGCAGCCGGAGCCGGGGCGGCAGCAGCCGGGGCAGGCGCGGCGGGTGCCGGAGCAGCGGGCGCAGCGGCGGGAACCGGCTCGGCGGCTGCAGGAGCCGGAGCTGCGGGAGCCTCGGGGGCGGGTGCGGGTGCGGCGGCGGGCGCCTCGGCCTCGACCGGAGCCTCCGTCGACGGAACCTCGGCGGCCGGGGCAGGCTCGGCGGCCGGCGCGGGCGCTGCCTCGGCAGCAGGTGCGGCCTCAGCAGCAGGTGCGGCCTCAGCAGCCGGAGCGGCCTCGGCAGCCGGAGCTGCTTCAGCGGCGGGCTCCTCAGCGGGAGCGTCGCCTCCGCCCGATCCGTCACCGATGGTCACGAGGGGGGTGCCGACCTCGACGGTCTCGTCCTCCTGCACCAGGATCGCCTCGATCACACCGGCGATCGGCGAGGGGATCTCGGTGTCGACCTTGTCGGTCGAGACCTCGAGCAGCGGCTCGTCGACCTCGACGCGGTCGCCCACGTTCTTGAGCCAGCGGGTGACCGTTCCCTCGGTGACACTCTCTCCGAGTGCCGGGAGGCTGACGGATTCGCTCATGCGATTGTCTCCTTCACAAGCTTTTCTTTGCTTGGTAGCTTATTGCGTTCTGGTCGGCCGAGGCCGCGAGTGGTCGTGCGTTCTTGTCGAGAGGCGCCGTCAGCGGCCCATCTGATCCGCGGATCAGATGGCGTGCAGCGGCTTTCCGGCGAGCATGAGGAATGCCTCGCCGAGCGCCTCGTTCTGGGTGGGGTGGGCGTGCACCAGAGGAGCGATGTCCTCGGGGTAGGCCTCCCAGTTCACGGCGAGCTGGGCTTCACCGATGAGCTCGCCGACGCGAGCGCCGATCATGTGCATGCCGATGATGGGGCCGTCGTTCACACGAACGACCTTGACCGAGCCGGTGGTGCCGATGATGTGGCTCTTGCCGTTGCCACCGAGGCTGTAGTCGTAGCTGGTCACCTGGTCGGCGCCGAACTTCTCCTTGGCCTTGGCCTCCGAGTAGCCGATCGAGGCCACCTCGGGGTCGCTGTAGGTGACCTTGGGGATGTTGAGGTCCTCGACCACGATGGGGTTGAGACCGGCGATCTCCTCGGCGACGAAGATGCCCTGCTGGAAGCTGCGGTGCGCGAGCTGCAGGCCGGGAACGATGTCGCCGATGGCGTAGACGCCGGGGACGTTGGTCGCGAGGCGCTCGTTGGTGATCACGAAGCCACGGTCCATGGTGATGCCGACCTCGTCGTAGCCCAGCCCGGAGGTGACGGGTCCGCGGCCGACGGCGACGAGAAGCAACTCGGCCTCGATCGTCTTGCCGTCCTCGAGCGTGACGACGACTCCCTGGTCGTTCTGGGTCACGCTTTGGAAGCGCACGCCGAGCGAGAATTCGATGCCGCGCTTGCGGTAGGCCCGCTCGAACTGCTTCGAAACCGACTCGTCCTCGTTGGGGACGAGGTGCGGGAGGGCCTCGATGATGCTCACGTCTGCCCCGTAGGACTTCCACACGCTGGCGAACTCGACTCCGATCACGCCGCCGCCGAGGATGGCGACCTTCTTCGGGACGAAGTCGAGCTGCAGGGCCTGCTCGCTCGTGATGACGCGCCCGCCGATCTCGAGGCCGGGCAGCGAGCGCGAGTACGAACCCGTGGCCAGCACGATGTGCTTGCCCGTGATCGTGTCGTCGCCGACCTGGACCGTCGTGGGGGAGGTCAGCTTGCCCTCGCCGGCGATGGTGGTGATGCCGCGAGCCTTCACGAGGCCCTGGAGTCCCTTGTACTTGCTGTCGACGATGCCCTGGCGGTACGCGGTGACAGCCGTCATGTCGATGCCGTCGAACGTGGTCTTCACGCCGTACTTGGCCGACTCTCGGGAGTAGTCGGCCACCTCGGCCGAGTGCAGCAGCGCCTTGGTCGGGATGCAGCCGCGGTGCAGACACGTGCCGCCGACCTTGTCCTTCTCGATCATGGCGACGGTGAAGCCGAGCTGGACAGCTCGCAGTGCAGTGGCGTAGCCACCGCTTCCTCCACCCAGAACGACAATGTCAAACGACTGCTCCGACACCCAGCTACTCCCTTGATTTCGAGACCTGTGTAAGGACATGCATGATCGGCTGCCCGGCGTCCGGTTGGGAGCTCATGGAGACGATCGTGGGCGAGCGCGGAAACTCGCCTCTAAGAGCGTACTACTTGCTCGTGTAGGACTCCGCCAGCGCGAGAAGGGTGCGCACCGAGACACCGGTGGCACCGGGCCCGTTGAAGCTGTAGAGCTTGCCCTCGTTGAGTGCCGCCCCGGCGATGTCGAGGTGCGCCCACGGAATCGTGGCCTCGCCGTCTGCCGTCTTCCCGATGAAGTCCTGGAGGAATGCGGCAGCGAGCATCATGCCGGCCGCCGGATCGCCGGGCGTGGCGTTCTTGATGTCGGCGACGCCGGAGTCGAGACGTGCGCGCAGCTCCTCGGGGATCGGCATCGGCCAGAACGGCTCCGCAACGCTCTTCGACGCTGCGAGCACCCGCTCGACGAGATCGTCCTCGCCCATCACGGCCGAGTAGCGGTGGCCGAGCGCGACGACCTGCGCGCCGGTGAGGGTGGCGACGTCGACGATCGCGTCGGGGTGTTCCTCGGATGCAGCGACCAGCCCGTCTGCCATCACGAGCCGGCCCTCCGCATCCGTGTTCACGACCTCGACCGTGGTGCCGCCACGGATGCTCAGCACGTCGTTGGGCCGCACGGCGTTGCCCGACGGCATGTTCTCGGCCAGGCAGAGCCAGCCCGTCAGACGCACGAGCAGCCCCGTGCGTGCTGCGGCGACGATGACGGCGAGCACGTTCGCGGCGCCGGCCATGTCGCTCTTCATGCCGATCATCGGCACCGGGGGCTTCAGCGAGAGTCCGCCGGTGTCGAAGGTGATGCCCTTGCCGACGATGGCGAGGTGCTGAGTCGCGGCGGCGGGGGAGTAGGCGAGTTTGAGGAGGCGCGGAGGACGGGCCGAACCCTGGCCGACGCCGAGGATGCCGCCGAAGCCGTCGGCTGCCAGCTCGGTCTCATCCCACACCGTCACCTCGATGGGCAGCTCCCCGATGGCGTCACCGGCCAGGTCGACGAAGCTCTCGGGGTAGAGATCGGACGGCGGCGCGTTGACGAGGTCGCGCACCAGGTTCACGCCGTCGGCGACGGCGAGGATGCGTGCCTGCTCGGCGTCGTCGGGAGCCGAAGCCGTGAACACGACGATGCTCGACGCCGGGGTCTTCGTCTTCTCGAGCGAGGTGTGGCGGTACGCCGTGTAGGCGTAGGCGCCGAGCGCGGCTCCCTCGCCGATCGCGGCGGCCTCGACGGCGTCGGAGGTCGGGATGGCGAAGGCGATGGTGTCGACGCCGGTGAGCTGACGAGCGGCCGAGCCCGCAGCAGCGCGGAGGGCAGCGGCATCCGTTCCCCGTCCGAGTCCGGTGATGGCGATGGTCTTCGCGGCCCCGACGGTGTCGACGGTGCGCACGAGCTGGTCTGCGCCGCCCGTCACGCCGAGTGCGTCGAGGTGCTCCGCTATGCCTGCGTAGGCGGGATCGGCGACGAGCTCCACCGACCCGTCGACCGACCTCGCTCCGATGACGACGACGTCGACGGCGGCTTCGGTGACGGATTCTGCGGAGAAGGACAGGGATGCTGAAGTCATGGTCCGATCGTACGCAGTGTCGGTGTTCGCTCTCGGCGTCGCGCGCTCAGCACCTGCGGCGGGAGTCGGTGCCGAGGCTCGCCGTAGCATTGAGGGATGCGTGATCCCCGTGGCCTGTACGAGCTGACCCCCGAGGCGTCGGACGTCCCCGATGGTCTGCACCTGGTGGCCGGTCTCACGGGGTTCGCTGATGCCGGCAGCGCGGTGTCGCAGTTCACGACGCACATCCTCGACACGCTCGAGACCGTCACGATCGCCGAGTTCGACGCCGACATCCTGCTCGACTACAGGGCGCGACGCCCCATCGTGACCTTCGACGAGGACCACCTGACGGCGTACGAGCCGTCGCGGCTCACGCTCTCGCTCGCGCGCGACGAACTCGGACAGCCCTTCCTCCTGCTCACGGGCTTCGAACCCGATTTCCAGTGGGAGCGCTTCGCTGCCGCTGTGCTCGACATCGTCGACAGGTTCGCTGTGAGCACCACGACGTGGGTGCACGCCATCCCGATGCCGGTGCCGCACACGCGGCCGATCCGAGTGACCGTGAGCGGCACCCGGACCGACCTGATCGAGGCGATGTCGATCTGGCGGCCGCGCACGCAGGTTCCCGCGACCGCGCTGCATCTCGTCGAGTACCGCCTGCAGGAGCGCGGCGACTCCGTCGTCGGCTTCGTGCTGCTCATCCCGCACTATCTCGCAGACACCGAGTACCCGCTCGCCGCGATCACGGCGCTCGAATCCGTGAGCGCCGCCACGGGCCACATCTTCCCGACCGACAGCCTCCGCGAGCAGGGCCGCGACTTCGTGGGCCGTCTTGCCGAGCAGATGGGCGAGAACGGCGAGCTGTCGAAGCTGGTGACCAACCTCGAGGAGCGTCACGACAGCTACATGGAGGGCACGACGCTGCATTCCCCGCTGACCGACTCCGATGGCGAGGTGCCGAGCGCCGACGACATCGCTGCGGAGCTGGAGAAGTTCCTCGCCTTCCGACGCGACCGCGAGGACCCGCCGACAGGTCTCTGACCGGCATCCGGTCCGCGCTCCTCGCTCGCCGGGCTGGGGGCGTAGGGTCGATCCAGTGAACTCCCGCCGATCGTGGTTCGTCTTCGGTGTCGGAGCGTTCCTCTACCTCTCCGCCGTGCTGCAGCGCACGTCACTCGGCGTGGCCGGCGTCGCCGCGGCCGACAGGTTCGACGTGGCAGCCGCGGCGCTCTCGACGCTGGCCGTCGTGCAGATCGCCGTCTACGCGGCCATGCAGATCCCCGTGGGCGTGCTCATCGACCGTTTCGGTCCCCGCACGCTGATGCTCGCGGGCACGGCGGTGATGGTCGCGGGCCAGCTCGTGGTCGCCTTCGCGCCATCCCTCAGCGTCGCCGTGATCGGCCGCATCCTCGTCGGCGCGGGCGATGCGACCGTCTTCGTCTCCCTCATCCGTCTGGTGAGTTCCTGGTTCAGCGGCCGCATCGTGCCGCAGCTCTCGCAGTGGGTGGGCAACATCGGCCAGCTCGGCCAGGTGCTCTCAGCGCTCCCGTTCGCCTGGATCCTGCGCAACTACGGGTGGACGCCGGCGTTCGTGTCTGCGGCCACGGTCTCCGCGCTCGGGCTGGTTCTCGGCTTCATCGCCCTGAAGGACCGCCCGGCGGGAACCGGCGACGATCACCGTGCGACGGACATCAGGGTCGCCATCCGTCAACTCGTCGAGTCGTTCAAGCGACCCGGCACGCAGCTGGGTTTCTGGTCCCACTTCGTGACCCAGTCGCCCGGCACCGTCTTCAGCCTGTTCTGGGGATTCCCGTTCCTCGTGTTCGGCCTCGGCTACGACCAGCAGACCGCGGCGGGGCTCCTCCTGCTTCTCGTGGGAGCCGGAATCGTGACCGGGCCCTTCCTCGGCATCCTGACCGCGCGTTATCCGCTTCGCCGCTCGAACATCGTCCTCGGCATCGTGGCCGCGATGGGGATGGCGTGGGCGGTTCTTCTGCTGTGGCCCGGCCAGCCGCCCCTGGGAGTCGTGATGCTCATGCTCGTCGTCATCGGAGTCGGGGGCCCTGGATCGCTGATCGGCTTCGACTTCGCCCGCACATTCAACCCCATGCGCAGTCTCGGGGCCGCCAACGGCGTGGTCAACGTCGGCGGATTCCTCGCCAGCTTCGTGATGATCTTCCTGATCGGCATCCTGCTCGACCTGCAGGATGCCGTCCGCACGGCAGGCGGAGAGGCGAGCGACCTCTACTCGCTGACGTCGTTCCGCTGGGCATTCGCCATTCAGTACGTGGTGGTGGGCATCGGGGTCGGCTTCCTGCTGGACGCGCGCCGCCGCACACGACGACTCGTACTCGCCGACGAGGGAATAGAGGTGGGGCCCATCTGGGTTTCATTGGTGCAGGCATGGAAGCACCGCGGGGAACGCCGTTAGGCGAGTGCTCCTAATAAACCGTGCAATAATTGTCAATAGGACCCGTTCATCTCCGGGCACCCCCAGTTCGATCCGCGTGCGGCGAGCTCCGGGGGAGCACTTCGGACTTGACATGGGTCCTAGTAATGTCCATTTTCGGCCGCGACCGGATGCCTCAGGCCTCCGGATGCGGCCACTCGGGGGAAGTCGTCACCGGCGTCCCTCCCTGTGAGAGGTGTACGAATGCCAACCACGAAGTCCGCCGCGGCCACGGCCGCGACCGAGGAGACGGAACCCGTCGCCCCGAAGACCACAGCTGCAGCGAAGAAGACCACAGCTGCCGCTGCTAAGACCACCACGGCCGCGCCGAAGAAGGCACCGGCCAAGAAGACCGCCGGCACCGCCGCTGCCCCCGTCAAGCGCGCGACGCGCGGCAAGGCCAAGGCCACCGCCGACGAGCCCGGAGACGGCGACGAGGTCGTCGTCGAGACTGCCGCCATCGAGACCGTCGATGCCGCAGCGAAGGACGAGGCCGACGACTTCGAGGATGACGAGACCAAGCCCGTCGCCGCTGTCGAGCCGCTCCCCACCGGCGCGCTCCGTCTGTCGCTCGTCGACGACGAGGACGACGTTCCCGTCTACTCCTCGGCGATCACCGGCGCCACGGCCGACCCCGTCAAGGACTACCTGAAGCAGATCGGAAAGGTCGCGCTCCTGAACGCGGCCGAAGAGGTCGAGCTCGCCATGCGCATCGAGGCGGGCCTGTTCGCCGAGGAGAAGCTCTCGCACCTCAGCGAGGTCGAGAAGAAGTCGTCCCTCGGCCGCGAGCTGCAGTGGGTGGCGAAGGACGGCGCCCGCGCCAAGAGCCACCTGCTCGGAGCCAACCTCCGCCTCGTCGTCTCCCTCGCCAAGCGCTACACCGGTCGTGGGATGCAGTTCCTCGACCTGATCCAGGAGGGCAACCTGGGCCTCATCCGTGCCGTCGAGAAGTTCGACTACACCAAGGGCTTCAAGTTCTCGACCTACGCCACCTGGTGGATCCGGCAGGCCATCACCCGCGCCATGGCCGACCAGGCCCGCACCATCCGCATCCCGGTGCACATGGTCGAGGTCATCAACAAGCTGGCCCGCGTGCAGCGCCAGATGCTGCAGGACCTGGGCCGCGAGCCCACGCCCGAGGAGCTCAGCCGCGAACTCGACATGACCCCGGAGAAGGTCATCGAGGTGCAGAAGTACGGCCGCGAGCCGATCTCGCTGCACACACCCCTCGGCGAGGACGGCGACAGCGAGTTCGGTGACCTCATCGAGGACACCGAGGCCGTCGTGCCCGCCGACGCCGTGGGCTTCACGATGCTGCAGAAGCAGCTCGAGAGCCTGCTCGACTCCCTCTCGGAGCGCGAGGCCGGCGTGATCCGCATGCGCTTCGGCCTGGGTGACGGCATGCCCAAGACCCTCGACCAGATCGGTGACACCTTCGGCGTGACGCGCGAGCGCATCCGTCAGATCGAGTCGAAGACGATGGCGAAGCTGCGCCACCCGTCGCGGTCGCAGTCGCTGCGCGACTACCTCGAGTAGGCCTCCACTGGTGCGGTACGTACCGGCGATCGTCATCGGTCGCACGGTCAGGACGCTCGCGCGGCTGAGGAAGCCGGGCGGCGGTTCTGCCGTGCCCGGACTCGTGGTGAACAAGGTCGCCCCCGGCTACCTCGCCACGACCCTGAACTCGTTCCGCGACGGTCTCGTGATCGTCTCGGGTTCGAGCGGCAAGTCGACCACCACGAAGATGCTCGTGGCCGTCCTGCGCGCCCACGGCCGATCGGTGTTCACCAACCCGTCGACGGCGAACATCTCCCAGGGACTCACCTCTGCACTGCTCGAGCGGGCCGACCTGCAGGGCCGGATCCACGACGACATCGCCGTCCTCGAGATGGACGAGGGGCACGGCGCCCTCATCGCCGCCGAGCTGTCGCCGCGCGTGGTCGCCCTCACGAACGTGATGGTCGACCAGATCGACCGTTTCCACGACTCAGAGATGGTCGCCACCATGTTGACGACGATCGCGGCCCGGGCGACGGATGCCGTCGTCGTCAACGCTGACGACGACTACCTCGTGCAGCTCGCCTCCAGTGTTCCCGCCGGGGTCAGGGTGGAGCGCTTCGGCGTCTCCTCCGCCGTGCTCGACGCAGCCCCTCACGGCCTCGGCCATGCGCGTCTCGCCTCGGAGCGCCTCGACGACCCGTCCGGCATCGTCGTGGGCGCAGTCTCCGGGCGAACGGCATCGATGCTCATCGACGGCGACGAGCACACCGTGGGCCTTCCCGCTCGGGGCGTCCACTATGCGACGGATGCCGCAGCCGCCCTGAGCACGGCGCGTGCCGTGCTCGGGTCGGCGTTCGACGTCGATCTCGCCGTCGCCGCCGTCGGCTCCATCCCGCCGGTGTTCGGCCGCGGCGAGGTCGTCGAGGTGCGCGGTCAGCAGGTCGAGTTCGTGCTCGTGCAGAACCCGGCGAGCTACCAGCTGAACATCGACACCCTCGAACCCGGCGCTCCCGTGCTGTTCGCCATCGGGTCCGACGTGCGCGACCCGTCGTACTTCTGGCCGGTTGACACCTCGCGCGTCTCCCGGGTCGATATCGTCAGCGGCTCGAAGGCGTGGGAACTGGCCCTCCAGCTCAGTTACGACGATGTCGAGATCGACCGGGTGGAGACGGATCTGGGCCGGGCGGTCGACGATTTCCTCGCGCTTCCCCAGCCCGCGACCGGCGTCAAGACCATCGTCTTCTCGGCCGACTCCATGCGCCGCACCCGAGCCCATCTCGGCCTGACCTCCGAGGGCGAGCCGTCATGACCCCGACCTTCACCATCGCCGTCATCGCGCCGAGCCTGTTGAACACGAACGGCGACGCCGAGAACGCCCGGGTGCTCGCCCGCCGAGCCGAGTGGGCCGGCGAGACGGCGACGATCATCGCCGTCGAGGCCGCGTCCGACCTGCCGGAGAACGTCGACGCCGTCGTCATCGGCTCGGGCTCCGACTCCGCACTCGTGCCGGCCAGGGACCTGCTGCTCGAGATCCAGGATCAGCTGCGCGTCTGGTCTACCTCGGGCGTTCCGATCCTCGCGGTGGGAACGGGCTGGGAGTTGATCAGCTGGGGTGTTGAGCGTGCCGTCGGTGGCGTCGTCGAGGGCCTCGGCATCCTCGCCGGGCGTGGCGTTCCCCGCCAGGACCGCGCCAGCGGCGACATCGTGCTCTCCAGCCGCTTCGGACGCATCGTCGGATTCGAGAACCACGCCCGCGACTACGTCGGCGCCGAGGGTTCCCCGCTCGGCCGGGTGCTGAGCGGCAGCGGCAACGGACGCGACTCCTCGCAGGAGGGCGTCGTCATGGGCGATGTCATCGGCACGCACCTGCACGGTCCTGTGCTGGCGAAGAACCCGGCGCTGGCCGACCACCTGCTCACGTCGATGTTCGGGCGCCGCGGGCTGGTCTACCAGCGCGGCGAGCGTGCGGCATCCGTCGACGACTACGCCAACGCGGCACGCAACCAGATCCTCACCGGCCTCGGCCTCGACGCCGACTGATCGGTCGCACCTGCTCGAACGAGAAGAGCCGCCCGGATGCGATGCATCGGGGCGGCTCTTCTTCGTGAAGTTCGAAGCGGGTGCCGGTCAGTTCTCGAGGAGACGAGACGACTCGTCGTGCCAGCTGTGCGCGATCGAGGCCAGCTTCTCCTGGTGCTTGCGTCCGTGGTGAGCGCAGAACAGCAGCTCGCCGCTGTTGACGACCACGCGGATGTAGGCCTGAGCGCCGCACGCATCGCAGCGGTCGAGGGCGGTCAGCTGGTGGGCCGTCTCGAGTTCATCGACGGCACCGTTCGGGGTAACGATCTGTGACATGGACTGACCCTCCTTTTCGTATCGACCTGAAGATCCGTGACTCAATGTAAACACGCACTTCAGTCGAATCCGCGTGCATGCCCCAGCATTTCGCTCAGCGCGTACGGATTGTGACATTTCTCACGGCAGGGTGTCAGGTCCGGGGGATCGCCCCTGCTCGCCTAGGGTTGACTGACGTGAGCAGTGACTATTCCGCCCGGCATCTTTCCGTCCTCGAGGGCCTCGAAGCTGTGCGCAAGCGCCCGGGCATGTACATCGGATCGACGGATTCCCGCGGCCTCATGCACTGCCTCTGGGAGATCATCGACAACTCGGTCGACGAGGCGCTCGGCGGTCACGGCACCGAGATCGACGTGACGCTGCACCCCGACTCGAGCGTCGAGGTGCGCGACCGCGCCCGCGGCATCCCGGTCGACATCGAGCCGAAGACCGGGCTCTCCGGCGTCGAGGTGGTCTTCACGAAGCTGCACGCCGGAGGCAAGTTCGGTTCGGGCTCCTACGCCGCGTCCGGGGGACTGCACGGTGTCGGCGCCTCGGTCGTCAACGCCCTGTCCGAGCGCCTCGACGTCGAGGTCGACCGCGACGGCAAGACGTACGCCATGTCGTTCCACCGCGGTGAACCCGGGCTGTTCGCCGACACCGGGGACACCAAGAGTCCGGATGCTCCCTTCACGCCGTTCGAGAACCGCAGTGAACTACGCGTGGTCGGCAAGGTGAAGAAGGGCGTCACCGGTACCCGCATCCGGTACTGGGCCGATCGCCAGATCTTCACCAAGGGGGCCGACTTCCAGACCGAGGAGCTCCTCGGGCGAGCCAGGCAGACGGCCTTCCTCGTTCCCGGCCTCGGCATCCGCGTCACCGACGAGCGGGGATTCGAGCCACACACCGACGAGTTCAAGTTCGACGGTGGCATCTCCGAGTTCGTCGAGCACCTCGCCCCCGACGCCCCACTCACCGACACCTGGCGCCTGACAGGCACCGGCAGCTTCACCGAGACGGTTCCCGTGCTGAGCGACGCCGGCGCGATGATCCCCACCGAGCTGCAGCGCGAGTGCACCGTCGACATCGCCCTGCGCTGGGGCACCGGCTACGACACCGTCATGCGCAGCTTCGTGAACATCATCTCGACGCCCAAGGGCGGCTCCCACCAGGCCGGATTCGATGCCGGCATGCTCAAGTTCCTGCGCCAGCAGGTGGAGCTGAACGCCAGACGCCTCAAGGCGGGCACGGACAAGCTGGAGAAGGACGACATCTTCGCCGGCCTCACCGCCGTGCTCACAGTCCGTCTACCCGAGCCGCAGTTCGAGGGCCAGACCAAGGAGGTGCTCGGCACGCCGGCCGTCCGCGCGATCGTGGCGAACGTCGTGGCGAAGGCCATGGCCGAGCGCTACGCCTCCACCAAGCGTGACGACAAGGCTCAGTCGGCCCTGCTGCTCGACAAGGTCGTCGCCGAGATGAAGTCGCGCATCTCAGCGCGGGCCCACAAGGAGACCCAGCGCCGCAAGAACGCGCTCGAGAGCTCGTCACTGCCGGCGAAGCTGGTCGACTGCCGGTCGAACGACGTCGCCCAGAGCGAGCTCTTCATCGTCGAGGGCGACTCAGCCCTCGGCACGGCCAAGCTGGCGCGCGACAGCGAGCACCAGGCGCTCCTGCCCATCCGGGGCAAGATCCTCAACGTGCAGAAGGCGAGCGTCGCCGACATGCTGGGCAACGCCGAGTGCGCCTCCATCATCCAGGTGATCGGCGCCGGATCCGGCCGGAGCTTCGACCTCGAGACCGCCCGCTACGGCAAGGTCATCATCATGAGCGATGCCGACGTCGACGGCGCGCACATCCGCACCCTGCTGCTCACCCTGTTCTTCCGCTACATGCGGCCGATGATCGAGAACGGCCGGGTGTTCGCCGCCGTGCCTCCGCTGCACCGCGTCGTCGTGATGAACCCGGGTTCGAAGCCGAACGACACCCTGTACACGTACTCGGAGGCCGAGCTCCAGAAGGTGCTTGCGGCGCTGAGCAAACAGGGCAAGAAGTACCAAGACCCGATCCAGCGCTACAAGGGCCTGGGCGAGATGGATGCCGACCAGCTGGCCACGACCACCATGGACCGGAAGCACCGGACCCTCCGCCGCGTGAACGTCTCGGACGCCGAGAACGCCGGCCGGGTGTTCGAGCTGCTCATGGGCAACGACGTCGCCCCGCGCAAGGAGTTCATCGTCGACAGTTCCGACAGGCTCTCCCGCGAGAGTATCGACGCCTAGCCCCCGTCGCCGCGCGCTATTTCGCGGAACTCTGCGCCATCCAAACCGGCGCAGAGCGCCCGGCACTGGCGTGCGGCTGCGGTGATGACGTCTGGCGGGGGAGGGCTGCTCGGCGTACGGTCGAGGCCATGGCCGAGTACACAGCTCACGTCGACGCGTTCATCGCAGCCCCGCCCCAGGCCGTCTGGGACGTGATCACGAGCGGGGAGCCGCATCCGGAGATCCTGGCCGGCGCGCGCATCGTCACCGACTGGGCGCTCGGCGCCGAGATCCGGTGGATCGGCGAGTGGGAGGGGAAGAGCTTCGAGGACTACGGGCGCGTGCTCGAAGTCGAGGAGCCACGTCGGCTCGTCGTCACCCACTTCAGCCCGATGACGGGCCAGCCGGATGTTCCGGAGAACTACCACACGCTCCGCTACGAGCTCCTGGCCGTCGACGGAGGCACGCGGGTCGAGCTGGATCAGGACAACAACCCGACGACCGAGGCCGCCGAGCATTCAGCCGAGAACTGGCGCGACATGCTCGACGGCGTGCGCACCGTCGTGGAGCGCTCGCTCGGCTGAGCTCAGGCGATCGTGGTGCCGATGGCGCCGATGACGGCATCGAGCGGGGTTCCGGATGCGTCCCGCTTGGCGCCGGGCTCCGGCAGCGTGCGCGCCGAACCGTCCGAACCGACAGCGAGCGGGTCGCGACCGACCCACGCGAGCGCGAGGGCGTCCTCGCCCTTCAGGAAGCGCTGTGCACGCACGCCACCCGTCGCGCGGCCCTTGGCCGGGAACTCGTCGAATGCGCTCACCTTGGCCGTTCCGGGATCGGTCCCGAGCAGCGTCTCGCTGCCGGTCGCGACGGTGGCCACCACGACCTCGTCGCGCTGATCGGCTGGGATTGACGTGAAGTGGATGACCGTCGCGTCGGCGCCGAGGTTGATGCCGGCCATTCCGCCGGCAGGGCACCCCTGGGGGCGCACGGACGCAGCCGGGAACCGCAGCAGCTGCGCATCCGTCGCCACGAACACGAGCTCATCGGTCTCGGCCCCCTGCACCGCACCAACGACCTCGTCGCCCTTCTTGAGGGCGATGACCTCGAAGTCCGGGCGACTGGGGTACGCCCCGGTGGCGACGCGCTTGACGATTCCCTGACGAGTCCCGAGGGCGATGGACTGGTCGCTGGTGAGCGAGACGATGGCGAGCACCTTCTCACCGCGATCGCTGAGGGCCAGGTAGTCGCCGACCTTCACACCGGCGCCGAGCTGCACCGAGGTCTCGGGCAGCACGGGCAGGTCGACGGGGGAGAAGCGCACTAGACGGCCGCGGTTGGTGACGGCTCCGATCTCGGTGCGGCTCGTGGTGTCGAGAGTCGAGAGGAGCGCGTCGTGCTTGCTGCGGCGGCGCTGGCGCACGGGCGCTGCCGGGGCGTCGTCGTCGCGGGTGACGAGGTCGACGCGCGCGATCCGGCCGGTGGCGCTCAGGTACACGCGGCACGGGGCGTCCGCCACCTCGAGGATCGCCGCCGCGCGCTTGGCGGCTGCGCCGGCGATGCTGGGCTTCGCCTCGGTGAGCAGGGTGCGGCGCGGGGTGCCGAACCTGTCCGCGATCTCGGCGAGCTCATCGGAGACGAGCGACCGGATGCGGGCATCGCTGGCCAGCAGCGTCTCGAGCTCGGCGATCTCGGCCTTCAGCTTGTCGCGCTCGGCCTCGAGCTCGATCCGGGAGAACTTGGTGAGGCGGCGCAGGCGCAGCTCGAGGATGTACTCGGCCTGCACATGCGTGAGGTCGAAGACGTCCATGAGGCGCGTGCGTGCCTGCTCGGTCTCGTCGCTGGTGCGGATGACCTGGATGACCTCGTCGATGTCGAGGATGGCCACGAGGAGGCCCTCGACCAGGTGCAGTCGCTCCCGACGGCGGTCGAGCCTGAAGCGCGAGCGCCGGGTGACCACCAGCACACGGTGCTCGACGTACACGACGAGGAGCTCGCGCAGCCCGAGGGTGCGCGGTCCGCCGTCGACGAGGGCGACGGCGTTGATGTTGAACGAGTCCTCGAGCGGTGTCAGGCGGTACAGCTGCTCGAGGACGGCATCCGGGCTGAAGCCGGTCTTGATCCCGATGACGAGGCGCAGGCCGTTCGTGCGGTCCGTCAGGTCGGTGACATCCGAGATGCCGCTGATCTTCTTGGCGTTGACGCCGTCCTTGATCTTCTCGATGACCTTCTCGGGTCCCACGAGATAGGGCAGTTCGGTGATGATCAGGCCGGTCTTGCGAGCGGTGATCGACTCGACGCGCACCTTGGCCCTGGTCTTGAAGCTGCCGCGGCCCGTGGCGTAGGCGTCTCGCACGCCGGAGAGGCCGGCGATGGTGCCGCCCGAGGGAAGGTCGGGGCCGGGCACGAACTCCATCAGGTCGTCGAGGGTCGCATCCGGGTGCGCCAGAAGATGGCGCGCCGCCCCGACGACCTCGATGAGGTTGTGCGGAGCCATGTTCGTGGCCATGCCGACGGCGATGCCGCTGGCCCCGTTCACGAGCAGGTTGGGGTAGGCGGCGGGGAGGACCTCGGGCTGGGTGAGCTGGTTGTCGTAGTTGGGAACGAAGTCGACGACGTCCTCGTCGAGGCCCTCGGTCATCGCCAGCGCCGTGGCTGCCAGCCGTGCCTCGGTGTACCGGGCGGCGGCCGGGCCGTCGTCGAGCGAGCCGAAGTTGCCGTGACCGTCGATGAGCGGCACGCGCAGGGTGAACGCCTGGGCCATGCGCACGAGAGCGTCGTAGATGGCGGTGTCGCCGTGCGGATGCAGCTTGCCCATGACCTCGCCGACGACGCGCGCCGACTTCACGTGGCCACGGTCGGGGCGCAGGCCCATCTCGCTCATCTGGTAGAGGATGCGGCGCTGCACGGGCTTGAGCCCGTCACGGGCGTCGGGGAGGGCCCGCGAGTAGATGACGGAGTACGCGTATTCGAGGAACGAGCCCTGCATCTCGGTGGCGACGTCGACGTCTTCGATGCGTTCGACCGACTGGGTCTCGGGTGTGGAGTTCTGGCGCGGGGTCATCCGTTGTTTCTCGTCTGGTGGGGCTCGTTCTGGGGCCTCGTCGCCGCGCGACGGCTGGGCCGTCCTGTGCGAGACTGAGCGCGATGCCCATGGTACCTTCACCCGAATCCGGAGCCCCGCGGCTGGCCGACGTTCTGGCAAGTTGCCGCGCCAGCATCTCAGGCGCGTCCAATGCCCTCGGTCTTCCCGCCGTGGATCACGCCGTCGTCCTCCTCGTCGACGGGCTCGGAACCGCCAACCTGCGCGCCTCGGCCGGGCACGCCCGTTACCTCGCCTCCCGTCTCACCAAGAAGGCGTCGTTGCCCGGCGTCTTCCCGGCGACGACCGCCGTCGGCCTCGGCTCCCTCTGCACGGGTGCGCCCCCCGGCTCCCATGGCCTGGTCGGGTACCGGGTCCTCGACGCCGCCAACGACCGCGTGGTCAACCAGCTGAGCGGCTGGGACCACGACATGCGGCCCGATAGCTGGCAGCCGCTTCCGACCCAGTTCGAACTGGCGACGGATGCCGGCATCCCCGCGTTCGCGGTCGGCCCGTCGCGGTACGCGGACTCGGGTCTCAGCAATGCGCTGCTCCGGGGAGCCGAGTACGTGTCGGCGGGCTCCGTCGCCGCTCGCTTCGACGCAGCCCTCCGGGTCGTCCGCGAGAACGACCGCGCACTCGTCTACGTCTACGTGCCCGAACTCGACATGGCGGCTCACGCCCGCGGGTGGCTCTCCGACAAGTGGGTCGGCGAGCTCGAGGCCCTCGACGCCGAGGTCTCCAGGTTCGCGGCCTCATTGCCGGCATCCGCCGGGCTCATCGTCACAGCCGATCACGGCGTCGTCGACGTTCCGGCCGACAAGCACGTGCTGTTCGACACGGCGCCCCAGCTGATCGACGGCGTACGTCACATCGGCGGCGACCCGCGGTGCCTGTACCTGTATCTGGAACCGGATGCCGACCCCGATGCCGCCGACACCCTCGCCGCAGCCTGGCGCGAGTCCGAGGGCGATCGCGCCTGGGTGTACACGCGCGCCGAGGCCGTGTCCTCCGGCCTCTTCGGCGATGTCGCACCTGAAGTGCTGTCGCGCATCGGCGACGTGATCGTGGCCGCGCGCAAGCTGATCGCCTACTACGACTCGCGCGAGACCAACCTCTCACCGCGGGCGATGATCGGCCAGCACGGTTCCCTCACCGACGAGGAGTCGCGCGTGCCGTGCCTCAGGGTCGGCGCGTACGCGATCGCTGCTCGCTGAGATCCCACGGAGTCGCGGCCGAAACGCCGCCCCGACGACGAAGGCCGCATCCGAGGATCTCGGATGCGGCCTTCTGAACGTGATCGTCAGCTGGGGTAGGCGCCGCGGGCGACCTGGGCCTTGGGCAGGCGCATGAAACGCATCTGCAACGCACGCATGGCGGAGTACCAACGCACCTTCTCGACCTTGTCGGCACCGAACTTGGCGGCGAGCCGCTTGGTCAGGCTGAAGCCGAGGATGATCGAGTCGACGACGGCGATGAGGAAGAAGCCCCAGAGGGCGAAGATGCCGTACATCTGGATCTCGTAGCTCGGGATGAAGGTGAGCACGATGACGAGGGCCATCACCGGAAGCATGAACTCGCCGATGTTGAAGCGGGCGTCGACGTAGTCACGGGCGTAGCGCTTCTGCGGACCGCGGTCGCGCATGGGGAGGTAACGGTCGTCGCCGGCCGCCATCCCGGCACGCTGCTTCTCTCGCACCTCGGCGGCCTTGATCTTGGCCTGGCGCGACGCCTCCTTGCGGTTGTCGGAGACGAGCGGACGCTTGCGCGCTGCCTCCTGCTCCTTGCGCGTCGGAGTCGGGGCGCCCTTGCCCTGACTCGTCGCGGAGGAGGCCAGACGGGCGGCCGTCTCGTCGACGGACTCGGTCACGGGTTCGGCGCCCTGAGGCGCGGTTTGCTTGGCCACATCAAATCCTTGGAATCGGTAGGACTCCAGAGTAGCCGCTGAAGCTGAGGGAGAGTGGCGTGCCGGCAGTCTTCGTGCCCCGGTTGCGGGGGCGCGCGCGGTTCGTCCCCGCCGATACGGTGGCGACTGCGATCGCTGCATTCCGGCGGGCGCGGGGGATGCGGTGCCGATGCATGCGGCGTGGCTCTCTCTGCACACCAACTTCCTGCCCCTACCTGGAGGTCACCTTCGTGCTGTTCCGCCGCCTCTCCGCGTTCGTGATCACCGCCGTCCTCGTCGTCGCCGGACTGGTCGCGACGCCCAGCATCGCCCTGGCCGCCGTGCCCGACACCCCCGACGACTGGGCGCTGCACTCGCGCGCCATCGACGAATCGAACACGACGTTCCAGCTCTCCTGGGTTCCGGTGGCCGGTGCCCTCGGCTACAGCGTGAGCCTGACCGTCGCGACGGATGCCGTTGCGGCGGCGACCACCCCGGCGACGGTGCTCACCACGTACACCAACAGCGTCACTCCGACGGCGTTCCTCGCGACCGCCGGGAACGTCTCGTCCGAGGAGACCGTCTTCTGGAGGGTCGCGGCATATGGGCAGAGTGGCACATCCACATCGCTGTCGTCGACGCAGCTGAGTGCGTACTCCGAGTTCTCCTCCTTCACCCGTTCGCCTCTCGTCGCCCCGACGGCCGTCTCCCCGCTCGGAACGAATCTGAACCCGGCGACGGTCGTGTATCCGGATGCCGTGACCTTCAGGTGGACGCCGGTCGCCGGGGCCGAGCTGTACACCGTCTCCTACTCCCAGAGCGCGACCTTCGCGTCGGGGGTAACGACCAAGACCACGACGGGCACGAGCCTCTCGCCGGACACCCTCCTGTCGCGTGACGGCAGGTGGTACTGGCGGGTCTCGGCGACCGTCGTCACCTTCTCGTTCTCGGGCGCGACGCAGAAGACGCAGGTCACCCCGCCGTCGGCCGCCCAGGTGTTCACCGTGACCTGGAACGATCCGGCGACAGACGCCGATGAGTCGCAGCCGGCGCTCGTCAGCCAGCAGGACGTCGACACCACGACCACCGTGCTGAGCGACCCGATACTCACGTGGACGCCGGTGTCTGGTGCGGCGTCCTATCGCGTGCAGCTCGGCAACGCCCAGCAGGACGACATGATCACCAGCCCGAGAACCTTCACCGCCTACGGCACGTCCTTCGTGCCGACCACGCTCCTGGCTGACCAGGACTGGTACTGGCAGGTCACGGCCATCGACGGTGCGGGCAACCTGGGTACGCCGTCCGAGGTCAAGCGGTTCCAGAAGGCATGGGGAGCTCAGACCGCCTCCACGGATGCGTCGCTGGCGGGCATCGCTTCACCCGTCGCCGTGTCCGGTGGCACCACCCTCGCGACACCGGAGACCTATCCCATCGACAGGCTCGAGCTGAAGTGGAACGCCCTCGCCCGGGCGACGGAGTACCTGGTCAAGGTGTACCAGGTGCTGAACGGCGTCCCGAGTTCTGCGCCGAACGCCACCTGCACCACGGCGAGCACCTCAGCGACGATCATCACCGGCGCAACCGAGCTCACCGAGTCCGTGGACGGGCTCTCCGCGTGCCTGTGGCCGACCAAGGTCATGGACCGCCTCAGCGTCTACACCGGAGGCAACCCGATCACATACAAGTGGACCGTGGAGGCCATCGCCTACGATTCCAACGTCACGTCGACGACGGTGTCGAGCGCCGCATCAGCACCACGCTACTTCCGTCTCTCAGACGCCGCTCCGGGTGCCACGCTGGATCCGAACGAGGGCGTCGTGAACGGCGACTCTGCGGCGTGGAGTGGTCAGACGGCTCCCGCCGTCCAAGGACAGGCAGCACCCGTCTTCACCTGGGAGTCCGTCGACGACGCCAACCTCTACATCGTCGAGGTGGCGCTCACGAAGGAGTTCACGTCCCCGATCGCGCGGTTCTCGACCATATCGACCACGCTGCGGCCCACAGGCGTCTTCGACGACACCACGACGACGAACCCCTACTACTGGCGCGTCAAGGCCGGGTTCTCGGAGGACGCGAAGGTTCTCTCCGAGGACCGCAGCCAATGGCCCGCCGCATCCGACGCGGGATTCGAGTGGCGCACCTGGAAGAAGTCGAGCACGAAGACCTCCTTCGACGGCGTCATTCCCGTGTCGCAGGAGAACGGCACAACGGTGCTGCGCTGGGCCCCGCAGGCCCAGACCGGGCCGTCCGACGGCGGCTCGAGGGGCTATGTCGTCAAGATCTACGGCGGCAGCAGCGCGATCGGCGTGCCCATCAATGGCGTGTCGGGCATCAAGACCAATTACCCGTTCCTGATCGCGCGCACGAAGACGGATCTGCCGTTGACCGAGGGCGGCATCTACACCTTCACCGTCGCGCCGCTTGACGCGAACGGCACCGTGGGCAACGCCTCCGTCCCGCAGACGTTCACAGTGGCGGGATCAGCGCCCAGCGGACTCACGGCGACGCTCGACAGTGTCAGCCGTTCGACTGCCCGCCTCAGCTGGGTACCGACCCCCGGCGCGCAGCTCTACACCGCCACCGTGGTCGGGCCGACCGGCTCAGTTCTCCAGACCGCGGTGACAGCGCAGACCGCCATCAGCATCTCCGGCCTCTCGGGTTCGGCGTCCTCCTACACCTGGCGGGTGCAGCCGACCCGCCCGCTGGAGGTCCCCGGCACGACGAGCGCCGACGCCACATTCACGGACCCGTTGGGCGACATCTCCCCGGTGACCCCCAACGCGAGGGTTCTCGCCCCCTTCACGACGGATCAGGAGAGCGGGCCGGCGGATGCCGCAGCCGGTCGGATCCTCGCATGGTCGCCCGTCAGCGGCGCCACCCGGTACCTCGTCTCCATCACCCCGGCCGGGGGGACCACGATCACCGACACGACGGTCGCGACGAACTACGTCATCCCGTCGGCCGTCAGCTACGGCATCGCCTACTCCTGGCAGGTGACCGCACTCACCGGCGCATACTCGAAGACGGCGCCGGGTGCTGTCATCGCGGCATCCGCCCCACGCTCCTTCATGGCACTCACGCCCCCGAGCGCCGTCTCTCTCGGCACCATCACGGCGGCCGGTACGACCGTCACGGCCAAGTGGACTGCTCTGGCGGGCGATGCGAAGAACGGATCCGGCCAGAAGCCGGCCTATGTGCTGCAATGGAGGGTCGCGACGGACGCCGATTGGAGTGATTCCCGCTCGGTGGAGACCTTCGACACCGTCACGTACGCCGTGACAGGGCTGGCGACGGGCACGACCTACCAGTTCCGCCTCGCTGCTCGCGACGCGGACGGCAACCAGAGTCCCTGGAACCAGTACGCGAACGTCACCACGTCGACCGCACCGAAGGCCGCGCCGGCGGTGCCGACGGTCACGGCCGGGGTCGGATCGTTGACCGCGAGCTGGCCGGCGCTGTCCTCGGGCAGCAATGGCGGGTCTCCGGTGACCGGCTATGCGGTTCGATACCGCAAGTCGACGACATCGACGTGGACCACGACCACGGTCATCACCCCGAGGATCGTGCTCTCTGCACTCTCGAAGAACGCGAGCTACAGGATCGAGGTCGCGGCGTTCAACATCGTCGGCACCGGCCCCTACAGTGGCATCACGGCCACGACGCTGTCGCTGCCCACAGCGGCCGCCGCTCCCGCCGTCAAACGCGGTGACAGGACGGCCACGGTCGCCTGGAGGGCACCGACGTCGAACGGCGGCTCGCCGATCACCGGCTACTACCTCGATCGCCGCAGCTACAACGCGGCCACGAAGACGTGGAGCTCCTGGCGGGCGACGGCGGTGTCGACGACCTCGTACACGGCGACGGGCCTCGTGAACGGCACCGGCTACCAGTTCCGAGTCGCCGCGCGCACCAAGCTCGGCACAGGAACGTACTCGGCCGCGAGCCTCAGCGTGACTCCGGCTGGCAAGCCGTCCGCGCCGTCGAAGGTCGCCGTCACGGCGACGACGGGCAAGTTCACCGTCAGCTGGGCGGCCGCCGCCACCAACGGGTCGGCGATCACCGGCTACACCGTGCAGTACTCGGCCAACGGCACGACGTGGAGCACCCTGAAGGCTGCGACGTCCACGACCCGGTCGTACACCACGACAGCGGGGACGAAGGGCAAGACGTACTGGTTCAGAGTGCTGGCGAAGAACGCCGTCGGCTCGAGCCCCTCCAGCTCGGTCGTGAAGTCCGTCAAGAGGTGAGTCAGCGCCGTGCGGTCCGTCTCCGACCCGGAGCGGACCGCACGGCGCGTGCATCCGTCGCCGACTAAAATCGACGACATGACGGATGATCGACACCCAGCTGACCCGAATTCGACGACGACCGGTCAGGACGCGGTGCGTGAGGCCGTCGAGACGGGCTTCCCGAGCACCATCGCCGACCTCTGCGACCTCGTCCGCATCCCCTCGGTGTCGTGGCCCGCGTTCGACCAGGCTCACGTCCACACCAGCGCCGAGGCCGTCGCCGAGTTGTTCCGCGGCCTCGGGGTCTTCGACGAGGTGCGCATCACCCAGGCCCCCGTCGCCGACGGCGAGACCCTCGGCAACCCCGCGGTGCTCGCGGCACGCCCGGCACGGAACGGCGCGCCGACGATCCTGCTCTACGCCCACCACGACGTTCAGCCTCCCGGAGACTCCGAGGAGTGGGAGAGCGCGCCCTATGAGCCGACTGTGCGCGGCGACCGCCTCTACGGCCGCGGGGCGGCGGACGACAAGGCGGGAGTCATGGCTCACGTCGCCTCGATCCGCGCCCTCGTCGAGGCCTACGGCACCGACTTCGACCTCGGCCTGGCCATCTTCATCGAGGGGGAGGAGGAGGCCGGCTCGCTCTCCTTCGCGCACTTCCTCGAGCAGAACCGCGACGCCCTGGCGGCTGACGTCATCGTCGTCGCCGACTCGGGCAACTGGGATCTCGAGACGCCGGCGCTCACGGTCGGCCTGCGTGGCAACGTGGCGTTCCGCCTGACGATCCGCACCCTCTCGCACGCGGTTCACTCGGGCATGTTCGGGGGAGCGGTGCCGGATGCGATGCTCGCGATGGTTCGCCTGCTCGCGACCTTCCACGGCGAGGACGGCTCCGTTGCCGTCTCCGGCCTCACCGGTCGGGACGCGGACACGCCGGAGTACCCCGAATCGCAGCTGCGTTCGGAGAGCGGCCTGCTCGACGCCGTCTCTCCCATCGGACACGGCAGCTTCCTCAGCCGCATCTGGACCCAGCCGGCGATCACCGTGACAGGGATCGACGCACCGAGTGTCGGCAATGCCTCCAACACCCTGCTGCCGTCGGTCGCCGTCCGTGTGAGCGCACGCATCGCGCCCGGACAGACCGCGACCGACGCCCTCGCCGTGCTGACGGAGCACATCGAGCGCAACACGCCGTTCGGCGCCGAGTTCGCCATCGACAAGGTGGAGCTGGGCGACCCGTTCCTCGTCGACACCAGCGGCTGGGCCGTCACCGAGGCCAAGGCGGCCATGGCCGACGCCTGGGGGCGCGAGGCTGTCGACATGGGCATCGGCGGTTCGATCCCGTTCATCGCCGACCTCGTGCACGTCTTCCCCGAGGCGCAGATCCTCGTGACCGGCGTCGAGGACCCGGATTCCCGAGCCCACAGCCCGAACGAATCGCTGCACCTCGGCGTCTACAAGCGCTCGGTGCTGAGCGAGGCGCTGCTGCTCGATCGCCTCAACGCCCGCACCGACAGCTGACGCCGATGGCGCGGGGGAGTGCATCAGGGTTTCCCCGGCATCCGGCAGTACTATGGGAGTGATCTTCACAACTTGAGGCGCCCCGCGCGCGAAGGAGCATCATGACGGACACGATCACGACGAGCACGACGGCCCACGGGGTCGGCCTCAGCGACGCCGCGGCCACCAAGGTGAAGAGCCTCCTGAACCAGGAGGGTCGCGACGACCTGCGCCTGCGCGTCGCCGTTCAGCCCGGCGGATGCTCCGGTCTCATCTACCAGCTCTACTTCGACGAGCGGATGCTCGACGGAGACGCCACGGTCGACTTCGACGGCGTCGAGGTCATCGTCGACAAGATGAGCGTCCCGTACCTCGACGGCGCCTCGATCGACTTCGAGGACACCATCCAGAAGCAGGGCTTCACCATCGACAACCCCAACGCGTCGGGCAGCTGCGCCTGTGGAGACTCGTTCCACTAGGAACTGCCATCTTCGGCCTCGGGAGATCGTCCATGCGGACGATCTCCCGAGTGCTTTTAAGCCGGAAAGTCGCGGGAAAATCACGGATTCCGTGCAGACAGACCCCGCCCGGTGCACACTGAGGCCGGGAGCGCGGAGTAGGCTGGAGACGATCAATCACACTTCCCTGTGAAGTGTCCACGAGTCCCCCGAAAGGTCACCGGTGCGCAACAATCGCCGTCTCCGATGGGCTGCCATTCCGATCGCAGCGACGCTAGCCGTAGTTCTCGCCGGGTGCACCCAGGCGCAACTGAACGGTTTCCTCCCCGGTTTCGAGGAGGGCGAGAGCCCCGTCACGAACAACACCTCGATGGTGTCCGGCCTCTGGGTCACATCCTGGATCGTCCTGCTGGTCGTCGGTGTCATCACCTGGGGCCTCACGATCTGGGCCGTCATCGTCTACCGTCGCCGCAAGGGCCAGACCGGCCTCCCGGTGCAGCTGCGCTACAACATGCCGATCGAGATCTTTTACACGATCGTGCCGCTCATCCTCGTGCTGGGCTTCTTCGCCTTCACGGCACGCGATCAGACCGCCATCGAGACGCCGTACGCCGAGCCCGATGTGAAGATCAACGTCGTCGCCAAGCAGTGGGCCTGGGACTTCAACTACGTGGATGAGGACGTCTACTCGCCCGGAATCCAGGGCCAGTACGACGACAGCTCCAACGACGGCAGCGGAGCGCTGGTCGAGTCCGAGCTTCCGACTCTCTACCTGCCCGTGGGCAAGAAGATCGAGATCTCGCTCAACGCCCGCGACGTCATCCACTCCTTCTGGGTCATCGACTTCCTCTACAAGAAGGACATGTTCCCCGGCAAGACCAACTACATGTACGTCACCCCAGAGCGCGAGGGAACGTACAAGGGCAAGTGCGCCGAACTCTGCGGCGAGTACCACTCCGCGATGCTCTTCAATGTGAAGGTCGTCTCCGAGGCGGAGTACGAAGCCCACATCCAGGATCTGCGCGATGCCGGCTTCGAAGGCCAGCTCGGTGCCGAGTACGACCGCAACACGAACCTGCCGGGCACGAAAGCGCCCGTGACCGAGGAGGGCGAGTAGCCATGAGCACCGCAACAGCACCGGCTCCCGCCCGGACCTTCGGAACGCCGAAGGTCGAGAAGAAGGGCAACATCTTCGTGCGGTGGATCACCTCCACCGACCACAAGATCATCGGGTACATGTACCTGATCGCCTCGTTCGTGTTCTTCTGCATCGCAGGAGTCATGGCGCTCGTCATCCGCGCCCAGCTCTTCGAGCCCGGCCTGGAGATCCTGCAGACGAAGGAACAGTACAACCAGCTGTTCACGATGCACGGTACGATCATGCTCCTCATGTTCGCGACGCCGCTGTTCGCCGGCTTCGCCAACGTGATCATGCCGCTCCAGATCGGTGCCCCCGACGTGGCATTCCCGCGTCTGAACGCCTTCGCGTTCTGGCTCTTCCTGTTCGGCAGCCTCATCGCCGTGGGTGGTTTCCTCACCCCGCAGGGCGCGGCCTCGTTCGGGTGGACGGCGTATCAACCGCTCTCCACCACGACGTTCAGCCCGGGCCTCGGCGGCAACCTCTGGATGTTCGGCCTCGGCATGAGCGGTTTCGGAACCATCCTCGGTGGCGTGAACTTCATCACGACGATCATCACCATGCGCGCTCCCGGAATGACCATGTTCCGCATGCCGATCTTCACGTGGAACACCCTCGTGACGTCGCTGCTCGTACTCATGGCGTTCCCGGTGCTGGCCGCCGCGATCCTCGCCGCCGGTGCCGACCGCGTGTTCGGCGCCCACATCTACGACCCCGCCAACGGTGGAGTCATGCTGTGGCAGCACCTCTTCTGGTTCTTCGGCCACCCCGAGGTGTACATCATCGCGCTGCCGTTCTTCGGCATCGTGTCGGAGATCCTGCCCGTGTTCAGCCGCAAGCCGATCTTCGGTTACAAGACGCTGATCTACGCGACCATCGCGATCGCGGCCCTCTCGGTCACGGTCTGGGCTCACCACATGTACGTGACGGGTTCGGTGCTCCTGCCCTGGTTCGCACTCATGACGATGCTGATCGCGGTGCCGACAGGCGTGAAGATCTTCAACTGGATCGGCACCATGTGGCGCGGCTCCGTGACGTTCGAGACGCCCATGCTCTGGACCCTCGGCTTCCTCATCACCTTCGTCTTCGGTGGCCTCACGGGAGTCATCCTCTCCAGCCCTCCGCTCGACTTCCACGTGTCGGACACGTACTTCGTCGTGGCGCACTTCCACTACGTCGTGTTCGGAACCGTCGTGTTCGCCATGTTCGCCGGGTTCTACTTCTGGTGGCCGAAGTGGACCGGCAAGATGCTCAACGAGCGGCTCGGCAAGATCCACTTCTGGATCCTCTTCATCGGCTTCCACACGACCTTCCTCGTCCAGCACTGGCTCGGAGTGGTCGGCATGCCGCGCCGCTACGCGACCTACCTGCCCGATGACGGATTCACCTGGATGAACCAGCTCTCCTCGGTCGGATCCGCCATCCTCGCGCTGTCGATGGTGCCGTTCTTCCTGAACATCTACATCACGGCTCGCCGCGCTCCTCGCGTGACGGTGAACGACCCGTGGGGCTACGGTGGATCGCTCGAGTGGGCGACCTCGTGCCCGCCGCCGCGACACAACTTCACCTCGATCCCGCGCATCCGTTCCGAGCGCCCGGCGTTCGACCTCAATCACCCTGAGGCCGGCCTGCCGATCGGAATCGGCCCTGCGAAGGATGCTCCGGATGCCCCCACGTACGACGCGACGAAAGACGAGGTCAAGTAGATGAGAGTCAACGCCGTCCTCCTCTGGGTTCTCGCGGTCTTCTTCCTCCTCTCCGCGGCCGTATACGGTTTCTGGACCTGGCTCGACTCCGGTGACGACCAGCGCATCGAGGCTGTCGGCACGATCGGCATGTTCCTCTGCGCCGTGCTCGCCGCGTTCATCGCGTTCTACGTCGGCCGCGTCCACAGCGCCCAGGGCGGCGAACTGCCCGAGGACCGCCTCGACGCCAACATCGACGACGGAGACGCCGAACTCGGCTTCTTCAGCCCGTGGAGCTGGTGGCCGCTGCTGCTCGGCGCCTCGGTCGCGGTCAGCTTCCTCGGCCTCGCCGTCGGGTTCTGGCTGACGTACTGCGCCGTGGGACTGGTGCTCATCAGCCTCGTCGGCTGGGTCTACGAGTACTACCGCGGACTCTTCGCCCGCTGATCCACTCCGAAGGAAGCGCCCGGCACGTTCTCGTGCCGGGCGCTTCGTCGTCCACAGGGGAGACTGCGGGACCAACCATCACAGGGCGCGCACTCCGCTCCGAGAGGCGTCAGCGGCGCCTGAGACGCACGATGTCGACGGATGCCGTCACGGTCTCAGAGCGCCCGTCGGAGGGCGCCTCCCGGTGGCGTGCTGCGGGGCCCATCCCCAGGAGCTGCTCGACGGCGGAGCCGTCCAGCTCCATCGCATACGCGACCCTCTCGACGCCGATCGCGTCGAAGAGCGACGACGCCTCCTCCTGCAGCCGTTCCGCCTTGTCCGCCGGAACGTCGAGCGCTCGCCCGTCGGCGCGCAGCTCGCGCAGGTGCATGCCTGACGGCACCACGACGGTGAGCCGTCCATCGGTTCGCAGGATGCGGTGGAACTCGGGGAGGTTGCGCGGGGCGAAGACCGTGATGACGGCGTCCGCGCAGCCGTCGCGCAGAGGCAGCGGTCGCCACGTGTCGGCGACGACGCCGTCGCTGCCCGTGGCCCGCACGGTGCGACGCACCGCCTCGGGGGAGAGGTCGAACCCCAGGGCCCTCGTGTCGCTGTTGCCGGTCGAACCGAGCACGCCGGCGAGGTAGTACCCGGTGCCGCAGCCGGCGTCGACGATCCGCTCTATCGCTGTCGGCACCGCCGCGGCCAGGGCATCGCGGATGGGCTCGTAGTGCCCGGCTCCGAGGAAGGCGTCGCGGGCGTCGAGCATGGCCGCGTCATCGCCGGTCATGCGGTCGTTCGCCGCGACGAGGTTCACGTAGCCGCGCTTGTTCGTGTCGAATGCGTGCGCATTCTCGCAGCGCAGCGTCAGGGGAGCGGCATCCGTCAGCGGAGAACCACAGTGCGGGCAGCGCAGCCACTCCGCGAGACTCGCCATGGTCATGAGTGGTCGCCCATCGTCCTTGTGCCGGAGATGCTCCGAAAACGGCGAAGCGCCGATGACGGTGATGTCATCGGCGCCTCCCAGCGGTTCGAGTCGAACGCTCTAGTGAGCGCTCTTCTCGTCGAGCTCGTGGTGGGTGTCGTGGTGGCCGTGGGCCGCCTCCAGCTCGGTCCTGGTCACCGGCGAGATGCGATCCTCGAAGAACCAGCGGGAGAAGCCGGCGCGCAGGCGCTGACCCACCGTGATGCGGCCCTGCGAGTTCGGACGGATCATCAGCGGCTCGTAGTCGGTGTAGCTGACCAGGCGCCAGCGCTCGTAGTCCGTGAGCGGCTCGTGCACCTCGATGAACTCGCCACCCGGGAGCTTCACGATGCGACCGGTCTCGAAGCCGTGCAGCACGAGCTCGCGGTCCTTCTTCTGAAGCGCCAGACACACGCGCTTCGTGACGAAGTAGGCGATGAACGGACCGACGATGACCACGAACTGGAGGGAGTGGATGACGCCCTCCATCGTGAGCTTGAAGTGGGTCGCGATGATGTCCGAGCTCGCCGCCGCCCAGAGGCCGGCGTAGAACGTGACACCGGCAGCGCCGATGGCCGTGCGGGTAGGAACGTTGCGCGGACGGTCGAGCACGTGGTGCTCCCGCTTGTCGCCGGTGACCCACGCCTCGATGAAGGGGTAGATCATGGCGAGCACGATGAACAGTCCGAGAGCTGCCAGCGGGATCAGGATGTTGAACGACCAGGTGCGGTCGAGCCACACGAACTCGAGTCCCGGCGGGATCAGGCGCAGGGCGCCGTCGGCGAACCCGATGTACCAGTCGGGCTGCGTTCCAGCCGACACGGGGGAGGGGTCGTACGGACCGTAGTTCCAGATCGGGTTGATCGTGAAGAACGAGGCGATCAGCATGATGATGCCGAAGACGATGAAGAAGAATCCACCGGCCTTCGCCGCGTAGACCGGAAGCACGGGCTGGCCGACGGCGTTCATGTTGGTGCGACCGGGGCCGGGGTACTGGGTGTGCTTGTGCACGACCAGGAACAGCAGGTGCAACGCGATGAGCGCGACGATGATGGCGGGCAGCAGGAGGATGTGCAGCGTGTACAGACGCCCCACGATCACCTCACCGGGGAATTCGCCGCCGAACAGCAGGAACGAGATCCAGGTGCCGACGATCGGGATGCCCTTGACCATGCCGTCGATGATGCGGAGGCCGTTGCCCGAGAGCAGGTCGTCGGGGAGCGAGTACCCGGTGAAGCCCTCGGCCATGGCCAGGATGAACAGCACGAAGCCGATGACCCAGTTGAGCTCACGCGGCTTGCGGAACGCACCCGTGAAGAAGATGCGCATCATGTGCAGGCCGATCGATGCCACGAACAGCAGCGCAGCCCAGTGGTGCACCTGACGCATCAGGAGGCCACCGCGGATGTCGAACGAGATGTCGAGCGTCGATGCCATGGCCGTCGACATCTCGATGCCCTTGAGGGGCACGTAGGAGCCGTCGTAGATGACCGGGGTCATCGCAGCCTGGAAGAAGAAGGTCAGGAACGATCCCGAGATGAGGATGACGACGAAGCTGTAGAGAGCGACCTCGCCGAGGAGGAACGACCAGTGATCGGGGAAGATCTTCCGGCCGAGCTCCTTGACCATCGTCGAGACGCTGGTGCGCTCGTCGATGTAGTTGGCGGCGGCGGCGGTGAAGCCGCCCTTCTTCTCGACGGCGGTAGACGTCGTCGGGGGTGCCTCAGGTGTAGTGGCGGTACTCACGAACGCTCCCAGAAGCTCGGTCCGACTGGTTCAAGGAAGTCGCTCTGAGCGATGAGGTAACCCTCGGAATCCACGGCGATGGGCAGCTGGGGGAGCGGCCGCTTGGCCGGCCCGAAGATGACCTCGCAGTGGTTCGACACATCGAACTGCGACTGGTGGCACGGGCAGAGGAGGTGGTGCGTCTGCTGCTCGTACAGGGCAACGGGGCATCCGACGTGCGTGCAGATCTTGGAGTACGCGACGATGCCGTCGTACGACCAGTCAGCCCGCTCGGGGAGCTCGTTGAGGTCCTCGGGGCGGAGGCGCATGAGGAGAACGGCCGCCTTGGCCTTCTCCTCGAGCTTGCCGTGCTCGAGGTCGTTCAGGTCTTCGGGGATCACGTGGAACGCGCTGCCCAACGTGACGTCGGTCGCCTTGATGGCGACACCGCTCGGGTCGAGCGCGAGACGCGTGCCCTTCTTCCACATGGTGTGGGAGAGCAGCTCGACGGGGTTCTCGTCCTGCGGTGCGAGACCGCGGAACAGGACGACGGCGGGCAGCGGGAACACGATGAGTGCACCGATGAGGGAGTTGCGGATGAGCGTGCGACGCCCGAATCCGGACTCCTTGTTCGCCACGTCGAAGATCTCGACGGCGGCGGCGCGGGTCTCGTCGCTTCCCCGGGTCAGGTGACGGATGTCGACACCCTCGTCGTCGACCATGAGGGCCTTGCCCCAGTGCACGGCACCGAAGCCGATGGCGAGCAGGGCGAGGGTGAGACCGACTCCGATGAACAGCGTGTTGAGACGGACGTCTCCGACGTTGTTCGACTCGATCGGGAACAGCATGTAGGCCGCGATGGCCCAGATGCTGCCGACGATGGAGAGGTAGAAGAGCGTGTAGACCGTGCGCTCGGCGTGCTTCTCCTTCTTCGGATCCAGGTCGGTCACGCGCTTGCGGTGCGGGACCAGTCCGGGGTCGGTGAAGGCGTCACGCGAGACCACGGCGGTGCCGGGGTGTGCCTCGTCGTGATGGTCGGCGACCGACGAATCGGCGACGGTGAGATCCTTACCGTCGTTATCGTCCTGTGCCATGGTTCTCCTTTTCGCGCTGGGTCATTGCCGTGCTTGCTGCGGTCAGTTCGACTTCGCCGTGATCCAGACGGTCAGGGCGACGATGGCGCCGAGACCGAAGATCCAGATGAAGAGTCCCTCGGCGACGGGGCCGAGTGAACCGAGTTCGAAACCGCCGGGTGAGCGGTTGTCCTGCACGTACTGGAGGTAGGTGATGATGTCGCGCTTGTCTTCAGGCGAGATGTTCAGGTCGTTGAAGACAGGCATGTTCTGGGGGCCCGTGACCATGGCCTCGTAGATGTGCACACCCGTGACGGTGTCGAGGGCGGGTGCGAACTTGCCCTCGGTGAGGGCTCCACCGGCGCCGGCCACGTTGTGGCACATGGCGCAGTTGATGCGGAACAGCTCGGCACCGTTCGATGCATCGCCACCGCCGTTGGTGAGGTGGTCCTCGGGGATCGACGGGCCGGGGCCGAGCGACGCCACGTAGTTGGCCAGGGCCTTGACCTGCTCGTCGGTGAACTGCACGGGCTTCTCTTCGGCCTGCGGTCCGTTCATCTGCATGGGCATGCGGCCGGTGCCGACCTGGAAGTCGACGGCTGCGGCTCCCACGCCGATGAGGCTCGGGCCGTTGTTGGTTCCAGCAGCACCCATACCGTGACAGGTGGCGCAGTTGGCCTGGAAGAGCTTCTCGCCCTCCTCGATCGTCGACTGGGCCGCGATCTGGGTCTCGGCGGACGCCGTGCTGGTGTTCACGGCCGCATAGGCGCCACCGGTGACGCCGAGGCCGATCGCGATCAGGGCGACAGTGGCGAGCGGATGCCGCCGGCCTGTCTTGCGGCGGCTGGCGCCTGCGGATTTCTTGTTCTCTCGCATGGGGACGGTGTTCGCTCCTGATTCCTATTTGAGAACGTAGATGACCAGGAAGAGCCCGATCCAGACGACGTCGACGAAGTGCCAGTAATAGGACACGACGATGGCGCTGGTGGCCTCCTTGTGTCCGAAGTTCTTGACCGCGAAGACGCGGCCGATGACGAGAAGGAAGGCGATGAGTCCACCGGTGACGTGCAGGGCGTGGAAGCCCGTCGTCAGGTAGAAGGCCGAGCCGTACGCGTCGGAGGACAGCGTGACGTGCTCGCTGATGAGGGTGGCGTACTCCCAGACCTGGCCGGCGACGAAGATGGCGCCGAAGGCATAGGTGAGGAAGAACCACTCGACCATGCCCCATTGGGTGGGCTTCCAACCGGTACGGCGAGGCTGCATCCGCTCGGCCGCGAAGACACCGAACTGGCACCAGAAACTGGAGATGACCAGGATGATCGTGTTGATCGTCGCAAAGGGGACGTTCAGCTTCTCGGTCGACGCAGCCCACAGATCGGGGCTGGTGGACCGGAGGGTGAAGTAGATCGCGAACAGGCCGGCGAAGAACATGACTTCGCTTCCGAGCCAGACGATCGTGCCGACCGCTACGGAGTTCGGCCGATTGATGGCTGGCGTGGTTGCCCGCGGAGTTAGAACTGTGCTCGTCACGCTTTCCATTATGGCCGAATCCGGAGGGGGTTTTGCCCATTCGGCGGGGTCAGTCGCGTGGATGTCGAGGTTAGGACAGCCTAAGAAAGCCGAGGAAGACCTGAGAATCCGCGGTGAAAGGCTGGGAGCCATAGGGTGGATTCCATGCTCGAATCCCAGACGTGGCCGAACGTTCTCGCCTCCCTCCTGCGTGGAGAGGACCTCAGCGTCTCCGATGCCTCCTGGTGCATGCAGGAGATCATGACCGGAGAGGCGACGGATGCTCAGATCGCCGGCTTCCTCGTCGCCCTCGCGGCCAAGGGCGAGACCGTCGATGAGATCGTCGGATTCCGGGACGCGATCCTCGACAACGCCGTGTCCTTGCCGGTGCCGTCGATGGCGCTCGACATCGTCGGGACCGGGGGAGACCGCTTCGGCACGGTCAACGTCTCGACGATGTCGGCGATCATCGCCGCGGCATCCGGAGTTCCCGTGGTCAAGCACGGCAACAGGGCCGCGAGCAGCGCGTCGGGTTCCTCTGATGTGCTGGCCGCCCTCGGGCTCGACCTCACCCTCCCGGCCGACCGCGTGGCAGCGATCCTGGCCGAGACCGGCATCACTTTCGCTTTCGCGTCGGCCTTCCACCCGGGCTTCCGCCACGCCGGGCCGGTGCGCGCCGGACTCGGCATCCCGACGGTCTTCAATTACCTCGGCCCGTTGTGCAATCCCGCGCGTGCTGAAGCGAATGCCGTCGGCGTCGCCAGCCTCGAGCGGGTGCCCCTGTTCGTCGGCGTCTACCAGACGCGTGGCGCGACGGCCCTGGTGTTCCGGGGCGACGACGGCCTCGACGAGCTGACCACGACGGGGCACAGTCACGTGTGGGAGGTGTCCCGCGGTCTGGTGACCGAGCACGACATCGACCCGCGCGACCTCGGGCTGCCCCGCGCGAAGATGGCCGACCTGGTCGGCGGGGATGCGGCGCACAACGCGGGCGTCGTCCGTTCACTGCTCGCGGGGGAGTCCGGCCCCGTTCGCGACATCGTCCTGCTCAACGCCGCCGCGGGCCTGGTCGCCTACGACCTCGCCAACAACGCGGCCCTCGTTCAGACCAGCATCCTGGAGCGATTCGCCGCGAAGATGGCGATCGCCGCCGAGACGATCGACAGCGGGGCCGCGGCCGCGAAGCTCGAGGAATGGATCGAGGCGTCCCGTCGCTGACGGAACGCCTCGACCTCCTCTCGCTCGAGGGCTAGCCCTGCTCGACGTCCTCGTCGACCCAGTCGAAGGTCTTCGTGACGGCCTTCTTCCAGAGGCGGATCTGACGGTCGCGCTCGGCGTCGTCCATCTTGGGCTCCCAGCGGCTGTCCTCCTGCCAGTTCTTGCGCAGGTCGTCGAGGTCGCTCCAGAACCCGACGGCGAGGCCGGCGGCGTACGCGGCGCCGAGCGCCGTCGTCTCCGCGACGACGGGACGGACGACGGGCACGCCCAGGATGTCGGCCTGGAACTGCATCAGGGTGTTGTTGGCGATCATGCCTCCGTCGACCTTGAGCTCCACCAGGTCGACACCGGCATCGGCGTTGACGGCCTCGAGCACCTCACGCGTCTGGAAGGCCGTGGCCTCCAGGGCAGCGCGCGCGATGTGGCCCTTGTTGACGTAGCGGGTGAGGCCCACGAGGGCTCCGCGCGCATCCGAACGCCAGTACGGGGCGAACAGACCGGAGAACGCCGGAACGAAGTAGGCGCCACCGTTGTCGTCGACGGTCTTCGCGAGGTCCTCGATCTCGGGTGCACTCGAGATGATGCCGAGGTTGTCGCGCAGCCACTGCACGAGCGAGCCGGTCACGGCGATCGATCCCTCGAGCGCGTAGTGCGGCTTGTTGTCGCCGATCTGGTAACCGAGAGTCGTCAGCAGTCCGTTCTTGGAGTGCACGATCTCCTCACCGGTGTTGAAGATCAGGAAGTTGCCTGTTCCGTAGGTGTTCTTCGACTCGCCGGTGTCGAAGGCCGCCTGGCCGAAGGTGGCCGCCTGCTGGTCACCGAGGATGCCGGCGATGGGCGTCTCGCGCAGCAGGCTGTGCGAGTCGGCCTCACCGAACACTCCGGACGAGGGCAGGATCTTCGGCAGCATCGACTTCGGGACGTCGAAGGCGGCGAGGATGTCCTCGTCCCACGCGAGAGTCTCCAGGTCCATGAAGAGGGTGCGGCTGGCGTTCGTGACGTCGGTCGCGTGAACGCCGCCGTCGGTTCCACCCGTGAGGTTCCAGAGCACCCAGCAGTCCGTGGTTCCGAACAGCAGGTCGCCGGCCTCGGCCTTCTCGCGGGCTCCCTCGACGTTCTCCAGGATCCAGACGATCTTGGTGCCGGAGAAGTACGTAGCGAGGGGGAGGCCGACCTTCTGCTTGAACCGCTCGACGCCGCCGTCCTTGGCGAGCCTGTCGACGATCGCCTGCGTACGCGTGTCCTGCCAGACGATGGCGTTGTAGACGGGCTCGCCCGTGTTCTTGTCCCAGACGACAGCCGTCTCGCGCTGGTTCGTGATGCCGATGGAGGCGATGTCGTGGCGGGTCAGGTTCGCCTTGCTGAGTGCCTGGCCGATGACCTCGCGGACGTTGTTCCAGATCTCCTTGGGATCGTGCTCGACCCAGCCGGCCTTGGGGAAGATCTGCTCGTGCTCGAGCTGTCCGGTCGAGACGATGGATCCCGACTTGTCGAAGACGATGGCGCGGGAGCTCGTGGTTCCCTGATCGATGGCGATGACGTAGTCAGCCATGGTGTACCTCTTTCATTCTGGATGGTGCTGGTGTGACGGTGGTAACGCAGGCGCACGGAGGCCGGCCCACGCGGGCCGACCACCGCACGCCACGTCAGGTGAGGATGGGGAGCAGGAAGAGCGCCGACCAACCGGCGAGCAGACCGCCGATGACCGGTCCGACGACCGGCACCCAGGCATACGACCAGTCGCTGGGACCCTTGCCCTTGATCGGCAGCAGGAAGTGCACGATGCGCGGACCGAGGTCACGGGCAGGGTTGATCGCGTAGCCCGTCGGACCACCGAGCGAGGCACCGATCGCGATCACGAGGATCGCCACGGGAAGCGCTCCGAGGGCCGCGAGTCCGCCTTCGCCCTGTCGACCGCCGCCGAAGCCGATGACGACGAACACGAGAACGAAGGTGCCGATGATCTCGGTCACGAGGTTCCAGCCGTAGCTGCGGATGGCGGGACCGGTGGAGAAGACCCCGAGCTTGTTCCCGGGATCGGGCTCCTCGTCGAAGTGCTGCTTGTATGCCAGCCAGACGACGACGGCACCGATGATGGCACCGAGGAATTCCGCAGCGATATAAGTGATGACGGAGACCGGATTGACCGGGACTCCTGAGCCGAACTCCGTCGCGCCGTTCGCGACGAGTCCGAGAGTGACGGCCGGGTTCAGGTGCGCGCCCGAGTTGTACGCGACGATCACTCCGGAGAAGACCGCGAAGCCCCATCCGATGTTGACCATGAGGAAGCCGCCGTTGAAGCCCTTGTTCTTGATGAGGGCGACGTTTGCGACGACGCCGCAACCGAGGAGAACCAGCATCGCCGTTCCGACGACCTCCGAGAGAAATACGACACCGAGATTGTCCACTTGTGACCTTCCTTCGTCTGGCGCGCATCTTTGCGCGCTCGACATCACCCTATTGCCGTACCTCTTCCGGGGGAATGACGCGCGCGCATTTGTTCACCAGGCCCTTACCCGTGGGCCCGCCGCGGGGCTAAGTTGAGCAGGGGATACCCGTGCGTCAGAGTCGATGCGCACAAACGTGCAGTGCGGCAGGCGCCTCTCGGAAGGAATTTCGTGAAGAAGCTCATCAATGATCCGAAGAACGTCGTCGACGAGTCCCTCGCCGGATTCGCTGCAGCGCACAGCGACCTCGTGCGTGCGGAGTACGACCCCAACTACGTGGTCCGGGTCGACGCGCCCACCGCCGGCAAGGTCGCGATCATCAGCGGCGGCGGCAGCGGACACGAACCCCTGCACGCGGGCTTCGTCGGCTACGGCATGCTCGACGGCGCCGTGCCCGGTGCCGTGTTCACCTCTCCGACGCCCGACCCGATCCTCGCTGCGACGCAGGCCGTCGACGGGGGAGCCGGGGTGCTCCACATCGTCAAGAACTACACCGGCGACGTGCTGAACTTCGAGACCGCTGCCGATCTCGCCGCCGCCGAGGGCATCGAGGTGCGTGCCGTGGTGACCAACGACGATGTCGCCGTCAAGGATTCCCTCTACACGGCAGGCCGACGCGGAGTCGCCGGCACCGTGCTCGTCGAGAAGATCGCGGGCGCAGCGGCACAGCGGGGAGACGACCTCGACGCCGTCACCGCCATCGCCGAGAAGGTCAACGCCCAGGTGCGTTCCATGGGCGTGGCCCTGAGTCCCTGCATCGTGCCGCATGCCGGTGAGCCCAGCTTCACGCTGGCCGAGGACGAGATCGAGATCGGCATCGGCATCCATGGGGAGCCCGGTCGCGAGCGGATCAAGCTGGAACCCGCCGATGCCATCGTCGAGCGGATCCTCGGGCCGATCGTGGAGGACATCCCGTTCGCGTCCGGCGACAAGGTGCTGCTGCTGGTCAACGGCATGGGCGGGACACCGCTCGTGGAACTCTTCATCGTCTACCGCCACGCTGCGGAGGTTCTGGCGGCGCAGGGCATCGAGGTGACACGATCGCTGGTGGGCAACTACACGACGGCGCTCGAGATGCAGGGCTTCTCGCTGTCGGTGCTGAAGCTCGACGACGAACTGACCGAACTGTGGGACGCCCCCGTGCAGACAGCTGCGCTTCGCTGGGGCCGATAGGAGACACGCAATGGCGCTGGGCCTCAGCTGGACACTCGACTGGATCCGCCGCTCAGGCGCCGTCATAGCCGACAAGCGCGTCGAGCTCATCACGCTCGATCGCGCCATCGGCGATGGCGACCACGGAGAGAACATGGACCGCGGCTTCCAGGCCGTGGTGCCGAAGCTCGACGTGCTGGATGATGACGCGACACCCGGGGATGCCCTCAAGCTCGTGGCCACGACACTGATCTCCACTGTCGGGGGAGCGGCCGGCCCGTTGTTCGGCACCGCCTACCTGAAGGCGGCGATCGCCGTCGGCACAGCCCCGGAACTCGACGGTGCCGCCCTGGTCGCCCTGCTGACCGCTGCGCGCGATGGCATCGTGCTCCGGGGGAAGGCGGAGGTCGGAGACAAGACGATGATCGATGCGTGGACGCCGGCCGTGGATGCCGCTGTCGCAGCCGAGGCATCCGGAGCGTCGGAGGCCGAGATCCTCGCTGCCGCCGCGGAAGCGGCAGCGGCCGGCGCCGTCGCCACGGAGCCATTGGTGGCGCACAAGGGTCGCGCGAGCTACCTCGGCGAACGGGCGATCGGACACCGTGACCCGGGCGCCCAGTCGACCGCGTACCTGTTGCAGGCCGCAGCCGATGCCGCCCGGGCGGCCTGACGTGGGGGAGAACGCTCCGCTCGTCGGGCTCGTGATCGTGTCGCACAGCGCGAAGATCGCCGAGGGCGTCGTCGACCTCGCCGGGCAGATGGCGCCGGACACCGTCATCGTCGCAGCGGGCGGAACCGACGACGGCCGGATCGGCACCAGCTTCGAACTCATCTCCGCTGCGATCGGCCAGGCCGACGCGGGCGTCGGTGCGGTGATCCTGTGCGACCTGGGCTCGGCGATCCTCACCGCTGAGACCGCACTCGACTTCCTCGACGACGACGCGCGCAGCCGGGTCGGAATCGCGGACGCCCCCATCGTCGAAGGCGCTGTCGCGGCGGCGGTGGCTGCGCAGACCGGGGGAGACCTGGCTGCCGTGCTGGCAGCCGCTGCGAGCGCGAACAGCGGGGCGGCATCCGGAGCATCGGACCCGACTGCAGCGCCGACCGCGGACCTCGACGGAGGCGACTACACCCGCACGCTCGAACTCGTGAACAAGGACGGCCTGCACGCCAGGCCGGCCGCCGAGCTCGTCAAGCTCGCCGCGACCTTCGACAGCGCGATCACCGTCAACGGCACCAACGCACGCAGCCTGCTCGGCATCATGTCGCTCGGGCTCACCCAGGGCGCCACGGTCTCGATCTCAGCCCCCGACACGGCAGACGGCCGCTCCGCCGTCGACGGTGTGGCCGATCTCGTGGCCTCAGGCTTCGGCGAGGCCTGAGACCGCCGAATCCGCCCTGTCAGCAACCCCTCGAACGGGGGTACCATGTTCGCCATGGTCAAGGAAGACGCTGAACGCAAGGAGAACGGCTACGCGCATTTCTTCGAGTGGGTCGACAGCAAGCTGTCGCCGGCCTTCGGAGAGAGCGCACCGGTTGCATACGGGGATGCCGAGAGACCGGCGGCACAATCCGAGTGCCCGATGTGCGGTCACGTCATGGCAGAACATCAGATCGAGCGGTCGACACTGAACACCGTCGTCGAATGCCCGACGGGGGAGAGGCTGCCCTTGAAGCCCGACAACGAGCCGTTGGACGAGTTCGGGATGCCCGCGTCGGCCGAGCGCCGGGAGAAGGTCGCTCGTCGGCACTGAGCCGCTGGTCCTCGGAGCCGCTGCGCCTGTGTGCATGAGAGCCGTCGGGCTCCGACGCGATCGCGAGAGTCAGTTTCCGCCGGCGACGCGGATGTTCGCGCCCGAGATGTAGGACGCGTCTGGTCCGAGCAGGAAGGCGACGGCACCGGCGACCTCGTGGGGCTCGCCGGCCCGACGCATGGGAATGCGCGGGGCGCGCTCAGCGGGGGCGTCAGGTCGACCGGCGCTCGCGTGGATCTCGGTGTGCGTGGTGCCGGGGGAGACGGTGTTGATGCGCACACCGTGGGGTCCGAACTCCTTGGCCAGGCCGAGAGTCATGGCGTCGAGAGCGGCCTTGCTCATCGCGTAGGGGATGTAGGTCTCCGGGGCACCCGTCGTGGCGGCCCCGGAGGAGATGTTCACGATCGCACCACCAGTGCCGCCGCGATTGACCGCCATGTGGGCGAGGGCCTGCTGGGACATGATGATCGGTGCCAGATCGTTCACGGCGAAGACCCGGCGAGACTCCTCGGGGTCGAGCTCGAGGAACCCGCCGATGCGTCCGGTGATGCCGGCATTGTTCACGAGCCCGGTGAACGAGCCGAAGTGCTCGAGCACTGCGGGAATCACGGATGCGGCCTGCTCGGCGTCGCCGAGATCGCAGGGGAGCACCAGCACGTCGGCGCCGGCGGCACGCAGGGATTCGGCGACGGCCTCGGCATCCGCGCCCCGTTCGCGGTAGGTGATGGCGAGATCGTGACCATCGGCCACCAGGCGCTCGGAGATGGCCCGGCCGATGCCGCGACCCCCGCCCGTGATGATGGTGACAGGGCGACGGGTCTCGTTCTCGGTGCTCATTCCTCCACCCTAGGACGGTCTCAGCACCCGGATCGCGCGGTTAGGCTGGCCCGGATGAACACTCTGCTCGCCGTGCTGCTGCTCGTGAACGCCGTCTTCAACGCCGTGGTCTGGCCGGTGTTCCTGCGCCAGATCGCGGCCGACCCCCGGGCGCGTGACGCAGAGGGCCGCCGCACGAGGTTCTACACCGTACATCTGGTGCTCATCACCTCTGCACTGGTGCTCGCAGCAGTGTCGGCGGCTGCAGCAGTCGCCGCCTTCATCATCGGCTGACAGTGCGCCCGCCGGGCGCGACAGAAGAGCTCAGAGACCCGCGCCGGTGTTCTTCGAAGCGGCAGCCGTGAGCGCCGCTGCCAGTGCCGCCGTGTTCTGCGAGTCACCCGCCGACGAGTCGTGGGAGGACGGCGGGAGGAGGCGACGTCGCCGCTCGCGGATCGCGACGACAGCGCCGAGCAGCACGACGGCCACGACGCCGATGACGAGAAACAGCACCAGTTCCATGACGCCCCCTTGGTACTCGGATGGTAGCAACCGGTCGCTGCCCTCAGTCGAACTCAGCCGCTTCGATGATGAACTTCTTCTCGATCTCGACGAAGAACGCCGCTGCCAGGCGCTCGAACTGGTCAACGGTGAGATGGATCTCCTCACCGAAGGCGATTCGCGTCACGCTCGTCTCGGGGTCGAGCGCGAGCTCGGTACTCGGCTGCAGCACGCCACCATGGTTGATGACCGAGTCGACGAGCATCTCGACCTCGTTGAGGGCGTTGCCATCGGTGCCCGTCACCAGGTGCAGGCGGTGCACGAAGGGTCGGTCCAGCGCGAGCAGCATCGTGGTGAAGAAGCCGGGGGAGAAGACCTCGAGGGCGGCGAGACCCGCCGGATCATCCAGTGTGCCCGCCAGAACCTCGTACGCGGCCAGTTGGCCGACGACCTCGGATCGGGCATGCTCGAGTTCGTCGTAGGTGTACTCCTTGCGACCGAGCATGGGCGTTTCCTTTCATCGCGTCGGGTCGTGCACCTGTAGGCAACCCGTCGGGCCAGTGTGTCAGGAGGGCGGGTCCGCCGTCACCTCCTTGCGGAGAGGATCAGCCCTGCCGGCGCCGGCGGAACCGAATCGGCCCCTTCGCCGTGGAGGGGTCGACGACCCGCCCACCCTGGGTGATCTCGACCTCGCCAGCCGCGACCAGCCGGCGGGCGGCACGCCTGACAGGATCCATGAGGGCGCGCCACTCGGATTCCTCGGAGGACACGGCGCGTGCGACATCCGACGGACAGATCGTCGCCGATGACGCGCGTGCGTCGAGCATCGTCGTGATGCGCTCTTCGAGGTCGCGATCGGAGAGAGGCATGTTCCCAGTGTCGTCCCTTCCGCGGACGAATGAGGTCTGGACAAGCCCAACTACACATTACTTGTCATAATGTGCATTATCAGACACAGTCCGGAAGCGGTTGGACGGTCGGCCCGCGGCCGGCAGAACCGCCGGAACTCAGCTGACGGCTTTCCTGACGAGCGCCGTGATGGCCTTCTCGGACTCTGCCGTCAGTGACGTGATGGCGAACGACGTCGGCCACATGGTGCCGTCGTCGAGCCGAGCCGAATCGTTGAACCCGAGTGTCGTGTACCGCGTCGTGAACTTCGACGGGTTCTGGAAGAAGCAGACGATGTCGCCGTCCTTCGCGTAGGCCGGCTGCCCGTACCAGAGCCTCGGGTCGAGCTCCGGCGCTGCGGCCGTCACGACGGCGTGAAGACGTTCCGCTATGGCTCGTTCCTCGTCGGGCATCCCGGCGATCGCCTCCAGGACGGCCTTGATGGCCTCCTCGCGGTTCGCCGAAGCCTTGAGCTCCTTGGCTCGCTCACGCATGGCAGCGCGTTCCTCGGACGTGAAACCCGACTTCGTGCTCTTCGACGCGGACTTGGCTGCTTCGGCCATGACGACCCCTTTTCTGAACGTTTCCTGTGAACGACTCTAGTCTTCGACTGGAGAGAAGTCTTCTCCGGATCTGCTCGAACGACGGCTCAGGCGCCCACGTACGCCGCGAGGTGCTCCCCCGTCAGCGTCGATGCTGCCTCGACCAGTGCTGCAGGCGATCCTTCGAAGACCACTCGGCCGCCGTCGTGGCCGGCGCCGGGTCCGAGGTCGATGATCCAGTCGGCGTGGGCCATGACGGCCTGGTGATGCTCGACGACGATGACCGATTTGCCCGAGTCGACGAGGCGGTCGAGCAGGCCGAGCAGGTGTTCGACATCGGCGAGGTGCAGGCCGCTGGTCGGTTCGTCGAGCACGTAGATGTCGCCCTTCTCCCCCATGTGGGTCGCGAGCTTCAGGCGCTGGCGCTCACCGCCCGAGAGGGTCGGGAGCGGCTGCCCGAGACGCAGGTACCCCAGGCCGACGTCGACGAGACGCGCGAGGATCGTGTGCGCTGCCGGGGTGCGCGCCTCCCCCGAACCGAAGAACTCCTCGGCCTCGCTCACCGACATCGCCAGCACCTCGCTGATGTCGCGGCCGCCCAGGTGGTACTCCAGAACGGAGGCGTCGAACCGCTTGCCGCCGCAGACCTCGCAGGGAGTCGAGACGCCGGCCATGATGCCGAGGTCCGTGTAGATGACTCCGGCTCCGTTGCAGTTCGGGCAGGCGCCCTCGGAGTTGGCGCTGAACAACGCCGGCTTCACGCCGTTGGCCTTCGCGAACGCCTTGCGGATCGGCTCGAGCAGCCCGGTGTAGGTCGCGGGATTGCTGCGGCGTGACCCGCGGATGGCCGTCTGGTCGATCGACACCACTCCGGAGCCCCCCGGGATGGACCCGTGGATCAGTGAGCTCTTCCCAGAGCCGGCCACGCCTGTGACGACGACGAGCACGCCGAGCGGGATGTCGACATCGACGTCCCGCAGGTTGTGAGCTGTGGCACCGCGAATCTCCAGAGCGCCGCTGGGCTCGCGCACGGATTGCTTCACGGCCACCCTGTCGTCGAGGTGGCGTCCGGTGAGAGTGTCACTGGCTCGTAGCTCGGCGATGGTCCCCTCGAAGGTGATGGTGCCGCCGGCGGTTCCCGCCCGCGGTCCGAGGTCGACGGCGTGGTCGGCGATGGCGATCATCTCGGGCTTGTGCTCGACGACGAGCACGGTGTTCCCCTTGTCGCGCAGGCGGAGCAGCAGCTCGTTCATGCGCTGGATGTCGTGCGGATGCAGTCCGATGGTCGGTTCGTCGAAGACGTAGGTGACGTCGGTGAGTGCCGAGCCGAGGTGACGGATCAGCTTGACGCGCTGCGACTCTCCGCCGGAGAGGGTGCCCGATGAGCGATCGAGCGAGAGATACCCCAGGCCGATCTCGACGAAGGAGTCGAGGGTCTGGCTCAGGGTCGTCAGCAACGGCGTGACCGAGGGCTCGTCGAGACCGCCGACCCACTCGGCCAGGTCACTGATCTGCATGGCGCACGCATCGGCGATGCTGATGCCATCGATCTTCGAGGAGCGCGCTCCGGCGCTCAGACGGGTGCCCTCGCAGTCGGGACAGGCCGTGAACGTGACGGCCCTGTCGACGAAGGCCCTGATGTGCGGCTGCATCGCCTCCTTGTCCTTCGACAGCAGGGACTTCTGGATCTTCGAGACCAGGCCCTCGTAGGTCATGTTGATGTTCTGGAACTTGACCTTGGTCGGCTCCTTGTACAGGAAGTCGTTCAGCTCGGTCTCGGTGTAGTCGCGGATCGGCTTCGCCGGGTCGAGGAAGCCGGACTCGCTGAAGATGCGCACCATCCAGCCGTCGACCGTGTACCCGGGGATCGTGAGGGCGCCCTCCGCGAGGGACTTGGAATCGTCGTAGAGCTCGGAGAGATCGATGTCGGTCACGGAACCCATGCCCTCGCAGCGCGGGCACATGCCACCGGTGAAGGAGAAGTCGTCGCTGATGGCGGCGCCGGACCCCTTGTCGATGGTGACCGAGCGGGAGCCCTGCACTGAGGCGATGTTGAAGGAGAACGCCTGCGGCGACCCGATGTGGGGTTGGCCGAGGCGGCTGAACAGGATGCGGAGCATCGCGTTGGCGTCGGTGACAGTGCCGACCGTCGAACGGGGGTTGGCGCCGAGTCGCTCCTGGTCGACGAGGATCGCGGTGGTGAGACCTTCGAGCACGTCCACCTCGGGCCTGGCCATCGTCGGCATGAAGCCCTGCACGAACGTGCTGTACGTCTCGTTGATCATCCGCTGCGACTCTGCAGCGATCGTGCCGAACACGAGGGAGCTCTTGCCGGAACCCGAGACCCCCGTGAACACCGTCAGCCGGCGCTTCGGGATGTCGACGCTGATGTCCTTGAGGTTGTTCACGCGGGCACCCTGAACCCGGATCCTGTCGTGGCCGTCGGCCGGATGCCGGTCTGTCGGCTGAGCGTCTGCGGTCATGGTGTCTCCATCTGTCGGGGCTGGCGACGTCGCCCATCAGATTACCGGTGACGGACGACACTCCCCCCGGGGGCACCGGTCTCGACCAAGGGATCCCCGTGGGCAGCCGGGCTGCTCGACGTACCCCGCCCGAAGCGCGCCTGTGGCCGCCACTCCCCCGACTATCGCGCCACATTGCGGAACTGAGAGCGCTCTCACGACGATCGACCTCGGATGGCGCCCCCGCTGTACCCCGAACGGAAGCGAAGTGAATACCTGCGCACCCCTCGACCGGGTGACATTCGTCCCCCTAGGATCGGACTCGGCGGGGGCTGATTCGGGATCCCGCGATCACCGTCTCGCCCCTTCGGTCGGCGCGACGGCACTCACGTTACGAAGGAGTAACCGTGTCGGTTCGTTCTGCGCGATCTGTGCGTTCTGTCGTCGGAGGGGCCGCCGGCCTCGCCCTCATCCTCTCCGGTCTCGTCGCCGCCGGGCCCGCCATTGCCGCTGAGCCCGATCTCGCCCGATTCGGCACGATCACGGCATCCGCTGCCCAGAACGACGCAGACGGGAACTTCCCGGCCGAGAACGCCATCGACGGCGACGCGACGACCCGCTGGGCCAGCGGCAACGGCCCCGACGACACCTCGGAGTTCACCGCATCGCTCACGTCAGACCTGGGCGCCGTCGCCACGGTCACCGGCGTCTCGATCACCTGGGAGGCCGCCTACGCGGCATCCTACGAGGTCCTCACGGCGACGTCCGCCCCCGAGGACGCCGCAAGCTGGACTGTGGCCGCGACCCAGCCCACCAGTGCCGGCGGAACCGAGGGCATCGTCTTCGACGCTCCGGTGCAGGCCCGCTACGTGCGCCTCGCCATGCTCGAGCGGGTGGCATTCACCTGGGATCCCGCCGGCCCGCATTACTACGGCTACTCGGTCTTCACCTTCGCCGTGAACGGCACTCTCCCCGTGCCGACAGTCGGCTTCCTCTCACCCACGGTGCGCATCGGGGCGGGAACCGACGCCCTCGCCACGGTGGGACTCAGCAACCCGGCGACCACGGACCAGACCGTGCGGGTCGTGAGCACCGACGGCACGGCCGTCGCAGGGACCGACTACACGGCCGTCGACCAGCTCGTCACCTTCCCCGCCGGCGAGACGAGCGCCACAGTGACGGTTCCGACGATCTCGCGCGGCGCCCTCGCCCCCATCGGCGCCTTCGAACTCGCACTCTCCGAACCCAGCGCCGGCATAGCCCTCGGCATCCGTCCGACGGCCACGGTCACACTCACCCCGACGGGTCAGCTCCCCAATGACGGCGCCGTCTCCGTCATCCACGACTTCGAGGACGGCGTGCCTGCAGGCATTTTCGCCTGGGCCAGCACGGATGCGGTCAAGCCCGTCCTGACGACGGCTCCGGATGCCGCAGTACCGGGCTCTGCCGCCGACAACGACGTGCTCACGGCCACCGTGGGAGCCGAACCGAGCGCATCCGACTGGTTCGGGTTCTCCAACGACACCGGCGCCACCGACTGGTCGGCATCCGACGGCTTCAGCTTCTGGTTCCGGGGAACCGGCGACGGTGGCACCCTCTCCTATGAGCTGAAGAGCGGCGGCAAGCTCTTCGACCAGAGCGTCGTCGACGACACCGCCGGGTGGCGCGAGATCAGCGTGCTGTTCTCTGCGCTCCGGGTGAAGGGCAGCCCCGACGATCCTGCACGCTTCGATCCTGAGGCGTCGACAGGCTTCGCCGTCACCCTCACCGGCCTCGGCGCCGGCGAGTGGGCCTTCGACGAGTTCGCGGTCTTCGAGCGCGTCTTCACCCTCGAGGACTTCCAGGGCGAGGTGCCCATCAGCACCTCCGCCAACCCCGTCGGTTTCTTCACCTGGGGCTCGCAGGAGGGCCTCTCCACCCTCGGCGTCGAAGCGCGCGAACGCGGCGATGTTCCCGACAACAAGGTGCTCGCCGGCGACTACCTCATTCCGTCGGGCGGCTACGGCGGGTTCAGCGACAACCTCGCCGCGTCGCAGGACTGGAGCTCCTTCGAGGGCATCAGGTTCTGGTGGTACGCCTCGCAGCCGAGCAACCCCGCCTCCCCCACAGCCGGTGACGACATCAAGGTCGAGCTCAAGGACGGCGGGCCCGACGGCGAGCACTCCGAGCTGTGGGCGACGACCTTCAAGGACAACTGGGGCAGCTCGACCAGCCGGTGGAAGCTCGTCGAACTGCCGTTCTCCAGCTTCGCGCTCGGCGGCTATCAGCCCGGAAGCGCCGAGACGCAGAACGGCACGCTCGACCTGACGAGCGCCTGGGGCTTCGCTCCCACCTTCACACCGGGCAAGCCCACGAGCACTCCGTGGGCCATCGACGACGTGCAGCTCTACGGCACCCCGGTCGCCCCTGCCACGGTCGGCGTCTCGGCCACCCAGGACGTCTACCTCGTCGACGCCGGCGACACGGCCGAGGTCGGCATCACGGTCACGACGACCTCGGGCGAGCCGCTGGCTGCGCCGGTGAGCGTGCAGTACTCCAGCGGAGACGGCTCGGCCGAGGCCGACACCGACTACGTGCCGTTCACCGGAGAACTCACCTTCCCTGCCGGAAGCGAGTCCGGAGCCGTCCAGACCGTCTCCGTGCAGACCGTGGCCACCGACGAGGCCGACGAGGCCCGCAGCATCCCGATCACCCTCGAATCGAACGATGCCAGCCTGCCGGATGCCGCCCCTCGCGTCGTCATCAACGCACACGGCCTCCCCTACCTCGACGAGACGCTGCCCGTCGACGAGCGGGTCGCCGACCTGCTCGGACGCATGAGCCAGGCCGAGAAGGTAGGGCAGATGGCGCAGGCCGAACGCCTGGGCCTCAGCTCGCCGCAGCAGATCGCCGACCTCGGCCTGGGGTCGGTGCTGTCAGGCGGTGGTTCCACTCCGCAGGCGAACACCCCAGAGGCGTGGGCCGACATGATCGACGGCTACCAGCGCCAGGCGCTCTCGACTCCGCTGCAGATCCCGTTGGTCTACGGAGCCGACGCCGTGCACGGCCACAGCAATGTGCTCGACGCCACGATCTTCCCCCACAACACCGGGCTGGGCGCGACCCGCGATCCTGCACTGGTGCAGCAGATCGCCGAGGCCACGGCGAGCGAGACCAAGGCCACCGGCGTCAACTGGGCCTTCGCCCCGTGCCTCTGCGTCACGCGCGACGAGCGATGGGGACGCAGCTACGAGTCCTTCAGCGAGGATCCCGCGCTCGTGCGCTCCTTCGCCGAAGCCAACGTCGTGGGCCTGCAGGGCGAGGATCCGAGCGACCTCAGCGGCCCGGACACCGTGCTGGCCACGGCGAAGCATTGGGCGGGAGACGGCGGAACGCTCTACGACGCCTCGAGGGTCGGCACGGGATATCCGATCGACCAGGGTCTCACCGTCGCGGACTCCCTCGAGGACTTCGAGGCGCTGCACGTCGATCCCTACATCCCGGCCATCGACGCAGGAGTCGGCACCATCATGCCGTCGTACTCCGGCGTCGACCTCGGAGACGGCGATGTGCGCATGCACGAGAACACCCTGTTGAACACCGATGTCCTGAAGGGCGACCTCGACTTCGACGGCTTCCTCATCAGCGACTGGGAGGGCATCGACAAACTCCCGGGCGGCACCTACGCCGAGAAGGTCGCGCGCTCGGTGAACTCCGGCCTCGACATGGCCATGGCGCCGTACAACTTCGGCGCCTTCATCACCAGCGTGACCGACGGCGTCACCGCGGGCACCATCGCGCAGAGCCGAGTCGACGATGCCGTCACGCGCATCCTCGAGCAGAAGTTCGCGCTCGGCCTGTTCGAGGACGCGATCACCGATCGCAGTGAGCAGGGCGCCTTCGGTGCGGCCGAGCACCGCGCCATCGCCCGCACGGCCGTCGCCCGGAGCCAGGTGCTGCTGAAGAACGACGGGGTCCTCCCGCTGGCGGCATCCGACTCGCTCTACGTCGCCGGATCCAATGCCGACGACCTCGGCCACCAGATGGGCGGCTGGACGATCTCGTGGCAGGGCGGATCCGGCGACACCACCACCGGAACCAGCATCCTCGAGGGCATCCGGCAGGTCGACGCAGACGCCACCTTCAGCAAGGACGCCTCGGCTCCGATGGACGGCGCCGACACCGGCATCGTCGTCGTCGGTGAGGGCCCGTACGCCGAAGGACAGGGCGACGTGGGCAACAACGGCAAGAGCCTCTCGCTCTCCGCTGCGGACACCACGGCGATCGACCGGGTCTGCGCCGCGATGGACTGCGTGGTCCTCGTCGTCGCCGGACGCACACAGGTGGTGGCCGACCAGCTGCCCGAGATCGACGGTCTCGTCGCCTCGTTCCTGCCGGGATCCGAGGGTGCCGGCGTCGCCGACGTGCTGTTCGGCGCCGAGCCGTTCACCGGCCGCCTTCCCGTGACCTGGCCTGCGACAGCCGCGCAGGTTCCGATCAATGTGGGCGACGCGAGCTACGAGCCGCTGTTCGCGTACGGCTGGGGCGTGCGCACCGATGCTCCCCGCGACAGGGTGACCGAGCTGGCGGGCTCCCTCGAGGCCGGTGCCGTCAAGACGGCGGTCGACGGCATCGTCGCCGCCCCGATCTGGACGGAGGACGGCACCGTGAGCGACGCCCAGGCCGCGATCGATCTGGTGGCGAATGCCGTCACCCTGGTCGCCGGAACCGACGCGAGCGCGCTCGCCACCGCCGACACGCTCGCCTCCGTGGTGCGCGATCTCGCACAGGCAGCGGTCGTCGACGGCAGCGCGGTGGACGGCTCCTCCGCCCTCACCGCGGACGCCGAACACGCGCTCATCACCGGCGACCCCGTGCGAGCGGTGGCACTGCTCGCCGCGGTGCTCGGCCTCGTGCCGACGCCGCCGCAGGTCGTGCTCGACGACTTCGACCGTGCAGACGGCAGGGTCGGAGCGAACTGGAGTGGAGCCACGAGCACCCTGCTCTACCGGGTGAAGAACCACGCCCTCGACCTGCAGCTCGGTGGACCGCTGATCTGGAAGGAGGCGTTCGGGCCCAGCCAGGAGGCATCCGTCACCCTCACCAAGGTCGACCCGGCCGGCCGCGCCCAAGGACTCGTGCTCAAGGCGCAGCCGGGCAAGACGCTCACGACCGGGGTCATCGTCACGTACGACGCCACGGCGAAGGTCGTGAGGGTCGCGACGCAGCGCGGCTTCCTGGTCGGAACCGGCTACCCCGCCATTCCGGCGACTTTCTCCGATGGCGCCGTGCTCACGGGGCGGGTGCTCGCCGACGGCTCGGTCCAGGTGCTGCGTGACGGGGACGTCCTCGGCACGACGAGGTTGGGCGCAGCCGATCGGGCCTACTTCGCCGCCAGAGGCGGCCACGTCGGCATCTGGTCGCTCGCGGCCACCCGTGCCGTGTTCGACGACTTCAGTGGCGGCACGATCGGCTGAGACCGCATCCGGGCTGACGACTCCCGCCCGGGCGGCCGTCAGCGCCGGATTGCGACACCGGCCGTCTCTTTCCTGAGAATCTGCCGAATGTACGCCACAATCGGGATCAACAGATTTCCCTGAAGGAGTGTCATGTCCGATATCAGCGCATTGGGTTTCCAGATCGATCCCAAGAGCCTCAGCAAGTCCGAAGTCAACGGCATCAGGGTCGCACTCGGCATCAGCGCCGTCGTCGCCCTCGTGCTGGGAATCCTCGTCCTGGTCTGGCCAGACAAGACGGCCGGCCTGATGGCGATCCTCTTCGGCCTGTACTTCCTCATCATCGGAATCGTGCGCCTCGCGAAGGGCATCTTCTCGCGGGGCATCTCAGGAGGCTCGCGGGTCCTCAGCATCCTCCTCGGCCTGCTGCTCGTGATCGCCGGCATCTTCGCGCTGCGCAACCTCGAGTCGACCGTGGCGCTGCTCGGAATCATCATCGGTATCGCCTGGATCATCGAGGGCGTGGCAGCCCTGGTCGAGTCGGCGTCCGACGGCTCGCGGTGGCCGGGCATCGTCTTCGGCGTCATCAGCATCATCGCCGGTGTCGTGGTGCTGTTCCTGCCGACGGCAACCGTCGGCGTGCTCCTGATCATCGGCGGAATCTTCCTCGTGATCGCCGGACTCGTCCAGCTCGTGCAGGCCTTC
>LMOK01000001.1:308979-309111 GCA_001423545.1 Leifsonia sp. Leaf325
ACGTTCGGGCGGAACGCCTCAGCCGCCTAGGCTCCCTCGCATGGAGAAGGCCCCCGTCCGTCGGACGGGGGCCTTCTCCGTGTCCGCACGCATCGCGGGACGAGCGGATGCCCGGCTCAGGCCTCCGGCGCG
>LMOK01000001.1:309190-482058 GCA_001423545.1 Leifsonia sp. Leaf325
AAGTCGCTCGTGTCGCCGACGTACCGGGTGTTGTCGGCCGGGATCGGCTCGACGGCGGCGGCCGCGACCTCCGCGGCGAACTCCCCCACGTTGTAGAGCTTGCCGGCCGACTCCTTGCGCGACGAGATCGCACCCGGGTTCGCCCGCTCGAGCAGAGTCGCCGTGATGGTTCCCTCGATCATGTCGCCGGACACGACGACGAAGTCGATCCCGGCTGCGGTCAGCTCGGGAATGCGCGCGCGGAGCGCATCCTCGCCTGCGCGCTTGCTGAGCGCCACCGGCACGTACTCCGGCATCGTCTCGGTCGTGCGGATGAAGTGCGCCTGGTGGCTCGTGACGAAGACCACACGGCTGCCGGTTCCGAGGTGCGGGAGGGCGGCGTCGAGGACACCGACCTGGGCGTCGCGGTTGAGGGTCATGGCGTAATCGGCCGCCATGCCGGACTCCATGCCTCCCGATGCGTTGAGCACGAGGATGTCGATGGCACCGAACTCGGCCGCCACCTGATCCATGAGGCCGTCGACGGATGCACGATCGGTGAGGTCTGCTCCGACGGTGATGGCGCGGCCACCCGCGGCACGGATCTCGTCGGCGAGCTTGACCGCCCGGGCCTCCTTGTTGCGGAAGTTGATGACGACGTTCGCGCCGGCGGCGGCGAACAGGCGGACGGTGTCTGCGCCGATGCCGCGTGACGAGCCCGTCACGACAGCGGTCCTGCCGGTGAGCGATCCGGGGGCGATGGGGTTGGTCACTGGTGACTCCTTGCGGTCGAGGCGGTACGGCGGATGCCGCGATACAGCGACAACATCCCCGGATGAGACTACCAATCAACGGCATTCGCCCAGTCGCGGCTGATAGCGTCGAATGGACGACGCAGAGGGGGCGCATATGGACGACGGAGTCTTCGCATACGCATGGATCGTGTGGCTGGCGCTCATCCTCATCTTCGGAACGATCGAGACGCTGACGCTCGAACTCACGTTCCTGATGATCGCGCTCGGCAGTCTCGGCGGCCTCGCAGCCAGCCTCGTCGGCGTGCCGTGGTGGGGCCAGATCATCGTCGCCGCCATTGTCTCTGTCGCCCTTCTCGCCTTCATCAGGCCGCCGCTCCTGCGCGCGCTGAAGAAGGGCGGCGATCCTGCCCGCAGCAACGTCGACGCCCTCATCGGCATGGGCGCCACCATCGTGGCCTCCATCGGAGTGGGTGCCGGCCCCGGGCAGGCCAAACTCGCCAACGGCGAGACCTGGACCATCCGGCTCTCCCCTGTGACCGAGCAGCGCATCGTCGCTGCCGGCGAGCAGGTCATCGTCACCGCGATCGACGGCGCCACCGCCGTCGTCGTCCCCGTTGAAAGGACGCACGAATGACAGACACTCTGACCGGCCAGATCGTGTTGGCCGTCATCATCCTCGTCATCATCGTCTTCGTCCTGGTGGTGATCTTCCGCTCCATCCGGATCATCCCGCAGGCCTACGCCGGCGTCGTCGAGCGCCTCGGCCGCTACCACAAGACCTTCATGCCGGGGTTGAACCTTCTCGTTCCCTTCGTCGACAAGGTTCGCCGCCTCGTCGACCTGCGTGAACAGGTCGTCTCGTTTCCCCCGCAGCCCGTCATCACCGAGGACAACCTCGTCGTCTCGATCGACACCGTCGTCTACTTCCAGGTGACGGATGCCCGCGCCGCGACGTATGAGATCGCGAACTACCTGGGCGCCGTCGAGCAGCTCACCACGACCACCCTGCGCAACGTGGTCGGTGGTCTCAACCTCGAAGAGGCACTCACCAGCCGCGACAACATCAACGGCCAGCTGCGCATCGTCCTCGACGAGGCGACCGGCAAGTGGGGCATCCGCGTGAACCGCGTCGAGCTCAAGGCGATCGATCCGCCCCACTCCATCCAGGACTCGATGGAGAAGCAGATGCGTGCCGAGCGCGACCGCCGTGCACTCATCCTGACCGCCGAGGGTACGAAGCAGTCCGCGATCCTGACGGCGGAGGGTGCTCGCCAGGCCGAGATCCTGCGGGCCGAGGGCGATGCCAAGGCCGCGGTGCTCAGAGCCCAGGGTGAGGCGGAGGCCATCCGGACGGTCTTCACGGCCATCCACGAGGGTGACCCCGATCCGAAGCTGCTGGCCTACCAGTACCTCCAGACCCTCCCGCAGATCGCGCAGGGAGAGGCGAGCAAGCTCTGGATCATCCCGAGCGAGTTCACCGAGGCCCTCAAGGGCTTCAGCTCCGCGTTCATCCCAGGACGGGGCGGGGCCACTCCCCCGGCCGATCCGCCGGTCTCCTCCTGATCCTCCGGGCCCCCTCGTGCAGCCTCCGGGTTCTTACCTCGACACGGCGTGGCCGCGCGTCTTCGCGCATCGTGGCCTCGCCGTGTCGGCCCCGGAGAACACCCTCCTCGCCTTCCAACGCGCCTTCGAGGTCGGGGCCACCCACCTCGAGACCGATGTGCACACGAGTCGCGACGGAGTCGCGATCATCAGCCACGATCCCGATCTCGCGCGACTCGTCGGGCGCCGGCAACGCATCGGCGATCTGTCGGCCGAGGAGCTGCTCGAGATCGATCTCGGTCACGGCCAGTCGTTCTGCACCCTCGAGGATGCCCTCACGACATTCCCGTCAGCTCGCTTCAACATCGATGTGAAGGATGCCGGCTCCATCGCAAGCGTCGCATCGACCGTGCGTGCGACCGAGGCACTCGAGCGCGTGCTGATCACCTCGTTCTCCGAACGGCGCCGGGCCGCAGCCGTGGCACTCCTGCCCGGAGTCGTGTCCTCGGCATCCGCATCGATCGTCGTCCGGGCGGTGCTCGGTGCCCGCACCGGGCTGCGCAGCAACGCAGCGAAGAGCCTGACCGGTCTGGTGGCCCTCCAGATCCCCGAGAGGAGTGCCGGCATCCAGCTGGTCACTCCTCGGGTGATCGATGCCGTGCACGCCGCGGGTCTCGAGGTGCACGTCTGGACCGTGAACGACCCGATGGCCATGCGCAGGCTCTTCGAACTCGGCATCGACGGCATCGTCACCGACCGGGCCGACGTCGCCGCTCACGTGCTCCGACGCGACGGCGAACCCCCAGCCTGACCGCCAGCTGTGAATCCCGCGATGGGCCCCGTTGTCTGGGAGAGCGCTGTGCGAACAGGAGGTCACGGCAAGGGAACGCCCAGCTTGGCCCGCTATAACTGATCAGGCAGTGAGAGGAGATCACCATGGCTGATCGTAGTTTGCGTGGAATGCGCTTGGGCGCACAGAGCCTTCAGAGCGAAGAGGGCGTCGCTTTCGCACAGCGCGTCAATCACACCTACCGGTGCGAGCACTGCGGTCACGAGTCCGTGATGACGTTCTCGGCTGATGCCGAGGCCCCGCAGAGCTGGGAGTGCAAGCAGTGCGGCCTCGAGGCCATCCTCATCGTCGACTCGAAGCCGGTCGTCATCGACCGCTCCGACGAGAAGGTCGCCCGCACGCACTGGGACATGCTGCTCGAGCGTCGCACCATCCCCGAGCTCGAAGAGCTCCTCGAGGAACGACTGAACATCCTGCGCGCCCGTCGTGGCCAGCAGAAGATCGGCGCCTGAGCGTAGAAGCACCACCGAACGCGATCGTCTCCCACGGAGGCGGTCGCGTTTCCGGTTTAACGGGCTCGTGTCCACCGCATCCCGTGATCCACGAGATCGAAGCCCGGTTCAGCGAGCGGATCGACGGATGCGGCGTGCCCGCCCGGCGGCGATGCACGCCAGCAGCAGCCCGGCGAGGCCCACCCCGGAGACCAGCCACTCGAGTCCCCGGCCGATGACCATGGCCGGCGTGGTGGTGTCGCTGAGCGGCACCTCCTGAACCATGGCACCTGCGGTGAACGCCGGCAGGGAGTCGATGGTCGATCCGTCCGGCGCGACGATCGCGCTCTCGCCCACCGTCGAGATGTTGACGACAGTGCGGCCGGTCTCCACGGCACGGATCCGTGCGATGGCGAGCTGCTGGGCGCTCTCGTCCGTCGGCTGTTCGGCGGTGCCGAAGTCGGCGTTGTTGGTCTGGGCGAGGATGATCTGCGCACCCTGGCCCATCAGGTTCGAGATCAGCTGGTCATCGGCGATGTCGAAGCAGATGGAGATGCCCGCGATGACGCCGTCGATGTCGAAGACGCCATCGGTCTTCCCCATCTGGTAGTCGCGGCCGACCAGGTCGATGAGGTCCGGCGCGAACGGTCGCCAGAACGCGCGGTCCGGCATGTACTCGGCGAAGGGCACCGGATGCCCCTTGTCGTAGTAGTCGACGATGCCCTCGCCCGGCTCCCAGAGGAACGAGGTGTTGTAGTAGAGGCCGTCGCGCTCGGTCACGGTTCCGGCGACCACGGGGGCGTCGAGGGCCGTGGCGACGTCGTCGAGCATCTGTGCGGCCTGGGCTGAGCGGGTGGGGTCGACGTCAGACGCATTCTCGGGCCAGACCACCATGTCGACGTCCTCGCCCTGCACCGGGAGCGTCGCGGCCACGTGGTCCATGAGGATCTCGCCTGCGGGCCGGTTGGCGAAGAGGCCGGCATCGGCGTTGCCCTGCACCGCAGCGACCGTGGTGGTGCCCGACACGATGGTCGGCCACGCCGGCAGCACGATCAGTACGGCGAGGGCGGCGACGATCGCGCCGACGCGCCTGAGGGCTGCGGCATCCGTCTCGAGGATCAGGAAGAACGCGAACGCGGCGATCCACGCGATCACGAAACTGAGGCCGGCCATGCCGAGCCACGCGGCGAGGTCGGTGAACGGGCTCTCCGACTGCGAGAGCGCGAGACGTCCCCAGGCGAAGCCGCCGTACGGGGCGACGGCCGTGAAGCCCTCGCGGGCGGTCCAGAGACCGGCCACGACGATCGGGAGCATGCCGAGGCGACCCAGTCGGGTCGGCCAGACGGCCGGTCCCCATCCGAGCACGACCGCGATCATCGCGCAGCCGATGGCGAAGAAGATGGCCTGCAGGATGCCGAGGGCCAACCACGGCACCGGGCCGAGGTAGCGCGTCAGCCAGATGATCTGCACGAGCCAGAACACGGAACCGCTGACCAGGCCGACCAGCAGACCGGTTCCGAAGCTGCGGCCGCGGAGCGCCACGAGCAGGAGCAGCATGGCGACGGGTGCGAGGGGCCACCAGCCGCGGTCGGGGAACGCCGCGTCGAGGAGGTAGCCGGAGCCTGCGGCGAGCAGGATCGCTCCCCAGAACGGAACGAGCGGCGTCGCACGCTGAGTGGGGACGCCGAGATGCACCCGTTCAGCCTAAGCGAGCGGACGCGGCGTTTCGTTCAGGCGGGCTCGGGCGCAGGGGAACCCTCAGGCGACCGTCGAGTACGCCACGATCCCCCGGCGCACGCCGTCGATCGCAGCGCGGGCATTGCGGGCCACAGGGTTGTCAGCCACGACCGAGAGCTGGTCGAGCAGGTCGATGGTCTGCTTGGTCCAGCGCACGAAGTCGCCGGCGGCCATGTCGGCCTCCTTGAGCACATCGGGCAGCCGGCCGCCCCTGGCCCACTTGTACATCGCCAGGCAGAGGCCGGTGGCGATCGGGCTCGATCCCTGCAGCTTGCTGTCCCGCTCGAGGTCATCGAGATCGCTCCAGAGCAGCTGCGTCGCCTCGAGCGCGGCCGGGAATGCGCCGCGCGGCAGGTAGCGCTCCACCGTCTCGCTCTCCTCGCGACGCGGCTCGAAGACGAGGGCGCAGGCCATGGCGGCGAGGGCGGCCGGATCGAGCGAGTCCCAGAGGCCGCGCCGCAGGGCCTCGGCCGCGAGCAGGTCGCGGTCGCCGTAGATGCGGCGCAGCATCCGGCCGGCCGATGTCGCCGCCAGGCGCCCGTGCTCATCGCGCTCGAGGTAGTCGAGGCGCAGCAGAACGTCGGTCACGCGGTCGAAGATGCGGGCGACGGCTCCGGTGCGCGCTCGGATCTGCTGCTGCAGGGTGTCGTTCTCGCGCTTCAGGCGGTACCAGCGTTCGGCCCAGCGGGAGTGGGCCTCACGCTCGGCGCAGGCGTGGCACGGATGCGACTTCAGCCGGTTGCGCAGCTTCGTGAGCTCGCGCTGGCGCTTCTGGCGGGCGGCCTGCGGCTGACTCTCGGCGCGTGCACCCTGCTTCTCGAGGTCGCTGAGCTGGTGGCGGATCGAGGCGTACTCGCGGAAGTCGCCGAGGTGACACGTCATCGCCTCCTCGTACCCGGTGAGGGACTCCTGCTGCTGGCGCACCGTGCGGGCGAGATCGACGACGGAGCGGTCGGCCTGGAACTGCGCGAACGAGGACTCGAGGATGTCGCGGGCGCGCTCCCGGCCGAACTGCTCGATCAGGTTGACGGCCATGTTGTACGTCGGCCGGAAGCTGGAATTGAGCGGATAACTGCGCCGCGATGCCAGCGAGGCGACGGCCTGCGGATCGAGGCCCTGCTGCCACTGGATGACCGAGTGCCCCTCGACGTCGATGCCGCGGCGGCCGGCACGGCCCGTGAGCTGGGTGTACTCCCCCGGCGTCACCGGAACCCTGGCCTCGCCGTTGAACTTCTCCAGCTTCTCCATCACGACGGTGCGGGCGGGCATGTTGATGCCCAGCGCCAGCGTCTCGGTGGCGAAGACGACCTTCACGAGCTTCTTCTGGAACAGCTCCTCCACGACCTCCTTGAAGGCGGGCAGCATGCCGGCGTGGTGGGCTGCGACTCCGCGCTCGAGGCCTTCGAGCCACTCCCAGTAGCCGAGCACCGCCAGGTCCTCGTCGACCATGGTGCGGCTGCGCTCCTCGGCGATGCGGCGGATCTCGCTGCGCTCCGCGGCATCCGTCAGCCTGATCCCGCTGCGCAGGACCTGGCGTACGGCCTGATCGCAGCCGACGCGGCTGAAGATGAAGAAGATCGCCGGAAGCAGGTGCTTGCCGTCGAGCAGGGCGACCAGGTCTTCGCGGGGCATGCGGCCCTCGTGCGGCGGCGGACGGTGGTAGCCGCCGCGGTCGCGTCCGCGTCGGCCGGCGGTCGACCGATTCTGGATGGATCGTCCTCCGGATGCCGCCAGCTGCACGAGCTCCGGGTTCACCCGCGTCGTGGTGATGACGCCGGACGAGTCGAACAGGTCGACGAGTTTGGTGCGCACGAGCACGTGCTGCTCCAGGGGAACCGGTCGGTCCTCGGAGACGATGACGGCGGTGTCGCCGCGCACGGCCTGCAGCCAGTCGCCGAACTCCTCGGCATTGGAGACCGTCGCACTCAGAGACACCATGCGCACGCTCTGAGGCAGGTGGATGATGACCTCCTCCCAGACGGCCCCGCGGAAGCGGTCGCCCAGGAAGTGCACCTCGTCCATCACGACGAACGCGAGGTCGGTGAGCAGGTCGGAGTCCGCGTAGAGCATGTTGCGCAGCACCTCCGTGGTCATGACCACGATGCGCGCGCTCGAGTTGATGTTGGTGTCGCCGGTGAGCAGGCCGACCTCGGAAGCGCCGTACTCGTCGACGAACTCGTTGAACTTCTGGTTCGAGAGCGCCTTCATGGGCGTCGTGTAGAACACCTTCGCCCGGCGCTGCTGCATCGCCAGGAAGACGGCGAACTCGGCGACGACTGTCTTGCCTGCGCCGGTGGGGGCCGCGACCAGCACGCTGCCGCCGTCTTCGAGGCTGGCGCAGCTGCCACGCTGGAAGTCGTCGAGATCGAAGCTGAGCCCGGCGCGGAACGCTTCGAGCTGCGGATGCGTCGAGCTGGTCTTGTAGGCTGCGTACCGCTCGGCCGGGGAGGGTGTGCTCACTCCCTCAGCCTAAGTCGTGCGTGGCGCTCAGAGCGCGAGCTCGGCCTCGAACGCCCGTGCGCGCCGCTCCGCCCGGCGATCGTGGAGCCAGGCGATGCCCCAGGCGGCGAAGTACAGCACGACCATCGGAATCGCGAGCATGAACATCGACACGACGTCGGCGGCGGGGGTCGCGATGGCGGTGAACAGGCAGATCACGAGGATCGCCCAGCGCCAGGAGGCGATGATCGACTTCGCGCTGATCACCCCGGCGAAGTTCAACAGAACGAGGAAGACCGGGAGGACGAAGGCGATGCCGATCGCCAGCACCAGTTTCAGCACGAACTGGAAGTAGTCCTTCGCATTGATGAACGCGGCGTCGTCAGCCGGGGCGAAGCTCGTCATGAGCTCGACGACGTGGGGCAGCACGTACCAGCCGGCCGCGCATCCGAGGAGGAACAGGGGCACGGCGGTGAAGAAGAACCCGAAGGTGTACTGCTTCTCGGTGCGGCTGAGGGCCGGCATGAAGAAGGCGAAGATCTGGTACAGCCACACGGGACTGGAGATCACGAGGCCGACGTAGAAGGCGATCTGCAACTTCAGGTCGAACGCCGAGGTGATGTCGGGGTAGTTGATGACTGCGTTGCGGTTCTGGGCCGTGGCGATCGTCAGGACGGGAACGCGCAGGGCGTTCCACACGAAGTCGGAGAGGAACCAGCCGATGACGGCCCCCACGGCGATGCCGCCGGCGGCCAGGAAGAGTCTCTTGCGCAGCTCCAGCAGGTGCTGGCCCAACGACATCCGACCTTCGCTGTTGCTGCGCTTCGATGCGCGAGCGGCCACGCTAGTTCTTGGCGGCTGGACCGGTCGAGCCGGCATTGCCGGCGTCGGCGGGACGGACTGTCGTCGTCGTGGTGGTGCCGTCGGGGTTCGTGACGGTGGTGCTGCCGTCGGCGTTGATGACGGTGGTCGGCTCTTCAGGCTTCTTGTCCGACGCGACCTCGGTCTTGAGGATCTTCATCGACTGGCCGAGGCTGCGGGCCAGCGCCGGGAGCTTGGGAGCGCCGAAGAGCAGAAGGATGATCACGAGGATGATCAGGAAGTGCCATCCGGTGAGGTTCTGAAGCATGTCAGCTGGTCCAATTCTGCGTGGAATGTGTCAGTAGTCTACCCCGCGCGACTCGGGCATCCCGGCGGGCCTGACGGCGATGCGCCCGCTCCGCCCTGCGCACGCCCCAGGCGAAGGAGCGTTCGTCCCGATCTCCGAACACCGCGTACTCCCGAGCGGCGACCTGAGCAGTCGCATCGTCGAGTTGGTCGAGCACCCGCTCGAGCTCGGACGTCGTGCGGGTGAGCTCCCCGTAGGCGTCGAGGGCCGAGCGCCCCTTGCGCCAGGCGCGACGGCCGAGGATCACGACGACCAGCACGAGCGCCACGAGGAGCACACCCCAGATGAGGAACCACGACCAGCCCGGCATCCGTCGCCCTAACCCTCGACGCCGTCCGCAGCGTACTGCTCGGCCCCGGCGGCAGCCCACTCGGCGATGACCCGGCGCGCCTCGGGCGGGGAGACGACGGTGATGATGCCCGCGTACCCGGCGACGATGCGCTTGAGGCCGTGGTGGTGGGCTACGCGCAGCGTCGTGCGCACGAGGCCGGGCGCGGAACCCGGTTCCTGGCCTTCCGGCCGGAAGTCGGCGAGCAGCGGGAGGGCATCGACGGGAACCTCGATGACGACTTCGAGGTCGTCGGGCGAGCCCTGGAAGATGTCGTCGGACAGGGAGAAGTCATCGATCGTGCGGGTCGCGGGTTCGGAGAGCACCTCGACGGCGTCCATGCGGTCGAGCCTGAACGTGCGCAGGGCCTCGCGGGCGTGGTCCCAGGCGCGCAGGTACCAGTCGCGGTCGATCGACTCGAGGCGCAGAGGATCGACGACGCGCCGCTCGGCGTCTCCCCGCGAGGTGCGGTAGTCGAACGCCACCCTGGTGCCGGCCGACGCCGCGGAACGCAGCAGGGCGCGCGTGGCATCCGGAACCCCGGTCTCGACGCCCATCTCGGCCGGAGTCGCCGACGAGCCACGGGCCAGCTTGGCCAGAAGCACGCTGATCGCGTCGCTGTCGGCGTTCTCGGGCAGCGCGGAGAGGTACTTGAGGCCCGCGATGAGGGCGGCCGCCTCGCGCGCCGAGAAACGGGGAGCCTCGTCGATGACGATGTTGCGCGTGAGGATGACGGTGCCCTCCTCGAGGGCGTCGTAGTCGATCTCGAACAGGTCGTTGTCGAGGTAGGCCTTGGACTCACCCGGAATGCCCGTCATCGGCAGCAGGGCGATGGTACGCCGAACCAGGTCGGGCGTGACGTCGAAGTGCTCGGCGACCTCGTCGACGGAGACGGCGCCGCGGTCGAGCAGGTAGGGGACGACAGACAGCATGAACAGGGTGCGGTCGGCTCCGAGGAGGGTGCGTCGGCGTTCAGCCACGATCGGCTCCTTCCTGGCGCGGATCGCCCGAGGCATGCTGGGCGGCGACCTGCAGCAGGCGCCGATGCACCGCGGCCCGGAGCGCCGGCGGCTCGTGCACGAGCACTTCGGGGCCGTACCCGGCGAGTTCGTCGGCCAGGATGTCGAGGTCGGTGAAGTGCAGCACGACGCGAGCGCCGTCGTTCTCGACGGATGCGGCCCGGCGGCCGAGACGCATCGCGGCATCGGTCTCGGGCCTGGTCTCGATCACGGCCCGGTTGCGCAGCGACACCGCGGCGAGTTCGGCCTGGGACCGCTCGACGGCTCCGGTGGTGTCGATCTCGGGGGCCGCGACGTCGGGACGCTGCACCACCGTCGCGACGATCCGTGACAGCAGGAAGGTGCGGGTGGCGCCGGCATCGATGTCCTGTGCGTAGAGGTGCCAGCGCCCCTCGTGCTGCACCAGGGCGAGCGGGAGCACGGTCCGGCGACGCGGGGTCGACTCCCCCGGCTTCAGGTACGGGAATGACACGACGACCTTCGCGGTCTGCGCAGCCTGGAGCGGCGCGAACGCCGCCTCCCGCACCCTGATGCGCGGCGCGTACCCGACCAGCGGCTCGCTCGCCTCGATGCCGCGTGAGCTGAGCTTGAGCAGGGCGCGTCGGGAGTCGTCGGACAGGGACCCCTCGCGCCAGACGGCGGCGGCCAGGGCGAGCAGGCCGATCTCCTGCGGGGAGAACTCGATGTCGCTGGGCAGGTCGTAGAGGCGCTTCGGGATGAGGTAGCGCAGAGCCGTGTTGTCGCCGGGCCGATCGGGCGAGTCGATGGTCTCCAGGGGGATGCCGAGCTCGCGCACGGCGTCCTTGTCGCGCTCGAACTTGCGCTCGAGGGCGGTGTTGTCTCCGCCGGCCCTGTAGTCCCGGCTGTAGCCCTGCACCGTCGAGAGGATGTCGGCCTTCGTCAGCCCGTTCTCGCTCGCCATGAGGGCGAGGGTGAGGCTGAAGAGCCGCTCTTCGACGGAGGTGGGAGGACTGGCAGGCACGTCTGCGATCTTACTGTTCCGCGTGTGCCGGCGAAGCGAGACGGGGCCGGATGCTGCTGCATCCGACCCCGTCTCCCCGCTACGCGTGCTGCTAGCCGATGCCGAGGACGTCGACCACGAACACGAGCGTCGAGTTCGCGGGGATGGTGTCCTGGGCGGTGTCGCCGTAGCCCTTGTCCGGCGGGATGACGGCGATGAACTGCGAGCCCACGGTCTGGCCGACGAGGGCATCGGCGAAGCCCTCGATCACGCCGCCGTCGACTCCGGATGCCGCCGTGAAGGTCGCGGGGGCGCCGCGCTCCCAGCTGGAGTCGAAGACTGTGCTGGGCTTGGTGCCGTCCCAGATGACGCCGGTGTAATGCACGGTGACGCTGTCGCCCTGGGCGATGGCGTCGCCGGTGCCCTTCTTGAGCACGGCGACCTTCAGGTCCTTCGGAGGAGCATCCGACCCGATGGTGATTCCGGGGGCGCCGTTCTCGGCCAGCACGACCGACGGGAATCCGTTCTGCGGCGTCTGCTCGGCACCGTTCGCACGGGTGAGGTAGGTCTTGTCCACGTCGATGACGAAGACCAGGTTGTCCTTCGGGCCGACCTTGATGCTGGCGTTGCCCGCTTCGCCGAAGGCGTCCTTCGGCGGCACGACGACGGCGATGCGCGAATCCTCCGTTGCGCACAGCAGGCCCTTGCGGAGTCCCTCCTGCACCTGGTCCTTGGCGACCACGAGCGAGAGCGGCGTGGTGTCGTCGGCGCCGTACTTCGTCTTCTCGATGAGCTCACCGGTGGTGCCGTTGTAGACGGACATCTCGATGGTCACCTTCTGGCCGGCGATGATGCCTGCTCCGGTGCCCGCGGTGATGACGCTGGACTGAGTGCCACTGGCCTTCAGCGGGGTCGGGAAGTCGACGGTGGGGGCCGATCCGAACTCCCCCGTTGCCGTGACGAGCTTCGACGCGTCACCCGACGGGGCGCCACCGGTGCAGTCGGCCGCGGACGGGGTGGATGAGCAGGCGGTCAGTGCGACCGCGATCAGGCCGGCGGCCGCGATGAGCGCGGGAAGCTTGCGCACGGGTCCTCGTTTCGATGCTGAGTTCTGGGGAATGTGGGGAGTGCGGTGACGGATGCCGACGGCTGCCGTCGTGCCCGAACAGTGATCTTAGTCGGCCTCGAGGTCGCGGGCCTTCGAGGCCGCTGCACCGGCTCCAGCGGCCCGTACGCGCTTGCGCATGCTCTTGGGGCTGACGGTGCGCTCGCCGAGGGCTCCCGGAGTCCAGAGCTCGACGTCCTCGTCGCTGAAGTCGGTCTTCGACGGGCGACGCTTGAGCTCGGGCAGGACGGTGTCGGGGGCGAGGCGTCGTGCGGTGAGCAGGAAGCCGGTGTGACCGATCATGCGGTGGTCGGGACGCACCGCCAGTCCCTCGACGTGCCAGCCGCGCACCATCGTCTCGCTGGACTGCGGGTTGGTGTACTCGCCGGTGGCGCGGATCGCCTCCGCCACACGCGAGAGCTGGGTGACGGTGGCGACGTAGCAGAGCAGCACGCCGCCGGGCTTCAGCGCGTCGGACACGGCCGGCAGGCACTCCCAGGGAGCGAGCATGTCGAGCACGACCCTGTCGGCGCCGTCCGTCTCCACCTGCCGCGGGAGCTCCTCGGCGAGATCACCCAGGGTGATCGACCAGTTCTCGGGCTCGTAGCCGAGGAAGGTCTCGGCGTTGCCGCGAGCGACGTCGGCGAACTCCTCGCGGCGTTCGAAGGAGGCGAGTCGGCCTGCCGGGCCGATCGCACGCAGCAGCCAGAGCGAGAGCGCGCCGGAGCCGACGCCGGCCTCGACCACCGTCGCCCCGGGGAAGATGTCGGCCAGCGCGAGGATCTGCGCTGCGTCCTTGGGGTAGATGATCGCCGCGCCGCGAGGCATCGACATGACGAAGTCGGCCAGCAGCGGACGGAGTGCGAGGTGCTCGACGCCGGCGTTGTTGGTGACGACGGACGCGTCGGGCAGGCCAATGATGTCGTCGTGCGGCAGGATGCCGCGGTGCGAGTGGAAGTCCTTGCCCGACTCGAGCGTGATGGTGTTCATCTTGCCCTTGGGGCCCGTGAGCTGCACGCGATCGCCGATGCGGAACGGCCCGCTGTTGGCCGGGCGGTGGTCTTCTGCGGTCATCGGGCGATGCCTTCCGCTGATGCGGCGTCGCGGTCGACGCCGGGGTGGGCACTGCGGTCAGAGGCACTGCGGTCATGCACGGCGAAGAGATCGGCCATGGTGCGTCCCTCGAGCGTCGGCCAGAGCACGTCGGCGGCGGATGCCGCGAGGGGAACCATGTGGGGCACACCGAGGGTGCTGCATCCTGCAGCACGAGCCGACGCGAGCCCGGGCACGGAGTCCTCGATCGCGAGACAGGCGGATGCCGCCACGCCGAGCTGCTCGGCGGCGGCGAGGTAGGCATCCGGGAACGGCTTGGGGTTCTCGACGGAATCGCCCGTCACGATCACGTCGAAGGCCGGGAAGCCGATGAGCGCGGCCACTTGGTCGGCCATCCGCTTCACGGACATGGTGACGAGCGCGGTCCTCACGCCGTTCTCACGCAGTTCGGCGAGCAGTTCGCGGGCACCGGGGCGCCACGGCACCCCGTCGGTCTCCAACTGCTGCTGCACGCTGTTCGTGAGGTAGTCGACGATGGCGTCAGCGTCGAGGTCGGCGCCGGCCTCCTGGAAGATGCGGGCCGACTCCCAGAGTCCGAGGCCCACGACGCCGAGGGCGTCCTCGTGGGTCCAGACACCGCCGAACGACTCGATGAGCTCGGTCTCGGCACGCATCCAGTACGGTTCGGTGTCGACGAGGGTGCCGTCCATATCCCAGAGGACGGCTGCCGGAGTGTCTGTGGTCACAACGGTCAAGTCTACTTTGCGCGTCCTATCCTTGAGATCAGGGCCGGACGGGCCCCGGACGGAATCGAGGTCGCCCCCGGTGGCAGAACGCAACGGCATCCTGAACGGTCGCATCCTGGTCGTCGCCTTCGAGGGCTGGAACGACGCCGGCGAAGCGGCATCCGGAGCCGTGCGCTCCCTCAAGGACGAGCTCGAGCTCGTCGAGATCTTCACCGTCGACCCCGAGCTGTACTTCGACTACCAGTTCAACCGGCCGATGGTGGCGACGGACGAGGACGGCCAGCGCACTCTCACCTGGCCGAGCGCCGACCTGTACGGGCCGGCGAAGCCCGAGGCCGAGGTCGCCTCGTTGGCTGCGGATGCCGACCTGCAGGTGAGCGGTGCGAACACGGGGAACATCTACCTGTTGCTGGGAACCGAACCATCGCGCAGCTGGAAGAGCTTCGCAGCCGAGGTCATCGACGCGGCCCTCGCCGCCGACATCGGCGGCATCGTGTTCCTCGGCGCCATGCTCGCCGACGTTCCGCACACCCGCCCCATCTCCCTGATGTCGGCCAGCGACAACGCCGACATGCGTGCGGCCCTGCACCTGGAACGCTCGACGTACGAGGGTCCCGTCGGCATCCTGAGCGTGCTGGCGGATGCCGCCGAGAAGGTGGACATCCCGACCCTCACGATCTGGGCGTCCGTGCCGCACTACGTGCACAACGCGCCGTCGCCGAAGGCCATGCTGGCGCTCATCGACAGACTCGAAGAGGTCATCGACGTGACCATCCCCCGCGGCGACCTGGTGAGCGAGGCCGCGGCCTGGGAGGCCGGCATCGACGCCCTCGCGGCCGACGACGAGGACATGGCCGCGTACATCGTGCAGCTCGAGCAGGCGCGCGACACCGTCGACTCCCCCGAGGCGAGCGGCGAGGCCATCGCCCAGGAGTTCGAGAAGTACCTGCGCAAGCGCGGCGACCGCCCCGACGGCCGCAACGACGACCCGCGGCGGCACTGACGCGAATCCGCTCGCTGAGGCCCGGACGGAGTCCGCGGCCGAAGCGCGCATCGGGCGGTCGCTCCGCTCGCCCGCGGCGATCGGGTCGGTGCCGGCGGCGGAGACTACGGAACGAGCACGCCCGTCGCGAGCATGATCATCAGGGCGACGCCGAGCACCAGGCGGTAGATCACGAACGGCAGGAAGCTGCGGCGCGAGATGTAGCTCATGAAGAACGCGATCACGACGAGCCCCACGGCGAAGGCGACGACTGTCGCCGCCAGCGTCTCGAACGGCCCGAAGACCTCGGGCGTGCAGTTCGTCGCGGCCTCGAGGCACGGGTCGGCGATCGACTTGTAGACCTGGTAGAAGCCACTGCCCAGAACGGCGGGAATCGCCAGCAGGAACGCGTAGCGCGCGGCCGCCTTGCGCTCGTAGCCGAGGAACAGGCCCATCGTGATGGTGCCGCCCGACCGTGAGACGCCGGGGATGAGTGCGAGCGCCTGAGCGAGGCCGTAGAGGATTCCGTGCGGGTACGTGAGGTCCTTGAGGCGCCGGCGCTTGGCTCCCACGGCATCCGCGATGCCCAGGAGGATGCCGAAGACGATCAGCATGATCGCCGTGATCCACAGGTTGCGGAGCACGGTTTCGATCTGGTCCTGGAACAGCAGGCCGAGGACGACGATCGGGATGGAGCCGATGATGATCAGCCAGCCCATCCGGGCGTCGGGATCGTTGCGCGGTGCCTTGCCGACCAGCGACTTGGCCCACTGCGCGATGATGCGCACGATGTCGCGCCAGAAGAAGATGATGACGGCGAGCTCGGTGCCGATCTGCGTGATGGCGGTGAAGCGGGCTCCCGGGTCATCGCCTGTTCCGAGGAACTGACCGACGATCAGCAGGTGGGCACTCGAGGAGATCGGGAGGAATTCCGTCAGTCCCTGGACGAGTCCGAGGATGATCGCGTTGATGAGATCCAATGGGCTGCTCTCTGGTTCAGTAGCTCAACAGAAGGTCGCGGAGAACCGCTCTACCGAAGACTAATGCGTCGAGCGGCACCCGCTCGTCGACCCCGTGGAACATCGCCGGGAAGTCGAGCTCGGCCGGCAGGCGCAGGGGGGCGAACCCGTAGCCGCGGATGCCGAGCTTCGACAGCGCCTTGTTGTCGGTGCCGCCCGAGAGGAGGTACGGCAGCACCACGGCCTCCGGATCGTGTTCGGAGATCAGGGCGGCGACCGTGTCGACGAGCGCGCCGCTGAACGGATTCTCCAGCCCGACGTCGCGGTGGGTCACCACGATCTCGATGTCGTCGCCGATGATCGCGCGGATGGTGGCGAGCACCTCGTCCTCGTCACCGGGGAGGGTGCGGATGTCGATCGCGGCCTCGGCCCTGTCGGGGATGACGTTGTGCTTGTAGCCGGCGTTCAGCATGGTCGGGTTCGACGTCGTGCGCAGGGTCGCCTGGATGAATCCCGACGCCGATCCCGTGGCCAGGGCGAGGCCGTCGGGGCCGAGGTCGGTCGGCTCGACCTCGAGGATGCGGGCCACTTCGGCGAGCAGCTGCTCGGTGGTGTCGGTGAGGCGGATGGGCCACTCGAGACGGCCGATGGCCGCCACGGCCTCAGCGACCCGCGTGACGGCGTTCTGCGCCACCAGGCGCGACCCGTGCGCCGCGGGGCCGCGGGCGATGAGCTTGATCCACATCAGCGCCTTCTCGCCCGTCTGCAGCAGGTAGGCACGCTGGTCCCCCACCATGGTCGAGTAGCCGCCGACCTCGCTGATGGCCTCCCCTGCGCCCTCGAACAGCTCGGGGTGATTGTCGACGAGCCAGTGCGCTCCGTAGACGCCGCCGTTCTCCTCGTCGGCGAAGAAGGCGACGATGGTGTCGCGCTCCGGCTTCTCGCCGGCCGTCAGGATGTCGTCGAGGGCGCCGAGGATCATGGCGTCCATGTCCTTCATGTCGACGGCACCGCGACCCCAGAGCATGCCGTCCTTGATGACGCCGCCGAAGGGGTCGACGCTCCAGTTCTCGGGGTCGGCCGGAACCACGTCGAGGTGGCCGTGCAGCACCAGCGCCGGCTTCGAGCGATCACGTCCCTCGACCCGGGCGATCACGCTCGCGCGACCCGGCGCCGACTCGAACGTCACGGGCTCGAGGCCGAGGCGCTCGAGGTACGCGGAGACGTAGGCGGCGGCATCCGCCTCCCCGTTCGACCGGCCCTCCCCGTAGTTCGTGGTGTCGAACCGGATGAGGTCGCGCGCGATGGCCGCCGTACTCTCGAGCTCCTCGGGCGTGTCGTCGTGCGAGCGCGTTGCGGAGGATGTTTCAGGCATGCCGGTCACGTTACCTTGCCCCTCCGCCGTGGTCACCACGTGTAAAAACACCCTCTCGAATCGTGCTAATGTCTTACCTCGGGCCGGGGAAACCATGGCTCGCAAACAACACGCGCGGATGGCGGAATTGGTAGACGCGCTAGCTTGAGGTGCTAGTGCCCGAAAGGGCGTGGGGGTTCAAGTCCCCCTTCGCGCACACTGTGTTGAGACAGTGAAGGCCCCGGTCGATGACCGGGGCCTTCGTCGTTTCCGGAGGAAATGTTTCCTCCGGTTTCAGGCCGCTCTCCCCGATCCTCCGAGGCGTCAGCGCCCCGCGCTCACAACGAGCCGACAGGGATCGCCGCGGGCTCGATCAGGCTCGGGCCGTTCTCGCGCACCGGGGCCACCTCGTGGAACTCCAGCGTGGCCGCGGTGGGGCGCGCAGCCTCGACGGCGGCGTTGACGAACTCCTGATCGGCCTCCTCGTCGGGGTCGAGCCAGGTGTCCCACATCCAGTCGGGAAGGACGACGGGGGTGCGCGGATGCAGGGCATCGAGCGGAGCGACGGCGTCCATGGTCAGGATGGTGGCCGACAGCACCCACCGCGACGGGTCGGACTCGGCCTTGGACGGGTCACGCCACCACGAGTACAGGCCGGCGAAGGCCATGCGCTCACCCTCGGGCGGATGCACGAAGTACGGCGTCTTGGCCGACCCGTCGGTGTGCCACTCGTAGTAGCCGTCGGTGGGGATGAGCGCTCGTCTCGTGGCGACGGATGCCGCGAAGCTGGCCTTCTCGGCCAGGTCCTCCGAGCGCGCGTTGAACGTCGGATACGGCGACGCCAGCTCCTTCGCGAACGACGGCACCAGCGACCAGCGGGCGGACTCGAGGCGGCGCACGGCCGGGCCGCCCTTGGTCGACTCGAGCACGATCGGAACCTGGTCGGTCGGGCGGATGTTCCAGCTCGGACCCGGAAGGTTCTCGCCGACGATCTCGATGTCGAACAGCGCCACGAGATCGGGCTGGGTGTCGGAGATGACGAAGCGACCGCACATGGTTTCAGGCTACCCGTGGCCGACGACAGGGCGGCTGCGAGCCGCGCCGTCCGTCCCGAGGGCCCGGCGCCTCAGAGTCGCGCCTCCGCCCGGCAGATCGCATCCGCCGCCCGCACGAGGGCGAGGTGCGAGAGCGCCTGCGGGATGTTGCCCCAGTGGTGCCCGGTGACGGGATCGACCTCCTCGGCGAGCAGGCCGACGTCGTTGCTCAGGCCCACGAGGCGGTCCATCAGCGCGAGGGCATCCCCCAGACGGCCCGACTCCGCGTACTGATGGGCGAGCCAGAACGAGCAGGCGAGGAACGGATTCTCCCCCGGCGGCAACCCGTCGACTCCGGCCTCGGTCCTGTACCGCTGCGCGAGGCCGTGGTGGAGCAGGTCGGACTCGATCGCGGCGACAGTCGCCAGCATCCGTGGGTCATCTGCCGCGCAGAAGCCCACCTGCGGGAGGATCAACAGCGATGCGTCGACCTCGGCCGAACCATAGTGCTGCACGAAGCAGCCGCGTTCGGGGTCGACGCCCTTCTCGTCGATCTCGGCACGCAGCGTGTCGCGGAGCATCCGCCAGGTGTCCACCGGTCCCTCGGCCCCGAACTGCTCGATGGCGGCGACGCCGCGGTCGAATGCCGACCAGAGCATGACTCGGGAATGGGTGAAGAAGAGCGCATCGCCGCGGATCTCCCAGATGCCCTGGTCGGGTCGCTGCCAGTTCTCCTCGAGGAAGCCGAGCAGAGCGCGCTGCAACGGCCAGGCGTTCTCGAGGTCGCCGTGGCCGTTCTCCCGCGCGACGTGCAGGGCCACCATGACCTCGCCGATGACGTCGGCCTGGTACTGGTCGACGGCGCCGTTGCCCACCCGCACGGGAAGCGACTCGGCGTAGCCGGGGAAGCTGTGGAGTTCGCGCTCCGGCAGGTAGCGCTCGCCGGCGAGTCCGTACATGATCTGCACGTCGCCGGGATCGCCGGCGATGGCGCGCAGCAGCCAGGACCGCCAGTGCGCCACCTCCTCGTTGTAGCCGTGATCGGCGAGCGCCTGCAGGGTGAGGGCCGCGTCGCGCAGCCAGACGTAGCGGTAGTCCCAGTTGCGCGGGCCACCGGGCTGCTCGGGCAGCGAGGTCGTCGCGGCAGCCACGATGCCGCCGGTTCCCTCATGCGTGAGCGCACGCAACACGAGCAGCGAGCGCTCGACGGCGTCGCGGTAGGGGCCGCGGTGCTCCCAGCGGCTGGCCCAGTCGACCCACCAGGCGCGGGTGTCGGCGACGGCGACGGCATGGTCCAGACGGTCGGGGGTGTTGCGATGCGACGGGTACCAGGTCAGTGAGATCGGCACCTGCTCCCCCGCCGCGACCGTGAAGGTCGCCCGGTGGGCGTTGTCGACGGCCTCCAGCCGAGGCCGTCCACGGAGGATGACGGCGTCGGGCCCGGCGATCGCGAGCAGGGCCTGACCGGTGTCGCCGTCGATCCGTCGCGCCCAGGGCAGCGCCGTCGAATACCCGAAACGGATGCGCACCTCCATCCCCATCTCCACCGATCCCCGGATTCCGCGCACCTCGCGCAGCACGTCGACGCGGCCGACGCCGCGCGCGATCAGGTCGATGACCTCCACCTCGCCCGTCGCGGTGGTCCACGTGGTCACGAGGATGAAGGTGTCGCCGTCGTAGGCACGGGTGACGGTGGCTGCGGCATCCGTCGGCCGCAGCGACCAGGCCCCGTTCTCCTCGGTGCCGAGGAGGGCTCCGAAGGTGGACGGCGAGTCGTAGCGCGGGAGGCAGAGCCAGTCGATGCTCCCCTCCGAGCTGACGAGGGCTGCTGTGCGGCAGTTGCTGAGGAGCGCGTAGTCCTCGATGGGTCGGCTGGCCATGGGCACAGGATAGGGGCACCGGCTGCGAACAGCACGGTGCCCCTTGGTGGTGGATCGCGACTAGTCCTCGTCGGCGAAGGCGAGCAGGTCGCCGACTGTGGCCAGCCTGCGCCCATGCACCTCCGGCTGCCAGTTGGGACTCTGCGTGAGGTAGGAGCCGCCATCGGCCGCGATCATGCCGATCAGGGTCTCGGCGACGATGCGTCCGCCGACGGGGCCGAGGTGCATGGTCGCCGAGGCGTCGCCGGCGGCCGTCCAGATCTCCTGCGACTCGGCGAGGATGTAGTACCAGAGCGGCGCGTTGTTCGCGAAGCTCTCGTGCACCTCGGTGATCGGCTTCCACTCCTCGCCTTCTGCGGCCTTGCCGACCCACAGACGCTCGTCGGGGATGCGAGCGATGCCCATGGCGTCGGCGACGGCCTGACCGCTCGGCAACTCCAGTGCCATGCCGCGCAGCAGGTTGCGCACGGCGAGGTTGGCCGGGTCGCGCGACGGACGCGCGGGAGCGGCCTGCAGGTGATCGATGGTGAGCGGCGGTTCGTCGACACCGGCCTTGGAGAACTCCGGCAGGAATCCCAACGGGTTCACCAGCGAGGTGTCGAACTTGTACGAGGGCTGCACCCGCTTCTTCCCGCCGACGGGAAGCTGCCCGGTGCGGTCGAAGTACAGGCTCCAGTCGATGGCCCAGGGCGACGGGAAGGTGTCGAACCCGTTGAGTCCTCGGCGCTGCACGCCGGCGAAGATGAAGAACCGACCGTCGAGTCCGCGGCGGCGTTCGTCATCCGTCGCCGCCCGCACGTCGTCTCCCCCGTCGAGGTGGATGTTCAGCCTGTAGATCGGGCGGATCATCGAGTGGCCGAACCTGTACGCGGCAGCCGAGAACTCGATCGGCATGTACGGCGCCTTACGGAAGCGGTAGAACCCGAGCTTCGGCTTCTGGTCCTGGGTCGGCAGCGCCTGCCCTCGACCGGGCAGGATGGCATCGATGAGCTCGGAGCCGCAGATCCGCACCAGGTAGTCGTTGATCACGAGCCACTGGTAGTGCCAGCGCACCTGCTGCTGCACGTCGGCGAAGCTCGCTCCGGGGTACTCGTCGACGAGCTTGTTGTGGAACTGCATCATCGACGCGTGCAGCTGCGCGACGATGACGTTCTCGTCGTTGCGCTTGTCGCCGATGAGCGCCCGATGGGCGGCATCCGGATCCTGGACGTCGATGTAGCGCGGCAGGTCGCGGCGGGGGCTCGGCACGCCGAGCTCGGTCAGCACACGGCCGAGGCGGAACTTCTTGCCATCGAACAGGTAGGGCTGGTCGTCCGGTCCTCGCCCGTACATCGAGTCGAGGTCGAGACGCGGGGTGCGGAAGTCGACGAGGGCGTCGGGATCGTTGATCTTCTGCATCACGGATGCGGGATCGAAGGTGATGTCGTGGTCGACGAACTGGCCGAAGTAGGTGTAGCCGGACGGCAGGCCGGGGTTCTCCTCGGGGTCCTGCACGATGTCGTCGGTCTCCGGCGCCGCGAACGGTTTGGTCGGGTCGAGCGGGTCACGTTCGGGCTCGGCCGTCATGGCCTCACCGAGGCGGCGGAGCGCCGTCGCGGGCCAGGCAGCGGGTGGCAACTCGCGGAACATGCGGCCGAAGCGGCCTTCGAAGAGGGAGGAGCGGCGGGTCATGTTGTCGCCGCGCACGCCTCCTCCGTGGCCGCCGGCAGGGTTGGCGGTCGATCTCAGCAGATTGGTCATGACGGGTCCTTCGCGAAAGGGCGAGCCCGGGGTGCCTCGTCGATGACGGCGCGGTGCGCGAGGGTTCGCGGCAGGGTGTTGTTCGGGTGAGGTGCGGCCTGAGGCCTGACGACACGATGGTGCGGTGTCGTGATGCGGCGACCCTACGCCGCGGTCGCCGCCCGAGGCATCGGGGACATCCCCTGCAGGCGGTCTCGGGGAGCGGATGTCGGTGGGCCGAGATTGACTAGTTCGAAGATGTGTTCGAAACTAGAGAGGTGCTCGTGGCCGCTGCTCCATACTCCCCCAGTGTCGCCTCCGCCCCTGACATCGATCGGGCTGAGGACGCCCTGTCGCGCGTGCAGGAGCTCCAGGCGCGCATCCGGGGCATGCAGGCGACCAAGCTCGAGAGCCCGGCTCTGCCCACCTCCGCGGCCATGGCCGCCGTGCTGCCGAGCGGTGCGTTGCGTCAGGGATCCGCGTACTCCGTCGATGGTTCGCTGACCCTGGCGATGGCCCTGCTCGCCGGCCCGTCCGCCAGCGGCGCCTGGTGCGGCGTCGTGGGAGTTCCCGACTTCGGGGCCGAGGCTGCGGCCAGGTTCGGCGTCGACCTCGAGCGACTGGTGCTCGTTCCCGATCCCGGGGAGCACTGGCTCACAGCGACGGCGGCACTCGTCGACGTGCTCACCGTCGTCGTGCTGCGCCCGCCGACGCGGGCGAGCGACACCGACGTGGCCCGCCTCGGAGCCCGGCTGCGGCAACGCGGTGCCGCCCTCGTCGTCCTCGGACCGTGGCCGCAGGCCGAGGCGCGCCTGAGCATCAGCAGCAGCTCGTGGACCGGCCTCGGCGACGGCCACGGGCACCTCGGGGCTCGCGAGGCCACCGTCACGGCCATCGGGCGCCTCGGCTACGACAGGCCGCGCAGCGTGCGTCTCTGGCTGCCCGATGGCCGCCAGCAGTTCAGCACGGTCGAGCTGCAGGATGCCGCTCCGCTGCTGCAGGCGGTGACGGCCTGATGGGCGCGGCGGCGGTGGCGGCGCGCCCTGGTGGGGCGGCATCCGGAACCGCAGCGGCCCTCGGTCGCACCATCGTGGTGTGGCTGCCCGACTGGCCCGTGACCGCGGCCATGCGTGCCGGGGGCATCGCACCCGATGCGCCCGTCGCCCTCATCGAGCACGGGCTGGTCTACGCCAGCTCGGCCGCCGCGCGCAGCGACGGGGTGATGCGCGGCCTCAAGGTGCGCGAGGCCCAGGCCCGCTGCACAGGGCTCACCGTGCTGCCCTACGATCCGCTGCACGACGCCAGGTCGTTCGAGCCCGTGCTCGCCCGCCTCGAGCAGGCGACACCCGGTGTGCAGCTCATCCGGCCCGGCACCGCCGCCATCAGGGCCCGCGGCCCGGCGCGCTACTACGGCGGCGAGGAGCGCACGGGGGCGGCACTGCTCACCACCCTCGCCGAGGCCGGACTGGCCGATGCCCGGGTGGGAGTCGCCGACGGACCATTCGCGGCCGAACAGGCTGCACGCCACAGCGGCCCCGACCGAATGCGACTCGTCGATGCCGGCGGCACGGCGGCCTTCCTCGCCGACTTCCCCGTCGGCATCCTCGTCGACGACAGGCTCGCCGTGCTGCTGCGCCGGCTCGGCGTGCACAGGCTCGGCGACTTCGCCGCGCTGCCCGCCGTCGACGTGCAGCGCCGCTTCGGAGCAATCGGCGCCCATGCCCACTCCATCGCCGGGGGCTACGACGGACGGGTGGTCGTCGCCCGCACCCCGCCGCGCGACTTCGACGCCGTCATCGAGTTCGAGCCACCGCTCGACCGCATCGACCAGGTCACCTTCGGCGTGCGTGCGGCCGTCGACAGCTTCATCGACACCCTCACACAGGCGAAGCTGGTCTGCACCGGCGTGCGCATCGAGGTGCGCGCCGAGTCCGGCGAGCTGTCCGAGCGCAGCTGGCTGCATCCGCGCTGGTTCAGCGCCTCCGACGTGGTCGACAGGGTGCGCTGGCAGTTGCAGGGCGGCGGCTCCGTCGACAGCGGGCTGAACTCGGCCATCGCGAGCGTGCGGGTGCGCCCGGAGCGGGTCGACGGGACAGGCAATCACGAGGAGGGGCTCTGGGGCTCGGGCCCCGACGAGCGCGTGCACCACGGCCTCACCAGGGTGCAGAGCATGCTCGGCCACGAGGGCGTCGTCACGGCCGTCGTCGGGGGCGGCAGGTTGCTCGCCGAGCGCCAGATCCTGGTGCCGTGGGGCGACCGCGCCCCAGAGGAGCGCGTGCGCTCGGCCGAGCGACCCTGGCCGGGCAGCCTGCCCGAACTCGCACCGTCGACGGTGTTCCGCGAGCCGCATCCGGTGAGCGTGCTGACCGAGGCTGGCGAGCCCGTGGCCGTCGACGAGCGCGGGATGCTCACCGGCGCCCCGCATTCTTTCTCGGCGACGGCACGCCCCGGCGACCTGCATCACGTCGAGGCGTGGGCAGGGCCGTGGCCCGTCGTCGAGCGCTGGTGGGATGCAGCAGCCAGCCGTCGGGTGCACCGGATGCAGCTCGTCGACGACGCCGGTGACGCCTGGCTCGTGATGCTCGACGGGAGCAGCTGGCAGGCCGAGGCGCGGTACGACTGATGGGCACCGACTGATGGGCTTCAACAATCCCCCGATCCCGTGGTCGGAACTCGAGCGCACCCTCTCCGCCAGCAGGCGGCCCGGTGCGCCCGTCGCCGGTGACGGCGGCGACAGCCCGGCCTGGTCGCACAAGCGCCAGCCGTACCGGCCCCGCCCGCTCGAACCTGCCAGCACCGAGACGGTCGTGCCGTACGCCGAGCTGCACGTGCACTCCACCTTCAGCTTCCTCGACGGCGCGAGCCCACCCGAGCAGCTGCTCGAGGAGGCCAAGCGACTGGGGCTCGTGGGCATCGGCATCACCGACCACGACGGCCTCTACGGCGTGGTGCGCCTCGCCGAGACCGCCGAGAGCCACCCCGAGGTCAAGACCATCTTCGGAGCCGAGCTCTCACTCGACCTCACCATGCCGCAGAACGGAATCGCCGACCCCGAAGGCAGCCACCTGCTGGTGCTCGCCCGACGCGAGGAGGGCTACCACCGCCTCGCCGGAGCCATCACCACCGCGCAGCTCGCCGGCGCCGAGAAGGGCCGGCCGAGCTACGACCTCGAGCAGCTGGCCGAGCAGGCCGATGGCCACTGGCTGGTGCTCACCGGATGCCGCAAGGGACTCGTGCGCCAGGCCCTCGCCGCGAGCGGCCCCGAGGCGGCCGCCGCGGAGCTCGCCAGGCTGGTCGACCTGTTCGGCCACGACAACGTGGCGGTGGAGGTGTTCGACCACGGCCACCCCGAAGACAGCTCCATCAACGACGAGCTCGCCCGGCTCGCGGCATCCGCAGGCCTGCCCGTCGTCGCGACGAATGCCGTGCACTACGCGACCCCCTCGGAGCATCGGCTGGCGAGTGCCCTCGCCGCCGTGCGCGCCAGGCGCAGCCTCGACGAGATGGACGGCTGGCTGCCGGCGGCGGACGGCGCGCACCTGCGGAGCGGAGCCGAGATGGCCGTGCGCTTCGCCCGCTTCCCGGGCGCCGTCGAGCGCACGGTGCAGTACGCCGACGAGCTCGCCTTCACCCTGCGGAGCGCCCGGCCGCGGTTGCCGAAGCAGGAGGTGCCCGAGGGCCACACCCCCATGAGCTGGCTGCGCGAGCTGGTCTGGCGCGGGGCCGCCGAGAAGTACCCGGGCATCCCCGCGAGCGTGCGCGACCGCCTCGAGAAGGAGCTCGACGTGATCGAGCTGAAGGACTTCCCCGGCTACTTCCTCATCGTGCACGACATCGTGCAGGAGGCCCGGCGGCTCGGCATCCTGTGCCAGGGGCGCGGATCGGCCGCGAACTCGGCCGTGTGCTTCACCCTCGACATCACGGCCGTCGACTCGATCTTCTACGGGCTGCCGTTCGAGAGATTCCTCTCGAGCCTGCGCGAAGAGGAGCCCGACATCGACGTCGACTTCGACTCGGATCGTCGTGAGGAGGTCATCCAGTACGTGTACCGCAAGTACGGGCGACTGAACGCGGCCCAGGTCGCCAACGTGATCAGCTACCGCCCCAAGGCCGCCGTTCGCGACATGGCGAAGGCGCTGGGATTCAGCGGCGGGCAGCAGGACGCCTGGTCGAAACAGGTGGAGCGGTGGGGTGCCGAGATCACCAGCGGCGACCACGACATCCCCGAGTCCGTCATCGAGCTGGCCGGCCAGGTGCTCAGCTTCCCCCGGCACCTCGGCATCCACTCGGGCGGGATGGTGCTCACCGATCGGCCCGTCGGCGAGGTGTGCCCCATCGAGCACGCCCGCAAGGAGAACCGCACCGTGCTGCAGTGGGACAAGGACGACTGCGCCTGGATGGGACTGGTGAAGTTCGACCTGCTCGGCCTCGGAATGCTCGCCGCCCTGCAGTACACCTTCGATATCGCCCGCGACGTGATCGGCGAGGAGTGGACGCTGGCGACCATCCCCAAGGAGGAGCCCGCCGTCTACGACATGCTCTGCCGCGCAGACTCCATCGGGGTGTTCCAGGTGGAGAGCCGCGCCCAGATGGGCACGCTCCCCCGGTTGCTGCCGCGCTGCTTCTACGACCTCGTCGTGGAGATCGCGCTCATCCGTCCGGGTCCGGTGCAGGGCGGTGCCGTGCATCCGTACATCCGGCGCCGGACCGGCGAGGAGAAGGTGACCTACCTGCATCCGAAACTGAAGCCCGTGCTCGAACGCACCCTCGGCGTTCCGCTCTTCCAGGAGCAGCTCATGCAGATGGCGATGGCGGTGGGCGGATGCACGGCTGAGGACGCCGACAGGCTGCGGCGTGCCATGGGGTCGAAGCGGGGCATCGAGAAGATCTCGACGCTGAAGGCCACGCTCTACAGGGGCATGGCCGAGAACGGCATCGACGAGGAGACGGCCGACGTCATCTACACGAAGATCGAGGCCTTCGCCAACTTCGGCTTCGCCGAGAGCCACTCCATCAGCTTCGGCCTGCTCGTCTACGCCAGCTCGTGGTTCAAGCTGCACTACCCGGCCGCCTTCCTCGCCGCGCTGCTGCGCGCCCAGCCCATGGGCTTCTACTCCCCGCAGACCCTCACGGCCGACGCCCGGCGGCACGGCGTCGAGGTGCGCCGTCCGGACATCCTGCTCTCCGGGGCGAATGCGGTGCTCGAGCCGCTGGTTTCCTCTTCTTCCTCGGCGACGGATGCCGCCCCTCCCACCCCGTCGGGCCCCACAGGCCGCGACTCCTGCCTCGACGCCGCCCAGCCGCCCGTCGGGACGTTCGACAGGGGCGGCGCCGACGAATCGGAGGCCCACCGCCGCGACGGCGCCTTCGCCGTGCGCCTCGGACTCGCGGAGGTCGGCGGCATCGGCCTCGCCCTGGCCGAGCGCATCGTGGCCGAGCGCGAGACCTACGGCCCGTATCGGAGCATGGCCGACCTGTCGCGGCGCATCGGCCTGAACACCGAGCAGCTCGAGGCCCTCGCGGCCGCCGGCGCCTTCAGCGGGCTCGGCCTCGAGCGTCGCGAGGCGCTGTGGAGCGCCGGCGATGCCGCGCAGGATCGCGCGAGCTTCCTCGAGGGCTCCGTCGTGGTGGTGCAGCCGCCGCTGCTGCCGATGCTGAGCGAGGTGGAGCAGGTGGTCTACGACCTGTGGTCCACGGGCATCTCCCCCGACGACCACCCCATCAGGCATGTGCGCGATGTGCTCTCCGCACGGGGCGCCCGCGCCATCGACACCCTCCGCACGGCCGAGTCCGGCCGGCGCATCGAGGTGGGAGGAGTCATCACGCACCGTCAGCGCCCGGCGACGGCCGGAGGCATCACCTTCATGAACATCGAGGACGAGACGGGCACCCTCAACGTCATCGCCGGAGTCGGCGTCTGGACCCGGTACCGCCGCATCGCCCGTGAGGCGCCTGCCATGGTCATCCGCGGCATCCTGGAGCGCAGCGACGAAGGCGTGATCAATCTGGTCGCCGACAAGTTCGAGCCACTCGCCGTCGCGGTGCACGGCCGCTCGCGCGACTTCCGTTAGCGTCGGATGGTGACTCCAGATCGATACAGCCAGGACGTGCTCGCCGGCGACTGGCGGGCGGCAGGACGCAAGGTCATCCCCGAGCAGGAGGCCGTGCGCGACCTCGTGATCGAAGAGGTGGCCACGGGCTTCTGCGGCGCTGTCGTCGGCCTCGAGAAGGGCATCGTCACCCTCGAGGACCGCTTCGGCAAGCACAGGCTGTTCCCGCTCGGCCCCGGCTTCCTGCTCGACGGCGACCCCGTCGTGCTCGTGGCGCCGAAGGCCAAGCAACCGGCAGGGCGCATGCGCACGGCATCCGGATCCTTCGCCGTCGCGAACACCCCGGCGCGCGTGGCGCTCCCGAGCCGGATCTTCGTCGAGGGCCGGCACGACGCCGAACTCGTGGAGAAGGTCTGGGGCGCCGACCTGCGCGTCGAGGGCGTCGTGGTGGAGTACCTCGAGGGAGTCGACGACCTCGACGCCATCGTGCGCGACTTCTCCCCCACCCCCGACCGCCGCATCGGCGTGCTCGTCGACCACCTAGTCGCCGGATCCAAGGAGAGCCGCATCGCCGAGGCCGTGCAGCGCGGACCCCACGGGCGGAACGTGCTCGTGGTGGGGCATCCGTACATCGACATCTGGGCCGCCGTGAAGCCGGCCAGGGTCGGGCTCGAGGCCTGGCCGCAGATTCCGCGGTCCATCGAGTGGAAGCACGGCATCTGCCAGGCACTCGGATGGCCGCACGACGAGCAGGCGGACATCGCGCGGGCCTGGCAGCGGATCCTCGGGCAGGTGCGCACCTATGCCGACCTGGAGCCGGCGCTGCTCGGGCGGGTGGAGCAACTCATCGACTTCGTGACGGCGCCGACGCGTTTGTAGTGCTCAGGCGACAGCGCCACCGAATGCGAGGCCGAGCAGGTAGGTGACGGCGGCGGCTCCGAAGCCGATCGCGAGCTGGCGGAGCGCGCGCTTCAGGGGCGGCGCTCCGGACAACAGGCCCACGACGGCACCGGTGATGAGCAACGCGATGCCCACGAGCACCGACGACACGATGATGGCCGCCAGGCCCTCCATGCCGAACATGAAGGGCAGGATGGGGATGAGGGCGCCCGAGGCGAAGAAGCAGAAGCTCGACGCTGCAGCTGCCAGGCCCGTGCCCACGGACTCGTAGTCGTCGGGTGTGCCGAGTGGACCGGTGGCCGGAGCCGTCTCCGAGGCGTGCATCGCCGCCAGCACCTGCGTGGCGTGCACGATGGCCCGCTCCTCGGTCATGCCGCGGGCGCGGTAGACCAGAGCCAGCTCGTTGGCGTCGACGTCGAGGTCGGGCAGCACGCCCTGGGCGTCGGGGTCTGGAGTCGATGCCTCGAGCAGCTCGCGCTGCGACCTGACCGAGACGTACTCGCCCGCGCCCATCGACAGGGCTCCGGCGAGGAGACCCGCGATGCCGCTGAACAGGACGAAGCCCGTCGAGACCCCGGTGGCGGCGATGCCGAGAACCAGGGCCAGATTGCTCACGAGACCGTCGTTGGCGCCGAACACCGCCGCGCGGAAGGTGCCCGAGAGCCGCTTGCGACCTCGCGCGGCGAGTCCACGCACGACCTCGCCGTGGATGCGCTCGTCGGCGGCCATCGCTGCGGTGGCGTGAGGGTCGGAGTCGTACGGGGAGCGCGCCTCGGCGCGCTGCGCGAGTGCGAGCACGAACACTGAGCCGAAGCGACGTGCGAGAACGGCCAGGAAGCGCGTGCGCGCATCGGCGGCGACGGGCTTGCCGGCATCCGTTCCCAGCAGATCCGCCCAATGCGCCTCGTGGCGGCCCTCGGCGTCTGCGAGGGCGAGCAGGATGGCGCGCTCCTCACCGGTGCGTCGCTGCGCGAGCTCGCGGTAGACGGCCGCCTCCGCGCGTTCATTGGCGAGGTACTGCCGCCAGCGTCTGAGCTCCTTCTTTCCACGCTCGGGCGCGGAGGCACCCGAGCGCTCCGGTGCCGTCACTTGAGCAGCTCCTGCCAGCCGTCGCCGTCAGCGTGCTCGAAGATGAGGTTGGTCTCGGTGTGGGCGACCGCCGGGTGGCCGGTGAGGTGCGTGAGCACGAAGTCACGCAGTTCGTTCGCGTCGTGAGCGGCGACGTGAAGCAGATAGTCGTCAGCGCCTGCCATGTGGTACAGGCTGATGACACCGGGCAGGTGCGGCGCCGCGGCCCGGAAGGAGTCGATCTCGTCGCGCGCGTGCTTGGCGAGTCGAACCGCGATGAGGGCCTGCAGCGATGCCCCGAGAGTGGCGAGGTCGATGTTGGCGTGATAACCGCGGATGTGCCCGAGCGCCTGCAGGCGACGGAGCCGCAGCGACACCGTCGACTCGGCGACGCCGACTTCGGCGGCGAGCATGGATCCGGACGCCCGGGCATTCACCGACAGGGCTCGCAACAGGCCGCGGTCGATGCGATCGAGGTCGGTTTTCTTCGAATCCATGTCGAACAGCCTTTCGCGTCGTGAAGATGCTGCAACAACCCTAAGCGGGGTGGAATCATCTGCGACGCCGATCCCAGCCGCTCTGAGCAGACCGAAACAGAGCTGTAACCAATCCCGGAAGCGCTGAACCCCACGCACGCATCAACGGTTGATCGGTCCATCGCAAGGTCAGGAGTCGGATGCCTCGGCATAGGCGGCGCTCAATCGCTCGAGCGGCCCGGGGCCGACGGTCTCGCGCGGCGCGGCGTCGAGGTGGAGCACCCGCAGTTCGTCCATGAGCTCCTCGACGAACGCGGGCCCCCCTTCGCGCATGAGGTGCTGTCGTGCTCGAAGTTGGTCGTCTCCGGCACGCCAGTCGAGGCCCCAGTTGCCCAGGGCGTAGAGGATCGGCACGGTCTGGATGCCGGCCTCGGTCAGGCTGAAGCGCGCGCGCTGACCTCTGGCGGCCGCGCCGCGCGTGAGGATCCCGGCGTCGAGGAGCCGCTTGAGGCGGTCGGCGAGGATGTTCGAGGCGATGCCCTCGATCGAGCCCGTGAGCAGCGCCCGGAAATAGCGACGGTCGCCGAAGATGACGTCGCGCAGCACGATCAGCGACCAGCGATCGCCGAGCACCTCGACGGTGGCGTTGATCGGACACCCGGATCGTTGTTCCACGATTCCTCCTTGACAGTCATGTGCCCATCACTATAGTGGTTGCAAATCGCAATCACTATTGGAGGTTCCGATGGGTCGCTTCATCTACGGCATGAACGTCTCCCTCGACCTGCGCATCGAGCAGGTCCCCGGTGACAATGGTGCGGGCGAGTGGCTGCGTATCGGCGAGGCCCTCCACCGGGAGCTGAATGCCCGAACCGAGCAGCTGGCGCTCATCGTGCACGGACGGATCTACTACGAGACTATGGAGGAGTTCTGGCCGCTGGCTCACGCCGACGAGTCCCTGCCCGACTTCCTCCGTGAGTACGGCCGGATCTGGACCGCCAAGCCCAAGATCCTCGTCTCCCGCACCCGGCACACCGCAGAGTACGACACCCGCGTCATCAACGACGATGCGATCGCGCAGCTCGCCGCGATCCGTGCCGAGACCGACGGCACGATCGGGGTCGGTGGCGCCGACCTCGCAACACAGCTCCTGAAGGCCAGGCTCCTCGACGAGCTGCTGCTCGCCACGCATCCCACGATCCTGGGATTCGGCAGGCCGCTGTTCGACGACTACGACCTGCCGGTCTCGCTCGAGTTGCTCGAGCAGCTCTCGTTCGAGTCGGGCGTCACGCTGCACCGGTACGCCATCCGCTACGACGGGGAGGTCCGCTGATGCTGAAGCAGGTCGCCGAGGGCGTGCTGGTGCACGAGAGCGCGTGCATCCAGAGCAACGCCGTCGTGGTGGAGGGGAACGCCGGCGTGCTGCTCGTGGACCCGGGAATCACCCGGGCCGAGCTGGCGGCCCTGGCTGACGCTGTCCGGGACCGTGGCCGGCCCGTCGCTGCGGGCTTCGCGACGCATCCGCACTGGGATCACGTGCTCTGGCACCCCGCGCTCGGCGACGCTCCGCGGTACGGCACGGCCGACTGCGCGGCATCCGTTCGCGACCTTCTGGCGACTGCGGGATGGGAGGACGACGTGGCCGAGGGCCTGCCGCCCGAGTTCGCCGACGACATCCCGATGGAGTTGCTCGGCCTCGTCACGGGCCTGCCCGGGAATACAGCGCTCGTCCCGTGGGACGGCCCCGACGTGCGGATCATCGAGCACCGAGCGCACTCCGTGGGCCATGCTGCTCTCCTCGTCGAGGACCGTGGCGTGCTGATCGCCGGTGACATGCTCTCCGACGTGCTGGTGCCCATGCTCGACCTGGCCGCCGAGAGCCCCATCGAGGACTACCTGGCCGCCCTGCAGTCGTTCGACCGCATGGCATCCGGGGTCGATGTCGTCGTTCCGGGACATGGATCGGTCGGCGGGGCCGGTCAGCTGCGCGAGCGCATCGAGCAGGATCGTGCGTACGTGGTCGCACTTCGTGACGGGCGGACACCCAGCGACGCGCGCATCGGCCCAGCGGCGAAGGCCGGATGGGAATGGGTGAGCGACGTGCACGCCTGGCAGCTCCGGGCTCTGGCCCGGAGAAGTGAGCACTAGAGAAGGGAACGAGCCGTGACGAACGCATCGGCTGACCTCGACGACCGCCGTGCCCGCGTGCACTCGGGCTGCAGGATGCCGCGCTGATGGCCCCCTCGATCCTCGCCGGCGCGCATCTCGACGGGCGGGTCGTGCTGCCCGGCGACGCCGACTACGACCACGTTCGGACGGTCTGGAACGCGATGGTCGATCACCGGCCGCAGGTGATCGTGAGGTGCGCGAGCATCGCCGACGTCCAGGCTGCGGTGCGCGCCGCCCGCGAGCACGACCTCGAGATCGGCATCCGATGCGGAGGCCACAGCGTGCTCGGGCTGGGCGTGCCCGAAGGCGGACTGATGATCGATCTCACGCCGCTCGACGCAGTACGAGTCGATCCCGTGACTCGCCGCGCCTGGGTGCAGGGCGGAGCGCTTCTGGGTGCGCTCGACAGCGCGAGCCAGCAGTACGGCCTCGCCACCACGGCGGGGAACGTCTCGCACACGGGAGTCGGCGGCCTGACGCTGGGCGGAGGCATGGGGTGGCTGGGGCGCCAGCACGGCCTCTCCTGCGACAACGTGAGTTCCTTCGACGTGGTCACGGCCGAGGGCGAGACCGTCACGGCGTCACGCGACGCGAACCCCGATCTGTTCTGGGCACTGCGCGGCGGAGGGGGCAACTTCGGCATCGTCACGTCGTTCGAGTTCGAGCTGCACGCCGTGGGCACGCAGGCGCTCAGCGTCGAGCTCGACTTCCCGCGCGAGAACGCCGCCGAGGTGCTCCGCCGGTGGCGCGATCTGAACGCCGGGGCGCCGCGGGCGGCGACCTTCTCGGCAACGGTGATGGGCGCGATCGCGACCGTCGGATTCGTCTGGGTCGGGGACCCGGATGCCGGCAGCAGGTACGCGAGCGAGCTGGATGCGCTCGGCCTCCCCCTCGCCCGTCGCAGCGACGAACTCTCCTACGTCGACCTGCAGCGACGGGACGACACGATCAGGGGTCACGCCCAACGGCGCTACTGGAAGGGGCACTACTTCCGAGAGCTTCCCGACTCCGCACTGGACGCGCTCCTCGAGCACGATCCCGAGGTGGCCGCGAGCCTGCAGGCCTACGGCGGGGCGATCGCCGACGTTCCCGACGAGGAGAACGCCTTCAGTCAGCGCGACACGCTCTTCGAGTACGTCGCCGGCACCCGTTGGACCGATCCCGCCGAGGACGGCGAACGCATCGAGCGCGCGCGCCTCTCGGCAGCGCGTCTGGCGCCGTTCGCCAGCGGAGCGTACGTGAACGCCCTCACCGACGAGGGCGGTGCCGGCATCCGTGCGGCCTATCCGCCTGCCAAGCTCGCCCGCCTGGGTGCGATCAAGGCCACGTGGGACCCCGGCAACGTGTTCCATCTGAACCAGAACATCCGTCCCGCGCGCTGAAGAGTCACGGCGCGCGGGTCAGGCGGAGGGTGGATGCGGCTGCCTCGGCCGTCACCATCGACCGGGCCCCGTCCTCGCCGTACTTGGCGCGGTACGCCGCATCGATCGCGCCGGCGTCGGCGTCACCCGTCGCCTCGACGATCACTCCGACGCTCTCCCCCGCGATGCGGATCGAGGCCCGCGCGGCGTCGACGGCCCGGCCGTACCAGCCCGTGTCACGCCGAAGCCAGGTGCGAACGAACACCTCGTCGTCGACGACCACGACCCAGATCGGCGTCCACCGCTCGGAGCCGTGGGCACGCGGGGCGGCGATCGCCAGCTCGCGGATGCCGACGAGATGGTGCAGGGCTTCGGTCGTCCACGCTCCGCCCGCTGCGTTCCCGGTCATGAGCGCCATTCTGGCCCGCCGACAGCGCGTCCGCCAGCGCGCGGCATCCGTTCCAGGCTGGCGCCGTGATCACAGCGCGTCCGCCTGCGCCGCATCCGTTCTAGGCTGGCGCCGTGAGCACAGCGCAGGACGCGGGTCCGTTCTTCCACGGCACGAAGGCCGACCTGCGGGAGGGCGATCTCCTCACGGCGGGCTTCAGGTCGAACTACCGCCCCGAGGTTGTGATGAACCACATCTACTTCACCGCGCTTCCGAACGGAGCCGGGCTCGCTGCCGAGCTCGCTCCCGGAGACGCCGACCCGCGTGTCTACTCGGTCGAGCCGACCGGAGAGTTCGAGGACGACCCGAACGTGACCGACAAGAAGTTCCCGGGCAATCCCACCAGGTCGTATCGCAGCGCTGCGCCTCTCCGAGTCGTCGGCGAGGTGACCGAGTGGACCCGACTGACGCCGGAGGAGCTGCTGGCGTGGAGAGACCGTCTGGCTGTTCTCCGCGCCGACGAGCGGGGCGAGATCATCAACTGACCCGGCCGCCGCTGCATCGCCTTCGGGTAGATTTCGGTCCATCGCCTGCCCCGTGCAGTCACGTCGAAAGGGTCACGGATGCCGCTCACCACCTGCCATATGTCGATCTCGCTCGACGGGTTCGTCGCCGGTCCCGACCAGAGTCTCGAGCAGGGCCTGGGAACGCGCGGAATCGAGCTCCACCGGTGGCATATCGGCGACGAGCGCGCGACCGAGGCCGACGAGGTCGCGGCCGGTTGGCTGATGCGCCCTCGCGGTGCGTATGTGATGGGCCGCAACATGTACGGCCCGATTCGCGGCGAGTGGGATGGCGACTGGCGGGGATGGTGGGGTGATGAGCCGCCGTACCACGCACCGGTGTTCGTCCTCACTCATCACGCCCACGAGCCGATCGAGATGGAGGGCGGCACGACCTTCCATTTCGTCACCGACGGTTTCGACGCCGCCTACGCCCTGGCGCGCGAGGCGGCCGGTGACGACGGCATCGACATCGCGGGCGGTGCCTCCACCGTGCGGCAGGCTCTCGCTGCCGGAGTGATCGATGAGCTCACCCTCGACATCGCCCCGGTGCTGCTCGGATCGGGCGAGCGGATCTTCGACGGTGTCGAGTTCGGATTCGAACCCGTCGAAGTGTTGCACTCACCACTCGCCACGCACATCCGTTATCGCCGGCTGACCTGACGTCCCCCGTCACACGCTGGCGCGGGTGTGCAGCCGCGCCCCATCCGGATTGAACAGGCACAGCACCTCGAGCACTGCCGGGCCGGGATTGCCGAATCCGTGGGGCACGTTCGTGTCGAACTCGGCGGCTTCCCCGGCTTGGAGGATCAGTTCCTTCTCGGCGAGGAGCAGACGCAATCTCCCGGAGATCACATAGAGCCAGTCCCAGCCCGGGTGGACCCATTGGTGGATCGCCCTGTCCGGCGCCGGCGGATGCACCTGCTTGAACGCCTCCCAGGAACCTGTCCCGCCCGACAACGGCAGGGTCACGACGCCGTTGTTCACCCGAGGTCGGGGATGGATGCGCGCATCGCCCAACGCCGGCGCCCCGACGAGGTCGTCGAGCGTCAGCCGGTAGAGCTGAGCGAGGGGCATGAGCAGGTCGAGTTGCGCTCTGCGCGTCCCCGCCTCCATCCGGGACAGGGTGCTGATCGAGATGCCGCTCGCCTCTTCCACCTCGCGAAGAGTCAGCGCGCGCGATTCCCGGATCGCACGCAGGCGGTCGCCCAAACGGGCAGCATCCGGACCCACCACGTCTCCTCCAGATTTGTCGTTTCAGCAAAAAGACGGCGCGCAGGTGGATTGTCCCATCACCATGGGGCGATGAGCCAGAGAGCAGCGGATGCCGACGTCATCATCGTCGGAGGCGGGCCGGCGGGTCTCAGTGCGGCCCTCTCCCTGGGTCGTGCGCGCCGCCGCGTGATCGTGGTCGACGCGGGAACCCCGCGGAACATGACGGCGCCCCACATGCACGGGGTCTTGGGGCACGACGGGCTCTCTCCGCTTCGGCTCCTCGAACTCGGACGGGCTGAAGTGTCCGGCTACGGAGTACACCTCGTCCACGACGAGATCTCGGCAGGGCGTGCGACAGCGACCGGCGTCGAGATCGACACTCGGAGTGGAACGATTCGCGGGCGGCGTCTTCTGGTCGCCACAGGACTGATCGACGAACTGCCCGACATCCCCGGGATGCGCGATCAGTGGGGCCGGGGCGTCGTCGTCTGCCCGTATTGCGACGGCTGGGAGCACAGGGACGATGTCATCGGCGTCGTCGCGACGTCACCGCACAGCGTCGAGCAGGCCCAGCTGCTGCGGCAGTGGTCGGAGCGCATCGTCTTCTTCCCCAACGTGGTCGGTGATCCCAGCGCCGAAGCCGCGGATGCGCTCACTCGACGAGGCATCCAGATACTTCCGGGTGTCGTCACCGGTCTCAGGATCGACGAAGACCACGTCACCGGGGTGGAGGTGGACGGACGCGCCATCGCGGTGGGGGTGGTCTTCACCGGGCCCACTCCCCGGCCGAGGGACGCCTTGTTGCGCTCACTGGGAGCGACGACGACGGACGGTCCGCTCGGGTCGTGGGTCGACATCGACCCAGACGGACGCACATCGATTCCCGGCGTGTGGGCTGCCGGCAACGTCGTGAACGTGCGGGCGAATGTCCCGGTATCGCTCGGCCTCGGCGCTCTGGTGGGTGGCGCCTTGAACGCGGACCTGGTCCGCGACGACATCGACCGTGCTTCGGGTGATTCGGCGACGGATGGACAGCCGAACTCGGGCTAGCCGGCCTTGCCGATGCCGATCGTGACCTGCGATCCGGGCTTGACCGGGGTTCCGGCAGCGGGATCGCTGGACCGCACGAGCCCGACCTGGCCCGGGTCGCTCACAGCCACACTGATGGTCTTCACCGAGAACGTGCCCTTGAGCTGGTTCTTCGCGTCGCCCTCGGACAGCCCGACGACGTCGGGCATCAGCACCATCGATCCGTTCGAGGTGTAGACGGTCACCACGGACCCGCGGGGGGCGGTACCCGACGGGTTCGTGCCGCTGACCTGGCCTGCGGGCAGCTCGGAGTCCTGAGCACCGCCTTCGGCGAACCCGAAGCCTGCACCTTCGATCAGGTCCTGAGCCTCTCCGATCGACTTGCCTCGCACGTCGGGCACAGCCGCCGAGAACGTCCTCAGCGACGACGGATCGGCATCCGGGAACCCGTCTCCGCCGTACTTCGCGTTGGCCACCGACATGATCGCCGGCCAGATCTGATGTCGGATGACGGCCGCCTGCGTGCCATTGAAGAAGGTGTTACGCAGGTTGACGTGGCCGGTGACGTTGAACACGCCGACGGTCGTGGCGACCTTCGTGCTGGCGCCGCTCATCCAGGTGGCCTCGGCGTTGTCGGTGGTACCGGTCTTGCCGATCATCGGAACCTTCGGGTCGGTGCGACCGTTGGACGACGTTCCTGTTCCCTGCGTCAACACGCGCTGCATGGCGTAGGCCATGGCGGCCGTGACCTTGGGGTCCACGCTCTGCGCGCAATCGGCGGACGGCGGCGTCAGCGCAGTGCCGTCCTGCTTCACGATCTTGTCGATCACGATCGGCTTGCAGACGATGCCGTTGGCGGCGACCCCGGCGAATGCCCCGGCCATCGTCACCGGCGCGATCTCATTCGTGCCGAGCACGGTCGCCGCACTGTGCAACAGCTCCGTGCCGTCGGCACGATGAACGCCGAACGTCTTGGCCGTCGCGCCGATGGCGCACAGATCCAGCTTCTTCGCCATGGCGATGAAGCCGGTGTTCTCCGAGTCGTAGGTGTTCTTGAGTGCCGTCCACACGCCGCCGTTGCCGCCCTCATCGTTCACGGGAGAGAAGCCGGGGTAGGACTGCGGCCCGTTGCAGGAGTCGGGGAAGGAGCCCCAATCTGCGCGACGGCGGGCGTCGACGACCTCGTTGAGGGAGTGCCCCTCCTTGATCCACTCGGCCAGAGTGAAGATCTTGTACGTCGAGCCGGGCTGGAAGCCGCTCGATCCGCCGTACTCGAGATCCGTGTTGTAGTTCACCGCGGTGTAGTTGTTGCCCTTGGCCAGCACGTCGGTGTCGTTGGAGAACGACTTGTTCTGCGACATCGCCAGCACCCGCCCAGTGCCCGGCTGAACCGACACAGCAGTGGCGCCGACATCGATGTTCGGGTCCGACTGCGGCACGAACCGGAACATGGCATCCGCCGCCGCATGCTGCAGGTCGAGGTCGAGGGTCGTGTAGATGTCCAGGCCGCCTCGGCTGAGCAGCTTCTTACGCTCCTCCTCGGTCTCACCGAAGGCCTCGTTGTTGAGCACAGTCCAGTAGACGTAGTCGCAGAAGAAGGCGGCATCCTCGGCGGTGAAGCACCCGGTGCTCGGCGGGGTGATCACCGGAGCGATCGACGTCTTGATCGCCGCATCGTGCTCTTCCTTCGTGATCTTCTTGTACCTGAGCATGCTGTCGAGGATGTAGTCGCGACGTTCCTTGGTCGCGGCGTACGGCACGACCTTGCCCTTGACCTCGGTGTTGGCTCCGTTGGTCTCGCTGCCGGGCCGGTCGAGGCGGAACTTCTCGGGGTTGTTCACGATGGCGAGCAGGGCTGCCGCCTGCTCGAGCTTCAGGTCCTTCGCGCTCACGTCGTCGAAGTAGTACTGGGCTGCGGACTGGATGCCGTAGACACGACCGCCGAACCCGGCGATGTTGAGATAGCCCCGGAGGATCTCGTCCTTGGAGTACTTCTTCTCCAGACCGATCGCGAGCCGCATCTCCTTGACCTTGCGGTCGGGGGTCGGATCGGTCGCCTCGGCGTAGGCGGCCTCCTTCTCCTCCTCGGTCTTCGCCTCGAGTTCGGCCTTCTGCACCAGAACGTTCTTCACGTACTGCTGGGTGATGCTCGATCCACCCTGGGTGTCGCCCTTGAGCACATAGGTGGTCAGCATCGCGCGGGCCGTGCCCTGCACATCGATCCCGCCGTGTTCGAAGAACCGTGGATCCTCGCCGGCGACGGCGGCATCCTTCGCGTACTGCGAGATGTTCTCCCAGGTGACCTCTTCCCGGTCCTGGTCGAAGAACGAGGCGAGAAGCTGCGTGGTGCCGTCGCTCCTCGTCGCGAACACGTCCGACTTCTGCGCGAGCTCGTCGATCTCGAGGTAGCTCGGCAGGTTCTCGAACATGTTGATGCCGCTGGTGGCGGCCATACCGCTCACGGCGATGGCGGGGGTCACAGCAGCTGTCACGAGGACACCGGCTGCGACGCTCATGGCGACGAAGCCCAGAAAGCCACCGAGCACACCGAGGGGACCCGGCCGGTGGCTGGCACCCGTTGGGTCAACTGACTTCGAAGCGGCCACAACTCCCCCATGCACATTGCGATGACGCCTGCGCGGAGACTTCCCTACGCACGCCTAGCCAAAATCTACGTCATTTCCGTCGGAATGAGGGTGACGACGTCCCCTGTCCGCGATATTTGCACGACCTGAACATGGTGGATCCGAGGACAGAGAGACGTATCGTGGACGTCGGATGTCGACGCCGCGAGGAAGGTCGAGGATGAGCGAGGATCCGCAGCGCGCCACCTGGCAGTACACGCTCGATCGGCTCGAGCACGAGGCGGCGATCGCCCGGGGCGAAGACCCCGATGCGGCCGGGGCCGCGCCCGAGTCAGCGCGGCCGCCCACCCAGGCAGAACGCGCAGCCTACGTCGAGAACTCGATTCAGCAGGCGATCCGTCGAGGCGAATTCGACAACCTCCCGGGTGCCGGGAAGCCGCTCGAAGGACTGACCGGTCAGCACGACCCCGACTGGTGGATCCGTCGCAAGATCGAGCGCGAACAGCTCACCGGACTGGGCCCGCCCGCGCTCACCCTGCGCGTCGAACACGCCCAGCTCGAGGCCACGCTGGACGGCCTGCACCGCGAATCCGACGTGCGGGAGGCCGTCGAGGACTTCAACCGCCGCGTGATCGAGGCCCGCCGCCAGCTTCTCGGTGGGCCACCCGTCGTGACCCCGACCCGGGACGTCGGCGCCGAGGTCCATGCGTGGCGCGAGCGCCGCGAGGCCCGGGACCGTCAAGCGTCGGAGACGACCGCACCGGGCGAGCGCGTGCGAAGGTCGTCGCGAGCTCGGTGGTGGCGGTGGCCCCGGGCCTGACGCTCCCTCCTCGGGCGCAGGTCGATCGGAGATGAGGTCGCGATGATCGCTGTCATGCGGATGGGTCCGCCGGCAGATTCACCTCATAGACGCGCTCGGAGTACGAGGCGAGCTTCTCAGTGCTCGCTTCGAGCCGGTTGGCCGCCTGTTCGGCCTCGGGGAGTCCGAAGGCATTGCGACGCAGCAGGTCGCGGTACCAGCGGCGGAGGCGATCGAGGCTCTGTTCCTCCTCCTCGAGTTCCCCGAAGGTGAACTTCTCCTTGGCGAACTCGCGATCAATCTCCGCATCGAACTTGCCGCAGTCTGCGACGAACTCGTTCCACTCGTCGACTCGGGCGCTCGTGAACGCCTCACGAAGTTGGACGGCATCCGATTCAGTCTGCCCAGTCGCCCGGAACACCGAGACGCCACCCTCGCCGCGCTCGGCAAGCTCGCGCACGGCCGAGATGCCCTCGGAGAACGCTGGCAGATCAGGGACTGCCCACGTACCAGCGGCCGCCGGTATGGCACCGAGGCGCCGAAGCTCTCGCCATACGGCGACGCGGTGGCGCGACGGTTGAGCCGGAACTCGAGGGACGATGAACAGCCATGCTGGAGTAGTCACATCTGCAGAGTAACAGATGTTACAAACGTACTGACCGCGTTCTAGTCGACCTAGGGGCGCGATTCAGCAGCACGATCGACGCGGTCAGGGCCACGGAATAGAGCGCGCGGCTCGACTTCCTCGGCTGCACCAGGATCGCCACTGCCAGTGCGATCAACCCGATCACGGCGAGAGGCCACTCGACAGGGATGACCAGAGCCAGCGCCAAGGCCCCGAGCCCGCCGGCGATGGTGCCGGGCGACCGGTTCACGACCCGGTGCCACGTCTCCGCAGAGCTCGAACGGGCGACGACCAGAATGGTCAACAGCGGCCATCCGGCCATGGAATTCTGCCCCCAGACTGAGTCCGCGAACAGTTCGGCGGCCACGGTCGTCTGGCTGGCTGGCTGGCTGGCTGCCTGCGACCGCGATGCCATCCGCTGAACTGGCGAGGAACCAGTCGGATCAGGAGAATCCGTCAGTTAGTTCAGCGTTTCCTGTACAGTCGCTCCCATGTCGACTGCCACCGCGTCCGTGACCCACACCGCTGCGCTGGCCAGACTCGGGTACGCGCTCTCCGATCCCACCCGAACAGGCGTCCTTCTGGCCCTCCGTGAGGCTCCGGCGAATCCATCGGACCTAGCCGATGCCCTCGGCGTGTCTCGGCAGGTGATGTCGAACCAGTTGGCCTGCCTCCGCGGCTGCGGTCTCGTCGAGGCGATGCCCGCCGGGCGACGCACCTGGTACCGCCTCGCCGATCCCCACCTCGCGCCCGCGCTCGACGAATTGCTGCAGGTCGTGTTGTTCGTGGATCCCGACTGCTGCGCGGGCGAGAGCTGCACCTGCGCATGACCGTTCACGCCCTGGCACTCTCCGCTGACCGGAGACGCACGCTGCAGCGTCGGATCCGCTGGATCGTCTCCGCGACCATCGCGTACAACCTGATCGAGGCGGTGATCGCGATCACTGCCGGGAGCATTGCGTCCTCATCCGCTCTGCTCGCGTTCGGAATGGACTCGACGATCGAGGTGCTCTCCGCAGCCGCGGTGGCCTGGCAGTTCACCCGTCGCGACCCGGAGCGGTGGGAGAAGGGCACGCTGCGGGTCATCGCCGTCGCCTTCTTCGCCCTCGCCGCCTGGGTCACCGCCACATCCCTGCTCGCGCTGATCCTCAGAACTGACGTGGAGCACAGCACCCTCGGCATCATCATCACCGCGCTGAGTCTTCTCGTGATGCCGTTCCTGTCGCTGGCGGAACGCCGCGCCGGCCGCAAACTCGGGTCGGCGACAGCGGTCGCGGACTCGAAGCAGACCCTCATCTGCGCCTATCTCTCCGCGGCCGTGCTGGCAGGCCTCGTGTTCAACAGCCTCTTCGGGTGGTGGTGGGCCGATGCGATCGCCGGCCTGGTCATCGCCGGCTTCGCCGTGCGCGAGGGGATCGAGGCGTGGCGCGGTGACAGCTGCGCGACCTCGGTCGGAATGCTCCTCGACGACGACGACGACCACCACGACCACGGCGAGCACGCTGACCACGCCGACTAGAGGCGCTCGAGCCGCGATCAGTGCGAGCGGCCGAGCCTCTTGCGCAGCAGTTCGATGCGGGCCTGCAGCTGCGTGACGCTGGCCTGCGGGACGGCAGGCCCTCCGCACAGCCGACGCAGTTCGGTGTGGATCATCGCGTGCGGCTCCCCCGACAGCTTCGACCACATGCCGACCAGACTCGAAAGGAGGGTGCGCTGCTCCTTGATGGTGCGGTACAGCGGAACGTCTTCCGGTTCGGCATCCTCCGGAGCGTTCCGGCGCCGATCCGTCGCTCGTCGGGCCTGGCGCGCCTGACGGGTGCGCAGCAGGTCGGAGACCTGCTCGGGCTCCAGAAGCCCCGGGATGCCGATGAAGTCCAGCTCCTCGAGGCTGCCGGGCTCGGCCAGATCGCCGTACTCGTGGCCGTCGAAGAGCACCCTGTCGAAGTCCGCACTCGCGGCCAGCGCTTCGAAGCTGAACTCGTCGGTGAGCGCCTCCGAGGCCCGGTCCTCCTTGTTCGCCGAGGCCACCATCGCGTCCTCGGGGTTGAACATGTCTCCCTCGGCCTCGTCGTCACGACGCCGATCGAGGGCGTGGTCGCGCTCGAGTTCGAGGGCGGAGGCGAGGGCCATGAGAATCGGCACGTTCGGCAGGAACACGGATGCCGTCTCTCCCCGACGGCGGGCCCGCACGAAGCGACCGATGGCCTGGGCGAAGAACAGCGGAGTCGACGAGCTCGTCGCATAGACGCCCACCGCGAGGCGGGGAACGTCGACGCCCTCGGAGACCATGCGCACCGCGACCAGCCAGCGGCTGGTGTTGCCGGCGAACTGCTCGATCCTGTCGCTGGCCTCCTTCTCGTCGGAGAGCACGACCGTCGGCGGCTGGCCGGTGATGTCCTGCAGGATCGCCGCATACGCCCGCGCCATGGTCTGGTCGGTCGCGATCACCAGGCCGCCGGCATCCGGGATCGTGTGTCGCACCTCGGTCAGACGACGATCGGCAGCGCGCAGCACCGCCGGGATCCACTCCCCCTTCGGCTCGAGCGCCGTGCGCCAGGCCTGCGAGGTGATGTCCTTGGTGTTCCCCTCGCCGAGCCGGGCCTCCATCTCGTCGCCGGCGCGCGTGCGCCACTTCATCGAGCCGTTGTAGACCATGAACATCACGGGGCGCACGACGCCGTCGGCGAGAGCACGGCCGTAGCCGTAGTTGTAATCGGTCAGAGAGGTGCGGATTCCGTGCTCATCGGGCGCGTACTGCACGAACGGGATGGGCGCGGTGTCGGAGCGGAACGGCGTTCCCGTGAGGGAGAGCCGGCGTGTGGCCGGCTCGAAGGCCTCACGGATGGCGTCACCCCAGCTCAGGGCGTCTCCGCCGTGGTGCACCTCGTCGAGGATCACGAGGGTACGGCCCGACTGGGTGAGCTCGCGGTGCAGGGCGGCGCGGGCCGCGACCTGGGCGTAGGTGACGGCGATGCCGTGGAAGTGCCTGCCGTAGCTGCCGTGGGCATTGCGGAAGTACGGATCGAGACGGATGCCGGCCCTGGCCGCGGCGTCCGCCCACTGCTTCTTGAGGTGCTCGGTGGGCGCCACCACGGTGATGCGGTCGATGATGCCGCGACCGCGGAGTTCCGCCGCCAGACGGAGCGCGAACGTGGTCTTGCCTGCGCCGGGCGTCGCGGCGGCGAGGAAGTCGCGCGGCTGCTTCTCGAAGTAGGCGTCGAGGGCCTCGGCCTGCCAGGCACGCAGCTTGGTGGCGGTTCCCCAGGCGGCACGATCGGGGAAGGCCGGGGAGAGATGCTCTGCTGCTGCGGTTCCCGGGATGGGGCCTTCCGGCAGCGCTGTACTCACTGGCCCAAATCTACCCGAGTCGGCCGACACTCGACTCCGCGGGGCGTCGTTGCGGGGAGGCCCGAGCCCGATCTCGGGCGTGTCACGGAGAAGGTCGAGTGTCGCGGCCGGTCCGGTCGGAGCACGGTCGGCGTACCGCTGCCCCGCTCGCCGCGCAGATCGTGCGTGCGCCGCGAGGGCGAAGGTGTGCAGAATGGAGGAGCTATGACGAGTGAAACGAGTTCCGGTCCCCTGCATCCCTGGTCGCGCTATGTGGCGCTGGGCGACTCGTTCACCGAAGGCATCGGCGATCCTGAGCCGAGTCGGCCGGGTGGCCATCGCGGCTGGGCCGATCGCGTCGCGGAGGTGCTCGCGCAGGGCTCAGACGACTTCGCCTACGGCAATCTCGCCGTGCGCGGCAAGCTCATCCAGCAGATCCTCGACGAGCAGGTCGAACCGGCTCTCGCGCTGCGGCCCGACCTCATCACCATCTCGGCGGGCGGCAACGACGTCATCCGTCCGGGCTCCGACCCCGACCTCGTGTCGGGCACGTTCGAGCAGATCATCGAGCGCCTCACCAGTGATCGCGCCACGGTCGTCATCTTCACGGCGACGGATGTCGGTTTCTCGCCCGTGTTCCGCGGCATCCGCGGCAAGGTGGCCATCTACAACGAGAACATCCGCACCATCGCCACGCGGTACGACTGCGTCGTAGCCGACCAGTGGGGCTTCACGCCCATCCAGGACACGCGCATGTGGGCGCCCGATCGCCTGCACCTGAACCCTCTCGGACACCACGAGGTGGCACGTCTCGTGCTCTCCTCGCTCAACGTCGAGAACTCGCTCGAGCCCCTGAAGCCCGAGCCGTTGCCGACAGCGACCTGGCGACAGGCGCGTGGTGAGGACATCCAGTGGGCGAGGGAGTACCTGGTGCCGTGGGTGCTGCGCCGCATCCGTCACCAGTCGTCCGGTGACCACGTGCTGCCGAAGCGGCCGGATGCCGTTCCCTACGAGGTGTTGGACGTCGACTCTTCCCGCTGACCGAGTAGCGCCTCCGTCCCGCTGATCGAGTAGCGACCGAGCGCAGCGCCCCTTCCGCTCGCTGAGGGCCGAGCGAAGCGACCGCCCGAAGTGCACCTGAGACCGCGCTTCGGCCGCGACTGCGTCGGGCCTCAGCGAGCGGGTCCAGCCGCGACCCCGTCTGGCTTCGGCGAGCGGCAACGCCGTCGGTGTCGCCCTACAGCTCCCCCGGGTGACTCAGGCGCCAGCCCGCATCCGGACCACTGATCGAACCCATCAGCACGAGCGGCACCTCGATGGTCTGCTCGCCCACGGTGAAGGTGAGGGAGCCCACGGTGTCGCCGTCCTCGGCTTCCTGCACGGCCTCGGCCTTCGCGACGGCGCTGACAGCGGTGTCCGACCAGGTCAGAACCGACGCGTCCTTCGCACTCACGGCCGTCGCGGTGTCGCCCCACAACGACGTGTACGTGGCCGCCGGTGCCCCCTCCGTCGTCAACTGCACCTCGTGGAACCCGGCGGCGACCCCGTCGAGCACCGTGCCGACGGCCTCGTCGAGCACGTCGTGGTCCCCCATCGAGGCTCCGCCGAGCAGGGTGCCGACCACCGTGACCGACTGCGAGCCGACGGTGTACTTCGCGGAGAAGAGCAGCGTGGCGCCGGAGTTGTCGTTGGTGCCCGTCTTGATGCCGTCGACGCCGTGAGTGCCCAGCATCTTGTTGGTGTTCTGCACGACACCCACGCCCGGGATGTCGGCGCTCTTCTGCGACACGATCGAGGTCAGGGTCGGCTCGGCCACGGCGATCTTCGCCAGGGCGACCAGATCTGTCGGGCTGCTCGCACTGGAGTCGGAGAGACCGCTGGTGTCGGCGACGGTGGTGTTCGTGAGGCCGTGGTCGGCAACCCACGTCTGGGCGGCCTCCAGGTAGGCGTCCACGGATCCGAAGGCCCAGATGGCGAGCGACTGGCTGTAGTTGCCCGCCGACGGCAGGAGCATGACCGTCAGCGACTGCTTCTCGCTGAGCTCGAGTCCGGCCGAGACCGGGGCCACCGAGGCGTTCTCCGCCACCTGCTCGTAGTAGATGTCGACGTCGGCGTCCGTGTACGTGATCGTCGGCCCCTCCTCGCCCTCGGCGATGGGCTTGGCGTCGAGCACGACGAGGGCCGTGATCACCTTGGTGATGCTCGCGATCGGCACGGCGGCATCCGGGTCCCCGTGCGAGCCGAGAAGCCCGTCGAAGCCGACGGCGCCGACTGCTCCGCTGCCGAAGTCGGGCCACGTCAGTTGGGCGGCCGGCTGTGTGGCGACCGTCGGTTGGGTGACGGATGCCGCTGTCGCGGGAACCGCCGCCGTGAGCGTGGTCGTGCCGTAGATGACAGCGGCGAGAACGAGGGCGAGAGCGCTGAACACGAGGATTCTGCGACGTCGATAGACCTGGCGTCGGGAGAGGGGCATCGGATCAGTCTAGGTCGAGGGACCTGTGCTCCCGGTCGACGCGCAGGGCGTACGCGACGACGGCGCTGGCCGAGGCGACGTTCAGCGAATCGACCCCGTGCAGCATCGGGACCGTCACGACGGTGTCGGCCGCCGCGAGGGCGGTGCGACTCAGGCCGTCGCCCTCGCTGCCGAAGACGAGTGCGATGCGCTCGGGAGGATCGGCTGCATAGTCGGGCAGGCTCACCGCGTCGTCAGCGAGGGCGAGCGCGGCGATCTCGAAGCCGGCGTCGTGCAGCAGAGCGGTCGCCTCGTCCCACTCGGGCAGGCGTGCCCACGGCACCTGCAGCACCGTGCCCATGCTCACGCGCACGCTGCGGCGGTAGAGCGGATCGGCGCACCGCGGGGTGACGAGCACGGCGTCGACGCCGAGGCCGGCCGAGGAGCGGAAGATGGCGCCGACGTTCGTGTGATCGACGATGTCCTCGAGGATGACGACGCGGCGCGCGTCTTTCAGAAGCTCGGCGACCGACGGGTTCTCCGGCCTGTGCATGGCCGCCAGCGCGCCGCGATGCAGGTGGTAACCCGTGAGCTGCTCGAGCAGCTTCGCCCCGCCGACGAACACGGGGACGTCGGGGAAGTCGGCAAGGAGGGGTTCGACATCCGCCAGCCACTTCTCCTGGAGCAGAACCGAACGCGGCACGTGCCCGGCCGCCAGTGCGCGCGTGATGACCTTCGTCGACTCCGCGATGTAGAGACCGCCCTCGGGCTCGGTGACGCGCCGCAGGGCGACGTCGGTGAGACGCGCGTAGTCGGAGAGGCCGTCGGCCTCGAGGTCGGTGATGCGGATGACGTGCACGGGTTCCCCTCGTTCGGTACCCCATCGTCGCAGCCTGCGAAACAATCCGGAAAACTGCAGTGCCTAGACTCGTTACACCGGCGCAAGGAGTGGGATGACCGACACGGTTCTGGAACTGACCGACGAGCAGCGCGTCGGAGTGAGCGCTGCCGTCGATCTCATGCGCGGCCGCTCGACCCTGGTGCTGACCGGCGCCGGCGTCTCGACCGACTCCGGAATCCCCGACTACCGCGGCGCCGGCGCACCGGTGCGCAATCCGATGACGTTCCAGCAGTACCTCGCCGACGACCGCTACCGCCGCCGCTACTGGGCCGGCAGTCACCTCGGCTGGCGGCGTTTCGCCCAGGCCGGACCCAACGCCGGCCATCGACTGCTCGCCGAGCTCGAGGCATCCGGAGTCGTCAGCGGCATCGTCACGCAGAACGTCGACGGACTGCACACCCGCGCCGGATCCACGCGGGTGGTGCCTCTGCACGGCTCGATGGACAGCGTGGTCTGCCTGCACTGCGGGCAGTTCTTCGCGCGGTCCGACATCGCCCAGCGGCTGACGGATGCGAATCCCTGGCTCACGGAGGACGAGGCGGCACGCCTCGCACCCGACGGCGACGCCGATGTCACCGAGATCGACGCGTTCGTCGTTCCCGAGTGCACTGTGTGCGGCGGAATGCTGAAGCCCGACGTGGTGTTCTTCGGCGAGTTCGTGCCGCGCGAGAGGTTCCGCGAGGCGCAGGCCATGCTCACGGCATCCGATGTTCTGATGGTCGCCGGGTCGTCGCTGGTCGTGAACTCCGGCATCCGTCTGGTCGAGCAGGCACGCCGCCAACGCACGCCGATCATCGTCGTCAACCGCGGCATCACCAAGGGCGACGGCCGCGCGGTCGTGAAGATCGACGCCGGCACCACCGAGGTGCTGCGCTCGATCTCCGAGCAGCTCGCCGCCTGAGGCCGGCTGAGCAGCCGCCGTCAGGCCGTGCCTCGATACAGGCCCGATCGGCGTTGCGGAGCGAGAACAGCCTGATATGGCCTGTTCTCGGGGATTCGGCCTGTCTCTCGGGTGCCCAGAAGCCGCCGTCAGCGCTGGCGCCGACGAGCCACGGTCTCCTCGAGCACACCGAGCAGGGTGCGGGCGGATGCCGCCCACGTGAAGGTCGCTGCGCGCTCGAGTCCGAGTGCCGATCGTCGCTGCCACTCCTCCGGCTCGTCGAGCCGGGTCACGGCGGCTGCGAGGTCCCGGGCGTCGTCGACGTCGAAGTAGAGGGCAGCGTCGCCACCGATCTCGCGGAAGATCGGGATGTCGCTGACGACGACCGGCGTTCCGACGCTCATGGCCTCGACCAGCGGGATGCCGAAGCCCTCGTCGCGCGATGCCGTCACGAGAGCCGTCGCCGAGCGCAGGGTCTCGGCGTACTCGGCGTCGGTCGCTCCGTCGTGGAAGACCAGCAGCGCGGAGGGGGCGAGCTTCTGCAGTCGCGCGCGCTCGGCCTCGCTCACCCGGCTCATCAGGTGCAGCTCAGTCCCGGGCAGCGTCGCCACGGCGCGCACCAGGGTGTCGACGTTCTTGTATGGCATGTACGAGCCCATGTAGACGAGCCGGCGCACGGTGGGCGGCTCGCGCCGGGCGAGCGCGTCGTCGTCGTCGGAGTCGAGAGCCGCGAGCGGCGCTGCGGCGTTCGACACCACGGTGACCGGCTTGCGGGTGAGGTCGTGCTCGGCGATGAGCGCCGCCGTCGTGTTCGACACCGTGACCACGCCGTCAGCGCGGTTCAGCAGCATCCGCTGCGGCCACCAGGCCAGGTGGTAGAGGCGCCACAGCAGCCTGATGGGCGCGGCGAGGTCGCGCGGGGGCGTGCGGTTGCGGTAGTAGATCAGGTCGTGCACCGTGAGCAGCAACGCGTAGCGGCGACCCCACGACCCCATCGTCTGCATGGGCGTGAACACGACGTCGGGGCGCAGCTTGTTCACGGCACGCGCCACCAACGGCTCGGCGGCGCTGGTCGGCGACGAGACCAGCTGCCACGGCAGGTCGGGCAGCATGGCGAGCTGGCGGTGATCGCTGATGAGCATGGTCACCGGATGCAGCTTCGCGAGCTCCGTCAGGAGGTTCGCCGTGTAGCGGCTGATGCCGTCGTGGTGGTCGACCCGCGTGTAGCGGGCGTCGAAGACGATCTTCACGATGCCGCCGGAGTCGCCGGGTCGGAGGTGCCGGCTTGGTCGGAGGTGCCGGGCGCCTGGGAGGTGCCGGGCGCGTCGGCGGGCACGGCGAGGAACGCCACGATCTGCTGCGCGGCCTCGCGGGGCGTCTCGTAGTGGATCAGGTGGCCGACGTCGGGGATGACGTGGAGGGCGGCATCCGGGAACAGCTTCTGCACGTCGTGCTGCGCCGAGACCGAGGTGATGTCGTCCTTGTCGGCGGCGATCAGCAGGGTGCGCGTGGGGATGGCGGTGGCGTATTCGCTCACGTCGTGGCTGACCGAGGCGCGGAACGCCTCGAGCACGACATCGCGATCGCTGAACGCGGAGAAGTACTGGTCGTGCTGGTCGTGCACGAAGCGTCGCAGCTCGGCATCGTGGGTCTTCACCATGGTCACGCTCATGATGCGCACGATGGCCCGGTTGCGGAGCAGGGCGAAGCCCACCTTCTCGGGGAGGGCGGCCGACGCCAGGTAGTAGAACACCGCGAGCCGCGTCATCACGCCACGAGGACCGCGCAGGGCCGGCGCGGCGATCGGGTTCACCAGGATCACGTCGTCGACGACGAGTCCGGCGGCGAGGGCGGCCGAGGAGATGATCGAACCGAAGGAGTGTCCGAGGAGCACGACTCGGCCGGAGAGCCCGAGGCCGGCGATGAAGGCTGCGAGCCAGGCCGCGTAGCCGTCGATGTCGTGCGCGCTCCGCAGGGGCGCCGACGCGCCGAATCCGGGCAGGTCGGGAGAGATGATGTGACGGCCCGGCAGCTGCGCGACGACAGGTTCGAGCCCATGGTGATCGCCGCGGAAGCCGTGCACCAGGACGATGGTCTCGTCGCTCGCAGCGTCGCCGTACTCCCAGTAGCGCGTCTCGGATCCGAGCACCTGGAGCGTGCGTTCGACGACGGGGATGCGCTCGAGTTGCGCGGCGTAGGGCGAGGAGACTGACATCTCCCCCAGCTTAGGCCGCGCCCTCGCAGTGGGCTGGATGTGCGCTGAGCGCGCCGACCTAGACTCGGCTCATGAGGACCGAGCCGCACATCCCGCTCATCGTCGTGCTCGGCGGAACAGGACGGGCCGGGCGCGCCGTCGTCGCGGAGGCCGTCGCGCGGGGCGTGCGTGTTCGGGCCGTGAGTCGGTCGTCGGTGGCGACGGATGCCTCCGTTCCCGGTGCGGAATATGCGAGGGCCGACATCGCCTCAGGGGTCGGTCTGATCGAGGCGCTCACCGGAGCCGACGCGATCATCGACGCGACCGACGGTGTCGTCGGCCGAGCTCAGGAGACGCTGGTGAGAGGGCCGCGCGTGGTCGCTGCCGCCGCCCGCGTCGCCCGCACCCGTCGTCTCGTCCTGCTCTCGATCATCGCCGTCGACAGGGGGGTCTCCGGGTACTACCTGGCGAAGACGGCACAGGAGCATGCGTACCGCGACTCGCGGCTCGACGTCTCCATCGTGCGGGCGACCCAGTTCCACGACTTCGTCGACCAGCTCTTCGGGTTGGCGCCGTTCGGCTGGACCACCGAACTGCGGGGCACCACCTTCCAACCCATCGCCGTACGCGACGTCGCGGCCCGGCTGGTGGACGAGGCCCTGGTGCCGTCCGGCCGCGAACGCCTGCACACCATCGCTGGCCCCGAGGTGCTCTCGTCGCACGTCATCGCCTCGCTGCGGCGCTCGGCCCACGGCGGGCGGGGGCCGATCATCGCGCTCCCGGCCGCCGGGGCGATCCTCGGCTTCTTCAGCACCGGCCTCAACCTCGCCCCCGAGCTCGCGAGCGGAACCGAGACCTTCGCGGAGTGGCTCACCGGCGATGTCGGCGGCCCTGCATACTCTGACCCTGTGACCACCACAACCACCGCGACCTGGGCCTCCACGCTGGCCGTCTTCGACCTCGAGACCACCGGCATCGACGTCGAGACGACGCGCATCGTCACGGCGACGCTCGCCGTGCTCGACGCCGATGGCGTGGTGGTCGACCGCACCGACTGGCTCGTCGATCCCGGAATCGTCATCCCCGACGGCGCCGCCGAGATCCACGGGATCACGACCGAGCACGCCCGCATCTACGGCCGGGTCGCCGCCGAGGCCATCGCCGAGATCGTCACGGCCATACGCTCCCAGCTCGCCGGCGGCATCCCGCTGGTCGCCTACAACGCCGCCTACGACCTGTCGGTGCTCGACCGTGAGGCGCGACGCTACGGCATCCCCCCGCTCGTCTCCCCCGGCCCCGTCGTCGATCCTCTCGTCATAGACAAGGCCGTCGATACCTACCGCAAGGGCAAGCGCACGCTCACCGCCGCCGCCGAGCACTACGGGGTCGTGCTCGACAATGCACACGACGCCGGAGCCGATGCCATCGCCGCCGGGCACGTCGCGCAGGCCATCGCCCGCCGCTACCCGCACGCTCTGACCGTCACGGCCGAGGAGCTCCACGCGCGCCAGATCGACTGGTGCCAGGCTCAGGCCGAGAGCTTCCAGAGCTACATGCGCCGTACGAAGGACCCGGAGTTCACCACCTCGGGTGCGTGGCCGGTGCGCTGACTCACGGCGCCGGGGTGACTCCACGCCCGAACGTGAACGCGCGGATGACCTGCATCACTCCGAGCACGATCAGCGCGATCCCCGTCACCAGGAACAGCAGTTGGGCGCCCCAGACCGGCGCGAACAACAGGGCGGCACCGGCGAGGATGCTCACGATCGCGATGAAGATCGCCCATCCCCTCGATGGGGCGTCGCCGAGTTGAGCGAGGGTCGTTATCCCCTCGATGATCCACAGGATGCCGATCACGATGCCCAGGAGGACGGCGAGGAACGCCACAGTGCCCGACAGGTTCGCGAACGCCAGCCCGGCCCCGATCAGGAACAGCACGCCGAGGATGATGTCGAGCGCCCTCGCTCCCCCCGCGATGCCCCGAGCGAAGATTCCGACGGCCACGTAGACGAGGCCGGCGACGATGAAGTAGATGCCCAGAAGGACGGCGATCGTCGTCGCCGCCGCCTGCGGTTGGAAGGTGATCAACAAGCCGATGATGAGGGCGATCGCCCCGCCCACGCCGAGCGCGATGCGGATGGTGGTGACAGCCGATGCGGTGAGTTCCGCTGAGTCGAGCGAGAACGCGCTCAGCGCCGAACCGGATTCACTGGACATCTGATACCTCCTGAAGTGATCGATGATCCCGTTGCCCTCATGGCGAGCAACGGGATCCTTCCTGTCAGTCGTCCATCGTGGCGAGCTCACGTCCGTGGGCGGAGACCGCGTAGATGACGAGCACATCGAGCGCGATGACGATGAGCGCCCACCAGGGCTGGGCCGGAACGAGGAGCAACTGTCCGATGGCGCTGAGGGCGGCGACGATGATGGCCACGACCCGCGCCCAGGTCGCGCCGGTGAACAGGGCGAGGCCGGTCAGCACGAGGAGGGCGCCGATGATGAGGTTCCACCATCCCCAGCCGGTCAGGTCGAACAGGAACAGGCTCCCGTTCTCGACGGCGTAGTAGTAGTTGGACCCGATCAGAGCGACGAAGCCCTGGATGAGGCTGAACACACCACTCAGGATCAGGATGACGGCGGCGAAACCGACCCACCCCACCCAACCACTCGTTGTCTTGACGTCAGTCATGATTCTCACTCCGCCCTTTCGATCACCGACCGGCGAGAGTGCCGGACGGATGTGGCTTCCCCATCGCTCGGCGGCATCAGCGACCACCGTCGGATGGGACCTCGTGTGTGCGCGCCGACGAGGCCGCGAACTCACGGACGAACAGGGTCTGCGCGACGATCATGCGTTCGATCTCCGCAGGATCGACCGATTCATCCGACGCGTGAATGCGTGACTTCTCCGTGTCCTCGACCCCCCACAGCACGATCGCGGCCTTCGGCGACACCTTCTTGAGCGAGGCCACCAGGGGGATGGACGCGCCGCTGCCGATCGACTCGACGTCGGCGCCGTAGGCCTGCGCCAGGGCGTCCTTCGCGGCGACGATCGCCGGATGCGACTCCTCGACCTCGAAAGGATTGCCCACCTTCACGCGCTCGACGACCACCTCGCAGTTCCACGGGCGCTGAGCACGCAGATGTCCCATCAGCGCCTCGAGCTGAGCCTCGGCATCCGACCCCGGAATCACGCGCATGGAGAGCTTCGCCGTCACCTCCGGGAGGAGCACGTTCGACGCCTCCGCCGTGTTCGGCAGGTCCATGCCCAGCACGGTCACGGACGGCTTCATCCAGATGCGGTCGGAGAGCGACCCCGTGCCGAGGAAGTCGACGCCGGGAAGGATCGACGAGCCGTCGCGATAGACGGCCTCGTCCATGTCGGCGCCGCTCCACGTTCCGCTGGCCACACCGGGGATGACGGTGTCTCCGTTCTCGTCGTGCAGGGTGTCGAGGATGCGCACCATCGCCGTCATGGCGTCGGGGGCCGCACCACCGAACATGCCGGAGTGAACCGGGTTCGCCAATGTCCGCACCGTCACCGTGCACGCGACGTCGCCGCGGAGCGCGGTGGTCAATCCGGGCCGGCCCACGCGTTGCGGTCCGATGTCGGCGATCACGAATGCGTCGGCGTCGAACAGCTCGGGATTCGCCTCGACGAACCCCTCGAGGTGGGAGATGGTCTCCTCTTCACCCTCCACGAGGATCTTGATCGTGCAGGGCCAGGAGGAGGCGAGCAGCTTCAGCGTCGCCCAGTGGATCACGAGGCCGGATTTGTCGTCGGCGGCACCTCGCCCGTAGATGCGGCCATCGTCCTTCGTCACCGGTTCGAAGGGCTCGCTCGACCAGCCCTGGCTCTCGGGCGCCGGTTGCACGTCGTAGTGCGCGTAGAGGAGCACCGTCGGGGAGCCATCGGGACCCGGAATGGTTGCGTACACGCACGGGTACCCGTCTGGGACCGCGAGCAACCTGGCATCGGTCGCGCCGGCCGAGGTGAAGAGTTCGACCACGGCGTCGCCCATGCGCTGCACCGGGTCGGGGTCGAATCCGGGAAATGCGACGGAAGGGATGCGCACGAGGTCTTCGAGCCGCTTGATCACCTCCGGCATCAGTGCTGCCGCGTCGACCGTGGTTTCGTCGGACATGTTTCCTCCTCCTTGTCCGCCCCAGCGGGCGGGACTGGGCCGATCGGATCAGGCGGGCACGACGAGCTGGATCAGGAGACCCGCCAGGACGACAGCGACCCACGACGCCAGCATCGGGATCGTGAACGAGTGCCAGACGGGCACCTGGGTGAGCTTGGTCGATCCGGTGAGGTCCGTCTCGACCGAGGCGATCTGGGAGCCGTTCGCCGGGAAGAGCCAGACACCGATCAGGGACGGCCACATCGCGGTGATGATGCCGGGCGCGAGCCCTGCGGCCAGCGCGATCGGGATCAGGGTGTTCGTCGTAGCGGACTGGCTCGTCGTGAGGCCACAGACGAGGAAGAGAGCGACAGCCAGGAGCAGCGGGTTCGCCTCGATCATGGCGCCGAGAGGTTCGATGATGGTCTCCTCGTTCGCGGAGATGAACGTGTCGGCCATCCACGCGATTCCGAACAGCGCCACCGCTGCCACGAAGCCGGCCTTCAGCAGAGGCTGTTCCACCACCAGGCTCGGCTTGACCCGTCGGGCGAGGATGATCGCGAGGGCGACGGTGAACATGACCATCTCGATGATCGTGGTCATCCCGATCGCGACGACCTCGCCCTCTTCGTCGGGGAAAGCAGGTCGGAGGCCGGGGAACAGTCCGAACAGCACGATCAGCAGGGTCCCGGACACGAAGATGTAGGCGGAGATCGCACCTCCCGGAGGTACGGGGTGTTCGATCCGAGCGGGAGGCGTCGCCGCCGCCTTCACTCGGCCGGAACCGGACGTCGAGTCACCCGTCGCCGCTGTGGTCGTAGAGCCGGAGCCGGATGCCGCCCCCACCCTCGCCTCGTAGCGCGCGGCCAGTGCGGCCGGCATCTCGACGGTGCCCGCCTCGACCCGCTTCAGGTACACCGGGTCGTCGAGCAGGTCCTTGCCGATCCGCTGCTGCACGAAGGAGGTGACGATGCAGGCGACGATGGCCGCCGGAATCGTGATGAGCAGGATCTGGGGAAGCCCGTATCCGGTGCCGTCCATCAGGACGATGTAAGCAGCCATGGCGGCGGACACCGGGCTGGCCGTGATGCCCAGCCCCGAGGTGACGGTCGACGCCGCGAGCGCCCGCTCGGGGCGCTGCCCATTCCGGTACGACGTCTCGTAGATGACCGGGATGAGTGCGAGGAAGATGTTCGAGGTGCCGGAGAGCACGGTGAAGACGAAGGCGACGAGCGGCGCCACGTAGGTGAGCCGCTTCGGGTTGCGCTGGATGATCTTCGACGCGATCGCGACGAGGTAGTCGATACCGCCCGCCGCCTGCATCGCCGAGGACGCCGTGATCACGGCGATGATGATGAAGAACGCGTCGACGGGGATCGACCCGGGCGGAAGGTGGAATCCGAACACCAGGATCACGGTGCCGACGACACCCCAGAGCCCGAGACCCAGGCCTCCGGTGCGGACACCCATGGCGATCGCACCGATGACGACGACTGCCTGAAGAATGATCGATACGGTTTCCATGACAGTCCCCCTGCTTCGACGGAACCTGAACCTGCGTGGAGCAACACTGCCCCTGTTCGATAACAATGCACCCATGGAGCCGTCGAAGGGAAGAGCAGAACAGAACGGGTTTTCGGCCGTCGCTTGCAGTGCGTGCGTTGCGGGGGGCATCATGGGCGACGACGAGGGGACGGGCCATGGCGGCTGATACGCAGAAGCGCATGACCGTGCTGCAGGCGACATTCATCGGGGTCGGCTCGATGGTCGGTGCGGGCATCTTCGCCCTGCTCGGTGCCGCCGGCGCTGTCGCCGGCTCGGCCGTCTGGCTGTCGTTCCTCATCGCGGGTGCCATTGCCGGTCTGCAGGGCTATTCGTTCGCGAAGCTCGGCGCCAAGTACCCCTCAGGCGGCGGCCTGCTGACGTACCTCTCGAAAGGGTTCGGCGAGGGTCACATCGCCGGCATCGGCGCCTGGCTGTTCTTCACGGCCGGATCGATCGTCGTCGCCATGATCGCATCGTCGTTCGGCGGGTACGCCAGTTCGGTGGTCGCCGGAGGAGACGCCGGATGGGCGAAGGCGCTGGGTGTGCTGCTCATCGTGGTCATGGGCTGCCTGAATGCCGTCGGCTCGACCGCGGTGGCCCGGGTGCAGTCGCTCCTGGTCACACTGGTCCTGGCGATCCTCGTGATCTTCGCCGCTGTGACGATCGTGAACCTCGATCCGGCCCTGCTCGCCCCGAGCGACTACCCCGGAGTACGGGAGATCATCGCCAGCGTCGCGCTCACGTTCTTCGCCTTCCTCGGCTTCGGCGTCATCACCTTCACTGCGAAGGATCTGCCGAACCCATCCCGCCAGCTTCCGCGAGCCATCTACTTCGCACTGGCGATCGCCACCACCGTGTATGTGGCCGTGTCTCTGGGCGTCTTCGGCACCCTCACCGCCGATCAGGTGGTCGAGTACGGTGCCACGGCGATCGCCGAAGCCGCCAAGCCGACGCTGGGACAGGCAGGGTACGTCCTCATGGTGATCACGGCGTTGCTGTCGACGACCGGTGCCGTGAATGCCGGCCTCTATCCCTCCATCGGGATGACCCGCCACCTCGCCTCGATCGGGCAGTTCCCGCCCGTCTTCGGCCGCTCGGTCGGACGGTTCCCTGTCGGACTCCTGGTCATGGCGGCCTTCGCCAGCATCCTCGTCGTCGGTTTCGACCTGACGAGCATCGCCTCGATCGGAAGCGCCGTCGCGCTCCTCGTCTTCTCGACAGTCTCCGTCGGACACTTCCGTCTCTACAAGGAGACGGGCGCCAACGTCATCGTGCTCGCCATCGGACTGATCGCGACTCTGGGCACGTTGATCGTCTTCTGCACGACGACGCTGGTGAATGAACCGGCGACCGCGATCGCGCTCGTGGTGATCATCGCACTCGCCGTCCTCGTCGACCTGCTGTGGAAGCGGATGCGCACCGGTCGGGATGCCGCCGATCCGCGCGATCAGGCAGGTTCCTGAGCGCGCGGATCAGCCGTACAGGGATCGGACCCCGACCTACTCGTAGGCTTCGTCGACCTCGTCATCGAGTTCCTTGTCGTCCACGGACAAGTCCTTCTTCGTCACTTTCGCAGCACCGGTCAAGAGCTTCTCCACCTCGGCGACATCGTCGGGCTCCAGGACGAGAACGATACCGCCGCTGCCGGCGTCCAACGTCTCGCTGATCGCCTCCAGGTTCTTCGACGGGGTCTTCCGGCCGATGTGCCCGGCGATCGCGCCGATGCCCGCACCCGAGCCGCCGGCGACCACGAGGGCTCCACCGAGCGCCACAGCCGGGAACAGGGCCACCGCGAGGCCGGTCGCGAGGCCGACTCCCAGGCCCTTCTTGGTGCCCCGGTGCTTTCCACTCTCGTCCCGTTTCACGATGGCGACCTCACCATCCAGCCCCCGGTTGATCAAAGCGGCATCGAACACCTCGCGCTTCGGCGTCTTCGCGAAGTGGGCACCGACAGCCTCGAAGTCCGCTGCTGCTGTGCCCTCGTCGTCGTACTGCGCGGCGATTGCGATGTAGTTCTGGTCAACCATTTCTAGTCCCATCTCTCGCAGCGGCTCCGGTGCCGGGCTGGCAGCGTGTGGTCCGCCGTCGACCGCAGTCTAGGGCCGGCGACTCGCCCTTGGCTATCGATGCGCTGCGGGCTGCGGGCCTCGCACCCGCATCCGTTCACCGGATGTTCGCTTGCCCGCGCCCGCTCACGGGCGTTGACTGCTGCAATGAACGCCGACGAGGAGAACGCAGCTGTCGAGAAGGTCGTCGAACGACTCGAGGACCGCTTCCCGGAGGTCGACCCCGACGTCGTGGAGCAGGTCGTCGACGAGGAGCACCACAACCTCGACGGCAATCCCATCCGCGACTTCGTGCCCGTGCTCGTCGAGCACGAGGCCCGCGACCGCATCCGCAGCGAGTTCGCCAACGCGTCGGACGGCACGCTCTACGTGCCTCCGGGCCTCGAGCCCTGACCCACCGTGCACGCCCGTCGTGGCGCCACGTTCGAGGGGTGCTTCAGCTCAACGAGAAGGAGGCCCCCGCCGATGGCGAGGGCCTCCTGTCCGGGCTGAAGCTGATGCTTACTTGCCGAAGTTCTTGAAGCGCTGGTTGAACTTCTCGACGCGACCGGCCGAGTCCATGATGCGCTGCTTGCCCGTGTAGAACGGGTGCGACTCCGAGGAGATCTCGACGTCGATGACGGGGTACGTGTTTCCGTCTTCCCACTCGACGGTCTTGGCGCTGCCGACGGTCGACCGGGTGAGGAACGACTTGCCCGACGCGAGGTCGCGGAAGACGACCGCTTCGTACTTGGGGTGAATGTCAGTCTTCATTGAAGAGTCCTTGTGTTTCGAATGGAACGGAATTGTGTTGAGATCGTGGAAACCACGGGTAACGCCGCAAACGGCGAAAAGCTCAGGCCACGAGGGCCAGCTACCGAGTCTAGCAGAGATCGCCCCGTGAGCTGTCTCCGTGCACCGGATGTCAGACCGCGCGTGCCGCGTAGCGTCCGTCGATCTCGGTGACCTCGATCGGAAGGCCGAACGTCTCGGTGAGGTTCTCCGAGGTGAGGGCTTCGCTGAGGGGTCCGGATGCGGTGACCTTGCCGTCTGCGAGGAGCATCACGTGCGTGAATCCGACCGGGATCTCCTCGACGTGGTGGGTGACCATGACGAACGCCGGCGAGGTGGACTCGCGGGCGTAGCCCCCGAGGAGCTGCAGCAACTCTTCGCGGGCTCCGAGGTCGAGGCTCGCGGCGGGCTCGTCGAGGAGCAGGAGTTCGGGATCCGTCATGACGGACCGCGCGATCTGCACGCGCTTCTGCTCGCCGTCGCTCAGGGTGCCGAAGGTGCGGTCGGCCAGGTGATCGAGCTTCCACTCGGCCAGCACGCGCTGGGCGCGGCGGGAGTCGATCTCCTCGTACTCCTCGTTCCAGCGCCCGGTGACGGAATAGGCCGCCGTCATGACGACGTTGAGCACGGTCTCGTTCCGCGGCAGCTTGCGTGCCATGGCCGTGGAGGCGAAGCCGATCATCGGGCGCAGCTCGAAGACGTCGACAGCGCCGAGGCGCTCCTCGAGGATCTCGGCGGTGCCGCTCGTCGGGTGCAGCATGGCGGCGATGATCTGCAGGAGCGTGGTCTTGCCAGCTCCGTTCGGGCCGAGGATGACCCAGCGCTGATCGTCGTCGATGGACCAGGTCACCGAGTCGAGGATGGGCTTTCCGTCACGGATGACGGAGACGTCTGACAGCTGCACAACGTTCGGCATACAGCAATGCTATCCGTCAGCGGGAGGCGTTCAGGTCAGCTGATGAGGCTGGCGTAGATCTCTCGCGTACTCGCCGCGATGCGATCCCAACCGAACTCGCGCTCGGCCCGATCGCGTCCGGCAGCACCCATGCGTGCTGCCGCCTCGGGATCGCTGACGACGGCGGTGAGCGCCTCGGCGAGGTCGGCGACGAAGCGCTCGGGATCGATGGGCGTTCCGGTGCCGTCCTGGAGTTGCTCGATCGGGACGAGGCGTCCGGTGACGCCGTCATCGACGACCTCGGGGATGCCGCCGGTGGCGGTTCCGACCACGGGAAGCCCGCACGCCATGGCCTCGAGGTTCACGATGCCGAGGGGCTCGTAGACCGACGGGCAGACGAAGGCCGTGCCTGCGGTGAGAACGGCGGAGAGCTCGGGCTGCGGAAGCAGACGGTCGATCCACACGACGCCCGTGCGCTCCTGCTGGAGCTCGCGCACGAGGCCGCTGACCTCGTCCATGATGGCCTGGGTGTCGGGGGCGCCTGCGCACAGCACCAGCTGCACCTCGGGCGGGAGCATCCGTGCGGCCCGCAGCAGGTACGGCAGGCCCTTCTGCCGGGTGATTCGCCCGACGAAGACCACCGATGGGCGATCGGGATCGATCCCGAGGGTGCGCACGGTCGCCTCGTCGTGCACGGGCTTCCAGCGGTCGAGGTCGATGCCGTTGTAGACCACGTGCACGCGGTCGGGGTCGATGGCCGGGTAGGAGCGCAGGATGTCGCGACGCATGCCGCCGCTCACGGCGATGACGGCATCCGCCGCCTCGAACGCGGTCTTCTCCACCCAGCTCGAGACCGCGTAGCCACCGCCCAGCTGCTCGGCCTTCCACGGACGCAGCGGCTCGAGGCTGTGCGCTGTGACGACGTGCGGGATGCCGTGCAGCAGCTTCGCGATGTGCCCGGCCGCGTTCGCGTACCAGGTGTGCGAGTGCACGAGATCGGCCCCCGCGGCATCCTGAGCCATCGCCAGATCGGTGCCGAGGGTCGTGATCGCCGGATTGGCGGAGCTCAACTCGACCGGCGTGCCGTAGGCGAACGCGCCGGGCTCGTCTCGAGGGGCACCGAAGCAGCGCACCAGCACCTCGGTGTCTCCGCGGAGTGCCTTCACCAGCTCGGCGACGTGCACCCCCGCCCCTCCATAGACTTCGGGCGGATATTCACGGGTGAGCAGGTCGACGCGCATGGTGCAACGCTAGGGCATCCGTCGCCCCTGATACAGATGTCGCCGCGCATCGGCAAGGGCATGCCGCGACCCGCCGCGCCACACTACTGTGGAGCCATGAAGTCATCGAAGATCTTCGGCATCGTGCTGGCCGGCGGAGAAGGCAAGCGGCTCATGCCCCTCACGGAGGACAGGGCCAAGCCCGCTGTTCCCTTCGGAGGGCACTACCGCCTCGTGGACTTCGCCCTCTCGAATCTCATCAATTCCGGGCTCACGCAGATCGTCGTGCTCACCCAGTACAAGTCGCACAGCCTCGACCGCCACGTCTCGCAGACCTGGCGCCTGTCGGGCATGCTCAACTCCTACATCGCCTCGGTGCCCGCCCAGCAGCGCCTGGGCAAGCGCTGGTTCAGCGGATCTGCCGACGCCATCCTGCAGAGCCTCAACCTCATCCACGATGAGAAGCCCGACATCATCGTCGTCGTCGGTGCCGACCACGTGTACCGCATGGACTTCTCCCAGATGGTGCAGGCGCACATCGACTCCGGTGCCGAGGCGACTGTCGCCGCCATCCGTCAGCCCATCGAACTCGCCAACCAGTTCGGCGTGATCGAGGTCGACGAGGACGACGCCACCCGGGTGGCGGCCTTCCGCGAGAAGCCGAGCGATCCCATCGGGCTCGCGGATGCCCCGCACGAGGTCCTGGCCTCGATGGGCAACTACGTCTTCAACACCGACGCCCTCATCGACGCCGTTCTCCGTGACGGCGAGCGGACCAACTCCAGCCACGACATGGGCGGCGACATCATCCCCGACTTCGTGGCCCGCGGAACGGCCGGCGTCTACGACCTCAGGCGCAACGACGTTCCCGGCTCCACCGATCGCGATCGCTACTACTGGCGCGACGTGGGAACGATCGACTCGTTCTTCGAGGCCCACCAGGACCTGATCTCGGCCCTGCCCGTCTTCAACCTCTACAACGAGGCCTGGCCCATCTTCACCCAGCAGCTGAATGCCCCGCCCGCGAAGTTCGTGCGCGACGCCCGCGGCTCCCTCGGCACGATGATCGATTCGATCGTCTCGCTCGGATCCGTGATCTCGGGTGCGCACATCGAGCGCAGCGTGCTCGGACCGTGGTCGACCATCGGATCCGGCGCCAAGGTCGTCGACTCGATCATCTTCGAGCGGGCTCACATCGAGTCCGACGCCCAGGTCATCCGCGCGGTGCTCGACAAGGACGTCGTCGTCGAGGCGGGAGCCCAAATCGGCATCGACCACGAGAAGGACGTCGCGCGCGGCTTCGCCGTGACCGACTCCGGCATCACCGTCGTCGGCAAGGGAACGCGGGTCACCGCGGAATGACGGATGCCGCACCGCGCGTCGCCGACGCGCGCCTCCTCGTGGTGCTCGACGCCGATTCCACCCTCATCCAGGATGAGGTGATCGAACTGCTGGCGGATGCCGCCGGCTCACGAGAACTCGTGGCCGAGGTCACCGAGCGCGCGATGCGCGGCGAGCTCGACTTCGCCGAGAGTCTGCGGGAGCGCGTCGCGACCCTCGCCGGGCTGCCCGAGAGCGTGTTCGCCGAGGTCGGAGACCGCATCCGTCCCACCGACGGGGTGCACGACCTCATCTCCGGCGTGCACGAGGCCGGCGGGGTCGTCGGCGTGGTCTCGGGCGGGTTCCACGAGCTGCTCGATCCCATCGGCGTCTCGTTCGGACTCGACGAGTGGCGGGCGAATCGGCTCGAAGTCGTCGACGGGCGCCTGACCGGCGGGCTGGTGGGCCCGATCATCGACGGCGATGCGAAGGCCGCTGCGCTGCAGGAGTGGGCTTCAGCTCACGGTGTTCCCCTGCACCGCACCATCGCGATCGGCGACGGAGCGAACGACCTCACGATGATGGGCGTCGCCGCACTCTCGGTCGCTTTCAACGCCAAGCCGTTGGTGCGCGAGCGGGCCAGCGTCGCCGTCGACGTTCCCGACCTGTCGCAGGTGCTCCCGCTGCTGGGGTTGCGGGGCTAGACAGCGCCGTTCGTTGAGGCCCGCGCGCAGCGCGCAGTCGAAACGACTCCACCGCGACGCGCTTCGGCCGCGGACTCCGTCCGGGCCTCAGCGAGCGGGTACCAACCGGGCCTCAGCGAGCGGGTACCAACCGGGCCTCAGCGAGCGGGTACCGACCGGGCCTCAGTGCCCCATGCCCAATCCGCCGTCGACCGGGATCACAGCGCCCGAGATGTACCCGGCGTCGTCGCTCGCGATCCAAGCGACCACCTTCGCGACCTCGGTGGGCGTGGCGAAGCGGCCGGCCGGAATCGACTTCTTGTAGTCGGCCTGCGTCGCCTCGGGCAGTTCGGCCGTCATGTCGGTCTCGATGAAGCCCGGAGCGACGACGTTGGCGGTGATGCCGCGGGCACCGAGCTCGCGCGTGATCGAGCGGGCGAAGCCCACGAGTCCGGCCTTCGAGGCCGAGTAATTCGCCTGACCCGGGCCGCCGTAGAGGCCCACGACGCTGGAGATCAGCACGATGCGGCCGAAGCGCGCCTTGAGCATCCCCTTCGACGCACGCTTGACCACCCGGAACGAGCCGGTGAGGTTGGTGTCGATGACGGTCTCGAAGTCCTCGTCGCTCATGCGCATGAGCAGGGTGTCCCGCGTGATGCCGGCGTTGGCGACGACGACCTCCACCGGGCCGAGCTCGGCTTCGATGGCTGTGAAGGCGGCATCGACGGATGCCGAATCCGTGACATCGGCCTGCACGGTCAGCGTGCCCTCGGGCCCGGCGCCCGAGCGGGCGGTCACGGCCACACGATGACCCTGGCGCACGAACTCCTCCGCGATGGCGAAGCCGATGCCGCGGTTTCCGCCGGTGACGAGGACTGTACGGGGAGTGCTCATGGAATGGTTCCTTCTCTCGCTGACAACTCCCCCAGCCTAGGACGAAAGCACCCGTGAGCCCGCGTAGGCTGGACGCAGCGGCGACACTCGGGTCCCGCGGTTCGGCCAGGAATGAAACAGCCCTCCTCGATCACCAGCCTTCCGGCCTCCCCGGATGCGGAACGTCGCGCTCGAGTCATCAAGTACTCGATCATGATGACGATCCGCGTGCTCTGCGTGGTCGCGTTGCTGTTCGCCCGCGGACCGTGGCTGTGGGTGTTCGCCGTCGGAGCCATCGTGCTCCCCTACATCGCCGTCGTCGTCGCGAACGTCAAGATCAATCCCCGCTCACGCACCGTGCTGCGCCCGGGCAGCATCGAGCTCGCGCCGCGGTCCGACGACGGCACGACACGACCCGGAGACAACGAGTGATCGGATTGGGCGGTGCACCCGAGGTGCACACGTGCTCCCGCGCGGGCTGCGACGAGACCGCGGCCTGGCGGATCGACTGGCGGAACCCGCGCATCCACACCGGCGATCGGGGCAAGACCTGGCTGGCGTGCGACGAGCATGTCGATTACCTGCGTGAGTTCCTCGCTGCCCGGGACTTCCCCCTGACCGTCAGCGCCATCGAGATCGGAGCCGACGCGTGACCGGCTGGTCCTTCGCCTTCAGCAGACGATGGATCGGCTACCTCGCCCTCGTCGTCGTCTTCGCCCTGGTGTGCGTGTCGCTCGGCGTCTGGCAGATCGCCCGCCGCGCCGAGGCACTGGCGGAGATCGACCGTGTCGAGAGCAACTGGAGCGCTGAGCCCGTTGCTCTCGACGACGCACTGACCGAGCTCGATTCCTTCGACATCTCGCAGAAGTACCTGCCCGTCACGATGACGGGGGTCTACCTGAGCGACGACCAGCGCCTCGTCCGCAACCGCCCGCGAGACGGGAGCCCCGGCTTCGAGGTGCTCACCCCGCTGCAGCTCGCCGACGGGACCGTCTTCATCGTCGACCGCGGCTGGCTGCCGACGGGATCGCAGCAGGATGCACCCGACGCGGTTCCCGAGGCGCCGTCGGGTGAGGTGACCGTCGTCGCCCGCCTCAAGGCCGGAGAACCGCGCCTCGCCGGGCGGAGCGCATCCGGCAACGAAGTCGCGACGATCGAGCTCGCCGACATGGCCGAACTCGTCGATGAGCCGACCTACACCGGGGCGTACGGTCTCCTGGACACCGAGGTGCCCGCCGCGGAGACCCGTCCAGCGGCGGCGGAGAAGCCGGCTCTCGACGAGGGCCCGCACCTGTCGTACGCCTTCCAGTGGTTCGTCTTCGCGCTTCTCGGGTTCATCGGCTTCGGCTGGGCCGTGCGCAACGAGTATCGGATGCTGAACGCCGACGATCCCGACGAGCGCGAACGCGCCCTCGAGCGGGAGCGGCGTCGGGCGAAGAAGGCGAAGACCGACGCTGCCATCGAGGACGAGATCCTCGATGCGGAGCACACCCCAGCGCGCTGAGACCGCTTCGACCGCGCGCTGGGGCGGGGTGCTCCACCGGTCGCTGAGGGCCGGACGGAGTCCGCGCCCGAAGCGCGGGCCTCCGCGAGCGGGAAGCCCTACGCCAGCGCGATCAGGTCGGCGTACTCGGCGTTCCAGTGGTCCTCGACGCCATCCGGGAGGATGAGCACGCGCTCGGGGTTCAGCGCCTCGACGGCTCCGGGGTCGTGCGATACCAGCACGACGGCACCCTCGAAGTGCGCGAGCGCGTCGAGGATCTCGGCGCGGCTGGCGGGGTCGAGGTTGTTCGTCGGCTCGTCGAGCAGCAGCACGTTGGCGCCGGAGACGACGATCATCGCGAGGGCGAGACGGGTCTTCTCTCCACCCGAGAGCACGCCGGCGAGCTTGTGGGAGTCATCGCCGGTGAACAGGAACGAGCCCAGCACCTTGCGGGCCTCGGTCTCGGTCAGGCTCGGCGACGACGACACCATGTTCTGGAGAACGGTGGCCTTCACGTCGATGGTCTCGTGCTCCTGCGCGAAATAGCCGACGCGCAGTCCGTGGCCGGGCTCGACCTGGCCGGTGTCCGGCTGGTCGACTCCGCCGAGGATGCGCAGCAGGGTCGTCTTCCCGGCACCGTTCAGGCCGATGATGACGACCTTGGAGCCGCGGTCGATCGCAAGGTCGACGGCCGTGAAGATCTCGAGCGAGCCGTAGCTCTTCGACAGGTCGGAGGCCTGCAACGGCGTGCGACCGCAGGGGGCGGGCGTCGGGAACCGCAGCTTGGCGACGCGGTCGACCGCGCGCACCTCCTCGAGGCCTGACAGCAGCTTCTCGGCGCGGGCGACCATCTGGTGGGCCGCTGCCGCCTTCGACGCCTTGGCGCCGAACTTGGCCGCCTGCATCTGCAGCACGCCGGCCTTCTTCTCGGCGTTGGAGCGCTCCTTCTTGCGGCGCTCCTCGTCGGCGGCGCGCTGGCGCTGGTAGTGCTTCCAGCCCATGTTGTAGATGTCGATGACGGTGCGGTTGGCGTCGAGGTAGAAGACGCGGTTCACCGTCTCCCCCACGAGCTCGACATCGTGGGTGATCACGATGAAGCCGCCCTTGTAGTTCTTGAGGAAGTCGCGCAGCCACACGATGGAGTCCGCGTCGAGGTGGTTCGTCGGCTCGTCGAGGATCATGGTGCCGGCATCCGAGAACAGGATGCGGGCCAGCTCGATGCGGCGACGCTGACCACCCGAGAGCGTCTTCAGCGGCTGCTCGAGGATGCGATCGGGCAGGTTGAGGTTCGAGGCGATCGAGGCGGCCTCGGCCTCGGCCGCATAGCCGCCGAGCGCCTGGAACTGGTCGGTGAGAGTGCCGTACTTCTTCATTCCGGCCTCGCTGACGGCGGTGTCCTCGCTGGCCATGGCCAGGGTCGCCTCGTGCATGCCCTGCACCAGCGAGCCGAGTCCGCGGGCGTTCAGGATGCGCGTGCGGGCCAGCTCCTCGGGGTCGCCCGAGCGCGGGTCCTGCGGCAGGTAGCCGATCTCGCCCGTGCGGTCGATACGGCCGCCCGTGGGGAGGGTCTCCCCGGCGAGCGTCTTCGTCAGTGTCGTCTTGCCCGCTCCATTGCGACCCACCAGACCGATCTTGTCTCCGTCGGAGACCCGGAAGTTCACGTCCTGCATCAGCACGCGCGCCCCCACGCGGATCTCGAGGTCGTGTACGGCGAGCACGGGGGAACCCTTCGGTCGGAGAAAGTTGGGGAAGTCGCGCGAGAGGCGCAGCCACCCAGTCTAAACGCAGCAGACCCGTCGCCTGTTCCGCTGTCGGTCCCCTGCGCGATACTGAGGCACTATGGCGGCGGATTCCCAGCAACGCGATCTCCTCAGGCTGCGCCTCGCAGCGCACGGCATCGGCGGCACCGACACCCCGGTGGGAGTGCTCGAGCGCATGCTGGCCGTGCAGGCGCAGGACTTCGCGGCCGCCCGCTGGGGCGTCGGCATCCGTTCCGGGGTGACGGATGCCGCCGTACTCGCCGCCTTCGACCGTGGCGACCTCGTGCGGGCGTGGACCATGCGCGGCACCCTGTTCGCCGTGCCGGCTGTCGATCTCGGCTGGATGCTCTCGCTCACCGGGCCACGGATGCTCGCGCAGGCTGCGACGCGCCGGGTGCAGCTCGGCATCGATGACGCACTGCTCGACAGGGTGCGTTCGGTCTTCGCCGATGCCCTCGACGCCGCCGACGATCTCTCGCGGGAGGAGGTCATGGCGCTGCTGGTCGAGAACGACGTCGACCCGACGGGCCAGCGCGGCTACCACCTCATCGCCCACCTCGCCCAGACGGGGTTCTGGTGCTGGGGTCCCGTGCGCGACGGCGTGCAGCGGCTGGCTCCGAGCGGACGCTGGATCCCCGAGCCGCGAACGCTGGAACGCGACGAGGCCCTGGCCGAGTTCGTGACGCGCTACCTGCGCGGGCACGGTCCGGCCACGGTGCGCGACTTCGCCGGCTGGAGCAAGCTCACCCTCGCCGACTCCCGGCGCGGGCTCGAGATCGCCCGCACCGACGGGCGCATCGTGTCGTACGACGACGATGCCGGCCTGTGGGTGTCGTCCGACGCCGAGGTGACGGCGGCGACGGATGCCGAGAAGCGTGCGTTCGCGGCATCCGTGCACCTGCTCCCCGGCTTCGACGAGTACTACCTCGGCTACACCGACCGGCGCGCGTTCATCGACCCCGGGAACGAGGACGCCGTGGTGCCCGGTGCCAACGGGGTGTTCCAGCCCACCATCGTGGCGGCGGGCCGGGTGATCGGCACCTGGCGTCGTTCGGCATCGAGGAAGGGCATCGGCGTCGAGCCGCGACCGTTCGTCGCGGGTTCTCTCACGGCAGCGCGCGCACGCACGATCACCCGCGCCTCGGCCCGCTACGCCGCGTTCCTCGATCGGCCGCATGTGGTGGCGCAGTAGCCTGACAGAGTGACCGGCCCCGCACGCTTCACCGCACGGCTGCGGTCGAGCGCGCGCATCCCGTTGCTGCAGGTGGCGAAGTCGGCCATCGCCACGGTGCTCGCGTGGGTCATCGCCGAGCTGGTGATTCCGGGAACCGTGCCGGTGTTCGCCGCCATCGCCGCGCTGCTGGTGGTTCAGCCGAGCGTCAACCAGTCCGTCGGGCGCGCCCTCGAGCGCAGCTTCGGAGTGATCGCCGGCGTGATCATCGCCTTCGGCATCGGCGTGGTGTTCGGCCAGGACAGCTACGTCGTACTGGCGGCCATCGTCGTGGCGATCTTCGTGGGCTGGGCCCTCCGCCTCACACCGGGCTCAGCGAACCAGATCCCGATCAGCGTGATGCTGGTGCTCACCATCGGGGCCGCCACGCCCGACTACGCCTTCGCCCGCATCATCGAGACTCTGATCGGCGCGGCTGTCGGGCTGATCGTCAACATCCTGGTCGTGCCGCCGGTGCTGCTCGCGCCGGCGCACGCTGCCGTCATAGCCCTCGGCACCGAGATCGCCGCCACCTTCGAGCGCCTCGCCGATGCCCTCCGCACCCCGAAGACCGACGCCCAGCTGCAGGAGATCCTGCTGACCGCCAGGTTGCTGCGACCCATGCAGGCCAAAGCGCAGGAGGCCTTGAAGGACGCTGACGAGTCACTGGCCTTCAACCCGCGGCAGCAGCGCTACAGAGTCGCCCTCGACGCCGACGACGCCCTGTTCGCGCGCATGAGCCCGCTCGTCACCCGGTCGCTCAACATGACCCGCGCCGTGCACGACCACTACGACGCCGGCCTGCCCGACGAACCGACGGTCGAGCCCATCGTCGACGAGTTGGAGCGGGCGGCGCACGACCTGCGCCTGCTGGTGCGGGACGATGACGCCACGCGGGTCGAGCCCGATGCCAAGACCGAGGGCATCCCCCTGCTCACCGCTCCCCTGCGCATCCTCACGCCGCACGCCGAGCACTGGGTGCTGATCGGGTCTCTGATGGAGGACCTGCGTCGCGTGCACGAGGAGATCGTGGGCGCCGAATGATCCGCAGACGCGCACGACCCCGCACCGCGACGGTCTCGACCCGCAGGCTCGAGGCATTCACCGACGGGGTGTTCGCCATCGCGGCCACCCTGCTGGTGCTCGACCTCACGGTCAACGACCTGTCCGGCGCGACGACGGATGCCGAACTCTGGCACGGCCTCGTCGGCATGTGGCCCGCGGTCTCGAGCTTCGCGATCAGCTTCTTCCTACTGTGCCTGCTCTGGAGCATCCATGTGCGGCAGTTCGAGTACATCGTGCACGTCGACGGCACGATGCTGGTGCTCAACACCCTCCGCCTCTTCGGCGTCGTGCTCATCCCGTTCACCACGAGCCTGGACAGCCGGTTCGGCGGCCTCGCCCTCGGCCAGACGCTGCTGCCGGTGAACTTCTTCTGGGTGGTGCTGTTCGGCTACCTGCTCTGGCTGCACGCCGCCGCGCCGGGCAGCGGACTCATCGAGGGACTCAGCCCGGTCGAGGCCGCGCGCAGTCGCCGCGACGCGCTGAGCGCTGTCATCCTCGGTGCGATCGTCGTGATCGCGGCGCCCTTCATCGGCTCATGGGCGTTCGTCGCCTACGCGTTCGACTCGCCGCTCTCGCGGCTGCTCAGCGCCGGTGTGGCTCCCACCGCGGGGTCAGACGCCCTCGAGCCCGATCCTCGCCCGGAGTAGCTTCATGGCCGCCCGGTCGATCGTCTCGGCCGGGATTCGACCCGCGCGCACCGCGGCGGCCACGTCCGGGACCAGGGCGTCGGGATCGAAGGCACCCGCAGCGCCGGAGGCATCGGGAGACGGCACGTAGAGCACCATCGTGGAGCCGGCGGTGATCGCCGCGATCGCGTTCTCGCTCCGGTCCGTCAGCGCCGGAACGCCCGAGTGGTCGAGCATGCCCATGTCGTCACTGATCGCGATGCCGTCGAAGCCGAGTTCGTCGCGCAGGATGCGATGCCACACGGGCGACAGCGATGCGGGTCCGTGATCGACGGCCGAGTACTCGAGGTGGCCGAACATCACCAGCTCGGCGCCGGCAGCGATCCCGGCGCGGAACGGAACGGCATCCGTCGTGCGCCAGTCCGCCAGCGACTCCGTCGTCGTCGGAATCGAGCTGTGCGAGTCGCCGGGAGCAGCCCCGTGACCGGGGAAGTGCTTCAGCGTACTGAGCACCCGGCCCTGCTCGCCCGCGACTGCTGCGGCCACGTGCTCGGCGGCTGAGGCCGGATCGGTGCCGAGCACGCGACCGGCGAGGAAGGAGTTCGGGTCATTCGTCTCGTCGGCGACGATGCCGAAGTTCACCGAGATCCCGGCATCGGCCAGCACGTCGGCGCGGGCCGCGAAGGCATTCTCGGTGACGGATGCCGGCTGCCCGCGCAGCGCGTCGGCACCGGGCGACGGGTCCTCGGCGATGCGGCTGACCTCTCCGCCCTCCTGGTCGACGGCGACGAGGAGCGGGAGGTCGGTGGCAGCGTCGGCTGCGGCGGTGATGGCCCGCACGCCGGCCGTGCCGCCGGCGGTGTTGTCGCCCATGAGGATGATGCCGCCGGGCGCGTAGCGCACGGCCTGCGCCGCGATGACTGCGGCATCCGTGCCCGGAAGATGCAGCATGAGCATGCTCGCGATGCGCTGCTCGAGGCTCATGGCCGCCAGCCGCTTGCGTGCCTCGATGGTCACCGGGTCGGGAGCGACCCGGCGAGGAACCTCGACCGCGATGCTTCCCGACGGCGTCGGTGCCGGAGTTCCCGATGGCGTGCAGCCGACAAGGCAGACGGCGACCGCGAGAGCGAGCGCCGTCGTCCGTACCAGCGTCCCGACCACCGGGGAATTCTAAGCGTGCGGCATCCGAACAACCTGACCGCGTAGCGTTGGAGCATGCCAGCGGATGCGACGGACCTGCCCCGCTTCGCCGGGGACGGTGTGCTCGTCGCCGGCGGGGCGCGCGCCATCCTGCTGCAGCTCGCCTATCCGCCGGTCGGGCGTGGCGTCGTGGATCACTCCGACTTCGCCGGGCGACCGCTCGACAGGCTGTGGGCCACTCTCGCCTACGCCTACGCGATCGTCTACGGCACCGACGACGACAGGATCCGGGCGGTGCGCCTGGTGAACCGCGCGCACTCCCCCGTGCGCGGCGACGCCCGCGATGGTGCCCCGGCGTACAGCGCCTACGACCCCGAGCTGCAACTCTGGGTGGCTGCGACGCTCTACGACACCGCTGTCGTCGTGCACGAGCAGCTGTTCGGCCCACTCCAGACCGAGCAGGCCGACGCCCTGTACGCCGCGTACGCCGAGCTCGGAACGAGGCTCCAACTGCCGCGGGGGCAGTGGCCTGCCGATCGGGCTGCGTTCTCCGCGTACTGGGCGGGGATGCTCCCCCGACTCTCCGTCGACGCCGACGTGCTGGCCGTCTCGCGCGAGCTGATGTTCGCCCGGTCCCTGCCGGCCCCGCTCGGGCTCGCCATGCCCCTCGCCAGGCTCGTCACGGCCGGGCTCCTGCCGCCGTCGGTTCGCTCCGCCTATCGCGTGCGCTGGACGCCGCGGGCGGAGCGACGGTTCCGTCGGGCTCTCGCCATCACGGGCGCAGTGTGGCCGTGGCTTCCGCGATCGCTGCGCGAATGGCCGCAGCGACGCAGCCTGGCCCGGATCAGACGGGGCTGAGCGGACCCCGACCGATCAGAAGAACTCGGGGTCGACCCCGGCGGCCTTCTCCACGTCGTCTGTGCGCACGCCGGCGGCGTCGAGCTTGACCTTGGCCACCCGCAGTCCCGACTCCATCTGCGCTGCCCAGACGTCGGCTTCCTGTGCTGCAGTCTCGGCCTCCTCGGCGCGCTGCACGGCGGCGGCACGCTCCAGACGCTCGTCGCGCACCTGCTGCATGCTCAGGGTGATGCCGTAGTACGCCGCGACCATCGAGGCGACAGGCGTCGCGATCACGGCGAGGGCCGAGACCGCGGCGGAACTCGGGCTGAAGATGATGAGCAGGCCGAAGGCGAAGAACAGCGCGACGACGCCGATGATCACGACGAGGGTGAGACGCATCGGCTGGTCCTGGAACCACGAGAACGGCTTCTTCCCCGGCTTCGATGCGCCGACGGATGCCGCAGGAGTCGCGACGATCTCGGTGGGCGCAGACGCCGCCGACGACTCGGAGTCGAAGGTCGGAAGCGCGGTCGTCTCGTCGAGCGACCGGCTGCCGACCGTACTCGACGCGGCGATCGGCCCGCCGGTCGGCCCGCCGGTCGCGGAGGTGGCCTGCTGGGTGTCTGACATGGTGACCTTTCTCATCGGATGCGCTCGGGTCGCCTTGCCATTGTGTGCCCCGCACGGGGGGAGGTCAAGGACGCCTCGTGGCATGTCGGCGGCCCGGGTTACGCTGCCCGCATGACCCTTGTGAGCTTCGCCTGCGGCCATGGCGCAGCGCCCACCGAACCCGGTTCCATCGCGCTCCGGCGCTCCTGTCCGCTGTGCATGCTGCTGCACGAGACGCACCGCACCCGTGGCGAACTGGTGTCGCGCGCGGCTCCTCCCGCACGGGCATCCGTCGCCGTCGAGACCCGCCTCGGGGCCGAGTTCCAGTGGCAGTGCGCCCGCGGTCACGACCGCTACCAGGCGAGCGTGATGGACGTGCTCACAGGCCCGAGCTGCCCGAAGTGCATCCGCAACGCCGAGGCACCGACGGGCGCGCGCGACGGCGGAGTCGCCTCCATGAACGCCGGCCTGCGCACCCGCACCTCGCTCACCGAGCAGCGCCTTCGAGCCCTGCTCGAGGAGCGCATCCGTGTGCCGCGCGGGGTGAACACGGTGCGCGTCAACCGCATGTTCTACGGCAAGCAGGAGGTGTGGCCCGACATCCTCGTTCCGGCACTGCGCATCGCCATCGAGTACGACGATCCCGGCCGCTCCCGGCGCGCACACCTCGGCCTGAAGGAGGCATCGGACCGCGAGAAGGACGACGCCCTCGCCGAGGTCGGCTGGGAGGTCATCAGGGTGCGAGCCGCAGGGCTGGAGTCGATCGGCCCGAACAGCATCGTCTGCGCCTCGTTGACGCCCCAGGTCGCCGACCGCATCGTGGCGCGCATGGCAGAACTGCGCGGTGACGATGCCGTCGATGCCCTGCGCGTGCGGCCGGCGTCCTAGTACCAGTTCCAGACGACCGAGTGGTCCCAGGCTCCGCACGGCGATCCGTAACGCTGGGCGATGTACGACAGGCCCCAGTTGATCTGCGTCGCAGCACTGGTGCGCCAGTCGACGCCTGCCGTCGCCATCTTCTCGCCGGGGAGGGACTGCGGAATTCCATACGCTCCGCTCGATGCGTTGTAGGCGTCGGCGCGCCAGCCCGACTCCTTGTTCCAGAGTCGCTGGAGGCACCCGAACTGGTCTGCACCCCAGCCGTAGGCTCCGATGGCGCCTGCGGCGTATGCCTGGGCGGCGCCGGGGTCGGAGTCGACGTCCCCGGTGTAGATCGGGGTCGCTCCTCCCCCTCCGCCGCCGCCCCCGCCGTCGCCGGCCGCTTCGGCGGCAGCCGCTGCCGCGGCCGCTGCTTCGGCCGCTGCAGCTGCAGCGGCGGCCTCGGCCGCTTTGCGGGCCGCTTCACCCTCGGTGTAGCGCTTCTCGACGTCGGCGGCCTCGGCGGTGAGCGAGGCGAGTTGCGCCTGCAGCGTGGCGCTCGCCTCCTTCTGTGCAGCGAGACGCGCACCCGCCTCCTGCTCTGCAGCCTGCGCCTCCCCGAGAGCTTTCTGCGCGGAGGCGGCGAGCTTGTCGCGTGCCTTCTCGGCCACGGCGGCCTGCGCGTTGAGGGCGTCGGCCTCGTTGCTGCGGCTCTCGGCCCTGTCCTCCAGGCCGGCGGCCTGCTGGGTGAGCTTGGTCATGGCGCCGAGCCGATAGAGCAGGTCGGTGTCGGAGGAGTCATCCAGCAGGAGTTGCACGGTCAGGCTCTCGGTGCCGCCCGACACCACGAGCTGCGACACGATGGCGCCATAGCGATCGTGGGCGTCCGCCGCCTCGGTGACGGCGGTGTCGCGTTGGGCCACCAGCACGTCGGCGCGCCGGGTCGCGGCATCCAGCTCCGCCTTCGCCACCGTGTACGCGGCCGCCTTCTCGATGGTGATCCGCCCGAGGCGGGCCGACTCCGCGGTGAGGGAGGTGATGAAGTCGGAGATGCGGTCGACCTCGGCACTCGTGGCGGCAGCACTCGAGCGCGCCGCCTCCACCTCGTCCCAGGTCGGATAGTCCTCGGCGGATGCAGCGGGGACGACGGTCAGCGCGAGGAGGGCGGCAGCAGCCAGGGTCGCGATGACCCGTGTTCTCAGACGCATCGCTCCCCTTCCGCAGTCCTGTCGGCACTCGAGGCGCACCCGACGCGCGGCCGCGCGCCGCTCTGTTCGAGGCTACGTCGCACCCGCGCAGGGCTCCGCAGGTCGAGCGGCGCGGCGCGAGGGGGCTCCTCTCACCCCTCGATGCCCGGTCCCGCCGCAGCATCGTCAGCCGCATCCGCCGACACCGGACGCAGCCGGAACAGCCTGTCTCACATTCCGCTCCGGATAGGCTCGAACCATGACCTCTGTGCCCACCCGTGTCCTGCTCGTGCGTCACGGTGAGACCGATTGGAACCGCGCCGGCCGGGTGCAGGGCCATACCGATGTCCCGCTCAACGAACTCGGACGTGCGCAGGCTCTCGCCGCTGCCGAGCTTCTGAGCAGTGCCGAGCCGAGCCGGATCATCACCAGTCCGCTCGGTCGCGCGGCCGAGACCGCGGCCATCATCGCCGCGGCCATCGACGGTCCGGCCGTGGAGACGGAGAGCGACGTCATCGAGATGCAGTACGGCGAGGCCGAGGGTGCTGTCTGGCAGGAGGTCCGTCATCTCTACGCCGACGGAGTCGTTCCCGGTGCCGAAGCACGCCCCGCAGTGCTGGAGCGGTCGATGGCTGCGCTCCGCAGGATCGCCTCCGAGTCGACGGGGACTGTCATCGTGACCAGTCATGGCGGCGTGATCAACGGACTCACTCGCCACACCACGGCGCCCGACGTCTTCCCCGGGTCGGCGGGCAACGGCTCGATCACCGAGTTCGCCGTGACCGACTCCGACATCAGCTTCGTGAGCCGCACACCGATCGAGGTCGCGGTCGGCGCCGACGCCTGAGCCGCGTTCCGCGCCCACTCCCGGATCGGCCGCGAGTCAACGCCCCGTTCTGGGGTCGAGAGCTGAGAGGGCCTCAGCTATAGCGTGGCGGCATGACCACCGAACCCGAATCGGTGCCGGATCGTGCCGCGCTGGCTGCCGCAGCCGTGCTCGGATTGATCTTCACCCTCACCGGCGCACTGCTGCTGGCGGCCGCATCCGTCGCCTCCCACCTCATCCCGTCGATCCCCGAATGGCTCACCCCCGCCATCGGCGCCGTTCTCCTGGCCGTCGGTGTTCCCGGGCTGCTGTACGGCCTGATCGGCCTGCTGCGGCGGCCGAGACGACGCGTCGATCCGCTGGCCACCCGCATCCGTTGACGGACTCGCGCGAGGGTGTCGGCGGCGGCGCCTAGCGTTCTCGTCATGGAGTACATCGGCCGGTCATGCGGAATCACCCTCAACGACGCATCGGGCTGTTCGGGCATGGTGGCGACGGATGCCGCCCTCAATCTCTGCGAGCGTCACCTGCTGGAGGCAGCCGATGTCGTCGCACACAGGTACGGCATCACCGACGTCCTGCCCAGCCCCTGCCCGGCCTGCGGCTCCAGACTCGGGGTGAGCTATCCGTCAGGGTGGCTCTGCGCGATCTGCGAGTGGCGCCATGGCGAGAGCCCCGATGGGGAGCTGCCTCCCCCGCGGCTCGACGTCGTCTACTACATCCGCTTCGGCGAGCTGATCAAGATCGGCACGTCGGCCAATCCTCGAAGACGGATAGCGAGCCTGCCGCACGATGAGGTCCTCGCACTCGAACGCGGCGATCGCCGACTCGAGCAGCGACGCCACGCCCAGTTCGCGTCGCAGCAGGTGAACGGCGGCGAGTGGTTCCACACGCACGACGCACTGCTGCAGCACATCGACGTCGTGCGCGCGGGCATCGACCCCTGGGACGCTCACGCCCGCTGGCTCAGCGCGCTGCTCGCGCTGCGCGGCTGACCGCGACGGGAGCGTCGCCTGCGCCTCAGTCCATCTTCACTTCACGGCCGTGCGCGCTGATCGCGTAGATCACGAGGATGTTCAGCGCGATGACGAGGATGGACCACCAGGGCTGTGCCGGAACGAGGAACAGCTGTCCGATCGCGCTCAGCGACGCGAAGATGATCGCGATCACGCGAGCCCAGGTGGCTCCGACGAAGAGGGCGATTCCCGTGAAGACCAACAGCAGGCCGATGATGATGTTCCACCATCCCCAACCGGCGACGTCGAAGAGGAAGAGTCCGTCACCCGTCACGACGTAGTACGAGTTCGGTCCGACGACCGCCACCGTTCCCTGAACTGCACTGAAGATGCCGTTGAGGATGAGGATGATCCCGGCGAATCCGATCCACCCCACCCAACCGGTCACTGCTCTGCTGTCACTCATGATCCACCCGCTGTCATCAATGTCCACCGCCGTCCAGCCCGGACGAGCGGAACGGGAGGCGGGCGTTCAGTCCCGCTTCGAATTCGACGGTATCGAGCATCGACAAGGCGACGCATCACCCGGATGGGATGAGTCGACGCACCCGGCAGTCGGCCGATTGATCGGCCGTCACATCATCCGGATCGGGTGATGCGCCCCCACGGACGCGGGTCGTAGCTTCGAGGCGACGAGGAAGTATTCGGCTTCCCGCTGCGAAAGGACATGCCATGACCATCTGGGACTTCTTCGTCTGGTTCTTCTGGTTCTACATCGCGGTCGCCTGCATCGTGATCTTCATCCGCATCATCGTCGACCTCTTCCAGGACAAGGAACTCAATGGTTGGGCGAAAGCACTGTGGGTGATCTTCCTCATCCTCGCCCCGTTCCTCGCCGCCCTCATCTACCTGGTCGCCCGCGGACAGGCGATGGCGCAGCGCAGCGCGGCTCGCGCACAGCAGGCGTCGGAAGCATCCAACGAGTACATCCGTTCAGTAGCCGGCTCGCCGTCCTCCGCGGCTTCCGAGATCGAGGCCGGGAAGAAGCTGCTCGACTCCGGCGCGATCACGCCGGCCGAGTACGAGCAGCTGAAGGCCAAGTCGCTCGCGAGCGCGTAGGGAGCATCACCCCATGAATCCCGATCGTCACAGTCGTTCGATGCTGCCGATCCCCGACCGACCGGCGCCGGGGCTGACGACATACGACGCGAAGGACCCCGACACGGCGTACCCGCCGATCGAGCCGCTGTTGCCGCCGGACGGCGCACCGAATGTACTCGTGATCCTCCTCGACGACGTCGGGTTCGGAGCCTCGAGTGCGTTCGGCGGCCCGTGCGCGACGCCGAATGCCGAGAAGCTCGCCGCCGGGGGCCTCAAGTACAACCGATTCCACACGACCGCTCTGTGCGCGCCGACCCGGCAGGCCATGTTGACCGGCCGCAACCACCACTCGGTGGGAATGGGCAGCATCACCGAGACCGCCACGTCTGCGCCGGGCAACAGCTCGCTCCGGCCGAACACGAAGGCTCCGCTGGCGATGACGCTGAAGCTGAACGGGTACTCGACGGCGCAGTTCGGCAAGTGCCACGAGGTGCCCGTATGGCAGTCGTCACCGATGGGCCCGTTCGATGCGTGGCCGTCTGCCGGGGGTGGCTTCGAGACGTTCTACGGATTCATCGGCGGCGAGAACAATCAGTGGGAGCCGGCTCTCTACGACGGGACGACCCCCGTTGAGCCCCCTGCCACCTTCGAGGAGGGATATCACCTCACCGAGGACCTCGCAGATCGGGCCAGCAGCTGGATCCGCACGCAGAAGGCGCTCATGCCGGAGAAGCCGTTCTTCGTCTACCTCGCGCCCGGAGCCACCCACGCGCCGCACCATGTGCCGGCGGAGTGGGCCGACAGGTACAAGGGGAAGTTCGCCGGCGGGTGGGACGCGCAGCGGGAGCAGACCTTCGCTCGGCAGAAGGAACTGGGCGTGATCCCGGCCGATGCCGAACTGACGCCACGGCACGCAGAGATTCCGGCGTGGGACGACATGCCTGACGAGCTGAAGCCTGTTCTCGAACGTGAGATGGAGGTGTACGCAGGATTCCTCGAGCACACCGATCACCACGTCGGACGCGTGATCGACGCGATCGAGGACCTGGGGATCCTCGACAACACGATCATCTACTACATCATCGGCGACAACGGAGCATCGGCAGAGGGCACGGTCAACGGCGCCTTCAACGAGATGGCCAACTTCAACGGCATGGCCGCCCTGGAGACGCCCGAGTTCATGATGTCGAAGATCGACGAGCTCGGAAGTCCCACGTCGTACAACCACTACGCCGTGGGGTGGGCCTGGGCGATGGACACGCCGTTCCAGTGGACGAAGCAGGTCGCCTCGCACTGGGGAGGCACACGCAACGGAACCATCGTGCACTGGCCGAACGGCATCGAAGAGAAGGGCGGACTGCGCAGCCAGTTCACCCACGTCATCGATCTCGCCCCGACCATCCTCGAAGCGGCCGGGCTCCCCGAGCCGACGTCCGTGAACGGAGTACAGCAGTCCCCGATGGAGGGAACGAGCATGCTCTACTCCTTCAACTCCCCCGACACGGCGGAACGACACGACCTGCAGTACTTCGAGATGTTCGGCAATCGAGGCGTGTACTTCAAGGGCTGGAGTGCCGTCACGAAGCACCGCACCCCGTGGGTCATGGTCGGCGGCACCCTGCCCGCATTCGATGACGATGTCTGGGAGTTGTACGACGGTTCAGCCGACTACAGCCAGGCACGCGATCTCTCGGCGGACGATCCCGAGCGACTCCACAGCCTGCAACGACTGTGGCTCATCGAGGCGACCAAGTACAACGTGCTGCCGATCGACGACCGCACGGCGGAGAGACTCAACCCCGAACTCGCCGGCAGGCCGACGCTCGTGCGCGGCAACAGCCAACTGCTGTTCGCCGGGATGGGACGGCTCTCCGAGAGCAGTGTGGTGAGCATCAAGAACAAGTCGTTCTCCGTCACCGCCGAGGTGGAGATTCCCGCATCCGGTGCCAACGGCGTGATCATCGCCCAGGGCGGCCGATTCGGCGGGTGGAGCCTGTACGCGAGGGATGGGCGGGTCAAGTTCATCTACAACGTCCTCGGCATCCAGGAGTTCGTGACCGAGGCGACCGAACCGATTCCGCCCGGCACCCATCAGGTGCGGATGGAATTCGCCTACGACGGCGGGGGTCTCGCGAAAGGGGGCGACGTCACCCTGTTCTACGACGGAACCCCTGTCGGCACGGGCCGCGTCGGGGCGACTCAGGCGCTCATCTTCTCGGCCGACGAGACCACCGACGTCGGCTACGAGTCGGGTACCGCAGTCGCATCCGACTACACGGCCGGCACCAGTCGATTCACGGGCAGGATCCAGTGGGTCCAGATCGACGTCGGGGTCGAGGACAACGACCACTTCATCGATCCCGACGAACGCCTGAGGGTCGCTATGGCCCGCCAGTAGGTCCGTCGCCTATAGATCTCCTCCGCGCACCAGCGCTGTCGTCTCGGCGCCACCTCGCGGAGGAGACGTGACGCCGTGTGATCAGCCGCGCCGACAGCTGCCATCGCGTCGCGCCCAGCCCGGTGCAATACTGAGCGAAAGTCGCGTTCAGGAGAGCCCCAGGAGGCGCATGTGGTCGGCCAGTACTCCCCCATATCTCTCGTCGACCGCCCTGCCCTCCGGCGCCGTCTCGATGACGCACTCTCGGTACCACTGACGCTCCTGGTCGCTTCACCCGGGGCCGGCAAGACGGTGCTCCTCGACCAGTGGGCCGCCGATCACCCCGAACTCGCCTTCGTGCGGATCGACGTCGACTCGCTCGACGACGACCCGGTGCGCTTTGCCAAGCGCCTGTCGATGGCGATGGCGACTGCGCACCCCGACATGGCGCAGTTGTCCCGCTTCAGCGCACTGACCGCCGGAGGCCTGGGCGGGCCGCTGCTCACCGCCCTCTCCGCGGAACTGGAGTCATTCCCCGAGACCGTCGTGGTCCTCGACGATCTTCACCATCTGTCGAACGCCGCACTCCTCACCGACCTCGGCCGATTCATCGCGGCCCTTCCGACGAACGTGCACGTGATCATGTCGACGCGAGTCGATCCACCCATCCCCTGGAGCGGCCTGCGCCTGAGGAATCGGCTCCTCGAGATCCGTCAGGACGCCCTCGTCATGACGAGGGACGAATCCGCAGAACTGCTCACCAACATCACCGGAACCGTCACATCACCCGCCGTGCTCGATGTGTTGCTCAGCCGGACCGAAGGGTGGGCGGCCGGGATCCAGCTCGCCGGGATCACCCTCAAATACCACGACCGACCCGAGGAATTCGTCGCCGAGTTCGGCGGAAGCGATCGTCTGGTGGCCGAGTACCTGACCGAGGAGGTTCTCGATGCGCTTCCTCCGAACGGTCGCGCGCTCCTGCTCAGGTTGTCCCCTCTCGACACTATGACGGCGGACCTCGTCAACCACGTGCTCAGGCGGGACGATGCACGGCGGCTCTTCGAGCAACTGCGACACGAGTCCATGTTCTTCGTCCCGGTCGACAACCGCCAGGAACGGTTCAGGTTCCATCACCTCTTCCGCGATCTGCTGCGCTACAAGCTCAAGGCGGAACGATCCGACGACGAGACAGTGATCCTCGCTCGGGCGGCCGAGTACCACCTCGGTCGAGGCGAATTCGACGCCGGAATCGAATACCTCCTCAGGGCCCGCGACTGGGACGGCGCGATCGAGGCGATCATGACGCGCGGCAGCGAGATCTTCGAGAACGGCGAGATGCGCACGGTGATCCGCTGGATCACGACGGTGCCGGAGTCAGCTCGCGCCCATCGACGCGACGTCGCCCTCGAGCTCGGAATCCTGCTCGGAATGCAGGGTGCGTCCGCCCGCACGATCGACATCCTGGGCAGGGTGGCCGACGACCCCGACGCCTCGGTCGGCGAGAGGGCGGTCGCGAACGCGTGGATGGCTGCGACGGTTCAGTGGAACGCCCGGCCCGAGGACTCGATACGCGCAGGCATGCGCGCGCTCGCACTCCTGGACGAGAACCCTGACGCGTTCCTCCCGAACATCATGAGGTTGAGTTCTCGCGGGCTGCTCGCGACCGTGGCGACGGCATCCGTCGGACGCGCACATTTCCTGAACGGCGACATGAGCCAGGCCGAGGCCTGGCTGGGCAGAGCCATGGGGACCGAGGGGATCGCCTACCCTCCCTTCCGCGTGGGTCTCCTGGGCTCCGTCGCCCTCCTGCGCGCGTGGCGCGGCCGGGCAGTCGAGTCAGAGCGCCTGGCAGTGGAGGCTCTCGACGTTGCCGCTGCGACCGGCCTCGTCCTCCACCCGATCAGCGCCGACGCTCATCTCGCCCTGGCGATGGTCGCTGTCGACCGAGGGTCAGCGGATGACTCCACTTCTCACCTGCGTGCGGGTGTCCTTCGCGCTGAAGCGAATCACCGCACGCAGCTGGCGTGGTTGGCCCGGTATCAACGCGCCCGACTGGCCGTCGGCGATGGGCGCCCCGAGAAGACACTCGCACCAGCGAACCACGCGATTCCGGAGCCCGCGTCGAGTCCGGCCCCTGCTCTTCGCGATCGCCTCGACGGCCTCCACATGAATGAGCTCAGGCGCGCGGGTCGCGCCGTCGAAGCGCTGCGTTCCGTCCGGGACGCCGTCCCGAGGACGCCGGCGATCTGCTTCGAGACGATCGCGGCCCATCTCAGTCTCGGTGACACCGCGACAGCAGTCGAGATTCTGGAGAATGCAGCGGGAGTGATGGCGAGCGACGGGCTGCGCGGAGAGATCCAGCTCCTCCTCCTCCGTGCATGGGCCGCCGAGGCAGGAGGCGCGCACGACGACGCGCTGGAGTTCGCGGCGGAGGCGCTCGACAAGGCGGAGCCGGAGGGGCTGGTGGCGCCCTTCACCGTCGATGGCGGACCGGTCGTTCTCCGACTCATCGACGAGCTCGCACTCGACCGTGTCGGCCTGGCTCAGACCATCAGGGCCGGAGCCCGACAGCTCGACTCGGGAAACACGAACGCGGCACTCGCCGACCCCCTCACGGAACGAGAGCTCGAGGTACTGCGGTACCTTCCCGATCGGACGACCAACGCTGAGATCGCCGAGTTGTGCTTCGTGTCTGTCAACACCCTGAAGACGCACATGGCGCACATCTACCGCAAGCTCGGCGTCACAGGCCGAAGCGCCGCGATCGAACAGGCTCGGCACCTCGGGCTCCTCGACCCCGGTGCGGTGCGCATCGATCAGGTCAGGGTGATGACTCGCTGACGTGCTTGACCGCCTCGATCTCGATGTTGAACGAACGCAGGAGGTCGAGGAGCCCGACGAGTCGAGCCTGATCGGGGACGACCCCGCGCAACCGGGTCGACCCTGCACTGCTCTCGATCACTTCGAACCCTGCGAGTTCGTCCGTGATGAGGTGGCCCACCTCTCCCCTCACGAGGATGTCGAAAGTCTCGGCGATCATTGCCGCTTCCGATTCCGTCTACCGTCGCCGAGCCGGGTGCGGCGCGTCAGATGCGCCGACGACGGCCCGGCGTCACCGCTGCAGCGACGACAGCGGTCTTCACGATGGGCGAGGGGCCCGGGCTGGCGACCGCCGCGCCCACGACGGCGGCCTTCGCCACAGGTGCGCGGACGACGCCGACGCGGCCGATCCTGGCTGGTCTGAGTGGCATGTCAAGCTCCTTCTGTCTCGAGTATCCCATCGGCCTCGAGCGAGGCGATGATGGCTTGGATGGGAATGCGTCCGTTCGCGATCAGCTGTCCACCCGCGCGACGCGCTGCGGAGGCGAACGGTGCAGCCCAGAGGTTCTCGTACACCAGGACCCCGGCGACGCTGCCCGGGTCCATGGCCGCAGCGAGGTTCACCACGTCTTCGGCGGCGAGGAGTTCGGCAAGCTGCCCCTCGATGGCGACGAGAGCGCCGAGATCCGGGACGTCGGAGAGTTCCATCGCGTCGATCTCGCCGTCGGCATCCTTCGACAGGATGAGCACGTCGATCACTCGGATGGTACCGGCGTCCACGAGCTTGACCAGCTCCTCCGCCATCTCTCCCGTGAAATTCGCCTGGCCGGCCGGAAACTCGATCACGTAGAAATCGACGGGGCCGAGCTCACTCAAATCGTCAGCAGGCATCTCGGGTGACTCCTTCACATCTCGGTGGACCATGTCGGGAGCGAACGCCCCGGTTGATGTGGTTCAGCATCCTCTCGATCGATCGCGGCTACGTCATCCGATCAGGATGATTCACGGACCGCGGGAGCCTCACCTGCCTGATCCCCTCTCCGTGGATGCCTCGGGAGGCGATCGAACGTCATTCCATCGGGGTGATGCGGCCCCGTCTCAGCCGGCGTAATTTCCGCATCCAGACGCCTCATCGAGGAAACGGAGCAGCACATGTTCATCTGGGACTTCGTCACGTGGTTCATCGGCTTCTTCGTCACCTTCTCGTGCCTGATCCTCTTCTTCGTCGTCTTCGTCGATGTCTTCCGAGACGAGACCCTCGAGGGATGGGCGAAGGCTCTCTGGGTGGTGTTCCTCGTCTTCGTGCCGTTCCTCAGCACGGTCATCTACCTGATCGTTCGACGCAAGAGCATGGCGATGCGCCAGGCGCGCGGAGCGGAAGTCGTCCACGACGACTTCGACTTCACACGCCCGTAGAGACAGGGCCTCGCCTGGAGGCGATGTCGGTGGTGAGTGCGACGATCCTCGTACCGACAGGGCGTCAGGAGGCAGGATGCGGGGCGAGGCGACCGTGCTGCACGCCGATCTCGACGCCTTCTACGCCTCCGTCGAGCAGCGCGACGCGCCAGAACTGCGTGGCCGTCCCGTCATCGTCGGTGGCGGAGTCGTTCTGGCGGCCAGCTACGAGGCGAAGGCGCGTGGGGTGCGCACAGCCATGGGTGGCCGGCAGGCGCGCGAGCTGTGCCCCGATGCCGTCGTCGTCCCGCCCCGGATGGATGCGTACTCAGCGGCCAGCCGCGACGTCTTCGCGATCTTCCGCGACACGACGCCCCTCGTGGAGGGATTGTCCATCGACGAGGCGTTCCTGGAGGTCGGCGGACTCCGACGCATCGCGGGCACGCCGGAGCAGGTGGCGGTGCGACTGCGCGAGCGGGTGCGCACGGAAGCCGGACTGGCCATCTCGGTCGGAGTGGCGCGCACCAAGTACCTCGCCAAAGTCGCCAGCGCCGTCAGCAAGCCCGACGGGCTGCTCGTGGTCGAACCCGAGCGGGAGGAGGCGTTTCTGCTCCCACTCCCGGTGGAACGGTTGTGGGGCGTCGGTGCCGTGACCGCCGAGAAGCTGCACCGGCTCGGCATCACCACCGTCGGGCAGCTGGCGGAACTCGAGGCCGCGACCGCGGAGCGCCTCCTGGGCAAGGCCACCGGCGCCCATCTCCACGCGCTGGCCCGGCTGCGCGACCCGCGCCCCGTCGACGCCACGCGTCGCCGCTCGTCCATCGGGTCCCAACGTGCGCTCGGCAACCGCCCGCGTTCCGTCGAGGAACTCGACGTCATCCTCACTCAGATCGTCGATCGGCTCACTCGCCGCCTGCGCGACGGCGATCGCGTGTGCCGTACGGTCGTGTTGCGTCTTCGCTACGGTGACTTCGCGAAGGCCACCAGATCGCGCACGATGCACTCCCCGACGGACCGCACCGCGGTTCTCCTCGCCGTCGCGCGAGAGCTGCTCGCCTCCGCTCACGCGGAGATCTCGGAACGCGGCATCACCCTCGTCGGCATCTCGCTGTCGCAGCTGGCGTCGGCGGGCAGCCTCCAGCCGGAGCTGGCGATCGACTGGAACGACCAAGCGCGCCTCGACTCCGTCCTCGATGCCGTGCGCGACCGATTCGGTGCGGCATCCGTCGCCCGGGCCACCCAGCTCGACCGGGATCCCGGCTGGTCGACACCGCTGCTGCCGGAACACGAGTGAGAACCCAACGCGGCGATCAGCCTCTTCTCGGATCTCGCCCGCCGCGGTACGCTCCGAATCAGACAGTGCGTTCATGGCCGATCGCGCCGGATCAAACGGAGGTCTTGGTGAGTCAGTCGACATCGCTCTCTCGTATCGTCGGCAATCCGACCGCGAATGCCGAGTCCCGCGAATCCACGGCGCTGCTCGTCGGTGCGGCCGGATTCATCGTGGGGGTGGTGCCGGCCCTCTTCATCTTCTGGGGACGAGAGGTCCCCATCTCGGGGCGCGGATCGCTCGGGGACCTCGCCGCTGTCGGGTCGGCCATCGCGGCTCTCCTCGCCTTCCTGTACGGCGCAGTGCTGCGAGGAGCACAACAGGTCCCGGCCCCCGGATGGCGGCGGCTGCGCTGGTTCGACGTCGCGGCCCTGTGCCTGGCGCATGCGATCATCGCCCTTCTCGGCTGGGTCGCCCTCGCCGCGGTGTTCAGTGCGGGATTCGCGGGCGCGAGCCTCTACTCCACGTCGGCCGCGGTACTGGCGGCTGTGACCATGGCGATCTCGGCCTACGCGGCATTCCTCTCAGCCGTCAATCTCACCCCGATGCTGCTGTCGCTCGTGTTGGCCGGGTTCCTCGTCGTCGGCAGCCTGGCGAGCATGTTGAGCTCGACCGACCCGCTCTGGTGGCAGAAGAACCTCAGCACCCTCGGCATCAGCGACGACATCTCGGCCCTGGCCTTCAACGTCACCCTCGTCATCGCCGGAGTCATGGTCACCACGGTCGCGCACTACGCGACCATCTGGCTGCCGACGACGACCCGCGTCGAACTCCGAGGACGCAACCTGGTTCGGTTGGCGCTCATCGTGATGGGCATCCTCCTCGCCTGCGTGGGAATCTTCCCCGTCGACGAGAATCTCGAGATCCACAACCTCTCGGCCACCGGAATGGCGATCATCTACGTGGTGATGGTCCTCTCGCTCCGGGCACTCGTCCCGTCCATGCCGCGCGTGTTCCTCGTCCTGGGCTATGTGTTCGTCGCTGTGATCGTCGTTCTCGCGACGTTCTTCATCAACGGCTACTACAACCTGACCGCGGTCGAACTCATCGCCTTCGTGCTCATCTTCGCCTGGATCATCGTCTTCCTCCGGACGACCGGATCTCTGCAGGCCGTCGCTGCAGCAACGGTCGTCTCGGCGGACAGCACCGTCGACGCCGACCTCCAGCCGAAGTGACCTAGCGGCTTCGCCGGGGGCGGGATGCCGTCTCGTCCAGGCGGTCGTTCAAGGTGATGGCGGCATCGATGAGTGCGAGGTGCGTGAACGCCTGCGGGAAGTTGCCGAGCTGCTCTCCATCGAGGGCGATCTCCTCCGAGTAGAGACCGAGATGGTTGCCGTAGGTGAGCATCTTCTCGAAGGTGAGGCGTGCCTCGTCGAGCCGATCCGAGCGCGCGAGTGCATCGACGTACAGGAACGTGCAGAGCGAGAAGGTGCCCTCCGAACCTCGCAGTCCGTCGGGCGAGGCGCCAGGGTCGTACCGATAGACCAGACTGTCGGAGACCAGCTCGGACTCGATCGCGGTCAGCGTGTCGAGCCACATCGGATCGTAGGGCGAGACGAAGCCCACCTGCGCCATCTTCAGGAGCGAGGCGTCGAGCACCGGTTCACCGTATTGCTGCACGAAGGCTCGACGTTCAGGGCTCCACCCCTTCTCCATGATCTGGGTGTAGATCAGGTCCCGCTCGGTGATCCAGCGCGTGAGGGGTGCCGGCCGGCCGTGCGCCGTCGCCAGGCGAATCCCCCTGTCGAACGCCACCCAGCACATCAGGCGCCCGTACGTGAAGTCCTTGCGTCCTCCCCGGGTCTCCCAGATGCCCTCCTCGGGCTGGTCCCAGTTGTCTGCCAGCCAGTCGAGGAGGCCAGTGATGGCCAGCCAACCCGGCTGTCCGACTCCGTACCCTGCGCTGTCGAGTTGCCAGATCGCCTCCATCGCCTCTCCGTAGATGTCGAGCTGCAACTGCCCGGCCGCGCCGTTCCCGATCCTCACCGGATACGACCCGCGGTATCCCTCCCAGGCCTCCAGGATCTCCTCGGACAGGTTCGGGTCGCCGTCGATCCGGTACATGATGTTCAGCGGACCGGTGCTGCTGCCGGTGTCTTCGGCAACCCGTGCCTTGAGCCACTGGCCGAACGCCGCAGCCTCGGTGAAGTAGCCCAATCGCATGAGCGTCGTGACGGAGAACGAGGCATCGCGCACCCAGGTGAAGCGATAGTCCCAGTTGCGCTCGCCTCCGAGCTGTTCGGGCAGACCCGCCGTCGGTGCGGCCACGAGGCCGCCCGACGGCGCATAGGTCATAAGTTTCAGAGTGATCGCAGACCTCTGAACCTGCTCCCGCCAGCGGCCGGAATAGGTCGACTGACCGACCCAGTCCTGCCAGAACCGAACGGTGTCGTCGAACAGTCTCTGCGCCTCGACCACCGGAACCGTGCGCGGAGTCGGGTCGCCGCCCGTCTCGAGCACGAAGCCGCGCATCTGTCCTTCCACGAGGCTGAGTGACAGACGCAGGTCGCCCTCGTCCGAGGGCGGCAGCCTCTCGGCGAGCTGCGCCTGGTCGGGGTCCCGGATGAGGCTCAGGGTCAGGATGGTCTCCCCCGCGATGTAGGTCGCGCCGTCGTCGCTGACGGTCATCTCGTGCGGGAGTCGACCGTAATCGAAGCGGGGAGCCACCTCGACGTCGAACTCGATCCGGCCTCGCACGCAGCGCACCACGCGCACGAGGCGGTGATCGGCGCTGGGGATCTCAGCGGCCACCGGCATGAAATCGATCACCTCTCCCACACCGTCTTCTGTGAGGAAGCGGGTGATGAGTATGGCCGTGTCCGGGAAGTAGAGCTGCTTGGTCTCGTAGTCCTCCCCGCGCGGACGAGTACTGAGGTGGCCGCCCCGTGCGCTGTCCAGGAGAGACCCGAAGATGCTCGGCGAATCGAAACGCGGGCTGCAGAACCAGTCGATCGTCCCGTCCGTCGCCACCAGCGCCGACGCCTGCAGGTCACCGATCAGACCGTGCTCTGCGATCCCGAGGTACTCGTTCGTCATGGAGATCTCTTCCCTCGCGGTGAGCGCTGTAGTGCCGATCTGAACGCGGACGCACCGGCTACGACGCGCGTTCACCCCTGCGTCGATCCTGCCCATCGCAGCCCTGTCCACCCCGGGGACTCCTGATGCTAACGTCGTCGCGCCGCTCTGACCAGAGTCATTTCCGGCATGGCCTCGGAGGGTTCTTCGGTCCTAGACTGCCGATCACCGCGGAGTGTCCTGCCAGCCGGTAGGACGTCGCTTGTCAGACGGGAGCTCGACATTGGCTGAAGACGACACGCGGTCATGCCCGAGGTGAAGCGAGGTTCCCGGTGGGAGGGATGGGTCCGCTTCGCCATCGTCGTCCTCATCCTGAACGGGCTCTTCAATCTGCTTCAAGGGTTCTTCGCGCTGATCGGATCGAACACCTACTCCGCCGTCGTGAACGGAAGCCTCGTGCCTCTGGACCTCACCGTGTGGGGGTGGTGGAACATCGTCGTCGGCTTCGTGCTGATCGCGGCCGGCGTCGCCCTCACGGGCGGCTCTCTCTGGGCGCGGGTGGTCACAGTGATCGCGGCCAGCCTGAGCGCGATCACCCACCTGATTCTGATCCCCGCCCAGCCGTGGTGGGCAATCATCGTCGTCGTCGTCGATGTGCTCATCATCTATGCGGTGGCTGCGCACGGACGTGTCACGTCCGACGCCGGCTGAGGGCCGCCCACCGGCGACCCGCAGCACGTAACAGTTGTTGACGGCTCACGCCACAGGGCAACATACTCAGCGCACGGGTGCACTCTCGACCCGAAGGACCGCCCGGCAGCCTGCCGGCGTTGATCGCAAAGGGGTAAGCGGAATGGCCGAAGTCTCGAAGACAACCGGATGGGTCGGATGGGTCGGCTTCGCCGGCATCATCCTCCTGCTCAGTGGAGTGTTCAGCCTCATTCAGGGGTTCGTCGCACTGGTGGGCTCCAACTACTACTACGCCGTCGAGAACGGAACACTGTTCCTCTTCGACCTGACCGGTTGGGGCTGGTGGAACCTGATCATCGGCGCTGTGCTCGTCCTCACCGGTATCGCCCTGTTCACCGGAGCCACCTGGGCACGGGTCGTCGCGATCATCGCGGCCAGCCTCAGCGCGATCGGGCAGTTGTTCCTCGTCCCGGCCCAGCCGTGGTGGGCACTGATCGTGATCGCGGTCGACGTTCTCATCATCTACGCGATCACAGCGCACGGGCGCGAGATCGTCGACAACGGCTGACACACCCGAAGAGTCGAACAACCGACCCTGCCCTCCACGCCACATGACGTGACGTGGAGGGCAGGGTCGGTCATGCGGTCGCACCGTGGCAGCTTCGAGCGCACGGGAGCCCGCGCCACCCGCCTGCGCACGGATCACCCGAGGCGTCGGCAACTGTTCACATCGTCGAGGCCGACATTCACACGGGTGAAACACCTCGACGCTAGGGTCGAGGTCACCGAGCGGGGGTCACGATGCATCATCCATGGGGGTTCACGATGCACCATGCAGGAGTGTCCGATGACTGAGCGGGATCCCGGCCGGCCCGGGGATCGACGCGCGGACGGCATCGGCGCCGAAGGCCGCCGCCTGGTCGAGCGCGGGAACGGAGTGCCGTGGCTGCGCTGGGGTCCATACCTGAGTGAGCGGCAATGGGGCACGGTCCGAGAGGATTACAGCGCGGACGGCGACGCCTGGGCATACTTCCCCCACGACCACGCGCGATCGAGAGCGTATCGGTGGGGAGAAGACGGCCTCGCCGGAATCTCCGACGAGCGCCAGTCGCTGTGTTTCGCGCTCGCGCTCTGGAACGGCGCCGATGCGATCCTCAAGGAGCGGGCCTTCGGGCTGACGAATGCCGAAGGCAACCACGGCGAGGACGTGAAGGAGTACTACTTCTACCTCGACAACACTCCCACGCATTCCTATATGCGATACCTCTACAAGTATCCCCACGCCGCCTACCCGTACGAGGATCTCGTCGCCACGAACGGCCGCAGAGGGTTCGACGACTACGAATACGAGCTGATCGACACCGGCGCGTTCGCCGAGGACCGCTACTTCGACGTGACCGTCGAGTACGCGAAGAAGTCGCCGGAAGACATCCTGATCACCATCGAGATCACCAACCGGGGCCCCGAGTCGGCGAGTCTCGTCGTCCTGCCGACCCTCTGGTTCCGGAACACCTGGAGTGATGGCACCCAGCCCCGACCCACGCTCGAGCGGCTGACCGATCTTCCCGACGCGACGGTCGTGCGGGCCGACCACGACGGAATCGGCACACGATTCCTCTACGCAGCGGACCGCCCGGCCACTCTCTTCTGCGACAACGAGACGAACACGGCCCGACTGTTCGGCGAGCCGAACCCCACGCGATACGTCAAGGACGGCATCGGCGAAGCCGTCGTGCACGGCATCACGGAGGCCGCCCATCCCACCGGCCCCGGCACGAAGGCCGCCGCCCACTACTCGGTCGACGTGGCCGGCGGCGCGACGGAACGGATCTCGCTGCGCCTCACCGACCTCGATCCGCAAGCCCTCAGCGCGGATGGCGGTCCCTTCGGCGAGCGATTCGCCGAGATCGTGACGCAACGCCGGCGCGAAGCCGACGCCTTCTATAGCGGGGTGATCCCCGGTTCGCTGAGTGCCGATTCCGCGCTCGTCATGCGCCAGGCTCTGGCCGGCCTGCTGTGGACGAAGCAGTTCTACGCGTACGACGTCACGAAGTGGCTCGGCGGGCACGGTGTCACGACCCGCGCGGCGCAAATTCGTTCGACGCTCCGCAACGCCGCGTGGTTCCACATGGTGAACGAGGACATCATCTCGATGCCGGACAAGTGGGAGTACCCCTGGTACGCCGCGTGGGATCTGGCCTTCCATGCCGTGTCACTGGCCGTCGTCGACGTCGACTTCGCCAAGGGACAGCTGGCGCTGATGCTCGACGAGCGGTACCTGCACCCCAACGGGCAGATCCCCGCCTACGAGTGGAACTTCAGCGACGTCAACCCGCCGGTGCACGCGTGGGCCGTGATGCGCGTATACGAGGCCGAGAAGGAGGCGCGCGGCGCGGGAGACCTGCGCTACCTCGAAGAGGCGTTCCACAAGCTCTCGCTGAACTACACGTGGTGGGTCAACCGCAAGGATCCAGACGGCAACAGTGTGTTCGGCGGTGGGTTCCTGGGCCTGGACAACATCGGTGTCTTCGACCGCAGCGCCCCGCTCCCCACCGGCGGCCGTCTCGAACAGGCCGATGGGACGGCGTGGATGGCCTTCTACACCCTGGAGATGCTCGAGATCGCGCTCGAACTGGCACGCCACGACCCCTCCTACCAGTCGATGGCTGCCAAATTCCTCGAACAGTACCTCTGGATCGCGGCAGCGATGGACGACCCCGACGACCCTGACGGGAGTCTGTGGGACGACCACGACGGCTTCTTCTACGATGTCCTGGCGACGCCGGACGGGCGCACCACACGACTCAAGGTGCGCTCCCTCGTCGGCCTTCTCCCCCTCGCCGCCTGTGTCGTCCTGCGCCCATCCGACGTGAACCAGCTGCCCGAATTCATGGCCCGCGTGCACTGGCTTCGCATCCATCGACCCAACCTCGCCGCCCGCTTCCCCACCCTGGCGGAACCCGGCATCGGGGACCGCCGGCTGCTCTCGGTTCTGGACGAGACGAAGCTCCGCCGACTCCTCGTGCGGATGCTGGACGAATCCGAGTTCCTCAGCGAGCACGGCATCCGGTCCGTGTCCCGACATCACCGGGACCATCCCTTCGTCGTCGACGTCGTCGGTCAGGAGTACCGCGTCGACTATCTGCCGGCCGAGTCCAACACCGGGATGTTCGGCGGCAACTCCAACTGGCGCGGCCCCGTCTGGCTTCCGATGAACTTCCTGCTCATCCGGGGCCTGCTGTCGTACGCGTCGTACTACGGGGACGAGGTCATGATCGAGTACCCCACAGGCTCGGGTCGCGAACTCGCGCTCAGGGACATCGCGGCGCAGCTGTCCGAGCGATTGATGGGCATCTTCCTGCGGGATGAGACCGGCATCCGCCCGGTCTTCGGAGGCAACACGGTATTCCAGGAGAGCGAGCACTGGAACGACCTCATCCCCTTCTACGAGTACTTCCACGGCGACAACGGTGCCGGCCTCGGCGCCAGCCATCAGACCGGCTGGACGGCGCTGGTCGCCCGAATGATGCAACTCATCGGGGACGAGGACGGGTTCGGCGAGAAGACCTCCCGTCGCGACGACGACGCCCGTCCTGATGCGGGAACGACATCATGACGATCAGTTCGTCGATCAGTCCTGAGCCCGGCACGGCCGCACCGCTCGGCGCCACGATCCGCGACGATGGCGTGAACTTCTCGCTCTACTCGCACCACGCCGAGTCGGTCGAGTTGGTGCTGTTCGAGCCGGGCGCGACCGACGCGGCCGCGACGATCCTGCTCGATCCCTCACGCCACCGGACCGACAACTACTGGCACGTCTTCGTGCCGGGGCTGGGAGCGGGCACGCACTACGGCTATCGCGTCGCCGGGCCGAATCGGCCCGACGAGGGGCTTCGCTTCGACAGTTCCAAGGTCCTGCTCGATCCGTACGCCCGCGAGGTCGTGGACGACCACTACCAGCGAGGACTGTCAGCGCAGCCGGAGATCCCCAACACCGCCGCCGCCCTGCGCGGCGTGGTGACCGACCCGGATGCCTATGACTGGGAGGGCGACGAACCTCTCCAGCGCACCGGCCGGGGCGGCGCCATCTACGAGTTGCACGTGCGGGGTTTCACGAACCACCCGAACTCGGGCATCCCGGAGCCGCTCCGAGGGACCTATGCAGGAGTGATCGAGAAGATCCCGTACCTCGTGGAACTCGGCATCGACGCCGTCGAGCTCCTGCCGGTGTTCCAGTTCGATCGCCAATCCGCCCCAGGAGGCAGGCCCAACTACTGGGGCTACGAGCCCGTGGGGTTCTTCGCACCGCATCGGGCCTACAGCTCGAACCAGCAGCCGGCCGGGGCCGTCGACGAGTTCCGCGACATGGTCAAGGCGCTGCACCGCGCCGACATCGAAGTGATCCTGGACGTCGTCTACAACCACACCGCGGAAGACGGTGTGGTCGGTCCGACGCTGTCGATGCGGGGAATCGACAACCCCACGTACTACCTCGTGGACCCCCGGGATCCAGCCCGCTACATCGATGACAGCGGCGTCGGCAACACGCTCAATGCCAACCACACGATCGTTCGGCGGATGATTCTGGACAGCCTGCGCTATTGGGTCGAGCACATGCACGTCGACGGCTTCAGGTTCGATCTCGCATCGGTGCTGTCGCGCGGACAGGACAACGAGCCCCTCGCCGATCCTCCGATCCTGTGGGACATCGACACCGACCCGGTACTCGCGGGCACCGAGATCATCGCCGAGGCATGGGATGCGGCAGGGCTCTACCAGGTCGGATCGTTCGCCGGTGACCGGTGGGCAGTGTGGAACGGTCGATTCCGTGACACGGTCCGCCGCTTCGTCAAGGGCGAGAACGGCGTGGTCGGCGATCTCGCCGATGCTCTCGGCGGCAGCCCGAACCTCTTCGGCGATCCCCATCGAGACCCGATGCGCAGCGTGACCTTCGTCGACGCCCACGACGGCTTCACCCTCAACGACCTCGTCAGCTACGGCGACAAGCACAACGAGGCCAACGGGGAGGACAACCGTGATGGAAGCGCACAGAACGACAGCTGGAATTGCGGCGTCGAAGGCCCCACCGACGATCCCGAGGTCGAGGGTCTCCGAAAACGGCAGCTGCGCAGCCTCTTCGCAGTGCTCCTTCTCGCCCAGGGGCGGCCGATGTTCGTGATGGGCGACGAGGTCCGTCGCACCCAGCACGGCAACAACAACGCCTACTGCCAGGACAACGAGATCAGTTGGTTCGACTGGGATCTGGTCGAGCGCGAGAGCGAGCTGTTCGAGTTCGTCGCACGGCTGCTCCGGTTCCGTCGTTCCAGTCCGTTCTACCGTGACGAGAAGTTCTGGGCGCACCCCGGCGGAGCCGACATCACCTGGCACGGCGTCCAGCCCCATCGCCCGGACTGGGGCGACACATCGCACTCACTCGCGTTCGATCTCGTCCACGCCGACGAGCCCGAGACCCGCCTCTACGTGGCCTTCAACGCCTACTGGGAGCCGCTCGAGTTCGAGCTCCCGCGGCTTCCGGCCACCCACTGCTGGGCGCTGGCCGCAGACACCGGCGCCCCTGCCCCCGATGACGTGCCTCCCACCCCCCGTCCGCTGTCCGGCGACACGACCAGCATCGTCGTCGGACCGCGCTCCGTCTCCGTCGTGGGAGCCGTCGAGCGTCCGGCCACGAACGAAGGAGCCTCGCGATGAACAAGCCCACAGGCTGGACGCTGCTGCCACTCGCCCTGGCGCAGTTCATCTGTTCGTTCGCCGGGTCGAACATGAACGTGATGCTCAATGACATGAGCCAGGACCTCGACACGACGGTTCAGGGCATCCAGATCTCGATCACCCTGTTCCTGCTGGTGATGGCTGCCCTGATGATCCCCTTCGGAAAGCTGACCGTTCAGCTGGGCAGGAAGTTCTGCTTCATCCTGGGGTTGGCGATCTACGGAATCGGTGCCGTGATCAGTGCGCTCTCCCCCGGACTCGGCGTCCTCATTCTGGGCAACTCGATCCTGGAAGGCGCCGGAACCGCACTCCTGATTCCACCGGTCTACATCCTGGTCACCATGTACTGGACCGGTCTGGCCGAGCGGGTTCGAGCTTTCGGCATCGTCAGTGCTGCAGGCGGGATCGGCGCCGCGACGGGACCCTTGATCGGCGGGTGGATCACGGCCACCTTCAGTTGGCGGGCGGCGTTCGGATTCCAAGCCCTCATCATCGTCCTGATCCTGATCCTCGCCCTGCGTCTGAAGGATCCGCTCGCCCGCGAGCCGGGGCGCCCCTTCGACATCGTCGGTGCCGCGCTCTCGGCTCTCGGCCTGGTCGTGTTCGTGGTGGGCATCCTCGCAGCGGACGACGATCTCCTCCTGTCGTTCGGGCTGATGGTCGCCGGCGCCGGGGTGATCGCGTTCTTCTTCGTGTGGGTGCGACGACTCGAACGGATGGGTCGCGAGCCGTTGCTCTCGACCGCACTGTTCCGAAGTCGGATCTCCAACCTGAGCCTGGTCACGCAGAACTTCCAATGGCTCCTCCTGATGGGGACGTCCATGCTCGTGGCCAGTCACCTGCAGGTGGTCCGTCAGTACGATGCCATCGAGACCGGAGTCATCTTCAGCGCCGCCACCGTCGGCATCCTCGTGTCCTCCCTCTCCGCGAGTGCGCTCGTGCGGCGCTTCTCTCAGCGGTCGCTCATCATGGTCGGGTTCCTGGTCACGGGCATCGGCCTGTTCGGTCTGCTCCTCGTCGGGTCCGTCCCCGGCGCCTGGGCGTTCGCACCGGGTCTCCTGGCGATCGGTCTCGGTGTCGGTGCGATGCTCACCCCGAGTGTCAACCTCGTGCAGTCGGCCTTCGCCGAGGAGCAGCAGGGGGAGATCTCAGGCCTGTCGCGCAGCGTCTCCAACCTCGGGTCGAGCTTCGGCACCGCCATCGTCGGAACCGTCCTCGCGCTGAACGCGACCGGAACCGGCGGCGGGTATGTGCTGGCGATCGTCCCGTTGGCGGCGGTCGCCGTCGCCGGCTTCGTCATCGCGGGATTCCTGCCCGGGCGTGCGGTGATCGCAGCACAGGCACAGGAGAGCCGAGCAGCACGATAGGCCCGGAGCACAGTCCACGAGTGGCCCCCATCGGGGATGGTTCGAGGAGCCGGTACAACGGAAGAACCCCCGAGAACATTATGTTCATCAGGGGTTTTGGTGGATCTGAGGGGACTCGAACCCCTGACCCCCTGCATGCCATGCAGGTGCGCTACCAGCTGCGCCACAGACCCGTTCTCTTCCGGATTCCTCCGGAAGCAACTTGATTAGATTACTACACTCGCGAGGCGGTGTGAAATCGAGAGCACTCAGTCGCGCGTGTCGTGCACGGGGAGCTCGAGGGGCACCACCGGGCAGTCCTTCCAGAGGCGCTCGAGAGCGTAGTACTGGCGATCCTCCTGGTGGAAGACGTGCACGACGATGTCGCCGAAGTCCAGCAGGATCCAGCGTCCGTCTGAGCGGCCCTCGCGGCGGATCGTCTTCACTCCGGCTGCGAGGAGCTCGTCCTCCACTTCGCCGGCGATGGCGACGACGTTGCGCTCCGAGTTGCCGGTGACGATGAGGAAGGCATCGACGAAGGGCAGCGGGCCGGAGGTGTCGAGACCGACGAGGTCTTCACCCGACTTGGAATCGGCCGCGCGGGCGGCGATGTTCAGAAGTTCGATGGCGCGTTCGGTGGCAGGCATGAAGAGATTCCTTGATGAGAAGAGATGCGCTGTCGGCGCATCAGAAGATGCCGGACACGAGTCCGGCGATGATGAGGGCCACGACGCCCACGGCGAGGACGCCCGCAGAGATGGAGAGGATGAAGGGAACGGTCCAGCGGCTCTGCTTCTGCGGAGGCTGGATGACGTCGCGCGTCGAGGTGTGGCCGCTCACGGCACGTGAGGCGCGGATCGGCTGGGCGCCGGTCGCGGGAGCGGCATCCTCGAGTTCGAAGAGGCGATCGATCTCGGAGGAGTCGATACGGTCGGGGTGAGCACCCGTGGAGCCGAGGCTGCGCGGAAGATCGAACGAGCCGGTGACCAGTACCTCGCCGGTGGTGAGCGCCACGGCGCCATCGCCACTCTGCGGGATGGACGGCAGGATGAGAGCGCTCGTCGTCGTGGGCACTCCCCCGGCCGACACTCCGCCGGCGGCGATGCCTCGGGAGAGCAGCTGGTCGAACGACGGCTGCGCACCGGTCACGTCTCGATCGTCTTCATGGTCAGCGTCGATCGACCAATGGCCGACCGGCTTCGGAGGAAGCACGTCATCGGTGTGGCCGAAGTCGAAGGGCGACGCGACGGGAGGAGTGACGACGGCGGGCGGGGTCGCGATGGCAGCCGGCGTGGGGGCCTCAGCGATCGGCGCACTGGGCGCGGACGCGGACGGAATCACGGGGACGGCCACTGTGGGAGGAAGGGTGTAGCCGGTCTGCGCCGTCTCCCACACGGGGCGGTTCTCCGCCTCGGACTCGGGCACCGGCGGTGACCAGGTGACGCGACGTCCGGTGTCGGATGCCGTCGGCTCGGCCTCGGGCTGAGCGGTCGGCGTCGACACCACGACCTCAGTCGCCGACTCGGCTGCAGCTGCAGCCTCCTGCTCGGCGAGCATCGCGCGCAGCTCGCGTCGGGTGAGAGTGCGCATCGGCGTGCCGTCGGCCTCGGCAGCGGCATCCGTCTCCGCATCGATCGGATCGGTGGAGACCGGAGCCGACGTCGCCGCCTGCAGGCCTGCGGAGCCGCCGGGAGCGTAGGAACGCTGGCGGAACTCGGGAGTCGTGGCTGCGGCCGGCGTGGTGAATGATGGCGCCTCGCTCGAAGCGACCTCGGCGGGAGCCTGGGGCGGCGCCGGAGGAGCGCTGGTCAGGCTCCCCGCTGCGAAGGAGGAGCCGGAGTAGTTGGGGACAGCGGGGCGACCGGACAGCACAGCGTCGTAGTCGCTCTTCTCGCCGGAGACGTCGGAACCCTCGGTGACGGAGGTCTCGCCGTTGTCGTCATCCGGGGTACCGAGGGTGCCCGTGTAGGGAGTCACGAGCTGAGGGGTTTCGCCACCGGCTGTCGGCTCGGTGGTGACTGCACGGCGAGTCAGAGGGCTCGGCGAAGCGGCGCTCTCCTGCGAACGCTCCGCTTCACGCGCCTGTCTGCGCGTCAGTGGCGGTTGATCCTGCCACGTCGTCATGCCGCACTCCGATACAGATGGTGCTTCGAGATGTACTGGACCACGCCATCGGGTACCAGATACCAGACCGGGTAACCCCGGTTGACCCGTTCCCTGCAGGCGGTCGATGAGATCGCAAGTGCGGGAACCTCCAACAAGCTTACGTCCGCCTGTGGCAATCCAGAAATGCTCAAGTCGTGTCCCGGGCGACTCACAGCGACGAAATGAGCAAGCTCCCACAGCTCGTGCACGTTCTTCCACGTGAGGATCTGCGCGATGGCGTCGGCTCCCGTGATGAAGAACAATTCGGCATCGGGCTGCGCCGCGCGGATGTCGCGCAGGGTGTCGATCGTGTACGTCGGGCCGGTGCGATCTATGTCGACCCGGCTCACCGTGAAGCGAGGATTGGAGGCCGTCGCGATCACGGTCATGAGGTAGCGGTGCTCGCCGGTGGAGACCGCGGCCTTCTGCCACGGCTGCCCGGTGGGCACGAAGACCACTTCATCGAGGTCGAAGGACTGCGCCACTTCGCTCGCAGCCACCAGGTGACCGTGGTGGATGGGGTCGAAGGTTCCGCCCATGACGCCCACCCGGCGCCGGCGCGAAGGCTCACTCATGAGTCGGCTTCAGCCGATTCCGGTCAGTGCCCGCCGCCGTGAGCGTCGTGGCCGCCACCATGCGCCGCGGCGTATGCGTCGGCCTTCACCGCGTGCCTGTTCGCCACGTCGCGGAAGCTCCACACCACGAAGCCGAGGGCGGCGAAGACGACGAGCGCGATCGCGCCGAAGATGATCGTCGGGAAGCTGCTCGACGCGGCTTCGGTCTCAGCGAGAACTGTGGTCAGGAACGTCATGTGTTTCTCCTTTTGCGGACGAATCGGCCTTTTTCGCCCCGTCCGAGAGCTTAGTACGGCTAGCCGCGCACCTGTCCATCGCCACGCACGATCCATTTGGTGCTCGTCAGCTCGGTCAGCCCCATCGGTCCGCGAGCGTGCAGCTTCTGCGTCGAGATGCCCACCTCGGCGCCGAAGCCGAACTCCCCGCCGTCGGTGAATCGCGTCGAGGCGTTCACCATGACGGCAGCCGAATCGACCTCGTTGAGGAAGCGCTCGGCGTTGCCCAGGTCGTTGGTGATGATCGACTCGGTGTGCTTCGTCGAGTACCGGCGGATGTGTGCAATGGCCTCGTCGAGGGAGTCGACGACGCCGACCGTCACGTCGAGGCTCATGTACTCGGTGCCCCAGTCCTCGGCTGTCGCCGGGGTGGCAGCGGGCCAGATGGCGCGAGTGCGCTCGTCGGCATGCACGGTGACTCCGGATGCCGCGAGACGGTCGAGCACCGACGGGAGGAGCCGGTCGGCTGCATCGGCGTGCACGAGCACGGTCTCCACCGTGTTGCAGACGCTGGGGCGCTGCGTCTTGGCGTTGTGCACGATCTCCACGGCCCAGTCCGACGTCGCGCTCTCGTCGAGGAAGATGTGCACGACGCCGGCGCCGGTCTCGATGACCGGCACCTTCGACTCGGCGACGACGGTGTTGATGAGATCCGCGCTTCCGCGTGGGATGAGCACGTCGACGAACCCGCGGGCCTGCATGAGGGCCGTGGCGCCGGCGCGGCCGAAGTCGTCGATGGTCTGCACGGCCGTGCGCGGCAGTCCGACGGATTCCAGGGCGTCCTGGATGAGGCCGACGAGAGCGCGGTTGCTGTTCTCGGCGGCCGAACCGCCGCGGAGCACCACGGCGTTCCCGCTCTTCAGCGCGAGCGCTGCGATGTCGACGGTCACGTTCGGCCTGGCCTCGTAGATGACGCCGACGACGCCGAACGGCACCCGTACCTGGGAGATGCGCACGCCGTTGGGCAGCGTGCTGCCCCGCACCACCTCGCCGACGGGATCGGTGAGCGACGCGATCTGCTCCACGGCAGCGGCCAAGGCCTCGACGCGCCTGCCGTCGAGGGCGAGCCGGTCGAGCAGGCCATCGGACAGACCGTTCTCGCGCCCGGCGTCGAGGTCGCGTGCGTTGGCGGCGATCACCTCGTGCGCAGCTCCGCGCAGGTGCGCGGCGACGGCGTGCAGCGCCGCGTTGCGTTGCGCCGTGGTCGCGACGGCCAGGGCGAACGATGCCGTGCGGGCGTCGTCGAGGCGCGACTCGAATCCGGGTAGGGCGGCATCCGTCTCAGGCATGGATCAAGCCTAGGGCAGCCGCGGAATCGTTACGCCGCCGGCGAGAACCAGGTGCCGACGTCGACTCCGGTGAGGGCCTCGTGCACGAGGGCCGTCGAGGTCACGAGCACAGCGGTGCCGGACTCGGCGGCGAGCCTGGCCGCCGACGCCTTGGTCGAGGCTCCCCCGGTGCCGACGCTGTTGACCGTCGTAGACCCGAAGACGACGCCCTCGAGTTCATCACCGTAGGCGACGTTCGCGATGCGCTCGGCACCCGGCTCCAGCGGAGGCTTGGTGTAGAGCGAATCGACGTCGCTCAGCAGCACGAGCAGGTCGGCGTCGAGCAGTTGGGCCACCATTGCGGCCAGCCGGTCGTTGTCGCCGAACCGGATCTCGTGGGTGGCGACGGTGTCGTTCTCGTTGACGATCGGCAGGATGCGCAGATCGAGCAGCCTCGCCATCGCCCGCTGGGCATTGGACCGGTGCGTCGGGTCGTCGAGATCGCCGGCCGTGAGCAGTACCTGGCCCGCGACGATGTCGTAGCGGTCGAGGCTGTCCTGGTAGCGGAAGATGAGGAGGTTCTGGCCGACGGATGCCGCAGCCTGCTGGGTCGCGAGGTCGGTCGGTCGTTCCTCGAGCCTGAGGTAGGGCATGCCTGTGGCGATGGCGCCGGAGGAGACCAGCACGATCTCCACCCCGCGGCTGTGCGCAGCGGCGAGAGCATCGACGAGCGGGGGGATCTGTCCGGCGTTGTCACCACTGATCGACGACGAGCCGACCTTCACGATGACGCGCTTGGCGCGCTGGACGTCTGCCCGCTCGTTGATCCTCACCGGTCCTCGGCCTCCATCGCGGTTCCGTCGGTGTGGTCGCTGTCCTTCCAGAGACCGGCCTCGCGCTCGCGCTCGAGCTCGGCACGGGCCTCGGCCTTCGCGTCCATCCGCTCGAAGTAGGTGCTGCGACGCTCATCGCTGGTGCGGCGACGATCACCGTCGAGACGGGCGTCGGTTCCACGGGGAGCCGTGATGAGCTCGGCCGTCGAGGTGAGCGTGGGCTCCCAGTCGAAGATGATGCCCTCGCCCTTGCCGATGACGACAGTGGAACCGGCGATGGCTCCGGCCTTGAACAGGCGCTCTTCGACGCCCAGCTTGGCCAGGCGGTCGGCCAGGAAGCCGACGGCCTCGTCGTTGGCGAAGTCGGTCTGCGCGACCCAGCGCTCGGGCTTGACGCCGAGGATGCGGTAGATGTCGCCGTAGGAGCCGCCTTCGACCTTGACGGTGTAATCCTGCTCGTTGACGGCGCTCGGACGCAGCACGATGCGCTCGCGGGCCGGCTCGGCCGCGATCTCGGCGCGACCCTGCTCGACGAGCTCGGCCAGCGCGAAGCTCAGCTGGCGCAGTCCCTCGTGGCTCACCGTCGAGATCTCGAACACGCGGTAGCCGCGCTCCTCGAGGTCGGCCGTGACGAAGTCGGCGAGCTCGCGTCCCTCGGGAACGTCGATCTTGTTGAGCGCGATGAGCTGGGGGCGCTCGAGCAGCGGCTTCTGGCCCTCGGGCACAGGGTAGGCGGCGAGCTCGGTGAGGATGATGTCGAGGTCGCTGATCGGGTCGCGACCCGGGTCGAGCGTCGCACAGTCGAGCACGTGGAGGAGCGCGGTGCAGCGCTCGACGTGGCGGAGGAACTCGAGGCCGAGGCCCTTGCCCTCGCTGGCGCCCTCGATGAGGCCGGGAACGTCGGCGATCGTGTAGCGCACGTCACCGGCCTGCACGACTCCGAGATTGGGGTGCAGGGTCGTGAACGGGTAGTCGGCGATCTTCGGGCGCGCAGCCGACAGGGCGGCGACCAGGCTCGACTTGCCTGCGGAGGGGTAACCCACGAGGGCGACGTCGGCGACGGTCTTCAGCTCGAGGACGACGTCGCCCTCGTAGCCGGGGATGCCGAGGAGGGCGAAGCCCGGGGCCTTGCGCTTGGTGGTGGAGAGGGCGGCGTTGCCGAGCCCGCCCTGCCCGCCGGGGGCAGCGATGAAGCGCATGCCCGGCTCGCTCATGTCGGCGAGTTCATTGCCGTCGCGGTCCTTGACGACGGTGCCGAGCGGCACGGGCAGCTCGAGGTCTCCCCCGTTGGCGCCTGCGCGGTGGTCGCCCATTCCCGGCCCGCCGTTGGTGCTCGAGCGGTGAGGTGCGCGGTGGTAGCCGAGCAGGGTCGTGGTCTGCGGGTCGGCGACGAGGATGATGTCGCCACCGTGGCCGCCGTTGCCGCCGTCGGGTCCTGCCAGCGGCTTGAACTTCTCACGACGGACGGAGACGCATCCGTTGCCCCCATGACCGGCACGCAGGTGCAGCGTGACGTTGTCGACGAAGGTGGTCATGCGGGGTTCTCCTGAACATCGGGGGCGCCGCGTCCGGGTGGACGTGCGCTGGAAAGACGGAAGGGCGAGCCGAAGCCCGCCCTCGCGTCCATCGAATCGTGCGGTGCCTACTCGGCGGCCGCCACGATGTTGACGACCTTGCGGCCGCCCTTGTTGCCGAACTCGACCGAACCGGCCGAGAGGGCGAACAGAGTGTCGTCTCCGCCACGGCCGACGTTGGCGCCGGGGTGGAAGTGGGTGCCGCGCTGGCGGACGATGATCTCGCCTGCGCCGACGACCTGGCCGCCGAAGCGCTTCACGCCGAGGCGCTGTGCGTTCGAGTCACGACCGTTGCGGGTGGAGCTTGCGCCCTTTTTGTGTGCCATCTGTCAGTCTCCTCAGGGCTTACTTGATGCCGGTGATCTTGACGCGCGTGAGCTCCTGACGGTGGCCCTGACGCTTCTTGTATCCGGTCTTGTTCTTGAACTTCTGGATGACGATCTTCGGACCGCGGAGGTCGTTGAGGACCTCGGCCGTGACGGTCACCTTCTCGAGCGACTTGGCGTCCGAGGTGATCGAGTCGCCATCGACAAGCAGCACCGGAGCGAGCTCGACGTTGCCGTTCTTGTCAGCCTTGATGCGGTCCATCGTGACGATGGTCCCGACCTCGACCTTTTCCTGGCGGCCACCGGCGCGCACAACTGCGTAAACCACTTTACGTACCTATTCTCTGGGGGGCTCCGAGAAGCCCCGATTCGTTTCACGGGAAAATTCCGCTGGGTTGACCGATCCGAGCCGACCTGGCCAACCAGAAAACCACGGTGAGGGTGAGGACGAAGAATCCAACACACACCAACGGTCGAGTTTAGCCGAAGGATCTACCTCGGTCAAACAGGGCCACCCGGCGCGTCGCCCGGTGGTCCGCCTTATGATCACGTACATGACCGTGCTCATCGACCAGCCGATGTGGCCGGCCCACGACACGATCTGGGCCCATCTCGTGAGCGACGCCTCACTCGATGAACTCCACGCCTTCGCTGCCGCGAACGGCATCCCCAGGCGTGGCTTCGACCGGGACCACTACGACGTGCCACTCGAGCGCCATGAGGCTCTCGTGGCCGCCGGGGCGGTCTTCGTGTCGAATCGCGAGCTGGTCACCCGGCTCCGCGCGAGCGGACTCCGGGTGACTGCCCGCGAACGGCGGGGTTTGTAGGGGTCTACTCGCCCGCGCCGGTGGTGACGATGGGCTCGACCGGGGTGGTCGACAGCCCGGCCGTCGTCACTCGTCGGCTGCGTGCCCGACCCTGACCCGCCTGCTTCGGCTGAGGCAGGGAGTCGAGCACCGAGTCGAGCAGGTGCTCGGCCTCGACGGGGTTCACGCGCTTGGGCTCTCGCACGGCCTTCGCCACCACGGGGATGTCGAGGATCGCGACGGGAGCTTCGGCAGTGACGGGCTTCTCCTGGCGGGCACGGCGCGAAGCCGGACGCTTTTCTGCCGGACGATTCCCAGCTTCGGATGCCGCCGAGGCGCTCGGCGCAGCCTCCACCGAGTCCTGTGACTGTGCGGCAGGGCGGCTGGACTGCTGCTCGGCCCGCTCGGGCTCGGCCTCAGCTGCGGCATCCGTCGACCGGGACCGGCCATCGGCCCGCTCGCTCGTCGGCTGGTCGGCGCTCGACTGCTCGGCGCCGGACTTCTCGCCGGCCTGCTCGGAGTTCGCCTGCTCGGCGTTGGACTGCTCGCCCTTGCCGTGACGCCCGCGACGGCCACGACGCGACGACTTGCGATCGCCGGATGCGGCCTCGGTCGACGACGCCTCGGCGCTCGACTGCTCCGGCGCCTCGGCGGGCTCCGAGACGACGGCTGCTGCTGCGGCCTCCTTCTCGTGAGGGTGCAGGGTCGATGCGGCGATCATGGCGAGGGCGTGCTTGGCGTCCTCGGTGATCCCGTGCGTGCCGTTGCCCGCCTTGGCGGCATCCGTCGGCGCTGCCGACTGCGAGCTCGGAGCGGACTGGCCGCCACCGCGACGACGGTTGCTCGATCCGGCGATGGCCGGCTGAGGCGTCTGCTGCTGCTGGCGGTGACGCACGACGGGATCGTGGTGCACGATGATGCCGCGGCCCGCGCAGACCTCGCAGTTCTCGCTGAACGACTCGAGCAGGCCGAGTCCGAGCTTCTTACGGGTCATCTGGACCAGTCCGAGCGAGGTGACCTCGGCGACCTGGTGCTTGGTGCGGTCACGGCTGAGGCACTCGACGAGACGGCGCAGCACGAGGTCGCGGTTCGACTCCAGCACCATATCGATGAAGTCGACCACGATGATGCCGCCGATGTCGCGCAGGCGCAGCTGGCGCACGATCTCCTCTGCGGCCTCGAGGTTGTTCTTGGTGACGGTCTCCTCGAGGTTTCCGCCGGAGCCGACGAACTTGCCGGTGTTCACGTCGACGACGGTCATGGCCTCGGTGCGGTCGATCACCAGCGAGCCGCCCGAGGGCAGCCAGACCTTGCGGTCGAGGGCCTTCTCGATCTGCTCCGAGATGCGGAACTCGTCGAAGGCGTCCTTGTCGCCGGTGTAGGTCTCGACGCGCTCGACCAGATCGGGGGCGACCGCGCGCAGGTAGGCCTCGATGGTCTCCTGGGCCTCGTCGCCGGCGATGACCATCTTCTGGAAGTCCTCGTTGAAGACGTCGCGCACGATCTTGATGAGGAGGTCGGGCTCCGAGTGCAGCAGGGCGGGAGCCTGCACGGTCTCGAGCTGCTTGGAGATCGACGCCCACTGCTCGATGAGTCGGTTGACGTCGAGGGTCAGCTGCTCCTCGGTCGCACCCTCGGCGGCAGTGCGCACGATGACGCCCTGATTGTCGGGGAGGACCTCCTTGAGGATCTTCTTGAGACGCGCCCGCTCGGTGTCGGGGAGCTTGCGGCTGATGCCGTTCATCGAGCCGTTGGGCACGTACACGAGGTAACGGCCGGGCAGCGAGATCTGGCTGGTCAGGCGGGCGCCCTTGTGGCCGACGGGGTCCTTGGTGACCTGCACGAGCACCTTGTCGCCTGGCTTCAGCGCGAGCTCGATGCGGCGCGGCTGGTTGCCACCGGGATTCTCCGCAGCGGCGGCCTCCCAGTCGACCTCGCCGGAGTACAGCACGGCGTTGCGGCCGCGTCCGATGTCGACGAAGGCGGCCTCCATGCTGGGCAGCACGTTCTGCACGCGGCCGAGGTACACATTCCCGATGAGGGATGCATCCTGGTTGCGGGCGACGTAGTGCTCCACGAGGACGCCGTCCTCGAGCACGCCGATCTGGATGCGGGCGCTCTTGGAACGCACGACCATGGTGCGATCGACGGACTCGCGCCGGGCGAGGAACTCGGCCTCGGTGATGACGGCGCGACGACGCCCGGCGTCGCGGCCATCCCGACGACGCTGCTTCTTCGCCTCGAGGCGGGTCGAGCCCTTGATGCGCTGAGGCTCGGTGATGAGCTCGGGCTGGCGCGGGGTGCGCACCTTGACCACGGTGTTCGTCGGGTCGTCCGATCCACCACGGCTCTCGTCACCGCTGCGACGACGAGCGCGGCGACGCACGGTCGACTCCGACTCCTCGAAGTCGTCGTCCCGGTCGCGATCGTCGCGCTCCGAGCGGTCGGGGCGTCCGCCCCGGTTCGGCCGCGGCGGCAGGGCCGCGATCTCGGGCGCGTGGAAGATGAGCGACGTCGTCGTCAACGCTGCGGGGAAGAGCGTCGGGGCGACGGATGCCGCGGGCTCGGCCGGGGCGTCCTCCGCCCGGGCGTCCTCCGCCTCGTCGGCGGCCGGCGCGTCCGCGGTCGACTGCTCGGCTGCCGGCGCGTCAGCGGTCGGCTCCGTAGCTGTCAGCTGCTCGGATGCCGACTTCTCGACGCTCGGCGCGGCCTCGGCCTTCGCGGCTGTCGGCTCAGCGACCTTCCGCTCGGCGACAGCCGGCGCCTCCACCGCGGCATCGGGGGCCGCGGTCTGAGCGGCATCCGTCACCTCGGCCGTGGCCTCGGCTGGTGCCTGCTCGGCCTTCTTCTGGCTCTTGCGAGCCCCGAAGATGCGCGTGCGCTTGCGACCACCGGTCTCCCCGACATTCTTCGTCGGGTCAGTGTTCTCGTTGTTCTCCACCATTGCTGGGGCACTCCTCGACCGGTGCGTCTGGCCGCGCCATCCGCGTTCCGGGTACTCTCTCACGCGAGTCTCCGCCGGTGCGGAATCTCGCTAATCCTCTGTCGTCTGCAGCCGGCACATTGGCTCTGGCTGCCACTTCTCTCGGTCTGGGACCGAATGTTCGGGTGCAACTGCACCCATCAAGCCTTCTTGGCGTCGGACTGAGCGCGGCTCAGTCGACACTTCCGATTATCGCACGGCTTCACAGATCGGCGGTGATCAGCCATGCCATAATCGCCAATCATGAGCGAGACCACCCCTGCCGGCACAGAGTCCAGACCCGCCTACGCCGTCGGAATCGTGCTGGCGGTGCTCGGCGCGCTCGGTCTTCTGGCCGCGTTCGAACTCACCCTGGAGAAGTTCCACGCCCTCGAGTTCCCGGGCACGGGGGCCTCGTGCGACTTCAGCCTGATCGTGCAGTGCTCGGTGAACCTCGCGTCGTCGCAGGGCGCGGTGCTCGGGTTCCCGAACCCCGTGATCGGACTCGTCTGCTGGCCCGTGGTCATCACGATCGGCGTGGCGATCCTGGCTCGGGCACGGTTCGCCGCCTGGTTCTGGATCGGCCTGAACATCGGGATCGTCGGCGCCCTGGCGTTCGTGATCTGGCTGATGTACCAGAGCATCCACATCCTTGCGACGCTCTGCCCATGGTGCATGCTCACCTGGGCCGTCGTGATCCCGCTGTTCTGGGTGGTCACGATCGACAACCTGCGCACGGGTCGAATCCCCACGACCGAGCGGTTCCAGCGGTTCGCGGCATCGGCTTTCGGCTGGATCCCGCTGATCACCCTGGTCTGCTACCTGATCGTCGCGGTCATCGCGCAGCTGCGTCTCGACGTGCTGGGTTATCTGTTCTGAGGTGACCACCGCTCGCTGAGGGGCCGGAGTCAGCGCCACACCCGCTCGCTGAGGGCCGGACGGAGTCCGCGCCCGAAGCGTCTCCGGTGGCGCCGTGCGCTTCGGGCGGTCGCTCCGCTCGGCCCTCAGCGAGCAAGAGGGCCGAGCGGGACGAGACTCAGGCGAACCAGAGAGCGAGCTCGCGCGCAGCCGACTCGGGCGAGTCGGAGCCGTGCACCAGGTTCTGCTGCACCTTGAGGCCCCAGTCGCGTCCGAGGTCGCCGCGGATCGTGCCGGGCGCAGCGGTGGTCGGATCGGTGGTGCCGGCCAGCGACCGGAAGCCCTCGATGACCCGGTTGCCCGCGAGGCGGATGGCGACACTCGGACCCGACTCCATGAACTCGATGAGCGGCTCGTAGAACGGCTTGCCCTCGTGCTCGGCGTAGTGCTGGGCGAGCAGGTCGCGGTCGGCCTCGACGAGGCGGAGGTCGACGAGCGAGTAGCCCTTGGCCTCGATGCGACGCAGGATCTCCCCGGTCAGGCCGCGGGCGACGCCGTCGGGCTTGACGAGGACGAGGGTCTCTTCGATCGTGGTCATGCGTACTCCTTGTTGTGTCGGTCGATACGTCCGCCGCTGATCATGGCGTAGGTCCACATGGCGGCGAAGATGGCTCCTACGAAGAACATTCCCGGGTTGAGCAGTCCGGCGAGCAGGATCAGCGCCTGCACGATCCATCCGAGCACGTAGGCGAACGGATGCCGCAGCAGGCCGAGCGTGATCACGATGAGCAGGCAGACGACACCGCCACTCACGAGAGCGGCGACGGGCCCGATGCTGATGAGACCGGCGGTCGGCAACCCGTAGTTCACGAGGGCGGCGAGGAACACCACGATGAGCTCGAAGCCGAGCACGATCGAGGCGAGGCTGCGCTTGATCGAGCGGGGCGCCGGAGCGCGACCGGATGGCACGGGTGCGGCATCCGGGGACTCCGCGTCACCGGGGAGATCGGCGTCGGGCACGCTCGCGCCCGTCACGAGGTCATCCAGTCGCGATCGGCCGCGTACTCCATCGCCTCTGCGACCAGGGTGATCGATCCGGTCACGATGACCGCCCGGCGCGGGGCGGCAGCCGCCCACTGGCGTGCCTCGTCGAGGGCGTCGGCAACCGACTCGAACGGGAACACCATGTCCTGGTCGGCCCACTCCACCATGGCGCCGGCGAGCTCGGAGGCGGGGATGGCGCGCTCCGACGACGATGCGGTCACGTTGAAGTGGTGCACGGCCGGCGCGAGGGCCTCGACGATGCCCCGGGCGTCCTTGTCGGAGAGGATGCCGACCACGGCGACGATCTCGTCGAAGTCGAAGAACGACTCGAGCGAGGTGACGAGCGCTGCCGCACCGTGCGGGTTGTGCGCGCCGTCGACGATGACGCTCGGCTCGATGCCGACGAGCTGCAGGCGACCGGGCGATGTCGCGGTGGCGAGCCCCTCCTCGACCAGGGCCGTGGTGAGGGGCTGCGCTCCCCCGCCGATGAACGCCTCGACCGCCGCGATCGCGACGGCGGCGTTCTGCGCCTGGTGCGCACCATAGAGGGGCAGGAACATCTCGTCGTAGCTTCCGGCCACGCCGCGCACGCTGATGAGCTGTCCGCCCACGGCCACGCGGTTCTCCGTCAGGGCGAACTGCGCGCCCTCGACGGCGAAGGTCGACTCGGTGAGCTCGACCGCACGCTCGAGCTCGGCGAGGGCCTCCGGCGCCTGCGCGGCCGAGACGACGCTCGCGGCCGGCTTGATGATGCCCGACTTCGTTCGGGCGATGGCGGCGACCGTGTCGCCGAGGCGTCCGACGTGGTCGAGGGCGATCGGCGTGAACACGGCGACCTGTCCGTCGGCGACGTTCGTGGAGTCCCACTCGCCGCCCATACCGACCTCGAGCACGACGACGTCGACGGGGGCGTCGGCGAAGCACGCGAACGCGAGCACTGTGAGCACCTCGAAGAAGCTGAGCGGGGCGTCTCCGGATGCCTCGAGCTCGGCATCCGTCATCGCGATGTACGGCTCGATGTCCTCCCAGTTGCGCACCAGGGCCTCATCGGTGATCGGCTCGCCGTCGATGAGGATGCGCTCGGTGAAGCGCGTCAGGTGCGGGCTGGTGAGCAGCCCGGTCTTCAGCCCGTAGGCGCGCAGGATGCTGTCGATGATGCGACTGGTGCTGGTCTTGCCGTTGGTGCCGGTGATGTGGATGACCGGGTAGGCGCGCTGCGGGTCGCCCAGCAGCTCGACGGCACGCCGGGTGGCTGTCAGCCGCGGCTGCGGGTTCGACTCGCCGATGCGGGCGAGCAGGCCCTCGTAGACGGCGTCGGCGGGCTGGCGCCAGATGTCTTCGTCGTTCATGCCTTCTCCAGAGCGATGGTGAGGGTGGAGTCGCGGCCCACCGAGAGCGCCTCGGCCGGCAGTTCGGTGCCGCCGAACACGGCGATGTCGAGGTCGACTGCCAGGGTCTCGGATCCGATGAGCTCGGCGTGCACGCGCGCCGCCGTCGCAGCGGTCTCGTTCAGGGTGAGACGCAGCCGGATGCGGTCGCTGACCTCGAGCCCTGCCGCCTTACGGGCGTCCTGCACGGCTCGGATGACGTCGCGCGCCAGGCCCTCGGCCTCGAGGTCGTGGGTGATCACGGTGTCGAGCAGCACGAAGCCGCCGCCGGGGAGCAGCGCGAGCGCCACACCCGAACCGGCCTCGGCCGTCGCCTCCAGCACGAGGTCGTACTCGCCCTCGACGAGGGCGATGCCGCCCGCGGTGACGACGCCGTCGGTCTCGGACCAGTCGCCGGTGCGAGCACCCTGAATGGCCTTCTGCACCTCCTTGCCGAGACGCGGGCCCGCGGCACGCGCGTTCACGGTGAGGCGGCTCGAGACGCCGTAGTCGGCGGCGCTCGACTCGGCGAGCTCGACGACGTCGACGGCCTTCACGTTGAGCTCCTCGCGCAGGATGGCCTCGAACGGAGCGAGGCCGGTGGCGGATGCCGACACCACCGTGAGCTTCGCCAGCGGCAGTCGCACGCGCAGGCCCGACTGCTTGCGCAGCGAGAGAGCGGTGGAGCTGATCGCCCGAACCTCGTCCATCACGGCGACGAGGGCGTCGTCCGCGGGGAACTCGGACGCGTCCGGCCAGTCGGCCAGGTGAACGCTGCGGCCGCCGGTGAGCCCCTGCCAGATGCGCTCCGAGACGAGCGGCAGCAGAGGGGCCGTGAGCCGGGTGTATGTCTCGAGCACCGTGTAGAGCGTGTCGAAGGCCTCGCTGCCCGCGCCGTCCTCGCCGACGCCGGCCCAGAACCTGTCGCGGGAACGCCGCACGTACCAGTTGGTGAGCACGTCGGCGAAGTCGCGGAGCTTCGCGGCCGCGAGCGTGGAGTCGAGCTGCTCGAGGTCCGTCGTGACGGCGCCGACGAGGTCGCCCAGCTTGGCGAGCAGATAGCGGTCGAGCACGTCGGTCGAGTCCGTGCGGCGCTGCGCCTCGTAACCGGCATCCGACGAGGCATTCGCGTACAGCGAGAAGAAGTACCAGGTGCTCCACAGCGGGAGCATCACCTGGCGCACACCCTCGCGGATGCCCTCCTCGGTCACGACGAGGTTGCCACCGCGCAGCACCGAGCTCGACATGAGGAACCAGCGCATGGCATCGGAGCCGTCGCGGTCGAAGACCTCGGAGACGTCGGGGTAGTTGCGAAGGGACTTGCTCATCTTCTGGCCGTCGCTACCGAGCACGATGCCGTGGCTGACCACGTTCGTGAACGCCGGCCGGTCGAACAGCGCGGTGGAGAGCACGTGGAGCATGTAGAACCAGCCACGCGTCTGGCCGATGTACTCCACGATGAAGTCGGCCGGGTTGTGGCTGTCGAACCACTCCTGGTTCTCGAACGGATAGTGCACCTGGGCGAACGGCATCGAGCCCGAGTCGAACCAGACGTCGAGCACGTCGGGGATCCGGCGCATGGTCGACTTCCCGGTCGGGTCGTCGGGGTTCGGGCGGGTGAGCTCGTCGATGTACGGGCGGTGCAGGTCGGGCTCCCCCGCCGCATTCCGCGGCTGCGTGCCGAAGTCGCGCTCGAGTTCCTCGAGCGAGCCGTACACGTCCATGCGCGGGTATTCCGGGTCGTCGCTCTTCCACACCGGGATCGGCGAGCCGAAGTAGCGGTTGCGGCTGATCGACCAGTCCCGGGCGTTGCCGATCCACTTGCCGAACTGGCCGTCCTTGACGTTCTCGGGAACCCAGGTGATGTCCTGGTTGAGGTCGACCATGCGGTCGCGGAAATCGGTGACGCGCACGAACCAGCTCGAGACGGCCTTGTAGATGAGCGGGTTGCGGCAGCGCCAGCAGTGCGGGTACGAGTGCACGTAGCTGGCCTGGCGGAGGAGTCGCCCCTCGGCCTTGAGCAGCTGCGTGAGCGGCTTGTTGGCGTCGCTCCAGAGCTGGCCGGCGACATCGGTCACGTCGGAGAGGAACTTGCCGCCGTCGTCGAGGGAGATGATGACGGGGATGCCGTTCGCCTCGGAGACCTTCTGGTCCTCCTCGCCGTAAGCGGGCGCGAGGTGCACGATGCCGGTGCCGTCTTCTGTGGTGACGTAGTCGGCGACGAGGATACGCCAGCCGTTCTGCATGCCCCACGCGTCGACGTCGGCGTAGTAGTCGAAGAGGCGGTCGTACGTGACGCCCTCGAGCTCGTTGCCGAGCACGGTGCGGGAGACCGCTGCCGCCGCGTCGCCGGCCGACTCGTAGCCGAGGTCCTTGGCGTAGTTGCCGACGAGGTCGATGGCGATGAGGTACTCGGCCCCGAGCACCTCGGTGGTGTCGTTGCCGCCCGTGCGCTCACGCAGGACGGTGGCATCCGGAGTCCCGTTCGGCCCCGCGGGAACCACGGCGTAGGTGATGTCTGGGCCCACCGCGAGCGCGGCGTTGGTGGGCAGGGTCCAGGGCGTCGTCGTCCAGGCGAGGGCGCGGACGGCGGTGAGCCCGAGCGACTCGGCCTTGGCGCCGGTGAGCGGGAAGGTCACCGTGACGGTCTGGTCCTGGCGGTCCTTGTAGACGTCGTCGTCCATGCGCAGCTCGTGGTTCGACAGCGGCGTCTGGTCGCGCCAGCAGTACGGCAGCACGCGGTAGCCCTCGTAGGCGAGCCCCTTGTCGTGCAGGCGCTTGAAGGCCCAGATGACGCTCTCCATGAAGGTCACGTCGAGGGTCTTGTAGTCGTTCTCGAAGTCCACCCAGCGGGCCTGGCGGGTGACGTAGCCCTCCCACTCCTTGGTGTAGCGCAGCACGGAGTCCTGGGCGGCGCGGTTGAACGCGGCGATGCCCATCTCCTCGATCTGGCTCTTGTCGGTGATGCCGAGCTGGCGCTCGGCCTCGAGCTCGGCCGGGAGTCCGTGGGTGTCCCAGCCGAAGCGCCGGTGGACCTGCTTGCCGCGCATGGTCTGGAAGCGCGGGAAGACGTCCTTGGCGTAGCCGGTCAGCAGGTGACCGTAGTGAGGGAGGCCGTTCGCGAACGGCGGGCCGTCGTAGAACACCCACTCCGCAGCGCCGTCGCGGTTGTCGATGGAGGCCTGGAAGGTCCCGTCGTTCTTCCAGAACTCGAGCACCTCCCGCTCGATCGAGGGGAAGTTCGGCGACGGCACGACTCCGTCGGAAGCGTGCTGGGGATCCTGACCCTTGGGGTACAACGCGTGGCTCCTGGATGCGAGAGAGACTTCTCCACGAGGACGGCGAGCCCGTCGAGCTCCACCGCGGTACCACCCCGCTTGCACACCGATCCCGAAGTTGCCCGGAACCGCTGCACCGCTTGTTCATTGGCTGTGACGGGCCAGACCCGTTCGGTTCTACTGAGCTCTCGCCGTTCTCCCGAAGACTCCCCGGTGATGGCCGGATCGATGTCGTTGCCCTCAGTCTACGCGAACACGCAGCTCGAGCGCCCGTCGGCGACTCCTCAGCGATAAGCCTCGTCGATCAGGGCGTGCAGGGCTGCAGGTGCGACCCTGTGCTCGCGCGCTTCGGCGACGAGGTCGTGGATCAGACCGGCCAGGACCATGTGCCCTCCGACACGCACGGTCACGACCGCTCCCCGGCCCCGATGCAGTTCCACCAGGCCCTCGTCGCGCAGCACCCTGTAGCCGTGCAGCACGGTCTGCACGTTGATGTCGAGCTGCTCGGCGAGCGCCCGGGCCGACGGGAGACGCTCACCGTCGACGAGACGACCATCGACGATGGAGCCGCGGATGCCCGAGGCGAGTTGCTCGAACAGGGGCCGTGGGCTGGACGGATCGACACGAATCAGCATGTGTTGAGTGTATTGAGTTAGTCCAACTAATCCAATCGACCGCGATGTCGGTCGGAGTGCTGTCAGGATGAATCATGCCCTCCTGCGACGAGCAGGAGGGCTTCACCCTTCCCCCCACGTGCAAGGACCTCGATGCGCAGCGCTTCAGCCCCGGTTCGGACGAACCGGCGTCTTCTCACCCTGTTGGCCGCCGCGAGCGGCGCAACCCTCCTGCTCGCCGGATGCACGGCCGCCGCCCCCGAGGCTGCGTCCACTCCCACGGCGGGCGGCACCCTCGTCTACGCCAGCGGCGATGCCGAACCCGACTGCCTCGACCCGCACGTCGGCGGCAACTACCCGCAGGCCCTCGTCGCCGGCCAGTTCCTCGAGTCGCTCGTCTCGCTCGACGAGGACGGCGCCATCATCCCGTGGCTCGCCACGAAGTGGACGGCATCCGACGACGGGCTCACGTGGGACTTCACGCTCCGCGACGACGTGACCTTCACCGACGGCACCCCGCTGGACGCCGAGGCCGTCAAGGTCAACGTCGAGCACCTCAAGAACCCGGACACGCAGTCGTCGACGGGCTACCTCGCCCTCGGCAAGGTCGAGTCGGTCGACGTCGTCGACGACACCACCGCCCGCTTCAACCTCAGCACACCCGACAGCGCGCTGCTCGAATCCCTCGCGCAGCCCTGGGTCGCGATCGAGTCGCCGGCGGGCATCGCCCGCGGCATGGACGAGAACTGCCTCGCCCCCATCGGCACCGGTCCGTTCGTGGTCGAGGAGTGGGTGCAGCAGGATCACCTCACCCTCGTGCGCAACGACGACTACACCTCGGCTCCGGCTGACGCCGCCCACGACGGTGCTCCCTACCTCGAGGGCATCGAGTGGCGCTTCATCCCCGACTCGGCCTCGCGCTATGCGGCCCTGCAGTCGGGTGAGGTCGACGTGATCGACAACGCCCAGCCCGACACGATCGCCCAGGCCACGAAGAACGGCTCGCTCGTCGAGATCGACGCCCCCAGGCCCGGGGCGTCGAACCGCATCGAGCTCAACTCCTCGCGGGCGCCGTTCGACGACGTGCGCGTGCGGGAGGCGTTCATCCGCGCCGCCGATGTCAACGACGGCATCGACTCGCTGTTCTTCGGAACGGCCACGCGGTCCTACTCCGTGCTCTCCAGCGTGGAGCCCCTCGGTTACTCCGACGAGACGCTCTTCACGACGGACCTCGACGCGGCGAACAGCCTGCTCGACGACGCCGGCTGGACCACGCGCGACTCCGACGGCTACCGCACCAAGGACGGCAAGCGCCTGACCCTGCGCTTCCCGGTGTCGACCAATCAGTCCATCCCGGCCGAGCAGTCGCTGTTCGAGCAGATCCAGGCGACGGCCAAGGAGGCCGGCTTCGAGGTCGTCATCTCGCCGCTCGACATCTCGGGCTGGTACGGCGCCCTCTTCTCGGACTCCTACGAGCTCGTGAGCGCCCCGTACACGAAGATCGGCCCCGACGTGCTGCGCACGCTCTACGACTCCGCGGGCATCACCCCGGCTCCGAGCGGCTACTTCGCCAACCTCGCACAGCTGAACGATCCCGAGCTCGACGAACTGCTCCGCTCCGCTGCGAGCACGAGCGACACCGAGGAGCGCGCGTCGCTCTACGAACAGGCGCAGAAGATCATCCTGGGCGGGTTCTACGCCCTGCCCCTCTACGACCAGCAGAACCATTTCCTGCTGAGCACGAGCGTGAAGGGTGCCCGGGCGATGCCCACGGTGTCGACGCCGACGTTCGCCGACGCCTGGCTCTCCGAGTAGTCGATGGGAAGCGCCGTCCGCCGCACGCTGGGGCGCCTCGCCGGCGCGCTGTTCGTGCTGTGGGCCGTCGCGACCCTCACGTTCTTCGCGATCCACCTGGTTCCGGGTGACCCGGCGCAGGCCATCCTCGGCGGGCCCGGTTCCCAGGCGTCGCAGGAGGCCCTCGACAGGGTCCGGGCAGACTACGGGCTCGACCAGCCGCTTCTCGTTCAGTACTTCGCCATGCTCGGTCGGCTGGTGACGGGGAACCTCGGGGACTCCTACGCCCTGCGGATGCCCGTCGCCGAACTGATCGGAGGGCAGCTGGCCGGCACCGTGGTGCTGGCACTGCTCGCGCTCCTCGCCGCCTGGCTGCTCGCGATCGGCCTCGCCCTCTGGTCGACGGGACCCGGGCGGGTCAGCCGGGCCGTCGCCCAGGGAGTCGAGCTCACGGCCGCCTCGCTGCCGCAGTTCTGGCTGGCGACGGTGCTCATCGCCGTCTTCAGTACGGCGCTCGGCTGGCTGCCCGCGGTCTCGACCGGAACTCCGACCGGACTCGTGCTGCCCGTCGTCACCCTGGCGGTCCCCCTCGCCGGCTTCCTCGCCCAGCTGATGCGGGAGCACCTGCTCATCGCGCTCGAACAGCCGTTCGCGCTCTCGGCGCGGGCGCGGGGCGAATCGGCCACCGGCATCCGTCTGCGCCATGCCCTCCGTCACGCCGCCCTGCCCGGCATCAACCTGTCGGGCTGGGCTGTCGGCTACCTCATCTCCGGAGCCGTCGTGGTCGAGACGATCTTCGCCCGTCCGGGCCTCGGCCGCACACTGCTGCGCGCCGTCGAACTGCGTGACGTCCCGGTCGTGCTGGGGGTGGTCCTGCTGGTCGCCCTCGTGTACGTGGTGATGACGTTCGTGACGGATGCGCTCTCACGAGTGGCGGACCCGCGGCTGCGTCAGGAGGTGCGTCCGTGAGCGAGCTCGAGGTGCGCAGCACCGTCACCGTCGAGGCCGCCGCCCGTCCGCTCCCCCGGGTCGGAACCGTGCTGGCCGGCCTGTTCGTCGTCTTCCTCGCCGTCGCCGTGATCTGGCCCGGACTGATCGCCCCCTACGGCCCCGACGCCATCGCGCCCCGCGACGCCTTCCAGCCGCCGTCGGCTGCGCACTGGTTCGGCACCGACGAATCCGGGCGCGACATCTACAGCCGGGTGATCTGGGGCACGGCGACCTCCTTGCTCATCGGCATCACGGCCACGGCTATCGGCCTGTCCCTCGGGCTGCTGCTCGGGGCCATCGGCGGCCTCGGCGGCAGAGCCCTCGACTTCGCCGTCGGCCGGGTGAACGAGGTGCTGTTCGCATTCCCGGGGCTGCTGCTCGCCCTGCTCGTCATCGTGCTGTACGGCCCCGGCCCCGTGACGGCCACGATCGCGGTCGGCCTGTCGACGGCCCCGGGCTACGCGAGGATCATCCAGGGCGAGCTGCGCGGCATCCGTTCCTCGGGCTTCGTCGAAGCAGCCCGGGTGCTCGGCCACAGCTCATCCGGGATCATCCGCCGGCACATCCTGCCGAACGCCCTGGCACCGATCGCCGTGCTCGCGACCCTGGGTGTCGGTCAGGCCATCGTCTGGGCCTCGGCGCTCAGCTACCTGGGCCTCGGAGCGCAGCCGCCCGCGCCGGAATGGGGCGCCATGCTGTCGGCGGGGCGAACCTACATCACGACGGCCTGGTGGATGACGGTGTTCCCCGGCCTCATGATCGTGCTGACCACCATCGCCACGACGGTGCTCGGTCGAGCCATCACCAGTCGCAGAGGAGGCGCGCGATGACCGGCGGCGCTGCGCCCCGGGTGCCCGTGCTCGACGTCCAGGGGCTGGAGGTCTCCTTCGGGACCGGTCGTGCGCGCCGTGCCGTCGTACAGGGCCTCGACCTGCGCATCGAGGCCGGCCAGTGCGTCGCGATCGTCGGCGAGTCCGGCTCCGGCAAGTCCGTCACCGCGCGCAGCCTGCTCGGTCTCGCCGGGTCCGACGCAGCCGTGCGCGCCGATCGACTCGACGTCGGCGGGACCGGGATGCTGCGAGCCGGTGAGCGGGAGTGGCGGCGCCTGCGCGGGGTGGGCGTCGGACTCGTGCTGCAGGACGCGCTGGTCTCCCTCGATCCCCTGCGCACCATCGGCCGGGAGATCGGAGACGCCCTGCGCCTGCATCGACGGATGCCGCCGGCCGCCGCCCGCGCCAGGGTGCTCGAGCTGCTGGAGCTCGTCGGCATGCCGGACCCGGCCGGAGCGATCGACCGCCGGTCGGGCGAGCTCTCGGGAGGGATGCGGCAGCGAGCCCTGATCGCGTCGGCCATCGCCCTCGACCCACCGCTCCTCATCGCCGACGAACCGACGACGGCCCTCGACGTCGGAGTGCAGGCCCGGGTGCTGGCGCTGCTCGCCGAGGCTCGCGACCGGGGCACGGGCATCCTGTTGATCAGTCACGACCTGGCCGTGGTCTCGGCCCTGGCCGACAGGATCATCGTGCTCGACGACGGCGTGGTGGTCGAGCAGGGACCGACTGCTGAGGTGATCACCAGCCCGCGGCATCCGACCACCAGAGCCCTCGTCGCCGCTGTGCCGACCGAGGTGCCGCGAGGCCATCCGCTCACGCTCGTCGACCGCACCGACGCACCGGTGGGCTCGCCGGTGGCTTCAGCGCCGCGGGAGATCGTGCTCGAGTGCCGAGCCCTGACCAAGACCTTCACCACCAGGGGCACCGGCACCCTGGCCGTCGACGACGTGTCGCTCTCCCTCGAACGCGGGCGCACCCTCGGCCTCGTCGGCGAGTCAGGATCGGGCAAGACCACCGTGGCCCGCCTGATGCTCGCCATCGCCGCCCCGGACAGCGGAGAGGTGCTGCTCGCAGGTTCGGCGTGGTCGAACCTCACCGAACGTGAGCGCCGTCCCCTGCGGCCACGCATCGGGGCGATCTACCAGGATGCCCTCGGCTCCTTCGATCCGCGCTGGACCGTCGAGCGCATCCTGCGTGACGCCGTCGGCCCCTCCGCCACGGGCACGGAGGTGGTCGAACTGCTCGAGCAGGTTCGGCTGGCACCGGATGTCGCCGCGCGGCATCCGCTCACCCTCTCGGGAGGCCAGCGCCAGCGGGTCTCGATCGCACGCGCCCTCGCCGAAGCCCCCGAGGTCCTCGTGTGCGACGAACCCGTCTCGGCCCTCGACACCACGGTGCAGGCCCGGGTGCTCGATCTGCTCGACGAACTCCAGCGCGAGCGCGGGCTGTCGCTGCTGTTCATCTCGCACGATCTCGGCGTCGTTCGGCACATGAGCGACACCGTCGCCGTGATGCGGCACGGACGCATCGTGGAGTACGGCGACGCCGAGAGCGTGTTCACCGACCCCCGGCACGACTACACCCGATCGTTGATCGCGGACGCGCCCAGACTGCGCTCGCTGGGCTGAGCCATCCGGTGCCGGTAAGCTCTTCTGAGACTAATCAGGCACTTCACCACTGACACGGTGCCGTCCATACCGATCGGAGCATCATCATGTCCGCTGCCATTCCCGACAAGCCGGCCCTCGAGGGGCTCGAGTCCAAGTGGGGAGCAGCGTGGGAAGCCGACGGTACCCACCGCTTCGACCGTGAACGCGCCACGCGCGACAACATCTACTCGATCGACACTCCGCCCCCGACGGCCTCGGGTTCGCTGCACATCGGTCACGTGTTCTCCTACACCCACACCGATGTCATCGCCCGCTTCCAGCGCATGCGCGGCCGGAGCGTCTTCTACCCGATGGGCTGGGACGACAACGGCCTGCCCACCGAGCGCCGCGTGCAGAACTACTACGGTGTGCGCTGCGACCCGTCGCTGCCCTACGAGGCCGACTTCACCCCGCCGTTCGAGGGTGGCGACGGCAAGAGCACCAAGGCCGCCGACCAGAAGCCCGTCAGCCGCCGCAACTTCATCGAGCTCTGCGAACAGCTCACCCGCGAGGACGAGGTGCAGTTCGAGAAGCTCTGGCGCGACCTCGGCCTCTCCGTCGACTGGACCCAGACCTACCGCACCATCGGCGAGGAGGCGTTGTTCACCTCCCAGCTCGCCTTCATCCGCAACGTCGAGCGCGGCGAGGCCTACCAGGCCATGGCGCCGACCCTGTGGGACGTCACCTTCCGCACCGCCGTCGCCCAGGCCGAGCTCGAGGACCGCGAGCAGCCCGCCGCCTACCACCGGGTCGCCTTCCACAAGCCCGACGGCGGCACCATCGAGATCGAGACCACCCGACCCGAGCTCCTGCCCGCCTGCGTCGCCCTCGTGGCGCACCCCGACGACGAGCGCTACAAGCCGTACTTCGGCACGACCGTCACCACCCCGGTGTTCGGCGTCGAGATTCCCGTGCTCGCCCATCACCTCGCCCAGAAGGACAAGGGATCGGGCATCGCCATGATCTGCACCTTCGGCGACGTGACCGACGTGGTCTGGTGGCGCGAACTCGACCTGCCCAACCGCGCGATCATGGGCTTCGACGGCCGCATCATCGCCGAGGCACCCGACGTCATCACCAGCGAGGCCGGCCTCGCCGCCTACGCCGAGCTCGCAGGCAAGACCGTCTTCTCGGCCAAGCAGGCCATGGTCGATCTCCTGCGCGCCTCGGGCGAGCTCATCGGGGAGCCCAAGAAGATCACGCACCCCGTCAAGTTCTTCGAGAAGGGCGACAAGCCGCTCGAGGTCGTCTCCACCCGCCAGTGGTACATCTCCAACGGCGCCCGCGACGAGGCGCTGCGTTCGAAGCTGCTCGAGAGCGGCCGCGAGCTCGCCTGGCACCCCGACTTCATGCGCGTGCGCTACGAGAACTGGGTCGGCGGCCTCACCGGCGACTGGCTCATCTCGCGCCAGCGCTTCTTCGGTGTTCCGATCCCCGTCTGGTATCCGCTCGACGCCGACGGCAACCCCGTGTTCGACCAGCCGATCGTCGCCACCCACGACATCCTGCCCGTCGACCCGTCGTCGGATGCCGCGCCCGGCTACGACGAGGCTCAGCGCGGTCAGGCCGGTGGCTTCGTCGGCGAGCACGACGTGATGGACACCTGGGCCACATCGTCGCTCACCCCGCAGCTGGCCGGTGGCTGGGAGCGCGACCCCGAGCTGTTCGAGCTGGTGTTCCCGTTCTCCCTGCGTCCGCAGGGCCAGGACATCATCCGCACCTGGCTCTTCTCGACGATGCTCCGGGCCGAGCTCGAGCACGGTGAGCGCCCGTGGAACCACACGACGCTCTCAGGTTTCATCGTCGACCCCGACCGCAAGAAGATGTCGAAGTCGAAGGGCAACGTCGTCACTCCTGCCGACATCCTCGAGACGCACGGTTCGGATGCCGTGCGCTACTGGGCGGCATCCTCGCGTCTCGGCACCGACGCCGCCTTCGATCCGCAGAACCCCACGCAGATCAAGATCGGCCGCCGTCTCGCCATCAAGCTCCTGAACGCGGCCAAGTTCATCCATGGAGCGGGCAGCGCCGGCGACTCCGCGGTCACCAACACGGTCGACCTGAGCATGCTCGCCTCCCTCTCGGAGGTCGTGCACCAGGCGACGATCGCCCTCGACAACTACGACCACGCTCGCGCGCTCGAGGTCACGGAGGCGTTCTTCTGGACCTTCTGCGACGACTACCTCGAGCTGGTCAAGGAACGTGCCTACGGTGGCGCGGATGCCGAGAAGGAGTCGGCCGTCGCCGCACTCCACACCGCGCTGTCGGTGTTCCTCCGCCTCTTCGCCCCGTTCGTGCCGTTCGCGACCGAGGAGGCGTGGTCCTGGTCGAACGACGGATCGGTGCACGTCGCGGCCTGGCCGAACGAGATCGAGATCCCCGGAGCCGAGGACGGCGTGACAGCCGTGCTCGACCTCGCCAGCCGTGCGCTCACGGCCATCCGCCGAGCCAAGACCGACGCGAAGGTTTCTCAGCGCACACCAGTGATTTCTGCTGTAATTGCGGGAACAGGAGAACAGGTCGCACTGCTTCGGCAGGCGGCCTCGGACCTCGCCGCAGTTGGACGCATTGCGGTGCTCGACTTCGCTGAAGCCGATGAACTCGCCGTCACCGACATCGTCCTCGAGACAGTGCCGGAAAGTTAGGAGCATACGAATGACTGTTCAGGTTCGCCCCATCGTGGATCGCGACTTCTTCGACTGGCTCGGATTGTGGGAGGGCTACAGCGCCTTCTACGAGTCCGAGGTCACAGACACCAAGGCCCTCATCGTCTGGTCGTGGCTCACTGACAAGGCACACGAGCTCTCGGGTTACGTGGCCGAGGACGACGGCAAGCTCGTCGGCTTCGCCCACGTTCGCGAGTATCCGCGCACCCTCGACGCCGACCGCGCCCTCTTCCTCGACGACCTGTTCGTCGCCGAGGAGGCCCGCTCCCACGGCGTCGGCGGCGCGCTGATCGAGGAGGCCAAGCGCATCGCACGCGAGCGCAACGCCGGCGCCGTCACCTGGATCACCGCTGCCGACAACGAGACCGCCCAGCGGCTCTACGACAACGCGGGCACCCGGACATCCTGGGTCACCTACGAGACCGAGGTCTGAGCATGCAGCTCGGCACCCGCTGGCCGTTCCGCGGGACCGACCGCCCGGCCAACCTGCCCGAGGTGGTCGGGTTCGCGCTCGACGCCGTCGAGACCGACGACGAGATCACTCCGGATGCCGGAGCCGACTGGCGCTGGACCCTCACCTGGCTCGAGGGCAAGCCGGTGATCGAGCTCGACGACGGCACCGTCATCCGCTACGTCGCCGAGGACGACTCCGCGCAGATCGTCCTGCCGGCCCAGTCCGTGGACGATGAGGACGACTGGTAGCGGGTCCCTATTCGGGCTTCCGGGCGAGCACCTCGCCGTGCGGCATCTGCATCCAGCCGTCGGCGTCGAGCTTCCACTCGCGCCACGCCGAACTGATCGCACGCAGTTCCTCGAGATCGGCCATGCCGGCCTCGATGGCGTGCGCGGCGAAGGCGGACTCGGTGGCGCGCACGGCCCATGACTCGCCCCACCACTCGCGTTCGGCATCCGAGGCGAAGCACCACACCGATGCCGAGCACTCGACGTCGGTGAATCCGGCGGCGCGCACCCACGACTTGAGCATGCGCGCGGCGTCGGGCTCTCCTCCGTTGTAGCGCGCCACGTCGTGGTAGACGCTCAGCCACTCGGTGAGTCCGGGAAGGGCGGGGAACCAGGTGACTCCCCCGTAGTCGACGTCACGGACGGCGAGCAGGCCCCCGGGCTTCAGCACGCGCAGCGCCTCGCTCAGCGCATCGACCGGCCGCACGAGATGCTGGAGCGTCTGGTGGGCGTGCACGACGTCGAAGGTGCCATCGTCGAACGGCAGTGCGTAGGCGTCGGCGACCAGGAAGTCCGCGTTGGCCAGGGCGTTGTCGATGCCGAGCCCACGCGCCTGCGCGACGATCTCGGGGGCGACGTCGACGCCGACCACCCGGCCCGGGCTGACGCGTCGGGCGATGTCGACCGTGATCGTGCCCGGCCCGCAGCCCAGGTCCAGCACCGAGAGGCCCGGCACGAGGTGGGGTGCCAGGTAGGCGGCCGAGTTCTCGACGGTGCGCCACGTGTGGGAGCGCAACACACTCTCGTGGTGACCGTGGGTGTACTGATCGCGCGGGGCGATCTCCTTCTCCTGCGGATCCGTGCTCATACGCCGAGCCTATCGAGCGCGTACGACCTCATCGCACCATACGCGGAACGGCCCGCCCTCACGAGGAGGACGGGCCGTTCACGTCGTTGACGCGGTCTAGATCGCGAAGCCGAGCGCGCGCATCATGTCGCGTCCGTCGTCGGTGATCCGCTCGGGACCCCACGGCGGCATCCACACCCAGTTGATGCGGAAGGCCTCGACGATGCCGTCGAGCGACTGCGCGGTCTGCTCCTCGAGCACATCGGTGAGGGGGCATCCGGCGCTCGTCAGGGTCATGTGGATGACGAGGGCATTGTTCTCGTCGTCCCAGCCAAGGTCGTAGATCAGGCCGAGGTCGACGACGTTGATGCCGAGCTCGGGGTCCATGACCTCTTTGAGCGCCTCTTCGACCTGGTCGAAGAGTGCGGGTTCGAGTGTCGTGACCATGGGAACAGCCTACGCCGTCACGCCGGTGAGGAAGCGGTCGTAACCCTCGTCCTCGAGGCGGTCCGCCAGCTCGCGGCCGCCCTGCTCGGCGACGCGGCCGTTGACGAACACGTGCACGAAGTCGGGCTCGATGTAGCGGAGGATGCGGGTGTAGTGCGTGATCAGCAGGATGCCGAGGCCGGTGTTGGCCTTCGCACGGTTGACGCCCTCCGACACGATCTTCAGAGCGTCGACGTCGAGGCCGGAGTCGGTCTCGTCGAGAACGGCGAACTTCGGCTTGAGGAGTTCGAGCTGCAGGATCTCGTTGCGCTTCTTCTCGCCGCCCGAGAAGCCCTCGTTGACGTTGCGCTCGGCGAAGGAGTTGTCCATGCGGAGGTTGGCCATCGCCTCGCGCACGTCCTTGACCCACGTGCGGATGGCCGGAGCCTCGCCGTCGATCGCGGTCTTCGCGGTGCGGAGGAAGTTGGTGTTGGTCACACCGGGGATCTCGACGGGGTACTGCATTGCGAGGAAGAGTCCTGCGCGCGCACGCTCGTCGACGGTCATGTCGAGCACCTCGGCGCCGTCGAACAGCACCGATCCGCCTTCGACGTGGTACTTGGGGTGACCGGCGATCGTGTACGCGAGGGTCGACTTGCCCGAGCCGTTGGGGCCCATGACGGCGTGGATCTCGCCCTCGTTGATGGTGAGGTCGACACCCTTCAGGATGTGCTTGGTTCCCTGGTCGGTCTCGACGCTGACGCGGAGGTCCTTGATCTCAAGAACTGACATTGCTCTTCTGTGTCTCTTTCATTCCGTCGGCACACGCGGTGCCGAAAACTGGGGCGCGGTTCAGACCGCGACTGTGATGGTGGGGTCGATGTAGATGTCGCCGTCGCGGATCTCGACCTGGTACACGGGCACCGGGTCGTAGGCCGGAAGCGACAGCGGCTTGCCCGTGCGCAGCGAGAACTTCGAGCCGTGCGCCCAGCACTCCAGGGTGTCGTCCTCGACGAAACCCTCCGACAGCGAGATGTCGCCGTGGGTGCAGGTGTCGCCGATCGCGAACACGGCGCCGGAGTCGTCCTTCACGACGGCCATGGCGGTACCGTCGATGTCGACCTTGACGGCCTGGTTCGCCTCGAGCTCGTCGACGGCACAGATGCGCTGGGCGCTCACGATGCCAGCTCCGTTCCGACCAGTTCGGTCTCGAGCGATTCCTGCAGGCGGGTCTCGAGGTCGGCATCGCCGATCTGCTGCACGATCTCGGTGAGGAAGCCGCGCACGACGAGGCGACGGGCTTCGTCTTCAGTGATGCCGCGACTCATGAGGTAGAACAGCTGCTCGTCGTCGAAGCGACCCGTGGCACTGGCGTGTCCGGCGCCGGCGATGTCGCCGGTCTCGATCTCGAGGTTCGGCACGGAGTCGGCGCGGGTGCCGTCGGTCAGCACGAGGTTGCGGTTCTGCTCGTAGCTGTCGGTGCCCGTTGCCTTGTTGCCGATGAGCACGTCGCCGATCCAGACGGAGCGGGCTCCCTGCCCCTGCAACGCACCCTTGTAGGTCACGCGCGAGCGGGTGTTCGGTGCATCGTGGTTGACGTAGACCTGCTGCTCGAGGTGCTGTCCCGCATCGGAGAAGTACAGGCCGAATGCCTCGACGTCTGCTCCCTGCTCCGCCAGGAGCGTCGTGGGGTTGACCCTCACGATCGACCCGCCGAGCGAGACGACGATGTGCTTGAGCTTGGCGTCGCGGCCGACACGCGAGAAGTGCGTCGCGGTGTGGATGGCGTCATCCGCCCATTCCTGCACAGTCACGACCGAGAGCTGGGCGCCCTCGCCGACCACGATCTCGACGTTCTCGGCGAGACGGGCCTCTCCGGTGTTCTGCAGCACGACGAGCGCGCGGCTGAACGGAGCGGCCGTGATCACCGTGTGGGCGGCGCGCGGGCCGGATCCGAGTGCGCCGCGGTTCAGCGTGAAGGTCTTCGCCTCCTCGCCCGTCACCGAGATGACGAGGGCCTGCTCGAAGCTGGTCCACGCGTTCGCCGATGCGCGCTCCTCGGGGATGCCTGCCGACCCGATGCGAGCGTCATCGCGGGAAACCCAGGAGACGGCGACGCCGTCGACCGGGGTGGCCGAGTACTCGTAGACCGAGCCGTCGAGCGTGCCCGCGGTGAGGTCGGTGAGCTTGGCGACGGGCGAGTAACGCCACTCGACCTCGCGGCCGGTGACGGCGGCGAAGTCGGCGACGTCGGTCGACTTGGGTCGAGCAGAGCGGGTCTGGACCGGAACCCTGTTGGCCCAATCGCCGTCGCTGTGCTTCTTGAGACCGTGCTGCTCGAAAGTGGGAACGGTGGGTGCGTTTGTTACGGCACTCATCTAGCCTACGGATCCTTCCATGCCCATTTCGATGAGCTTGTTGAGTTCGAGCGCGTACTCCATGGGCAGCTCGCGCGCGATCGGCTCGATGAAGCCGCGCACGATCATGGCCATGGCCTCGTCTTCGGGCATGCCGCGGCTCATGAGGTAGAACAACTGCTCCTCGGACACCCGCGAGACCGTGGCCTCGTGACCGAGCTGCACGTCGTCGACACGGATGTCGATGGCCGGGTAGGTGTCGGAGCGGGAGATGGTGTCGACGAGGAGGGCGTCGCAGCGCACGGTGTTGGCGGAGTGGTGCGCGTTGGCATCCACCCGCACCTCGCCGCGGTAGCCGGCGCGGCCGCCGCCCCGGGCGATCGACTTCGAGACGATCGAGCTCTGGGTGTGCGGAGCCATGTGGATCATCTTGGCGCCGGCGTCCTGGTGCTGGCCGGGGCCGGCGAAGGCCACGGAGAGGGTCTCGCCCTTGGCGTGCTCGCCCATGAGGTAGATGGACGGGTACTTCATCGTGACCTTGGAGCCGATGTTGCCGTCGATCCACTCCATCGTCGCGCCCTCACCCGCGGTGGCACGCTTCGTGACGAGGTTGTAGACGTTGTTCGACCAGTTCTGGATCGTCGTGTACCGAACGCGGGCGTTCTTCTTCACGATGATCTCGACCACGGCGGAGTGCAGCGAGTCGCTCTTGTAGATCGGGGCCGTGCAGCCCTCGATGTAGTGAACGTAGCTGCCCTCGTCGGCGATGATCAACGTGCGCTCGAACTGGCCCATGTTCTCGGTGTTGATGCGGAAGTAGGCCTGCAGGGGGATCTCGACGTGCACTCCCGGCGGCACGTACACGAACGATCCGCCCGACCACACGGCGGTGTTCAGAGCGGCGAACTTGTTGTCGCCCGACGGGATGACGGTGCCGAAGTACTCGTCGAAGAACTCGGGGTGCTCCTTCAGAGCGGTGTCGGTGTCCATGAAGATCACGCCCTGAGCCTCGAGCTCCTCGTTAATCTGGTGGTACACCACCTCGGACTCGTACTGGGCGGCGACGCCCGAGACGAGGCGCTGGCGCTCGGCCTCGGGGATGCCGAGCTTCTCGTAGGTGCTCTTGATGTCGTCGGGCAGGTCTTCCCAGGTCTGGGCCTGCTTCTCGGTCGACCGCACGAAGTACTTGATGTTGTCGAAGTCGATCTCCGACAGGTCGGCACCCCAGGTGGGCATCGGCTTGCGTTCGAAGAGCTGGAGCGCCTTGAGGCGCCGCTGCAGCATCCACTCGGGCTCCTGCTTCAGAGCCGAGATGTCGCGAACCACCTCCGGCGAGATCCCACGCCGGGCGGATGCGCCTGCAGCGTCGGAATCCGACCAGCCGAACTCGTAGGTACCGAGCCCTTCCAGTTCGGGGCGGTCGATGAGAACGTCCGACATGTCTCCCTCTTTCCTACCCATGACGACCGGCTATCAATCCGGCTCATTCCCCTTCCGCGTATGTGGATACGAACGGTCACGAGGTTTGATTTGTGCGGGGCAGCTTCTGTGCGTACCTAGAATTGTCGAAGGAACCGAAAGAGCGTGTGCCGACTGATTGACACCGGCGACACGCGGTTCTCCAACCAATTGATTCTACAGGCACCCGCGGTGACGTTGCAGCGGCGCCTCCCGTGAGTCTGCCGTACGAAGAACAGGACCTCCCCGACGTGTCGCGATTTCTGAACTGGCTCCCCACGCAGATCGATCGCCGTGTGCGCATCTTCGCCTGGCTCTCGCTGATCGCCCAGATCGTGCTCATCGGAACGGGCGGGCTCGTCCGACTCACGGCATCCGGTCTCGGATGCCCCACCTGGCCCACCTGCACGGCCGACTCCCTCGTGAACACTCCCGAGATGGGCGTTCATGGCGTGATCGAATTCGGCAACCGCCTGATGACCTTCGTGCTCGTCTTCATCGCGATCGCGATGTTCCTGCTCGTCGTCCGCATGCGCGCCGAACGCCGCGACCTCTTCCGGCTCTCCCTGTTCATCGGCCTCGGCATCCCGGCCCAGGGCGTCATCGGCGGCCTCAGCGTTCTGACCGGCCTCAACCCCTACGTCGTCGGCCTGCACTTCGTGGTCTCGATCGTTCTGGTCTGCCTGGCCACGGCACTCGTGCACCGGGTCTACGCGGCGCCGGGCACTCGGGTTCCCGCCGTCCCGCGGTGGTACGCGATCATCGCCCACATCACGAGCGCCGTCGTGGCGATCACGATCCTGGTCGGCATCATCACCACGGGGTCGGGTCCGCACGCCGGAGACGCGGACGCCCCGCGCAACGGACTCGACCCGGAGGTGCTGCAGCACGTGCACTCCTGGCCCGCCTACGCCACTCTGGCGCTCACCGTCGCCATGCTCCTCGCCGTGCTCGTCGCGAAGATCCCCGGCGGAGGGACGGTCCTCCTGCTCCTCGCCGTCGAGGTCGCTCAGGTCGTCGTCGGCCTGATCCAGGCGCGCACCGGGCTTCCGCCCTTCCTCGTCGGCCTGCACATGGTGCTGGCGGCGTGCCTGGCCGCGGCCATGACGAACGTCGTGCTCTCCCTGCGGAAGGTGCAGCAGCCGCGCTCGTCCAGCGTCGCGCGTGATGACGTTCCCGTCCACGCCGGCTGACATCAGCCGAGGCGGTTATCCGACGTCGAACACGGCGAGCCTGTTGTCGCCGGTCGTCGACTGCCAGACACCGGTCGTGGCGAGTCGGATGCTGTAGGCCGCGTTCGCGCGCAGGTCAGCGGCGGCATCCGGTAGCCAGAGCGAGAGCGTGTAGCGCCCGGCGGCGAGCCTTCCCGAGAGCTTCATCGTGGTCACCGCCGTGGTGAGCTTCCCAGCATCCCAGGACCGCGGGTCCGAGGGGACGGCGGTGGTGACGTCGGTGCCGGGCCCCCGCAACCTCAGGTAGGCCGTCCGGGCGTTGACCACCGAGGCGAAGCCCGTGTTGGCGACGGTGAACGACACAGGGAGAGACGTCGAGGTGCGCGCGAGTGCGACGGGAACGACGGCGTTGCGCACCTCGAGCCTGTAGCCGAGTCGCTTGCCGATCTCGGTGGCACAGCCCTCCTCGGTGAGGCGCCGCAGGCTGTTCGGCTCGTAGTCGCGGTTGAGGTAGCTGAATCCCATCTCGGAGAGTTCTCTCAGCGCCGTCACGCAGTTCGTGCGCGCCGGCACCGAGGGGTTGCAGGTCTCTCCGCCGACAACGGCGTAGCGGGCGCGCTGGGCTATCACGGCCTTCTCCGCCGCCGGGCTCCCGCCCGTGCGCCCCCACGTGCCCGCGTCGCCGGGATCGGATGCGAGGAAGCAGTCCTGATGGTTGCCGACGCGAGCCTGCGCCGTCGTTCCGCCCACGGTCGAGGTCGCCGGGGGTCCGACGAGCGACTGGATGTCAGACGGATAGCGCAGGACCACATCTCGGGAGGACGGCACGGCGGCCAGCAGTGCCGTCAGGATCCGCTTCTCCGCCGCAGGATCCGCGTCCAGGCCGTTAGTCGAACTGTGCCACTCCCCCCATGCACCGATGAAGCCGGCCTCGACGGCGTAGACGACGCCGACGTTGGCCGCGAGAACAGGGGCGAGTTGCTTCAGATGCCCGACGATGACCGCCTCGCTCGCGTCGGGCTGACTGTCGGGATACGGGCCGTCGTTGTACGCGAAGCGCAGCACGACCTTGAGCCCCGCCGCGCGGACAGCGGTGAGCCCTGAACCCAGGCGCGACAGCAGCTCGGCGTCGAGTGGACGATCGCGGAACTCGTCGAGGCGCACGTAAGAATGCAGCAGCGTGATCCCGCCCGCCGTGGCGGTCGAGTAGTCGCGCCCATCGAGGATCGAGTCGATGCGGTCGTACCAGCCGCGTTCCGGATTCGCGATGGCGTCGGTCGACGCCTGAAAGGCGATGGTGCGAGACGGTGAACCGGCCGCGATGACGCTGGCAGCGATGGCGGCGGAGAGGACCAGACCGAAGGCCGTCGCCAGGAATCGGCGAAGACCGCGCGTTCCGGACGCGAGCGGAGGGATCGACTGCTGGAGCGACATGCGTCTCTCCTCGTCTCGATCGGTCGCTCCCGAGGCTACCCGAGGGCCGGGAGAGCACCGACACAGGGCGCATCATGTCCGCGCCATACACTGGGCATCCTGACGCGATGGGAAGAGGCGAACTTTGGCGGTCATGGTCACAGGCGGCGCCGGCTACATCGGAGCCCACGTCGTTCGGTTGCTGCAGGAGGCCGGAGTCCCGGTCATCGTGGTCGACGACCTCTCGACCGGCGACGCTGCGCGCGTGGGCGACGTGCCGCTGGTAGAGCTCGATGTCGCCGCTCCGGATGCCGCCACCACCATCGCCGAGGTGATGAGGGATCACGCCGTCGACGCCGTCATCCACTTCGCCGCGAAGAAGCAGGTCGGAGAGTCGGTAGCGAGGCCGGTCTGGTACTTCGAGCAGAACGTCGGAGGGCTGGCCAACGTGCTCTCCGCCGCAGAGCAGTGCGGTGTCGAGAGGTTCGTGTTCTCCTCGTCGGCTGCCGTCTACGGAATGACCGGGGAACTGCCCGTCGACGAAGACGCTGCCCTGTCCCCGATCAATCCCTACGGCCAGACCAAGCTGGTCGGAGAGTGGCTCCTGCGCGATGCCGCCACGGCGTTCGGCCTGCGTACCGTCAGCCTGCGCTACTTCAACGTCGCCGGAGCGGGCTGGAGTGACCTGGGAGATCCGCAGGTGCTGAACCTCGTCACGATCGTGCTCGATCGACTGGACCGCGGTGAGCCGCCGCTCGTGTTCGGCACTGACTTCGACACCCCCGACGGCTCGGGCGTGCGCGACTACGTGCACGTGCTCGACATCGCCGCCGCCCACATCGAGGCTCTCGCCTACCTCGAATCGGGCATCCGTGCCCACGACGTCTTCAACGTCGGTCGCGGCGAGGGGGTCTCCGTGCTCGAGATCATCGAGGCGATCGGCACCGCGACCGGACGCACCATCTCCCCCGTCGCCGTCGCTGCCCGCGACGGCGATCCGGCCCGCGTCGTCGCCGACGCCGCCAGACTCCGTTCGGAGACGGGCTGGACCCCGACCCGCGATCTGGGCCAGATCATCGGGTCCGCGGTCGAGGCCGCCGCGATCCTGCGGGCTCAGGGCGTCGCTCCCCGAGCCTGAGAGGTTCATGCGAAGGCCGCTCGCACGGGCGTCTCCGCACCCCCAGTTCGCGGGCGTTTCGGTGTCGACTCGAGAATCGCTCTGGCCCGGGCCGTAGTGTCGAAAGTGACGAAAGTCGACCCGAACGGCGAACCCGAATCGCCGCACCTTCACCGAAGACGCTGTTGGACTCCGGAACGCGATAGCCATATCGCGCATGCCGGAGGGGACCCGAACCCCAACCACACGAGGTCTTCCCGTGCCTACACACGCGCCCACAATCCGTCCTGCCGCAAAACGGCACTCCTTCTGGAATTCCACCGCAGTCTTCACGATCGCGCAGGCCGCGCCCATCGCGATCATCGCCTTCGCCTTCATCTCGAGCAGTGCGGAACTCGCCGGTCTCGAACTCGGCGGCATGCCGTTGACGTCTCTCATGCTCATCACGTCGGCGCTGGTGCCGATCGCCTCCCAAGCCATCGCCGGACCCGTCTACGCGGCTCTGGGCGCGACGGATCGGTCGCGGTTCTCCGACGTGTCTGGCGTCGTACTGCGCTCGCTCCCGCGCAGCCTCGTCTTCGGCCTGCCACTCGTCCTGGCCTTCACGGTGCTGCTGGGCATCTCGATCGGCCTCCCCGCTGACGGCGTCTTCGCCCTGCTCGGCCTCGTGGCCGTCAACATGCTCTTCGCCGCGTCGATCGTGGTCGCCTACGTCATCCGATCCGGCCCGATGCTGTTCCTCGCGTGGATCGCCTATGCGGCCGGCATCGTCATCGCCCCCGAGCTGTGGTGGCTGCCCTCCGTCGCCGGGGCGGCCAGCCAGCTGGCCATCATCCTGGCGCCCGCCTTGCGCTCCGCCGCCAGGCCCGCCGCACGGACGCCGCGCGAGACCGTGCTCGACATCGTGCGCGGCATCTGCGCGGCTCTGCCGTTCTGGGCGATCCCGCTGGCCGTGCTGATGAGCGATCCTTCGGGCGTCGAGATCGGCATCGTGTTCCTCGCGGTCTTCCCCGCCACGATCTTGTACCAGCTGTTCTTCATCTTGACTGCGGGTCCGCTCTGGACGGCCATCGACTCGACACGCGCCAGCCTCAGCGAGACCGCCAGCGGCGAGATCGCAGCCGTCACCTCTGCACTCCGCGGAACCGCGCGTCGAGGCGAGGCACGCCTCGTCCTGCTCGTCGGCATCACCGCCGTGCTCGCCCTGGGCGGCATCGCCGTGGCGCACATGCCGTCGGCCGACTTGATCGCGACCCTGCTGGTGACCAGCTGCGCCGCTGTGCTGCTCATCGCGCAGGTCGTGCGTTTCACGATGCTCCACGGCAACGCCGTGACCTACATCGTCGGCATCGCGACCATCGCCGAGCTCGCCATCGGTTCGCTCCTCGACGACACCCAGGCCATGCTGTCGGTACACGCCCTGTTCTGCCTGGTGGTCGCGGGCGTGCTCGCCGTCGCGAACGCATTCGCCTGGCGCCGAGCCGAGTACTACCTGTTCTGGCGCCGCGCCATGAGCGCATGAGCGGCCTCCAGATCTACTTCGGCGAAGAACTGCCGGACCTCACCTGGTCACGAAGCCTCACCGACACCGACGTCGTGCTGCAGCCGTATCACCGGCTCGTCTCCGACGGCGGTTTCGCGGATGCCTTCCCCAACTCCAGGCGCTTCGTCTACGTGAATCCGACGACAGTCGATCCGTGGATCCTGGAAGGTCTCGCGGTCGCTCCTCCCCTGCTCGGCCTCGACGAGCGATGGGCGCTTCCCCGACTCGACCTCGACACCGAGGCCGGTTTCGCCTATGCGGTGTCCTCAGCGGTGGCAGCAGGATCAGGCGGGCGGCCTGAACTGCACGGCCTCTTCGTGGACGATCTCGACAGGCTGATGCCCGACCAACTCGATGTCGCCATGCGCTACCTCGCGGCCGTCACGGAGGACCTCGGCTGGGAGCCGCGCTGGTTCGTCAACCGCGGCTTCGACAGCTGGCCGATGATCGAGAACCTCGACGCCGTGCTGCTCGAGGACATCGTGCCCGAGTTCGCCAGAGGTCTCACCGTCGCCCACATCCGCTGGATCCGCGACGTGGTGCTCCCGAACATGCACGGCGCCCACGACCGCGGCGTGCGGATCCACAGTCTCGGCTATCGGGACGAACAGGGCGCCATGGATCTCGCGCCCGACCTGGCCCTGGAACAGGACCTCGACGCACTACTCGATTCGATCACCGTGGCGCCCTCGCGGCAGCTCAACGACTGGAGGAACAACTGATGGCATACGGAATCAATCCTGCCCACCGCGCGCGCACCGAACGCAGGCAGGCCCTCGGCCGCCTGAAGCCGACCGCCGCGGGGGTCAGCGTCGTAGCCGCCCCGGTCGAGTACCCCGAGGTCGACATAGCGATCGTCTGCGAGTCCACCTACCCCTACATGACCGGCGGACTCTCCGCGGTCGTGCACCAGATCGCCGATGCCCACCCCGAGTTCTCGATCGGCATCATCCACATCACCTGGGACGATGACTCGCCGGCCATCGACCTCTACGGCGTTCCGCCGCAGGTCGCGTGGATCAAGTCGGTGTACCAGAGCATCTCGGCGACCCCGAACGACTTCCGCAGCCTCTCCATCGGATCCATCGGTGTCGCGCGCTCAGAACGCGGTGCCCTCGTGGATCGGGTGTTCGGAGCCATCGACGCCCACTTCGCCGGCGACGACTCCGAGCTGTGGTCGCTGTACGACGCCGGAGTCAACCCGTTGACCCGCACCTTCAGGCTCTGGCCACTGCTGGCAACGCTGCAGTTCATGCGGCGTGCGACCACCTACTTCGCCGGCTCCGGCCTCTCGTTCACCGACCTGTTCTGGAAGATCCGCGAGTTCATGTCGTTGGCGCATTCCGCAACTGACGCCGTGTTCCCCAGGGCCGGGGTGTACCACGCCCACACGACGGGTGCGGCGTCCATGCTGGCAGCTGCAGCAGCCCGCCAGCACGGCGGCAGGTTCCTGCTCACCGAGCACAACCTCTACACCCGCGACACCATCAACTTCATGCTCGGGCGCAGCATGGCGACGGTCGTGACGGCGGACGAGTGGCGCACGCTCGACCACTACGAGATCGCCGCCACCGGCGAACAGGGCACGGTCACTCCCGAGTACCGCGCCTGGATGGCGTGGTGGACCCGGACGGGCATCCTCGCCTACCGAGCCGCTGAGCAGATCACCTACCTCTACCCTGACGCCATCGGCGAGGCCGACGGCATCGGCGGTATCCCCGAGAAGTCCAGCGTGATCCCCAACGGCATCGAGCCGCTGCACTTCACCGAGGCCCGAGCTACCTACGAAGCGCGACAGGCTCGGCTCGCCGCTGCCGGGGACGACCGCATCTGGAAGTTCGCCTACGCATCGCGCGTCGTGCGGATCAAAGGCCTCCTCGACCTGCTGGAGTCTCTCGCCCTCCTCGTGCAGCGCGGCTACACCAACTGGGAGATCGACGTGATGGGCCCCGACAATGAGACGCCGGACTACGCAGCAGCCTGCCGCGCACGTGCAACCGAGCTCGGTCTCGACGGTCATGTGAAGTTCATCGGCAGCGTCAACCTGCGTGAGCGCTTCGGCCACTTCGACCTGCACATCCTCCCGAGCCACAACGAAGGTCAGCCCATCGTCGTGCTCGAGTCGATGACCATCGGCATCCCGACTGTCGGAACCTACGTCGGCGGCATGAAGCAGCTCGTCGAGGATGTGCTTCCGGGCACCGATGAGGACGGTCAGCCGATCGCCGTGGGCGCCGGTGGACTTCTCGTGCGCTCGCACGACGTCGTCGGCATAGCCGACTCCCTGGAGCGCATCATGACCACCGAGGGACTGGCCGCGGAGCTGAGCGCCAACGGCCGCACCCGTGCCGAGAGCATCTTCCATATCGACACCGCGATGGGCATGTACCGCTCCGTGTACGGCGAGCTGCTCGGGACCACCGCCGCTGCGCCGGCGGCCACCTCCCGCTCGGCCACGCGGCGGGTGACCCTCGAGCTCGCCTCGACGGGAAGCGTCTCCGCGATCTCGCTCTGACGGCGCGTCCAGCCGGGAGTCCGCGAGCACGCTCTCGTAGACTCCCGGCATGACAGCCGGCTCAGTGCCCGCGGACGACAGGCTCGACATCGAGACGATGGCGAGGCATCAGGCTCGTGCGGCCTGCCGCAGGCTGGCCGACACTCCGTACGACAACGGGTTCATGCCGCTGTACGCCGACCTCTACCTCGACTCGCGGCCGTACGCCTCGTTCGCCGTCGTCCCCGACGAGCGAGCACTCGGTGTGCTGCACCACATCACGAAGCACCTGAACGCCGATGCCATCGCCATCACGAGCGACACCTGGATCGCCGTCGGGCTCGACCCCGAGACCCGGGCGTCCGCCACGATCGAGTCGAGGTTCGAGGTCGGCGACCCGCGGGTGTCCGAGGCTCTCGCCGTCACCGTCGGCTCCCTCGACGACGGTCTGCTCTCGGTGCGCATCCCATACGCGCGCAGCGTGATGGACGGCCTCGAACTCAGCGAACCCATCATCAGCGGGCTCAGTGACGGCGACGAGTTCCACGGCCCGATCAGCGACGGCCTCGTCGATGCACTCAACGGCGTGGAGGACGAGGCTGCGGCATCCGTTCGCGATCGGATCATGGCTCCGACGGATGTGGAGGTCGCGATGCTGCTCTTCGACCACGAGGGCTGGGGCGGATTCGACCGGCTCGATCCGGGATGGGCCCGCACCCGATTCGGGGTGAGCAACGTCGAAGAGACGAATCCGCTCGCCCTGCTGCTCGCGGCCGCCGTCATCGACTGATCCCGAGCGCCCTCTCGGGAAGGTCTGATGCGTCACGTGGCGCGCAGGCCAGAGCGATGGGTCGAGAAGCCCGGGCGCTGGGCCGGAAGGTCAGAAGGGCAACAGCGGGTCGATGCCGATGGCCAGGAACAGCAGTGACAGGTAGGCGATCGACCCGTGGAACACCCGCATCGGCGACACGTCGACGTGACGGATGGCCAGGTCGTAGAGGCGGTGCGACTCGTACAGGAACCAGCCGCCGGCGACGAGCGCCACAGCGGAGTAGACGAGCCCCATGTCTGCGACGGGGATGAGCAGCAGCGAGCACGCCACGGTGGCCCACGCGTACAGGATGACCTGGAGGCCGACCTGCGCACGACCGCGCACGACGGCGAGCATCGGTACGCCTGCGGCCTTGTAGTCCTCGCGGTACTTCATCGAGAGCGGCCAGTAGTGCGGGGGCGTCCAGAGGAAGATGATCGCGAACAGGATGAACGGCGTCCACGACAGGCTGCCCGTGACGGCGGCCCAGCCGATGAGCACGGGCATGCAGCCGGCCACGCCGCCCCAGACGATGTTCTGCGAGGTGCGACGCTTGAGGATCAGGCTGTAGAACACCACGTACAGGAGGATCGCCGCGAGCGACAGCGCCGCGGCGAGCCAGTTGGTGAAGACCCAGAGCCAGACGATGGAGGCGATGCCGAGCCCCCACGCGAAGACGAGCGCCTCACGGTCGGACAGGTCGCCGGTCACGAGGGGGCGGTTCTTCGTGCGCTTCATCAGGCGGTCGATGTCGCGGTCGATGTAGCAGTTGAAGGCTCCGGCGGAACCGGCGCTCATGGCGCCGCCGATCAGGGTCGCGAGCACGAGCCACAGGGACGGGATGCCGCCCTGCGCGAGGATCATCGTCGGAGCGGTGACGACGAGCAGCAGCTCGACCACGCGCGGCTTCGTCAACGAGATGTACGCGTTCAGCTTGCGTCGGACTCCGATGGAGGACGCGGCGGATCGTGTCTCAAGTGCGACGTTCATTACTCCCCATAATCCGGGAATAGTCGGCCCGGGAATGCTGCTGCCAGTCTAGGCCATCGGCGCGCGACGGAGCCCCACAGCCACCTCACAGCGAGGTCGGCCGACTGTGGGGATCATGCAACCGGACTGTAACGGCGCCCTGCCTCTTCGTCCGTAATAGACAAAGACGCTGTCTCTATACTGGGAAGGCTCGCCTATCAGCCTGTGCGCCCGGCGTGAGCCGATCCTCGTCGAACGACTCACTCCCCCGCGCTCACGTGCTGTGTGCCAAGGATGACGACGGCGTGCTCCGATAACAACGGAGCCCTGCAACTGCGGTGGCTCCTGACGCATTGAGAAGGGTCAGTTACCAGTGCCAGCTCTGCAATGGGAACCCATCGACGACAAGGCCGTCGACACCGCGCGAATCCTCGCAGCGGACGCGGTCGAGAAGGTGGGCAACGGCCACCCCGGGACGGCCATGAGCCTCGCCCCCGCGGCCTACCTGCTCTTCCAGAAGGTCATGCGCCGTGACCCGTCCGACAACGAATGGATCGGTCGCGACCGCTTCATCCTCTCGGCCGGCCACAGCTCGCTGACCCAGTACGTGCAGCTCTACTTCGGCGGCTACGGCCTCGAGCTCGACGACCTCAAGGCGCTGCGCACCTGGGGCTCGCTCACCCCCGGCCACCCCGAGTACGGCCACACCGACGGCGTCGAGATCACCACCGGCCCGCTCGGCCAGGGTCTCTCCTCCGCCGTGGGCTTCGCCTACGCGCAGCGCTTCGAGCGCGGCCTGTTCGACCCGGATGCCGCAGCGGGCACCAGCCCGTTCGACCACAACATCTACGTCATCGCCGGAGACGGCGACCTCCAGGAGGGCATCACCAGCGAGGCGTCATCGCTCGCCGGCCACCAGGAGCTCGGAAGCCTCGTCGTGATCTACGACAGCAACCAGATCTCCATCGAGGACGACACCAACATCGCCTTCACCGAAGACGTCGCCGCCCGCTACGAGGCCTACCACTGGCACGTGCAGACGGTCGACTGGAAGAAGACCGGCGAGTACGTCGAGGACGTCGCCGAGCTGCACCGCGCGATCGAGGCCGCCAAGGCCGAGACCGACAAGCCGTCGCTCATCATCCTCAAGACGATCATCGGCTGGCCGAGCCCGAAGAAGCAGAACAGCGGAAAGATCCACGGCTCCGCTCTGGGCGCCGAGGAACTGGCCGCCGTCAAGGAGGTTCTCGGCTTCGACCCCGAGAAGAACTTCGACGTCGCCCCCGAGGTCATCGACCACACCCGTCTCGCTCTCGAGCGCGGTGCAGCCGAGCACGCCGAGTGGCAGGTGTCGTTCGACGCCTGGGCCGAGGCCAACCCCGAGCGCAAGAAGCTTCTCGACCGCGTGCTGACGGGTGAGCTGCCCGACGGTGTCGAGGACGTCCTCCCTGTGTTCGAGGCCGGTGTCGAGGTCTCCACCCGTGCGGCATCCGGCAAGGTCATCAACGCCATCGCCGGCGTCGTGCCCGAGCTGTGGGGCGGATCGGCCGATCTGGCCGAGTCCAACCTGACGACGATCACGAGTGCCGCCTCATTCGTGCCCAGCGAGCACTCCACCCACGAGTGGACGGGCAACGAGTACGGCCGCGTGCTGCACTTCGGTATCCGCGAGCACGCGATGGGCGCCATCCTGAACGGAATCGTGCTGCACGGCAACACGCGTCCCTTCGGCGGCACCTTCCTCATCTTCAGCGACTACATGCGCCCGGCCGTCCGTCTCGCCGCGCTCATGAAGGCGCCGGCGATCTACGTCTGGACCCACGACTCCGTCGCCCTCGGCGAGGACGGCCCGACGCACCAGCCGGTCGAGCAGCTCTCGACGCTGCGGGCGATCCCGGGTCTCGACGTGGTGCGCCCCGGCGACGCCAACGAGGTGTCCTACGCCTGGCTCGAGATCCTCAAGCGTCGCCAGGGACCGGCCGGTATCGCCCTCACCCGCCAGAACATCGCGGTCTTCGAGCGCGGTGACGGCGAGGCGTCCGGCGACGTCTTCGCGTCGGCGAAGAACACGGCGAAGGGCGCCTACGTCCTCGCCGAGGCAGCGAACGGCACGCCCGACGTCATCCTCATCGCCACGGGGTCCGAGGTGCAGCTCGCCGTGCAGGCGCGCGAGGCGCTCAAGGCCGACGGCATCAACGCCCGCGTCGTGTCGGCGCCGAGCCTCGAGTGGTTCGAGGAGCAGTCGGCCGAGTACCGCGAGTCGGTGCTCCCGGCATCCGTCGCCGCCCGTGTCTCGGTCGAGGCCGGCATCTCGATGAGCTGGGACAAGTACGTGGGAGACCGCGGCCGCAGCATCTCGATCGAGCACTTCGGTGCCTCGGCCGACTGGAAGACGCTGTTCCGCGAATTCGGCATCACGGCTGAAGCCGTCGTCGCCGCCGCCAAGGAGTCGCTCGCATCCGCGTGATGCGCAGCATGAAGGAGATCTGAACACATGACCGGAACCACCCCCCTCGCCGAGCTCTCAGCAGCCGGCGTCAGCATCTGGCTCGACGACCTCTCGCGTGAGCGCATCACGTCGGGCGGCCTGAAGAAGCTCATCGAGGAGAAGAACGTCGTGGGCGTCACCACGAACCCGACGATCTTCGCCGGCGCCCTCGCCAACGGCCACGCCTACGAGGACCAGGTCGCCGAACTCGCCGCTCGCGGCGCATCGGTCGACGAGGCCGTCTTCGAGATCACGACGGATGACGTGGCCAACGCCTCCGACATCTTCCGTGGCGTGTACGACACCACGGACGGCGTCGACGGCCGCGTCTCGATCGAGGTGGAGCCCGGCTTCGCCCACGACGCCGCGAAGACCATCGACCAGGCCAAGCAGCTCTGGGCCAAGGTCGACCGTCCCAACGCGATGATCAAGATCCCGGCAACGGTCGAGGGCCTCGAGGCCATCACCGAGGTCATCGGAGCCGGCATCAGCGTCAACGTCACGCTGATCTTCAGCCTCCAGCGTCACCAGGCCGTCATCGCGGCCTACATCGCCGGCCTCGAGAAGGCCCAGGCCGCGGGCATCGACCTCTCGACCATCCACTCCGTCGCCTCCTTCTTCGTGTCGCGCGTCGACACCGAGATCGACAAGCGCCTCACGGCCATCGGCACGGACGAGGCCCTCGCGCTCAAGAGCAAGGCCGGCGTCGCCAACGCCCAGCTGGCCTACGAGCTCTTCAAGGACGAGTTCGCCACCGACCGCGCCCAGAACCTCCTCAGGGCCGGCGCCAACGTGCAGCGCCCGCTGTGGGCGTCGACCGGCGTCAAGGACCCGTCGCTGCCCGACACCCTCTACGTGACGAACCTCGTCGCGCAGGGCGTCGTCAACACGATGCCCGAGAAGACGATGGAGGCCACCTTCGACCACGGTGTCATCGAGGGCGACACCGTCAGCGGCTCGTACGACGCCGCCCGGGAGATCCTCGACCAGCTCGAGGGCCTCGGCGTCTCGTACGACGAGGTGACCGCCCTGCTCGAGAAGGAGGGCGTCGAGAAGTTCATCGTCTCCTGGGGCGAGCTGCTCGAGACCGTGAAGACAGCTCTCGAGGCCGCGAAATGAGCTTCCGCATCTCGGTGAGCGGAGCCGCAGCCGAGGCCGTGCGCACGCACGTCCCCACCCTCGTGAAGGATCTCGTCGCGTCGGGCATCACCGGCTTCGACGCCGCTCTCTGGGGACCGGATGCCGAAGCCGAGTCCGCGAAGCGTCTCGGCTGGACCGAGTCGGTCGCGGTCTCCCGCCCGCTCGTCGAGCAGATCAACGCCCTGCGCGATGAACTCCACGCCGCCGGGGTGCGCCACATCGCCCTCGCCGGTATGGGCGGATCATCGCTCGCTCCCGAGGTCATCACCAACACGGCCCGTGTCGACCTCACCGTGCTCGACTCCACCGAGCCCGGTCAGGTGCTCAGCGCCCTCGGCGACCGCCTCGCCGAGACGGCCCTCGTGGTGTCGTCGAAGTCGGGATCGACCACCGAGACCGACAGCCAGCGCCGTGCCTTCGAGCAGGCGTTCAGAGCTGCGGGCATCGACCCGCTCTCGCGCATCATCGTCGTGACCGACCCCGGGTCGCCCCTCGACAAGAACGCCCGCGAGACCGGCTACCGCGTCTTCAACGCCGACCCCAACGTCGGCGGCCGCTACTCGGCTCTCACGGCGTTCGGCCTGGTGCCCAGCGGCCTCTCGGGCGTCGACATCGGCGAGCTCCTCGACGAGGCCGAGACCATCTCGCTCAGCCTCGCGATCGACGACGAGTCGAACCCCGGTCTCATCCTCGGCGCTGCGATCGCCGGCACCTCTCCCCTGCGCGACAAGCTGGGCATCATCACGGATGGCACCCACATCGTCGGGTTCGGCGACTGGGCGGAACAGCTCATCGCCGAGTCGACCGGCAAGCTCGGCAAGGGCATCCTGCCCGTCGTGCTCGAGAAGGACGCCCCCGAGCTGAAGGACGAGCTCGCCGACCTGCAGCTGGTGCGCCTGGTCGACGACGCGGGAGACGACGTGTTCGTCGAGGGCGCCGACGAGATCCGCGTCAGCGGAACCCTCGGCGCGCAGTTCCTGGTCTGGGAGTACGCCACGGCCGTCGCCGGGCGCCTCCTCGGCATCAACCCCTTCGACCAGCCCGACGTGGAGTCCGCGAAGATCGCCACCCGCGCCCTGCTCGACGCTCGTCCGGCTCCCGAGCCTGCAGCGTTCGTGACCGGCGGCATCGAGGTGCGCGGCACGCCCGACGTCATCGGCGCCTCGAGCGACCTGGTGTCGGCCATCGAGGTCCTCCTCGAGGAGGTCGGCGACGACGGCTACATCGCCATCCAGGCCTACGTCGACCGCCTCGCCCTGCCGCAGCTCACCGAGCTGCGGGCGATCCTCGCGGAGCGCTCCGGCCGGCCGGTGACGTTCGGGTGGGGACCGCGGTTCCTGCACTCGACCGGTCAGTTCCACAAGGGCGGTCCGGCCGTCGGCGTGTTCCTGCAGATCACGCAGAACCCCGTCGAGGACCTCGAGATCCCGGGCATCCCGTTCACGTTCGGCGAACTCATCCAGGCGCAGGCCATCGGTGACGCCAGCGTGCTGGCCGACCACGACCGGCCCGTGCTGCGCCTGAACCTGACGAACGCCGCCGCGGACACCGCAGCGCTGTTCGACGCGATCCGCTAGTCGCGAAGGAGCAGTATGAACCCCGCTGACGTGTCGGCCGAGCACAACCCCCTGCGCTCTCCCAACGACTACCGCCTGAACCGCATCGCCGGGCCGAGCGCGCTCATCATCTTCGGCGTGACGGGTGACCTGTCGCGCAAGAAGCTGATGCCCGCCGTCTACGACCTGGCCAACCGCGGCCTGCTTCCTCCCGGATTCGGTCTCGTCGGGTTCGCCCGGCGCGACTGGGAGGACCAGGACTTCATGGAGATCGTGCACGAGTCGGTGAAGAAGTACGCGCGCACGGAGTTCCGCGAGGAGGTCTGGACGCAGCTGGCCCAAGGCATCCGTTTCGTGCCGGGCACGTTCGACGACGACGCGGCCTTCGAGACCCTCAAGGAGACCCTCGCCGAGCTCGACACCGAGCGGGGAACCATGGGCAACCACGCGTTCTACCTCTCGATCCCGCCGAAGGCCTTCCCCCAGGTCACGGAGCAGCTCCGGCGCTCCGGACTCGCCAAGCCGGCGGACGGCGAGTGGCGACGCGTCGTCATCGAGAAGCCTTTCGGTCACGACCTGGCCTCCGCTCGTGAGCTCAACCAGATGGTGGCGTCGGTGTTCCCGGCTGATGCGGTGTTCCGCATCGACCACTACCTCGGCAAGGAGACCGTGCAGAACATCCTCGCTCTGCGCTTCGCCAACCAGCTCTACGAGCCCATCTGGAACGCCAACTTCGTCGACCACGTGCAGATCACGATGGCCGAGGACATCGGCGTCGGCGGCCGAGCCGGCTACTACGACGGCATCGGCGCTGCCCGCGACGTCATCCAGAACCATCTCCTGCAGCTGCTGGCCCTGACCGCCATGGAGGAGCCCATCTCCTTCGAGGCGTCCGCACTGCGCTCGGAGAAGGAGAAGGTGCTCTCTGCGGTGCGCCTGCCCGCCGACCTGTCGAAGTCGACCGCGCGCGGTCAGTACTCCGGCGGATGGCAGGGTGGCGAGAAGGTGCTCGGGTTCCTCGAGGAGGACGGGATGAACCCCGAATCCACCACCGAGACCTACGCCGCCCTCAAGCTCGAGATCGGCACCCGCCGCTGGGCCGGAGTCCCGTTCTACCTGCGCGCCGGAAAGCGCCTCGGCCGTCGCGTCACGGAGATCGCCGTGGTGTTCAAGCGGGCACCGCAGCAGCTCTTCGCCGACAGCCAGACCTCGCAGCTCGGGCAGAACGCCCTCGTCATCAGGGTGCAGCCCGATGAGGGCGTGACGATCCGCTTCGGCTCGAAGGTTCCCGGCGCCGGCATGCAGGTGCGCGACGTCACCATGGACTTCGGCTACGGCCACGCCTTCACCGAGGCGAGCCCCGAGGCCTACGAGCGACTCATCCTCGACGTCCTGCTCGGCGACCCTCCACTCTTCCCGCGTCACGAGGAGGTCGAGCTCTCCTGGAAGATCCTCGACCCGATTGAGGAGTTCTGGGAGACCCAGGGCCAGCCTCAGCAGTACAACCCCGGATCCTGGGGCCCCGACGAAGCCGATGAACTACTGGCCCGCGACGGCCGCACCTGGAGGCGTCCATGATCGTCGACCTGCCCGACACCACGACGAGCGGCATCTCGAAGGCACTCGTGAAGATCCGTGAAGAGGGTGGCGCCGTCGCCCTCGGTCGCGTGCTCACCCTCGTGATCGCGTCTGACGAGTCCATCACCGAGGAGGCCATCGAGGCCGCCAACGATGCGTCGCGCGAGCACCCCATGCGGGTCATCGTCATCTCGACCGATCCGGATGCCGCTCCCGACGCAGCTCCCGGCCTCGATGCCGAGATCCGCGTCGGCGGCGACGCCGGCGCCAGCGAGGTCGTGATCCTGCGTCCCACCGGCGACACGGCGAAGGACGAGCAGAGCCTCATCATGGGTCTGCTCCTGCCCGACGCCCCCGTCGTCGTCTGGTGGCCGGGGCGCGCCCCCGAGGTTCCCGGCAAGTCGCCGCTCGGCCTCATCGCGCTCCGTCGGATCACGGATGCGACCCGTCGCCACGCCGATCCGCAGCTCGCCCTCGAGGCCTGCGCGAAGAACTACACGCCGGGTGACACCGACTTCGCGTGGACCCGCGTGACGCTGTGGCGCGCCCAGCTCGCCGCCGTGCTCGACCAGCCGCCGTACGAGAACGTCACCGGCGTCCAGGTCTCGGGTTCGGCCGACTCCCCGTCGACGACGCTCCTGGCCGCCTGGCTTCACCTCGCACTGCAGGTGCAGACCGAGTACGAGCTCACGGGCGCCGAGAGCTCCCAGGGCATCCACGGGGTGCGCATGTTCCGTGGCGACGAGTCGATCGACCTCGTGCGCACGCACGGCGGCATCGCGACACTCACGCAGCCAGGCCAGCCGACGCACGACGTGGCGCTCGCGCGTCGCAACCTGCGCGACTGCCTCGCGGACGAGCTGCGCAGACTCGACCCCGATGAACTGTATGGTGAGGTCATCACGGGTGGACTGGCCACCCTGGGCGCCCCGAGCGCGATCACGGAGGGCCCTCTCGCATGACCAACGAACGCCGCGTCCTGGTGCACGCCGACACGGAGTCGCTCGCGGCATCCGTCGCCGCCCGCTTCATCACGAAGACCGTCGACATCCTCGATGACCAGGCCACGGCGAACGTGGTGCTCACGGGCGGTCGCGTCGGCACGGCCGTGCTCGCCGCCATCAACGCCAGCCCGGCGCGTGACACCATCGACTGGTCGCGGGTGAGCTTCTGGTGGGGCGACGAGCGCTGGCTCCCCGCCGGCGATGCCGAACGCAACGACCAGCAGGCTCGTGATGCGCTGCTCGATCACATCAGCGTTCCGGCCGAGAACGTGCATCCCTTCCCGTCGTCGGATTCCGGGATCAGCCTCGACGACGCCGCCCTGCAGTACGCGGCGGAGCTCGAGGCCCACGGAGACGGCGAGGGCGCCCCTCGGTTCGACATCACCTTCCTCGGTGTCGGACCCGACGGCCACATCGCGTCGCTGTTCCCGCACCGCTCCGGCATCAGCATCGAGGACCGCTCGGTCATCCCCGTGCGCAAGTCCCCCAAGCCGCCTGCCGAGCGCCTGAGCCTCACCCGCCCCACCCTCAACTCCTCGGAGCGGGTCTGGATGGTGCTCTCCGGCGCCGACAAGGCCTCGGCACTGGGACTGGCCCTCGCCGGCGCTGCTCGCGATGAGGTGCCGGTCGCGGGGATCAAGGGGCGCAAGCGCACGGTGTTCTTCGTCGACGCTGAGGCCGCATCCGAGGTTCCCGAGAACCTCATCGCGCCCAGCTACTGAGCCGTCGCGCGGCACGCGCACACGACGAAGAAGGGCCGCATCCGATCGGATGCGGCCCTTCTTCGCGTGTCTGTGCTGGAACTACTCGGCGGCAGCCGTGCCGCGACGCACGCGCAGCTGCTGCAGCGCCTCGTCGAGCAACTGCTCGGCCTCCTCCTCGGTGCGACGTTCCTTCACGTACGCGAGGTGGGTCTTGTAGGGCTCCATCTTGGCGACGAGAGGAGGGTTCTCCTTGTCGCGGCCGGCCGGAAGGCCGGAGGACGGGGAGTCGATCGTCTCGGGGATCTCCTCCGCCGGGAGATTCGCGGCGAAGTGCCGCACAGTCTCGTTGCCGAGGGCGTCCCAGTACGACACGGCCACGCGCTCGGCGTGGAAGCCGCGGTCCTGTTCGCCCATGGGGCCTGCGCCGACGCGAGAGCCGCGGATCGCGCTACCACCTGATGCCATTGTGTGTCCTTAGATCCGTGAAGTGGGTGGTGGCGCTCAGGCGCCGGTTTCGAACTTCGTGATGAGGCCGAGGACGACGATCGCCGAGATCCAGACCAGGCCGAGGATGACCGTGATGCGGTTCAGGTTGCGCTCTGCCACCCCGGATGCTCCGAGGTTGGAGGTCACGCCGCCGCCGAACATGTCGGAGAGACCGCCACCGCGACCCTTGTGGAGCAGGATGAGCAGGGTGAGCAGGAGGCTCGTCAGGCCCAGGATGACCTGGAGTACGACCTGGAGGATGTCCACGGAAAACCTTTCGAAGATCGGCGCGACGAAGCGCCGGAAGAACTCAGGCCAGTATAACGGCACGCGGCGGGCGGCCCGGGAACCCGGACCGCCCGCCGCGCACGATCGTTACAGGCCGACGTGCTGCTTGAACCGCGAGATGCTGGCGAACTCGTCGAGGTCGAGGCTCGCGCCTCCGACGAGGGCACCGTCCACGTTCGGCTCGCGCATGAAGCCGGCGATGTTCGCCGCCTTCACCGATCCGCCGTAGAGGATGCGGGTCTTCGCTGCGACGTCGTCTCCGAGGAGCTCGACCAGCACGGCGCGCAGTGCTGCGGCCACCTGCTCGGCCTGATCGGGCGTGGCAGCCTGGCCGGAGCCGATGGCCCAGACCGGCTCGTACGCCACGACGATGTCGGCCGCACTCGTGACTCCGGCGAGGGCTGCACGCAGCTGGGCGACGGGCACGGCGCTGGGGCCGTGGGTCTCGAGGTCTTCGGCCGTCTCGCCGACGCAGATGATCGGGACCAGACTGTGACGCAGAGCCGCCTGCACCTTCGACGCGACGACCTCATCGGTCTCGTTGTGCAGCGTGCGTCGTTCGGAGTGACCGATGATGACGTAGCTGCACTCGAGCTTCGCGAGGAAGGCGCCGGAGATCTCACCTGTGTACGCACCGGAGTCGTGGGCGGACAGGTCCTGGGCGCCGAAGGCGATCGGGAGCTTGTCGCTGGCCACGAGGGTCTGCACGCTGCGCAGGTCGGTGAACGGCGGGAAGACCGCCACCTCGACGCCGGCGAAGTCGTGCTTGGCGTCGTCGAGGCTCCATGCGAGCTTCTGCACGAATGCGATCGCCTGCAGGTGATCGAGGTTGAGCTTCCAGTTGCCCGCGATCAGCGGGGTGCGGTTCAGTGCCATCCGAGTACCTCCAAGCCAGGGAGGTGCTTGCCCTCGAGGAACTCGAGGCTGGCGCCGCCTCCCGTGGAAACGTGTCCGAAGTCGTCATCCGCGAATCCGAGGGAGCGGATGGCGGCGGCGGAGTCGCCACCGCCGACGACGCTGAGGCCGTCGACCTGGGTGAGCGCCTCTGCGACGGTGCGCGTTCCGGCCGCGAACGGCTCGAGCTCGAACACGCCCATGGGGCCGTTCCAGAACACCGTCTTCGACCCTCTGATGACCTCGGCGAAGTGGGCCGCGGTGTCCGGACCGATGTCGAGGCCGAGGCCGGAGGCGCCGAACGGCGTCTCCTCGATGGCATCGGCAGCGGTCACGACGTGGTCGGCGTCTGCACCGAACTTCGAGGCCACCACGACATCCGTCGGCAGGACGATCTGCACACCGAGGCGCTCGGCCTCGGTGAGGTAGCCCTTGACGGTGTCGATCTGGTCGGCCTCGAGCAGGCTCGCGCCCACCTTGTGGCCCTGGGCCGCGAGGAAGGTGAAGAGCATGCCGCCACCGATGAGCAGGGAGTCGACCCGGGGAAGCAGATGCCCGATGACGCCGAGCTTGTCTGAGACCTTCGAGCCGCCCAGAACGACCGCGTACGGCTTCTCGGGCGTGCGGGTGAGCTTCTCGAGGACCGTCAGTTCGGCCTCGATCAGCGTTCCGGCGGCGCTCGGAAGCAGTTCCGCGAGTTCGTAGACGCTCGCCTGCTTGCGGTGCACGACGCCGAATCCGTCTGAGACGAACACGGAACCGAACGCGGCGAGCTTCTGGGCGAAGACGACCCGCTCGGCGGAGTCCTTCGCCGTCTCACCGGCGTTGAAGCGGAGGTTCTCGAGCACGGCGATCTGGCCGTCCTCGAGGGCGTCGACGACGGATGCCGCTGACTCCCCCACAGTGTCCGTGGCGAAGGCCACCGGCCGGCCGAGCAGCTCTGAGAGCCGCTCGGCGACCGGCGCCAGGCTGTACTGCGCGTCGGGTGCACCATCGGGACGACCGAGGTGGGAGATGACGACGACCTTCGCGCCCTGCTCGATGAGGGCGGTCAGGGTCGGCACCGACGCCCGCACGCGGCCGTCATCCGTGATCTTTCCGTCCTTCAGGGGGACGTTCAGATCGCAACGGACGATGACGCGCGTGCCGGCGAGCGGCCCGAGTTCCGAGATGGTGCGAAGCGACACGCCAGCCCTTACAGCTTCTCGGCGACGTACTCGGCGAGGTCGACGAGACGGTTGGAGTAGCCCCACTCGTTGTCGTACCAGGAGGCGACCTTGACCTGGTCGCCGATCACCTTGGTGAGTCCGGCGTCGAAGATCGAGGAGTGCGGGTCGCCGGCGATGTCGCTGGAGACGATCTCGTCCTCGGTGTACTTGAGGATGCCCTTGAGGGGGCCCTCGGCCGCAGCCTTGTACGCCGCGTTGACCTCTTCGACCGTGACGGGACGCGAGGCGGTGACCGTGAGGTCGGTGATCGAACCGGTCGGAACCGGAACGCGCAGCGCGTAGCCGTCGAGCTTGCCGACGAGCTCGGGCAGGACGAGGCCGAGGGCCTTGGCCGCACCGGTCGACGTGGGGATGATGTTGAGCGCTGCGGCGCGGGCACGGCGGAGGTCGCTGTGCGGGCCGTCCTGCAGGTTCTGGTCGGCGGTGTAGGCGTGGACCGTGGTCATGAGACCGCGCTCGATGCCGAACTCGTCGTTGAAGACCTTGGCGAGCGGCGCGAGGCAGTTCGTCGTGCAGGATGCGTTCGAGATGATGTCGTGGACCGAGGCGTCGTAGGTGCCCTCGTTCACGCCGAGCACGATCGTCGCGACATCGGAGCCCGTGGCGGGAGCCGACACGAGGACCTTCTTGGCGCCGGCGGTGATGTGCTTGCGCGCATCGTCCGACTTGGTGAAACGGCCGGTCGACTCGATGACGATGTCGACGCCCAGCTCGCCCCACGGAAGGTTGGCGGGGTCGCGCTCCTCGAAGACGCGGATGGACTTGCCGTTGACGATGATGTTCTCGTCGTCGTACTCGACGGTGGCGTCGAGGCGACCCGTGATCGAGTCGTACTTGAGCAGGTGCGCGAGCGTCTTGTTGTCGGTGAGGTCGTTCACCGCCACGAGCTCGAGGTTGCTTCCCTTGGCGAGGGCGGCGCGGAAGTAGTTACGGCCGATGCGGCCGAATCCGTTGATTCCGATTTTTACGGACACGAATGACTCCTGTTGCAGATGGCGCGAATGCGCGTATTTGATGGTGAACAGAACCGGACGACGGTGTCCCGGGTCGCCGGGACGACCCATCCGCTATGACAGTAGCAGCAGGCCCGAGGTCTTCTCTCGCGCGGTCACGAAGCGCTGCTCGACGTTCGCCCAGTCGGCGATGTTCCAGAACGCCTTCACGTAGTCGGCGCGCACGTTCTTGTAGTCGAGGTAGTAGGCGTGCTCCCAGACGTCGAGCATCAGCAGCGGAATCGTGCCGGCCGGGAAGTTGGCCTGCTGGTCGAAGAACTGCACGATGATGAGGCGCTGGCCGATGGAGTCCCAGGCGAGAACCGACCATCCGGAGCCCTGGACGCCGAGGGCCGTGGCGGTGAAGTGGGCCTGGAACTTGTCGAAGGAACCGAAGTTGTCGTCGATCGCCGCCGCGAGCTCGCCCGTGGGCTTGTCGCCGCCGTCCGGCGAGAGGTTGGTCCAGAAGATCGAGTGGTTCACGTGACCGCCGAGGTTGAACGCGAGGTCCTTCTCGAGCTTGTTCACGTTCGCGAGGTTTCCGCTGTCGCGGGCCTCTGCGAGCTGCTGCAGGGCGGTGTTCGCGCCGGTCACGTAGGCCTGGTGGTGCTTCGAGTGGTGCAGCTCCATGATGGTGCCGCTGATGCTCGGCTCGAGGGCCGAGTAGTCGTAGGCGAGTTCCGGCAGCGTGTAGTCAGCCATGTGCGTTGTTCATCCTCCTAGTGGAGCCACGCGCGTCGCGCGTGGCGATCGAGGTGCCCGTGAGGGCGACTTTTCCAGTCTAGTGACGGCAACCATCGTGGTCCCCGAATGCTTCCCGGGGTTGACACATGCCGACGTCTGCGAGCGGAGATCAGTCGTCGAGGTCTGCGGGGAGGTTGGCCTCGGTGTCGGGAATGCCGAGATCGACGGCCTTCTTGTCGGCCATGGCCAGGAGTCGACGGATGCGGCCGGCCACGGCGTCCTTCGTCATCGGCGGTTCGGCGTGGTGGCCGAGCTCGTCGAGGCTGGCGTCGCGGAACCGCAGGCGCAGGTCGCCGGCGTACTGCAGGTGGTCGGGCACGTCGTCGCCGAGGATCTCGAGGGCCCGCTCGACGCGCGAGCAGGCCGCGACGGCCGCCTGGGCCGAGCGGCGCAGGTTGGCGTCATCGAAGTTGACCAGGCGGTTGGCCGTCGCGCGCACCTCGCGGCGCTGGCGCAGTTCCTCCCAGTTGCGCACGGTGTCGGTGGCGCCCATGGCGACGAGCATCGAGCTGATCGCCTCGCCGTCGCGGATGACGACGCGGTGGACTCCGCGCACCTCGCGGGCCTTGGCCGGGATGCCGAGCCGGCCGGCGGCGCCGACGAGGGCCATGGCCGCCTCGTTGCCGGGGCAGGTGACCTCGAGGGCCGCTGAACGACCGGGATCGGTCAGGCTTCCGCTGGCGAGGAACGCGCCGCGCCACACGGCCGAGATCTCCTCGCGGGATCCGGTGGTCAGGCGGTTCGGGAGGCCGCGGATGGGACGGCGCCGGGCGTCGAGGAGACCGGTCTGCCTGGCGAGCGTCTCACCGCCGTCGAGCACGCGTACGAGGTAGTGGCTGGTGCGGCGCAGGCCCGTGGCCGCGACCACGGAGACGTCGCTGCGCACCCCGTAGAGCTCGGCGAGGTCTTTGCGCACCCGGCGCGCGATGAGCGCGGAGTCGAGCTCGGACTCGACGGCGATGCGGCTCGAGATGAGGTGCAGGCCGCCGGAGAAGCGCAGGACCGTCGCCAGTTCTGCGGCACGCACCGTGGTGCGGTTGATCTCGGTGCGTGCGAGTTCCTCTTTGACGTCGGCTGTGAGAGCCAATCGGTGTTCCATTCTGTTGCGTTCTGTCGTCGTACGTCGGGTTCGAGCCGAAGCTACTCGCGACCGAGGTCGCGGTTCTTCACGCTCACGCCGATCCCGGGGATCTGCTCCAGCTCGTGGGCGAGTTCTCTGGCGAGGGCGACCGAGCGGTGCTTGCCGCCCGTGCACCCGATGGCGATGGTCGCGTGGCGCTTGTTCTCGCGGCGATAGCCGGCGAGTACGGGCTCCAGCGCTGCGGCGTACCGCTGGATGAATTCGCGTGCCCCCGGCTGGCCGAGCACGAATTCCCTGACCGGGGCGTCGAGGCCGGTCTGCGCCCGCAGTTCCGGCACCCAGAAGGGGTTCGGCAGGAAGCGGGCATCGGCGACGTGGTCGGCATCCGCCGGCACCCCGTACTTGAAACCGAAACTCACGATGGTGACCCGCACCTCGGCGGCGCCCTCCTCGGCGAAGAGGTCGGTCACCGTCATGGCGAGCTGGTGAATGTTCAGCTCGGAGGTGTCGATGACGATGTCGCTGGCCTCGCGGATGGAACCGAGACGCGCTCGCTCCTCCGAGATGCCGTCGAGCAGCGTTCCGTCGGCCTGCAGGGGGTGCGGCCGGCGGACGGACTCGAAGCGTCGCACGAGGGCGGCATCCGTCGCATCGAGGAAGACCACCCGGAGTTCGGTTCCCCCGCGCAGCACGCTGATCATCTCGCTGATCTCGTCGAAGAAGTCCCGGCCGCGGATGTCGACGACGGCCGCGATCTTCGGGAGGCCGGATGACGCCCTCTCGACCAGCTCGACCAGTGGACGCAGCATCTGCGGGGGCAGGTTGTCGACCACGTACCAGCCGAGATCCTCCAGCGCGTCGGCGGCGGTGGATCGGCCGGCACCGGACATCCCCGTGATGATGAGGACTTCCTTCTGCTCGACGTCCGTCATGGCTTCGAATGCGCCTTCGTTCTAGGGGGTGGGAGGTTACAGCCTATCGACCCGCGGACGCTCAGGCGTCGAGATGGGCGCGAATGGCCCCTGCGAGGGTCGCTCCGATGCCGGACACCTCGGCGATCTCCTCGGGTGTCGCGAGCTTCAGGCGGGCCACGGATCCGAAGTGCCGCAGCAGTTCCCGCACGCGTGCCGGGCCGAGACCCGGCACCTCGCCGAGCACGGACGCGATGTCGCGCTTGCGCCTCGTGCGCTGGTGCGTGATGGCGAAACGGTGCGCCTCGTCACGGATGCGCTGGAACAGGAACAGCGCCTCGCTGTTGCGCGGGAGGATGACCGGGAAGTCGGAGTCGGGCAACCAGATCTCCTCGAGCCGCTTCGCGATGCCGCAGAGCTGGATTCCGGTGACGCCGGACTCCCGCAGCGCACGCTCCGCAGCAGCGACCTGCGGTTGGCCGCCGTCGACGATGAGCAGGTTGGGGCTGTAGCTGAACTTGCGCCGCTTCGCCGGCTCGACGACGCCATCGGCGGTGACGACCTCGATGGGGTCTGGCTCGGCCTCGGGATCGGTGAGGTAGGCGAGCCGGCGCGTGAGTACGCGGTGGATCGAGTCGGTGTCGTCGGTGGTCTCGGGGATGTTGAACCGGCGGTACTCGTCTTTGCGCGGCAGGCCGTCCTCGAAGACGACCATCGAGGCCACGACGTTGGTTCCACTCAGGTGGGACACGTCGTAGCACTCCATGCGGAGCGGGGCGTCGGGCATTCCGAGGGCCTCCTGGATGTCCTCCAGGGCCTTCGACCGCGAGGTGAAGTCGGCGCTGCGACGCGTCTTGTAGAGCATGAGCGCGTGACCGGCGTTCTGGTTCGCGGTCTCGAGGAGGGCGGCCTTGTCGCCGCGTTGGGCGGCCCGCAGCCGCACCTTCGTCGGGCTGCGGTCCTCGAGCCAGCTCTCGAGTGCCGGTGCGTCCTCAGGCAGTTCGGGCACCACGATCTCGCGCGGCGGCGTGAGCCCCTCCGCATAGACCTGCGGCACGATCGAGTCGACCAACTCGGCCATCGACATGTCGAGCTCCTTGTCGACGACCCACCCGCGCACACCGCGAATGCGACCGCCGCGCACCACGAAGAGCTGCACGGCCGCGGCCAGCTCATCGTGCACGATGCCGAACAGGTCGATGTCGACGGAGTCGCGGAGGACGACGGCGCTCTTCTCGAGCACGGCCTCGAGGGCGACGACCTGGTCGCGACGGCGTGCGGCGAGCTCGTAGTTCTGCTCCTCGGATGCCGCCTTCATCTCCTGCGTGAGCTCTGCGACCATGCGGCGGTCCTGGTTGGCCATGAAGGAGACGAACCTCTTGACGGCCTCGCGATGCTCCTCGATGGTGACCTTGCCCGAGCACGGCCCGAAGCAGCGGCCGATCTGGCCGGCGAAGCACGGCTTGCCCGACTGCATGGCCCGCTTGTAGTCCGAGTCCTTGCAGGTGCGGATGGGGAACGCCTTGATCATCAACTCGATGACCTCGTCGACGGCCCACTTCTTCGGATACGGCCCGAAGTAGCGCGCCCCGCGGATCTTGGTGTTGCGGGTGACCAGCACCCGCGGCGCCTCCTCACCGAGGGTCACCGCCATGTAGGGATAGGACTTGTCGTCCTTGAACATGACGTTGAACGGCGGATCGAACTCCTTGATCCAGGTGAACTCGAGCTGGAGCGCCTCCACCTCGTTGCCGACGACGGTCCACTCGACGCCGGCCGCCGTCGTGACCATGCGCCGAGTGCGCTCGTGCAGGGTGTGCAGCGGTGCGAAGTAGTTGCTGAGACGCGCGCGGAGGTTCTTCGCCTTGCCGACGTAGAGCACCCGGCCTGTGCCGTCACGGAAGCGGTAGACGCCCGGCTGCGTGGGGATCTCCCCCGCCTTCGGTCGGTACGACAGGACGTTCGCCATGGGCCTCAGCCCGCGACTCGGGCGATGACGCCGTGGTTCTCCGCATCCGCTTCGAGCACCTCGCGCAGGAACTGGCCCGTGTGGCTCTTCTTGCTGCGTGAGACGGCCTCGGGGGTACCGGTGGCGATGATCTGACCACCGCCCGATCCGCCCTCGGGTCCGATGTCGATGACCCAGTCGCTCGACTTGATGACGTCGAGGTTGTGCTCGATCACGATCACGGTGTTGCCCTTGTCGACGAGCCCGTTCAGCACGATGAGGAGCTTGCGCACGTCCTCGAAGTGCAGACCCGTGGTCGGCTCGTCGAGAACGTAGACGCTGCGCCCGTTGGACCTGCGCTGCAGCTCCGTCGCCAGCTTCACGCGCTGCGCCTCTCCACCCGAGAGCGTCGTGGCGCTCTGGCCCAGGGTGACGTAGCCGAGGCCCACGTCGACGAGGGTCTTGAGGTACCGGTGGATCGCGCTGATCGGCTCGAAGAACTCGGCTGCCTCGCTGATCGGCATCTCGAGCACCTCGGAGATGTTCTTGCCCTTGTAGTGCACCTGCAGGGTCTCGCGGTTGTAGCGCGAGCCGCCGCAGACCTCGCACGCGACATAGACGTCGGGGAGGAAGTTCATCTCGATCTTGATGGTGCCGTCGCCGGAGCAGGCCTCGCAGCGGCCGCCCTTGACGTTGAAGCTGAACCGGCCGGGCAGGTAACCGCGGGCCTTCGCCTCGTTGGTCTCGGCGAACAGGTTGCGGATGCGGTCGAAGACGCCGGTGTAGGTCGCCGGGTTCGAGCGCGGAGTGCGGCCGATCGGAGCCTGGTCGACGTGCACGACCTTGTCGAGGTGGTCGAGGCCGGTGACGCGCGTGTGCTTACCCGGGAGCTTGCGAGCCCCGTTGAGCTTGTTGGCGAGCACGCGGTAGAGCACGTCGTTGACGAGCGACGACTTGCCCGAGCCGCTCACGCCCGTGACGGCCGTGAACGTGCCGAGGGGGAAGTCGACGGTGACCTTGCGCAGGTTGTTCACCTCGGCGCCCACGACGGAGATCATGCGCTCCTTGTCGATCTTGCGCCGGGTGTGCGGAGTGATGATCTCCTTGCGGCGCGACAGGTAGTCGCCGGTGAGCGAGCGCTGGTTCGAGAGTAGGTCGTCGTAGGACCCCGAGTGCACGACCTTGCCGCCGTTGACGCCGGCGCCGGGTCCGATGTCGACGATCCAGTCGGCGGTGCGGATGGTGTCCTCGTCGTGCTCGACGACGATGAGCGTGTTGCCGAGGTCGCGCAGGGCGAGGAGCGTCTCGATGAGGCGGCGGTTGTCGCGCTGGTGCAGGCCGATGCTGGGCTCGTCGAGCACGTAGAGCACGCCGGTGAGTCCGGAACCGATCTGGGTGGCCAGACGGATGCGCTGGGCCTCGCCGCCCGACAGAGTAGCCGCGGCGCGAGAGAGGTTGAGGTAGGTGAGCCCGACCCTGATGAGGAAGTCGAGGCGCACCTTGATCTCGCGCAGCACCTGCGCGGCGATGGTCTGCTCACGGTCGGTGAGCACCATCTGGTCCATGAAGCCGCGAGCGTCGGTGAGGCTGAGCTCGGCGACATCGGCGATGCTCGAGCCGTGGATGAGCACCGAGAGGACCTCGGGCTTCAGCCTCTTGCCGTCGCAGACAGGGCACGGCACCTCACGCAGGTACTCCGACCAACGCGCACGCTGGACGTCGGTCTCCGCCTGCAGGTACTGGCGCTCGATGTAGGGCACGACGCCCTCGAAGCCCGAGGTGTAGCTCATCTCGCGGCCGTAGCGGTTGCGCCACTTGACGCGCACCTCGAAGTTCTCGCCGCGCAGCACGGCGTTGCGTGCGTTCGCGGGCAGTTCGCTCCACGGGGTCTTCAGCGAGAACTTCAGGTCTCGGGACAGGCCCTCGAGCAGCTTCTCGTAGTAGTTGTAGAGGCTCTTTCCCTGCGAGGTCCACGGCAGGATGACGCCCTCGGCGATGCTGAGTTCGTGGTCGCCGAGCAGGAGGTCCTCGTCGACGGACATGCGGGTGCCGAGGCCGGAGCACTCGGGGCAGGCGCCGAACGGGGCGTTGAACGAGAAGGTGCGCGGCTCGATCTCGGTGAGCTGGATCGGGTGGTTGTTCGGGCACGACAGCTTCTCGGAGAAGTTCTGCCAGGCGTCGGGACCCGTCGCGTCGACGTAGTTGATGCTCACGAGGCCGTCGGTCAGCCGCAGGGCGGTCTCGAGCGAGTCGGTGAGACGCCCGAGGATCTCGGGGCCGGCGACGAGACGGTCGATGACGACGGAGATGTCGTGCTTGACCTGCTTCTTGAGCACCGGGGGCTCGCTCAGCTGGATGGTCTCGCCGTCGACGATGGCACGGGAGTAGCCGGAGGCCGCCAACTCCTTGAACAGGTCGACGAACTCGCCCTTCTTCTGCGAGACGACGGGGCTGACGATCTGGTAGCGGATGCCGGCATCGAGCTCCATCAGCTGGTCGGCGATCTGCTGCACGGTCTGGCGCTGGATGGTCTCGCCGCAGATGGGACAGTGGGCGACGCCGATGCGTGCCCAGAGCAGGCGCATGTAGTCGTAGATCTCGGTGATCGTGCCGACGGTGGAGCGCGGGTTGCGGTTCGTCGACTTCTGGTCGATCGAGACGGCGGGGCTCAGGCCTTCGATGAAATCGACGTCGGGGCGGTCGACCTGGCCGAGGAACTGGCGGGCGTAGGCCGACAGCGACTCGACATAGCGACGCTGGCCCTCGGCGAAGATGGTGTCGAACGCGAGCGACGACTTTCCGGAGCCCGAGAGACCGGTGAAGACGACGAGGGAATCACGCGGAATGTCGAGGTCGACGTTCTGGAGATTGTGCACGCGGGCACCGCGAACGCTCAGTTGGGAGTGGTTTTCGACCTTTGACACAGACACCCTGAAAGTCTACGAGGCCCCACTGACACTCTTCCCCGAGCGGCACGTGCCCACAGCGAACGGAGGCCGATCCGGGGGTCGTGGAGGGGGTGAAATCCCCCAAGTCCCGCCCAAGGATGCCCACCGAACCCCGGACTTGGGGTATTCCACCCCCACCACTGAAGTGGCGTAAAGGGTCGTGTCGAGGGCGGGATCCTCGAGGTCCGCCCAAGGATGCCCACCGAACCCCGACCTCGACGATCCCGCCCTCGACACTCATGTCCTCCAGGGAACGGCTTGTCAGTTTCAGTTGACAAGGACGATTTGTCAGTTCAGACTGACAGCATGGACGAGGAAGAGAAGACCCAGGCGGTGGACCCGGCGACCGGCCTGCGGGCTGTGCTGGCACTGCACAGGCTCGCCGAGCGCGTCGAGGCCACCCACGTGGCCGCCGCACGGGCGGCCGGATGGTCGTGGGAGCAGATCGGCGACGCTCTCGGCGTCACCCGCCAGTCCGTGCACACCAAGTACGCGAAGGAGGAACGTCATGTTTGAGCGATTCGCCGTGGAGGCGAGGAACACCGTGGTGCGGTCCGTCGAGGTCGCCGGCCGTCGGGGCGACCGACGGCTCGGAACCGAGCATCTGCTCCTGGCCGCCCTCGCCGACGACGGGATCGCGTCGGCGCTGGGCGTCGACGCGGCAACCGCCGAGACTGCGGCCGATGCGGCGGATCGAGAGGCGCTCGCGGAGATCGGCGTCGATGTCGCCGCCTACGGGCCGCTGGTGGCCGCCGTCGGAACGCCGCGGCCCCGCCTGACCGCCGGAGGCAAGGTCGTGATGAAGCGGACGCTCGAGTACGCCGTCATCGAGCGGTCGAGGCGGATCGAGCTCCGCCACCTCGTGCTGGCCCTCCTCGAGCGGCCCGAGCCCGACCCGGCCGCCGCGCTGCTCTCCAGGCTCGGCGTCGACGCGACGAGGGCCCGATCGGCCCTGCAGCGCGGCTGACGGCGTAGGCGCCAGTCGCGGCGAGAGCGGCACTACAGCTCTCTCGGTTCCACATCCCCTCGCCCCCGCTCGCTCGCGAAGCGAGCGGTGGGGTCGGCTCTGCCGAAGTCCGGGGTTCGGTGGGCATCCTTGGGCGGGACTTCGGCAGAGCCGACCCCACCGCGACGTCACACCACGCGCATGAGCGGCGAGATCAGATGTGGCCGGCCTTCTCCATCTGGCGCAACTCGCGCTTCAGGTCGGAGAGCTCGTCGCGGAGCCGCCCGGCGAGCTCGAACTTGAGTTCCCCGGCAGCCTCGAGCATCTGCGAGTTGAGGTCGGCGATGAGGTCCTCGAGCTGATTCGCTCCGGCGGCGGCGATGCCCTCGCGGCGCAGGTTCGGTGTCGGCGCCTTCTTGCGAGCATCGCGGCCACGCAGCAGTTCCGCCGTGTCGGCCTCCTCGCGCTGGAGCACGTCGGTGATGTCGGCGATGCGCTTGCGCAGTGGAGTCGGGTCGATGCCGTTGAGGGTGTTGTACTCGACCTGCCGCTCGCGTCGGCGGGTGGTCTCCTCGATGGCCTTCGCCATGGAGTCCGTCATCACGTCGGCGTACATGTGCACCTCGCCGGAGACGTTGCGGGCGGCGCGACCGATGGTCTGGATGAGCGAGGTCGACGACCTGAGGAAGCCCTCCTTGTCGGCATCCAGGATCGCCACCAGTGACACCTCGGGGAGGTCGAGCCCTTCACGCAGCAGGTTGATTCCGACGAGCACGTCGTAGACGCCGGCTCGGAGTTCGGTCAGCAGCTCGACGCGACGCAGCGTGTCGACATCCGAGTGCAGATAACGGACCCGCACCCCGGCCTCGGTGAGGAAGTCGGTGAGCTCCTCCGCCATCTTCTTGGTCAGTGTCGTGACCAGGATGCGCTCGTCCTTGGCCGCACGCAGGCGGATCTCCTCGAGCAGGTCGTCGATCTGGCCCTTGGACGGCTTCACGACGATCTGCGGGTCGACGAGACCTGTCGGACGGATGATCTGCTCGACGACGCCGTCGGCGATGCCCATCTCGTAGCGGCCGGGGGTGGCCGAGAGGTAGACGGTCTGGCCGACGCGCTCTTTGAACTCGTTCCACTTGAGTGGCCTGTTGTCGAGAGCGCTCGGCAGGCGGAAGCCGTGCTCGACCAGGGTGCGCTTGCGCGAGGAGTCGCCCTCGTACATCGCGCCGATCTGCGGAACCGTCACGTGCGACTCGTCGATGACGACCAGGAAGTCGTCGGGGAAGTAGTCGAGCAGGCAGTGCGGGGCCTCCCCCGGCGCGCGTGCGTCGATGTGCCGCGAGTAGTTCTCGATGCCGGAGCAGAAGCCGATCTGTTCCATCATCTCGAGGTCGAAGGACGTGCGCATGCGCAGGCGCTGGGCCTCGAGCAGCTTGCCCTCCCGCTCGAGTTCGATGAGTCGCTCGTGCAGTTCGGTCTGGATCGTGCCGATGGCGCGCTGCATGACGTCGGTCGACGCCACGTAGTGCGATCCGGGGAACACGGCGACGGCGTCGAGCTTGCGCACGATGTCGCCGGTGAGCGGATGCAGGCTGTAGAGCGCCTCGATCTCGTCACCGAACATCTCGATGCGGATCGCCAACTCCTCGTACATGGGGATGATCTCTATGGTGTCGCCCCGCACCCGGAAGTTGCCGCGGGAGAAGTCGACGTCGTTGCGCTGGTACTGCATCGAGACGAACTTGCGGATGAGCCAGTCGCGGTCGACCCGCTGCCCCACCTGCAGCGCCATCATCGCGTTCATGTACTCGTCGGGCGTACCGAGGCCGTAGATGCACGACACCGTGGAGACCACGATGACGTCGCGTCGGCTCAGCAGCGAGTTCGTGGTGGAGTGGCGCAGGCGCTCGACCTCGGCGTTGACCGACGAGTCCTTCTCGATGAAGGTGTCTGTCTGCGGAACGTAGGCCTCGGGCTGGTAGTAGTCGTAGTACGAGACGAAGTACTCGACGGCGTTGTTCGGCATGAGCTCGCGGAACTCGTTCGCGAGCTGCGCGGCCAGCGTCTTGTTGTGCGCGAGCACGAGGGTGGGTCGCTGCACCTGCTCGATGAGCCAGGCCGTCGTCGCCGACTTGCCGGTTCCGGTGGCGCCGAGCAGCACCACATCGGTCTCGCCCGCGTTGATACGGCCCGCCAGTTCGGCGATCGCGGTCGGCTGGTCGCCGCTCGGCGTGTACTCGCTGATGACCTCGAAAGGGCGCACGGAACGTGTCGGTTGCATGGTTTCAAGTCTAGGTTCGCCCACCGACACTTCGGCCGGGCAGGGTCCGCTGACGGCGGACAGGCACCGAGGATGCGGTCTAGCCCCGGGCGGCCAGCTCCTCGCGGATCCGCGCCCAGAGCGCGTCGGTCTGACTGACGGTGTGGCCCAGGGTGCCATCGGTGTCGATCACGACGTCGGCGATCGAGAGGCGCTGGGTGTCGGTGGCCTGCGCGTCGATACGCGCCTGCGCGTGTTCCTCGGAGAAGCCGCGGATGTCGACGAGGCGCTCCGCCCTGGTCTTCTTCGTGGCGTGGGCCACGACGACGAGGTCGAACGGATGATCCAGCTCGGCCTCGACGAGCAGGGGAACGTCGTAGACCACGACCGCGTTGGGCCTCGCGGCGTCGGCTGCGGCGAACAGACGGCCCGACAGCTCACGCACCAAGGGGTGCACGATGCCGTTCAGCCGGTCGAGAGCCGCGGCGTCCGCGAACACCAGTTCGCTGAGAGCCTTCCGGTCGAGGGAGCCGTCCGGAGCGAGTACGGCGTCGCCGAAGGCCTCGCGGATCTGGGCCAGCCCCTCGGTTCCGGGCTCGACGACCTTGCGTGCCAGTTGGTCGGCGTCGATGTGCACGGCACCGTGCTCTACGAGACGCCGAGCGATGGTCGATTTCCCTGAGGCGATTCCGCCTGTCAGTCCGATGAGGTACACAGTCGTGATCCTACTCGCTGGGCCGCTCGGCGGCCGGGGGTCAGCATCCGGGAACCCACGGTTCGGCGATCCAGGCCTCGGTGACGTACGGCAGCAGGATCTCGGGAGCCCGGGTCTCGGGGTGCGAATCGAGCACGCGCTCGATCCGGTCCAGCATCGCCGACCGCTCTTCCTCTGAGGCTGTGAGGTAGTAGCTGCGCGTCGTCGCGAGTTCGAGCAGGCCCTGGCGGGTGGTGCGGGACGTCCATCGCTCCTCCCTCTTGGCCGTCAACTCGAGTCCGGCCCCGAGCGTCGGGTGGAACGCCGTCGCCTCGTGCAGCCCGCGGTGCATCGCTGCGGACAGCGCGTCGACCCACGGGATGGTGTCGTCGCGGGTGTTCCAGATCAGCGCGAGCCGGCCGCCGGGTCGGAGGACGCGCAGCACCTCCCGCGTTGCGGCCTCAGGGTCGACCCAGTGCCAGGCCTGGGCCACTGCCACGAGAGCGACCGAGTCGTCGGGCAGCGGGATCGCCTCGGCCGAGCCGACGCGGGTACGCACCTGCGGCATCCGCTCGCCCAGGACCTCGAGCATCTCGGGAGAGGGATCGACGGCGGTGATGGATGCCGCGAGCTCGACGAGCCGCTCGGTGAGCTTGCCGGTCCCGGCGCCGAGATCCAGCACCTCGAGATCGCCGGGGGCACTGTCCGACGCCCCCGGTCGCCCGCCGATCAGCCACCGGACCGTCTCGAGCGGATAGGAGGGGCGATGCGCGTCGTAGCCGCTCGCATTCTCGCCGAACGACGCGGCGTGATCGGCATCACGGGGCAGATCTGGCGAAGTCGTCACGTCACCAGACTAGAGGCGAGGGTCGGCTCAGATGCAGGCCGCGACGGTCACGGTCTGGCCGTTCGTGATGGACGCGTTCGAGTGGGTGTTGGTTCCGTGGCCCGTGTAGTCGTAGCCGTTTCGGACGACCGCCCACGATCCCTTGGTCGTCCAGTTGTTGAGCGTCTTGGCGAGGAGCTTCGTACGTGTCTCCGACGGCAGCCAGGTGGCCGCGGTGAGCACCTGCTGCCAGTTGAAGGCGACCTCGTAGCCGACGTAGAACGTGGACTTGCCCGTGACGACGGTGTCGACGCAGGCCGTGTACTCGTCGGAGCCGGTGCGCAGGATCGAGGTGGAGACCGTGTAGCTCGTGGGACCCGACGCGAGGATGGCCGGAGCGTTGCCCTGCCACTGGCACATCTTCACCGTGATCGACTGGCCCGACACGATCTTCTCGGACCCGGAGAGGCCGCCGTAGAAGACGATGCCGTTAGTCGTCGACTTCTTCTGGGCGTTCGTCACCTGGGACGGCTCCAGGCCATTGAACGGGATCGCCGAGATGTCCACCTTGATCTGCCACGTGATCGGCGTCGTCGACGTCGTCGTCACCGCGGTGTCCACGCAGAATCCCCCGGGGGACTGATCCACGAAGGCGATGGAGGAGAAGCCCGTCTCGGGGGTCCCGGCGCTGATACCGCCGTACGGACCCGCAGCAGGTGGCGGCGTCGGTGTCGCAGACCAGGTCCCGGCCGACACTCCGGCAGCCACCGGCGCTGTCGCGTTCCAGGCCGCATAGCTGGTTCCCACGACACCCGGAAGAGCCACGGCTGCCGCGATCACGCCGACCACGAGGGCGGCGGTGAGGAGGATCCAGCGCTTCACACGAGGTCCTTCGGTGGGCATTCCGAGGCTGGTTCGCCTTGGTGGGGAGGATGGGACGAGTCACGCTAACACGGAGCGGATGCCTGCCGGCGGGCATCCGTCACCCCAAAGAAGGCCACACCCGAGCACTGCTCACCGGCCCGGAACGACGAAACGGCCGGGTCCAGAAGGACCCGGCCGCTCAATCCGTCAGACGGACTTAGTTGTTGCTCGAGAGCTTCTCGCGAAGCGCGGCGAGCGACTCGTCGTCAGCAAGCGTGCCGGCGGAAGCCGACTCGCTCGTGAACGAGGAACCTGCAGCGGCCGGAACCGGTGCGATCTCGTCGTTGGCCGTGGCGACCTGCTTCTTGTGAGCCTCCCAGCGAGCCTGGGCAGCTGCGTACTCCTGCTCCCACTTCTCGCGCTGGGTCTCGAAGCCCTCGCGCCAGTCGTTGGTCTCCGGGTCGAAGCCCTCGGGGTACTTGTAGTTGCCCTCGTCGTCGTACTCGGTGAGCATTCCGTAGAGCGCCGGGTCGAACTCGGTGCCCTCGGGGTCGACACCCTCGTTGGCCTGCTTGAGGCTGAGCGAGATGCGGCGACGCTCGAGGTCGATGTCGATGACCTTGACGAAGACCTCTTCGCCGACGGACACGACCTGCTCGGCGAGCTCGACGTGCTTGCCCGAGAGCTCGGAGATGTGGACGAGGCCCTCGATGCCGTCTGCGACGCGCACGAACGCACCGAACGGAACGAGCTTGGTGACCTTACCCGGAGCGACCTGACCGATCGCGTGGGTACGGGCGAACACCTGCCACGGGTCCTCCTGGGTGGCCTTGAGCGAGAGCGACACGCGCTCGCGCTCGAGGTCGACCTCGAGGATCTCGACGGTGACTTCCTGACCGACCTCGACGACCTCGCTGGCGTGCTCGATGTGCTTCCAGCTGAGCTCGGACACGTGGACGAGACCGTCGACGCCGCCGAGGTCGACGAACGCACCGAAGTTGACGATCGACGAGACGACGCCCTTGCGGACCTGGCCCTTGTGGAGGTTGTTCAGGAACGTGGTGCGGCTCTCGGACTGCGTCTGCTCGAGCAGGGCGCGGCGCGACAGGACCACGTTGTTGCGGTTCTTGTCGAGCTCGAGGATCTTGGCCTCGATCTCCTGGCCGAGGTACGGCGTGAGGTCGCGCACGCGGCGGAGCTCGATGAGCGATGCCGGGAGGAATCCACGGAGTCCGATGTCGACGATGAGTCCACCCTTGACGACCTCGATGACCGAACCGGTGACAACACCGTCGGCCTCCTTGATCTTCTCGACGTCGCCCCACGCACGCTCGTACTGAGCACGCTTCTTCGACAGGATGAGCCGGCCTTCCTTGTCCTCCTTCTGGAGAACGAGGGCCTCGACGGTGTCGCCGACGTTGACGACCTCGGAGGGGTCGACATCGTGCTTGATGGAAAGCTCGCGCGAGGGGATGACGCCCTCGGTCTTGTAGCCGACGTCGAGGAGAACCTCGTCGCGGTCGATCTTCACGACGGTGCCCTCGATGAGGTCTCCATCATTGAAGAACTTCAGTGTCTTCTCGACCGCGGCAAGAAAGTCTTCGGCTGAGCCGATGTCGTTGATGGCGACCTGCTTTGTTGCCTTCTCGGTCGTTGCGGTTGTCATGTAGTAGTTGCTCCAGTACGGACAGGATCAGGCCGCTCGCGGGGATCGTGCAGAGAATGGTTTTCCGCGAGAGGCGTGCGGATAGATGTCACAAATGTGACGTTCCAGACTACCTGTTTCGAGGGACCGATCGCAAACCCTCTCCTGCGGCCCGCGCCGGCTGCAGGATGTCGCGGAGCGCCGGCTCGAGATCGGGCCAGATGAAGGGGTATCCGGCGTCGTCCAGCCGCTCCGGCACCACCCATCGGCTCTTGAGCACCAGCTCGGTCTCGGTGCGGATCACGGCGGACCCGAGCTCGAGCATCCAGCGCCGGGCGGGCAGGGCGAAGCGCACGCCGAGCACGCGCCGGAGTGTCGCCATGAACGTGCGGTTGTCCGACGGATGCGGTGAGCTCGCGTTCACGACTCCGTCGATGTCCGGACGCTCGACCAGGAAGTCGATGATGCCTGCGACGTCGTCGATGTGGATCCAGCTGAACTTCTGCGCTCCGCGCCGCGCGCGGAACTCGTGCTGCGTTCCGTTCCGACGCCGCGCCCGGGTGGCGAACCAGCGCCCGTCGACCTGAGGCCCGCCGAGCCCGAACCGCGCCAGTCTCACGAGCGGCGGCATCACGCTCCCGTCTCCGAGCACTATGGCCATACGCAGTGCGACCCGACGGGTTCCGGGCAGGTCGTCGGCGAAGAGTTCCGCCTCCCACGCCTTCGCGACGGCGACGGAGAATCCCGTGCCGAGCTCGCCCGCGCTCTCCGTCATCGGGCGGTCCTCGGCGTGCCGGTAGATGGTCGCCGTCGACGAGTTGACCCAGAGCGACGGAGGCGAGCCGGTCGCCGCGATCGCGCGGCGCAGCTCGGCCGTGGTCTCGAGACGCGAGCGGAAGATCTCCGCGCGGTTCGCATCCGTGTACCGGCAGTTGACGCTCTTGCCCGCGAGGTTGACGAGCAGCTCGGAGCCATCGAGCAGGGCGACGATGCCGGCGGCGTCGCCCCACCGTGCATCGGCGCCGGAGCGCCCGATGGTGTGCACCTGCCACCCGGCAGCCTCGTAGCGCGCGATCAGGACACGTCCGATGAAGCCCGATGCTCCGGCGATGACGACTCTCCGCATCACTTCTCCCCCTCGATTGGTGCGATCTCGGTTGCAACGGTGGCGATGGCGTACGCGAACGATCCCGAGTACTCGTACACCCGCCCGACGACGGGCAGGTCGATGGTCACGGCCACGTGCTGGCGCCCGCTGGCATCGTCGAAGCGCTCGACCAGGGTCACTCGCGGCGCCACCAGCCGGGGAAGCTCGATCCGCAGCCGACCGATCCGCACGCCCACCCGGGTCGAGTCGAGGACCAGTGCGCCGTCGACGGCGGTGGCCCGGAACGCAGCCCGCACGACTCCCCCGCGGCGGCCGTGGCCGAGCTCGTCGACCAGCCCGATGGGGGTCATCGACACCCTGTCGACCATCGTGTGCTGGCCGCCGTCGAGGTCGAAGACCCTGCGGGCCAGGACGGCACCATCGGGGGTGCCGCGATTCTCGACGGTGAACGACACGTCACGCTGCCAGGCCGGGAACACCACCCCGGAGCGGGCGAGCACGGTGAGCGCAGGCCAGGTCCACCGCCGCGGGGTGCCGACGACGTCGAACACCCCGCTGCCGCGCCCGACCGAGCCCGCCGGCACGGCCGCGAAGTAGGTGCGGAGACGCGGATGCAGCTCCGCCACCGCGTCGCCGAGCGCGCGCTCGTAGGGAGAGAGGGGATGCCCCACGCTCAGCCGAGCAGGCTGGAGCGGAGGGTGTCGAGGCCGACGCCACCCAGGTCGAGGGCGCGACGGTGGAACTCCTTGATCGAGAACGCCGACCCCTCGCGCGCGGCGGCGTCGTCGCGCAACTGCTCCCAGATGCGCTGGCCCACCTTGTACGACGGAGCCTGACCCGGCCAACCGAGGTAGCGGTTGACCTCGAAGCGGATGAACTCGTCGCTCATGTTCACGTTCGCGCGCATGAACTCCAGCGCGTACTCCGCGGTCCACGGGCCGTTGCCGTCGGGACGCTGCTTCTCGAGGTGCACGCCGATGTCGAGCACGACGCGGGCGGCCCGCATCCGCTGGCCATCGAGCATGCCGAGGCGATCTGCGGGGTCGTCGAGGTAGCCGAGCTGCTCCATGAGTCGCTCGGCGTAGAGCGCCCACCCCTCGGCGTGGCCGGAGGTGCCCGCCAGCTGCCGGCGCCAGGTGTTGAGCTTCGCGCGGTTGTAGACGGCCTGCCCGATCTGCAGGTGATGGCCGGGAACACCCTCGTGGTAGACCGTGGTGAGCTCGCGCCAGGTGTCGAACTCTGTGACGCCGACGGGCACGGACCACCACATGCGGCCGGGACGGGAGAAGTCGTCGGTCGGCCCCGTGTAGTAGATGCCGCCCTCCTGCGTGGGGGCGATCATGCACTCGAGGGTGCGGATCTCCTCGGGGATGTCGAAGTGCGTGGCGCCGAGCTCGGCGACGGCGCGGTCGCTGGTCTCCTGCATCCAGCGCTGGAGGGCATCCGTGCCGTGCAGCTTGCGGCTGGGATCGCCGTCGAGGAACTCGATCGCCTCCTGGACGGAGGCCCCGGGCTTGATCTCGCGTGCGATCGCCTCCTGCTCGGCCACCATCCGGGCGAGCTCCTCGATGCCCCATTCGTAGGTCTCGTCGAGGTCGATGGTGGCGCCGAGGAAGTGGCGCGACTGCAGGGCGTAGATGTCGCGGCCGACGGCGTCACGATCGGTGGCTGCGGGCTCGAGCTCGGTGGCGAGGAACTCGGCGAGTTCGCCGTAGGCGGTGGCCGACGCTCCGGCGCAGGCGGAGAGCTGCTTGGCGAGGGATGCGGGGAGGTCGCCGTCGGCGAGTTCCGCATCGGCGACGAAGCTGGAGAAGAAGCCGTCGTTCGCGGCGAGCTTGCGCGCCTGGGTCAACACCTCGCGCACCTGACGCTTCGCCGGGGTGACTCCCTCCCGGATGCCCTGGCGCAGAGTCTCGATGTACCCGTCGAGAGCCGCCGGCAGGGCGCCGAGGCGCTTGTCGATGGTCTCCCAGTCCTCCACGGTGTCCGTCGGCATGAGGTCGAAGGCGTCACGCAGGTCTTGCACGGGACTGGCGATCACATTCAGGTCGCGCAGGTGCAGGCGGGCATCGTGGCTCTCGATGGCCAGCCGCAGCTCGCTCGACAGGTCGGCCTGGGTGACGGTGTCGATGTCGTCGACGGGCGCAGCGGATTCCAGTGCGGAGAGCACCTCTCGACCGGCGTCGACGACGGTGTCGCGGCCGGCTGGAGACAGGTCGGCGAAGCGGTCGTTGACCTCGGTGCGTCCGATGTAGGTACCGAGGGTCGGTTCGAGCACCACGAGGGTGTCGACCCAGTCCTCGGCGATGCGGTCGATGGCAGTGGGGGTACGCGGGGTGTCAGCCGTCATTCTTCGAGCCTATGGGCTGAGAGCACCCACGCGCTCGCACTGGTCAGTGCGCCGCGGAGTCCCAGTCGTCTCCGCGACCGACCTGCACCTCGAGCGGCACCAGCAGGTCGGCGGCTCCGGCCATGCGACCACGCACGATCTGCTCGAGACGGTCCCACTCGCCCTCGACGACCTCGAAGATGAGCTCGTCGTGCACCTGGAGGAGCATGCGCGATCCCAGTTCGGCCTCGGTCACGTCCTGTTCGATTCCGATCATCGCGATCTTGATGATGTCGGCGGCCGAGCCCTGGATCGGCGAGTTGAGCGCCGCCCGCTCTGCGCCCTCGCGCAGTACCCGGTTGGGACTGGCGAGTTCGGGGAACGGACGACGGCGACCGAAGATCGTCTCGGTGTAGCCGTCGACCTTGGCCTGCTCCACGACCTGGCGCAGGTAGGCGCGCACGGCGCCGAAACGCTCGAAGTAGTCGCCCATGAGCTGCTTGGCCTGCGCCGTGTCGATGCGGAGCTGCTTCGACAGGCCGAAGGCGCTGAGGCCGTAGGCGAGACCGTACGACATCGCCTTGACCTTGGTGCGCTGGAGTGCCGTGACGTCTTCGGGCTCGACCCCGAAGATGCGCGCGCCGACGAATCGGTGCAGGTCCTCGCCGGAGTTGAAGGCCTCGATGAGTCCGGGGTCGCCCGACAGGTGCGCCATGATGCGCATCTCGATCTGCGAGTAGTCGGCGGTGAGCAGCGTCTGGTAGCCGGGCCCGGCTTGCACGGCGGCACGGATGCGGCGACCCTCCTCGGTGCGCACGGGGATGTTCTGCAGGTTCGGGTCGTTGGAGGAGATGCGCCCGGTGGCCGAGCCCACCTGCACGTAGGTGGTGTGGATGCGGCCCGTCGCGTCGATCGCCTTGTCGAGCGTCTCGACGATCTGGCGCAGCTTCGTCGCGTCGCGGTGCTGCAGCAGCAGGTCGAGGAAGGGGTGCGGGTTCGACTCCTGCAGGTCGGCCAGGGCACCGGCATCCGTCGAGTACCCCGTCTTGTTCGCGCGGGTCTTCGGCATTCCCAGCTGATCGAACAGCACGTCTTGGAGCTGCTTGGGAGAACCGAGGTTCACCTCGCGGCCGATCTCGGCGTAGGCGGATGCCGCGAGTTCCGCGGCCTTCTCGCCCAGCTCGCTGGAGAGGGCCGAGAGCTGCTCGTGGCTCACGGTGACACCGCGGAGCTCCATGTCGACGAGGGCGAGGAGCACGGGGATCTCGATGTCGGTGAGCACGCTGCGGGAACCCTCGGACAGTTCGCCGAGGATGACCGGAGCGACCCGCAGCGTGTACCAGGCCTGGATGGGCGGGCCGGCGACCACGGAGTCGTCGGGGACCAGCTGATTGGCGGGAGGCTCGGGCATGACCTCGTGCAGGTAGCGCTGCACGAGCTGCGCGAGGTTCTTCTCCTGCAGGCTCGGGCGCAGCAGCCAGCCGGCGACCAGGTTGTCGGTGCGAAGGCCGCCGAACACGAGGTCGCTGCGCTTCAACGCCTTGAGCTGCGGCTTGGCGTCGGTGAGGATCTTGGGGGCATCGCTGGCGAGCCAGGTCTCGAACGGCAGGTAGTCGGCACGGCCGGCCTGCCACGGGATGTCGAGCACCTCGGTGGTGCTCGCGACGCCGAAGCCGATGACCTTGCCGTCGAGGGTCTCGACGGAGAGGCCCAGCCCGTCGGGATGGGCGGCCGTGGCCTTCTCGAACCAGGCACGCAGCTCCTCGTCGAGGAGCAGGCGCGGCGTCGGCGTGGCCGGAACGCCCGGGGCGGCGGCGGCGATCTCGGCAGCACCCTCGGCACCGGCTGTCGTGCCACTGCCCTCGAGCTTATAGACGCGGTCGAGGAGCGTGCGGAACTCGAGGCGGCCGAAGATCTCCCGTACGGCTTCCTCGTTCATCTTCTGGCGCGTCAGGTCGTTCGGGCCCACGGGGAGCTCGACGTCGTCGACCAATCGGTTGAGACGTCGGTTGCGCACGGCGTTCTCGCGGTTGTCGCGGAGGTTCTGGCCGACGACGCCCTTGATCTCGTCGGCGTTGTCGAGGATTCCCTGCAATGACCCGTAGAGACCGAGCCACTTGACGGCCGTCTTCTCGCCGACCTTGGGGATGCCGGGAAGATTGTCGCTGGTCTCGCCCACGAGGGCGGCGACCTCGGGATACTGCTCGGGGCGGATGCCGTAGCGCTCCTCGACGGCCGCGGGGTCGTAGCGCTTGAGCTGCGAGACGCCCTGCGAGTTCGGATAGAGCAGGGTGACGTTCTCGTTCACCAACTGGATGGTGTCGCGGTCCCCCGAGACCAGCAGCACGTGGAAGCCCTGCTCGACGCCCTGCTTCGCGAAGGTGGCGAGGATGTCGTCGGCCTCGTAGTCCTCCTTCTCGACCGTGACGATGTTCATCGCGGCGAGGGCATCCTGCAGGAGCGGGATCTGCCCGATGAACTCGGGAGGGGTCTCGCCGCGGGTGCCCTTGTACTCGGCGTACTCGCGGGTGCGGAAGGAGTGCCGGGAGATGTCGAAGGCCACGGCGATGTGGGTGGGCTTCTCGTTCTGGAGGAGCAGGAGCAGCATCGACAGGAAGCCGTGGATGGCGTTCGTGTGCTGCCCGTCACGGGTGCGGAAACTGTCGACGGGGAGGGCGTAGAAGGCCCGGAAGGCGAGCGAGTGGCCGTCGATGACGAGGAGGGTAGGCTTTTCGGCGTCTGACACGACCCCAGACTACAAGCCGCATCCGACACGCTCCGGCACCCCGGATGCCCCGACCGACAGGCGACGATGAGCGACGACACCCCCGACCGGATCGACTGGGTTCAGACCCGGGGCATGGGAGCCCTCGCCGAGAAGATGGGGATCGAGTTCACCGAGTTCCGCGTCGAGCGATCGGTGGCGCGGATGCCGGTCGAGGGCAACACGCAGCCCGCGATGCTGCTGCACGGCGGCGCCTACGTCGTGCTCGGCGAGTCGCTCGGGTCGATGGCAGCGAACCTCTTCGCCGGCGAGGGCAAGCTCGCCGTCGGCATCGAGATCAACGCCACGCACACGCGCTCCGCGACGAGTGGCTGGGTCACGGGCGTGTGCACGCCGATCCACCTCGGCCGCACGCTGACGACGCACGAGATCGCCATCTCCGACGATCAGGGTCGGCGCTGCTCGACCATCAGGATCACGAACCTGATCAAGGACGTCTCCGGTCGCTGAGGTCCGCGCGCAGCGCGCGACGGAAGCGAGTGCGTGAGCCGTGCTGCTGACGCTTCGGCCGCGGACTCCGTCCGGGCCTCGGCGAGCGGTCTGGGGACTGCGTCCAGCCTCAGCGAGCGGAGTGGGGACTGCGTCCCGCCTCAGCGAGCGGTGGCGAAGGGCGTCAGGCCTTCTTGGGCGCGAGCTGCTCGATGATCGCCTGGGCGACGTCGTGCATGGTGAGACGGCGGTCCATCGACGCCTTCTGGATCCAGCGGAACGCCTCGGGCTCCGACAGGCCCATCTTCTCGTTGAGCAGGCCCTTGGCGCGGTCGACGAGCTTGCGGGTCTCGAAGCGCTCGACGAGGTCGCCGACCTCGGCCTCGAGGGCGATGATCTGCGCGTACCGGGCGAGGGCGATCTCGATGGCCGGCAGCAGGTCGTTCGGGGTGAACGGCTTGACGACGTAGGCGAGGGCACCGGCTTCACTGGCCTGCTCGACGAGCTCCTTCTGGCTGAAGGCCGTGAGGAGGACGACAGGAGCGATGTGGTTCTTGGAGAGCTGCTCCGCAGCCTGGATGCCCGTCATCTTCGGCATCTTGACGTCCATGATGACGAGATCGGGGCGCAGTTCGGTCGCGAGGGCCACTGCCGTCTCGCCGTCTCCGGCCTCTCCGACGACGTCGAAGCCGTTGTCGCGGAGGATCTCGACGATGTCGAGACGGATGAGGGACTCATCCTCTGCGACGACGACGCGCCGAGGGGGAACAGTGGAGGTATCTGCGTCAGTCACGTCGGAAAGCCTACGGTATCCTGATGCAGGCTCGTGCGCCGGTGTGGCGGAATGGCAGACGCGGAGCACTCAAAATGCTTTGTCGAGAGACGTGTGGGTTCGAGTCCCACCACCGGCACGATTGACTTGCTCGGACCGTGATGGTTCGAGCAATTCGTGTTCAGGCCACCGG
>LMOK01000001.1:482149-821346 GCA_001423545.1 Leifsonia sp. Leaf325
ACATAGACAGAGAACGGCTCGTCCCTCAGGGTCGGGCCGTTCTTCGCGTGAAGGCGGATGCCACTCAGCGGCCCTCGCGGGTCCAGGGCCTGCGCCGTGCACGCTCGGCCTTCACGATGCGGGCGGCATCCGCGAAGATCGCCTCGACCGCCGAGCGATCGCTCAGGTCGGGCGTCTCGATGCGGGTGTGGTTGCTCACGCGCACACGGCCGATGGCACTGGGCAGACCTGCGATGGACACTGTGCTCATGTTCGTGCTCCTACCTTTCGCCCCCTGGCGGGAGCCCGTCGTTCGCTCTTCGGGAAGGCCAGAGCGAACGCTATGGCGAGTATCTCCGCAACCACCGACACGATCTGCTGCTCGGTGTCCTGGAACATCTCCTCGCTGGGCGAATCGACGTTCAGCATGCCGTAGGCGAAGCCGTCGTTGCTGACGATGGGCACCGACACGAAGGACCGCCACTCGGCACTCTCACGATCCCAGCCCGGCGGCGGATCACTGCGGCGGTCGTGCACGATCAGCGGCGATCCGTCCTTCACCCGCTGCAGGGCGAGATCGGCACCGGGTCGCCCCGCGAGGAACTCACCGGGCTTCTCTCCTCGTCCGCCGTACCCCACGATGCGCAGGGCACTCCCGTCACCCGACATCCCGTAGACGCCGACTCGGGCACGATCGACGTGCCGCAGAAGCAAGGTCGCCAGAGCCCACGAGGCATCGGAGGCCACCACGGCCAGGTGGGCGACGCGGCCGTCGGCATCGAGGTCGGGCATCTCCGACACCTTCGCCAGGACCGGCTTCAGCGCGTCTTTCATCGTGACGCGGATCTGGGCGACGTCGGTGGTGTTGCGGGCCTCGATGAGATCGACCCGCCACCCCCACACGACCTGGGACACGATTCCGAGCAGGATGAGCGCCCATCCGGCGACGGTGAAGAACCACTGCCAGCTGAAGCCGTCGAGGAAGTCGCCCGCGGCGTCCTGCCGCGCCTCGAGAACCAGCCCGCCGGCCGCGACGACGGCCAGGACGGCTATCCGCAGCGTCGTCAGACCGACCCGTTTCCATCGTCCTGGGGTGCGCTCGGTCATACCATCACGCTAGGCGGAGCCACCGTCACCGGACCCAGCTCGGCTGGCCGGCCGGCCGGCCGACGGCCCGGGATCAGAGCGACTGCACCAGGCCGCCGTCGATGGCGAAACCGGCACCGGTGATGTTCGCCGCGCGATCGCCCGCGAGGAAGACGACGAGGTCGGCGACCTCCTCGGGAGTGGTGAAGCGCCGGGTGGCGGCATCCGCCACCGCACCGTTCTGCACCTGCTCGCGGCTCAGCCCCGTCGCGCCGCTCACAGAGCTCGCGATCCCCCCGTCGCCGAGCCAGAGCGCCGTCTCGACCGGCCCCGGATTCACGCTGTTCACGCGGATGCCCGCCGGGCCGACCTCCTTCGACAGGGACTTGGCGAAGTTCGCGAGCCCCGCCTTCGCGGCCGAGTAGTCGATCACGGCGGGGTCGGGCAGGTAGGCGTTCACCGAGGCGACGTTGACGATCGAGCCGGAACCCGCCGCGATCATGCCCGGAAGCACGGCGCGGCAGGCCCGCACAGCGGCGAGGAGATTGAGGTTGAGCGAGGCGACCCACTGCTCGTCGCTGACGGAGAGGAAGCCGTCGGTGCGGGCCGTGGCCAGGCCGACGTTGTTGACGAGGATGTCGACCTGCCTGTCGGTGGAGGCGATGAGGCGCGCGGGTCCCTCGGGCTCGGAGAGATCGACGGCGACGACGTCGACGGAGCCGCCGGCGGCGAGGTCGTCGAGTTCGGGCGACGACGATCGGGCGCCCGCGATCACGTGCGCGCCCTCGGCCACGAACGCCCGCACCACGGCGAGGCCGATGCCCTTGCTCGCCCCGGTCACGACGGCCGTTCGGTCGGTCAGTCCCAGATCCATGATGCTCCCCACTGTCGGCCTGCTGCCCACAGTAGGGGTGCGGCATCCGTGGTGGAATGGCTGATGCGCATCAGGCGCGGAATCGGGGCTGCTCATGAACGAATCGATCGTCCTCATCACCGGAACGTCGTCCGGGATCGGTCTGGCCACAGCTGTCGCCGCGGCGGCGCACGGCGCCACCGTCGTCGCGACGATGCGCGACGTCGCCAAGGCCGGCCCGCTGCAGGATGCCGCGCGCGCGGCCGGGGTCGAGGTCGACATCCGCCCTCTCGACGTGACGGATGCCGCCGCCGTCGTCGCCGTCGTCGATGCCGTCGTGGCCGACCACGGTCGCCTCGACGCACTGGTCAACAACGCCGGCGCCGGGCACGTCGGCACCATCGAGCAGGACTCGCTCGAGGAGTACCGGGCGGCCATGGAGGTCAACTACTTCGGTGTCGTCGCCATGACGAAGGCGGCACTCCCCCACCTGCGTGCCAGCGGCGGCCGGGTCGTCACGGTCTCGAGCGTCGGGGGCATCGTCGGGCAGCCGTTCAACGAGGCGTACTGCGCGGCGAAGTTCGCCGTCGAGGGCTTCCTCGAGAGCCTCGCGCCGGTGGCGGCATCCGTCGGCGTCTCAGTGACCATCGTGGAGCCCGGAGCCGTGACCACCGAGTTCGCCGGGAACGCGGGCATCGGTGCAGCACTGGAGCGCGTCGCTGGAACCGCCTACGCGCCGGCCCTCGATGCGTACGTGCGGCACGCGCGCGCGACCTTCGACGCGTCGGCAGCACAGAAGCCCGGCGATGTCGCCGCCGTCATCACTGACGTGCTGTGGGCGGAGAACCCGCCCACCCGCGTACAGACCTCCGCTGCCGCGGAGCGCTTCGTCGGCATCAGCCTGCGCGATCTCGACGGCTCGGCGGTGCAGTCGGTCACGAGCGGCTGGATCGCGACCGATCGGACCGATCCCGCCGCCGGCTGATCTCGGCCATGGCGACCATCGCCGAGATGACCAGGACGACGGCAGCGACCACGACTCCCGCATCGGCGACAGCAGCCACGGGGAACAGCAGGAAGGGCAGCAGCACCCCGACGATCCCCCACCGGGCCACCCGGCGGGGCGGATCGCCGTAGCGCAGGGCGATGGCGGCGTTGGCCGCGTAGAACAACGCGATGCCGGCCACGATGCAGACGGTGGCTCCCACAGGCAGGGGGTGACCGGCCTCCGCCACCGCAGTGCCGAGACCGGCGGCGAGCATGACGATGCCCACCACGAGAACGAACGGCAGATACATCACCGTGTCGCGAAGCGCACGCATGTCTCCGACGCGCTGCATTCGGCGCCACCCATCCTCCGCGCTCCTGGCTCCGTACTGGAAGAACGCCCATGCGAGGCCTGAGATGGCCGCGAACGCGAGTATCGCCGTGATCCCGGATGCCGCCGTCCAGTGCTGGTCGATCTCGGCGATGATCGACAGGATCGTCTCGCCGAACACGATGACCACGAAGAGGCCGACCCTCTCGGCGATGTGGTCGATGTCGAGCGTGTCGCGGAGCCAGGCGCGCTGGCTGCCGAGGAAGGCGAGGAGGAGGATCTCGACGCCGATCGCGACACCCCAGAGCACGAACTGAGCGGGCTGCGGTACCACGATCGAGACAGCCCAGATGAGAGCCGTCAGACCGTTGTAGGTGAGCGAGCGATACCAGGGCACGCCGGCTCGCCGCCCATCCATCCACCACGGGATGAGGATCACCAGACGGATGACGGCGTTGCCCGCTGCATAAGCCCAGGCGCGCTCCCCCAGCCCCTCGGAGACCGCCGCGGCCATGATCCCCACGGAGAGCATGATCACGCTCACCATGACCCAGATCCTGGGGGTGACGACGGCCCCGAAAAGGTTCATCGTGATCGTGACATTGACCCACACCCACCATGCTGGGAAGAAGAGCACCACGAAGGTCGCGAAGTCGAAGGCGGACGGCTCCCCGTGCAGACGGTGCGCCAGGACGCCGACGAAGGCGACCATCACGAGGTCGAAGAACAGCTCCAACCACTGCGCGTGCCGTGGCGTGCGGACGAGACCTTCGGGTGCTGTCTGCTGCTGGCCCACGCGGCCCAGACTAGACGGTACATTGCTAGAGCCGACAGAGCTGGAAAAGCCGACGGAGCAGAAGCGGGAGTCACCAGTCCCGTCAGAGATCGGGAGCATCCGTGACGCAGAATCAGGCGCGTTCCATCGACGAGGACGCAGAACCCTCAGGTCCCCAGGACCTGCGCCGGGAGACGTGGCAGTACATCCTCAAGCGCACCGCCCGGGAATTCGGTTTCGACGACCTGCCCGACGCCGCAGCGTCGCTCACCTACTACAGCGTGCTGTCGATCTTCCCCGCCCTCATCGCCGTCGTGGCCGGCTTCGTGGTCTTCGGCGACGGAGACAGCTCGATCACCTCGGTGCTCGGCATCCTGAAGGAGGCGTTCCCCGACACCGACCTCGGCGAGATCGAGGACGCACTCGGCCAGCTCGCCAACTCCTCCGGTTGGTTCGCGTTGGCCTTCGGCGTCGTCCTGACGATCTGGACCGTCTCGCGCTACGTCGGAGCCTTCAGCCGGGCCATGAACCGCATCTACGAGGTCGACGAAGGACGTGGCTTCACCATCCTGAAGCCGCAGCAGCTGCTGATCAGCCTCGTCTTCACCCTGCTGCTGGCCGTCATGGGCGCGATGATCGTCCTCTCGGGCTCCGTGGCCGATGCCGTCGGCCAGGCTCTGGGAATCGGAGAACCCTGGCTCGGCGTCTGGGAGATCGTCAAGTGGCCCGTGCTCGTGCTGCTCGCGATCGTGGTCATCGGCCTGCTCTACTACTCGACGCCGAACGTGCACCAGCGCCGCTTCCGCTGGCTCAGCATGGGCGCGCTGATGGCGCTCACGACCATGGTGGTGTCGTCGGCGCTGTTCTTCATCTGGGTTCTGAGCTTCTCGAACTACGGCCGGGTCTACGGCTCGCTCGCCGGCGCCCTCATCTTCCTGGTCTGGCTCTGGATCGTGAACCTCGCGCTGCTGTTCGGCGCCGAGTTCGACTCGGAGGTCGAACGTGGCAGACAACTGCAGTCGGGCATCGCCGCCGAGGAGACGCTCCGGATGCCGCCCCGCACGACGGCGCTCGCCGAGAAGCGGGCCGCCCGCGCCGAGGGCGACGTGGCCGAGGGGCGCGCCATCCGGTACGGCAGCGCCCCCCGGGCCCCCAAGCGAGTCGATCCGCGCGACTGACTCAGTCGTTGTCGCCGCCGGTCGAGAGCGGACCGGCCGGAGTCGATCCGGCCCAGGACCACTCGGCGACCTCGGGGATGTCCTCACCGTGCTCCCGGGTGTACGCCTTCGCCCTGATGCGAGCATCCTGCATCTCCTGACGCAGCATCCCCTCCTTGGCGGCGAGCCCGGGAACACGGTCGATCACGTCGGCGACGAGGTGGAACCGGTCGATGTCGTTCAGCATCACCATATCGAACGGCGTCGTGGTGGTTCCCTCGTCCTTGAAGCCCCGCACGTGCAGGTTCACGTGCCCGGTTCGGCGGTAGGTGAGCCGGTGGATGAGCCAGGGGTAGCCGTGATAGGCGAAGATCACCGGCTTGTCGGGGGTGAAGACCGCGTCGTACTCCCTGTCCGACAGTCCGTGCGGATGCTCGCCCTCGCTCTGCAGTCTCATGAGGTCGACGACGTTCACCACCCGCACCTGCAGGCTCGGCACCCGCTCGCGGAGGATTTGGGCTGCGGCGAGGATCTCGACCGTCGGCACATCGCCCGCGCAGGCGAGCACCACATCCGGTTCCTCCCCCGACACCTCCGTGCCGGCCCAGTCGAACATTCCGAGGCCGCGCGTGCAGTGCTCGATGGCCTCGGGCATCGCCAGCCAGTTCGGGCTCGGCTGCTTTCCGGCCACCACGACGTTCACGTAGTCGACCGAGCGCAGGCAGTGGTCGTACGTCGAGAGCAGGGTGTTCGCGTCGAACGGCAGGTAGACGCGCACCACGTCGGCCTTCTTGTTCACGACGTGATCGATGAAGCCGGGGTCCTGGTGCGAAGCCCCGTTGTGGTCCTGTCGCCAGACATGCGAGCTCAACAGGTAGTTCAGCGACGACACCGGGCGTCGCCACGGGAGTGCGCGCGCCCCCTTCAACCACTTGGCGTGCTGGTTGAACATGGAGTCGACGATGTGGATGAACGCCTCGTAGGAGTTCACGACTCCATGGCGCCCTGTGAGCAGGTAGCCCTCGAGCCAGCCCTGGCACTGGTGCTCGCTGAGCATCTCCATGACCCGGCCCGAGCGGGCGAGGTGGTTGTCGTCGTCGATCGGCCAGCGCTCGGCGTCCCACTGCTTGTCCGTCACCTCGAACACGTCGCTCAGGCGATTCGAGGCCGTCTCGTCCGGTCCGAAGATGCGGAAGTTCGACGGATTGTCGCGGATGACGTCACGCAGCCAGGTGCCGAGGACCCGCGTCGCCTCCCCGATCGTGGCGCCGGGCTCCGGCACGTCGACCGCGTAGTCGCGGAAGTCGGGCAGGCGCAGCGCCTGCCGCAGCAGCCCGCCGTTGGCGTGGGGGTTGGCGCTCATCCGACGCGCTCCGACAGGCGCCAGGGCGACGACGTCGGGGTCGGGGGCGCCGGTCTCGTCGAACAGCTCCTCCGGCCTGTAGGAGCGCATCCACTCCTCGAGCACGTGCGTGTGCTCGGGGGTGTCCCGCGCATCGGCCAGCGGAACCTGGTGCGACCGCCAGTTGTCCTCGGCCGGATGACCGTCGATGGTCGTCGGGCAGGTCCAGCCCTTCGGCGTGCGGAGGATGAGCATGGGCCAGGCCGGCCGCCCCTCGAGGGTGCCGTCGGCCGCGCTGCGCTTGATCTCGGCGATGCGGTCGAGGATCTCGTCGAGGATCCACGCCATCCGTTCGTGCACGGCTATGGGATCCTCGCCGTCGAAGCCTCCCGAGACGAGGTAGGGCGTGTAGCCGTACCCGCGCATCAGTTCGAACAGCTCCTCCTCGGGGATGCGCGCCAGCACCGTGGGGTTGGCGATCTTGTAGCCGTTCAGGTGCAGGATCGGCAGGACGACGCCGTCGGTCGCCGGATCGAGGAACTTGTTCGAGTGCCAGGCGGTGGCGAGCGGACCGGTCTCGGCCTCGCCGTCGCCCACGACGGCGGCCACCAACAGGTCGGGGTTGTCGAAGGCCGCGCCGTAGGCGTGCGAGAGCGCGTAACCCAGCTCCCCGCCCTCGTGGATCGATCCCGGGGTCTCGGGAGCGGCGTGGCTCGGGATGCCTCCCGGGAACGAGAACTGACGGAAGAGCTTGCGCACGCCCTCGTCGGATCTGTCGATGTCGTTGTAGATCTCGCTGTAGGTACCGTCGAGGTAGGCGTTGGCCACCATGCCAGGACCGCCGTGACCCGGACCCGCGATGTAGATCGTGTCGAGGTCGCGCTCGCGGATGACGCGATTCAGGTGCGCGTAGATGAAGTTCAGCCCGGGCGTCGTGCCCCAGTGCCCGAGGAGGCGCGGCTTGATGTGCTCGCGCGTGAGCGGTTCGCGCAGCAACGGATTGGCCAGCAGGTAGATCTGCCCGACCGAGAGGTAGTTGGCCGCCCGCCACCACGCGTCGATCTCGGCGATGGTCTCATCGGTGAGCGGGGAGTCGACCCGGCTCTTCCAGCTCTGGTCGGATGCTGCTGCGGCCATCGTGTTCCTCCGTCGCGTTGCGTACCTCCATCCTAGGAACGCACGACGGGCCGATGCGGAAAGTTCCGCATCGGCCCGTCGAACGTCAGGAGAACGATCCCCTAGAGCACTTCACCGACGATGTGCACGCGCACGTCGTTGGTGGTGCCGGGGATTCCGGGAGGGGATCCGGAGATGATGACGACCTTCTCGCCGATCTTCGCCTTGCCGGTCTTCGCCAGCAGCTCGTCGACCTGGCCGACCATCTGGTCGGTGTGGGTCACACGGTCGACCACGAAGGACTCGACGCCCCAGTTGAGTGCCATGCGGCGACGGATGGCGGGATCCGGCGTGAACGCCAGGATCGGGATCTGCGAACGCAGACGCGACATCCGGCGCACGGACTCACCGGACTCGGTGAACACGCAGAGGTACTTGGCCTCGACGAAGTTGGCCACGTCGACCGCGGCGAGGGTGATGGCGCCTGCCTGCGTGCGCGGCTTGGTGCCGAGGGGCTGGATGCGCTCCAGGCCGTGCTGTTCCGTCGACTCGACGATGCGGGCCATGGTCTGCACGGTGATGACGGGGTACTCGCCCACGCTGGTCTCACCGCTGAGCATGACGGCGTCTGCACCGTCGAGCACGGCGTTCGCGACGTCGGAGGTCTCGGCGCGGGTCGGAACCGGGCTGTGGATCATCGACTCGAGCATCTGCGTCGCCACGATGACCGGCTTGGCCAGGCGGCGCGAGATCTCGACGGCGCGCTTCTGCACGATCGGGACGGCCTCGAGCGGGAGCTCGACGCCGAGGTCGCCGCGGGCGACCATGATCGAGTCGAACGCCTCGACGATCTCCTCGAGGTGGTCGACGGCCTGCGGCTTCTCGATCTTGGCGACGACGGGGACGCGGCGTCCCTCCTCGTCCATGATCTCGTGCACGCGCACGATGTCGTGGGCGTCGCGCACGAACGACAGCGCGATGATGTCGGCGCCGAGGTTCAGGCCCCAGCGCAGGTCGGCCTCGTCCTTCTCGGACAGCGCGGGAACGTTGACCGCGACGCCGGGCAGGTTGATGCCCTTGTTGTTGGACACGGGACCGGCGACGATCACCTTGGTGGTGACGACGGTGCCGTCGGTCTCGACGACCTCGACGCGCACCTTGCCGTCGTCGATCAACAGGAAGTCGCCGGGGGCGACATCCTGGGGCAGACCCTTGAAGGTCGTGCCGCAGATGTCCTTGTTGCCGATGATGTCTTCTGTGGTGATCTTGAAGATGTCACCCTCGGCGAGCTCGTAGGGCCCATCCTCGAACTTGCCGAGACGGATCTTCGGGCCCTGCAGGTCGACGAGCACGGCGACGGCCTTGCCCGAATCGTTGGCCGCCTTGCGGACGTTCTGGTAGATGCCCTCGTGCACGTCATAGCTGCCGTGGCTCAGGTTCATCCGGCAGACGTCCACGCCGGCGTCGATGATCGCCCGGATGTTCTCATAGCTCGACACTGCCGGGCCGAGTGTTGCGACGATTTTCGCGCGTCTCATGTGCGTTTCTACTCCGATTGTTGTGCAGCCCTTGTGGGGCCTCGTGAAAAGTCTTAGATGGTGAAGCCGCGGTCAGTCGGGCGCACGGGCGACGGCAGTTCCGTCGTTCCTTCAAGGTACCGGTCGACGGCCGCAGCCGCAGCCCGTCCCTCGGCGATCGCCCAGACGATGAGCGACTGCCCGCGACCGGCGTCGCCGGCGACGAAGACGCCGGCATGTCCCGTCGCGTAGTCGCCGTCGCGCTCCACGTTGCCGCGGCCGTCGAAGGCCACGTCGAGCTGCGAACCGAGGTCCTGCTGCTCCGGGCCGGTGAAGCCCATCGCGATGAGCACGAGGTCAGCCGGGATCTCGCGCTCGGTGCCGGCCTTGGGAACGCGGCGCCCGTCGAGGTACTCGGTCTCGGCGACGCGCAGGGCGCGCACCTCTCCGGCCTCGTTCGAGAGGAACTCGACCGTCGAGGCGAGGAACTGGCGGTTTCCGCCCTCCTCGTGCGCGCTCGAGATCTCGAAGACCGTCGGGTCCATCGGCCACGGCTGGTGCTCCGGCCGTCCGGTGGACGGCTGCTTGCCGATGGCGAGGTTGGTGACGGATGCTGCACCCTGGCGGTGCGCGGTGCCGATGCAGTCCGCACCGGTGTCGCCGCCGCCGATGACGATGACGTGCTTGTCCTCCGCCGTGATCTGGTCGGTGACCTTGTCTCCGGCGCCCACGTGGTTGGACTGGGTGAGGTACTCCATGGCGAAGTGCACGCCCGAGAGGTCGCGACCGGGGATGGGCAGCTCGCGCGGGATCATGGCGCCGGTGGCGACGATCACGGCGTCGTAGCGACGACGCAGTTCGTCCCAGGTGATGTCGACGCCGATGTTCACTCCGGCGCGGAAGCGGGTGCCCTCCGCCGTCATCTGCTGGAGGCGCTGGTCGATGTGCCGCTTCTCCATCTTGAAGTCGGGGATGCCGTAGCGCAGCAGGCCGCCGATGCGGTCGTCGCGCTCGAAGACGGCGACGGTGTGGCCGGCGCGCGTCAGCTGCTGAGCCGCAGCGAGGCCGGCGGGGCCGGAGCCGACGACGGCGATGGTCTTGCCGGTCAGGCGTCCGGGCGGGTGCGGCTGCACCCAGCCGCTCGAGAACGCCTGGTCGATGATCGACACCTCGACCTGCTTGATGGTGACGGCAGGCTGGTTGATGCCGAGGACGCAGGCGGACTCGCACGGCGCCGGGCACAGGCGACCCGTGAACTCCGGGAAGTTGTTCGTGGCGTGCAACCGCTCGATGGCCGCGTGGCCCTCGCCGCGCCAGGTGAGGTCGTTCCACTCGGGGATGAGGTTCCCGAGCGGGCAGCCCTGGTGGCAGAACGGCACGCCGCAGTCCATGCAGCGGCCTGCCTGGCGTCGGAGCTGGGTGGCGTCACCCTGCTCGTACACCTCTTTCCAGTCCATGAGCCGCACCGGAACCGGGCGGCGGGCGGGCAGTTCGCGATCCGTGGTCTTCAGGAATCCCTTGGGGTCAGCCACCGGTCACCTCCGAGTCTTGGGTAAGCACAGCCATGTCCGGACGAGCGCATCCATCAGCCACCAGTGACCTCCAGAATTCGTGTCCACACCACGTCGCCATCGGGGTCGAGCCCCTCGGCGACGGCCGTGTTGCGAGTTTCGAGCACCGCGGCGTAGTCGCGCGGGAGAACCTTCGTGAAGCGACCGAGGGTCGCCTCCTCATCGGAGAGCAGGCGCTCTGCGAGCACCGAACCGGTCTCGGTCGCGTGTCGGCGCAGCAGGTCGAGCACGATCTCGCGATCGGCGCTGCCGAGCGGAAGGAGGTCGAGCTCGCCCGATGCGAGCGAGTCCGTGTTGACGCGCTCGGGGATGAGGTCGAACACGTAGGCCGTGCCGCCGGACATGCCGGCGCCCAGGTTGCGGCCGGTCTCGCCGAGGATGAGCGCGAGGCCACCGGTCATGTACTCGAGCGCGTGGTCGCCCACGCCCTCCACGACGGCGGTGGCTCCCGAGTTGCGCACCAGGAAGCGCTCGCCGACCATGCCGCCGATGAACATCGCGCCCTGGGTCGCGCCGTAGCCGATCACGTTGCCGGCGATGACGTTGTGCTCGGCCTCGAAGGTCGACCCCTCGGGCGTGCGCACGACGATCTGGCCGCCGGAGAGGCCCTTGCCGACGTAGTCGTTGGAGTCGCCGACCAGCCGCAGCGAGATCCCGCTGGGCAGAAACGCCCCGAACGACTGCCCGGCCGATCCCGTGAGGGTGACCGAGATGGTGCCCGACGGCAGGCCGTTCTCGCCGTGGCGCACGGTGACCTCGTGGCCGAGCATCGTGCCGACGGCACGCTCGGTGTTGCGGATCGGCAGGGCGATCTCGACGAGCGACCCGTGGTCGAGGGCATCGGCGCTCAGCCTGATGAGTTCGTTGTCGAAGTGCTTGTCGAGCTCGTGCTCCTGGCCGCGCGCGTTCTTGCGGGGCTCCGAGTCGGAGAAGTCGGGTCCGATGAGGATGGGCGCGAGGTCGAGGCCCGATGCCTTCCAGTGCTGCACGGCGTTGTCGACGTCGAGCAGGTCGCGGCGTCCGATGGCCTCGTCGAGGCTGCGGAGGCCGAGTTCGGCGAGGTACTCGCGCACCTCCTGCGCGATGAACTCGAAGAAGTTCACCACGTATTCGGCCTTGCCGCTGAAGCGCTCGCGCAGGACGGGGTTCTGCGTCGCGACGCCCACCGGGCAGGTGTCGAGGTGGCAGACGCGCATCATGATGCAGCCCTCGACGATCAGCGGGGCCGTCGCGAAGCCGAACTCCTCGGCGCCGAGCATGGCGCCGATCAGCACGTCGCGGCCGGTCTTCAGCTGCCCGTCGACCTGCACCACCACGCGGTCGCGCATGCCGTTCAGCATCAGGGTCTGCTGGGTCTCGGCGAGGCCGAGCTCCCACGGCGTTCCCGCGTGCTTGAGCGAGTTGACGGGGCTGGCGCCGGTTCCGCCGTCGTGGCCGGAGACCAGGATGACGTCGGAGAGCGCCTTGGCCACACCGGCTGCGACCGCACCGATGCCGGACTGGCTCACCAGCTTGGTGTGCACTCGTGCACTCGGGTTCGACCGCTTGAGGTCGAAGATGAGCTGCTTGAGGTCTTCGATCGAGTAGATGTCGTGGTGCGGCGGTGGCGAGATGAGGCCGACGCCGGCGGTGCCGTGGCGAGTCCGCGCGATCCACGGGTAGACCTTGGTCGACGGCAGCTGTCCGCCCTCGCCGGGCTTCGCGCCCTGGGCCAGCTTGATCTGCAGGTCGGTGGCGTGGGTCAGGTACATGCTCGTGACACCGAATCGGCCTGAGGCGACCTGCTTGATGGCACTGCGGCGCTCCGGGTCGAGCAGACGATCGAGGTCCTCGCCGCCCTCTCCGGTGTTCGACTTGCCGCCGAGGCGGTTCATCGCGATGGCGAGGGTCTCGTGCGCCTCCTTGGAGATGGAGCCGTAGCTCATCGCCCCGGTGGAGAAGCGCTTCACGATCGAGGCGACGGATTCGACCTCGTCGATCGGCACGGGAGTGCGCTGGGCGCCGTTGAACCTGAACATGCCGCGGAGCGTCATGAGCTGCTCCGCCTGGTCGTCGACGAGCTTGGTGTACTCGCGGAAGATGTCATAGCGGCGCGTGCGCGTCGAGTGCTGCAGCCTGAACACCGTCTCGGGGTTGAACAGGTGCGGTGCGCCGTCGCGGCGCCACTGGTACTCGCCACCGGTCGCCAGACGCTCGTGAGCCGTGGCGGCCGCGTCCTCGGGGTAGGCGGCCGTGTGGCGCGCCAGGTTCTCGGCCGCGATCACGTCGATGCCGATGCCGCCGAGCTTCGAGGTGGTTCCGGTGAAGTACTCGGCGATGAAGTCGTCGGAGAGGCCGATCGCCTCGAACGCCTGGGCACCGGCGTAGGACGCCATGGTGGAGATGCCCATCTTCGACATGATCTTGAGCACACCCTTGCCGAGGGCCTTGATGACGTTGGCCACGGCCTTCTCGGGAGTGATTCCCTGCAGCACGCCGGAGCGCACGAGGTTCTCGCTGGTCTCCATGGCGAGGTAGGGGTTGACGGCGGATGCTCCGTAGCCGATCAACAGCGCCACGTGGTGCACCTCGCGCACGTCGCCGGCCTCGACGAGGAGTCCGACCTTCATGCGGTTCTGGGCGCGGATGAGGTGGTGGTGAACGGCGGCGGTCATGAGCAGCGACGGGATGGGCGCGAGCTCCTTCGTGGAGTCGCGGTCGCTCAGCACGATGTACTCGGCACCTGCCGCGATGGCCTCGTCGACCTCGGCGCACATCTCGGCCAGGCGGTCGCGGAGGGCCTCGGGGCCGGCATCCACCCGGTACAGGCCCTTGATCGTCGACGCTGTGCGCGCCCCGGGGTCGGGATCGATGTGCTGGATCTTGGCGAGCTCGTCGTTGTCGATCACCGGGAAGGTGAGGACGACCTGGCGGGCGTGCTCCGGGCCGGCGCTGAGCAGGTTGCGCTCGGGGCCGACGGAGGTTCCGAGCGAGGTGACGACCTCTTCACGGATGCTGTCCAGCGGCGGGTTGGTCACCTGCGCGAACTGCTGCGTGAAGTAGTCGAAGATGAGCCGCGGCCGGTCGGAGAGCACGGCGATCGGGGTGTCGGATCCCATGGCTCCGAGGGGTTCGGCTCCGTTCTTCGCCATCGGCGAGAGGAGGATGCGCACCTCCTCCTCGGTGTAGCCGAAGGTCTTCTGACGGCGCACGACCGATGCCGGCGGGTGCACGATGTGCTCCCGCTCGGGCAGGTCGGAGAGCTTGATGCGCTCGTCGGTGAGCCAGTCGCCCCACGGCTCGGACGCGGCGAGCTCCGCCTTGATCTCGTCGTCCTCGATGAGGCGGCCGGCCTCGGTGTCGACGAGGAACATGCGCCCGGGGCGCAGACGCCCCTTGCGCACCACCTTGGCGGGGTCGACGTCGATGACGCCGATCTCGCTGGCGAGCACGACGAGACCGTCATCCGTCACCAGGAAGCGACCGGGACGCAGGCCGTTGCGGTCGAGGGTGGCACCGACGAGCGACCCGTCGGTGAAGACGATCGCGGCCGGGCCGTCCCACGGCTCCATGAGCATCGAGTGGTACTCGTAGAACGCCCGACGCTCGGGGTCGATCTCGGTCTGCTTCTCCCACGCCTCGGGGACCATCATCATCACGGCGTGCGGAAGCGAGCGCCCCGTGAGCTGCAGCAGCTCGACGACCTCGTCGAACGAGGCCGAGTCGCTGCCTCCCGGCGTCACGATGGGCAGCAGCGGCTGGATCGGGCCGAGCACCTCGGACTCCAGCTGCGACTGGCGTGCGCGCATCCAGTTGCGGTTGCCCTGGATGGTGTTGATCTCGCCGTTGTGGGCGATCATGCGGAACGGCTGCGCCAGCGGCCAGGACGGGAAGGTGTTCGTCGAGTACCGCGAGTGCACGAGGGCGAGCTTCGACGCGAAGCGCTCGTCGGAGAGGTCGGGGTAGAAAGGCTCGAGCTGGAGCGTGGTGACCATGCCCTTGTAGACGAGCGTGCGGCTCGACAGCGAGGCGAAGTAGACCTCGAGGTCGCGCTCGACGCGCTTGCGCAGCCTGTAGGCCTGACGCTCGAGGGCGAGACCGCTGAGACTGTCGCCGTTCTCGTCGGTCTGGGCACTGGCGAGGAAGAGCTGCTGGATGGCCGGCATGGCGGCGCGGGCGAGCGAGCCGACCTCGTCGGGGCGCACGGGGATCTCGCGCCAGCCGAGCACGACCAGCCCCTCCTCCTGCGCGAACTGCGCGAGGCGGCGCTTGACGTTGCTGCGGCCCGTCGGGTCCGTCGGGAGGAAGGCGTTTCCGACGGCGTAGCGGCCGACCTCGGGCAGGCTGAAGCCGGAGACGGCGCGGAGGAAGGCATCCGGGATCTGCGTGATGATTCCGGCACCGTCGCCGGTTCCGGCGTCGGAGCCGACGGCACCGCGGTGCTCGAGGTTGCGCAGGGCGTTGAGCGCCGTCTCGATGATGTCGTGACCGGCCGTGCCGCGGAGCGTCGCGACCATCGCCAGGCCGCAGGCATCCTTCTCGGCGGCGGGGTCGTAGAGACCCTGTCGCTCGGGGACCGCACTGAAACGTGAGAACACGGGTGTTACTGCCATGGAGACCGCCCTCAGGAAGCTATCGGAGGCGGGACGACGTCGGCCCGAAAGGAAACAAGTCGCGTACGTCCCCGGTGGGGATCCTGTCGCGAAGAGGACTGCGGGGTTGCCCGGACCTAAGCGCGCGAGCCGGTCGTGCTTGTGGCACCGGCATCGCTCGAATCGATCACAGAGGCATCGTCGCCAGGCTCGATCTCATCGGTTCCCTGCGAGTCTACCTCAGCGTCATCAGCGTACTCGTCGCTGTCCAGTGGCGCGTTCCACTCCCGGCCGGGGCCGTAGGGCGTGAGCTCGGCACCGACGTGGCGGCGGTTCTGCACGATGATGATGATCAGGCCGAGCAGGATCGCAGCCCAGGCCGCCCAGACGTTGACCCGCACGCCCAGGAAGATCTCGCTCGGGTCGAGGCGGATGGTCTCCAGCGGCCAGCGACCGAGCCCGTACCAGACGAGGTAGAAGCCGAACGCCTTGCCCCAGCGCATGTTGAAGCGTCGCTCGAGGAAGGCGACCAGCACGATGATGCCGAGGATGTTCCAGAGCATCTCGTAGAGGAAGGTGGGCTGGAACAGCGTGCCCTCGGGGAGGCCGGCCGGCCACGCGGGGTTGGTCTTCTCGATCTCCAAGCCCCAGGGCATCGTCGTGGGCTGGCCGAACAGCTCGTGGTTGAACCAGTTGCCGAGTCGGCCGAGGGCCTGTGCTGCCAGCAGTCCGGGGGCGAGGGCATCGGCGAAGGAGAGGAACCGGATGCCGGTGATTCGGCAGGCGATGAGCACACCGATGGCACCACCGATGAGTGCGCCGAAGATCGCTCCGCCGCCCTCCCAGATGGCCCAGATGGAGCCGGGCTGGAACGGGTTCCAGATGTTGGCGCCCTCGTAGAAGTAGTCGCTCGGGTGCGTGAAGACGTGGTAGAGCCGGGCACCGACGATTCCCAGGGGCACGGCCCAGAGCGCGATGTCGAGGACGATTCCGGGCTCGGCGCCGCGCTTGGTGAGGCGACGGCTGGTCCAGATGGTGGCGACGATGATGCCGGCGAGGATGCACAGCGCGTAGGCGTGGATGTTCAGGGTGGCGAACCCCAGCGGGATCTCGAAACCATCCCAGGAGGGGCTGGGGATGCTCAGGGGTGCAGACACCGGGCGACGTACCTTTCGTTGTGTTCTCTCGACCGCGCTCCCCGCATGGGGTCGCGTCGCTCGGTCACTTTACCGCAGCGGGCTATGCCGGGATTCGCGTGCCGCTCGACAGCTCGGCGGCCAGAGCGCCGACTGCCTCGATGCCACCTTCGGCGAGGGCCTTGACGAGCGCGGATCCGACGATGGCCCCGTCGGCGTACTCGAGCACCTCGCGCACCTGGGCTGCGGTCGAGATCCCGATGCCCACGCAGGTGCTGGTGGCACCGGCATCGCGCAGGCGAGCGACGAGGGTGCGCGCCGCGGCGTCGACATCGGAGCGTGCTCCGGTGATGCCCATCGTCGAGACGGCGTAGACGAAGCCACGGCTGGCCTCGACGGCCTGATGGAGGCGGGCATCCGTCGACGACGGAGCGGCGAGGAAGACCCGGTCGAGGCCGACGCGCTCGGAGGCGCTCAGCCAGGCAGCCGCCTCGTCGGGGATGAGGTCGGGCGTGATGAGCCCTGCTCCTCCGGCCGCGGCGAGGTTGTCGGCGAACCTGTCGACGCCGTACTGAACGACGGGGTTCCAGTAGGTCATGATGAGCACCGGCGCCGACACCTGCTCGGTGATCGCCTTGACGGCCGTGAAGCCGTCGCGCAGCCGGAAGCCGTCGGCCAGGGCGCGCTGGGTGGCGGCCTGGATGACCGGACCGTCCATGACGGGATCGGAGTACGGCAGGCCCATCTCGAGCACGTCGACGCCGTTCTCGACGAGTGCGACGGCGGCATCGACGGAGGCGCCGAGGCTGGGGAAGCCCACGGGCAGGTAGCCGATCAGGGCGCCGCTGCCGGCGTCGACCCGGGTGCGGATGGCGGAGGCGACTGTGCTGGTGGTCATGACTGCTCCGCCCCGGCGTCGATGAGGTCGAAGTAGCGGCCGGCCGTCTCCATGTCCTTGTCCCCGCGGCCCGACAGGTTGACCAGGATGACGGCATCGGGGCCGAGCTCCTTGCCGAGCTCGAGGGCGCCGGCGAGGGCGTGGGACGACTCGATGGCCGGGATGATGCCCTCGGTGCGGCTGAGGAGTCTGAGCGCGCTCATGGCGTCGGCATCCGTCACCGGGCGATACTGTGCGCGGCCGATCGCCGAGAGCCAGGAGTGCTCGGGGCCGACGCCCGGGTAATCGAGTCCGGCCGAGATGGAGTGCGACTCGACCGTCTGGCCGTCCTCGTCCTGCAGCATGAAGCTGCGTGCGCCGTGCAGCACGCCGGGCTTGCCCTTGGTGATCGTGGCGGCGTGACGGAGCCCGTCGACGCCCTCTCCCCCGGCCTCGAAGCCGTAGAGGGCCACATCGGTGTCGTCGAGGAAGGCGTGGAAGATGCCGATCGCGTTCGATCCGCCGCCGACGCAGGCCGCGACGGCGGTGGGCAGTGCGCCCGTGCGCTCCAGCACCTGGGCGCGGGCCTCCTCGCCGATGATCTTCTGGAAGTCGCGCACCATCGCGGGGAACGGATGCGGTCCGGCCACGGTTCCGAAGATGTAGTTGGTGTGCTCCACATTGGTGACCCAGTCGCGCATGGCCTCGTTGATCGCGTCCTTCAGGGTGCGCGATCCGGCCGTCACCGGGATGACCTCGGCGCCGAGCAGACGCATGCGGGCCACGTTGAGGGCCTGGCGCTCGGTGTCGACCTCGCCCATGTAGACGACGCAGTCGAGGCCGAACAGGGCGGCCGCCGTCGCCGTCGCGACACCGTGCTGGCCGGCGCCGGTCTCGGCGATGACGCGCGTCTTGCCGATGCGCCGTGTGAGCAGCGCCTGCCCGAGCACGTTGTTGATCTTGTGCGAGCCCGTGTGGTTCAGGTCTTCGCGCTTGAGGATGATGCGGGCACCGCCGGCGTGCTGGGCGAACCGCGGCACCTCGGTGATGAGCGACGGGCGACCGACGTAGTTCACGAGCAGGTCGGTCAGCTCGGCGGTGAACTCGGGGTCGAGCTTGGCCAGCTCGTAGGCCTCTGACAGTTCGTCGAGAGCGGCGATGAGCGACTCGGGGACGAAGCGTCCGCCGAAATCGCCGAAGTAAGGGCCTTCTTCAGTACGGAGGGACATCGTTTTCACACCTGCAGGAAGTCGTGGAGCGTGGATTCCGGGTCGCCATGGGTGACGAGGGCTTCGCCGACCAGGACCACGTCGGCGCCGGCTGCACGGTAGTGCGCGACGTCGTCGACGGACTTGACGGCGGATTCGGCGACGCGGATGACGCCGTCGGGGATGGATGCCGCGAGCCGGCCGAAGAGATCGCGGTCGAGCTCGAAGGTGGAGAGGTCGCGGGCGTTGACGCCGATGAGGCCGGCGCCGATGTCGATGGCCCGCGACAGCTCCTCGGCGCTGTGCGTCTCGACCAGGGCCGTCATGCCCAGCTCGCCGATGAGGGCGTGCAGTTCGGCGAGGACGGGCTGGTCGAGGGCTGCGACGATGAGGAGGACGAGGTCTGCCCCGGCCGCGCGGGCCTCGAAGACCTGGTAGGCCGTGCCGATGAAGTCCTTGCGGAGCACGGGGATGCGGACGGCCGCTCGCACGGCCTCGAGGTCGGCCAGGGAACCGCCGAAGCGACGTTCCTCCGTCAGCACGCTGATGGCCGAGGCTCCGCCGCGCTCGTAGGACAGCGCGAGGGCAGCGGGGTCGGCGATGGCGGCGAGGGACCCACGGGACGGGCTCGCTCGTTTGACCTCCGCGATGATGCGCACGGCATCAGCGGGGGCGAGGGCGGCCAGGGCGTCGAGGGCTGCAGGTCGCGCGAGAGCGGCCTGCTCGACCACGGTGAACGGCCGCTCGCTGCGGCGCGTCTCGGAGTCCTCGATCGATCCGCTCGTGAGGGCGGTCAGCAGGTTCAGTGTTCTCTCACCGTGGTCTTCGAGCCGCCGACGCCGTATCCGGCACGTGCGAGCGCCCATCCGACGATGGCACCGATGACGAGGAGCACGGCCGAGGCCCAGACGAGCCAGACGAGTTCGAAGAAGAAGGCGATCGTGCCGATCGTGAAGGCGACCAGCATGATGATGACAGCGGTCCAGGCGGCCGGCGAATGTCCGTGTCCGAGCTCGGCGGTCTCTGTACTCATGGTTCTCCTCGTGAGGGTTGGGGTGCTGTGGAAGTCTACCGGTTGGCCGGGCCGGCGTCGGGCTCGGCGGTCGGGTCGTCGCCGCGCGAGAGCTCGTCCCATTCGTCGACGGCGCGGTCCTTCGCGCTCACCTCGGTGCTCTCGAGCCGCACGGCCTGGTACTTGCGGGCGGATGCCGGCCACCGGCGCGTCGTGAGCAGCACGCCGATGGCTCCGAGGGCGATGACGATGCCGGCGACGAGCGCAAGCACCGGCCACGCGCTGCCCTCGACGGAGCTGACGAGCTCGTGCACGGAGTCGGATCCGGAGACCCCTGTCGCCGCCGTGACGACGGACGCCCCGGCCGCGACGGGATCGCCGAGGGCGAGGGTCGTCGAGAGGATCACGCTGCCGCCAAGGAGCACGCCGAGCACGCCGAGTACGATCCGGATGAACGGTCCGGCGATGGCGAGGGCGGCGGCCAGCGCGAGAGACGCGAAGGCGAGTGCGCTGAGCGCCGGAGCGGCGACGGCTCCACTCACCGCGAGCTCGGTCGATCCGCCGGCTCCCGACGTCACCGTGAGCGTGAACCACTGCTGCGTCGCCGCGAGCAGCGCCAACGCGGCCCCCACGACGATGATGAGGATGACCTTGTACTTGGGCTTCTGCACTACGCGGCCCTCACCACTGCGAGACCCGCGATCACTGGGCGACCCGCGTCATGGCGTTGGCGATGGCGACAGCCCGCAGGGGCGCCGCGGCCTTGGTTCGCGACTCCTCGTACTCCGTCGCCGGGTCGGAGTCGGCCACCAGGCCGGCGCCGGCCTGCACGTGGGCGACACCGCCCGCGATGACGGCCGTGCGGATGGCGATGGCCAGGTCGGCGTCTCCCCCGAAGCCGAAGTAGCCGACGACTCCGCCGTAGACGCCGCGCTGGGCCGGCTCGAGCTCGTCGATGATCTCCAGGGCGCGCGGCTTCGGAGCCCCGGAGAGAGTGCCGGCCGGGAAGGTCGCCCTGAACGCGTCGATGGCCGTGCGCCCGGGAGCGAGATCGCCCTCGACCGAGGAGACGATGTGCATGATGTGGCTGAAGCGCTCGACGCGCATGAACTCGGTGACCTCGACCGTTCCCGCTGTGCAGACGCGAGAGAGGTCGTTGCGCGCAAGGTCGACGAGCATGAGGTGCTCAGCGCGCTCCTTGGCGTCGGCGAGCAGCTCCTTCTCGAGGTCGGCGTCCTCCTCCGGGTTCGCGCCTCTCGGGCGGGATCCGGCGATCGGATGCGTGAAGGTGCGGCCGTCCTGCACCTTGACGAGCGACTCCGGCGACGACCCGACGATCCAGTACGCCTCTCCGGCCACGTCCTCGAGGCTGAGCAGGTACATGTACGGGCTCGGGTTGAGGCTGCGGAGCACGCGATAGACGTCGAGCGGATGAGCTTCGGCCGGGTGGTCGAAGCGCTGCGAGATCACGACCTGGAAGACGTCGCCCTCGCGCACGTAGTGCTTGGACTTCTCGACGGCGTCCTCGTAGTCCGACCGCGGTACGCGGTGGGACGGATCGGCCGGTGTCGACAGGTCGACGATGGCCAGAGCGGGCTCCGAGGGCGCCGCGAGGGCGGCCTGCAGGGCGTCGAGCCGGGACTGGGCGTCGGCCCAAGCGGCATCCGTCGTCGTCTGCCCGTCGTTCAGCACGCTCGCGATCAGTGACACCGTACCGAAGCGGTGGTCGAGCACCACGAGGTCGGCGACGAAGGCGAAGGCCTGTCCGGGCACCTCGAAGTCGGCCGGCGGGCGGTTCGGCAGGTGCTCGAGCTGGCGCACGGCCTCCCAGCCGATGAAGCCGACGAGTCCGCCCGTGAGGGGCGGGTGGCCGTCGACCGGAGCCGTCTGCCAGCGCGTGTAGACCTGACCGAGCACCTCGAGCGGGGCGAGGCCGGCGATGTCGCCGAGGATGCGCTCAGCGCTCTCGCTGGCGCCGAGCCAGCGCACGGCGTCGTCGTGCTGGGTGAGCACGCCGAAGGAGTTGACGCCGACGAAGGAGTAGCGCGACCAGATTCCGCCCTGCTCGGCGGACTCCAGCAGGAAGCTGCCGGGGCGTCCGCCCGTGAGCTTGCGGTAGATGGCGACCGGCGATTCGGCATCGGCGAACAGCTCGCGGATGACGGGGATCACGCGGTGGTCTGTGGTGAGGGCGTCGAACGCCTCACGGGTGGTCGTGGCGGCGCTGACCGTCATGATCCCTCCGGATTCTCGTCCTGGTTCACTGTCTGGGATGCCGATGCCGTCACCGGCTGCAGCGGATCGACGTCGAAGCAGCTGTGCTCCCCGGTGTGGCAGGCCGCACCGATCTGCTCGACCTGCACGAGCAGGGTGTCGGCGTCGCAGTCGAGGGCGGCTCCGCGCACGTACTGGGCGTGGCCGGAGGTGTCGCCCTTGCGCCAGTACTCCTGACGCGACCGAGACCAGAAGGTGACGCGCCCCTCGGTGAGGGTGCGACGCAGGGCCTCGGCGTCCATCCACCCCAGCATGAGCACCTCGCGGGTGTCCCACTGCTGGATGACGGCGGGCAGCAGGCCGTCGCCGCCGAAGGTGGCGCGAGCCAGGACGGCGTCGACGTCGGTGGCAGCCTCTGTGTTTCCCTGTCCTGTGGTGCTCATGCGCGGACCACCGCTCCCTCTCGTGCGAGTTCCTGCTTGACCTGGCCGATGGTGAGCAGTCCGTCGTGGAAGACGCTCGCGGCGAGCACGGCATCCGCCCCGGCGTCGATCGCCGGAGCGAAGTGCTCCAGGGCACCGGCACCGCCCGAGGCGATCACCGGAACGCTGCTGAGAGCACGCATGGCGCGCACCAGCTCGAGGTCGAAGCCCGCCTTGGTGCCATCGGCGTCGATGGAGTTGACCAGCAGCTCTCCGGCACCGAGCTCGATGGCCTGACGGGCCCAGTCGAGGGCGTCGAGGGTCGTCTCGGTTCGACCGCCGTGGGTCGTCACGACGAACCCGGATGCCGTGGACGGGCTGCGCTTGACGTCGAGCGAGAGCACGAGCACCTGGGCTCCGAAGCGGTCGGCGATCTCGCCGATCAGTTCGGGGCGACGGATGGCTGCGCTGTTCACGCCGACCTTGTCCGCGCCGCACGCGAGGAGCCGCGCCACGTCGTCGGCGCTGCGCACGCCACCGCCGACGGTGAGCGGGATGAAGACCTGCTCGGCCGTGCGCTCGACGATGTCGAAGGTGGTCGACCGGTCGTCGACCGTCGCCGTGACGTCGAGGAAGGTGATCTCGTCAGCGCCCTGCTCGTAGTAGGTGCGGGCGAGCTCGACGGGGTCCCCCGCATCGCGCAGGTTGAGGAAGTTCACACCCTTCACGACGCGGCCGTCGGCCACGTCGAGGCACGGGATCACACGAACGGAGAGGGACATCTCTCGCTCCCTAGAGACGCGCGGCGTGGATCGTCGTGACGAGGATGGCGCGGGCGCCGAGCTCGTACAGCGCGTCCATCACGTTGTTCGTGTCGTCCCGCGGGATCATGACGCGCACGGCGACCCAGTCGGGGTCGTGCAACGGCGAGATCGTCGGCGACTCGAAGCCCGGGGCGAGCGCCGTGGCCTGCACGAGCAGTCGGGCCGGCACGTCGTAGTCCATGAGCACGTAGCGGCGGGCGACGAGAACTCCCTGGAGGCGGCGCAGCAGCGTGGCCGTTCCCGGCTTCTCGTCGGGCGAGCTGATGAGCACGGCCGTCGACTCGAGGATGACGGGCCCGAAGACCGAGAGGCCGGCCTTGCGGAGTGTCGTGCCGGTCTCGACGACGTCGGCGATGGCGTCGGCCACCCCGAGACGCACGGCGGACTCCACGGCCCCGTCGAGGGTGACGAGCGTGGCCGAGACGCCGTGGCGCTCGAGGAACGCGCCGACGAGGATCGGGTAGCTCGTCGCGATGCGCACGCCCTCGAGGTCGGCGAGGTCGCTGAAGCGTTCGGCCGGACCGGCGAAGCGGAAGGTGGAGCGGGCGAATTCGAGCTCGGCGGTCTCGGTGGCGGCGGAGCCGGAGTCGATGAGCAGGTCGCGGCCGGTGATGCCGACGTCGAGTGCACCCGAGCCGACGTAGGTGGCGATGTCGCGCGGGCGCAGGTAGAAGAACTCGACGCCGTTGCGCTCGTCGATGATGTGGAGTTCCTTGGCGTCGCGGCGACCGGCGTAGCCGGCCTCCGAGAGCATGTCGGCGGCGGTCTCGGACAGCGAGCCCTTGTTGGGCACTGCGATTCTCAGCATGGTGATGGGGTCTTCCGATGGGTCAGGCGAAACGTGGCTGGACAACTGGCGAACACTCGTTCACAGATGTCGGTACACGTCGGCCGGGGTCAGACCCTTCGCCACCATGAGCACCTGGAGGTGGTAGACGAGCTGCGAGATCTCCTCGGCGGTCTCCTCGTCGGACTGGTACTCGGCGGCCATCCAGACCTCGGCCGCCTCCTCGACGATCTTCTTGCCGATCGCGTGCACGCCGGCGTCGAGCTCGCGCACGGTGCCGGAGCCCTCGGGGCGCGTCTGCGCCTTCTCGGAGAGCTCGGCGAACAGTTCGTCGAATGTCTTCACAGCATCAACGGTACTAGTGACCGTGCACGTGTGACGCCGCTGCGGCGCGAAGCCCGGCGATGGCATCGTCGGGAACGTCGGCGTTGAACACGGCGGAGCCCGCCACGAAGGTGTCGGCCCCGGCCTCGGCGGCGACCAGGATCGTCTCCGCCGTGATGCCGCCGTCGACCTGCAGCCAGACGTCGGCGCCGGTTCTCCGGACGGCATCCGCGAGTCGCGTGAGCTTGGGCATGGTCGACGGCATGAAGCTCTGGCCGCCGAATCCGGGCTCCACCGTCATCACCAGGATCTGGTCGAACTCATCGAGCATCTCCAGGTAGGGCTCGACGGGGGTCCCCGGCTTGAGGGCGAGGCCGGCGCGGGCGCCACGCTCACGCAGGGCACGGGCGAGGGCGATAGGCTCCCGTGCCGCCTCGGCGTGGAAGGTGACCGAGAACGCCCCGGCCTCCGCGTAGCCGGGAGCCCAGCGATCGGGGTCGTCGATCATGAGGTGCACGTCGAGGGGCAGTGGGGAGACCTGCTGCAGGCGCGTGGCCATCTGGAGGCCGAAGGTGAGGTTCGGCACGAAGTGGTTGTCCATGATGTCGACGTGCACGGCATCGGCACCCCGGATGCGGCCGAGTTCGCTCTCGAGGTTGGCGAAGTCGGCGGAGAGGATGCTCGGATTGATCCTGGCTGGCATGGGGTCCGATCTGGGCTAAGTGCGCCGGAACAGCGCGATGAACATGGCGTCGGTGCCGTGGCGGTGCGGCCAGAGCTGCACGGTGTGCGGGTCTCCGGCGAGGTCGAGCGGGTGCTCCACGACGTCGGCGAGCACGGCCCTGGTGTCGAGGGGCTCCAGGTCGTCGCCCCAGCGCGAGGCTGCGGCGCGGACGGCGCCCAGGGTCTCGCCGGTGTGCGGCGAGCAGGTGACGTAGGCGAGCACTCCGCCGGGCTTCAGCGCCACGACTGCGGCGTCGAACAGTCTCGACTGCAGCGAGCTCAGCTCGGCGACGTCGCGCGGCGACTTGCGCCACCGCGCCTCGGGGCGGCGCCGGAGGGCGCCGAGTCCGGTGCACGGGGCGTCGAGCATGATGCGGTCGAAGGCTGCAGGATGCATCTCCCCCACGTCGGTTCCGTCGAACTCGGCCACCTCGATGTCGCTCGAGACCGCGGAGAGCGCCGAGCGCACGAGTTCGGCGCGCGCCGGCACCAGCTCGTTGGCGAGCAGTTCGGCGCCGCCTGCCAGCGCCTCGGCCGCGAGAAGCGCCGCCTTGCCTCCCGGACCCGCGCAGAGGTCGAGCCAGCGCTCCCCCGCCTCGATCGGACGCACCCGGCTGAGGGCCAGAGCTGCGAGCTGCGAACCCTCGTCCTGAACGCGCACAGTGCCGTGCGAGCGCTTCGTGATGGCCGTCGGGTCGCCTCCGCCGAGGTCGTGACCGACCGGCGAGTAGCGGTTCGCCTCTCCGAGTGACGCGGCGATCGCGGAGTCGACCAGGTGCGGCAGTGCCACGAGGTTCACCCGGGGTGCCGCGTTGTCAGCGGCGAGCAGCGCCTCGAGCTCATCGGCACGCCCCTCGGCGTCGAGCCCCTGGCGGAGCGCCCGCACGATCCAGGCCGGGTGCGAGTACAGCAGGGCCAGCTTCTCGTCGGGGTCCGACTCCTCGCCGACGACCGCGTCGCGCCACTCCTCGAGCGTGGAGCGCGAGATCGTGCGCAGCACGCCGTTGGCGAATCCCGAGGCCGAACGCGAGCCGTACTCGCGGGCGAGCTCCACCGATTCGTTGACAGCGGCATGGTCGGCCGTGCGCATGGAGAGCAGCTGGTGCGCGCCGAGACGCAGCGCGTCGAGGACCGGGCCGTCGATCTTCTCGACCGGGCGGCCCGCTGTGAGCGAGATGACCCTGTCGTAGAAGCCGCGCATCCGGAGCGTTCCGTAGGTGAGTTCGGTGGCGAGAGCGGCGTCGCCGGTGGAGAGCTTGGCGCGATCGATGCGCACGGGCAGCAGCAGGTTCGCATAGGCGTCGCTCGTGCTGACGGCCGAGATCACGTCGTAGGCGACTCGTCGTGCCGGCTGGATGCGGCTGGTCTCAGTGCGGGGGCTCATCCGGCGATCACCTCGTCTGTTCCGGCGCCGCGCCACCAGTCGGCGGCGGACATGGGGGTCTTGCCGGCCGGGTGCACCCGGCGAAGCTCGAGCGGGACGTCGGCGGTGCCGGCGAGCACACGGCCGGCGACGCTCCTGATGGTGCCGGGCGCCAGCGGGGCGGCATCCGGAGCCGGACGAGCCTCGAGCACCTTGAAGCGGGCTCCGTCGATCTCGGTGAAGGCACCGGGTTCCGGGGTCATGCCCCGGATGCGGCTGTCGACGCTCGCGAGCGGGAGAGTCCAGTCGATGCGGGCGTCGTCGATCGTGAGCTTGGGGGCGAGGGTGACCTCGCCCGTCTGCGGAACGGCCACGGCGGTTCCGGCCTCGAGCTGCGCCACCACGTCGACGAGCAGGGAGGCGCCATCGACGCTCAGGGCGTCGAGCATGCTGCCGGCGGTGTCGTCGGCCGCCACGGGGCGTTCGATGCGGCCGAAGACGTCTCCGGCGTCGAGTGCCGGGACGAGCTGGAAGACGTCGGCGCCCGTGACGGCGTCGCCCGCGGCGATGGCCCGCTGCACGGGGGCCGCTCCGCGCCAGCGTGGCAGCAGCGAGAAGTGCAGGTTGACCCAGCCGAGCCGGGGAGTCGACAGCAGCGGCTCGCGCACGAGCCCGCCGTAGGCGACGACGACGCCGAGCTCTGCGCCGAAGGAGAGCAGCTGCTCGGTGACGGTGGCGTCGAGGCGGTTGGCCTTCACGACGCCGAGCCCGAGCTCCTCGGCTGCGACGGCGACGGGAGAGGGCGTGAGCACGCGCTTGCGGCCGACGGGTGCGTCTGCTCGGGTCACGACGGCCGCGATCGTGTGCCCGGCGGCGTGCAGGGCACGAAGTGAGGGCACCGCGACCTCGGGGGTCCCGGCGAAGAGGATTTTCATGGCGTTACAGGATCTCCGGGTCGTCGAATCTGATTCTGAGTGTAGGCGCGACCCGGCGCTTGTCCCGTCCGGAGCGGGTGCGGCTCGCGATGCGCACCACGACTGCCCGCAACTCCCCGGCCACGGCGGCACCCGCCGCGTAGTCGAATCGCACGATGGCGCGCACCTGGCCGTCGGCCACGGGCACGGGTCCGAGAACCTCCGCGGCCTCGATGGGTTCGATCGCTGCGAGGGCCTCTCCCACACCCGCGGCGGAGCCGGTGACGGATGCCGCCCTGACCGCTGGCGGGAACCGCAGCGCTCGCCTGTCGGCGAGTTCGGCCGCGGCGAAGGAGTCCTGGCGCCACGACGCCAGGGCGTCGGACACGGGACCCGTGGCGCCGGCCAGGAGCACGGGGGCGCCAGGCGCGGCGAGGGCGGCGGCGTTCGACCACCAGCGCAGGCAGTCCTCGCCGACCCGGAGGGACTCGCGGGCCAGCATCCGTTCACCATCGAGGAGCAGGACCGCGTGGTAGCCGCCTGCGGCGATCGGTTCGGCGCCGCGGGTGGCGATGACGAGGGCGGGCTTCGCACTGACCGTGAGAACCTCGTGGTCGCCGTCGGAGAGCACGACGAGGGCTCCGGGGAAGGCCCGACCGAGCTCGTCGGCCGTGCGTCCTGAACCTGCGCCGATGCTGCGGAAGGTGCGGCCCTGGCAGTTCGAGCAGCTCCAGTCGGCAGCCACCGCGCCGCACAGCCTGCAGGCGGGGATGGCTCCGGGCTTGGAGACGCCCAGGGGCCCGCCGCAGCGGGTGCAGCGAGCGGGTTCGCGGCAGGTGGCGCAGGCGATCCACGGGGAGTAGCCGGGGCTGGCCACCTGGACCAGCACGGGGCCGGTCTCGAGCGCCGTGTGGGCCTCGCGCCACGCCGTCGACGGAATGCGGGCCGCCTGGGCGACGGGATCCTCGCTGGACTGGCGTCCGGTGGGGATGACCCGGGGTCGCGGGGCGCGCTCGGGGTCGACGGCGCGCATCCAGCCGATCTCGATGAGCCTCTGCGCCTCGACGCTGCGGGCGTTGCCGGCGAGCACGAGCGCGCAACCCAGCTGCTCCTGCCGCACGAGGGCGGCGTCTCGGGTGTGCACGTAGGGTGCCAGCTGCTCGGCGTACAGCGGGTCGCCGTCGTCCCAGACCACGATGAGTCCGAGGGCGGCGGCAGGAGCGTAGATCGATGCGCGATTGCCGACGACGACCACGGGCTCGGGCTCGAGGCAGCGCAGGAAGGCCGCATAGCGCTCGGCGTCGGGCTGCCTGGCGTCGAGGCGCACGACGGCCTCCGCCGGCAGAGCCGCCGCCAGAGCCGCCTCGAGCTGGGCCTGGTCGCGGTAGTCGGGAACGGCGAGGATGCTGCTGCGGCCCGACGCGAGCATGGTGACGGCGAGCTCCGCGAGGGTGATGGCCCAGTGCCCGACCCAGGCTCCGCCCGGCAGCTCCACCAGCCGGGGAATCGCCCGGAGGGCGATGCGCTCGCCGACCGAGACGGCGTTGGCGAGGGCGACGGGGTAGCCGGTGATGGCGACGGCCTCGACCCGAGCCTCGGCATCCGGAGAGTCAGCGGAACCGGCATCCGGGGCATCCACATCGGTGGCGTCGGTGGACTCGGCTGCAGCGGCATCCACCCGCCGTGCGAGCCACTTCTTCTCGACGCGCACCTGCCGCGGCGGCACGGCGAGACGCACGATGTCGCTCGCCGTGCCGCCGGAGCGGTCGGCGACCCGGCGGGCGAGGGTCCAGACCGCCGGGTCGAGCACCGGTGCCGACGACACCACGGAGTCGAGGGCGCTGAGCTTGCCGCCGAACTCCGCGTCGTCGGCATCGACGAGGCCGATGACGTACCCGCTCGTGAGCCGCGTCGCCGAGCGGAACGGCACCTTGACCCTGACGCCCACCGCGATGCCGTCGACGAGGTCGTCGGGAACGCTGTAGTCGAAGGGGTGATCGAGTTGCGGAAGCGGAGAATCGATGAGCACCCGGGCGATGAGTCCCGGCACCGGCTCTACAGTCCGGCTGAGCTGCGGAGGTCGTCGACGCGGTCGAGTCGCTCCCAGGTGAAGTCGGGCAGCTCACGGCCGAAGTGGCCGTAGGTCGCCGTCTGGGCGTAGATGGGACGCAGCAGGTCGAGGTCGCGGATGATGGCGGCGGGACGCAGGTCGAACACCTCGCGGATGGCGGCGCTGATCACGTCGTCGGGCAGGTGTCCGGTGCCGAAGGTCTCGACGTAGAGACCCACGGGCGCCGCCTTGCCGATGGCGTAGGCCACCTGCACCTCGACCCTGTCTGCGAGCCCGGCCGCGACGGCGTTCTTGGCCACCCAGCGCATGGCGTACGCGGCCGAGCGGTCGACCTTCGACGGGTCCTTACCGCTGAAGGCTCCTCCGCCGTGCCTGCTGGCGCCGCCGTAGGTGTCGATGATGATCTTGCGGCCGGTGAGGCCGGCGTCTCCCTGGGGGCCGCCGATCTCGAAGCGGCCCGTCGGGTTGATGAGCACCTTCAGGTCGGCGCTGGTCAGCTCGACGGAGTCGAGGACGGGACGGATGACGAGCTCCTCGACCTCGCGACGGAGGTCTTCCGTCGAGACCTTCGGGGAGTGCTGGGTCGAGAGCACGACGGTGTCGATGGTGCGCGGCACGGAGCCGTCGTACCCGACGGTGACCTGGGTCTTGCCGTCGGGGCGCAGGTAGTCGACGAGCCCCTCCTTGCGCACGGCGGCGAGCCGCTCGGAGAGCCTGTGCGCGATCCAGATGGGAACGGGCATGAGCTGCGGGGTCTCGGTCGTGGCATAGCCGAACATGATGCCCTGGTCGCCGGCGCCCTGCTGGTCGAGGGCGTCTCCGCTGGACTGCTCACGTGATTCGAAGGCATCGTCGACGCCCTGGGCGATGTCGGGCGACTGCGCACCGATCGAGATCGAGACTCCACAGGAGCGGCCGTCGAACCAGACGTCTGAAGACGTGTAGCCGATGGAGGTGATGCGGTCGCGCACGATGGCGGGGATCTCGACGTAACCCGAGGTCGTCACCTCACCCGCGACGTGCACGAGCCCCGTGGTGACGAGGGTCTCGACGGCCACGCGAGCATGGGGGTCGACCGTGAGGAGGGCGTCGAGGATGGAGTCCGAGACCTGGTCGCAGATCTTGTCTGGGTGTCCTTCGGTGACGGATTCGGATGTGAACAGGCGGAGATCGCTCATGGTGCCCCGTTTCTAGTGTGACGAGCGTCATGGATCGGCGACCGCATCGGGTTTCGATGCCGGCGCCGCTGCTCAGTCGAGTGCGACGATGGCGTCGAGAATACGGTCGGCCACCGACATCTTGCTGCCGGCGGCCTCGCTCACTATATCGCCGGCCCCATCGAGCACAACGACGGAGTTGCCGTCTGTGGCGAAGCCCTCCGTCCAACCCACGCGGTTGACGACGAGGAGGTCGGCGCCCTTGCGGGCGATCTTCGCGCGCCCCAGCTCGAGCAGCGCGGCGGGGTCGGGTTCGGTCTCGGCGGCGAAGCCGACGAGACGCAGCCCCGGGTACTCCCCTGCGCGCCGGGCAGCGCCCAGTTCGGCCAGGATGTCGGGGTTCTTCACGAGGGAGAGCTCGAGCGTGTCGCCCTGAGCCTCCTTCTTGATCTTGGAGTCGACGACGACAGCGGGTCGGTAGTCGGCCACGGCCGCTGCCATCACGAGGATGTCGGAGTCGGCCGCGGCATCCGTCACAGCCTGCTGCAGTTCGCGGGCGGTGGATGCCTCGACGAGAGTGACGCCCTCGGGAGGAGAGATCTCGAGGTGGGCAGCGATGAGGGTGACGTCCGCTCCCCGGGCGCGGGCCGCCGCCGCGATGGCGACGCCCTGGCGCCCGCTCGAGCGGTTGCCGAGGAAACGCACGGGGTCGAGCGGTTCGCGCGTTCCGCCGGCCGTGACGAGGACACGACGACCGGAGAGGTCACCGGATGCCGCGAGCCTGGCAGCGTGCTCCGCCTGCACCGCGAGGGCGGCGACCACGATGGTCTCGGGTTCCTCGAGCCTGCCCGGGCCGGAGTCGTGGCCCGTCAGCTGGCCGACGGCCGGGCCGACGACGGAGACGCCGCGGCTGCGCAGGGTCGCGATGTTCGCGACCGTCGCCGGGTTCTGCCACATCTCGGTGTGCATGGCCGGAGCAATGACGAGAGGGGCCGTGCTGGCGAGCACGGTGTTGCCGAGCAGGTCGTCGGCGATGCCCGCCGCGAGCTTGGCGATGGTGTTGGCCGTCGCCGGCGCGATCACGATGAGATCGGCCGCCTGGCCGATCGCCACGTGGCGCACCTCGGCGACCCCCTCGTACAACTCGGTGTGCACCGGGTTGCGCGAGATGGCCTCGAGCGTGGGCCGCCCCACGAAGCGCAGGGCGGCGTCAGTGGCCACGACATGGACGTCATGACCGGCGAGCACGAGCGAGCGCACGACGTTGACGGCCTTGTAGGCCGCGATGCCGCCGGTGATGCCGACGACGACGTTGAGCGCCACGGTGTCGAGTGCTGAGCTGTGCGCGGGTGCTACTCGACGATCGGGCTGAGCTGGAGCTTGTCCTCGTTGATCTCGCGCATGGCGACGGAGAGCGGCTTGTCCTCGATGGACGAGTCGACGAGGGGGCCGACGTTGTCGAACAGGCTGCCGTCGTGCAGGTCGGCGTAGTAGTCGTTGATCTGGCGTGCGCGCTTGGACGCGAAGATGACGAGGGCGTACTTGGAGTCCACCTTCGACAGCAGCTCGTCGATGGGCGGGTCGATGATTCCGGTCAGCTTGTCAGCCATGTGAGAACACTCCTCAGTGCGATCGTGCGTTGCGTTCCGAAGGCGTCGGATGAACGCGTGAAAAAGATGGGCAAGCGGCGAACGGGTCAGCGCTTCGGCTTGCGAGTCTGCATCAAGTCTACGACCTCTTGAGCGGCGGTGCTCACGTCGGTGTTCACGACCTCGAAATCGAACTCGTCGATGGCCGCCAGTTCGACCTTCGCGGTCTCGAGTCTGCGCTGCTGTTCCGGGCCGTCTTCGGTCGCCCGCCCGATGAGGCGGCGCACCAGTTCCTCCCACGACGGCGGGAGCAGGAAGACGAGCGACGCCTCGGGCATGGCCCGGCGCACCTTGCGGGCTCCCTGGATGTCGATCTCGAGCAGCACGCTGCGCCCGGAGTCGAGAGCCTCCTCGACGGGGCCACGGGGAGTGCCGTAGCGGTGCGCGTTGTGCACCGTCGCCCACTCGAGAAGCTCTCCCGCCTCGATGAGGCGATCGAACTCGGCGTCGTCGACGAAGTAGTAGCTGACGCCCTCGGTCTCGCCGGGGCGAGGTGCACGGGTCGTCGCCGACACCGAGAGCAGGACGTCGGGGTGGTGCGTGCGGATGTGGCCGGCGACCGTGCCCTTGCCGACGGCCGTGGGCCCGGCCAGCACGACGAGACGATTGTGGCGCCCGGTCTGGGCGGCCAGCCTGTCGGTCAGGAAGCCGCGCAACCTGCGGCGCTGGTGGCGACCGAGACCGCCGAGGCGCTTCGCCGGCGAGATGCCGAGCTCGTCCATGAAGCGGTGCATCTTGGTGACGCCGATGGACGGGATGCTGGTGAGGTACTCGGTGACGCGGATGCCGCCCTCGACGCTCGCCGGATCCTCTCCAGCGACGCGGAGCACGTCGAGCGGGTTGCGCTCACCGGCGGAGATGGCCGCCTTGACCGCGGCACGTGCCCGTCGAGCGGCGACGGCGGCACGGGATGCAGCGACGCGATCGACCTCGGGGGGCGTGCCGTATTCAGCCACGATGCGACTCCACTTCCTCGGAGCGACGGGCGATCGCATCCGCGACGCCCTCGGGTCCCGCCTCCAGTATGGTGCGTGATTCCGACACGATGACACCCGGAGTGAGATTCCCGAAGATCCTCCGCGTGTCCCGCGGGTCTGCTCCCTGGTGTCCGAATCCCGGCGCGAGCACGGGCAGGGTGGCCGTCGGCTGCTCGGCACCGATGTCGATTCCGAAGTCGGCCAGGGCGACGGTCGCGCCGATCACGACGCCGGCCGAGCCGAATCGCGAGCCGCCCTGCTGGGCGTTCCATCCGGTCAGCGCATCGATGACATCGCCCGCGACGGTCGCGCCCGTGGCCGTGACCCGCGCATCCTGCACCCGAGCGGCCTCGGGGTTCGACGTCGCGGCCAGCACGAAGACGCCCTTGCCGCGCGCTGCCGCGTAGTCGAGGCTCGAGGCGAGCGACCCGACGCCGAGGTACGGGCTCGCCGTGACGGCGTCGGCTTCGAGAGGGGAACCCGGCCGCAGCCAGGCCTCGGCGTACGCCTCCATCGTCGAGCCGATGTCGCCGCGCTTCGCGTCGGCGATGGTGAGGATCCCGGCCGAGCGTGCTTCTGCCAGCACCCGCTCGAGCGCCGCGAACCCGGCCGAGCCGTGCCGCTCGAAGAACGAGACCTGCGGCTTGACGATGCCCGCCCGCCCGTGGGCGGCGCCGATCACCCGGAGTCCGAACTCGCGGGCGCCGATGGCGTTGTCCTCCAGGCCCCAGCGGTCGAGCAGCCAGGCGTGGGGGTCGATCCCGACGCACAGGTGTCCGAAGCGGTCGAATGCCGCTCCGAGCCTGTCACCGAACGGGGTCACCGTCATGCGATCGCCGCCGCCCGCTGGAGCGCGTACTCCTGCAGCGAGGTGACCTCGAAGCCGCCGCGCACGGCCTCGAGCGATCCGACCGCGGCCGAGAGCTCGGCGATGGTCGTGAACAGCGGGATGTCGCTCGCGACGGCCGCCGCCCGGATCTCGTAGCCGTCAGCACGCGCCGAACGGCCGCTCGGGGTGTTGATGACGACCTGCACCTCGGAACGGTGGATGAGCTCGACGATGGAGTCCGCCTCCACGTCGGCCTTCTCGCTGAACTTTCCGACGACGCCCGCGGCGATGCCGTTGCGACGCAGCACCTCGGCGGTGCCCTCCGTCGCGATGATCCTGTAGCCGAGCTCCTGCAGACGCAGCACCGGGAGGATGATGGCGCGCTTGTCGCGGTCGGACACCGACACGAAGACGGTGCCGTCGAGCGGCATCCCGCCGTAGGCCGCCAGCTGGCTCTTGGCGAAGGCGCGGGGGAAGTCACGGTCGATGCCCATCACCTCGCCGGTGGAGCGCATCTCGGGGCCGAGGACGGAGTCGACGATCTGGCCGTCCTTCGTGCGGAAGCGACGGAACGGGAGCACGGCCTCCTTCACGGCGACGGGCGAGTCGAACGGAACGCGAGAGCCGTCGACCTCGGGCAGCATGCCGTCGGCCTTGAGGTCGGCGATGGTGCGGCCGACCATGATGAGCGAGGCGGCCTTGGCCAGCGGGATGCCGAGGGCCTTCGCCACGAACGGCACCGTGCGCGACGCCCGCGGGTTGGCCTCGAGCACGTAGAGGACTCCGGCGCCGATGGCGAACTGCACGTTGAGCAGGCCGCGAACGCCGATGCCCCGTGCGATGGCCTCGGTCGCCTCGCGCACGCGGTCGATGACGCCCCGGCCCAGGGTCACGGGCGGCAGGGTGCAGCTGGAGTCGCCCGAGTGGATGCCGGCCTCCTCGATGTGCTCCATGACGCCGCCGATGTAGAGCTCGTGGCCGTCGTAGAGGGCGTCGACGTCGATCTCGATGGCGTCGTCGAGGAAGCGGTCGACGAGAAGCGGATGCGACGGGCCGACGATGCCCTGGCCCTCGATGCGCTCGAAGTAGTCCGCGAGCGATGCGCTGTCGTAGACGATCTCCATGCCGCGGCCGCCGAGCACGTAGCTCGGGCGCACGAGCACCGGGTAGCCGATCTCCTCCGCGACGGTGACGGCGCCCTGGAAGTCGAACGCGGTGCCGTTGCGCGGGGCGAGGAGGTTCGCCTCGTCGAGGATGCGCGAGAACTCTCCGCGCTCCTCGGCCAGGTCGATGGCCTCGGGCGTGGTGCCGAGGATGGTGATGCCGGCCTCCTTCAGGCCCTTGGCGAGACCGAGCGCGGTCTGGCCGCCGAGCTGCACGACGACGCCCACGAGCTCGCCGGACTGCGACTCGGCGTGGATGACCTCGAGCACGTCCTCCAGCGTGAGGGGCTCGAAGTACAGCCTGTCGCTGGTGTCGTAGTCGGTCGACACGGTCTCGGGGTTGCAGTTGATCATGATCGTCTCGAAGCCGGCGGCCGAGAGTGCGAACGATGCGTGCACGCAGGAGTAGTCGAACTCGACGCCCTGGCCGATGCGGTTCGGGCCCGAGCCGAGGATGACGACCTTGCGGCGGTCGCTCGGGACCACCTCGGTCTCCTCGTCGTAGCTCGAGTAGTGGTACGGCGTGAGCGCCGGGAACTCTCCGGCACAGGTGTCGACGGTCTTGAAGACGGGGCGCACGCCCAGGGTGTGACGCACCTCGCGCACTCCGGCCTCGCCGAAGCCGCGCAGTTCACCGATCTGCACATCCGAGAACCCGTGGTCCTTCGCGTAGCGCAGCGTGTCGAAGTCGAGGGTGTCGGCTGCGGCGATGGCGTCGGCCACCTCGTTGATGAGCACGATCTGGTCGATGAACCACGGGTCGATCTTGGTGGCGTCGAAGACCTGCTCGACGGATGCTCCGGCCCGGAGCGCCTGCTGGACCGTGACGATGCGGCCATCCGTCGGCGTCTTCGAGATCTCGAGCAGCTCGTCGAGCGAGCGGGTCTCCTCGCCCCAGTGGAACGACGAGCCCTTCTTCTCGAGCGAGCGCAGCGCCTTCTGCAGGGCGGAGGCGTAGTTGCGGCCGATGGCCATGGCCTCGCCGACGCTCTTCATGGTGGTCGTGAGGGTGGGGTCGGCCGCGGGGAACTTCTCGAACGCGAACCGCGGGACCTTGACGACGACGTAGTCGAGCGTCGGCTCGAAGCTGGCCGGGGTGACGCGGGTGATGTCGTTCGGGATCTCGTCGAGCCTGTAGCCGATGGCGAGCTTGGCCGCGATCTTGGCGATCGGGAAGCCCGTCGCCTTCGAGGCCAGCGCCGAGGAGCGCGAGACGCGCGGGTTCATCTCGATGACGATGATGCGGCCGTCGGCCGGGTCGATGGCGAACTGGATGTTGCAGCCGCCCGTGTCGACGCCCACCGCGCGGATGATGTCGATGCCGATGTCGCGCAGCTTCTGGTACTCGCGGTCGGTGAGGGTGAGTGCCGGCGCGACGGTGATCGAGTCGCCGGTGTGCACGCCGACGGGGTCGACGTTCTCGATCGAGCAGACGACGACGGTGTTGTCGGCCGTGTCGCGCATGAGCTCGAGCTCGTACTCCTTCCAGCCGAGGATCGACTCCTCGAGGAGCACCTCGTGCGTGGGCGAGTCGTGGATGCCCTGTCCGGCGATGCGCACCAGGTCGGCCTCGTCGTAGGCGAAGCCCGAGCCGAGACCGCCCATCGTGAAGGAGGGACGCACCACGAGCGGGTAGCCGAGGTCGAGGGCGAACTCCTTCGCCTCGTCGAGGGTCGTGGCGATGTGGCTGCGGGCCACGTCGGCTCCGGCCTCGATCACGAGCTCCTTGAAGATCTGGCGGTCCTCGCCCTTGTTGATGGCCTCGAAGCTGGCGCCGATGAGCTCGACGTCGTACTTCTCGAGGATGCCGTTCTCGTGCAGCTGGATAGCCGCGTTCAGCGCGGTCTGGCCGCCCAGGGTCGGCAGGATCGCATCCGGCTTCTCCTTGGCGATGATGGTCTCGATGACCTCCCAGGTGATCGGCTCGACATAGGTCGCGTCGGCGAAGTCGGGGTCGGTCATGATGGTGGCCGGGTTGGAGTTCACGAGGATGACGCGAACGCCCTCCTCGCGCAGCACGCGGCAGGCCTGGGTGCCGGAGTAATCGAACTCGCAGGCCTGGCCGATGACGATCGGGCCGGAGCCGATGACGAGGACGCTGGTGATGTCTTCACGCTTGGGCATCAGTTCTGGTCTCCATCGGTTGCGTCGTTCTCGGATGCTTCGGGTGCTTCGGTCGCCTCGCTCGTCGAGGTCCTCGCGAGCACCATGTCGCGGAACCTGTCGAACAGGTAGTTGGCGTCGTGCGGGCCTGCCGCGGACTCGGGGTGGTACTGCACGCTGAACGCGGGGATGTCGAGGCAGTTGAGGCCTTCGACGACGTTGTCGTTGAGGTCGTAGTGGCTGACCTCGACGCGGCCGAAGCCCTCGGCGGAGTCGCTCACCTCGTGCAGCGGCGCGTCGACGGCGAAGCCGTGGTTGTGCGCGGTGATCTCGACGCGACCCGTCGAGACGTCGATCACGGGCTGGTTGATGCCGCGGTGGCCGAACGGCAGCTTGTAGGTGCCGAAGCCGAGGGCGCGGCCGAGCAGCTGGTTGCCGAAGCAGATGCCGAAGTAGGGCACGTCGGCACGGAGCACCGTGCGGAGCAGCTCGACATGGTGGTCGGATGCCCCGGGGTCGCCCGGGCCGTTCGAGAAGAACAGTGCGCTCGGCTCGAGCTCCAGGATCTCTTCGGCCGTCACGGTCTGGGGCAGCACGATCACGTCGAAGCCGCGCTCCGCGAGGAAGTTCAGCGTGGACGTCTTGACGCCGAGATCGAGCACGGCGACGGAGCCGATGCGCTCTCCCGTGGCCGGAACGTCGTAGCGCTCCTGGGTGGAGACGGCACCGGACAGGTTCTGGCCGGCCATCTCGACGCCGCCGCGCACCAGTTCGAGCTGCTCGCCGTCGCTGAGAGCGGCATCCGCCCCCGAGAAGATACCGGCGCGCATGGCACCGGCGGACCGAAGGTGCCGGGTGACGGCGCGCGTGTCGATGCCGCTGATGCCGACGACTCCCGACGCGACCAGGTCGTCGTCGAGGCTGCGCTCCGAGCGGAAGTTCGACACCACGCGGCTGGGGTCGCGCACGATGTAGCCGGCGACCCAGATCTTGGAGGACTCCATGTCCTCGTCGTTCATACCGGTGTTGCCGATGTGCGGAGCCGTCTGCAGCACGATCTGGCCGGCGTAGCTCGGGTCGGTCAGCGTCTCCTGGTAGCCGGTCATGCCGGTGGAGAAGACGGCCTCGCCGACGGTGCGGCCCTCGGCGCCGTACGCGCGGCCGCGGTAGCGCGATCCGTCCTCGAGGACGAGGACGGCCGGGCTCGGAATGGATGCAGCCATGTTCAGGCCTCGCTTTCTTCGGTGGCTTCCGCAGGAGCGGAGCTGAGGATGTGGGCGAGTGCGTCGAGGACGCGCTCGCGGTCGGAGGAATCGGAGATCCGCAGGTAGCTGTCGGCGAGGTCGCCGGAGCCGGCCAGGGCCCAGGTGATGCAGACCAGTCCGTCGCGCTCGACGACCCGGTCGATGGCGAAGGTCGCCGGACCTGCGCCGTGCATGGCCTCGCGCGGGATCCAGGCCGTCTCCTCGCCCGGGATCTCGAGCGCGACGCCGTCGGCGCCGGCGGTGACGCGGGCCTTGGCCCTGAAGCCGAGGCTGCGGATGTTGAGGCGCTCGAGCGGCTTCTCGTGCTGCGTGGTGGCGACGTAGAAGCCGTCGGCTCCGACGATCGGGGCCGCGACGGAGGCCGGGAGCGGGTAGGCGCCCACCTGGACGTCGCGCCGGCCGCGCCCGCGCCAGCCCAGCCACATGGCGAGCAGGATGAGGGCTGTGATGGCGATCACGATGATGGCCGGAACCGTGTAGTCGGTCATGCGCGCGCCTCCCGGGCTGCCGCGGCGATCTCGGCGGTCTCGAGCACGGCACCGTCGAGCACCGTGGCGTAACCGTGGTGGAAGGTCGCGACGACCTGTCCGGGAAGGGTGCGTCCGAGGTAGGGCGAGTTCACGCTGCGACCGGCGAGGTCGGCGGCCCCCCACGAGCGGCTGGCGGTCGGGTCGTACAGCACAATCTCGGGAGCTGCACCGACGGCGATCGCCTCGCCGTGGCCGCGGATCCGTCCGATGCGCGCCGGCGTCTGCGAGAGCACCCGGGCCACGTCGCTCCAGTCGAGCAGGCCGTTCTCGACGACCGAGGCGTGCACGACCGAGAGGGCCGACTCGAGCCCGACCATGCCGTTGGCTGCGGCATCCCACTCGCATTCCTTCGATTCCGACGGATGCGGCGCGTGATCGGTGGCGACGATGTCGATGGTGCCGTCGGCCAGGGCCGCGCGCACGGCCTCGACGTCCTCGCGGCGCCGCAGGGGCGGGTTCACCTTGAAGCGCGCGTCGTAGCCCGAGATCAGGTCCTCGGTGAGCAGCAGGTGGTGCGGGGTGACCTCTGCCGTGACCTGGATGCCGCGGGCCTTGGCCCAGCGGATCACGTCGACCGAGCCTGCCGTCGAGACGTGGCAGATGTGCAGGCGCGACCCGACGTGCTCGGCGAGCAGGACGTCGCGGGCGATGATCGCCTCCTCGGCCACGGCGGGCCAGCCGGCCAGCCCGAGTTCGCCGGAGAGGGCGCCCTCGTTCATCTGCGCGCCCTGGGTGAGCCGCGGCTCCTGGGCGTGCTGGGCGATGACGCCGTCGAACGCCTTCACGTACTCGAGGGCGCGACGCATGAGGAGGGCATCCGAGACGCAGAATCCGTCGTCGGAGAAGACCCGCACGTTCGCCCGTGACCGGGCCATGGCGCCGAGTTCGGCGAGGCGCTCGCCCTGCAGACCCACCGTGACGGCGCCGATGGGCTGCACCGTGGCGTAGCCGGCGACATCGCCGAGGGCGAGTTCCTGCTCGACGACGCCTGCGGTGTCTGCGACCGGTGCCGTGTTGGCCATCGCGAAGACCGCGGTGAAGCCGCCGGCTGCTGCGGCGCGGGTGCCGGTGAGGATGGTCTCGCTCTGCTCGTAGCCCGGCTCGCGCAGGTGCGTGTGCAGGTCGACGAGGCCGGGCAGGGCGATGAGCCCGTCGGCGTCGACGACCCGTGCGCCCACGGCGCTCAGGCCCGTGCCGACCTCGGCGATGATCCCGCCGTCGAGGAGGATGTCTGACGTGGTGCCGTCGGCGAGCGACGCACCACGGATGAGATAGGACTCGGCCATGTCGCCTACTCCCCCTTCTCGCCGGAGAGCAGTAGATACAGGGCGGCCATTCTCACCGAAACTCCATTCGCAACCTGCTCGAGCACGCTCGACTGGGGAGAGTCTGCTGCTCGGGAAGAGATCTCGAGGCCGCGATTCATCGGGCCAGGGTGCATGACAATGCTATCCGCCCTGAGGCGCGCGAACCGCTCGTCGTCGAGGCCCCACGCTCGGGAATACTCCCGGCTGTTGGGGAAGAACGCGGCGTGCATGCGCTCGAGCTGGATGCGCAGCATCATGACGGCGTCGGGCTGGGCGTCGATGGCGTCGTCGAGGTCGTAGCCGACGCTGACGGGCCAGTTGGCGAGGTCGACGGGCAGCAGGGTGGGCGGCGCGACGAGGTTCACCTCGGCGCCGAGCGTCGAGAGCAGCCAGACGTTGGAGCGCGCGACCCTGGAGTGCAGGATGTCTCCGACGATCGTGACCCGGACGCCGTCGAGGCCGCGACCCCGCGAGGCGCTGCCGTGGATGCGGCGACGCAGCGTGAACGCGTCGAGCAGAGCCTGCGTCGGGTGCTCGTGCGTCCCGTCGCCGGCGTTCAGCACGCCGGCGTCGATCCAGCCGCTCCGGGCGAGCACGAGGGGGGCCCCGGAGGAGCCGTGCCTGATGACGACGGCATCCGCGCCGATCGCCGCCAGGGTCTGCGCCGTGTCCTTCAGGCTCTCGCCCTTCGAGACGCTCGAGCCCTTCGCGCTGAAGGAGATGACGTCGGCGCTCAGGCGCTTGGCTGCGGCCTCGAACGACACCTTGGTTCGGGTGGAGTCCTCGAAGAACAGGTTGACGACGGTGCGGCCGCGCAGCGTCGGGAGCTTCTTGACCTCGCGCAACTGCACGTCGGCCATGTCCTCGGCGATGTCGAGCAGCTCGATGGCCTCGTCGCGGCCCAGGTCTCGCGTGGAGAGCAGGTGCCTCATTCGTCGCCTCCCTCGATCGAGACGAACTCGGCGCCGTCGATCTCGCTCAGGTGCACGTTGATGCGCTCGGACGTGGCGCTCGGCAGGTTCTTGCCGACGAAGTCGGCCCGGATCGGAAAGTCCCGGTGGCCACGGTCGACGAGCACGGCGAGGCGCACAGCCCTGGCCCGGCCGAGGTCGTTGAGGGCGTCGAAGGCGGCGCGGATGGTGCGTCCGGAGAACAGCACGTCGTCGACGAGCACCACGGTCTTGCCGTCGATGCCGACGGGCACGTCCGTCGGCGACGGAGTGCGTGTGCGGGTGCGCGACAGGTCGTCGCGGTACATGGTCACGTCGAGCGACCCGGCGAGCTGCACCGGGGCGTCGGGCTCGATGCGCTGGATGATCTCGGCGATGCGGCGGGCCAGAACAGTGCCACGCGTGGGGATGCCGAGGATGACGAGATCGGCCGAACCGCGATTCGATTCGAGGATCTCGTGCGAGATGCGGGTGAGTGCCCGCGAAATGTCAGAGTGATTCAGCACTGTACGCGCCATCAGACCGACTCCCTTCTCCGTCTCACAGGACGGCTTTAAAGGTTGCCAACCTCTCCAGCATAGCGAACGCCGAGCACGACCCGTCCGCGCTGTCGGCCTTCCGCGCCTGCCGCCGGTGTGCTTGCATGGGCCATGGCCGATGTGATGATCGCCGTGATGCCCTTCGTCGGGCATGTGGCGCCTCTCGCCGCCGTCGCACGCGCCTTCCTCGCCGACGGCCACGCCGTGCGTGTCTACACGGGCTCGGCCCACGCCCCGGTCTTCGCCGCGCTCGGCGCCCAGACCGTCCCCTGGACCGCGGCTCCTGACTTCGACGAGCACGACCTCACCCCGACGTTTCCCGCCTTGCGCGGCCGCAAGGGCCCGAGCCAGATGCTCGCGAACGTGGAGCACCTGTTCATCCGCACGGCGGCAGCGCAGAGCGACGACCTCGTGGCGGCCTGGGCGGAGCGCCCCTGGGACGTCATCGTCGCGGACAACCTGAGCCTCGGCGCCCGGCTGGCGTCCGAGCGCACGGGGTCGCCCTGGGTCACCGTGGCCATCGTGCCGCTGGCCATCCCGAGCCGGGAGCTGCCGCCGCCGTCGCTGGGGATCCCCCCGGCGCGCGGACCCGCAGGTCGGCTCAGGGATGCAGCCCTGCGCCGACTCCTGCCCCTGGCCACCCGCGGCATGCGCTCGGCCTACCTCGAGCAGCGCGAGCTCTGCGGCCTGCCGGTCGCCGAGCGCAGCTTCGACGAAGCCTGGTACTCCCCCGACCTGGTCTGCGCCAGCGGGGTGCCCGAACTCGAGTACCCGCGCAGCGACCTGCCCGAGCAGGTCGTCTTCGTCGGGGCGCTCACGACCCCGCCTCGGGCGACCGGGCAGCTTCCGGCATGGTGGCCCGAGCTCGGCGAGCCTGCGGCATCCGTGGTGCTCGTGACGCAGGGAACCCTGAATGTCGACCCGCACGACCTCATCGAGCCGGCCATGGGCGCGCTGGGCCGGCAGGACGTGACGCTGGTGGTGACGACGGGGCGGGCGGATGCGCCGGACCTGCCGTTCCCGGTGCCGCCGAACGCGCGGGTCGCCGGCCTGCTCCCGTTCGGTGAGCTGCTCCCCCACGTCGCCGTGATGATCACGAACGGCGGGTGGGGTGGCGTGCTGGCCGGACTCGCCCACGGCATCCCCCTCGTGATCGCCGGCGGAGACCTCGACAAGCCGGAGATCGCCGCCCGCGTGGCCTGGGCTGGAGCGGGGGTGAACCTGCGCACCGGGACGCCGTCTGCCCGCCGGGTTCTCGAGGGTTGGCGCCGGGTCGCGTCCACGCCGTCGTACCGGGAGAACGCCCGGCGCATCGCCGCGAGCCTCGCCGGTCACGACGGGCCGGCCGAGGTGGTCGCGCACACGATCGAGCTGCTGGCGACCCGCACCGGAACAGGCCGGAACGACGAGAAGCCGTGAGAACAGGCTGGTCCGGCCTGTTCTCACGGCTTCGGCCTGCCGTCGCGTTCGGACCGAACGCGACAACAGGCGAGGTCCTGGGGCCCTACGCCTTGACCTGCGAGATCTTCGCGAGCAGACCGTTGACGAACCCGGCCGAGTCGTCGGTCGAGAGCACGGTGGCTGCCTCGACGGCCTCGGAGATGGCGACGCCGTCGGGCACCTCGTCGTTGAAGACGATCTCCCAGATGCCGATGCGGATGAGCGCACGGTCGATGGCCGGCATCCGCTTCAGGGTCCAGCCCTGGGCGTAGGTCTCGATGAGCTCGTCGATCTCGGCCTGGTTGTCGACGACGCCGTCGACGATCTCACGCGCGTAGAGCCAGCTCGCCTCGCGCGCGGGCTCGTTGACCGCGCGCTCCGCCTCGGCCGCGAGGGCCTGGGGCACGCTGATCTGGCGCATGTCGGCCGAGTAGAGGATGTCGAGGGCGCGCTTGCGCGCCTTGGTGCGCGCGCTCACTAGTCGTTGACGCGACCGAGGTAGTCGCCCGTGCGGGTGTCGACCTTGACCTTGGTGCCGGTCTCGAGGAACAGCGGAACCTGGATCTCGTAGCCGGTCTCGACTGTGGCGGGCTTCGTGCCACCGGTGGAGCGGTCGCCCTGCAGGCCCGGCTCGGTGTAGGTGATCTCGAGCACGACGGATGCCGGGAGCTCGACGTAGAGCGGGTTGCCGTTGTTGAGCGCCACGGTCACGGCCTGGTTCTCGAGCATGAAGTTCTTCGCGTCGCCGACGACGGTGTCGGTCACGGTGATCTGGTCGTAGTCGGCGGTGTCCATGAACACGAATCCGTCGCCATCGGCGTACAGGTAGGTGAAGTCGCGACGGTCGACGTTCTCGATCTCGATCTTCGCGCCCGCGTTGTAGGTGCGGTCGACGACCTTGCCCGTGACGACGTTCTTGAGCTTGGTGCGCACGAAGGCGCCACCCTTGCCCGGCTTCACGTGCTGGAACTCGATCACGCTCCAGAGCTGCCCGTCGATCGAGAGGACGACGCCGTTCTTGATGTCAGCGGTAGATGCCATGCGAAAGTGATCCGTTTCAGTTGGGGAAGTTGCGCGGCCGATGGCGCGTAACGCGCTGGGCCATCAGAGAAGTTTAGACTCTCACGCCTGCGAACGGAGAATCTGGTCGACGGCCAGCCGGTAGGAGTCGAAACCGAACCCCGCGATGACCCCGGATGCCACCCCGCTGATGACACTCGAGTGGCGGAAGCTCTCGCGTGCGTGCGGGTTGGTGATGTGCACCTCGATCAGCGGCAGTCCGGCACCGGTGACGAGGGCGGCGGCGTCGCGCAGCGCGTAGCTGTAGTGGGTGAAGGCGGCGGGATTCAGCACGACGGGCGAGCCGGAGTCGACGGCGCCGTGCAGCCAGCGCACGAGCTCGGACTCGTCGTCGGTCTGACGCAGCTCGAGCGTTGCCTCGGAGGCGGCATCCGACACCTGCTGCGTGATGGCTCTCCTCAGGTCTTCGAGGTTCGCCGAACCGTACACCTCGGGCTCACGGGAGCCGAGCCGACCGAGATTGGGGCCGTTGAGCACGAGGATCGTCGTCATGAGAGGTCAGCCTAGCTGCCGATCTCCTGGTAGGCCGCGAAGAGCAGCGACGTCTCCGGGGCCGTCAGCACGCTCGGTCGGGCGAGGTCGTCGAGCACGATGAAACGCAGCATTCCGGCTCGCGCCTTCTTGTCGCGCTGCATGGTCGCCAGCAGGGTGCTCCACCGGCCGACGGGGTAGCTGATCGGCAGGCTGAGGGAGTCCAGGATGCTGCGGTGCCTGTCGACGATCTCGTCGGACAGCGAGCCCGTGAGACGGCCGAGCTCGGCGGCGAAGACCATGCCGATGGAGACGGCAGCGCCGTGGCGCCACTGATAGCGCTCGGCGTGTTCGATGGCGTGGCCGAGGGTGTGGCCGTAGTTGAGGATCTCGCGGAGGCCCTGCTCGGTGAAGTCCTCGCTCACGACGCGGGCCTTCATGGCGATGGCGAGCTCGACCACCCGGCGGAACTGCGGGGTCGACGGGTCGGTGACGGCCTCGACGTCGGCCTCGATGATGTCGAGGATCTCGGGCGAGTCGATGAAGCCGGCCTTCACGATCTCGGCGAAGCCCGCGAGGATCTCGTTCTTCGGCAACGTGTCGAGGGTCTCGAGGTCGCAGAACACCGCAGCCGGGGCGTAGAAGGCGCCCACGAGGTTCTTGCCCTCGGCCGTGTTGATGCCGGTCTTGCCCCCGATGGCGGCGTCGACCATGCCGGCGACCGACGTCGGCACCTGGATGAGCTTCACGCCGCGGAGCCACGTGGCGGCGACGAATCCGGCCAGGTCGGTGACCGCTCCGCCGCCGAAGCCGATGACGGCGTCGGAGCGGGTGAAGTCCGACTGGCCCATGACCTGCCAGCAGAAGGCGGCCACCTCGATCCGCTTCGCGGTCTCGGCGTCGGGCACCTCGGCCAGCAGCACCTCGAAGCGGTCCTGCAGGCTCTCGCGCAGCTCGTTGGCCTTCGCGCCGAGAGTGGGCGCGTGCACGATGAGCACCTTGCGCACGTTCTGGCCCAGCCGGTCGGCGAGCCCTGAGAGCACTCCATCGCCCACGACGATGTCGTACGGATCTGCTCCGGTCACGGAGATGACGGTGTCGGTCACTTATCCCTCTTTCAGCCAGGTCACGATGTCGTCGGCGAGCTCGGTGAGAGAGCCCGTCGAGGTGTCGAAGGTCGCTGCGGCCAGATCCTCGTAGATCGGTCGACGCTCCTCGAGGATGCGCTCCCACGCGATGATGCCCCCGTCGGCGACGAGGGGACGCTTTCCGCCCTGGATGCGCTTGGCCACGGCTGCGCTCGTCACGGTGAGCAGCACGACGGTCGCACCGCGCAGGTCGTCCTGCGTCTGCGGGTGGAGCACTGCTCCCCCGCCGAGCGAGACCACGGCCTGCTCAGCGAGGGACTCGCTCACGGCCTGTCGCTCGAGCTCCCGGAACCGCTGCTCGCCGTCGCGCTCGAAGATGTCGCTGATGGCACCGTGCCCTGCGACCACGACGCTGTCGGTGTCGATGAACGGGACCCCGAGGGCTGTCGCCACCTTGCGGCCGATCCGCGACTTGCCGGAGCCCATCGGTCCGATGAAGACGACGGGCAGTCGGGAGGCGAGCGTCATCGTCGCGAGGTCGTGAGGTTCGCCGGCATCGCGGCGAGGTACGACTCGAGGTTGCGCCTGGTCTCGGGCAGCGAGTCGCCGCCGAACTTCTCCAGCACCGAGTTCGCCAGCACGAGCGCGACCATGGCCTCCGCGACGACTCCGGCGGCCGGAACCGCGCACACGTCGGAACGCTGGTGGTGGGCTGCAGCAGCTTCGCCCGACGCCACGTCGACAGTGCGCAGGGCGTGCGGCACCGTCGCGATCGGCTTCATGCCGGCGCGCACGCGCAGCACGGTGCCCGTGGACATGCCGCCCTCGGTACCGCCGGCCTTGTCGCTCTCGCGGTCGATGGCGCCGTCGCTCATGACGAGCTCGTCGTGGGCCTCCGAGCCGCGGCGGGTCGTGGTGAGGAATCCGTCGCCGACCTCGACGCCCTTGATCGCCTGGATGCCCATGAGTGCGGCAGCGAGCTGCGAGTCGAGTCGGCGATCCCAGTGCACGTAGGAGCCGAGGCCCGGCGGAACCCCGTAGGCGAGCACCTCGACCACGCCGCCGAGCGTGTCGCCGTCCTTGTGGGCGGCATCCACCTCGGCGACCATGAGGGCGCTGGTGGCGGCGTCGAAGCAGCGCAGCGGGTCGGCATCGAGGGCGTCGACGTCGTCCGGATGCGGCAACGCCGTGCCCTCGGGAACGCGCACGGGACCGATGGCGATGGTGTGCGCGACGAGGGTGATGCCGAGCTCGGCGAGGAAGGACCGGGCGACGGCTCCCAGCGCGACGCGGGCGGCGGTCTCGCGTGCGCTCGCACGCTCGAGCACGGGCCGGGCCTCGTCGAAGCCGTACTTCTGCATGCCCACGAGATCGGCATGGCCTGGACGCGGACGAGTGAGAGGCGCTCCACGACCGCGCCCGAGCGATGCAGCGTCGATCGGCTCGGGGCTCATGACCTCGGACCACTTCGGCCACTCGGTGTTGCCGATGCGCAGGGCGATGGGGCTGCCGAGCGAGAGGCCGTGACGGACGCCGCCCGAGATGGTGAGCTCGTCCTGCTCGAACTTCATGCGGGCGCCGCGACCGTAGCCGAGCTTGCGGCGCGCGAGATCGGCGCGCACGGTGTCGAGGGAAACGGGCACGCCGGCGGGAAGACCCTCGAGCATGGCGATGAGTTCGGGGCCGTGAGACTCACCCGCAGTCAACCAACGAAGCATGGATCCATCTTTCCACAGGGCGACTCGGCGCCCGACCGTGTGACGTCCGCGCCCGAGGCGGGAGGTCAGGAGATCGCGGCCCGCATGGCGGCGAGCACAGCCGCCTCGTCTGGCAGCGGGATGAGGGGGTCGCCCGACACGAAGATGCGCACCTGCACGAGTGCCTGGTGCAGCAGCATCCCGGTCCCGGATGCCACCCGTCCGCCGCGCTTCAGCCAGCTCATCGCCAGTGCACTCGGCCACGGGTCGTAGGCCACGTCGAACAGCAGGGCGTCGCGCTGCAGGCCCAGCGGAATCCCGGCCTCCAGGACGGTCCCACCGGGCAACGTCGAGATGACGAGCTCACCGGCGACGTCGTCGAGCTCGTCGAAGGTGCTCACGGCATGCGTGAGACCGAGCGATGCGCTGAGGCCGTCGAGTTCATGGGCGCGTGCGGGATTGCGCACGGCGAGGTGCACGTGCTCGGCGCCCAGGTCGGCCGCGGCGACGATGGCCGATGACGCCGTGGCTCCGGCGCCGAGGATGACGACGTGCCGCGCCGAGTGCACGCCGGCCTCGGCGATCGCGGCCACCAGGCCTGCGACATCCGTGTTGAAACCGGTGCTGCGACCGTCGGCGGCGAACACCAGCGTGTTGACCGCGCCGGTCTGCTCGGCGATCATGTCGAGCTCGTCGGCACGGCTCAGCGCCCTGGCCTTCAGCGGCATGGTGAGCGAGAGCCCGCGCCACGCTCCGGCCGAGCCGCCGAGGAAGGCCTCGAGGCCGTCGGCGTCGACCTCGTGGCGCTCGTAGCTCCAGTCCAGGCCGAGCACGGCATAGGCCGCCGCGTGCAGCGCCGGCGACTTCGAGTGGGCGATGGGGGAACCGAGAACCGCGAGTCGGTCGCCCACGGGCACCGCCGCGTCAGCCACCGTACTCCGGGTGCTCGTCCATCCACGCCAGCCACTTGGCGACGGCGGCATCATGCTCGTCCGCGGTCTCCGAGAAGATGGTCTCCCCGGTGTCGAGGTTCCACGTCACGAAGAACATCCACGGGCCGTCGGCCGGATGCAGCGCAGCATCGATGGCGAGATCGCCGGGGTTCGAGATCGGGCCGATCGGCAGTCCGTCGTAGACGTAGGTGTTGTAGAGGTTGCCCTCGTCGGCGCGCTCAGCATCCGTCGTCGTCACCACGTGCGTGTTGCCGGTGCCGTAGGCGACCGTCGCATCCGACTGCAGCTTCCAGCCCTGCTCGAGCCTGTTGAGGAAGACCCTCGAGACCTTGTAGTAGTCGTCGCGCAGGCCGGCCTCCTTCTGCACCAACGAGGCGAGGCGGATGGTGTCCCAGCGCTTGTCCGGGGCCACGCCTGCCTCATCGAGCGCCTGGAACGAGCGCTCGACCATGGTCGTCAGCACCTCGGGTGCCGTCACCCCCGGATCGAAGGTGTAGGTGGCCGGGAACAGGAAACCCTCGAGCGTCTTCGCCTCGGCCGGCAGCCCGAACGACGCGACGTCCTCGGCTGCGGCCTCGACCTCCTCGAGCGGGAGCTCTGTGCCCTCGCTGATCAGCGAGTAGACGTCGACGGCCGCTGTGCCCTCGGGGATGACGACGGTGTTCTCGAGTCTGTTCGCCGGCTCCTCCAGCGCCGCGAGTGCGGCTGCGGCGCTCATCTTCTCGTGCATGGCATAGGCGCCCGGCTGGAAGACGGGCGACGGACTCTGCTTCAACAGGAGGCCGTAGAACGCCCCGAACGACGCCGTGATCCCCTCGGAGTGCAGGTTCTGCGCGATGTCGGCGCCGATGTCGCCGTCCTTGATGACGAAGTTCACGTCGCCGGTTCCGTCGCCCTTGTAGTCGGCCGGAGGCTGGGTCGACGCGATGAACGACTGGATCGGGCCCTGCAGGGCGAACCACCCGCCGACCGCGGCTCCGACCAGCACCAGAACGATCACGAGGCAGCCGATGGCAGCGCCGCGACCGCGACCGCTCTTCTCCCGTTCGGGGTAGATCTCGGTGCGCTGCGACCTGCGCTGCGACCGCGAGCTTCCGGTCGGCTGCAGGGCCACGGGCCCCGTGGGCTGCGCGGGCGGGGTGGGCGAGACCTCGGGCGCCGCGGCGATCGCAGCGGCCTCCCTCGCCTCGCGACGCGACTGCGGCTGCGCAGGGGGTTCCTGTGCGGCGGGGACCTGCACGGCGGGATCCGGCATGGCGGGATCGGGCGAGGCGGGATTCCCGGCCGCCGGGGTGCGTCCGGCGAGAAGGTCGTTCCAGCTCAGGCCGCCGTCACTGGGGGCCGCTGGGTCCTGCGCGCCATCGCGCGGGCCACGATCTCCGTCCGGCTGGACGGGGGTGTCATTCGACAAGTCTTCAGGATCCTTCGACGGAGGAGACGACGGTGCCGGGAGGCTGACCGGTGCCGCGCTCGCTGTCGAGCGCATGTTGCACAATGATAACGGCGGCGACCTGGTCGATCACCGGACGCTGCGTCCGCGAGCCGCGACCCGACGAGCGCAGGGCCGACTGCGCCGACACAGTGCTGAGCCTCTCGTCGACCATGCGGACGGGCACGTCGACGGCGGCCTGCAGGGCCCGGGCGAAGCCGAGGGCATCGGCGGTCGAGGCCGTGTGACCGCCCGACATCGCCAGCGGCAGCCCCACGATCACCTCGAAGGCGTCGAGTTCGTCGCGGAGCGCGACCAGGCGGGCGATGTCGGCTCCCCCGTCGGTGACGTCGCGCTGGACGGTCTCCACGGGGGTCGCGAGCATGCCGTGCAGGTCGGAGCGGGCGACGCCGATGCGCACCTTCCCCACATCGACGCCGAGCCGCACTCCGGTGCGCACGAGGACTACCGGATGGCCCGGACGGCGTCCCGAGCCGCCTCGAGTGCCGCCGGAACGGCCGAGGCGTCGGTTCCACCGCCCTGGGCGAGGTCGTCCTTGCCGCCGCCGCGACCGCCGAGGGCACCGGCCATGGCGCGCACGATGGCGCCGGCACCGAGGCCGGCGTCGCGGGCTGCCGGGTTGGTCGCCACGATCACGGCGGGCTTCTCGTTCACCACCGCGGTGAGGGCGACGACGGATGCCGCACTGCCGAGACGCTCGCGCGCCGCGGTCACCAACGCGCGCAGGTCGTCGCTCGACGCGAGGTTCCCGACGTGCTCGGCGACGACGGTGACGTCGCCGACGGTGGTCGCGTTCTGCACCAGGGCGGGAACGCGATCGCTGAGGGCGCGCGCCTCGAAGGCCGCGATCTTCTTCTCGGCCGCCTTGAGGTTGGCCAGCAGCTCGGCGATGCGCTCGGGGATCTTCTCGCGCGGCGTCTTCAGGTTGGTGGTGAGCTCGGAGACGATCGCGCGCTCGGCCGCGAGGTCCTTGAAGGCCTCGAGACCCACGAGCGACTCCACCCGGCGGTTCGTCGAACCGACGCTCGACTCGCTGACCAGGTTGATCATGCCGATCTCGGAACTCGTCGAGACATGGGTGCCTGCACACAGCTCGCGCGACCACGGTCCGCCGATGTCGACCATCCGCACGGTGTCGCCGTACTTCTCGCCGAACAGGGCCATCGCGCCGAGCGCCTTGGCCTCGTCGACGCTCAGCTCGCGAGTCGTCACCTCGAGGTTGTCGCGGATGGCGTTGTTCGAGATCTCCTCGATCTCGCTGCGGGTCTCGGCTGAGAGCGCCTTGTTCCAGCCGAAGTCCAGGCGCAGGTAGCCGGCCTTGTTGAACGATCCCGACTGGTGTGCTGTCGGGCCGAGCACCTGGCGCAGCGCCGCGTGGATGATGTGCGTTCCGGAGTGCGCCTGGCGGGCACCGCGGCGGTAGTCCTCGTCGACGACGCTGGTGGCGACGGCGTCGACCCCCACCTCGCCGACGCTGACCCGCACGGTGTGGCTGATGAGGCCCTTGACGGGCTTCTGCACGTCGAGCACCTCGAGCTCGAAGCCGGCACCGACGATGAGGCCGGCATCCGCCGACTGACCGCCGGACTCGGCGTAGAGCGACGTCTCGGCGAGGATGACCTCGGCGGTCTGCCCCTCCGTCGCCGACGCGACGGACTCACCGTCGACGATGATGCCGAGCACGCGCGACTGCGTCTGCAGCTCGGTGTAGCCCGTGAACACGGTCTCGCCGAGGGCTCGGAACGGGCTGTAGACGGTGAGGTCGGCGAGCACGGACTTCTTCGAGCGCGCGTCGGCCTTGGCACGGGTGCGCTGCGCGAGCATGAGTTCGTCGAACGCCGTGCGGTCGACGGTGAGGCCGGCCTCGTCCGCCATCTCGAGGGTGAGCTCGATCGGGAAGCCGTAGGTGTCGTGCAGCAGGAAGGCGGTGTCGCCGGGGAGCGCTGCGGCCTTCTCGGTCTTCGTCTTGGCCACGGCCAGGTCGAGGATGCTGGTGCCGGCGGTGAGGGTGCGGAGGAATGTCTCCTCCTCGGCGTTCGCGAGCTGGGCGATCCGCGAGAAGTCGGTCGCGACCTCGGGGTACGCCGCCTTCATCGCATCGCGCGACGCCGGGAACAGCTCGCCGAAGGTCGCGGTGTCGACGCCGAGCAGGCGCATCGCGCGCACCGTGCGGCGCATGAGACGGCGCAGGATGTAGCCCCGGCCCTCGTTCGACGGTGCGACGCCGTCGCTCATGAGCATGAGGGACGAGCGCACGTGGTCGGCGATGACGCGCATGCGCACGTCGTCCTCGTGGTCGGCGCCGTACCGGCGACCGGAGAGCTCGGCTGCACGATCGAGCACGGGCCGCACCTGGTCGATCTCGTACATGTTGTCGACGCCCTGCTTGATGAATGCGACGCGCTCCAGGCCCATACCGGTGTCGATGTTCTTCTTCGGGAGCTCGCCGACGATGCGGAAGTCGTACTTCGAGCGCACGTCGTCGATGAGGTACTGCATGAAGACGAGGTTCCAGATCTCGACGTACCTGTCGTCGTCCGTCGCCGGGCCGCCGTCGATGCCGTAGGCGGGGCCACGGTCGAAGAAGATCTCGGAGCAGGGGCCCGCCGGTCCGGGAACGCCGGTCGACCAGTAGTTGGTGTCCTTGTCGAGGCGCTGGATGCGCTCGTCGGGCAGGCCGGCGACGCGCTTCCAGATCGAGATGGCCTCGTCGTCGTCCTTATAGACCGTGACCCAGAGGTCCTTCGGGTCGAAGCCGTAGCCGCCGTCGGCCTCCGAGGAGGTCAGCAGCTCCCACGCGTAGGTGATGGCGCCTTCCTTGAAGTAGTCGCCGAACGAGAAGTTGCCGTTCATCTGGAAGAAGGTGCCGTGCCGCGGGGTGCGGCCGACCTCCTCGATGTCGCTGGTGCGGATGCACTTCTGCACGCTCGTGGCGCGCGGGTACGGCGACGGGACCACTCCGGTGAGGTACGGCACGAATGGCACCATGCCCGCGACCGTGAACATGAGGGTGGGGTCGTCGCTGACGAGCGACGCTGATGGCACGACGGTGTGGCCGCGCTCAGCGAAGAACTCGAGCCAGCGCCGGCGGATGTCTGCAGTCTGCATGGGTTCCGTACTCGGTGGGAGCGCCCTCGGGCGCGATCAGATGGACAGTGGTCGGAGGCGACCGGATGCTGCTCGCGAACTAGTCGGCGTCGATGGCGTCGCGCAGCTCGGCCTCACGACGGCGGTAGCCCTCGCTCACGGCCTCGCCGAACTCACGAGCCCTGGCGTCGATGGTCGAGAAGAACTGCTTCCCCTCCTGGGTCTTGTTGACCTGGTGGGCGACGGCGAATCCGGCCGCGATGCCAATGATCAGCCACACAACATTCTTCATATTCGAACCGCTCCTCGTGCTCTCGTGGTGCTTGTCAACAGTACTTCGTCAGCGCTTCGCCGTGGAGCGCTCTGCCCCGCGCGCGAAGCCGAAGGCGGCCACGACGGCCGCCGAGAATCCGGCGAGCTTGATCAGCGGGCCACCGACGGTTGCGGCGAACAGCGCGATCAGCGCCGAGACGTTGCCCGTGACGTCGGCCACGTCCCTCGTGATCGTGTCGACCCTGGCCAGCTGCGTGTTCGTCGAGCGCACGGTCTCGGTCACCTCGCCGACCAGCGGTGTGAGGCTGGCGTTGGCGTCGACGATCGAATCGCGGATGGCGTCGAGCACTCCGCCGAACTTGACCAGCAGGATGCCGATGAGCGCGACCAGTACGGCGAACAGTCCCGTCGCCACCAGACCGACGATGTCTCCAGCTGACACGATGCTCCCCATTCCCGAACCGGCATGCGTCCCGACGCCGAGCTTAATGACGAAGGGCGGACCATCCGAAGATGATCCGCCCTCCAGCGTACTGATGATCAGCGAGCTGCGTAGTACTCCACGACGAGCTGCACTTCACAGGTCACGGGGACCTCGGCGCGCTTCGGGCGGCGGACCAGCGTGGCCTGCAGCTTGTCGAGCTCGACCTCGAGGTACGCGGGCACCTTCGGGAGCACGTCGACGTGACCGCCGGCTGCTGCGACCTGGAAGGGCTCGGTGCCCTCGGAGCGGGCCTTGACGTGGATGAGCTGACCCGGCTTCACGCGGAAGGAGGGGCGGTCCACGATCTTGCCGTCGACGAGGATGTGACGGTGCACGACCATCTGACGGGCCTGCGCGCTGGTGCGGGCGAAGCCGGCACGGAGCACGAGGGCGTCGAGACGCATCTCGAGGAGCTCGACCAGGTTCTCACCGGTCAGGCCCTGGGCCTTGCGAGCCTCCTGGAAGGCGATCTTGAGCTGAGCCTCGCGGATGTTGTACTGGGCGCGAAGACGCTGCTTCTCGCGCAGACGGACCGCGTAGTCCGAGTCGGCCTTGCGCTTGGTGCGACCGTGCTCGCCCGGAGCGTAGGGACGCTTCTCGAGGTACTTGGCAGCCTTGGGGGTGAGTGCGATTCCGAGCGCACGCGACAGGCGCGTCTTGCTACGGGTACGTGACTTGGTAGACACGGTTTCCTTTCGATGAAGAAGATCTCAAACAGTCGTTACCGGCGCACAGGAGTGCCCGGTGAAGTCAGAGGGATCGGCTGCGGGAGAAGACCGGCTACAGGTCGTGTTCCCTCGGGCTCCGGGTTCCTCGCAGCCGCGCTTGGAATTCCGGGCCTTTGGCCTCCGAAAGCTTAGCACAGCGACCGCCTCCTGCCTGAGCGCCGGGTGGACGGCGCAGCCGCCCTACTTGCCGCGGATGATCCGCAGCAGCTTGGCCAGCCTTGCGCCGACCTCGCGCTCGTTCCCGTGCTCCGTCGGCACGTAGTAGCGGGTGCCCTTCAGCTCGTTCGGGAGGTATTGCTGCTCGACGACGCCGATCGCGTCGTCATGCGGGTACTTGTAGCCCTTGCCGTGCCCCAGACGCTTGGCGCCGGCGTAGTGCGCGTCGCGGAGGGGCTTCGGCACCCGGCCGATCTTCCCGGCCTTCACGTCGGCTATCGCGGCGTTGATGCCGTTGTAGGCGGCGTTGGACTTCGGCGCTGTCGCCAGGTGCACGACGGCCTGCGCCAACGGGATGCGTCCCTCGGGCATGCCGATGTACTGCACGGCGTCGGCGGCGGCGATGGCCACCACCAGAGCCTGCGGATCGGCCATGCCGATGTCCTCGGACGCCGAGACGATGATGCGTCGCGCGATGAAGCGCGGATCCTCTCCGGCCTCGATCATGCGGGCGAGGTAGTGCAGGGCCGCGTCGACGTCGGAGCCCCGCACGGACTTGATGAATGCGCTGATCACGTCGTAGTGCTCGTCACCGTTGCGGTCGTAGCGCAGCAGCGCGCGGTCGACGGCCAGCGCCACCAGCTCGGCCGTGATCACGGGCTTCTTCGTCGACTTCTTCGCTGCACCGGATGCCGCAGGGCCAGCCGGGGTCGATCCGGCCGAGACCGACGCCGCCTCGAGCGCCGTCAATGCGCGTCTGGCGTCGCCGGACGCCAGCCTGATGATGGACGAGCGCGCCTCGTCGTCGAGAGTGAACTTTCCGTCGAGGCCGCGCGGATCGGACACGGCGCGGTCGACGAGGATGCCCAGGTCGTCATCACTCAGGGTCTCGAGGGTGAGCAGGAGCGAGCGCGACAACAGCGGCGAGATGACGGAGAACGACGGGTTCTCGGTCGTGGCGGCCACGAGGATGACCCAGCCGTTCTCGACGCCCGGGAGCAGGGCGTCCTGCTGCGCTTTGGTGAAGCGGTGGATCTCATCGAGGAAGAGGACTGTGGCGATGCCGTAGAGGTCGCGGGTCGACATCGCCTCGTCCATGACCTGCCGCACGTCGCGTACGCCGGCGGAGACCGCCGAGAGCTCGACGAAGCGTCGACCGGAGCTGTGGGCGATCGCCTGGGCCAGCGTCGTCTTGCCCGTGCCGGGCGGCCCCCAGAGGATGATCGAGACGCTGCCGCGCTCCCCCGTCTTGTCGCTGGCGAGGGCGACGAGCGGGGAACCCGGCGTGAGCAGGTGACGCTGTCCGGCCACCTCCTCGATGCTGCGGGGTCGCATGCGCACCGCGAGCGGCGTCGCGCCGCCGCGCAACCCGAGGCCGGCATCCGTCATCCCCTCAGCGTAATCGGCCCGGATGACAGTGCTCGGCACGTCGGTTTTTCGACTGATGCGCGGCTCCCGTAGAGTTCAGCGGAGTTCGCCTATCTCGAGGAGCACCGTGGCATCGAACAACCGTCCGGACCGTGAGACCCGCGAGGCCCGTCAGCGGCTTCGCGCCTACCAGGCCCGGCAGAAGGTTCACCAGCACAGGGTGACCCGGCGCCGCCGTGACAACATCATCGCGAGCATCGTCGTGGTGGCCGTGGCGGTCATCGCCGTCGGCGCCCAGCTGGCCTACTTCAACGGCGGCCCGGGCACCCCCGTGGCCGAGCCCTCGGCCAGCGCCACCCCGACGCCGACGCCCACGGCGGCGGCCGGCGAGAACTCCGGCGACGTGCCTCCTGTCTCGGTCGCCGAGGATCGCAGCTGGACCGGCTCGATGAAGCTCAACGACGTGACGCTCGACTTCACCCTCGATGGCGCGGCCGCACCGCAGGGCGTGGCCTCGACGGTCAGCCTGATCGAGAGCGGCTTCTACGACGGCGTCACCTGCCACCGCCTGACCACGGGAGAGGGCTTCGAGGTGCTGCAGTGCGGCGACCCCGACGGCACCGGCGCCGGTGGCCCCGGTTACAGCTACGGCCCGATCGAGAACGCACCGGCCGACGGCGTGTACCCGGCCGGCACCATCGCCATGGCCCGCCAGGGCGGCAACGCGTACAGCATGGGCAGCCAGTTCTTCATCGTCTACGGAGACACCACGATCCCTGCGGATGCCGCAGGCGGCTACACGGTCATCGGAACCGTCACCGGCGGACTCGACGAGCTGAACTCGCAGATCACCTCGAAGGGCGTCGAGGGCGGCGCCAGCGACGGCAAGCCGGCCGTTCCCGTGACGATGTCGGATCTGACCGTCGAGTAGCGCTCGACGGGCGGTGAACCCACGGCATCCGATACCCGCGCCCCGAGGCGTGGAATAGGCTTATGCCGCTGTGGCCGTCGTCGGCGGCCGATCGAACGTGCGGCATCCGCGGGGCGAACCCGTGTTGCGCATCACAAACAAGGTGGAACTCGTGGTAACTGAGAAAGAGCACCCCTGGGGTCGCGTCGACGAGACGGGCACGGTCTTCGTGCGCGAAGCTGACGGCGAACGGGAAGTGGGCCAGTTCCCCGACGGCACACCCGAAGAGGCCCTCGGCTACTTCGAGCGCAAGTACACCGACCTCGCCGGTCAGGTCACCCTGCTCGAGCAGCGCGCCAAGCGCGGCGGACCCGCCGTCGACATCTCGAAGGCCGTCTCGACGCTGAGCTCGACCATCTCGACGGCCAATGCCGTCGGCGACCTGGCCTCGCTCACGCGCCGTCTCGACGCCCTCGGAGGCACGGTCTCCGAGCTGACCGAAGCGCAGAGCGCCGAGGAGAAGGCAGCGTCCGAAGCCGCCGTCGTCGAGCGCACGGCCATCGTCGAGGCCGCTGAGGCCCTCGCCGCAGCCGACCCCGCGAAGACGCAGTGGAAGCAGGCCACGGCCGAGCTCGACGCCCTCTTCGCCCGGTGGCAGACCCACCAGCAGGAGGGCCCGCGCATCCCGAAGGCCGCCGCCAACGAACTCTGGAAGCGATTCCGCGCGGCTCGCACCACCATCGAGCAGCACCGCAAGGCCTTCTTCGCCGATCTCGACTCCGCCCACCGCGACGTGCGCAGCCGCAAGCAGGCGCTCATCGAGCAGGCCGAGGCGCTGGCACCGAAGGGTGCTGACGGCATTCCCGCCTACCGCAACCTGCTCGAGGACTGGAAGACCGCCGGTCGCGCAGGCAAGAAGCAGGACGACGCCCTGTGGGCACGCTTCAAGGCCGCCGGTGACGTGCTCTACGGAGCCAAGGCCGAGGTCGACGCGCAGGAGAACGAGGAGTACTCGGGCAACCTGACGCTGAAGCTGGCCCTGCTCGAGGAGGCCGAGCCGATCCTCGCCGAGACCGACCGCACGAAGGCGCGCACGGCGCTCACCTCCATCCAGCGCCGCTGGGACGAGATCGGCAAGGTCCCCCGTGACCAGGTCAAGGTCGTCGAGGAGCGCCTGCGCAAGGTCGAGGCATCCGTGCGCAAGCTCGACGATGACCACTGGAAGCGCAACAACCCCGAGACGAAGGCGCGCACCGAGGGCCTCGCCGGACAACTGAACGACGCCATCGCCAAGCTCGAGGCCGACCTCGAGAAGGCCACGGCCTCGAAGGACGCCAAGGCGATCGCCGATGCCACCGAGGCGCTGGAGACCCGCAAGGCCTGGCTGAAGGCCATCGGCCAGTAATCCACAAGCTGCACGACCGACGGCCCCGACGCACAGAATCGCGTCGGGGCCGTCGGCGTTCCAGACCGGCGATCATGCTGGACGGATGCCGCGACTCCCCGATGTCCTGTCCCCAGCCGACCTGCCCCTCGCCGAGCTCCACGCCGCCAGGCTCACCGGTGAGGTCTATGCGATCGGCGGATGCTTCGCCCCGGTCGACCTCCCCGAGCTGCGCGCCGTCCGCGCCGAGGTCATCTCGCGGCAGGCTCCGGCCCGCTTCGTCGCCGACAGGCTGACCGCCGCCTGGGTGTGGGGTGCCGTGGCCGCTCCCCCGGTGCGGCTGCAGTTCTGCATCGACATCCGCTCCAGGCATCGTCAGACGACGACGCGGTTCGACCTCCGCGAGGTCGTGATCGACGGCAGCGAGATCGCCGTCGTGGGAGCTGCTCTCGTCACGTCACCGGAACGCACGATGCTCGACCTGGCCCGTGACGGCGCCGTCGACGACGAGGCCGCCGTCGGCCTTCTCCAGGCGCTGAGGGAGTGCACGGGCATCCCGCTCGAGTCCGTGCTCGCCCGAGTCATCGGTTCGGGGGCGCGATCGCACATGCGACGAGCCCGTTCACGCCTCGAGTGCGCCGTGTCAGCCGTCGCTGACGCGGTAGACGTCGTAGACGCCCTCGATGCGCCGCACGGCATTCAGCACGCGGTCGAGATGGGTCGTGTCACCCATCTCGAAGACGAAGCGGCTGAGCGCCAGTCTGTCGCGTGAAGTCGAGACGTTCGCCGAGAGGATGTTCACGTGGTGCTCCGACAGCACCCTGGTGACGTCGGAGAGCAGGCCGGCGCGGTCGAGCGCCTCGATCTGGATCTGCACGAGGAACAGGCTCTTCGACGTGGGAGCCCACTCCACCTCGATCATGCGCTCGGGCTCCTTCATCAGGCCGGCGACATTGTGGCAGTCGGCCTGGTGGACTGAGACGCCCTGGCCGCGCGTGATGAAGCCGACGATGGGGTCTCCGGGCACCGGGGTGCAGCAGCGGGCGAGCTTGACGAGGATGTCGGGCGCACCCCTCACCAGCACGCCGGAGTCGCTGTCGCGCAGCATCTGCGTGCGCCCCTTGGCCGGCAGCGCGAAGTCGTTCGTCTCGACCTCGGTGTCTGCCTGCACACTCGCGACGACCTTCTCGAGCACGGACTGCGTCGAGACGTGGCCCTCGCCGACCGCGGCGTAGAGGGCTGACACGTCGACGTACTTGAGCTGGGCGGCCACCTCGGCGAACGAGTCCTGGCTCATCAGCTTCTGCAGGGGCAGGTTCTGCTTGCGCATCGCCCTGGCGATGGCATCCCGGCCCTGCTCGATGGCCTCGTCGCGGCGCTCCTTGGTGAACCACTGGCGGATCTTGTTGCGCGCTCGCGGACTCTTGACGAAGTTCAGCCAGTCCTGGCTGGGGCCGGAGTCGGGGTTCTTCGAGGTGAAGACCTCGACGACGTCGCCGCTCGACAGGGTGGACTCGAGGGGAACGAGTCGGCCGTTGACCTTCGCGCCCATGGTGCGATGGCCCACCTCCGTGTGCACGGCGTACGCGAAGTCGACGGGGGTCGCATCCGACGGCAGGCCGATCACCCGGCCCTTCGGCGTGAAGACGTAGACCTCCTTCGCACCGATCTCGTAGCGCAGGGAATCGAGGAACTCGCCCGGGTCGTCGGTCTCGGCCTGCCAGTCCGAGATGTGCGCGAGCCACGCCATGTCGTTCTCGCTCTGCGGGCCGGGTCCGTTCGACTTGCCGTTGACCTGTTCCTTGTACTTCCAGTGCGCCGCGACACCGAACTCGGCGCGCTGGTGCATCTCGTGGGTCCGGATCTGGATCTCGACGGGGCGACCGGCCGGGCCGAGCACCGTCGTGTGCAGCGACTGGTAGAGGTTGAACTTCGGGGTGGCGATGTAGTCCTTGAAGCGACCGGGCAGCGGAGTCCAGCGGGCGTGGATGGAGCCGAGCACCGCGTAGCAGTCGCGCACGGAGTTCACCAGGACCCTGATGCCCACGAGGTCGTAGATCTCGTCGAACTCGCGACCGCGAACCACCATCTTCTGGTAGATCGAGTAGTACTGCTTGGGCCGTCCGACCACGTTCCCGCGGATCTTGCCCGCCTTGAGGTCGCCGTTGACGGCGTCGATCACGTTCTGCACGAACTGCTCACGCTCGGGGGTGCGCTGGCGAACGAGAGACTCGATCTCGGCGTAGATCTTCGGGTAGAGCACGGCGAACGACAGGTCCTCGAGCTCCCACTTGATGGCCTGGATGCCGAGTCTGTGCGCGAGGGGCGCGTAGATCTCGAGGGTCTCCGTGGCCTTGCGGGTGGCCGACTCGGCGGGCACGAAGCCCCAGGTGCGCGCGTTGTGCAGGCGGTCGGCGAGCTTGATGATGAGCACCCTGATGTCCTTCGACATCGCGACGATCATCTTGCGCACGGTCTCGGCCTGGGTCGAGTCGCCGTACTTGACCTTGTCGAGCTTCGTGACGCCGTCGACCAGCATCGCGATCTCGTCGCCGAAGTCCGCCCGCACCTGGTCGAGGGTGTACTCGGTGTCCTCGACGGTGTCGTGCAGCAGTGCGGCAGCCACCGTCTTTGCGCCGATGCCGAGGTCGGCGAGGATCTGCGCGACGGCGACGGGGTGCGTGATGTACGGCTCGCCGCTGCGGCGCTTCTGGCCTGTGTGGGCCTTCTCGGCGACGGTGTACGCGCGCTCGATGATCGAGAGGTCGGCCTTCGGATGATGCATCCGGACCGTGCGGATCAGGGTGTCGACGGCGCCGACGGGCTGCGCCTTCGAGAAGATGCGCGGCACCAGACGGCGCAGCGACGCCGTGGATGACGTGTTCATATCCGTCATGGCGTCGCCTCCTGTCCGATGTTCAATTATCCCGCTCCCGGGACCCTGGATCGACCAGGGCCCCGGTGTTCGCGGGCAGCGTCAAACCGTGATCTCCTCGGCGGGGGCGGCATCCGCCGCTGCCCGCTCGCGAATCGATCGCACCTTGGCGTCGTGCTTCTTCACGTTCTTCTCGCCCTCGCGCAGCAGCGAGTACAGCGGGGCGGCGAGGAAGACCGTCGACCAGGTTCCGACCAGGATTCCGATCAGCAGCGCGAGCGAGATGTCGCGCAGGGTGTCTGCACCGAGGGCGAAGGCTCCGATGAACAGGATCGACGCGACCGGGAGGGCCGCGATGACGCTGGTGTTGATCGAACGCACCAGGGTCTGGTTCACCGCGAGGTTCACCGACTCGGCGAAGGTGCGTTTGGTCTCGACCACGTCCTCCTGCGTGTTCTCGCGGATCTTGTCGAAGACCACGACGGTGTCGTAGAGCGAATACGCCAGGATCGTGAGCAGTCCGATGATCGCAGCAGGCGTCACCTCGAAGCCCGAGGCCGCGTAGACCCCCGACGTGACCACGAGGTCGACGAGCAGGGCGACGATGGCGGCGAGCGACATCTTCCAGGTGCGGAAGTACAGCGCCATGCCCACAGCGGCCAACAGCAGGAACACGAGCAGGCCCTGGATGGTCTGCCGGGTGATGTCGGCTCCCCACACGGGTCCGATGAAGGAGGACGAGACGTCGGCCTCCGTGACGTCGTAGGCGTCCTCGAGAGCCGTCGCGACGTCCTTCGTCTCGGCCGTCGTGAGCTGGTCGGTCTGCACGCGCACGCCGCTGCCGCCACCCACGATGGTGACGTGGGCCACGGCATCGGGAACGACGGATGCCACCGCATCCGTCGCCGGCTGGGTCTCGGCGTCGCTGACGCCGGTGATCTGGAACTGCGAACCTCCGCGGAACTCGATGCCGAGGTTGAAGCCTCCACGCACCACCGGGATGAGGATCGAGATCAGCACCAGGGCGCCGACGATGATGAACCAGAGCTTGCGCTTCGCGACGAAGTCGAACGAGCGCTTGCCCGTGTAGAGGTCGTTACCGAACGTTGTCAGACGGCTGGCCATCAGGACTCCTTCCCGTTCTTCGAGATATCGCCGGTGGCCGACGGTGCTGATGCTGCGGACGTGGCGGGCTTCGACCCGCCGGAGGCGTCGAGCGCTGCAGCCTCGGCGGCCTTGCGCTCGGCGATGGTCTGGCGCTTGGCAGCCTCGCGCGAGCTGCTGGCGGCCTTGGCCGCCGTCAGCTGCGCGGAGGTGCGGAACTCGGCGCGGCCACGGTAGACGGCGCCGAGGGCCGACGGGTCGAGGCCCGAGAGCGGGTGACCGCTCGAGAAGAACCGGGTCTGCGCGAGCAGCTGGAGCATCGGGTGCGTGAACAGCACCACGATGATGACGTCGATCACCGTGGTGATACCGAGCGTCACGGCGAAGCCCTTGACGCTGCCGACGGCGATCACGAACAGCACGATCGCCGCGAGCAGGTTGGTCGCCTTGGAGGCGTACACGGTGCGGAGCGCCCGCTTCCAGCCCGCCTCGACGGCGGAGCCGAGCACACGACCGTCGCGCAGCTCGTCGCGCACGCGCTCGAAGTAGACGATGAAGGAGTCCGCGGTGAAGCCGATGGCCACGATGATGCCGGCGATGCCGGCGAGCGACAGCCGGTAGCCCTGGTACCACGACAGGATGCAGAGCGTGAGGTAGGTGATGATTCCGGCCACGATCAGCGACACGATCGTGACGGTGCCGAGCAGACGGTACTGGAACAGGGAGTAGCCGAACACGAGCAGGAGGCCGATGAGACCGGCGATGAGGCCGCTCAACAGCTGGGAGGAGCCGAGGGTCGCCGTGATGGTCTCGGAGGACTGCACGGTGAAGCTGATCGGCAGCGCACCGAACTTCAGCTGGTCGGCGAGGGCCTTCGACGACTCCTGGTCGAAGTTGCCCGAGATGGAGGGCTTGCCGTCGGTGATGACGCCGTTCATGGTCGGTGCCGAGAGCACCTGTCCGTCGATGACGAAGGCGAACTGGTTGAGCGGCGGCGTGGCGGTCAGGCCGTAGAGGCGCTGGCTGACCTCGCCGAAGTCCTTGGTGCCCTGATCGTTGAAGGTGAGGTTGACGACCCAGCGACCGGTGGATGCACCCTGCTGGTTCGTCTCCTGGCCGTTGGTGGCGTCGTTGATGTCGGCGCCGTCGACCTCGACCGGGCCGAGCAGGTACTTCACCGTCCCGGTGGTGTCGCAGGTCACGAGGGGGACGTCGGCGGGTGCCGCGTTCGTCGTGGCCGCCTCATCGGACGAGCAGGTGAACGCGTCGTACTCGGCCTGCAGTGCCGGCGTGATCCAGTTGGTGTCCGAGCCGTTGGTCGGGCTCACCGTGGGTGTGGCGCGCAGCGACTCGGTCGGTGACGGCGTGGGAGACGCGCTGGCGTCGCCGCCGACGGAGGAATCCGACGGAGCGCCCGCGAGCAGCACCGGACGCAGCTCGAGCTTGGCCGACGACTGGATGCGGTTCTTCGTCTCCTCGTCGAGCTTTCCGGGGATCGCGACGACGATGTTGCTGCCGCCCTGCGTGCTGATCTCGGCCTCGCTGACGCCGGAGGCGTCGACGCGCTGGCGGATGATCGATACAGCCTGGGTGAGCTGCTCATCGGTGACCGTCTGCCCCGTCTCGAGCTTGGGCGCGAGGATGATCTGCGTTCCGCCCTCGAGGTCGAGCGCGAGCTTGGGGGTCCAGGACCCTCCGCCCCACAGCACGGCCGCGGTGTTGATCACGACGAGGGCGACGACGATCGCTCCGAGCCACGAGAGGGAACGCCACGCCTTCTTGACGGGTGTCGACTTTGCCACCGAGGGAACTCAGCTTTCTACGCGCGCACTCGCGCCGCCATCGGCGCGAGTGCGAAGGGGAGGGAGGGTGTCAGTCGTTCGACTTCTTCGGGTCTTGCCCGTCGACGTCGATGTCTCCGACGACCGTGTTGTCGGTGTTGGCCGACTCGTCGATGCGCTCACCGAACTCGGGCTCGGTGGAGAGCTCGTCGTGCGGCGCGTCGACGGCGGTCGACTCCGTGCCGACGGCCGGCGTGACGACGCGGGCGACGGTCTGGCGGTGAACGGTCAGGACTGTACCCGGGGTGGTCTCGAGGAGCACCTCGTTCTCCTCTTCATCGATGGAGAGGATGGTGCCGAAGACGCCGAAGTTGGTCATGACCTTGGCGCCGGGGACGATCGTGGACTGCAGGTTCGCCTGGTCCTTCGAGCGCTTGCGGCTGTTGCGGAACATGAAGAAGATGAGCAGCGCCAGGACGGCGAGCATGATGAGTGTGATGGGATCCAACGGGGAAAGCCTTCCGGAATGGGCCCCTCAACCACGCCCGTCTGGCGCGGGATACAACATGGGCCAAGTGGAATTATAGGTCATCGAGTGTGAGGCCCACTCCCGGCTGCCTGAGCCCGAAGTGACGCCATCCCTCCGGAGTCGCCATGCGGCCTCGGGGAGTGCGGGTGATGAGCCCGATGCGCACCAGGAACGGCTCGACGACGGCCTCGATGGTCTCGGCCTCCTCGCCGACAGACACGGCGAGGGTGTTGAGGCCGACGGGTCCGCCGCCGAAGCGCTCGAGCATCGTCGTCATGACCTGCCGGTCGAGGCGGTCGAGCCCGAGGGAGTCGACCTCGTAGAGATCGAGGGCCGCACGCACCGATGCGACATCGGCTCGCGCCATCTCGGAGCCGTCGGTGGGCCGGCCGTGCACGAGCGTGTAGTCGCGCACACGACGGAGCAGGCGGTTCGCGATGCGGGGCGTGCCCCGGCAGCGGCCGGCGATCTCGGCGATGGCGTCGCGATCGATGCGCAGGTCGAGCAGCCTGGCGGCGCGTTCCAGCACCTGCTCGAGCTCGGAGTCGGCGTAGAACTCGAGGTGGGCCGTGAAACCGAAGCGGTCGCGCAGCGGGTTGGGCAGCAGCCCCGAGCGCGTGGTGGCACCCACGAGGGTGAACGGCGCGAGATCGAGGGGAACGGATGTCGCTCCTGCACCCTTGCCCACCATGATGTCGATGCGGAAGTCCTCCATGGCGAGGTAGAGCATCTCCTCGGCCGAGCGCGCCATGCGATGGATCTCGTCGATGAACAGCACCTCGCCCGGAACGAGCGAGCTCAGCACCGCGGCCAGGTCTCCGGCGTGCTGGATGGCCGGACCGCTCGACATGCGCAGGGGACGACCGGCCTCGTGCGCCACGATCATGGCGAGAGTGGTCTTGCCGAGGCCGGGAGGGCCTGCCAACAGGATGTGGTCGGGGGTGCGCTGCTGCATCGTCGCCGCCGTGAGGAGCAGCTGCAGCTGGCCGCGCACCTTGGTCTGCCCGACGAACTCGCCCAGCGAGCGCGGACGCAGGGCGCCCTCGAAGGCGAGCTCGGATTCGCTCTCGAGTTCGGGGTTGGTGAGATCGAGATCCGTCATGATCGGCTTCCGCTCTGGGTGGCCGGGCCGAGGCGGGACAGGGCCTGGCGCAGCGCGACGGGGACGGTGATGTCGGGCATCTCGCCGATGATCTCCTCGACGGCCGTCGCGGCGACGCGCTCCGACCACCCGAGGCCGACGAGGGCGGCGATGACGCTCTCCCCCGTGCTCGATACGGGCACGGATGCCGGAGCCGGGGCGGCCCCCGGCGCGACGAGCAGCTTGCCGGTCAGCGAGAGCACGATGAGCTTCGCGGTCTTGGGCCCGATTCCGCTGACCTTGCGGAACGCCGCGTCGTCTTCGGTGTCCACGGCGCGGGCGATCTGGTCGGGGGTGAGCGCGGCGAGCACGCCCAGCGCCGACTTCGGGCCGACGCCCGTCACGCCCATGAGCACCTCGAAGACGCTGAGTTCCTCGCCCGTCGGGAAACCGAACAGGGTGAGCGAGTCTTCACGCACCACGAGGGTGGTGAGCAGTCGAGCCTCGTCGCCGATGCGCACGGACAGGGCGGCGGCGGGCGTGGTGAGGACCGAGAAGCCGACTCCCCCGACCTCGAGGACGACAGTGCCGCCGAGGGCCGAGAGGACTGTGCCGCGAAGGGAGGAGATCACCGACTCAGCCTACGGGCGCCTGCCGACGCCGAGGCGCTGCGCTCTGCGGCGCGCCATGCCTCCTGTGCCGGCGTGAGGGCGCCGCCGCCTGCCGGCGCCCCGGGCGTTCCGGAACGCCAGGCGTGGCAGAGCGCCAACGCCAGGGCGTCAGCGGCATCCGCCGGCTTCGGAACGGCGTCCAGCCCGAGGATGCGGGCGACCATGGCTCCCACCTGCGCCTTGTCGGCGCGGCCGTAGCCCGTGATGGCCGCCTTCACCTCACTCGGCGTGTGCAGCGACACCGGCAGGGCGCGCTTGGCCGCAAGGTACATGGCGACTCCGGAGATCTGGGCCGTGCCCATGATCGTCGAGACGTCGCTGCGGGCGAAGACCCGCTCCAGTGCGACCGTCTGCGGTCGGTGCTCGTCGAGGATCGCCTCGAGCCCGGCCGCGACATGGGCGAGCCTCTGCTCGATCGGCAGCTCGGGCGACGAGCGGATGACCACCACGTCGACGAGCTTCGCCGTGCGGTCCGGCGCCACATCGATGACGCCGACACCGCACCGGGTCAGGCCGGGGTCGACGCCGAGCACCCGCACGGCGGGTTACTCGTCTGCTTCGAGTTCGGCCTGCGCCTCGGCGCTCAGGTCGAGGTTCGTGTAGATGTTCTGCACGTCGTCCGAGTCCTCGAGGGCGTCGATGAGGCGGAACACCTTGCGGGCGGTCTCGGCGTCGACCTCGATCTTGAGGCTCGGAACGAAGGCCACGTCGGCGGAGTCGTAGTCGATCCCGGCATCCTGCAGCGCCGTGCGCACGGCGACCATCTGCGACGGGTCGGTGAGGATCTCGAAGGTCTCGCCCTCGTCCGTCACCTCTTCCGCACCGGCCTCGAGCACGGCCATGAGCACGTCGTCCTCGGTGAGGCCGTCGGCGTGGGCGACGACGATGAGGCCCTTGCGGTGGAAGTTGTAAGCGACGCTGCCCGGGTCGCCCATGGTGCCGCCGTTACGGCTGACGGCGGTGCGCACGTCGGCTGCGGCGCGGTTCTTGTTGTCGGTGAGGCACTCGATGAGCATCGCGACGCCGTTCGGGGCGTAGCCCTCGTACATGATCGTCGTGTAGTCGACCGCCTCGCCGGTGAGGCCGGCACCGCGCTTGACCGCGCGGTTGATGTTGTCGATCGGGACCGACGTCTTCTTCGCCTTCTGGATGGCGTCGACGAGCGTGGGGTTGCCCGCCAGATCGGCACCGCCCATCTTGGCGGCGACCTCGATATTCTTGATCAACTTGGCGAACGACTTGGCGCGACGCGAGTCGATGATCGCCTTCTTGTGCTTGGTCGTTGCCCACTTGGAATGCCCTGACATGCCTTCGATTCTACCCATCGCGAGTGCTGCCGGGTGTCAGGCGCGAGGGAAGGCCGACCAGTCATCCCGCTCGGCCGCCGCTGGTCAGGCGATCAGCTTGCGGAGCGTGCGCAGGTTGCGGTTCGTCGTCGTCGAGCGGTACCTCACCTTGCCCGCGATCTTCGAGAACGCACTGTCGACACCGACATCGCGGCGGTTGTGCCAGTAGATGACGTGTTTCCCGGGGGCGATCACGTCGTCGGCGGGGTCGAGGTCGGCGCCGAGTTCCGTCAGTTCCGCGAGTACAGCGTCATCGGAGCCGAACAGCACGTACGGGTGCCAGCCGTCACGCGCGGCATCGAAAGGGAACGCCTCGACGACGGCCGCCAGGTCGGCGAGGCCGACCAGCACGATCCACGCGTCGTAGCCGAAGCGCTCCCGAAGCGCCGTCTCGATCGCCGCCTTCAGCGCAGCGGCGTCACTCGCAGCGGCATCCGTCGTCCCGGAATCGAAGCGCACGTTGCCACTGGCCAGAACGGTCTTCACCTCGGTGAACCCGAGAGTGCGGAACAGCTCGGCCAGGTCGACCGAGAGGATCTTCACCCCGTTGACGTTGATGCCGCGCAGCAGCGCGACGTATCTCTTCGCAGCCATGGGCTCATCATGCCCCACGGCACCGACGCCGGCTGCGGCGGCCGAGTCAGGCCGCCGCGCGCACCTTGCCGAGGAAGTACTCGTGGATGCGGTAGTCGCCCGTCACCTCGGGGTGGAACGAGGTGCCGAGGAGGTTGTCCTGCTCGACGGCGACGCAGCGGCCGTCCTCCAGCGTGGCGAGAGCGGTCGCAGCCGGCCCCACCGATTCGACGATGGGGGCGCGGATGAAGACGGCGTGCATGGGCTCTCCCCCGAGCACGGGCACGTCGAGGTCGGTCTCGAACGAATGCGTCTGCGAGCCGAAGGCGTTGCGGCGCACCGAGACGTCGAGGCCGCCGAGGCTCTCCTGGCCCCGGATGCCGTCGAGCACGGTGTCCGCCAGCATGATGAGCCCGGCGCAGGTGCCGTAGACCGGCAGCCCGCCGCGGATGGCGGCGCGCAGAGGCTCGGCGAGTCCGAAGGTACGCGCGAGCTTGTCCATGACGCTGGACTCGCCGCCCGGGATCACGAGGCCGTCGACGGCCGCGAGCTCCTCGGGGCGACGCACGAGAGTGACGTCGGCCCCGAGGATGCGGAGGACCTGGGCGTGCTCGCGGAAGTCGCCCTGCAGGGCGAGCACGCCGACCCGCGGTGTGGCGACCTGAGGTGCTACCACCCGCGCTCGGCGAGGCGGTGCGGAGCTGCGAGGTCGGAGACGTTGATGCCGACCATCGCCTCGCCGAGCCCGCGCGAGACCTCGGCGATGACGGCGGGGTCGTCGTGGAACGTCGTGGCCTTGACCACGGCCGCCGCACGCTGGGCGGGGTTGCCCGACTTGAAGATGCCGGATCCGACGAACACGCCGTCGGCACCGAGCTGCATCATCATGGCCGCGTCGGCCGGAGTCGCGACGCCGCCGGCGGTGAACAGCACGACGGGGAGCTTGCCGGTCTCGGCGACCTCGACGACGAGGTCGTAGGGAGCCTGCAGCTCCTTGGCCGCGACGTACAGCTCGTCCTTCGACATCGACGACAGCGCGGCGATCTCGCTCTTGATCTTGCGGATGTGCTTGGTCGCCTCGGAGACGTCGCCGGTGCCGGCCTCGCCCTTCGAGCGGATCATGGCAGCGCCCTCGTTGATGCGGCGGAGAGCCTCACCCAGGTTGGTCGCACCGCAGACGAAGGGGACGTTGAAGCCCCACTTGTCGATGTGGTTCACGTAGTCGGCGGGGCTCAGAACCTCGGACTCGTCGATGTAGTCGACGTCGAGCGCCTGCAGCACCTGCGCCTCGACGAAGTGACCGATGCGGGCCTTCGCCATCACGGGGATGGAGACCTCGGCGATGATCGCCTCGATGAGGTCGGGGTCGCTCATGCGTGCGACGCCACCCTGCGAACGGATGTCTGCGGGAACGCGCTCGAGCGCCATGACGGCGACGGCGCCGGCATCCTCGGCGATACGGGCCTGCTCGGGGGTGACGACGTCCATGATGACGCCGCCCTTCAGCATCTCGGCGAGTCCGCGCTTGACGCGGCTCGAACCGAAGTGCTGGGAGGAAGTGCTATCGGTCATGAACGCCAAGTGTATTAGCCCGGCGGGGGTCTTCGAGACGCAGGTCGTCTCGCGCTGACTTCGGGGTGGGACAATCTGATGGTGAAGATCCTCTCGATTCAGTCCGCTGTCGCCTACGGCCACGTCGGGAACTCGGCCGCCGTGTTCCCGCTCCAGCGCATCGGGGTGGAGGTGCTCCCCGTCTACACGGTCACCTTCTCCAACCACACCGGCTACGGAGCCTGGCGTGGTCCGCTCATCAGCCCCGACGACGTCGCCGCCGTGATCACCGGCATCGAGGAACGCGGAGTGTTCCCCGCGATCGACGTCGTGCTCTCCGGCTACCAGGGCGGAGCGGGCATCGGAGACGTCATCATCGACGCCGTCGCGCGCATCAAGGCCGCCAACCCCGCGGCGATCTACTCCTGCGACCCCGTAATGGGCAACGCGAAGTCGGGATGCTTCGTCGCGCCCGAGATCCCCGTGCTGCTGCGCGAGAGGGTCGTGCCCGTCGCCGACATCATCACGCCCAACCAGTTCGAGCTCGGCTACCTCACCGGCACCGAGCCCGACAGTCTCGAGTCGACTCTCGCGTCCGTCGATCTCGCCCGTGCGATGGGCCCCAGCACGGTGCTCGTGACCAGCGTCGAGCGCCCCGATCGCGAGGAGGGCACCATCGAGATGCTCGCCGTCGACGACCGAGGCGCCTGGATCGTGCAGACGCCGCTGCTCCCGATGAAGGCGAACGGCTCAGGCGACGTCACCGCTGCACTGTTCACCGCTCACTACGCGCGTTCCGGTGACGCGGCCGACGCCCTCGCCCGCACGGCGTCGAGCGTCTTCGACCTACTCTCCCGCACCCACGAGTCCGGTGAGCGCGAACTGCAGCTCGTCGAGTCGCAGGAGGCCTACGCTCACCCGCGGATGCAGTTCGCAGCCCGGCAGGTGCGCTGAGCGGATCCCGCCCAAGCGGCGCGCATCGGCGCTCAGGACGTCGGCGCAGCCTTCGGCCAGGCATCGGCTATGGCCTGCCGGGTCTCGCCCAGCAGGCGCGGGATGGCCTTCGTCTCGGCGATGATCGGGAAGAAGTTCGCGTCCGTCGCCCAGCGCGGCACGATGTGCTGGTGCAGGTGGTCGGCCACGCCGGCCCCGGCGACCCGGCCCTGGTTCATGCCGATGTTGAAGCCGTCGCAGTTCGAGACCTGGCGCACGACGCGCATGGCGATCTGCGTCAGCTCGGCGATCTCGGCGACCTCCTCCGGCGTCGCGTCGTCGTAGAGGGCGACGTGACGGTACGGGCAGACCAGCAGGTGGCCGCTGTTGTACGGGAACAGGTTCAGCAGCACGTAGGCGTGCTCGCCGCGTGCCACGATGAGGGCCGTGGCGTCGTCGAGCTTCGGGGCGGCGCAGAACGGGCAGTTCTCCTCGTGCGGCGTCGGCCCGCCCTCGATGTAGACCATCCGGTGCGGGGTCCACAGCCGTTGGAAGGCATCCGGAACCGCGGCGAAGTCCGCCGAGCTCTCCAGCCCGGCGAACCCGCTCTGCTCATCCGTCATCAGATCTGGCCGGCGCTCGTCACCTGAGCGTGCGAGACGATGGCGGCGCGGATGCGGCTGATCGCCTCGTCGACGGGCACGCCGTTCTCCTGGGTGCCGTCACGGAACCTGAAGCTCACCGAGCCCGCCGCGCGGTCCTGCTCACCGGCGATGAGCTGGAACGGCACCTTGAGCTTGGTGTGGTTGCGGATCTTCTTCTGCATGCGGTCGTCGGATGCATCGAGCTCGGCGCGCACGCCGGCAGCCTTGAGCCGGCCGATCACGTCGCCCAGGTAGTCGACGTAGTCCTCGGCGATCGGGATTCCGACCACCTGCACCGGAGCGAGCCACACCGGGAAGGCACCGGCGTAGTGCTCGAGCAGGATGGCGAAGAAGCGCTCGATGGATCCGAGAAGCGCGCGGTGGATCATCACGGGCTGCTGGCGGGTTCCGTCGTTGGCCGTGTACTCGAGCTCGAATCGCTCGGGCTGGTTGAAGTCGAGCTGCACCGTCGAGAGCTGCCAGGTGCGGCCGATGGCGTCGCGGGCCTGCACGGAGATCTTCGGACCGTAGAAGGCCGCTCCGCCCGGATCGTCGACGAGCTCGAGGCCCGACTCGATCGCGACCTGACGGAGGGTCTCGGTCGCCTCCTCCCAGGCGGCGTCGTCTCCGACGAACTTCTCGGGGTCCTTGGTGGAGAGTTCGAGGTAGAAGTCGTCGAGGCCGTAGCCGCGCAGAGTCTCGAGCACGAACTCGAGCTGGCTGGCCACTTCGCCGCGCACCTGCTCGGGCGTGACGTAGACGTGGGCGTCGTCCTGGGTGAGGCCGCGCACGCGGGTGAGGCCCGAGAGGGTTCCGCTCTTCTCGTAGCGGTAGACGGTGCCGAACTCCGCCAGACGGAGCGGCAGCTCGCGGTAGCTGCGACCGCGCGCCCGGAAGATCAGGTTGTGGAACGGGCAGTTCATGGGCTTCAGGTAGTAGTCCTGGCCCTGACGGGTGATGTGTCCGTCGGCGTCCGTCTCCTGGTCGAGGTGCATGGCCGGGAACATGCCGTCCTTGTACCACTGCAGGTGACCACTGGTCTCGAACAGCGAGCCCTTGGTGATGTGCGGCGAGTTGACGAGTTCGTAGTCCGCGGCGAGCAGGCGCTCCTGCATGTACTTCTCGATCTCGTGACGGATGATGCCGCCTCGCGGGTGGAAGACGGCGAGGCCCGAGCCGATCTCGTCGGGGAAGCTGAACAGGTCGAGTTCGGCACCGAGCTTGCGGTGGTCGCGCTTGAGCGCCTCCTCCATGCGGGCCTGATAGGCGCGCAGCTCGTCCTTCGTCGCCCACGCCGTGCCGTAGACGCGCTGCAGCTGCTTGTTCTTCTCGGACCCCCGCCAGTAGGCGGCGGCAACGCGCGACAGGGCGTAGCCGTTGCCGATCATGCGGGTGTTCGGCAGGTGCGGGCCGCGGCAGAGGTCCTTCCAGACCGTCTCGCCCGTGCGCGGGTCGACGTTGTCGTAGATCGTGAGCTCTGCGCCGCCGACCTCGACGGACTCGCCGTCGTCGTGGCTGCCCGCTCCCTCGGTGGGGTGCCCCTTGAGCCCGATGAGCTCGAGCTTGTACGGCTCGTTCGCGAGTTCGGCACGGGCCTCGTCCTCGGTCACGACGCGGCGCACGAAGCGCTGGCCCTGACGGATGATGCGGTCCATGGCCTTCTCGAGGGGCTTGAGGTCCTCGAGGGCGAACGGGGTCTCGACATCGAAGTCGTAGTAGAAGCCGTCGGTGACGGGCGGGCCGATGCCGAGCCTCGCCTCCGGGTTGATCGACTGCACGGCCTGGGCGAGCACGTGGGCAGCCGAGTGGCGCAGGATGTTCAGTCCGTCGGGAGAGTCGATGGTCACGGGCTCGACTGTGTCGGCATCCGTCACCGTCGTCGTCAGGTCCTTGAGCTCACCGTTGACGCGCATCGCGACAACAGACCGGTCGGTGAAAAGCTCGAAGCCGTCAGCCACTGTCGTTTACTCCCTTTGTACGTTTCGGAACCCCTCAATCATAGGAGGGGCACTGGTGCACGGATGCCGCTCGCCTAGGCTTCCGTCATGGCCTGGTGGAACCTGCGACACCCGATCGAGACGCTGCGCCGGGCCAGGGTGCTGCCGCCGTGGGTGCGACGGGTCGATGAGCTCACGGCTGCGCGCATCAACGGACGACACACCGTCCGGGGCGTCGACAGCGTCTACGTCGCCCTGTCGAGCGCGGCGAACCGCGGAGTGCTGTGGTTCGCCATCGCCGGGGTGCTCGCGCTGCTCGGACACCGGCAGGCGGCCGTCCGCGGTGCCGCGTCGCTCGTCGTCGCCAGCGCGACGGCGAACCTGGTCGGCAAGCAGCTGTTCGGAGGCGCGCGTCCCGCACTCGACGCCGTCCCGCACGGGCGACGCCTGCGCACCACCCCGACCTCAGGATCCTTCCCGTCGGGGCACTCGGCGAGCGCCGCGGCCTTCGCGGCCGGCGTCGCCATCCAGTCCCCTGTGGCCGGGGCCGTCATCGCGCCCCTGGCCGGCGCCGTCGCGTACTCCCGTCTGCACACGGGCGCGCACTGGCTCTCGGATGTGCTCGGAGGGGTCGGCATCGGACTCGGGGTCGCCGCAGCCGGCGCCCTCCTGGTGCCCGCGCATCCGCGCAACCGGCCCGGGCCCGTCGGAGCGTCGGATGCCGTGCGTGACGACCTTCCGGCATCCGTCGACGGGGACGGGGTCTTCGTCATCGTCAACCCGGGCTCCGGTCAGCGCGGCGAGGGCGAGCGCATCCTCGACCTGCTGCGACGACGTCTCCCCGAGGCGACGGTGCACCCGCTCGCCGAGGGCGAGGACGTCGCGTCGGTACTGCGGTCGGCGCTGGACTCGAACACGCCTCCTCGCGTGCTCGGCATCTCCGGAGGTGACGGGACCGTCGCCACCGTCGCCCACGTCGCGCGGGAAGCCGATCTCCCGCTGCTGGTGATCCCCGGTGGGACCTTCAACCACTTCGCGAAGGCCCTCGGCGCCCTCACCCCCGAGGCCGCCCTCGACGCCCTGGCCACCGGCACGGGTCTGCGTGTCGACGTCGGCGAACTGCGGGTGGCGGATGCCGAACCCGTCACCGTGCTGAACACCATGTCGATCGGCCTGTATCCCGAGTTCGTGCAGCGACGCGAGAAGATCCAGAAGGCGATCGGGAAGCCGTTGGCCTCGCTCGTCTCGGCCGTGGGCATCCTGAACTCGACCGACCCCGTCGAACTGACCGCCCGCGGCGTGCGCGGTCGCGCCTGGTCGCTCTTCGTCGGCGTGGACCGTTACGAGCCGTCGGGCACGGCCGCCCCGCTCCGACGCAACGGTGTCGACGACGGTGTGCTCGACGTGCGGGTGCTCCGGGCCGGCTCCCGCGCCCGCACCCGCGGAGCCGCTGCCCTCATCCTCGGTCGCCGATCCGACAGCGTGCTGCACTCGCTGTCGCTGTGGTCGCCGCGTCGTTCCATAGCCGCGTACTCGGTGACCGAGCTCGAGGTGGAGGTGCACGGCGACCCCGGCGCTCTCGGCTACGCCCACGACGGGGAGGCGACGGATGCCGCAGCTGCGGCCGACGGCCGCTACACGGTCGGCATGCGCCTGGTTCCGGCGGCTCTCACCGTCTACAGCCCGCAGCCCACGGCCACGACCACCATCGCCACCGAGCAGAGAGCGAGCGCCCGATGACCAGCGGATCGATGACGGAACAGACGAGCCAGGGTCTCTCGCCCGATGAGGTGGCCGCACGCCTCGCCGACGGACGGTCGAACGCCTTCGTGGAGGCATCCAGCCGCAGCGTGTGGAGCATCGTGCGAGCGAACGTCTTCACCCTCTTCAACGCCATCATCGGCGCCTGCTTCCTGGTGCTGCTCTTCCTCGGCCGGTGGCAGGACGCCCTGTTCGGCCTGAGCGCCGTCGCGAACGCCTTCATCGGCTCCGGTCAGGAGTACCGCGCCAAGCGCGCTCTCGACCGCCTCGCGCTCCTCAACGCTCCCCTGGCTCGCGTGCTCCGCTCCGGTGCGGAGAAGGAGATCCCCTCTGCCGAGGTCGTTCTCGACGACGTCCTGGTCCTCCGTGCCGGCGACCAGGTGCCGGCCGACGCCCGCGTGCTGCGCTCCACCCGGCTGCAGCTCGATGAGTCGATGCTGACCGGAGAGTCGGATGCCGTCGACAAGGACGCCGGCTCCGACATCCTCTCCGGCTCCATCGTGGTCGCCGGTGACGCGCACGCCCAGGTGCAGCACGTCGGAGCCGACTCCTTCGCCAATCGCTTCGCGAGCGAGGCCAAGCGCTTCTCCCTGATGCACAGCGAGCTGCGGTCCTCGATCAACCGCGTCCTCACGTGGGTGACCTGGCTCATCGGTCCGGCCGCCCTGCTGGTGCTGAACGCCCAGATGATCGCGGCGGGCGGGTGGGAGGAGGCCATCGCCTCCGGTGCCTGGCGCGATGCCGCCGTCGGCTCGATCGCGGCCATCGTCGCCATGATCCCGTTGGGGCTCGTGCTGATGACCAGCATCACCTTCGCCGTCGGCGCCGTGAAGCTCACTCGGCGACAGGTGCTGGTGCAGGAGCTGGCGGCCGTCGAGGGGCTCGCCCGGGTGGACATCATCTGCCTCGACAAGACCGGAACGCTGACCGAGGGCGACATCGTCTTCGACGGCTCGCATCCCCTGCAGACGGATGCGGCACCAGGTTGGGAACAGGTACTGGCCTGGTACGGAGCGCAGCCCGACGCGAACGCGACGGCCCAGTGCCTCGCCGAGCCCTACACGCAGCTGCCCGACGTCGAGCCGGCCGCGCGCATCGAGTTCTCGTCGGCTCGCAAGTGGAGTGCCGTCGCCTTCGCCGACGGACCGGCGGGCACCTGGGTGCTCGGCGGTCCCGAGATGGTCTTCCCCGCGGCATCCGGAGGCCAGGACCAGGCTCTCGACGCCATGGTCCAGCGGGTGCGCACCCTCGCCTCGTCGGGACGGCGCACCCTGGTGCTCGCGCGCAGTACCACCGTCCTGACCGAGGCCGACGCCGAGGCCGAACGCCTGCTCGCCGACGTCGAACCCGTGATGCTGCTCACCTTCCGCGAGCAGGTCCGTTCCGATGCCCGCGAGACGCTCGACTACTTCGCCTCTCAGGGAGTCGCCGTGCGCGTCATCTCGGGCGACAACCCCGACACCGTCGCCGCCATCGCCCGCGAGGTGGGCCTCGACGCCCCGAACGGTTTCGATGCCCGACAGCTCCCCGAAGACGACGATGCCCTCGCCGAGGTCCTCGAGCAGAACGTGGTCTTCGGCCGGGTCACCCCGCAGCAGAAGAAGCGCCTCGTGCTGGCGCTCAAGGCGCGAGGACACGTGGTGGCGATGACGGGCGACGGCGTGAACGACGCCCTCGCCATCAAGGAGGCCGACATCGGCATCGCCATGAACTCGGGATCGGCTGCGACCAAGGCCGTCGCCCGGCTGATCCTGCTCGACGGCAGGTTCTCGCACCTGCCGGGCGTCGTCGGCGAGGGGCGCCAGGTGATCGCGAACATCGAGCGCATCTCCATGCTCTTCCTCACCAAGACCGTCTACGCGAGCGCCCTCGCGATCGTGTTCGGGGCCCTGCTGCTGACCTTCCCGTTCCTGCCGCGCCAGCTCTCGGCCGTCGACGGCCTGACGATCGGCATCCCGGCCTTCTTCCTCGCCCTGCTGCCGAACCAGAGACGCTACGTCTCCGGGTTCCTGCGACGCTCGCTGATCTTCTCGGTGCCCGCCGGCCTGGTGATCGCGGCGGCGCTCACCGTCTACACGCTGGCTGCCAACGCGATCGGCATCGACCAGGCGCAGTTGCGCACCGGCGCCACGCTCATCCTCACGCTGGTGGGGCTGTGGGTGCTCATCGTGCTCTCCCGGCCCGTCACAGCGCTCAAGGCCGTCGTCATCGGCGCCATGATGATCGCCCTCGTGCTGATGTACACGATCCCGATCGTGTCCGACTTCCTCGAGCTCGTCGATCCGGGTCCGGATGCCGCCCTCCTCGTCGCGGTCATCTCGGCGCTCTCCATCGCGGGCATCGAGATCGTGCGCTTCGTCTACCGTCGCGTCATCCGCTCGTCGATCGCGCCCGTCAGCCCTGCGGGGTCACCGGCTGCCGATGGTGGAGCTCAGAACTCGTCGACCGTCGGCGCGACCGAGTCCCGGAAGTAGCGACGGCCGCGGCCCGTCCACAGCACGAGCAGGATGGCGATCGCGATCAGGCCGTCGATGAGGGTCCACCACGCCTCCCCCGCGCCCAGCATCAGCGTGACCACGTTGGCTGACAGGGAGAGGGCGAGCAGCACCGTGACGATCCACCGGGAGAACCTGCTGCCGCGGGCGATGCCCGACGCGACGGCGATGAGGAACAGGCCGAAGAGGATGACGGCGCTGCCGACCAGCGTCACTGCGAGCACGGCTCCCGGGTCACTCGGGTCGACCCCGTAGCGGGCGAGCACGAGCACAGTCCCGGCGATCACCTCGAGCACGGCCTGCACGTAGATCAGCACGACGGCGACGGTGACACCGGCAGGACGGCGAGGGCGGTTCACGGCGGGGTCCATCCAGCCATCCTGCCGGTCGACGGCGCGAGTCGCGAGCCTCCGCGCCCGCACCGCCCGATGTCAGAGCAGAATGCGCACCGAACGGCTCGGACTGGTCGACCCGAGAAGCGTGTCGCCACCCTCGAAGACGGCCACGATCACGTGGGAGCCTCGGTCGAGCTTCGGCAGTCGGATCGTGCTCGTCACCGTTCCTGTCCCGCTGAGGGCGGTCTGCGAACGCGGCTTCCCGTCCACGAACAGGGTCACTGTGCCGACGACCGGCTCGGCGGGCCCGGCAGTGACAGTCACCCGGGCCCGCACCGTGGCGCGGCTCGTCAGGGCGAGAGTGCGGTCGAGGCGCAGGGTGGTGCCGGTCTCGGCCTTGTCGACGACGATGAGGCGGGTGGACCAGCTGCGCACCGTCGTGATCTCCGGCGTGGTGGCGGTTCCGGCGACGGTCGATCGCGCACGAGCGAAGACTCGCATGGCGGTTCCCACCGAGGCGGGAAGCGACTCGGGGATGCTCAGTCCGAGCACGTCACCCGACGCTGTCGCAGCCGCCTGCTCCGCCGGTCCGCTCCAGTAGGGGACGTCGCCGTCAGGCACCTCGATGCTCGTCGCGAGATCGTAGGCGGCCCCAGCCGGGAACCAGGTTCCGGCGTTGCCGCGAATGCGAACGCGCTCGCCGAGAGCCACGGGCGTGTCGAGGGCATACGACCCGCCGTCGAGCGGTTCGAACTCGGTGAGCCGAACGTACGTGGCCGGATCGTGCTCGAGAACGACAACCGCCGATGCTGCGGCATCCGCTGTCAGCGCCCACTGCACCCTGGACGTGCTCTCGGACTGCGACGAGCAGTCGACGAGGTACGGCCCGCCGTCGGTCGTGACGGATGCCGGCGGCACGGACAGGACGAAGGGTGGCGCCTGATCGACGTCATCCTCGCCCCAGTAGCGCTCGGCCACGACCGTGCCCTCCGCGTTCGCGAGGGAGCAGGCGAGCTCGTAGAAGGGATCGAACGGCGGGCTGATCTCCAGCGATGACGTCGCCGGGCCGATCGGGATCACCCGCGAGGGCGGGCTCGCAGCACCGTACTCGCTGAGGAAGCTCGAGTCGCCGCCCGTACCGGCGGGCAACTCGATCGCCGGCACCGTGGGAGGGACGGCCTGCGCGGGTGCGGCCGCGACGAGTGAGACGGTGAGCATGGTGGTCGTCGCGATGCCCACGGCGATCAGTCGAGAACGTGACTTCATGGAGTCCCCCGCAACGCGAATCCAGATCGATCGGTCGTGCGTCAGTCTGCGCCCCCGGGGGTTGGGCGACAAGAGGGGTGCGCACATCCTCCCCGAGATGTTCACCGACCCGAAACGTGCGGACAACATGCGGCGGGAGGCCATCTGATCCGCCCGCCCCCACGAGTTCCCCTGTCGGCGCGGTCCCGGGAGGTCTATCCTGCAGGAAAGACGCCCGAGATGCCGATCGACGCGCGATCGGCGCGCAGTCGCCTTGCCACGAACTCTTCCCGACGTGCAAGGAGCATCGCATGAGTGCATCACGATCGTTCACCGCGGGTTTCGCCGGCGCAGCGCTGGCAGCCGGATTGCTGGTCGCCACCGGGGTGCAACCCGCAGAGATCGCGCCGACGACGGCGAGCTCGGTGAGCTTCACCGCCTCGGGCGACCTCAACTCGACCACCCAGACATCGGCCGTCCTGAACCAGATCAGAACGATCGGGCCCGACCTGCACCTGGCGCTCGGCGACCTCGCCTACACGAGTGATCCCGAACAGGTCTGGTGCGACTACGTGACCAGCCGAACCGGCGCGGGATTCCCGTTCGAACTCGTCGCGGGAAACCACGAGAGCAACGGTCTCAACGGGAACATCGACAGCTTCTCAGCCTGCCTCCCGAACCAGTTGCCTGGAGCCATCGGCACCTATGGGCGCCAGTACTACGTCGATGTCCCCCAGCAGACGCCTCTCGTGCGGTTCATCCAGATCTCGCCCGGGCTGACCTTCCCCGACGGCCTGTGGAGCTACGCCGCAGGCTCCGCCCGCTACCAATGGACGGCTGCGGCCATCGACAGCGCGAGGTCAGCCGGCATCCCCTGGGTGGTGGTCAGCGCTCACAAACCGTGTCTGTCCCTCGGCCAGTACTCCTGCGACACGGCAGACCTCACGAATCTCCTGCTCAGCAAGCGCGTCGACCTGGTCCTCAACGGACACGAGCACCTGTACCAGCGCACCAAGCAGCTCGCTCTGCGCAGCGGCTGCTCGGCAGTGGTGCCCGGGACGTACACCGCAGCCTGCGTGGCCGACCCCGACAACGACCTCGCCGCTGGCGCCGGCACTGTGTTCGCCACCGTGGGAACCGGCGGAACTCCGTTGAGAGACGTCTCCGCCTCGGATTCCGAGGCCCAGTACTTCGCCGCATCATCGGGGCTCAACTTGTCGCCCACCTGGGGCTCCCTGCTCGTCACGGCGGACGCGACCCAGTTGAGTGCCGGCTTCCAGCCCGCCGCCGGCGCGAACTACTCCGATGCGTTCGTGATCCGTCAGGGATCATCGACCCCGAACGAATCCCCCGTGGCCGCATTCACGACGAACTGCACCGACCTCGCCTGCACGGCAGATGCCTCCTCCTCGACCGATTCCGACGGCACCATCGCGTCCAGTGCCTGGAACTTCGGCGACGGTACGACCGGCACAGGAACGACCGCCACGCACAGCTACGCCGTCTCCGGCACCTACACGATCTCGCTGACCGTCACCGACGACGACGGCGCGGTGAACACCGTCACGCATCCGGTGACCGTCTCCCTGCCCGGCGGGCCGATCACGTACGCCTCCGACGCCTTCACGCGCACCGTCACGAACGGGTTCGGAACCGCGGACACCGGCGGAGCGTGGGCGCTGAGCGGCACCTCCACGGCATTCCAGGTGGCCGCCGGGGTCGGCGCCATCCGTCATGCCAAGGCGGGGGGAACCCTGGACGTGTACCTCCCGTCAGCAACCTCGACGACGACCGACCTCCTGTACCGGATCTCGGCGGACAAGCCGGCGACCGGCGGTGGCATCTACATCGTGACGCACGGTCGCCGGATCGTCGGCGTCGGCTCCTACCGGGCGCAGGCCATCATCAAGTCGACGGGTCAGGTGACGCTCGCGCTGACTCGGGAGAACCCCATCGGCGTGGGCGCCACGATCCAGGCGGCCGTGCTCGTTCCCGGAGTCGCTTTCGCCGCGGGCGACCAGCTGCTCGTCCGGATGCGGGTCACCGGAACCTCGCCGACGACGATCCAGGCCAGGACCTGGGAGTCGGGCACCCCCGAGCCCTCCGTCTGGCACCGCTCGATCACGGACTCGACCGGGCCGCTCCAGGCGGCCGGGTCGACGGGGGTGAGCACGTACGTGTCCAGCTCGGCCACGAACGCGCCGGTCGTGCTGTCGATCGACGGCTACCTGATGCGTGCACCGTGACGCGGTTCGGCGATGCGTCGGCTGATCACTCGGGGCTGACGGATGCCGCCGGCCCACCCACCCGGTAGAACAGGAAGGGGATCACCGAGATCAGGCAGCTCACTGCCGGCACCAACGTGATCGCAGCGAAGACGGTGTTCTGCATCGAGTCCGTGACGTCCACGCCGGCCTCGTATCCCGCGAAGACGACGAAGACGCCGAAGACGAGCACCGCGAGAGCGTTCATGATCTTCGAGGCGAACGTGAGCCCGGCGAAGGAGATGCCGTCATTGCGCACGCCGAGGCGCCGCTCGGCGTCGTCGACCGAGTCCGCGATCATGGTCGCCTGGGTGACGAGGAAGATGCCGAGGGTGAGCCCGGTCAGGAAGATGAACACGAGGATGGCGACGAGGTTCGAGTAGCCGACGACGTACATCGCCGCGTACAGGACGGCGGCGATCAGGGTGCTCACCACGACGAGCGTGCGGGCCGACATGCGCCGCAGCAGCAGCGGCGTGGTGAAGGAGGAGATCACCATGCCGAGGATGATGGCCGCACCGACGAGTGTGAACGTTCCCTCGTTCCCGTAGGCGATCACCACGAACACCGCACCGCCCGCCTGCACGATGAAGCGCCCGAAGCCGAGCACCGAACCCAGCAGCACCATGAGCAGCGGGGTGTTGTGCACCAGCGTCGACAGCAGCTGACGCATGCTGAGGCCGGTGGATGCCGCCGTGGTCCGGCGTTCTCGGGTGAAGAAGAAGGCGAGGAGGAACACCCCCATACCGAGGATCGAGGTGATGAAAACGGCGAGCGACCAGCCGGCACTCGTGGTCTCGGGACCGAAGCTCAAGAGTCGGGCGAGCCACGGCATCCCGAGTGTTGCGAGCCCGAGGGCGATCGCGCCGAACGCCCGCACCATGCCGATCACGCGGGTGCGCGCTGCGGGGTCGGTGAACGCCGAGCCGATGAGCCCCCAGAACGGCACGTCGCAGACCGTGTAGGCGAGGCTCCAGAGCATGTAGCAGACGCCGAAGTAGACCAGCTTGAGCGGCTCGGCGACATCGGGGATGGTGAACAGCAGCCCCGAGAGCAGGGCCACCGGAGCCGCGGAGAACAGGATGTACGGCCGGAGCTTGCCCCAGCGGGTCCGCGTCATGTCGATGATGCTGCCCATCACCGGGTCGAGGATCGCGTCGATGATCTTCGACACCGTGATGATGATGGTGACCACGGCGAGCCCGGCGGTGCTGATGCCCGCGTACTGCAGCAGGTAGACGAGGATGAACGTCGAGACCGTGGTGAGCACGATGTTCTGCCCGAAACCGGCGGTGACGACGGCGAGGCTCTGAGTGCGCAGCGGGATCGCCGGTGCGGCCGTCTGGTCGGCGGTGACTGTCATGGGGCGTGCTCCAGCAGGATGGTCTTGATCTCGAACGGACGGAACTCCAGTCGCGCGAGGTCGGCGTCTCCCAGGGGCCGTTCGAGCAGGTCGGTCTCGTGAGCGGCACCGTGCGGCAGGCTCACCCGGAGTTGGGTCGTGGTGGCACGCCCGAGGCTCTCGTAGAGCCGCAGCACGACGCCGTCGCCCTGCTCCGCGTGCTTGACGGTCTCGACGATGACGGCGGCATCCGTCACCGTCGCGAGACTCTCGAAGGCTCTGCCATCCGTGATGCGCAGGGGGTTGTTGAGCCTGTAGCCCTCACGGACGACCTTCTGGACGTCGCCGCTCTCGAACGGGCAGAACGCGTAGGTGAAGCGGTGCCGGCCGCGGTCGGCCGTCTTGTCGGGGTAGGTGGGAGCACGCAGCAGGTTGAGGCTGAGCAGACCGTTCTTGGCTCGGTGCCCGTACTTGCTGTCGTTGAGCAGCGCGAATCCGCCGCCTGCGTCCTCGGTGGCGATCCACTTGTGCGCGCACACCTCGAACTGGGCCTTCTCGACGGAGTCGCGCTCGGTCGTCACCCGCTCGATGTGGCCGAACTGGATCTCGCACTTCACGGAGTCGCCATAGTGTTCCGGCCGGAACTCGGCCCGGAGCATCCGGTGCCGCTCCTGCCATTCGACGATGGTCTCGAAGCGCACGACGTCGCTGCCGGCCTCGAGCACGACGCGCTGTTCGACCGTCACGGTGCGACCGCGGTAGAGCTGCCGCCGCACGACGGTCGCGCCGTCGGCGAGGCTCTCGACCCGCGTGACCTTCAGCACCCGCGGCGCCTTCTCCACGTAGTCGGGGTTGATGTCCCAGGCGTTGAAGGGCCACACGTACGGGTCCTTGTGCACGACGAGCCTGTTGAGACCGTCGCCCGCGTGCTCCGAACCGGAGGCATCGAGGCACGACACGATGGTTCCCGTGTCGTCGAAACGGAGGGTCAGGATGCCGTTGCTCAGGGTGTCGTCCGTGAATGCGAGCTCGGGGAAGTCGCCGACCGGCGCCAGGGCAGCGGCCGCGTACGGCGGCACCACCGCCCGGTGCCAGGAGCCGTCGACCTTCACGTGCTCGTCGCGCGGCAGGCTGGTGAGATTCAGCGCAGTGGCCTCGTCGTCGCGCCTCGGGAGTCTGGCGACGAGGCCGTCGGCGTAGGCGTCGAGCTCGCGCTCGATGCGCTCGTACGTGGCGATGGCCTCGCGGTTCACGCGCGCGATCGACGACCCGGGGATGATGTCGTGGAACTGGTTCAGCAGCACCTCCCGCCAGTGCTCCTCCAGCACGGGCCGACTGTCGTCTCCGACGAGCACGGCCAGCGCCTCGACCTCGTGGAGCTTCCGCTCCACCAGCCGATTGTGCCGCTTGATCTGCGCCTGCGTCGTGTACGTGCCCTGGTGGGTCTCGAGGTAGAGCTCGCCGACGTGGGTGTGGGCGATGTCGCGCTTCTCGAGGGCACGGAAGAAGTCCGCCGCCGAGGAGTACTCCAGCTTCGGCAGCCCGCGCAGGCTCAGCTCGCGTCGGGTCACCTCGTGATGGATCTCGTTCGGCCCGCCACCGCCGTCGCCGGAGCCATAGACGAGCAGCGCCGTGTTCAGGGCGCGCTCGGGGTACTTGGCGAGCCCCGTGAGCAGGTTGTCGGCCGCGCCGCGGCTGTTGTAGTCGCCCTCGGGCGGCATGTGCACGAGCACGCTCGAGCCGTCGATGCCCTGCCAGTGGAAGGTGCGGTGCGGGAAGTCGTTGATCTTGTTCCACGCCAGCTTGATGGTCTGGAACCAGTCCATGCCGGCTCCGCGGAGGATCTGCGGCAGGTTGCCGTTGTAGCCGAATGTGTCGGGCAGCCAGCACAGACGCAGCTGCTCGTCGGTCAGCCCGAACTCCTCCTGCAGGAAGCGCCGGCCCACGGTCGCCTGGCGCACCAGCGACTCCCCCGACGGCAGGTTCGTGTCGGGTTCGACCCAGAACGAGCCCTGCAGTTCGAGGCGTCCGGATGCGACGGCCTGCCGCATCCGTTCGAAGAGGGCCGGATGCCGCTCCTTCGTCCACGCCATCTGCTGCGGCTGACTGGTGCCGTAGATGTAGTCGTCTCGCTGGTCGATCGTGTTCAGCGCCCGCACATAGGTGCGAGCCGACTTGCGCCGGGTCTCGCGCAGCGGCCAGAGCCACGCCATGTCGAGGTGGCCGTGGCCGACGGCAGTGTAGACGAACTCGCTCGTCGACGGCTGCGCCAGCTGATCGGCGAGCGCGGAGCGGGCGCCCGGGATGTCTCCGGCATCGAAGCGGGCGTAGGCGGCGGCGAGGGCCCGCCGCACCTCCTTCTCGAGGGCGGCATCCTCGGTCGCGCCGGCGAGCACGACGAGCGTGAGGTAGTCGTAGTAGAGCGCGTAGGCCTCGTCGTCGCGGGTGGCGAGCCGGGCACCGTGGTAGACGGCCCGCCCGACCTCGTAGAGGATCCAGCCGTTGTAGGTGACGTCGGCGTAGAGCTCGATGCCGCCGGTGGTCAGGTCGACGTTCCGCACGGGCCGGTACTGTCCGCCGCTCTGCGGCAGGTCGCCCTGCTGGAACACCGTGCTCACGGAGTCGAGCAGCTCGCCTTCGGCGGAGTGAACGAGCCCCTCGCCCCGGATGCCGAGCAGCACGACGGCGTTCTCGGCTCCGACGGGCACCTCGCCGGTGATGCGCAGCCAGGCGCAGTCGAACACCTTGCCCCAGTGCGTCCCGGGCTTGAGCGGCCTGAACGCCGAGCGATCGAGCTCAGCGAACGGGATCGGCTCGGGCGAGCGCACGATCTCCGCCGTCAACTCGGCGACAGTCGAATAGACACGTTCGCGGATGCGGGTGAGCTTCCGGTACTCGGCCGGCTGCTGCGCGGGAAGGCCGAACAGCCATGACGCGAACCCCGCCATCGGTGCCTCCTTCGACTGAGGCCGGCCACTTCGCGACTCCGCCGCGGCGGTGCGGAAACGGATCGAGCGGCGGCTCGCGGGGAAAGTCTATGTCAGGCCGCCGACGGCCCCAGCCGCCGACGCACCCCCACTGCTGAGGTGGCAGGCCGTCGCCTCGAGTTGCCGGATCCGAGGAGTGGACGGATGCCGCGACCCCTCGGATCTGGCAACTCGATCTACCGAAATACTCAAGCAGCTGGAACCCGGAGATCGGCCCGCTGCCGCCGTGTTGTGGGAGCGTGAAGTGGGATTCCGGAACGTGCACTGACGTAGGAACACGGCCTTCGCGCCTACCCCTAAGTACGCAAAAACCCCCGGAAATCCGGGGGTTTTCAGTGGTGGGCGATACTGGGATCGAACCAGTGACCTCTTCCGTGTCAGGGAAGCGCGCTACCGCTGCGCCAATCGCCCAAGGCTGGGATCTGCGATCTCAACTTGGAGGTGGATACGGGATTCGAACCCGTGTATACGGCTTTGCAGGCCGCTGCCTCGCCTCTCGGCCAATCCACCGTGCGGGTTCACTCCATGAAAATGAACCGGGCTTGCGCCCGATCCTTTTCGAGCGGATGACGAGATTCGAACTCGCGACCCTCACCTTGGCAAGGTGATGCGCTACCACTGCGCCACATCCGCGTAACTGCTCTCGCAGTCTCGCTGCTGCATTTCTGCAACAAGAACGACAATAACCGAAACCGTCGCCGCATACAAAACGAGCAGGCTCCGGGCGTGTCCAAGCTGAGCATCCGTTCAACGGATGCTGCATGCCACCGTCAACCGTGCGTCGATGTGCGTAGCCCGCCATCCGTCGGCTAGTATCGGTATCCGCAGCACGGGAAACCCTGCAGCGATGGGCGATTGGCGCAGTTGGTAGCGCGCTTCCTTCACACGGAAGAGGTCATCGGTTCGAGTCCGGTATCGCCCACTGACAGGCCCCCGGTCGTCCGGGGGTTTTCTGTTTCTCGGCGCCGCCCTCCTCCAGCCAGGGGCACTGAAAGGGCTTGATATCAGGCCTTGCTAGCTGGCTTCGACTCTGACTGATATGCCAGTTCCTGCGGCCTTCACCGTTGCTGACACTGCACAGCGGTGACGGTGATGAGGGTGGCGGCGAGCGTTGCGCTCACCTTGTTGGTGGTCATGACAGTCTCCTGCGTTCGTGGGGTCGAGTTGGATGGGTTCGGTCACGGCATCTTCTTGCCCGCTCCCACGGTCACGGACGTACCGGTGCCGATAGCGGTGATCGTGGCTGGCGCCACGACCGCTCCTATTGCTGCGTCGGTGAGCAGTGCTGCGACAGCTGCCCCGGTCGTTCTGGTTCTGGTGTTCATCTGAATAACCTCCCTTGTTCGATGACCTCAGATTCCTCCGACCGCCGACTCGGCTCCGTAGCCGCGGCAACCGGGAATGTGTCGGCTTCCTTACACTTGCCGCCAACGCCCCGGCGCGGGATGATGCAGTCAGCAACCCCGACCCGAACGGGAGAACACAATGGCGTGGACGATGCTCAACGAACTTCCAGCACATGTAGTGGAGGAACTGGCAGAACGATCCCTGTCCCGCTCCTACCGGCGCGGTGACACCCTCGTCTTCCAAGGCGACCCGACCGCCACCGTCTACTACGTCACCGGCGGGCACGCCGCAGTGAAAGTCGGAACCCCGCAAGGGGAGACCATCACCGTCGGCATTGTCGGGGTCGGTGACACCTTCGGGGAGCTGTCACATCTGACTGGCCGGGAGCAACGCACCGCCTCCGTCGTCGCCATTGATGATGTGGCAGCACGGGTCATCTCCACCCAAGAGTTCGAGAAGATCCGGGAGAAGTTCCCACAGATCGATAAGCTCCTCCTCCGGTATATGGCGAGACGCATCGACAGCCTCTCAGAGCTGTTGGCGCAGTCCGTGTACGAGACGGTGAACCGGAGATGCGCACGCCGGCTGTACGAAGTGGCGGACATGTTCCGCGACGGGACAGAAGCGGTCACGGTCCCCATCACCCAGGATGACCTCGCAGGGCTCGCTGGTGCGTCTAGGCCCACTGTGAACCAGATCCTCGGGCAGCTGCAGGACGCGAGAATCGTCTCCACCGGAAGAGGCACCATCACTGTGAACTCCATGCCTGCGCTGAAAGTGTTCGCCCGCTGAACCCTGTGTCAGCAAGACGACAGTCCCACCGTCCCAGCCACAACAACGGGGACATCCCGCTTCGACGATTCTTTGGTTACAGCAACACCAACCCATTGAACATCGGAGCAAACCATGAACGCGAACACCAGCGACACCGTCCCCAGCCGCCGTAGCCGCATGCGCAAACTCATCGCGACGGCTATCGCCGGCGCAGCCATCATCACCGGCAGCATCGCCGGGGTGGCTGCACCCGCCGAGGCCGCACCTGCTGCAACAGCAGTTCGGTCCGCGGCTCTGTCCAGCGGGACAGCATCGGTCTGTTTCAAGAGCGCCATCATCATCGGTGGCGTTCGATACGGGTATGGCCCGTTCAACCGCACCGTCAGCGTTGACGTCCTCTCGAACGGAACGTGGTACCAGTACCACCAGACAACCCCCGGCATCAACGGGTGCCTCACCATCAACCTGTACGCCGGCTGGACCTACCGCTTCCGCGTCTACCACAACGAAGCGAACCGCTGGTTCATCGGCCAGACCGGCGGGGCATACCTCTCCCCCGGCGGATACCTGAACTACGGCACCCTCTACGTGTAGGGGGCTGAACGGTCGACACCTGCCCTGGCTGGGGCAGGTGTCTCCGGCGTTAATCTGACCACCGGAACTTGCCCGGCAACACCTTTGAGCTCCAACAACTCCATAGTCCCCGCTGGCCGGTCTCCGGCCGCGGCGACGGACATGACCACCTCCCCGGCTTTCGCTTGCCCGCACAACCTGGAACCGACATTGATCGGGTCACCGATGACCGCGTACTGGCGTCGGTGCGCCGGGCCGACATGGGCGGCGACAACATCACCAATGTGGACGCTTACACCGAAACTGACCGGCGGCAACCCGGCAGCTGCAAGCTCAGCCTTAAGTTCGCTGATGTCTGCCTGCAACGCAAGCCCGGTCGCCCGGGCTGCGGTACCGGGGATCTCAACCGGGTCGGGTGCCCCGAACACCGCGAACACTTCATCGCCGACGAACTGCATGACAGTGCCGTTGTTCGCGAAGATTCGGGCGCATGCGTAGTCGTAGTACTTGTCAAGGATCTCCCGCACCTGCCCGGGTTCCAGCGATGCGGTCAGCGGCGTGAATCCGCGCAGGTCGCAGAACATGACCCCGATGTGGACACGTTCACCAGCTGCGGCTTCGGCGGCACGGCCGCTGCGGAGCAGATGTTCGGCGACGTGTTCGGGGACGTACCGGGTGAACAGGTCAACGGTCCGGCGCCGTTCGCGTTGCTCGGCGAGCAGCCGGATGGAGACGGCGACCACAACGGACCCGATGAATACGACGGGAACCCGGACGGTGTCGGCGAGAAACCCGAACATCCCGAAGATGGCCACAGCAGCCACGATGTACACGAGGACAGCTGCGACGGTCAACATGACCACCCATCGAAGCTTCCATCGGAGGGCGGCGAACGCCAATCCGAACGACGCGGCGGCAACCGCGAGCACCGACCACCACGTAGGCACCGGGGTCACCCATCCGCCCGACAGGATGGTGGATGCCACTTCTGCTTGGACGACCACCCCGGGTGTTGTCACCCCTAGTTGCAGTGGGGTGACGTGCCTGTCACCGAGGGCGACTGCTGTCGCTCCGACGAACACGACGGCACCGTCGAGGTTCGCAGGATCGGCTGTGCCGTTGATGACGTCGGCTGCGGAAACGACTTGTGGGCTGCCGGTGTTGAACCCGGGCGACCACTGCACTCGGGCGACGGCGCCGTCCTCGGTGGGTACCGTCAGGCCACCGGCTTGGACTGCATCCGGGCGGACGTACATCTGGTCGGTGATGCCGTCGACGAGGTCGGCGACTCGGAACGCCAACGACCCGGAGAAGTCTTCGCCGGGAACGTCGACAATCAGCGGGACAGTGCGGGTTAAACCGTCGGTGTCGGCGGTGACCATGGTGTGACCGACTGCGGCCGCCGACGATTTGATACCGGCGGCCGGTTCGACCGCACCGGACGCTTCGAAGAGTCCACGGTCGGAGATCGCCGCGCTCGAGAAGCCTTCCGCGACCACCACCGGAACGTCGGCCATCGCGTCGGCTAGCGGGTCTTCGCCATCCACTTCTTCGGGTAGGAGGATGTCGTAGCCGATGACCATGACTCCGGCATCGGCCAACGCGTTCACCAGGCCTGCTTGTGTGGTTCGCGACCAAGGCCACTCCCCCAACTGTTCGATCGACTCGTCGTCGATCGCCACGACCACCACCCGCGGATCCAATTCCCCGGCCGGCCACAGCAGGTCTTGGGCGTGCGCCATCGTCTGGGCACCCATGCCCGCCCAGACGGCGCCGGCGTAGCAGGCAGCTGCTACACCGGCGATGATCCCGGCAGTCAAGGACGGGCGTGGCATGTCACCCGTCTGTGCGGGTTGCTGTCACCGAAATTGTTCTTGTCGTGTCAGGTTCGTCGGAATCTGTGCAGTTCGGGTCTGGTGGGCTTCTGAGGGTGGTGCGGATGGTGCGGGTTCCTTCGAAAGCTGTGACCGTTGGGACCCCGTCGACGGTCTCGACCGTTGTGGGTGTGAGGGTTGTGGTCACGGCCTGGTCGAACCCGTATTCCGCCTTCATTTCACCGGTCTCCAAATTCACGCATTGGGCCTCAGCCTTGTTGGACCATGTCATTCCTTCACCGTTGATGACAACGTCGAAATCGGTCCCACCAGACGAAGTCACAGATGCGGTGCAGCCCGTGTCGGTGCAGTCTCCATAATTCATCGTCCAGTCTGTCTCGTTGACAACCCCGATCGCGTCTTGGCCACGGGAGTATGTGTCGGACACGACGGTGTACACGAGATGCCATCCGCCCGCTGTGGCTGCCTGCCAGTCTTCGGTTCCGGCGGCCTCGGCAACCTCCGCCAGCTGGACGCCATCCAGTTCGAGGTTCTTCATGATCCATTTGTCGCCCTTGACGGCGTCGATTGGGAAGGGGAGAACGTCGCCGGGGATGGTGAGCTGTTCGAACGGGTCGATCGTGTACTCAGTGCCTTCCTTGTCCTTCACCGACACTTGCCCTTCAATGACCGTGAACTTGCACTCCGTGTCGGAGTCGCAGGTCACAGCAAACGCTGTCCCACGAACAGATGCCGTCCCCACTGGTGTTTTCACCTGGTAGGTGCCGTCCTCCGCGGTGAGTTTCTTCACCCGATGCCAGGACTCTCCAACGTCGAGGCTGGTGACGGTGCGTTGCGCCTCCGCAGTGGACAGCTCAACGATGGTCAGTTCGGAGGACGGACCGACCCGGGTGTAGGACTTGTCAGCGAACACCACTTCGGACAGCCCGGCCTTGTCCGCTTTCACGGTCTCCCCGACAGCCACGGACGTTGCGGTGGCAACAGGTTTCGGGTCTCCGGAGGACGGTTGGATGGACACCGCTTTCTCCAGCATGGTGGCTGCAGCGGTTGGCCCGGAGGTGCACCCGGCCAGCAGGAGGATGGTGGCGGCGGCCGCAGCTACCGTCGGGATGAGTTTGCGCATCGGGCATGCCTTCCTTCGTTCCTTCGGGCGCGCGGTCACGCGGCCGGTTGCTCCCCCGGATGACGCATGCCGGAGTGGTAGGCGGAACACCTGTCAACGTCCCCATGAAAGGGCGTGACGGCGTGGCCGGGCATGGCAGTATCGCTGCGCATTTCGCTCCCCTTTCAAGTCGGGTAGGGAGAGCCAACATAGGTGTTGCCGCCGAGCACAGACCGGCTTGCCCCTGAGGGTAGACCTTGAGTGCGGCCGCGACAATGACCAATCTCAGGAGCCAGCTTCCCCACCGGGTGGGCTGCGATGTGTCAGCAGACGGACAGCTGTGGTGTTGGACCGCTGGCTGTGCCATTCATGATGTTGGTACGGGACGTTCAATCCCTCAGTTTGGGGGCTCACGTGCAGAGGTTGATCGACCCGCCGGACAGCTGATCGCTCACGTCATCACCACGACAGGAGCTGTGTCATCCAGCTGACAGAGCAGCCCGACGGGAAGCAGGACGCTTGCACCATCAACGAAGACGGAAACCCCGCCTCACGGAACGGATGGAGAAGCACATGTTTCATAAGATCCCGAAGGTCAGGCGCCTCCGGTGGGCGGCCGCAATCACAGCTGGCATCCTGAGTATCGGAGTAGCGGCAGGGGTTGCAACGCCAGCGAACGCACTGGCAGTGCAACCCGGGAGTTACGGGTACGCCCAGGTCCAAGTTCAAGGGGTCGTCGCCACCAGCCCCGGACACATCCGAGTAGAGCAGGTATGGGTGTGGCGGAACAACGCGATGCCGAACCTGCAGCAGCCGGTTGCAGTCAAAGCGGAGCTGCTCATGCACACCGCATCAGGCTGGAAGACCGTCGCATCCCAAACCCGCAACCCCGGCTACGTCGGCTTCCACAGCCAGTATGTCGGTGTGGGAGGTTTCGACTTGACCGCCCCCGGCACCATCTACGCCGGCTACTACTCAATCCGGTACACGGTGTGGTGGGCAGCCGGCATCGAAGGAATTACCGGCACCCCCATCTGGCAGTCCGGCTACGAGGTGATCACACCCAACGTCAAGTCTGACATCCTCTGCGGCTACAGCCGCTGCCAGCAGGCGGCCGGTTCTGTCTACCTCGGGTAGTCGAACAGGGCTGACGGAACACCTCGGACTTCGGTTCGAGGCGTTCCTGCGCATGTACCTGGCGAGCCGCCATGCACCCGAGCCTGCGGCACCACCAATCTCAGGAGCCCCGTTTGTACGGAGCACGCGTGATGCTCGTCGGCTGCCCGTCGTAGCCGGGGTCGCAATGTTCTGGCCGCAATCCTCAACTCCGACCCCCTGAGACCCGGTTGCCGCATCCGTCGCCGAGAAGCAAGTCGAGCCGAGCACCGACCCGATCAATGTGATCGTGAACGCGGACATCCCCCGCCAGCCAACTCACCTCTGCCCGCACCCACATCAGCGCCTAGACCAGCAGCGGACCCGAAACCGGAACCAGAACCGAAGCCGGCCCCTGACCCAGCACCAAAGCCGGAGCCGGACCCCGAACCGGCACCGGAGACAGACCCGGACCCGGACCCGGGAATCACTCAGAATCGGCGCCACCTTTTTCACACGGAAGAGGTCATCGGTTCGAGTCCGGTATCGCCCACTGACAAGCCCCCGGTCTTCCGGGGTTTTTGTTTCCCGGTCAGGCCCTCCACCAGCCGAGGGCGCCAAGGGAGGCCGACGACATCGTGATTGCCCCCTGTCGCCGATAAGAGGATGCTGGTCACTACCTCAACGAGGAGACCCGTCATGGCTCGACCTGCCCGGCATTGGATGGCTGCTGCTGTCGACGTTCGAACCGACACGGCCAAGTTCGCCGTCCAGGGCCCCAGCATCACCGGCATCCACGTCCTTCACGCTGATCGCGCCATCGAGATCCGTGTCACGAACCCCGCCACCAGAACCACCACGGTCACCGTCACCGTGAGACCGGACTTCGACGGCACCGACCCACATCAGAAGACCCGCACGGGGCAGCAGGTGAAGCTCGGACCCCGGGAGACGAAAACGCTCACATTCAGATCACCGCATCCGGACAGCATCCAGTCGGTGCAGCTCGACTCTGACCAACCCGTCATCCCCGGCGGCGACGTTCAGACATTCCGAACCTGGAATCCGAGCACGACTGCCACTCTGTGGGAGGTCACTCCGCTCGTCTGGTACGAGGTCTCCGACGGCACACCCGCGAAGCCCGGCGAGCCGAGCTCGGCCACGGGCACGGGCGGTGACATCGCAGCCCAGCCCCGTGCCTCGCTCCTGAACCAACCCGAGAGGCCACGCTGACCTCGGCTGATCAACGGTCTCCGCGGACCGGATGCCGGCGGCGGCCGGAATCCGGTCGATCGACGAATCGGAACGGGTCAGCTCCAGCCGTACCTCGCGCGCAGCGCTCGCTCGACGAGTTCGTAGCGAGGCTGGTCGAGGGCCGAAGCCTCCCGGCGCATCCCGGCAGGGCTCACACGGAAGATGCGATCGATGTTCACCCAGCTCGCCCGCCCCTCCGCGTCCCACGGTCCGACTCCGAGCTCCACGAAGTCGCGCTCGCCCCCGTGGTCCTTGCTGGTGAGCTGGGCCGCCAGCAGCGTTCCTGAGGGCTCCGATGCGACGACCACGACGGGGCGGTCCTTGCCGCGCCCGTCGTTCTCCTCGTAGGGCACCCAGGTCCACACGATCTCGCCGGGGTCGGGATCGCCATCCGTCGTCGGAGAGAACGTCATGCGCACAGCTCCGACGCGGCGCGGGTCGACTTCGATGGTGGCGGAGGAGCTGTCCACCCGACCCGCGCGAGGGCCACCGGAGGCGACGGGCACGCCTGCGCCGCGCTGCCCGCGCAGCATCCGCCCCACGCGTGCGAGCAAGGCCGGGATCCCATTCGATGACGCCACCCTCGCACCCTAGCAAGCGCACGGAAAGGGGCGGTGGAGTCTCCTCCACCGCCCCGCACCGCCAGGTTCCGTGGCGGTGATCCGTGTTACACGGTCTCGAGTGCGTAGCCCTCTTCGCCGTGAACGATCGTGTCGACTCCGGCGACCTCGTCCTCGTTGGTGATCCGGAAGCCCATGGTCTTCTGGATGATCCAGCCGATGGCGAAGGCCATGACGAAGGAGTAGACCATCACGACGAACGCTGCAGCGAACTGCTTCCAGAGCTGCTCGAACGAGCCGGTGTCGATGAGGCCGATGCCGGCGCCGAAGATGCCGATGTAGAGCGTTCCGATGAGGCCGCCGACCAAGTGGATGCCGACGACGTCGAGCGAGTCGTCGAAGCCGAGCTTGAACTTGAGGTCGATCGCGATGGCGCAGACGGCACCGGCGAGGATGCCGAGGACGATGGCCCAGAACGGCGTCAGGATGTTACAGGCCGGGGTGATGGCGACTAGACCCGCCACGGCACCGGATGCCGCACCGATGGCCGTCGGCTTGCCGTCCTTGATCTTCTCGACGATGAGCCAGCCGAGGATGGCGGCGGCGGGAGCGGCGAGGGTGTTGATCCAGGCGATCGCGGCGACGCCGTCGACGGCGGCCTCGGAGCCGGCGTTGAAGCCGAACCAGCCGAACCAGAGCAGCGCGGCGCCGAGCAGGGTGAGCGGCACGTTGTGCGGCTTCTGGATGCCCTTCTGGAATCCGACGCGCTTGCCGAGGACCAGTGCGAGGGCGAGTGCTGCCGCACCGGCGTTGATGTGGACGGCGGTGCCACCGGCGAAGTCGTTGACGCCCCAGACGGGAGCCCAGCCCTCAGCGAGGTTGAAGACCATGAACGCGACGGGGAAGTAGACGAGCGTGACCCAGATGGCCGCGAAGACGATCCACGCACCGAACTTCGCGCGGTCGGCGATCGCACCCGAGATCAGGGCGACGGTGATGATGGCGAAGGTCGCCTGGAAGCCGGCGAACGCCAGGCCGGGCAGGTCGGGGTCCATCGCGCCGCCCTCACCCAGGCCGAGGAGGCTGGTGAGGCCGATCGAGCCGTCGAACGGGTTGCCGACGATGCCGGGGATGAGCGGCGTGCCGAACGCGAGTCCGTAGCCGTAGAGCACCCAGAGCACACCGACCAGCGCCATGGCGCCGAAGCTCATCATCATCATCGAGATGACGCTCTTGGCTTTCACCATCCCGCCGTAGAAGAATGCGACGCCGGGCGTCATGAGAAGAACGAGTGCCGCTGCGACGAGCAGCCACAGCGAGTTAACGCTCGTGGCCGCGTCGTAGTCGGCTGCTGCAGTCAACAACATACGAATGGTCTCCCTTGGGGTCTGTGCTCGGGACACCAGGCAACCGCCTGCGGCTCCACCGGTGTGTAGACGTCAGTTTTGACGTGGCACGTTTCGTCGGAGAGATTCGGATGTTTCGGGTCTGTTACGTGAACGGCCCGTTCGTAAACATCGTGTTTCGCGCCGCCCGGAATCTCCCGACGGATGCTGGTGGTCGGCTGGGAGAACCTCGACGTCAGTCGTGCGGAGGGAGTTCGCCCGTCGTGAGGGCGATGAGGCGCGACATCGCGCGGAGGTACTTCTTGCGATACCCACCGGCGAGCATGGTCTCGTCGAAGACCTCGCTGAGGGGGAACCCGCTCGCGATGATGGGGATCTCCGCGTCGTACACGCGGTCGATGAACGCCACGAGGCGCAGCGCATCCGTCTGGTCGTGCAATTCGTGCACCCCGCTGAGGGCGATGACGTCGAGCGCATCGATGACCTTGACGTACTTCGACGGATGCACTGTCGCGAGGTGCGTCATGAGGCCGTCGAAGGTGTCGAGCGACACACGCTCGCCCTTCTCCCCCATGCCGGCGACCATGCGCTCGAGCGCATCGTCGTCGACGCTGACGGCGGAGCCCTCGACATCGCGACGGCGGTAGTCCAGTCCGTCGATGCGGATGGTGCGGAACTGCGCCGACAGGGCCTGGATCTCCCGCAGGAAGTCGGAGGCGGCGAATCGGCCCTCGCCGAGGGCGTTCGGCGGCGTGTTCGAGGTGGCGGCCACCTGGGTGCCCGTGGCCATCAGCTCCCCGAGCAGACGGGTCATGAGCATGGTGTCGCCCGGGTCGTCGAGCTCGAACTCGTCGATGCAGATGAGCTGGGTGCCCGTGAGCAGCTTGACGGTCGGGGCGTAGCCGAGTGCGCCGACGAGGGCCGTGTACTCGATGAAGGTGCCGAAGTACTTCCGCCCGGGTGCCTGGTGCCACAGAGCGGCGAGCAGGTGCGTCTTGCCGACGCCGAAGCCGCCGTCGAGGTAGATGCCGGGAAGGGCGGCCTTGGGCTTGCGATTGCGTGAGAAGAACCCACCGGGGCGCTGCGCCCTCCAGACACCCGCGAACTCGTGCAGGGCCTCGACGGCCTCGAGCTGCGACGGATAGTTCGGGTCGGGACGGTAGGACTCGAACGACGCGTGCTCGAACTGGGGCGGCGGAACGAGCTCGGCGGCGATCTCGGCCCCGGTGATGCTCGGTGAACGGTCGGTCAGGCGGATGACGGGGCGTGCCGGAGACATGCGTTCGAGGTTTCGTTTCTGTTCGTTGCGCGACGACTGCAGTCGCCTTCGTACGCCGCGTAGGTTGGAGAGCGGACAGACCACCAGCCTAATCCGCTTCCCCTCATCCCCCGCCTGACCAGGCTCACCCAGGAGGTTCCCCCATGACCGTCGATTCCGACCCGTCGCCGAAGTTCAGCGCCTACGCCCACCCGGAGCGACTCGTCTCCACGGCCTGGCTCGCCGAGAACCTCGACCGCCCCGGACTCGTCGTGGTGGAGTCCGACGAGGACGTCCTCCTGTACGAGACCGGTCACATCCCCGGCGCCGTGAAGATCGACTGGCACACCGACCTCAACGACGGCGTCACCCGCGACTACATCGACGGCGAGCGCTTCGCCTCCCTGCTGGGCTCGAAGGGCATCGCCCGGGACACGACCGTGATCATCTACGGCGACAAGAACAACTGGTGGGCCGCGTACGCCCTCTGGGTCTTCACCCTGTTCGGCCACGAGGACGTGCGCCTGCTCGACGGTGGACGCGACCTCTGGATCGCCGAGGGACGCGAGACGACGACGGATGCCTCCACTCCCGTGGCCGTCGAGTACCCCGTCGTCGACCGCGACGACGCGACCATCCGCGCGTTCAAGGACGACGTGCTGGCCCACTTCGGCAACCCGCTCATCGACGTCCGCTCCCCGGAGGAGTACAGCGGCGAGCGCACCACGGCTCCGGCCTACCCCGAGGAGGGCGCGCTGCGTGCCGGACACATCCCCTCGGCGGCATCGGTTCCCTGGGCTCGTGCCGCGGCACCCGACGCGACGTTCAAGACCCGCGCCGAACTCGACGACATCTACCTCGGCGAGGCCGGGCTCCAAGCCGGTGACGAGGTGATCGCGTACTGCCGTATCGGCGAGCGCTCGAGCCACACGTGGTTCGTGCTCACCCACCTGCTGGGCTTCGACAACGTGCGCAACTACGACGGGTCCTGGACCGAGTGGGGTTCCGCCGTGCGGGTCCCCATCGTCACGGGCACCGAACCGGGCGAGGCACCCGCAGCCCGCGTCTGACCGCCGCCTCGCCTGCCGACGATGTCTGCGTCGGGAAGTGGGAGGATTGACGTGATGAACGAGATCCCTCTTCCCGACCAGCTCGCCGAGATCCGAGACGACTTCCTGGCGCTCGCAGTGCCCGATCGCCTGCAGATGCTGCTCGAGTTCTCCAACGAGCTCCCGGAGCTGCCCGAGCGCTACAAGGATCACCCCGACCTGTTCGAACGGGTCGAGGAGTGCCAGTCGCCCGTGTTCATCTTCGTGGAGGTGGAGGACGGCCTCGTGCACCTCTACGCGACGGCTCCGCGCGAAGCCCCCACCACCCGGGGGTTCGCGTCCATCCTCGCCCAGGGACTCGACTCGCTGACCGTCGACCAGGTCCTCGCGATTCCCGACGACTTCCCGCTGACCATCGGCCTCACCGAGGCGGTCTCGCCCCTGCGCATCCGGGGCATGACGGCGTTGCTCGGCCGCGCCAAGCGTCAGCTGCGGGAGCGCGCCGCGGCCTGAGCCTGCGGCATCCGCCGTCCTCCCTCCACCCCCGGGGACCAGCGGCATTCGCAGCCCGGCCGCCGTTCTCCGTGATCAGCCCTCGAGGCCGCTCAACCACGCGGAGACGCTGCGATCCCAGCGGTCGGAATCGTAGTTCCACAGCCTGGCGTGCCGCGCGACTCCCCACTCGTCGTAGCTGACGATGTCGGGACGGAGTGCCGCCAGGCGTGCCGAGCCGTTGTGCGGCACGAAGCCGTCATCGCGACTGTGCAGGATGTGGATGGGCACCCTCAGCCGATCCGCCTGCCCGAGCACGTCGAGGCGGGCGAAGTCGATCGGGGTGGCCAGACCGCTGATCGTGCGCCCCCATCCGTTGCCGAGGGTCCCCACGACGGTGCGCGTGATCGGCTCGGGAAGGCGGTTGAGCGTGCCCTGAAACGCGAGGATGTCGTGCCAGTCCACGGCCGGCGAATCGAGGACGATACCGGTGACGGATGCCGCATGCCCGGAGCGCAGCACCGTCTGCAAGGAGATGGCGCCGCCCATCGACCAACCGGCGAGCACGACACCACGGGCGCCGTGCTCCCCGGCGAAGAGCAGGGCGCTCTCGACGTCCCGCCACTCGGTGTCGCCGAGGCCGTAGCGACCGTCGGCGCTGTCGGGCGCCTCGCCGTCGTTGCGGTACGACACGATGAGGCAGGTGTAGCCGGCGCGACGGAACGTCTCCACGGCGCGCAGGCACTCCGGTCGCCGACCACCCCACCCGTGCACCATCACGACCCAGCGGTCCGTCGGCTCGGCGGCCGGGATGAGCCAGGCCGGGGCGGGGCCGCGTTCGGTCTCGATGGTGACGTCGGAGTACGGATGCCCGAACTCGCCGGGAGCCAGGTGGAACCAGCTGCCGAGCCTGCCTCGGCTCACACCCCTGAGGTCGCCGAAGTCCACGCCGAGGATGTGCCGCGTCACCGTGACAGCGCCGCCGCCGGTGATGTCGCCGACCCTGGCATGCCCCTCGTCGTCGTCGAACCAGAAGCTGTACCGGCCGGGAGTGCGGGAGTCGCCGTCGGCGTCGAACTCGATCTCGCCGCGCGCCAGATCGACATCGCGCACGCGCACGGGCTCCGTGCGCTTGGCTCGGGGCACGACGATCGTCCGCACGAAGCGGGTCACGACCGCCAGCGCTGCGAGCAGCGTGATGATCCAGAACGAGACGGCCACGATGCCCGTGACGAGGATTCCGACACGCCGTGCGAACCGGGGCGTGTCGGCGTCATCCTGCGGCATCCGCGGGCCCCCTTCATCGCCGACGAGCAGTCGGCGTGCCTGAAGGACGCCGATGCGAAAAGACTCTAGTCTGCACACGTGTCCGAAACCCGACCAGTGCCGACTCCCCCGGAGTTCGCCGCGGCCCTCGACGCCGTGCGTCGGGCGCGAACGCGCCCTGAGCTCGTGATCTCCGAGATCGCGGCGCCGTCGAGCCTCGCCCCCTGGGCCGTCGCCCTCGCCGCCGACGTCTCTCCCACCCGCCACGGCGGTGACTCCGAGCTCGGCACGGGTCGCTTCGTGCTGCTCTACGACCCCGAGGAGCCCGAGTCGTGGGGTGGATCCTTCCGCGTCGTCTGCTTCGCCCAGGCTCCGCTCGAGACCGACATCGGCACGGATCCGTTCCTCGCGGAGGTCGCCTGGTCGTGGCTCGTCGACGCACTCGACACCCGGAGCGCCAAGTACACGGCGGCATCCGGAACCGCCACCAAGATCCTCTCGTCGGGCTTCGGGGAGCTCGCCCGTCAGGGTGATGGCGCCCAGATCGAACTGCGTGCCTCCTGGACGCCGCTCGAGCACGACGTCACCGCACACGTCGAGGGCTGGAGCGAACTGCTGTGCATGCTCGCCGGGCTTCCGCCTGCGGCCGACGGCGTCACCTCCATCCGCTCCCGTCGGGCGGGCAAGTGAGCGACCGCCACGTCATCGAGACGCGTGAGGAGTACCTCGCCGCCGTCGATTCGATCTCAGCCGGCACGGGCCCGATCGCGATCGACGCCGAGCGTGCGAGCGGCTTCCGCTACTCGCAGCGTGCCTATCTCATCCAGGTCTTCCGCCGCGACGCCGGCGTCTTCCTGTTCGACCCTCCCGCCATCGGCGCCATGACCGAACTCGACGAGGCCGTCGCCGACGTCGAATGGGTCCTGCACGCCGCCAGCCAGGATCTGGCCTGCCTCCGCGAGGTCGGGCTCGATCCCGCCGTGATCTTCGACACCGAACTCGCCGCACGGCTGCTCGGCCTGCCGCGCGTCGGGCTCGGAACCGTCGTCGAGGAGCTTCTCGGAATCCACCTGGCGAAGGAGCACTCCGCGGCCGACTGGTCGACGCGTCCTCTCCCCGCCTCCTGGCTCGAGTACGCCGCCCTCGACGTCGAGCTGCTCGTCGACCTGCGCGACGCCCTGGCCGTCATGCTCGACGACGCCGGCAAGCGCGGCATCGCCGGTGAGGAGTTCCAGGCCACCCTCGACCGCGAGGTCAAGGCCGTCCGGGCCGATCCGTGGCGCCGGCTCTCCGGTGTGCACGCCCTGCGCGGCCAGCGCAGCCTGGCGGTCGCGCGGGAACTGTGGCTGGCCCGCGACGCCCTCGCCCAGGAGCGCGACATCGCTCCGGGTCGTCTGGTTCCGGATGCCTCCCTCGTCGCCGTGGCCCGTGCCATGCCCACCACCAAACGCGCCCTCGCCGACCTGCGGGAATTCACAGGTCGCGCCAGCCGCTCGGAGCTCGAGCGCTGGTGGCAGGCCGTGGAGACCGGCCTCACCACGACCGACCTTCCCGTGATGAAGCAGGCCGGCGACAACACCCTGCCTCCGCCCCGAGCCTGGAGCGACCGGAACCCCGAGGCCGACGCACGCCTCAAGGGCGCTCGGGCCGCCGTGGCCGTGATCTCCGAGGAGCGCTCCATCCCGATGGAGAACCTGCTCACGCCCGACCTGCTGCGCCGCGTGGCCTGGACTCCCCCGGCCGTCATCGATGCGGCATCCGTCGCCGACGAACTCGCCAGACTGGGCGCGCGACCGTGGCAGGTTGCAGCAACCTCACAGGCGATCGCCGATGCCTTTGTGGATGCTGACCAAGAGCCCGACCAGAGCACGGAAGCCCTTTCGTAGGTTCTGTCAAACGATTCAGTGGCCATCGGCGCCCTGCCTAGGATCAAGGAAGACTGATCCGATAGTGGAGGCGAAGTGGCCGAAAGAGCTGATGTCGTGTTCGTCGACGGGGTACGCACCCCGTTCGGCAGAGCAGGCGAAAAGGGCATGTACTGGAACACCCGAGCAGACGATCTGGTGGTCAAGGCCATCGTCGGACTGCTGGAGCGCAACACCAGTCTGCCGAAGGACCGTATCGACGAGGTGGCCATCGCGGCCACGACGCAGCAGGGCGATCAGGGACTGACCCTCGGCCGCACGGCGGCGCTGCTCGCCGGTCTCCCGACCACCGTTCCCGGCTACGCGATCGAGCGCATGTGCGCCGGCGCCATGACCGCCGTCACCACGAGCGGCTCGGGCATCGCCTTCGGGCAGTACGACGTCGTCATCGCCGGTGGGGTCGAGCACATGGGCCGTCACCCGATGGGCGAGGGCGTCGACCCCAACCCCCGCTTCCTCTCCGAGAAGCTCGTCGCGGCAGACGCCCTCAACATGGGGAACACCGCCGAGCGCCTGCACGACCGTTTCCCGTCGCTCACCAAGGAGCGCGCCGATCGCTTCGGCATGCTGAGCCAGCAGAAGGTCGCCGCCGCCTATGCGTCGGGCGACATCCAGCCCGACCTCGTGCCGGTGTCGCTCCGCAGCGATGCCGGCTGGGGCCTCGCCACCGAGGACGAGGGCATGCGCCCGAACACGACCATGGAGGGCCTGGCGTCGCTCAAGACGCCGTTCCGCCCGCACGGTCGGGTCACGGCCGGCAACGCGTCTCCGTTGACGGATGGCGCCACGGCGTCGATCCTCGCCTCCTCCGCCGCCGCCAAGGAGCTCGGCCTCCAGACGAAGATGCGCATGGTGAGCTTCGGCTTCGCCGGCGTCGAGCCCGAGGTCATGGGCATCGGTCCGATCCCGTCGACGGAGCGCGCGCTGAAGAACGCCGGCCTGTCGATCGAGGACATCGGCCTCTTCGAGCTCAACGAGGCCTTCGCCGTGCAGGTGCTCTCGTTCCTCGACCACTTCGGCATCGCCGACGAGGATCCGCGCGTCAACAAGTGGGGCGGCGCCATCGCCATCGGCCACCCCCTCGCCGCCAGCGGCGTGCGCCTGATGATCCAGCTCGCCCGCCAGTTCGAGCAGCACCCCGAGGTGCGCTACGGCCTGACCGCCATGTGCGTCGGCCTCGGCCAGGGCGGAAGCGTCATCTGGGAGAACCCCCACCACAAGAAGTACGGAAAGGGCCGCTGAGCCGACATGACCGACTACTCCACGATCGACTTCTCCGAGCTGGCAGCCCTCACCGATGACGAGGTCGTCACGCACTCCTACGTGCGCGACGTTCCCCTCTCGTCCGGCCGCACGCTCGCTCTCGTGACCCTCGACAACGGACGCGATCACACGCGTCCGAACACCTTCGGTCCGGCATCCCTTCTGGAACTGGGCGCCACCTACGACGCCCTCGCAGACCGGGCGGCGAAGGGCGAGATCCACGCCGTCGCGACGACGGGCAAGCCGTTCATCCTCGCCGCCGGCGCCGACCTGTCGAAGATCGCCGAGATCCCGACACGCGACATCGCCAAGAAGATGGCCCAGCTCGGACACCACGTGCTCGGCAAGCAGGCCACCCTCGGCGTTCCGTCGTTCGTGTTCATCAACGGGCTCGCCCTGGGCGGCGGTGTCGAGCTCCCGCTCAACGCCGACTACCGCACCATCGACTCGTCCGCCGCGGCGCTGGCCCTGCCCGAGGTCTTCCTCGGCCTCATCCCCGGCTGGGGCGGCACCTACCTGCTGCCCAACCTGATCGGCATCGAGAACGCCCTCAAGGTGATCATCGAGAACCCGCTGAAGCAGAACCGCACGTTGAAGGCCCAGGACGCCTTCGACCTCGGGATCGCCGACCGCATCTTCTCGCCGGTCAACTTCCTCGAGGACTCCATCCGCTTCGCGGACGGCGTGCTGAGCGGCACCGAGAAGGTCGTACGCAAGAACGCCCCGGGCAAGCTCGAGCGCATCGCCAAGTGGGACATCGCCATCAAGATCGCTCGCGACACCGTTGCGAGCCGTCTCGGCACCATCCCGAAGTCGCCGTACGCCGCGCTCGACCTGCTCAAGGCCGCCAAGAACGGGACCAAGGAGGAGTGTTTCGCCCTCGAGGACGACGCCCTCGCCGATCTGATCGCCGGAGACCAGCTGCAGGCATCCATCTACGCCTTCAACCTGGTGCAGAAGCGGGCCAAGCGCCCGGCCGGTGCGCCCGACAAGGCTCTCGCCAAGAAGGTCACCAAGGTGGGCGTGCTCGGCGCCGGCTACATGGCCAGCCAGTTCGCGCTGCTGTTCCTGCGCCGCCTGCAGGTGCCCGTCGTCATCACCGACCTCGACCAGGCCCGCGTCGACAAGGGCGTCGGGTACATCCACGACGAGATCCAGAAGCTGGCCGACAAGGGCCGCATCGGCTCCGACGAGGCCAACCGCCTGCGCGCCCTCGTGACCGGGACGACCGACAAGGCCGACTTCGCCGACTGCGACTGGGTCATCGAGGCGGTCTTCGAGGAGCTCGGCATCAAGCAGGACGTCTTCGCCGAGGTGGAGCAGTACATCTCCCCCGAGGCCGTGCTGGCCACGAACACCTCGTCGCTCTCGGTCGAGCAGATCGGTGCGAAGCTGAAGAACCCGGAGCGCCTCGTGGGCTTCCACTTCTTCACGCCGGTGGCGGTCATGCCCCTGATCGAGGTCGTCAAGACCCCGCACACCGATGACGCCACGCTGTCGACGGCCATGGTCACCGCCGCCAAGCTGAGGAAGAACGCCGTCATCACGGCCGACACCCCCGGCTTCGTGGTGAACCGTGTTCTCGCCAAGCTGCTCGGCGAGGCGATGTACGCGGTCGACCGGGGCACTCCGTTCTCGGTCGTCGACGAGGCGATGGCACCCCTGGGGCTCCCCATGGCGCCGTCGGCCCTGCTCGACCTCGTGGGACTGAAGGTCGGCGCCCATGTGCTCGACACGCACCACGCCGCGTTCCCCGACCGGTTCTACCGCAGCGAGAACCTGCACGAACTGGCCGAGTACGGCACGCTGCTCGAGAAGGATTCCAAGGGCAAGGTCAAGGGCTTCGACAAGGGCGCCCTCAAGATCGTGGCCGGCGGCACCGAGCCCATGCAGGCCGAGGAGATCCTCGTGCGCCTGCAGGACGGCCTGGCCGACGAGGTCCACCGCATGCTCGAGGACGACGTCGTGGCCGCGGCCGAGGACATCGACCTCTGCATGATCCTCGGCGCGGGCTTCCCGTTCCAGATGGGCGGCCTCACGCCGTACCTCGACCGCGTCGGCGCGAGCGAGCGGGCCTTCGGCTCCACCTTCCACGACCCGCGGATCGTGGGCGTCGGAGCGTAACGGCTTCACAGACGACGAGAGGGGCGGATCACACGATCCGCCCCTCTTCTCGTTGCCGCCGTCAGCTCAGTAACGCACCTCGTCGGCCGCCTGGAACCACGGCGGGTAGACCGCGACCTTGGGCTTGTGGGCAGCTGCATGCAGGATGCCGCGCACCTCGTCGCGCACCTTGTCGTTCGCGACGCCGATCAGCGTGATGCTGGCGAGCGGGAAGACGCCGGGGGCGAGGAGTTCGGCACGGAGCAGCGCATCGGGCTCATCCTCGTCGCCGAGCGCCACGAGCATGCGCTGCACGTCATCCGACGTGGTGGCGAAGCGGGTGAGCGGCCCCGGTGCGTAGCCGTCGGTGACGACGATGCCGGTCGACGAGATGCCGTCATCGGTCACCTGCACCGAGAGCGCCTCGCGGATGGTGCTCACCAGCACCACGAATTCCGAGGCCGCGGATGCCGCAGCCGTCGGGTCGATGCGGGGGTCGTCGATCCCGGCACGGATGCTCTCCCACGCGCTGGAGTTCGGCGTGAGGGAGAACGGCACGTGGTCGGCCACGACGGTGTCGCGTCCCGGTACCGCCGTGCTCCGGCGAGCTGCACGCTCATCGGCCGAGAACACCTGCACGTCGGTCTCCGACGTCGCGTCTCCGGCGTCGGGCACGAGCATGTCCTGGGCGACGATGCCGGCGAGGTTCGCCACATGGGTCACGTGGTAGATCCGCCGGTCGCCGACGTCGACGGGCGGGCGGCGGAGCGACTTCGCTGACGCCGTGCCGTTTCCGCCGATGGGCTCACGCAGCGATGACTTCGGAGCGGTCCTCGCCTTGCGCACCGGGGGTGCCACGACCACCGGAGCCGCCGGAAAACACGCGGCGCAATCGCCACGTCCGAATCCGTGAATGCATTCCTCGTCCAAGTCGAAACCTCTCGCGTGCGTGGCACCAGCCCCTCGAGACGAACGCCTCGAAACCACCTCTCTCTACGTTACGCGCCACAGCACCGCTCTGCCGACACAGATGGCGTCGATCGGCTACCGATTGAGCGGCGTCATGTCCGCGTACCGGTCGCCGACGGGCGCCGGGAGGTCGCTCAACGTGCTCAGCTGCGCCGCGCTCAGCTCCACGGCATCCGCCCCCGCGTTCTCCTCGACCCGCGAGACGCGCTTGGTTCCGGGGATCGGGGCGATGTCGTCGCCCTGAGCGAGCAGCCAGGCCAGCGCGATCTGGGCCGGCGTCGCGCCGACCTCGGCCGCGACCTGCTCGACTGCGTCGACGATGCGCAGGTTGGCGTCGAAGTTCTCGCCCTCGAAGCGCGGGTTGCTGCGTCGGAAGTCCGAGGGATCGAGCTGGTCGACCGACCGCAGTGCTCCGGTGAGGAATCCCCGTCCGAGCGGCGAGTACGGCACGAAGCCGATGCCGAGTTCGCGCAGCACGGGGAGGATCTCGGCCTCGGGGTCGCGCGACCACAGCGAGTACTCGGTCTGCACGGCGGTGACGGGGTGCACGGCATGGGCGCGGCGGATCGTGTCGGGAGCGGCCTCCGAGAGGCCGTAGTGGCCGATCTTCCCGGCCGCGACGAGCTCGGCGAGAGCGCCGGCGGTCTCCTCGATCGGGACACCGGGGTCCATGCGGTGCTGATAGTAGAGGTCGATTCGATCGGTGCCGAGTCGTTTCAGCGACCCCTCGACGGAGAGCCGCACGTTCTCGGCGGAACCGTCGAGCCCGCGCGATCCGTCCCCGCGGTGCAGGATGGTGCCGAACTTCGTGGCGACCACGACCTGGTCGCGGCGGTCGGCCAGAGCCTTGCCGAGGAGTTCCTCGTTGACGTAGGGGCCGTAGATCTCAGCGGTGTCGAAGAAGGTGATGCCCAGGTCGATCGCGCGGTGGATCGTTCGGATCGACTCGGCCTCATCGGTTCCGGCACCCGAGTAGAACGCCGACATGCCCATGCAGCCGAGGCCGAGGCGGGAGACGTCGAGGGTTCCGAGTGTTGCGTGCTTCATGCGTGTGCGACCTTCTCTTCATAGATGGCGATCTTCACGTCGATGGCGGTCAGTGACCGTTGCATCTCCGCGAGCTGGGCCACCACGGTGATGCGGTGGCGCAGCAGGAGTTCGAGCCGTGACGCCGTCGATTCGTCGCCGTCGCGCACGAGTTCGACGTACTCGCGGATGCGGGCTATCGGCATCGAGGTGGCCCGGAGCTTCGTGAGGAACGACACCCAGGTGATGTCCTGCTCGGTGAAGCGGCGGTGGGTCGACGACGCGCGGTCGACGGGGGTCAGCATCAGTCCTGTTCGCTCGTAGTAGCGGAGCGTGTGGGCGGTCAGGCCCGTGCGTTCAGCGGCTTCCGAGATCGAGAACGTGTGCTCGAGTGTCTCCATACGGCCACGATAGAACTTCGAGCGCACTCGAAGTCAAACGCGTGCGGCAGATGCTCAGAGTTCGTTCGAACCGGCGGTGATCGAGGTGGATCCGGTGTCGATCGGCCTGGCGTGCGGCAGCTTGGAGCCGAGCACCATGCCGACGACGTCGTGGGCGATGTGCTGCGGCGTCATGCCCGTGCGCTCGAGGATGTCGGCGCGGGAACCGTGGTCGAGGAACTCGTCCGGCAGCCCGACCTCGGTGACCGCGGTGTCGACCCCGGCCTCGCGCAGGTCCTGTCGGATCCGCGTTCCGATTCCGCCGACGCGGATGCCGTCCTCGATGCACACGACGAGGCGGTGATGCGCCGACATGTCGACGACGCTGCGCGGCACGGGGACGACCCAGCGCGGGTCGACGACTGTGGCGTCGATGCCCTGGGCGGCGAGCCTCTCGGCGACCTCGAGGCCGACGCCGGCCATGGGTCCGACGGTGACGATCAGCACATCGCGCCCGGGTCCCTCGTAAAGCACGTCGACGCCGTCGTCGGTACGACGGAGGGCATCGAAGCTCGCACCGACACTGCCCTTCGGGAAGCGCAGCACCGTGGGAGCGTCATCGACGGCCACCGCTTCGGTCAGTTCCTCCTCGAGGCGCACGGAGTCGCGAGGCGCAGCCAGGCGGATGCCGGGAACGACCTGCAGGATGGCGAGATCCCACACCCCGTGGTGGCTGGGGCCGTCGGGCCCCGTGACGCCGGCCCGATCGAGCACGAACGTGACCCCTGCCTTGTGCAGGGCGACGTCCATCAGGACCTGGTCGAACGCCCTGTTGATGAAGGTGGCGTAGATGGCGACAACGGGGTGCATGCCGCCGAAGGCGAGACCGGCTGCCGAGGTCGCGGCGTGCTGCTCGGCGATGCCGACGTCGATGACGCGGCCTGGGAAGCGCTCGGCCATCTTGTGCAGTCCGGTGGGACGCAGCATGGCGGCCGTGATGCCGACGATGCGCTCGTTGTCGGCCGCGAGTTCCACGAGGCGATCGGCGAAGACGCTGGTCCAACTGGCCGCCCCCGCGGTCTCGAGGGACTCGCCGGTCTCGGGATCGATCTGCCCGACGGCGTGGAACTGGTCGGCGACGTCGCGGAGCGCCGGCTCGTAGCCGCGGCCCTTCTCGGTGATGGCGTGCACGATGACCGGGGCCCCGTAGTGCTTCGCCTGTTCGAGGGCCTCGCGCATCGCCTCGATGTCGTGCCCGTGCACGGGACCGATGTACTTGATGTCGAGGTTGGAGTAGAGCGCCTCGTTGTTCGTGAAGCGAGCGAGGAATCCGTGCAGGCCGCCGCGGAAGCCGCGATAGACGGCGCGGCCGGGGGCTCCCAGCTTGTCGAATGCCTCGCGGCTGGTGAGATAGAGGCTGCGGTAGCTGCGGCGGGTGCGCACAGTGTTGAGGAAGCGGGCCATGCCGCCGATCGTGGGCGCGTACGAGCGTCCGTTGTCGTTCACGACGATGATCAGGCGGCGCGTGTTGTCGTCGCTGATGTTGTTCAGCGCCTCCCACGTCATGCCTCCGGTGAGCGCCCCGTCACCGACGACGGCGACGACGCTGCGGTCATCCTGGCCCGTCATCGAGAACGCCCGTGAGATGCCGTCGGCCCACGACAGCGAGCTGGAGGCGTGGGAGCTCTCGACGATGTCGTGCTCGGACTCCGCGCGCTGCGGGTAGCCGGCCATGCCGTCGGTCTGGCGCAGGGTCGAGAAGTCCTGACGCCCCGTGAGGATCTTGTGCACGTAGGACTGGTGACCCGTGTCGAAGACGATCGAGTCTCGGGGCGAGTCGAAGACGCTGTGGATGGCGAGGGTGAGTTCGACGACACCGAGGTTCGGTCCGAGGTGGCCGCCGGTCTTGGCTACGTTCAGCACGAGGTGCTCGCGGATCTCCGTGGCCAGCTGCTCGAACTGCTCCTTCGTGAGGGCGTCGAGGTCTCTGGGACCCCTGATCGTCTCCAGAAGGGTCATCGCAACCGCCTTTCGCTCGCCACCGAGGGTGCCCGGCGGCTTCGATCGAGTCTACGCGGTCGGGTCCCGTCGGCCCCGAGTCTGCCGCAGGGGCTTGCGCCGGGCCCCGGCACCGTACTCTGGACTCGGCCGTGGAACGCACGACCTGACGAAAGGCCACCCCCGTGGACATCACCATGCTCCGCCACTACGTCGCCCTGGCGAGCGAACTCGACCTCGGGCGTGCGGCATCCGTTCTCGGCGTGTCGCACTCGACCCTCAGCGGTTCACTGAACCAGCTCGAGGCCGTCGCCGGTGCCGTACTGATCCGCCGCGGCAACGGACCGATGACGCTGACGGATGCCGGAGAGCTGTTCCTGGCGACGGCGAACGACGAGATCGCAGCCTACGACGCAGCGAACGCCCCGCGCCCGGCCAAGACCGGCGGCAAGGCCAAGGCCTCGAAGGGCGTCGGACGCGCGCCGAAGGTCAAGGGCGAGCCCCTGCCGTACAAGAAGCGCCAGTCGCGCTGAGTCTCCGCGCGCACTCGACGTCGCCGCCCCGGTGCTCGGGCGAACGCGAACTGCCCACTTCCGCCAGTGAGCTGACGCTCGGACTGGCTGAAGTGGGCAGTTCGGTGTGTGGCGGTGACTACGCGACGAGCGAGCGCAGCACGTACTGCAGGATTCCGCCGTTGCGGTAGTAGTCGGCCTCACCGGGGGTGTCGATGCGCACGACGGCGTCGAACTCGATGGTCTCCTTGCCGGCGGGCGAGTGCTCGCTCGGTACGGCCGTGACGTGCACGGTCTTCGGAGTGGTGCCGGCGTTCAGCTCCTCGATGCCCGAGATCGACACGACCTCGGTGCCATCGAGACCGAGCGACGCCCAGCTCTCACCGGCGGGGAACTGCAGTGGCACGACGCCCATGCCGATGAGGTTGGAGCGGTGGATGCGCTCGAAGCTCTCGGTGATGACGGCCTTGACGCCGAGGAGGCTGGTGCCCTTCGCCGCCCAGTCGCGGGACGAGCCGGAGCCGTACTCCTTGCCACCGAAGATGACGAGCGGCGTGCCTGCAGCCTGATAGTTCTGGCTGGCGTCGTAGATGAACGACTGCGGGGCATCGGCCTGGGTGAAGTCGCGGGTGTAGCCGCCCTCCACGCCGTCGAGCAGCTGGTTCTTGAGACGGATGTTCGCGAAGGTTCCGCGGATCATGACCTCGTGGTTGCCGCGACGCGAGCCGTAGGAGTTGTAGTCCTTGCGCTCGACACCGTGCTCGTCGAGGTAGCGACCGGCAGGGCTGTCGGCCTTGATGTTTCCGGCCGGGCTGATGTGGTCGGTCGTGACGGAGTCGCCGAGCTTGGCGAGCACCCGCGCACCGACGATGTCGGTGACCGGGGTGGTCTCCATGGTCATGCCGTCGAAGTACGGAGGCTTCCGCACATACGTCGACTCGGCATCCCACTCGAAGGTGGCGCCGGTCGGGGTCGGCAGGTTGCGCCAGCGGTCGTCGCCCTCGAAGACGCTCGCGTACTGGTGCGTGAACATCTCCTTGTTGATGGAGGTGTCGATCGTGGACTGCACCTCGGCGGCGTCGGGCCAGATGTCCTTGAGGAAGACGTCGTTGCCGTCGCCGTCCTGGCCGAGCGCGTCGACCTCGAAGTCGAAGTTCATCGAGCCGGCGAGCGAGTACGCGATCACGAGCGGCGGGCTTGCGAGGTAGTTCATCTTCACGTCGGGGTTGATGCGACCCTCGAAGTTGCGGTTGCCCGAGAGCACGGCGGTGACGGCCAGGTCGTTCTCGTTGATCGCAGCCGAGACCTCCTCGATGAGGGGGCCGGAGTTGCCGATGCAGGTGGTGCAGCCGTAGCCGACGGTGTAGAAGCCGAGGTCCTCGAGGTCCTGGGTGAGTCCGGCCTTCTCGTAGTAGTCGGTGACGACCTTCGAGCCAGGAGCCAGCGTCGTCTTGACCCACGGCTTGGCCTTGAGGCCCTTGCGCACCGCGTTGCGGGCCAGGAGGCCTGCAGCGAGCATGACGGAGGGGTTCGAGGTGTTGGTGCACGACGTGATCGCGGCGATCGTGACGGCGCCGTGGTCGAGCGTGAACTTCTGGCCGTCGGCGAGTTCCACGTCAGTCGGCTTCGAGATGTTCTTCGGAGCGTGGCTGAGGTGGTGGTGCGCGTGGGTCGAGTGCTCGTCCTCCGGCGTGTTCCCGGGCGGGTCGGATGCCGGGAACGACTCGGATCCCTCGAGGTCGACGAGGTCGTGCGAGACCTCGGCGTAGTCGGTGAGGTCGCTCTCGAAGTGGCTCTTGGCCTCGGCCAGGATGATGCGGTCCTGAGGGCGCTTCGGTCCGGCGATCGAGGGGACGACGGTGGAGAGGTCGAGTTCGAGGTACTCGCTGAAGACCGGCTCCTTGTCGGCGTCGTGCCAGAGCGTCTGCAGCTTGGCGTAGGCCTCGACGAGCGCGACCTGCTGCTCGCTGCGCCCGGTCAGGCGCAGGTAGTCGAGGGTCACGTCATCGATCGGGAACATGGCGGCGGTCGAACCGAACTCGGGGCTCATGTTGCCGATGGTGGCGCGGTTGGCGAGGGGCACGGAGGCGACGCCGGCGCCGTAGAACTCGACGAACTTGCCGACGACGCCGTGCTTGCGCAGCATGTCGGTGATCGTGAGCACGACATCCGTCGCCGTGACACCCGTCGGGATGACGCCGGAGAGCTTGAAGCCGACGACCTTGGGGATGAGCATGGAGACGGGCTGGCCGAGCATGGCCGCCTCGGCCTCGATGCCGCCGACGCCCCACCCGAGCACACCGAGGCCGTTGACCATGGTGGTGTGCGAGTCGGTGCCGACGCAGGTGTCGGGGTAGGCGCGGAGCACGCCGTTGACCGGGCGGTCGTAGATGACCTTGGCCAGGTGCTCGATGTTGACCTGGTGCACGATGCCGGTTCCGGGCGGGACGACCTTGAAGTCGTCGAACGCCGTCTGGCCCCAGCGCAGGAACTGGTAACGCTCTCCGTTGCGCTCGTACTCGATCTCGACGTTGCGCTCGAGCGCGTTCTCGGTGCCGAAGAGGTCGGCGATGACCGAGTGGTCGATGACCATCTCGGCCGGAGCGAGCGGGTTGATCTTCTTGGGGTCTCCACCGAGGGCTTCGACGGCCTCGCGCATCGTGGCGAGGTCGACGATGCACGGGACACCGGTGAAGTCCTGCATCACGACGCGCGCGGGCGTGAACTGGATCTCGGTGTCGGGCTCTGCCGTTGGAACCCACGAGCCGAGGGCACGGATGTGCGCATCGGTGATGTTCGCACCGTCCTCGGTACGCAGCAGGTTCTCCAGGAGCACCTTGAGGCTGAACGGGAGCTTCTCGTAGCCGTCGACGGTGTCGATGCGGAAGACCTCGTAGTCCGTCTCACCGACCCGGAGGGTGTCCTTCGCCCCGAAACTGTTTACTGCAGACACGTCGCATCTCCTTAGGTGGTCCGCCCGGAGTGAATCCGGCAACACTTCATCTTCGTGGCCGGGTCCTGCTCTGATCCAGCAAGGCTAACCTAAGCGGTCCGCCCCGCGGCAGTGCTGATCCGGACTGTACCGGCCGTGAAATCTATCTTGATATCAAGATAACTCTAGCACCGGATGCCGCAGGCCTCAGCGCGCGGCGGCCGTGTCGGTCTTCGGGTAGACGGTGCGCACGATGAGCCACGACACCACGAGCAGGATCGCGTAGAGCGGCACTCCCATGAGGAGCTTCGTGACGCCCAGCGCCTCGACGTTGCCGGCGAAGAAGAGGGGAAGCTGCACCACCAGGCGCAGTGCGAAGAGGGCCAGCCAGCAGACTGTGATGAGCACCATCGCGCGGTACTTGCGCTTGTCGGTCTTCCAGGCGAGCCCGTCGCCCATCAGGAAGCCGACGGCGAGGCCCAACAGCGGCCACTTCACCAGTAGCGAGATCAGCAGAGCGATGACGTAGGCGGCGTTCGTGATCAGCCCCAGCACGAAGTTGTCCTGGCCGCGTCCCGTCCAGAGCGCGAGCGCTGCGGATGCCGCGACGGCGATGAGACCGGCGAAGGCCTGGGTGACGGGTGTGCGGGTGGCCAGCCTGATGACCGTGAACACGGCGGCGAGGCCGACCGAGGTCACGAGGGCCAGGACGAGGTCCTGGGCGAAGGTGTAGACGATCAGGAAGACGAGTCCGGGAAGGATCGCCTCGGCGAGACCCCGGATGCCGCCCAAGGCCTTCAGGATGTCGCCGCTCGAGAGCGTCTCGTCCCGGGCGATCTGTCCGAGTCCTGCCTTCTCGGCCGCTCCCGCGAGCTGGGCGGCGAACGTCGTCGCGAGCTCGGGCTCCTCGCTGCTGGGCTTCGTGGCGCGGGCGCGCTCCTCGCCGTTGGAGGCACCGAGCGTGGAAACGTCGGGAGCAGATTCCCCGGGCCCGGGGGTCGCCGGCTCGGGGTTCGTGGGCTCGGGGGTCGTGGACTCAGACACCAGTGGTGGCGTCTCCGGCCGGGTTGGCCGGCATGCGCAGCGGGATCAGGTCGCGCGGGGGCATGGGCGTCGTGCCGCGCACGACGACGATGCTGCGGAAGAGGTCCTCGACGGCGGCAGCGGCATCGGCGTTCACGGCACCCTCGCCGGCGATGACTCCCCGCAGGAACCAGCGCGGTCCGTCGACGCCGATGAAGCGGGCGAGCCGCGTGGTGCCCGGAGTCGCCGTGGCACTGGCGACGGGGATCTGCGCCAGGAGCTCCGGACCGAACGGACCCTCGCGGAGAGTCGTCGTTCCGCCCTGCTTGGCGATCTGGTCACTGATCTGATCGCGGATCTCGTGCCACAGGCCGCTGGAACGGGGTGCGGCGAAGGGCTGTACCTGAAGGGTCGAGTTGGCGTAGTCGAGGCCGATGGCCACGACGCGCTTGGACTCCTCCTCGATCTCCAGCCGCAGGTGCAGGCCCTCGCGCGGGAGGATCTTCACGCCGCCGAGATCGACGTACGGTCGGACGGGGCTGGCCTCGGCCTCGTCGAACGGGCCGTTCTCTGCGCGGTCCTCGGGGGCCGACTTGGGCTGGTCGACGGGGATGTCGCCGATGGTCTCGATGTCGCTCACGCGTTCACTCCTGCAGTCGAGTCGGATGCCGTGCGGGCGGCAGTGCCCGTGGAACCGAATCCGCCCTCACCCCTGTCGCTTCCCGGGAGGCGTTCGACCTCGATGAAGCGGGCCCGGGTGACGGGCATGATGATCAATTGGGCGATGCGATCGCCGACTGCGACAGAGTACGGCATCGACGAGTCGGTGTTGAGCAGGGCGACCTTGATCTCGCCCCGGTATCCGGCGTCCACCGTTCCCGGCGAATTGACGATCGTGATGCCGTGCTTCGAGGCCAGGCCGCTGCGCGGAACGACGAAGGCGGCATAGCCGTCGGGGAGGGCGATCGCGACGCCGGTTCCGACCGTGGCCCGCTGGCCGGGTTCGAGGACGAGTGCCTCTGACGAATGCAGGTCGGCTCCAGCATCCCCCGGGTGGGAGTAGCTCGGGAGGGTGGACGCTGCGATGAGGACCTCGACGGAATCTGCCACGTGTCGAGGGTAGTGCAGATATCTGATCGAATAGAGCCATGCCCCTCTACCGCGAACGGCTCTGGCCGGCTCCGTGGCTGTTCATCTCGACAGCCCTGGTCATCCCCGCCTCGATCCTCGTTCTGGCCCCGATCTCACTGACGGCCGGCATCATCACGGCGGTCGCGCTCTACGGCGGCTGCGTTGCCGGGCTCATCCTCACGGCACCCACAGTGGCGGTCGAGGACGGCGTGCTGCGTGCCGCGAAGGCGTCGATCCCGCTCTCGCTCGTGGGCGAGGCGACCTCGTTCAGCGGACAGGCGGCCTGGCGCGAGCGTGGCCCGAACCTCGATGCCCGAGCGTGGCTGATGATCCGCGGCTACGTCGACGACGTGGTGAAGGTGCCGCTGCTGCCTGCCGCAGAGGACCCGGCGCCGTACTGGATCATCTCGAGCCGCCATGGACGAGAACTGGCCGCTGCGATCAATGGATCGCAACGGCCAGTCGAGTCGAACGACGATGTGTCCTAGGCGGCGCACTCCAGGCACACCGGGCCGAGCTTGCTGTCGTGGTCGATCTGCGAGCGGTGCTTCACGAGGAAGCAGTTCACGCAGGTGAATTCGTCTGCCTGGGGAGGCAGCACGACCACGTCGAGGTCAAGGTCGGAGAGGTCTGCACCGGGCAGCTCGAAACCGCCGGGGTTGTCGGCGTCTTCGACGTCGACGACGCCGGACATCTTGTCGGGTACTCGCTCCTTGAGTGCTTCGATCGACTCAGAGTCGTCGTCAGTCTTTCGCGGTGCGTCGTAATCCGTTGCCATGCCCATCCATTCAGTTACCGCCGTTCCTCATGAGAACGGCGACGATAGTGTGCCCCAATCGGGCGGGAATAGCAAACGGCCATTCGGCGCCTTCTCAGGTCATCCGAGACAACTTCCGGCACGCGGATGCTATTCCCGCGAATTGGGGACTCGACGTGCGACCCTTGCCTTGAAGTTGCGAGCACGAGAGGGCTATCCCGATGCAGGAATTGAAGGTAATCGGAGTCGAGAACGGGGCACTGGTCGTCGCCTCTGACGACGGCGACCGCTTCCGGATCGTGATCGACGAGGTGATGCAATCACGCCTGCGTCGAGCGAACCCCGAGCCGGCGGGCAGCCAGAAACTGTCGCCACGCGAGGTTCAGGCCTACGTACGCTCCGGCATGAGTGCCGAAGACGTCGCAGCGGTCACTGGCGCCTCGCTCGAGTACATCCAGCGGTTCGAGGGCCCGGTACTCGCCGAGCGCGAGCACGTGCTCACGAGCGCGCTGAGCGTTCCTGTGCACCCCACCCAGGAGCCCGACCCGGCCGATGACGATTCGAGCTTCGGCGGCGTGATGCGCCAACGCCTCGCCTCCCTCGGCGCGTCCAACGAGCGCTGGGCGAGCTGGAAGGAGCCGGCGGGTGGCTGGATCATCAAGCTCGAGTTCACCGCCGACTCCATCGACCACGACGCCCGCTGGGGATTCGAGCCGAAGAAGCTGGCCCTGGCGCCTCTCAACAGCGAGGCCGTCACGCTCTCGCAGCAGGGCGAACTCTCAGGTTCGCTCATCCCCCGACTGCGCGCCGTCGACACGGCGGATGCCGATCAGTCGCGCTTCGACAGCGGGGCCTTCACGTTCCGCGACCCGCTCATCGAGCAGGCCGACGTCGATGTCCCGGCCGAGCCGATCCCCTACGGACGCACCGGAGTCTCCAGCGCCGCCGTCACCAAGGCCGCCATCAACCGGGCCGACGACCCGCCCAAGTCGCTGAGCGAGACGGCCGACCTCCTCGAGGCGCTCCGTCGGCGTCGCGGGGAGCGCGAGACCGCGAACTTCGACAGCGATGCCGCCGACGCTCCCAGCGCCGCTCCAACCGGCTCGGGGAACATCACCGAACAGCCCGAGCTCCCGATCCCCGCGACGATCACTCCCCCGGCATCCGCTCCCACGGCGGCATCCGGAGCACGCCGCGATTGGGCCAACCAGACCGGCGGTGTGCCATCGGCCTCTCGCAAGAAGGGCCGCACGTCGATGCCGAGCTGGGACGAGATCGTCTTCGGAGCTCGCACCGACGACGACCTGGCGTAGACCAGACCTCCCCCACCGGCCCCGTCGCTCACGATGCGACGGGGCCGTTGTCGTGCGCCGATGCTATAGTCGAACACATCTTCGAATGTTTGGTGGAGGCAGCATGACCCAGATCGACGAGGCCGTGGCCGTGTGGACCACGGAGAGCGGAGAACCGCAGCGCATCGTCTGGCGGTCGCGTCGTTTCCGAGTGAACGACGTGCCGACGGCGCTCGTGGGTCCGTGCGACTGGTGGCAGCCACTCGCCCGCCACGAGCTCGGCTACGGCCGGGCTCCCCTGCAGATCTGCGGCTGGCGGTTCCAGGCGAGTACCGAGGACGGGGAGACACACGTGTTCGACGTCGAGTACGACGGGCGCACGCGCTGGAACCTGGTGCGGGTCTTCGACTAGCCGATGCTGCGGCGCGCGTCGTCCGCCGCCGCCACGAGTTCCTCGATCAGGCGCTCACGGCTGACTCCACGACCCGCGCGCAGGGCGTCGAGGCGATCGGCCGTCACAGGCGAGACCGGAACGACTGCGCCCACGGTCGAGTCCGCGGCATCGGGCGTGGGAGCTTCGTCAGCATCGTCGCGGAGGAAGATCGCGAGGACGGGAACGACGACGGTTCCGAGCACATCGAGAATGGCGACGGTGCCGATCAGTCGGGTGAAGCCGTCACTGCTGATGCCCCACTCGGTGGCGATCTCGAGCACGAGCAGAGCCGCGAGGAGGGCGATGAGGCCGATCGTGACCCAGAGTCCGATGCGCACCAGCGGACGTCGGCGTCGGCCCAGGATGAGGAGCAGGTTGGCATGAGCGGCGCTCACGGCGAGGACTGCCGTGATGCCGAAGCTCTGCCAGCCGAAGGTGGAGCGGAACATCCAGTCGTCGGGAGCCCAGATCATCCCGAGGCCGATCAGCAACGCGAGGGCACTGACCAGCAGTCCCGCAGCGGCGATCCATCGGTACGCCCCGGCGACGACGGCGAGGTGGCAGAGCGCGAGCACGCTGAACGTGCCGACAAGCGACGTCGTGCTCAGGATGCGCCACTGCACATCGCCGAGGTTCCCGACGAGCAGGGAGATGATGCCGATGAGGGCGGTGATCGAGAACGACACCACGATGGCGATGACGGCGATGCGACGCCACCGGCTGACGGCGGTGGAACCGGATGCGGAGCCGTCAGACGCAGAGCGCACCGTGGACGTCGTGGCGGAGGCCGTGCGGCCGTCGGTGGTCGGTTCAGGGGCGGTCTGGCTCATGATCGGTCTCCTCGTCGAGGCGTGACTGCGCAGGCACGCCGGGTTCTGAGTCTGCTGGGTGCGCTCCCCCGGCCGTATCCGGGCTGACCCGCTTCCACGGCGACAGCCACGCCATCAGAACGCCGCCGACGATGAGGCCCCAGAACGCGGAACCGATTCCGATGATCGAGATGCCGGATGCCGTCACGAGGAAGGTCGCGATGCCGGTGATGCGGTGCTGGGGCGCCTCGAGCGCCCCGCCGATGGCCGTGACGAAGGCACCGAGAAGTGCGAGACCCGCTACCGCGGTGATGATGATCGGCGGAGCAGCAGCGACAACGGCGGTCGCAAGCCCGGCGCACAGGCCGAGCACGAGGTACACGACGCCGGAGGTGAAGGTGGCGACCCATCGCTTCGACTTGTCGGGGTGCGACTCGGGCGACGCCATGAGGGCCGCCGTGATCGCTGCGAGGTTGATGGCGTGGCCCCCGAAGAGCGCGGCACCGATCGTGCCGAGGCCGCTGCTCACCAGGACCGGGCGGGGAGCCGGCGTGTAGCCGAAGGTCGACATGACGGCGAACCCCGGCACATTCTGCCCGGCCATCGTCACGATGAACAGGGGCAGGCCGAGGCTGACGATGACGAGCGGGTCGAACACCGGCATCACGAACTCGAGGTGCGGGGCGGCCGATGCGCTGGCGAAGACGCCGGGGCCGGCCGCGATGCCGATGCCGATCACGGCCACGAGCATGGCCGCAGGAACGGCCCAGCGTGGTGCGAGCCTGGCCAACAGCAGCCAGACGAGCACCATGGGGATCGCGATGGCGGGTTCGGTGACGGATGCGGTGACCGGAGCGAGGCAGATGGGGAACAGGATGCCGGCGAGCATGGCGCTGGCGATGGGCTTGGGGATGCTGGTGATCGCTCGCCCGAGAGCCGGCCACAGCCCGGCCAGCACGATGAGCACTCCGCACACGAGGAACGCTCCGACGGCTGCCGCGAACTCCCCCGTCACGGCGCCGGCGGCGATGAGGAGCGCCGCCCCCGGTGTCGACCACGCGAACGAGATCGGGATGCGCATCACGAGCGGCAGCACGATGCAGGTGATGCCCGTGGCCAGGCACAGGGCGAAGAGGCCCGATGAGGCCTGCCCGTCCGTGGCCCCGACGGCACCGAGACCCGCGATGACGAGAGCGAAGGAACTGGCGAACCCGGTGATCGCCGCGATGATGCCGGCGAGGACGGTGTGGAAGAGGCCTCCACCGTGTCGGCTCGGAAGCACGAGGCGTTCCGGGCCCACCGTGCCGGTCAGGCGGACTTCTCTTCGCGGCGCGCCTTGACGGGCACGATCGTGGGAGCGGCGTTCTCGAGAACCGAGGCGCGCGTGACGACGACGCCGGCGACATCGTCGCTGGAGGGGACCTCGAACATGATGGGCCCGAGCACCTCCTCCATGATGGCGCGGAGGCCGCGGGCACCGGTCTGGCGGAGGACCGCCAGGTCGGCGATGGCCTCGAGGGCGTCGGTCTCGAACTCGAGCTCGACGCCGTCGATCTCGAACATGCGCTGGTACTGCTTGACGAGGGCGTTGCGCGGCTCGGTGAGGATCTGCATGAGCGCGGCCTGGTCGAGCGGCGTGACGGTGGTGACGACGGGGAGACGCCCGATGAACTCGGGGATCAGGCCGAACTTGTGCAGGTCTTCGGGCAGCACCTCGCTGAACAGGTTCTGCTCGTTGCCCTTGATGTGCAGAGGGGCGCCGAAGCCGATGCCCTTCTTGCCCGCGCGCGAGGAGATGATCTCCTCGAGACCGGCGAAGGCGCCGGCCACGATGAACAGCACGTTCGTCGTGTCGATCTGGATGAACTCCTGGTGCGGGTGCTTGCGGCCGCCCTGCGGAGGAACGGAGGCGACAGTACCCTCGAGGATCTTGAGCAGCGCCTGCTGCACACCCTCACCGGAGACATCGCGGGTGATCGACGGGTTCTCGGCCTTGCGGGCGATCTTGTCGACCTCGTCGATGTAGATGATGCCGGTCTCGGCTCGCTTGACGTCGTAGTCGGCGGCCTGGATGAGCTTCAGGAGGATGTTCTCGACGTCTTCACCGACGTAGCCTGCCTCGGTGAGCGCAGTCGCATCCGCCACGGCGAAGGGCACGTTGAGGCGCTTCGCGAGGGTCTGGGCGAGGTAGGTCTTGCCGCAGCCGGTCGGGCCGATCAGCAGGATGTTCGACTTGGCGATCTCGATGTCGTCGATGGCGTCGGCCGGCCCGATGGTGGTGCGGGCGCGCACGCGCTTGTAGTGGTTGTAGACGGCGACGGCGAGGGCGCGCTTGGCGGCCTCCTGGCCGATGACGTACTCCTCGAGGAACGAGAAGATCTCACGGGGCTTGGGAAGATCGAATTCGTCGGAGACCTCTTCGCCCGCCTCGGCGAGCCGCTCCTCGATGATCTCGTTGCAGAGCTCGACGCACTCGTCGCAGATGTAGACACCCGGACCCGCGATCAACTGCTGAACCTGCTTCTGGCTCTTTCCGCAGAAAGAACACTTGAGCAGGTCGGCGCTTTCGCCTATGCGAGCCATCAGTGCCCCCTTCAGTGCAACTGGAACCGAGCCTAACCTGTGCCACGGACAATTGCGGGAACCGTGCCGCCGTTGCCGTCAGCGCGCCGTTCGCCCTGCGCGAAGCGGCGTCGCTCAGTCGAGCAGGTGACGAAGGCGGCGCTGCGGGTCGTCGATCCGGAAACACGAAGAACGCGGCGAACGGCCCGGCTGTCGTGCTGCCGGTCGTCCGCCGCGTTCGCGGTGGAGAGGTCCTACTTGGCGATGGCGGCGAGGCCCTTGCGGGAGCTCAGCACCTGGTCGATCAGTCCGTATTCGAGGGCGTCGGCCGCCGACAGGATCTTGTCGCGGTCGATGTCCTTGTTGACCTGCTCGACCGTGCGGTTCGAGTGCTTGGCCAGCGTCTCCTCGAGCCAGATGCGCATGCGGAGGATCTCCTGCGCCTGGATCTCGATGTCGGACGCCTGTCCCTGACCGGCCTGGCCGACGGCCGGCTGGTGGATGAGGATGCGGGCGTTCGGCAAGGCGAGACGCTTGCCCGGGGTGCCTGCGGCCGACAGCACGGCGGCGGCCGAAGCCGCCTGGCCGAGCACGACGGTCTGGATCTGCGGACGGATGTACTGCATGGTGTCGTAGATCGCCGTCATGGCCGTGAACGAGCCACCGGGCGAGTTGATGTACATCATGATGTCGCGGTCGGGGTCCATGCTCTCGAGCACGAGCAGCTGCGCCATGATGTCGTCGGCCGACGCGTCGTCGACCTGCACGCCGAGGAAGATCACGCGGTCCTCGAAGAGCTTGGCGTAGGGGTCCTGGCGCTTGTAGCCGTAGGCCGTGCGCTCCTCGAACGTGGGCAGGATGTAGCGCGAGGACGGCTGGTGCAGTGCGCTGCCGCCCATGGAGCTCGTTGCGGATCCACCGAAGCTGGGGATGGTCATGTCTAAGTCCTTGTCTCTCTTCGGTGCTCTACTTGGCGTCCGTGCCGCCGCCGCCGAACACGTCGAGCGCCGATTCGCGGATGTGATCCACGAAGCCGTACTCGAGTGCCTGCTGGGCGTTGAACCAGCGGTCGCGGTCGCCGTCCTCGTTGACCTGCTCGACGGTCTTGCCGGTCTGGGCGGCCGTGATCTCGGCGAGGCGGCGCTTCATGTCGAGGATGAGCTGAGCCTGGGTCTGGATGTCGCTCGACGTTCCGCCGAAGCCACCGTGCGGCTGGTGGAGCAGCACGCGGGCGTTCGGGGTGATGTAGCGCTTGCCCTTGGTGCCCGCGGTGAGGAGCAGCTGGCCCATCGAGGCCGCCATTCCGATGCCGACGGTGACGATGTCGTTGGGAACGAACTGCATGGTGTCGTAGATCGCCATGCCGGCCGTGATCGAGCCGCCGGGAGAGTTGATGTAGAGGTAGATGTCCCGCTTCGAGTCCTCGGCGGCGAGGAGCAGAAGCTTCGCCGCGATCTCGTTGGCGTTCTCGTCGCGCACCTCGGAACCGAGCCAGATGATGCGGTCCTTCAGCAGGCGGTCAAAAACACTGGGTCCCAGTGTCGGTTCGGCCATTGTGTCGCTCCTTCAGTTATCGCGTAAGACGAATCTAACCGAGCGGATCACCGGAACCGGGCCATGTTCGCCGTGAGCAGAGTCGGGGTCAGAGTGCCAACTCCGCCGCGTAGGCACGCACCGAGCGCGTGTAGAGCTGAAGGTGCGGTGCGAGTGCGCTGAGAGCCACGGATGCCGCCCGCTCGGCGTCGCCGCGCGTCACGAGCGCCAGCGCCAGGAACGCAGCGGCCGCGTCGTCGAGCGGTGACTCCGGATGCTCGGCGCGTTCGGCTTCCAGCATCCGGATGCTGTCCTCGACCTCGCCGAGGTTGCGGAGGGTGCTCGCGAGCTGGATGACGGCCTGCGGCCGGTGGACCTCGTCGAGGCCGCGCGCGAGAGCCGCGCGGTAGAGCGGGGCCGCCTCGGCCTCGAGTCCGGCCGAGTCCCGGGCGCCGGCCATCTCGAAGGCGGCGCGGGCGTCGTCGTCGCCTCGCTCGGCGGCGAGGGCGTCGATGCGCTGGATGACACCGTCGTCACCGAGCTCGTCGGCTGCGGCCCAGACGGCGTCGATGCGGTCGTTCCAGTCGTCGGACGGCGTGGGGTGCTGCATCCGTTCTCCTTCTCGGACACGAAAGGGCCGATCGCGCGAACGCGATCGACCCTCCCGATGATGTTCGGTTCTGACTACTTGGCGTCGGCCTTCTTCGCCGGTGCCTTCTTCTTGGCGGGAGCCTTCTTCGGCTTCTCCTCGGCCTCGATGATGGCGTCGGCAGCCTCAGCGTCCTCGACGACCTCTTCAGCCTCGGCGACGACCTCGGCCTCAGCCTCGTCCTCGTCCTCCTCGGTGACGACGAAGTCGGACAGGTCGACGGCTGCACCGTTGGAGTCGGTGACGACGGCCTTGCCCAGAACGAGCGCGAGGGCCTTGTTGCGGGCGACCTCTCCGACCATGGCGGGGATCTGACCGTTGCTGCTCAGGGCCTGCACGAACTCGTTCGGGTCCATGCCGTACTGGGCGGCACCCTGGATGAGGTACTGCGAGAGCTCGTCCTGGCTGACCTTGACCTCTTCGGCCTCGGCGATGGCGTCGAGCAGGATCTGCGTGCGGAAGGTCTTCTCGCTCGAGATGGCGACCTCTGCGCGGTGCTCGTCGTCCTCGAGGCGGTTCTCGTTCTCGAGGTGACGGTGCACCTCGTCCTCGATGAGGCCGGCGGGAACCGGAACCTCGACGAGCTCGGTGAGCTTCTCGATGAGGAGGTCGCGCGCCTGGCCGCCCTGCTCGAAGGTCTTGGAACGGCCGGCCTGCTCGGCGAGGCTGGCCTTCAGCTCGTCGAGGGTGTCGAACTCGCTGGCGATCTGGGCGAAGTCGTCGTCGGCCTCGGGGAGCTCGCGCTCCTTGACGGCGATGACGGTGACGGCGATCTCAGCGGTCTCGCCCTCGTGGTCGCCGCCGAGCAACTTCGACTCGAAAGTCGTGGCCTCGCCGGCGGTGAGGGAATCGAGTGCCTCGTCGATGCCCTCGATGAGGTCACCCGAGCCGAGCTCGTAGGAGATGCCGCTGGCGGTGTCGACCTCGGCACCGTCGATGGTTGCGATCAGGTCGATCGTGACGAAGTCGCCGCTCTTGGCGGGACGGTCGACGGTGCTCAGCGTGCCGAAACGGCTGCGGAGGGTGTCGAGCTCCTTCTGGATCTCCTCGTCGCCGACCTCGACGGCGTCGACGGTGAGCGCGATGCCGTTGTAGTCGGGGAGGTCGATCTCGGGACGCACATCGACCTCGATGTGCACGAGCAGGTCGCCCGAGAAGTCCTTGTCGCTGGGCCACTCGACGATGTCGGCCGACGGGCGTCCGAGCGTGCGGAGGTCGTGCTCGGCGACGGCGGCGCGGAAGAAGCCGTCGAGGCCCTCGTTGACTGCGTGCTCGAGAACGGCGAGCTTGCCCACGCGCTGGTCGATGATGGGGGGCGGAACCTTGCCCTTGCGGAAGCCGGGGATGTTGATCTCCTCGGCGATGTGGCTGTACGCGTGGGTGATGCTGGGCTTCAGCTCCTCGGGCGTCACCGAGATGGTGAGCTTCGCGCGAGTCGGGCTGAGCTTCTCAACCGAGGTGTTCGGCATGGGGGAAGATCTCCTGTAGATGAGGGGGTGTGTCGATGCGGTGGTCGGGGCGACAGGATTCGAACCTGCGACCTCCCGGTCCCAAACCGGGCGCTCTACCAAGCTGAGCTACGCCCCGAGTCATCCGCTCAACTCGTTCTCGATCCAACGCGAGGCGCGCGCCAAGGCACGCGAATAGCGGGGAACCTCGGAAAGTCTACTGCACGGCATCCGTGCGTTCCGTCAGAGCGACGGTTCGCTGTCTCGTTCGACGTGCGGCTCGATGCCCCGCTCGACGCCGACGTGGACGGAGCACCCTCGAGTCTGTATTACGATGGTCGAGTTGCCTTTTCGCAGAGGCCACGGGGATGTAGCTCAATGGTAGAGCCTCAGTCTTCCAAACTGATCACGCGGGTTCGATTCCCGTCATCCCCTCCCAGTAGGCCCGGACACTCATCGAGTGGCCGGGCCTTCGTCATTCCGTGGCGCGTCGTTCCGATCTTCTCGGCGAGCCCGGCGGGGGTTGCCCGCGGCTCTGGCGGCCGCCCGCCGACGAGAGCACAATGTGTCCCATGACGGATGCGGCATCGCCTGCCTCCGCGGAGCCGCCGCCGGTTCCGCCCTCCGTCCGTGCGCAGATCCTCGCCACCGAGCACTGGGGCCTCCTCGCGTCGCGCAGCACCGCGCAGGCCGAGGTGCTCACACGTATCGCGATCTTCCTCACTCTCGTCTCCGCAGCCCTCGTGAGCGTGAGCCTCCTCGGGCAGGCGACGAAGTACAGCGGACCCTTCGCTCCGTCGGCGCTGGGGATCCTCGGTCTGCTGTACGTGATCGGCATCCTGACCCAGATCCGCGTGATCAACGTCGCCGACGAGGACATGATGTTCGTTCTCGCGATGAATCGGCTGCGTGCCGCCTATGTCGACATCGACCCCGGTGTCGAGCGGTACTTCTTCGCTTCGGCCCACGACGACGAGGCCGGGATGCGGCGGACCTACGCCTTCCTCCGGCCGCGTGGCTCCACGCAGGTGGCCGGGAGTTCGATGGTCTTCATCATCGTGGTGAACTCGGCGGTGCTCGGTCTGTTCGTCGGCGGCCTGCTCGCCGCGCTCACCGGCCTGGACGCAGTGGCGATCATCGTCGGCTCCGTGCTCACGCTCGTCTCGGTCGCGGCCTTCCTGGTGCTCGGGTTCCGCGGGTACAGGCGTTCACTCGCCTCGTTCGAGCCTGTCAACCCGTCGGCGCCGGAGGGGTGACCCGCTCCGTCGAGGATCTGCAGGCCGCCGCCAGACGCTCCAGCTGAATCCGTGGATGCGCAGGAGCTGCGTCTGGGCCTACCGTGGGGGAAAACGGTGTCGCCGTGGATATCGGCGACGATCACCAGTTCGACAGGGGGTTGCAGATGAAGGACCCGGTGCAGTCCAGGGAGTCCGCGGACGCCCGTCGTCGAGAGCGTCGCACACCGCGCAGACCCGCGTCGATCCTCGCCGAGCGCTGGACCACGGTCGACGGCATCGACGTCTTCTACCGGGAATCACCGGAGCCGCCGCCGGGTGCCCGGGTGATGATGCACCTGCACGGCTTCGGGCTGTCAGGGCGCTATCTCCTGCCGACGGCAGCCCTGCTGAGCGACGAGTTCCACACCCTGGTGCCCGACCTTCCGGGATTCGGCCGCAGCGGGAAGGCGCCGAACTCGCTCGACGTGCCCGACCTGGCGCACGCCGCGGCACGATTCCTCGACGATCGCGGGATCGAGTCGGTCACGCTGGTGGGCAACTCGATGGGATGCCCCGTGATCCTGGAGTTCGCGCACCACTATCCGGAACGACTCGACCGGGCGGTCCTGGTCTCGCCCGCCGGCGGGATCCACAATCAGCCGCTGCGGCGGGCAGTCGGGCAGCTGGCGCGCGATGGAGGCCGGGAGCCGACGCGGATGGTCGGAGTCGCCACCCCCGACTACCTGCGTTTCGGCGTTCCGAGCACCGTCAGGATGTTCCGAGCCCTCACGCAGTACCCGACGCTCGACCGCCTGCTCGCCCTGAAGATCCCCACCCTCGTCGTGATCGGCACCCGCGACCCGCTCATGCCGGGCCCGCAGCGGGTGCATGACGTCGCTGTGCGCACGGACAACCATCTGCTCCTCGTCGTCATCGAGGGCGCCGCGCACGCGATCAACTTCAGCCACCCTGGCGAACTGGCCCATGCGATCCGACTGTTCATGGACGACAAGCCGATCACCGACGATCCGGACTCCCCCGGCAACGCCGTGACCTACGAGATCCATCGCAGCGAGCATCTTCCTCCGATCGGGGCCGAGTAGTCGAGCCCGTGCACGACCGAGTACACGCTCCGCGAGGCATACGGTGGAGGAAGTGACACTCACCACCTGAAGGGGACTCGATGACACGGGAGGCAGAACCGCTCACTGTGGAGCGCGGCTCGACCGCATCACCGCGGATCCTGAGTGACGCGGATGCCGCCAGGCTGGTCGCGCTCCGGCAGATGAAGCGCATCGCCGGCGGACTCCTCGTGCTCGCCGCCGTCGTGTTCGCCGTTTCCTTCTCGCTGCAGGACACGTACCCCTGGCTCGCCTACGTGCGTGCCGCTGCGGAGGGCGCGATGGTGGGCGCCATCGCCGACTGGTTCGCCGTGACCGCGTTGTTCCGGCATCCGTTCGGCCTCAGGATTCCGCACACAGCGATCATCCCGACCCGCAAGGACGAGATCGGGGCGAGTCTCGGCGAATTCGTGGAGGAGAACTTCCTCTCGGAGGAGGTCGTGCGCGGCAAGCTCGCCACGTTCAGCGTCGCCGACAAGGTGGGAACCTGGCTCGCGGATCCGCGGAACGCAGCTCGAGTCAGCGCCGAGGGGGCCGTCGCGGCGCAGGGCATGCTGAAGCTGCTGAGCGACGATGACGTGCGCGACGTGATCGAACGGCTCGCCCGTCGTCACCTGTTCGAGCCCGAGTGGGCGCCGTCGCTCGGGCGGGTCGGATCTCAGCTGGTTGCGGCCGACCAGCAGCGGGCAGCGGTGGATGCCGTGCTCGATGCCACCGAGACGTGGCTGGTCGCGCATCCCGATGCTCTCGGCGACGTGGTCTCGGAGCGGCTCCCCCGCTGGGTGCCCGGCTTCGTCAGCGGAATCGTCGACGACCGCGCGCATCGCGAGGTGCTGAAGCTGTTGCAGTCGGTGCGCGAGGACCCGCAGCACCCCCTGCGACTGTCGATCGACCAGTACCTCGCCGGAGTCACCGACAGGCTGCAGCACGATCCCGAGATGATCGAGCGCGTCGAGGCGATCAAGGCCGACTTCCTCGACTCCCCCAGGCTGCGCGAGTTCGCCGATGAGCTGTGGAGCTCGGTGAAGGTGAGCCTGGCGGAATCGCTGGCCGACCCGTCGAGCGAACTCCGCGTCGGGGCGGAGGCGGCGCTCGTCGAGGTGGGACAGCGACTGGCGAAGGACCGCGTGCTGGCCGGGAAGGTCGACGCGTGGATCGCGGATGCCGCGACCTATGTGGTGCTCAACTACAGGCACGACCTCGCCGCCGTGATCACCGAGACCGTCGAGCGTTGGGACGCCCGCGAGACCACCGAGAAGATCGAACTGCAGGTCGGCAAGGACCTGCAGTTCATCCGCATCAACGGCACCGTGGTGGGAGCGCTGGCCGGCGTCACGATCTACGCGGTGGCGACCGGGGTGCACGCCCTGTTCTGACGCGACTCAGGCTGAGGACGGCGCGGCGCCGGGCGCCGAGATCAGCGACGGAGCTCGGCCAGGCCGCGGTTGATCTGGCGGGCCCAGAGCGGACCGCGGTAGAGGAACGCCGTGTAGCCCTGCACGAGGGTGGCTCCGGCTGCCAGGCGTTCGGCGACATCTGCAGCCGTGTCGACACCGCCGACGGAGATCACGCAGAGCGAATCGGGCACGACCGCACGGATGCGGCGGAGCACGGCCAGCGAACGGGCTGCGAGTGGCGCACCTGAGAGGCCGCCGGCGCCAGCAGCCTCGACGACGGACGCCGACGTGGCGAGACCCTCGCGGGAGATGGTGGTGTTGGTGGCGATGATGCCGTCGAGTCCGAGCTCCACGACGAGGCCGGCGATGCGGTCGATCGCGTCGTCCTCGAGGTCGGGAGCGATCTTGACGAGAAGCGGAGTCGCACCGGCGGCAGCCTTCACGGCGGTGAGCAGCGGGGTCAGCAGCTCGAGCTCCTGCAGGCCCCGGAGGCCCGGCGTGTTCGGCGAGGAGACGTTGACGACGAGATAGTCGGCGAGGGGCGCGAGCAGGCGGGTGGAGGCGAGGTAGTCCTCGGTGGCCTCCTCGACCGGCGTGATGCGACTCTTGCCGATGTTCACGCCGATGACGGGTCGGTTGCGCCTGCGTCGCAGCGACGCGAGTCGGGTGCGCGCGACATCGGCGCCGGCGTTGTTGAATCCCATGCGGTTGATCACGGCACGGTCGGGGATGAGACGGAACAGGCGCGGAGTCTCGTTGCCCGGCTGAGCGTGAGCCGTGATGGTGCCGACCTCGATGTGACCGAACCCGAGGCGGCCGAGGCCGATCACGGCGTGGGCGTTCTTGTCGAAGCCGGCTGCGACACCGAACGGCGTCGGGAAGGTCAGTCCGAGCGCGCGCACGGGCTGCGGCTTCGGTGACCGTGTGAAGCGGGCGACGATGGGTCCGATGACGGGCCAGCCCAGCATCCGGATGACCACGAAGCCCAGGTGGTGGGCGAGCTCCGGGTCCATGCGCGCGAAGAAGGTGCGGAAGATGAAGTCGTACACGGGCGGCTACTCCTGCGGGCGGGCCGGGAGGCGGCCGTGCTCGTCACGGAGCTGCTCGATGGCCGACTCGAAGTCGTCGAGCGACTCGAAGGCCTGGTAGACGCTGGCGAAGCGGAGGTAGGCGACCTCGTCGAGCTCGCGCAGCGGCGGCAGGATCGCGAGGCCGATGTCGTTGGCGTCGAGCTGCGATGCACCGGTCGAGCGGATGGTCTCCTCGACCTTCTGCGCCAGCACGGCGAGGTCGGAATCCGTCACCGGACGCCCCTGGCAGGCCTTGCGCACGCCGCTGACGACCTTCTCGCGGCTGAAGGGCTCGACGACCCCACTGCGCTTGATCACCGAGAGGCTCGCGGTCTCGGTGGTCGAGAAGCGTCGACCGCACTCGGGGCACTGACGCCGACGACGGATGCTGAGGCCGTCATCGCTGGTGCGGGAGTCGATGACACGGGAGTCGGGGTGACGGCAGAAGGGGCAGAACATCGTGCCCCCAGCCTAGCGAACAGGCGAGGCGGTTCCGGATCCGGCAGGTCGCTCAGGCCGCGGGGGCCTGGGCTATGCGCACGGTGTTGCCCGACGGGTCGCGGAAGGCGCAGTCGCGCGGACCCCAACCCTGGTCGATCGGCTCCTGCAGCACCTCGGCACCCGAGGCGCGCAGGGTCTCGAAGGTGGCGTCGACGTCGTCGGAGGCGAACACGAGCAGCGGTAGCACGCCCTTGGTGAGGAGTTCCTGCATGGCGTCGCCGTCGGCCTGCGAGCGTCCGGCGTGCGGCACGGACAGGACGATGCCGAGGCCCGGCTGGGCGTCGCTGCCCAGGGTGACCCAGCGGAAGTCACCCGAGGCGACGTCGTTCTGCACCTCAAGCCCGAGGGCGTCTCGGTAGAACGGCAGCGACTCGTCGATGTCGTTGACGGTGATGTTGATGAACTGGAGTGCGATGGTCATGGAGCCGACGCTACGCCGCGCTCGAGACGCCCGCTTCTCCGATCCTGCTCGACTCCGACGGCGCTGGTGGAGCAGCCGCTGATGCCGACTGCCCGGCATTCGGCGCGTTGCGCTTCGGCCGCGTGTAGACCTTCGCGATGCAGGCCGGCATGGCCTCCACCGCATCGTGTCCCCGGCTCCGATAGGCCGACGGCGTCTCCCCCACGATCTCGAGGAAGCGCGAGCTGAACGATCCGAGCGACGTACACCCGACGGCCATGCAGGCGTCGGTCACGCTCGACCCGGCCCGCAGCAGCGCCATGGCCCTCTCGATCCTGCGGGTCATGAGGTGGTTGTACGGCGTCTCCCCGTAGGCGGCACGGAAGCTGCGCGAGAAGTGCGCCGGAGACATGAGGGCCTTCGCAGCCATGGTCGGCACGTCGAGCGGCAGGGCGTAGTCGCGGTCGATCAGGTCGCGGGCACGGCGCAGGTGAGCGAGGTTCTCGAGCTCCTGCGGCGTCATGATTCCACGGTAGCACCGCGGTTTTCGCAGGCGACGGATGCCGCCCCACCAGCGGGCGTCCCTCAGCTGAAGCGCACCACGACGGCATCGCCGTGAGCCGGCAGCGCCTCGGTCGCCGACAGCGCGGCGATGGACTCGGCGACGTCGGCCAGACCCTCCTTCGTGTACTCCACGACCTGCTGCGACCGCAGGAAGGTCGCGGCGTTCAGTCCGGCGGCGAACCGCGCCTGACCGCCCGTCGGCAGCACGTGGTTGGAGCCTGCGGCGTAGTCGCCGAGGCTCACCGGGGAGTGCGGTCCGAGGAAGATGGCACCGGCGTTCTCGATGCCGGCGAGCACGGCCTCGGCATCCGTCGTCTGGATCTCGAGGTGCTCCGGCCCGAACGCGTTGCTGAAGGCGGCGGCCTCCTCGAGGTCGTCGACGAGCACCACGGCCGACTGCTCACCGGTCAACGCCGCCGTGACGCGCTCGCGGTGGGTCGTGAGAGCGACCTGGCGCTCGACCTCCGCGACGACGGCATCGGCCAGCTCGGTCGAGTCCGTCACCAGCACGGCGGCGGCGAGTTCGTCATGCTCGGCCTGGCTGATGAGATCGGCTGCCACGAGCCGGGGGTCGGCTGCGGCATCCGCGATCACGAGGATGTCGGTGGGCCCGGCCTCGGCATCGATTCCGGCCTGGCCGCGGATGAGGCGCTTCGCCGCGGCGACGTAGACGTTGCCCGGCCCGGTGACGAGCTGCACGGGCTCGAGGCCGAGGTCGTCGACACCGTAGGCGAGGGCGCCGATGGCTCCGGCACCGCCCATGGCGTAGACCTCCTCGATGCCGAGCAGCCCGGCGGCTGCGAGCACGACGGGGTGCACGTGCGATCCGTGGTCGCGCTGCGGCGGCGACACGAGCGCGATCGAGGAGACGCCGGCGACCTGGGCTGGCACCACGTTCATGACCACGCTCGACGGGTAGACCGCCTTGCCGCCGGGAACGTAGAGGCCGACACGGGCGATGGGCTGCCAGCGCTGACGGATGCGCGCGCCGGGGCCGATCTCGGTGACGGTGTTCGGCGGCACCTGGGCCGCGCTCGCGAGCCGCACGCGACGGATGGTCTCCTCGAGGGCCCGGCGGACGGCGGGGTCGAGGGTCGAGACGGCATCGGCGATCTCGGATGCCGGAACGCGGAGGGCCGGCGGACGCCCGCCGTCGAAGCGATCGGCCTGGGCGAGCAGCGCCTCCGAGCCGGCCGTGCGCACCTCGTCGATGAGCGCCGCCGCGGCCTCGCTTGCCACGGCGACGTCGACGGCGGCGCGCGGAACGAGCGCGAGCAGTTCTGCCGACGTGTGGGTGCGGCCGCGGAGGTCGATCGTGTGCATCACGCCTTCGAGTTTATGGGCCGGGCGGCGGCATCCGCGTTCCGTGACGAAGCCTCGCAGCGTTTACGTACCCGCGTGACGACCCGTTTCAGGAATAGCCCCGGCGGGACGATGATTGGAACATTCGTATGAATGAGTCAGCCCCCGCCTCCAGCTCCATCACGTTCTCCGACGCCGCGACGCCCGAGGACCTGCTTTCGTTCAAGCAGGCGTTCCGCCGTCATGCGGCCGGTGTGGCCGTGATCACGGCGCTCGACTCGTCGGGTACCCCGGTCGGCTTCACCGCCACCTCGCTCGCCTCGCTCTCGGCGGTCCCGCCGCTGGCGACCTTCAACATGGCGCGCTCCGCCAGTTCGTGGCCGGCGCTGGCCGAGACCGATCGGCTCGTCATCCACATGCTCGGGCGCCGCAACCGCGGGCTCGCGCAGATCATGGCCGGTCCGGCCGCCGAGCGCTTCTCGGGCGACCACTGGACGCCGGGCCCGCACGACCTCCCCGTGCTCACCGACGTGACGGCGTGGATGCAGGGGCGGATCATCGAGCGCGTCCTGGTGCACAACAGCGCCGTCGTGGTCGTGCAGATCGAGACCGGCGCCCTCGGCCCGATCGACGCACCGCTGCTCTACCACGAGCGGTTCTACCACGCCCCGGGAGACGTGCTCTCCGACTGAGCTTCCCTCGTTTTCCGGGGGTAATCCCCCGGATTCCTCGGGGGGCGAGCGGATGCCGGGCATCCGTCGACCGTCGATACCGTGCTCTCGAGACCCACCGGGTCGAGAGACGAGGCGATCATGTCCACGACGGTTCCGACCACGACGGCCACGCCCCGTGCGGGCTCGCCCCTGCTGCCTCCGCCGCCTGTTCACTGGCATCGGCCGCTGATCGCACTCGCCGTCGGCATGGTCGCCGTCGGACTGGTGGCCACGGTCGGACTGATCATCGACCAGCGCGAACTCGTCGGCGCGCCCGTGTGGGCGAAGCCGCTGAAGTTCGCCATCTCGATCGCGATCTACGCCGTGACCTGGGCGTGGCTCATCGGTCAGCTCACACGGTTCCGGCGCACCGCGTGGTGGGCGGGCACGGTGATCGCCGGCACTCTCGCGATCGAGACGGTGCTCATCGTGCTGCAGACCGTGCGCGGCCACCGCAGCCACTTCAACCAGGCGAACCCGTTCGACGAGGCCGTCTGGTCGATCATGGGCACATCGATCGCCGTGCTCTGGATCGCCACCCTCGCCGCCGCGGTGCTGCTGTGGTTCACCCCGCTGGCCGATCGAGCGCGCTCCCTGGCGATCAGGCTCGGGGCGGCGCTCTGCATCGTGGGTCTCGGCCTCGGCTTCCTCATGACGATGCCCCTGCCCGCGCAGCTCGACGACTACCAGGGCATCATCGGAGCGCACACCGTGGGAGCCGACGACGGCGGGGCCGGGCTGCTGCTGCTCGGCTGGAGCACCGAGCACGGCGACCTGCGCATTCCGCACTTCATCGGCATGCACGCGCTGCAGGTGATTCCCCTCGCGCTGTTGCTCATCGAGCTCGCGGCGCGTCGAGTCACGGTGCTCGCCGACGTGCGTGTTCGGGTCGGCCTGGTCTGGACGACCTGCGCGATCTACGGTGCCGTCATGGCGCTCGTGACCTGGCAGGCTCTGCGCGGGCAGTCGATCGTGCAGCCCGATGCGGCCACCCTGCTGGGCGGTGCAGCGATCGTGGGCGTATCGCTGATCGGCATCGGGCTCAGCCTGCGCCAGGGTGCGGCAGCGCGCCGCTAACGTTGACGCGTGACCGAGATCCGCCATCCGCTCCCCCACGACCTGCCCGGCATCTACGCCATCTGCCTCGTGACGGGCGATGCCGGCGCCGACGGCAGCGGGGTGTACGAGAACCCCGACCTGATCGGACACGTCTACGCCGGCCCGTACGCCGTGCGGCATCCGGAGTTCGCCTTCGTCGTCGCCGATGAGCACGGCATCGGCGGGTACGTGCTCGCCGCGCCCGACACCCGCGCGTTCGAGGCGTGGGAGGAGAGCGAGTGGTGGCCGGCCCTGCGCGCGCAGTACCCGGTGGGATCGGCGGCGACGGATGCCGACAACGCCCTCGTCGCGCTCATCCACGAGCCGGAGCGCATCTCGGACGACGTTCTCGTGCGTTATCCGGCGCACCTGCACATCGACCTGCATCCGCGGCTGCAGGGGCAGGGGCTCGGGAGGGTGCTCATCGGGAAGGCGGTCGATGCCCTGCGCGAGGCCGGGGTGACGGGACTGCACCTCGCCGTCGACCCTCGGAACGTCGGTGGGCTGGCGTTCTACCCGCGCGTGGGCTTCACCAGGCAGGAGCGGGTGGGCGACGGGCCGATCGTGTTCACGATCGATTTGGGCTGACCCGTAGCAACGACGCGCAGCCCCTCGAGTTGCCCACTTCCGCTAGTGGACGTCACGTTCGACTGGCGGAAGTGGGCAGTTCGACGGGCGGCGATCGGGTCGGCCGAGCGACCGACTCACACCAGGCAGTTGGGGCCGAGCAGGCTCTTGAGCTCGCCGTAGAGGTCCGCCGTCACGCGCACCGGATACGGCACCTCGAACACGCGAGCCGTCGAGCCCTTCACGAGCTTCAGACGCACCTCGGTCTCGCCGGAGTGACGGATGAGGACGTCGCCGAGCGACTGCATGATGTCCGTCGTCGCCCGCGACTCCGGCACGGAGATGACGACGGGTGCGCCATCCATGTCTCCCTGACCGAGATCGGGGCTGAAGATGCTGTAGGCGTGCAGGTTCATGCCGTCGTCGCGCAGGCTGACGCGCCCACGCACGACCACGATAGAGTCGCCGACCAGGGCCGGGGCGAACTCCTGGTAGGCCTTGCCCATGAACATCACGGTGATCTCGCCGCCGAAGTCCTCGACCTGGATCATGCCGTACTGGTTGCCCGAGTTCTTCGCCGTGCGGTGCTGCACGCTCGTGACCAGGCCGGCGATGGTGACGGTCTCGCCGTCCTGAGTGCTCTCGTTCGCCATGAGGTCGGCGATGGCGACGTCGGCATGCTTGGCCAGCGGAACTTCTAGCCCGGCGAGCGGGTGGTCGGAGACGTAGAGGCCGAGCATCTCGCGCTCGAAGGCGAGCTTGTCGCGCTTCGACCACTCGGGTCGATCGGGCACGTGAGAGACCGGCGCGGCGCCGGCGTCCTCGAACAGGCTGTCGAAGTCGAAGCCGACGTTGCCGTTGTCCTCGTCGCGCTTGATCTTCACGGCGGACTCGACGGCCTGCTCGTGGATCTCCACGAGCGAGCGGCGGGTGTTGCCCAGGGAGTCGAATGCTCCGGCCTTGATCAGGGACTCGATGGTGCGCTTGTTCGTGGCGTGGATCGGGACCTTGCGGAGGTAGTCGTGGAACGACTCGAAGCGGCCCTTCTCCTCACGAGCGGCACGGATGCCGTCGACGACGTTCATGCCCACGTTGCGCACTGCGCCCAGGCCGAATCGGATGTCCTCGCCGGCTGCGGCGAAGAAGCCGATCGACTCGTTCACGTCGGGCGGAAGCACCCTGATGCCCATGCGGCGGCACTCGTTCAGGTAGATGGCCATCTTGTCCTTGGAGTCGCCGACGCTGGTGAGCAGCGCAGCCATGTACTCGGCCGGATAGTGCGCCTTCAGGTACGCGGTCCAGTACGACACGACGCCGTAGGCCGCCGAGTGCGCCTTGTTGAAGGCGTAGTCGGAGAACGGCAGCAGGATGTCCCACAGCGTCTTGATGGCTGCGGCGGAGTATCCGTTCGCCGTCATTCCACCCGAGAAGCCCTCGAACTGCTTGTCGAGCTCGCTCTTCTTCTTCTTGCCCATCGCACGCCGCAGGATGTCGGCCTGGCCGAGGGAGAAGCCGGCCACCTTCTGGGCGATCGACATCACCTGCTCCTGGTAGATGATGAGGCCGTAGGTGCCGCCGAGCACGTCTTCGAGGGCCTCGGCCAGTTCGGGGTGGATCGGCGTGATCGGCTGCAGGCCGTTCTTGCGCAGGGCGTAGTTGGTGTGCGAGTCGGCGCCCATCGGGCCGGGCCTGTAGAGCGCCAGCACGGCCGAGATGTCCTCGAAGTTGTCGGGCTTCATCAGGCGGAGCAGGCCGCGCATGGGCCCGCCGTCGAGCTGGAACACACCGAGGGTGTCGCCCCGGGCGAGCAGGTCGTACGAGGGCTGGTCGTCGAGCTCGAGCGACTCGAGGTCGAGCCTGTGGCCGCGGTTCGCCTCGATGTTGTCGAGGGCGTCGGAGATGATCGTGAGGTTGCGCAGCCCCAGGAAGTCCATCTTGATCAGTCCGAGCGACTCCGCAGCCGGGTAGTCGAACTGCGTGACGATCTGGCCGTCCTGCTCGCGCTTCATGATCGGGATGATGTCGATGAGCGGGTCGCTCGACATGATCACGCCGGCGGCGTGGACACCCCACTGGCGCTTGAGGTTCTCGATGCCGAGAGCGGTGTCGAAGACCGTGCGGGCATCGGGATCCGTCTCGACGACGGCACGAATGTCCGACGCCTCCTTGAATCGCGGATGCGCCTTGTCGAAGATGCCGGTGAGCGGGATGTCCTTGCCCATGACGGGCGGCGGCATCGCCTTCGTGAGCTTGTCGCCCATGCCGAAGGGGAACCCGAGCACGCGGGACGAGTCCTTGAGCGCCTGCTTGGCCTTGATGGTGCCGTAGGTCACGATCTGGGCGACGCGCTCGGAGCCGTACTTCTCCGTGACGTACTTGATGACCTCGCCGCGGCGACGATCGTCGAAGTCGACGTCGAAGTCGGGCATGGAGACGCGGTCGGGGTTGAGGAATCGCTCGAAGATGAGGCCGTGGCGCAGCGGATCGAGGTCGGTGATCTTCATGGCGTAGGCCGCCATCGATCCGGCACCCGAACCACGGCCGGGGCCCACGCGGATGCCGTTCCGCTTCGACCAGTTGATGAAGTCGGCGACGACGAGGAAGTAGCCGGGGAAGCCCATCTGCAGGATGACGCCGACCTCGTAGTCGGCCTGCTTGCGCACCTCGTCGGGGATGCCGTTCGGGTAGCGCTCGGCGAGTCCGGCGTCGACCTCCTTGGTGAACCAGGAGTCCTCGGTCTCGCCCTCGGGAACCGGGAAGCGCGGCATGTAGTTGGCGTTGGTGTCGAATTCGACGTTGCAGCGCTCGGCGATGAGCAGGGTGTTGTCGCAGGCCTCGGGATAGTCGCGGAACAGCGACCGCATCTGGTCGGCGCTCTTCAGGTAGAACTCATCAGCGTCGAACTTGAACCGGTTGGGGTCGTCGAGGGTCGAGCCGGACTGCACGCAGAGGAGGGCTGCGTGACTGGTGGCGTCGTGGGCGTGCGTGTAGTGCAGGTCGTTAGTGGCGACGAGGGGCATGTCGAGTTGCTTGGCGAGCTTGAGCAGGTCGTTCATCGTGCGCCGCTCGATCGGCAGGCCGTGATCCATGATCTCGGCGTAGTAGTTCTCCTTGCCGAACATGTCCTGGAAGTCGCCGGCGGCCTTGACCGCCTCGTCGTACTGCCCGAGACGCAGGCGCGTCTGCACCTCGCCGCTCACGCAGCCGGTCGTGGCGATGAGGCCCGTGCTGTACTCGGAGAGGATCTCGCGGTCCATGCGGGGCTTGAAGTAGTAGCCCTCCATCGACGCCTTGCTCGAGAGCCGGAACAGGTTGTGCATGCCTTCGGTCGTCGACGACAGCAGGGTCATGTGCGTGTAGGCGCCGGCGCCCGACACGTCGTCCTCGCCGCCGTTGCCCCACCGCACCCTCGTGCGGTCGCCGCGGTGGGTGCCCGGGGTGACGTAGGCCTCGGTGCCGATGATCGGCTTGATGCCTGCCTCGGTGGCCGTGCGCCAGAAGTCGAATGCACCGAAGACGTTGCCGTGGTCGGTGACGGCGACGGCGGGCATGCCCTGCTCGACCGCGGCCTCGATGAGCGGCTTGACGCGCGCGGCGCCGTCGAGCATCGAGTACTCGCTGTGCACGTGCAGGTGGACGAAGGAGTCACCGTTGGAGGGCAGATTCACTCCTGACGAGAGGGGACGAGCGGGTGGTGAGTGTCCAGCTTAAGACCTCTGCGGCCACGCATCGGCGCGTCGCCAGCGTGTCGGTCAGTCGCCGCGCAGAACGTCGAGGGCGTGCTGCAGTTCGGACGCGTACGGCGAGGTGAAGGTGACCCATTCTCCGCTCGACGGGTGGTCGAAGCTGAGCTGGTGGGCATGCAGCCACTGCCTGGTGAGACCGAGCTTCGCCGACAGCTTGGGGTCGGCTCCGTACATCGCATCTCCGACGCACGGATGCCGCTGGGCGGCCATGTGCACGCGGATCTGGTGCGTGCGCCCCGTCTCCAGGTGGACCTCGAGCAGGGAGGCGTACGGGAACGCCTCGAGGGTCTCGTAGTGGGTGACCGAGTGCTTGCCGTCGGCGATGACCGCGAACTTCCAGTCGGAGCGCGGATGCCGCCCGATCGGCGCGTCGATCGTGCCGAGCAGCGGATCGGGGTGCCCCTGCACGACGGCGTGGTAGATCTTCTCGACCTCGCGGTCGTGGAAGGCGCGCTTCAGAGCCGTGTAGGCCTTCTCGCTCTTGGCGACGACCATGAGGCCGCTGGTACCGGCATCGAGGCGGTGCACGACTCCGGCACGCTCGGGAGCGCCCGAGGTGGAGATGCGGAACCCGGCGGCGGCGAGAGCACCGACGACGGTCGGACCTTCCCAGCCGACCGACGGATGCGCCGCGACCCCTGCCGGCTTGTCGACGACGACGATGTCGTCGTCGTCGTACACGATGCCGAGGTCGGGCACCGGGATCGGCACGATCTCGAGTGCCTGCTTGGGAGCCCAGCTCACCTCGAGCCAGGAGCCTCCGCGCAACCTGTCGGACTTGTCGACGGTGCGGCCGTCCACGCTCACCCCGCCCGCTTCGGCGACCTCGGCCGCGAAGGTTCGGGAGAAGCCGAGGAGCTTGGCGATCGCGGCGTCGACGCGGGTGCCGTCCAGACCGTCGGGCACGGGCAGGGAGCGCGTCTCCATGCTCAGTCGCGACCCTCGGGAGTGGTGGGCGTCGCCGGGGCGGTGGGCGCGGCCGGCGCAGCGGGAGCCGCGGCATCCGTCACCGCCGCATCGGCGTCGCCCGAGCCGGCGGCCTCAGTCTCGGCCCCGGGCTTGTCCTTGCTCGGCCGCGAACCGTCGAGGCCGATGCCCCGCAGACTCAGGATGAGGAACAGGATCATGCTCGACACGATGGCCATGTCGGCCACGTTGTAGATGGCCGGGACGATCCACGGTGTCGAGATGAAGTCGATCACGTGGCCCATGCCGAAGCTGGGCTCCCGGAAGAAGCGATCGGTGAGGTTTCCCAGCACCCCGCCCAGGAGCAGGCCGAAGACGACGGCCCACGCCTTGGAGCGGATGCGGGTGGCGAACCAGATGATGAACACGATCACGAGTGAGGCGATGATCGTGAAGATCCACGTCATGCCGCTCGCGAGGGAGAACGCAGCTCCGGAATTACGCACGAACAGGAGCTGCAGCACGGGACCGAGAACCGGTACCGTCTCCCCCTCCGTCAGATTGCTGACGACGAGGTACTTGCTCAACTGGTCGAGGCCGAACGCGCAGAGCGCGACCCCGGCCAGAAGCGCGAGTGTGGTGGAGCTGACCCTCTTCTTCGTGCCGGCGCTACGCGCCAAAGCCCTGGAAGCTCGGAGCCTGCTGGTCGCCGGAGGCGCTCACCGGCGAACCGAAGGTCTGGGCTGCAGCAGGTGCAGTCGAGGCTCCGCCCGACGCGTCGAGCTCACGCAGCTGACCCTCGATGTAGCCCTTGAGCTTGGAGCGGTAGTCGCGCTCGAAGTTGCGCAGCTCGTCGATGCGGGTCTCGAGACCCTGACGCTCGGCGTCGAGCGCGCCGATCTGGGCGCGCTGCTTGGCCTCGGCCTCGGCGACGACGCGCGCTGCGGTGGCGTGCCCCTCGGCGATGAGCGCGTCGCGCTTCTCGATGCCCTCACGCACGTGCTCCTCGTGCAGGCGGCGAGCCAGCTGGAGGAGGTTCGTGGTGCTGGTCTGCTCGTCCTCGACCGCTGCTGCTGCCACGGGGGCTGCGACGACGGGTGCGGGAACGGCCGCGACGGGCTCGGCGAAGCTGGGCACGGGGGCGACGGCGGCCGGAGCCTCCTCGCTGCGCGAGCCGGACGACGCGAGCTGCTGGCGCAGCTCCTCGTTCTCACCGTTCAGGCGGCGCAGTTCGACGACGACCTCATCGAGGAAGTCATCGACTTCGTCCTGGTCGTATCCCTCACGGAACTTCGTCGGCTGGAACCGCTTGTTGACAACATCTTCCGGAGTAAGCGCCATGGCCTGCCACCCTTTGAACTTGAATCGAACTGGTCTTGGAAACGTTCGACTAACGCTAGCAAAGTCCGCTGGGGATTCGCACGGCGCGCCGACGTCTGACGTCGTATCGAGATCGGGTGCTCGCTCAGACGAACAGCGGGACGATCCACATCAGAATGATGACGATGAGCATCGTCAGGCTCCATCCGAAGTCGAACGCCACGCCGCCGAGGCGCAGCGGAGGAAGGAGGCGACGGAAGAAGCGGATGGGCGGCTCTGTGACCGTGTACACGCCTTCGGCGAGTACCAGGCCGATTCCGTGCGGACGCCAACTGCGGTTGAAGGTCTTCACCAGATCGAGCACGAAACGCGCCCACATGACGAAGAAGTAGATCAGCAGCAGGTAGTAGAGGATGCTCGCGAGGAGCGAGACGATCGCCACGTACTGTTACGGCTGCGCGAAGAACGACGCTTCGACGTCGGACTCCGCAGCACCGTTCTCGCCGGAGATCATGACGTGCTGCGGCGAGAGCAGGAAGACCTTGTTGGTGACGCGCTCGATCTTGCCGTAGAGGCCCTGGGACAGTCCGCTCGCGAAGTCGATGAGACGACGGGCGTCGCCGTCCGACATCTGGGAGAGGTTGATGATCACGGGGATGCCCTCGCGGAAGCTCTCGGCGATGACCTGGGCGTCGCGGTACTGGCGCGGGTGCACGGTCAGGATCTCGTTCATCTCGGATGCCACGGGTGCAACCACCTTCGGAGTCGAGGACTTGCGCAGGGGGGTCACCGGTGCGCCACCGCGAGCGGGTGCCGGAGCCGGTGCCGCCGCGACGGGCGCGGCAGGAGCCGCCGCGGGAGTCTCGTACTCGAGCTCCTCGTCGGCCAGACCCAGATAGACCATGGTCTTCTTGAGCGGGTTGGACATCGCTACCTCCGTTGCGTGATCACTACAGGTTCAGATTAACCGGGGGTCAGGACGATTCCCGGTAATGATGGTGCCGATTCGAAGGTGTGTCGCCCCTTCGAGGATGGCGGCTCGGAAGTCCTGGGACATGCCCATGGACAGCGAGGTGGCGTGCGGCGCCTGCCGCTGGATGCGCTCGGACAGCGCCCGCACGTGGGCGAACGCCCGGCGCGGGTCCTCATCGAGCGGGGCGACCGCCATGAGGCCAAGCAACCGCAGCCCGGGGGCGGCGAGAACCTCGTCGACGAGCCCGGGAAGCCGGGCCGGCGTCGCCCCGCCGCGGGACTCGTCCGCGGTGAGGTTCACCTGCACGAAGCAGTCGATGCTCGACTCCTCCGACGCCAGGGCGTCGACGAGCGACGACCTGTCGACGGAGTGGATGACGTCGGCGTAGGCCCGCACCTGCCTGGCCTTCTTGCCCTGCACCTGACCCACGAAGTGCCAGCGGATGGGCAGGCCCGACAGCTCGGCGGCCTTGTCTCTGGCCTCCTGGTGACGGTTCTCGGCGATGTCGTGCACGCCGAGCTCCACCAGGTCGCGGATCAGTGCGGCCGGGTGAAATTTCGTGACGGCGATCGTGGTGATGTCGTCGACGGATCGCCCCGCCTCCGCTGCGGCGTCGGAGACGGCGAGCCGCAGGGAGCCGAGGCGTTCGGCGAGCGTCGCATCCGTCATCGTGAGTCGCTTCGCCCGCGTCCTATTTCAGGAAGTCGGGGATGTCGATGTCCTCGCTGTCGTCGGCGAACGCAGGGTCGGCGACGACCTGTTCGACGACACCGGAGTCGGCGGTCCAGACCGGCGACTCCACGAGTTCCTCGATGTCGAACTCGCCGTCGAGCGAGTCGGCGGCCGTCGGGCTCACCGCGATGCCGACGGCGGCCGCGGCGGCGCCGAGGCTGGCCTTGGTCTGGCCGGCCTTGCGGGCGGCCTCGTCGATCGGCTGCGGTTCTCCGCCGTCGAAGCCGGCGGCGATGACGGTGACCCGAACCTCGTCGCCCAGGGTGTCGTCGATGACGGCACCGAAGATGATGTTCGCCTCGGGGTGGACGGCCTCCTGCACCAGGCGTGCGGCATCGTTGATCTCGAAGATTCCGAGGTTCGATCCGCCCTGGATGGAGAGGAGCACTCCGTGCGCGCCGTCGATGGACGCCTCGAGCAGCGGGCTCGCCACCGCGAGCTCTGCCGCCTTGATGGCACGGTCGGCGCCCCGTGAGGAGCCGATGCCCATGAGGGCGGAGCCTGCGCCCTGCATGACGGACTTCACGTCGGCGAAGTCGAGGTTGATGAGACCGGGCGTGGTGATGAGGTCGGTGATGCCCTGCACACCGGCGAGGAGCACCTGGTCGGCCGTCGAGAACGCCTCGAGCATGCTGATGCCGCGGTCGCTGATCTCGAGCAGACGGTCGTTCGGAACGACGATGAGGGTGTCGACCTCGTTCTTGAGGCTTGCGACGCCCTGCTCGGCCTGGGTCTGACGACGGCGTCCCTCGAAGCCGAACGGCTTCGTGACGACACCGATGGTGAGCGCTCCGATGGACTTGGCGATGCGGGCGACGACGGGGGCGCCGCCGGTTCCGGTTCCACCGCCCTCTCCGGCCGTGACGAAGACCATGTCGGCCCCGGCGAGGGCCTCCTCGATCTCCTCGGCGTGATCCTCGGCGGCGCGGCGGCCGACCTCGGGATCCGCTCCGGCACCGAGGCCGCGGGTGAGGTCGCGGCCCACGTCGAGTTTGACGTCGGCGTCGCTCATCAACAGTGCCTGGGCATCCGTGTTGATGGCGATGAACTCGACTCCGCGCAAGCCGAGTTCGATCATTCGATTGACGGCGTTGACACCTCCGCCGCCGATTCCGACGACCTTGATGACGGCGAGGTAGTTCTGGTTTGTTGACACGTCCGGCCTCCGGTTGAAACCCTAAACCTCAAGTGGAAGCTTAAAGTTATGCTGGGTATGCATTTCTTGATTTGACGTTAGGTCGACAGGGGCGAAGCGGGTCAGACAAGCGCGGGCGTGTCGGAACACCGTGTCGAAAGTCGCCCCGTCGCCATCGATTCCTTCGGGAATCGAACAGATGCCGAAGAATGCCGAACGGATGCCGATCAGACGCCGGCCGCGAACCGTCAGCTGTAGACGGGACTCGACGGCGACGAGACGTCGTAGTTCGCCGCACCGGGAGCGACGGCCAGGAGCCTCGCGAGCACTGTCGCCTTGATGACCGAGTCGTCGGCGCTCCCCCAGACGACGGACGGGCCGCCCGCGAGCTGCAGGGTGACGTCGTCTCGGGTGCCGGCCGTGACGGAGTCCAGACTCGCGCGGAGGTCCGCCGGGAGCGCCCTGACCACCTCTCCGGCCGCGGCCAGGGCGGTCGGAGTCGGGGTGTCGAGAAGCGGGTAGCCGGCAGGTCGCTCGGGAGAAGACGAGATGACGACGCCGGCGGAGTCGACGAGGTCGAATCCGGCATCGGTCGCCCGCGCACCGATGGGGTCGCGCTCGATGATGCGGATGACGAGGGTGTCGGGCGGATGACTCTCGGTCGAGTAGCTCTGGATGAGGGTCATGCCCGAGAGCTTCTCGCGCACTGCGGCGAGGTCGATGAGGGGCAGCGGCGTGCCGAGCTGGTCGCTCAGTGCCGTGACGATCTGCGTGGGAGCCACGCGCTCGGCACCCTCGACCGTGACGACGCGCAGCGCCATCATCGGCGAGAAGGCCGTGCCAGCGACGACGAGCACCATGGCGAGCAGGGCTCCCCCGCTGATGAGCCAGGTGCGACGACGACGACGGGAGGCCGCCGTGAAGCGACGCACCTCCGCGCGCTCGTAGCGCTTGCGGTCGCGCTTGGCCGCTCGGATGCCCGCGGCCGTCGCCCAGGCGGAGCGCGCGGGTTGGTCCGGTGCCGTCGCCGCGGAGGTGTCGGTCGAGCCTGACGGCGCGTCGGAGGAACCGCCGACGGATGCCGCCGTCGTTGCGCTCTTCGCCGACCGCGATCCCCGCTTCCGCCTGGCTGCGCGGCGCTCGGCCTCGGCGGCTTCGGCGGCGGCCGCCGCCTCGGCGGCCTCCCGATCGAAGAGGATCACCGGCGTGATGGAATCGACGGGCGCCGGGGATGCGGCATCCGTCGGCGTCGTCTTCTTCTTCGAGGTCGTCGACGGCCGGGGTGCGTCAGCCTGAGGCTGCGCCGGCCGCTTGCCCGCGGGCGGCGGCTCGAAGCCCTGCGGCCGCTTCATCGGGCGGACCGCCTCATTCGCGCTCGGCCTCGAGCGAACCGAGCAGCTGTGGAACGATGCGGTAGACGTCGCCGCATCCGAGCGTGATGACGAAGTCCCCGTCGCGGGCGATCGAGGCCGTGTGGTCTGCAGCAGCCTGCCAGTCGGGCACGAAGGCCACGTGGGAGGCGTCGGTGAACCGCTCGCTGACGAGGGCGCCGGTGACGCCGGGCTCGGGGTCCTCTCGGGCTCCGTACACGTCGAGGACGACGGTCTCGTCCGCGTACTGCTCGAGAACGTCGGCGAACTCCTGGGCGAACAGGCGCGTGCGGCTGTAGAGGTGAGGCTGGTGCACGGCGATGATGCGGCCGGTCCCCACGACGGTGCGCGCAGCGGAGAGGGCTGCGGCCACCTCGGTCGGGTGATGCGCGTAGTCGTCGTAGACGCTCACACCGCGGACGGTCCCGTGCAGCTGGAAGCGGCGCTCGGTTCCCCCGAACTCGGAGATGGCGGCGAGGGATGCGGCCGGGTCGAGACCGACGCTCACGAGCACCGCGAAGGCACCGGCGGCGTTGATGGCGTTGTGCACGCCGGGGATGCGCAGCTGGGCGCGGTACTCCTCGCCCTTCCACGACAGGGTGAAGGCGACGGGTCCGTCGGTGGCGACGTCGAAGACGCGCACATCGGCGTCTGCGGCCTGGCCGAAGGTGATGACGTCGCCGCCGGTCAGGGCGGCACTCACGCGCACCGCACCCGGATCGTCGGAGGAGATGACCACGGTCTCGCTTGCAGCCGAGGCGAAGTCGACGAAGGCCTGCTGGAACGCCTCGAGCGAGCCGTAGTGGTCGAGGTGGTCGGGGTCGACGTTGGTGATCAGGGCGACCGAGGTGTCGTAGAGCAGGAACGACCCGTCGGATTCGTCGGCCTCGACGACGAACAGCTCGCCATCGCCGCGTGCGGAACTGACGCCCAGCGTGTCGATGACGCCGCCGTTGACGAAGCTCGGGTCCTCTCCGAGACCGAGCAGACCGGTGACGATCATGCCCGTCGAGGTGGTCTTGCCGTGCGCACCGGCGACGGCGATGAGCCGCTGGCCCGAGACGAGCCACGCGAGGGCCTGCGAGCGGTGGAGAACTGGCAGGCCGCGCTCGAGTGCGAGCTGGTACTCGGGATTGTCCAGCCAGAGCGCGCCGGTGACGACGAGGGTGTCTGCGTCGCCGACGTTGGCGGCATCGTGGCCGACGTGCACTGTCGCGCCGAGGTCGCGCAGCGCCTGCACATTGGCCGAGTCGCGCACGTCGGAGCCCGTGACGGTGTGGCCGGCGCCGAGGAAGAGCCGCGCGATGCCGCTCATGCCCGAGCCGCCGATCCCGACGAAGTGCACGGTTCCGAGGTCGTCGGGGATCGTGATGCCGAGGTCGGGTTTGATCGTCACTGCGTGGTGCTCATCTCGTGTCTGTGGAACGGGGTCGCCGTCAACGTTACGCGTCCGCGCCGGATTTCCCCGGATCGCCCCGCAGCGCCTCGGCCACCAGGGCCGCGAAGCGCTGCGACCCGTCGAGGACGCCGACGGATGCTGCGGCATCCGCCATCGCCTCCCGACCCGGCTCGTCCTCGAGAACGGGGAGGAGCTCGCTCGTGACCCAGGTCAGCAGGAATCGCGCGTCATCGACGAGGATCCCCCCTCCGGCCTCGACGACGCCGGCCGCATTGAAGCGCTGCTCGCCGTTGCCGACGGGGTAGGGAACGTAGACGGCGGGGATGCCGAGTGCCGACAGCTCGCTCACCGTCGCGGCTCCGGCCCGCGAGACGGCGAAGTCGGCGGCCGCGAGGGCGAGGTCCATGCGGTCGCAGTACGGCAGGATCGTGTAGCCGTCGATGCCGGGGTCTGTGATCTCGGCGGCGTCGCCCGTGATGTGCAGCACCTGCCAGCCCGCGTCGATGACGGATGCGGCGGACTCGACGATCGTGCCGTTGATGCGACGCGCCCCCAGGGAGCCGCCCGTGACGAGCAGCGTGGGACGGTCGGGGTCGAGCCCGAAGTAGGCGACCGCGACGGGGCGGGCCGCCTCGCGATCGAGCTGCTCGATCTCGGGTCGCAGCGGCATGCCGACGAACCGGGCGTTCGGCAGGCGGGTCCCGGCGAACGCCACCCCGACCTGCTTCGTGTAGCGGGCTCCGAGGCGGTTGGCGAGGCCGGGCTTGGCGTTGGCCTCATGGATGGCGATGCCGATGCCCACCCGGCGCGCGGCGAGGTAGGCGGGAGTCGACACGTAGCCGCCGAAGCCCACGACGACGTCGATGGAGCGCTCGCGGATGATCGCCTCGACGGCATCGATGGTGGCGCGGAACCGTCGGGGGAACGTGACGGCCTGGGTGTTCGGCCGTCGCGGGAACGGCACCTTGGGGATGGTCAGGAGCTCATAGCCGCGCGCCGGCACCAGGCGGGCCTCGAGACCGACGGCCGTGCCGAGCACGAGGACCTCGCTCGACTCATCGCCGGCGCGGATGGTGTCGGCGACGGCGAGCAGCGGGTTCACGTGGCCGGCGGTGCCACCGCCGGCGAGGAGATAGCGCTTCACGGCAGCCGCCGGGCCGGAGCGACGAGGGGCTTGTAGCCTGCACGCGCGAAGGACAGCACGATGCCGATGGCGAAGAGTGTGGTGAGCAGTGCCGTTCCTCCGGCCGAGATGAGCGGGAGCGGGACACCGAGCACCGGGATCACTCCGAGCACGACGCCGATGTTGATGCAGGCCTGGCCGATGATCCAGACCATGACGGAGCCGGTGGTGACCCGGGCGAAGAGGTCGGGCGCCTGGCGCATGATGCGGAGGAACGTGATCGCCAGCAGCACGAACAGCGCCAGGACGACGACGGCACCGATGAGGCCGAGCTCCTCGCCGATGACGGCGAAGATGAAGTCGTTGTCGGCTGCGGGCAGCCACGACCACTTGGCCTTGGAATTGCCGAGGCCGACGCCGAAGATCCCGCCGTTGGCCAGCGCGTAGTCGCCGTTGTTGGTCTGCCAGCAGTCGCCCTGCTCCTTGCCGGCGCAGGACTCGCTGAAGAACGCCGTGATGCGCTTCATGCGGTTCTCGCTCGAGATGGCGACGAAGAGCGCGACGATGACGGCGACGACCAGGGGGATCGCGATGTGGCGCAGCTTCACGCCCGCGAAGAACAGGGCCCCGAAGAGGATCGAGCCCATCACGATGACGGTTCCGAGGTCGCCTCCGCGCAGGACCAGGGCGGTGGATCCGCCGCCGACGAGGAAGACCGGGATGAGGGTCTGCTTCCAGTCGTCGAGCTTGTCGCGCTTCATCCAGAGGATGTTGCCGAGCCAGATCACGAGGGCGACCTTGATGATCTCCGACGGCTGGAACTGGAACGAGCCGACGGCGAGCCAGTTCGTGTTGCCGCCGACCTCGATGCCGAGCGGCGTCGCGACCACGATGATCTGGAGCACGCAGCCGATCAGGAGCGCCGGCCACGAGACCCGACGCCAGAAGATGGCCGGCATCCGACTCGCAATGAGCATGAGCGGGATGCCGAGGCTGGCGAACAGCAACTGCTTCCACGCTCCGCCGAAGGGCGTCTCGTTGTCGAGGTAGGAGCCGACCGACGACGACGAGAGCACCATGACGATGCCGAAGACGACGAGGAAGAGCGTGGTGCCGAGCAACAGGAAATAGGTGGAGCCCTCGGCCTGGAAGACGCGACCGAGCGAGATGCGGGCAGAGGAGACCGCGGCCTCGACGGGGGCGAGCCTAGGCTTCGGGTCGGTCCGAGGCGGACTGGTCATCCGCCTCACCTCCCAAGAACTCTCGTACTGCCTGTGCGAAGAGATACCCGCGTTCCGCGTAGTCAGCGAACTGATCCATCGAGGCTGCGGCCGGTGCGAGGAGAACGGTGTCTCCGGCTCCGGCCACCTCGGCAGCCAATCGGACTGCGCGGGGCATCACCTCTCCAGTGTCATCGACCACGACCTCCACGACAGGCAGGGCGGGGGCGTGTCGTGCGAATGCGGCGACGAGCTCGCTGCGGTCGACCCCGATGACGACGGCGCCGCGCAGTCGTGAGACGTGGCTGCGCACGAGATCGTCGATGTCGACGCCCTTGAGCAGGCCGCCCGCGATCCAGACCACGGACGGGTAGGCGGTGAGCGATGCCGCTGCGGCATGCGGGTTCGTCGCCTTGGAATCGTCGACCCAGCGGATGCCGTCGGCCACCGCCACCGTCGCGATGCGGTGCGCATCCAGCCTGAAGTCCGTGAGGGCGTCGTGGATGACGTCGGCCGGGACTCCATAGGCCCTGGCGAGGGCGCTGGCGGCGAGGATGTTGGCGACGACGTGAGGAGCATCGAGGCCGGCGGCCACGAGCTCGGGAACCGTCGTGAGTTCGATGGCGCTGTTGCGCCTGTCGTCGAGGAACGCCCTGTCGCAGAGGATGCCCTCGACGACCCCGAAGTCGCTGGGGCCGGGGATGCCGAGGTCGAAGCCGATCGCCCGCGCGCCGTCGGACACCTCGGCGTCCTCGACCATGCGCTGGGTGGTCTCATCTGCCTTGTTGTAGACGCAGGCGACCTTGGTGTTCGCGTAGACGGTGGACTTCGCGTCGCGGTAGGCGTCGAAGGACCCGTGCCAGTCGATGTGGTCGTCGGCGATGTTGAGGCAGACCGCGGAGTGCGGCACGAGTGCGCCGGGGCCGCTGCGACGCAGATGGTGGAGCTGGTAGCTCGAGAGCTCGACGACCAGCACGTCCCATCCCTGCGGGTCGCGGATCGCGTCGAGCACGGGGATGCCGATGTTGCCGCAGGGCGCGACGCGCTTGCCGGCAGCGTGGATCATCGTGGCCGTCAGCTGCACCGTGGTGGTCTTGCCGTTCGTACCAGTGACCAGGATCCACTCGGCGGGCTCCCCCACCTTGTCGCGCAGGCGCCACGCCAGCTCGATGTCGCCCCAGACCGGGATGGCCTGCTCGGCCGCCCAGAGCAGCACGGCGTGATCCGGGTGGAAGCCCGGCGAGGCGATGATGACGTCGGGCGCATGCTCGACGAGTTCGCTCGGGGGCGTCGAGAGGTCGGTGACGACCAGGCGTGCACCGATCACGTCGATCAGACCGGCGCGCTGCTCGTCTGCCGACGCTGCGACCACGAGGACATCGGAGCCGAGCTCCGCCAGGGTGTCGGCCACGGCGAAGCCGGTGGCGCCGAGGCCGAGCACTCCGACGCGCAGCCCGGTCCAGTCGGAGTGCCAGCTGGTCAGGGCGTCGAGGCGGCCTGCGGCATCCGCCGTCACTGCGAGAGCCATTCGAGGTAGAACGAGCCGACTCCGGCCGCCACGAGGAGTCCGGCGACGATCCAGAACCTCACGACGACGGTCACCTCGGCCCAGCCCTTGAGTTCGAAGTGATGGTGGATCGGACTCATGAGGAAGATGCGCTTGCCGCGGGTGACCTTGAAGTACGCACGCTGCACGATGACCGAACCGGCCTCGATGACGAACAGTCCGCCGATGACGATGACGAGGAGCTCGGTGCGGCTCAGCACGGCGAGTGCGGCCAGGGCGCCACCGAGGGCGAGCGAGCCGGTGTCGCCGAGGAAGATCTGCGCGGGCGAGGTGTTCCACCAGAGGAACCCGACGAGGGCGCCGGCGATGGCCGTCGCCACGATGGCGAGGTCGAACGGATCACGGACCTCGTAGCACTTGTAGACGTTGTCGGGATCGATGCCGGCAGCGCTGCACAGCTGCTGTGCCTGCCAGAACCCGATGATGACGTAGGAGCCGATCGCGACGATGGAGGCACCCGTGGCGAGACCGTCGAGGCCGTCGGTCACGTTGACGCCGTTCGACGTCGCGACGGTGATCACGCAGATCCACAGGATGAACAGGCCGATGCCGACGATCGTGCCGAGTTTCATGAAGTCGAGGAACTCGATGTCGCGGATGAGCGAGATGTTCGTCGACGCCGGCGTCAGTCCGGTCTCGCTCGGGAACTGCAGCGCGAGCACAGCGAACGTGCCCGCCACGATGACCTGGCCGAGCACCTTCGCCCAGCCGCCCAGCCCGAGGCTCTGCTGCTTGTGGGTCTTCAGGAAGTCGTCGATGAAGCCGACGATGCCGAGACCGACCATCATGAACAGCACGAGGAGGCCTGAAGCCGTGGGTTTCACCCCGTCGCTGAGCAGGCCGCCGAAGTACCCGAACAGCACGCCGGCGATGACGACGAGGCCGCCCATGGTGGCTGTTCCACGCTTGGAGTGGTGGCTCTTCGGACCGTCGTCGCGGATGAACTGGCCCCACTCGAGCTTGTGGAACAGCTTGATGAAGAGCGGCGTGAGGAAGAGCGTGAAAGCGAGCGCCAGGACGCCGGAGGTCAGGAGAGCTTTCACGAGAACGATTCTCCCAGTCGATCGCCCAGGAAGCGCAGACCCGCCGAGTTCGACGATTTCACCAGGACGAGGTCTCCGGGGCGGATGCTGCCCTCGAGCAGGTCGAAGGCCTCGTCGGCGGTCTCGACATAAGCCGACTCGCCGTCCCACGAGCCCTCGTTGATCGTGCTGATGTGCATCCGGCGTGCCGCCGCGCCCACGACGACGATCTGCGAGACGTTCAGGCGCACGGCGAGCAGGCCGATGCGGTCGTGCTCCTCACCGGAGTACTCGCCGAGTTCGCTCATCTCGCCCAGGACGGCGATGGTGCGCTGGCCGGGCTCGGCGATCTGGGCGAGGGTCTTGATGGCGGCCGACATCGAGTCGGGGCTGGCGTTGTAGGCGTCGTTGATGATGGTGACGCCGTCGCGGCCTCCCATGACCTCCATGCGCCAGCGCTCGGCGATCGAGACGGACTCCAGCGCATCGACGATGTCGTCGATGCCGACACCCCACTCCTCGGCGACGGCCGCGGCAGCGAGGGCGTTCATCACGTGGTGCTCACCGAGCACCCTGAAGTGCACGGAGCGCGAGCCGCCCGAGGCGAGGTGCAGGGTGAAGGTGGTGCCGCGGGCGCTGACCGACACGTGGTCGGCGCGCACCGAGGCGGCAGGCCCGAGTCCGAACCACACCACGCGTGCCCGGGTGGCATCGGCCATCGCCGCGACACGCGGATCATCGGCGTTCAGCACGGCGACGCCCGTCGCCGGAAGGTCGCTCACCATCTCGGTCTTGGCGCGCTGGGTGGCCTCGATGCCGCCGAAGCCGCCGGCGTGGGCCAGGCCCACCTTGAGCACGACGCCGACGTCGGGCATGGCCATGCGTACGAGGCGGGTGATCTCGCCGACGGCGCTGGCGCCCATCTCCGCGACGAGGAAGCGGGTCTCCTCGGAGACCTCGAGCATGGTGAGAGGAGCGCCCACCTCGTTGTTGAACGATGCCCGCGCGGCGATGGTGGCGCCCTGGCGCTCGAGGATGGCGCGGAGCAGGTTCTTGGTCGTCGTCTTGCCGTTGGAGCCGGTGATGCCGACGATCTTCAGCAGTCCGAGCGAGCGGATGCGGCGGATCACCTCGGTGGCGAGGGCGCCGAGGGCGTCGACGGTGTCCGCGACGACGATCTGGGCCACCGGCAGGTCGAGGGCGTGCTCGACGACGAGGAGCAGGGCGCCGTTCTCGACGGCGGCCGGGGCGAACAGGTGTCCGTCGGTCTCCTCGCCGCGCTTGGCGAAGAAGATGTCGCCCGCGCCGACCTCACGCGAGTCGGTGTGGGAGGCGCCGGAGACCACGGTCTCGGGTCCGGATGCCGCAGCCGTCTCGAGGCGCAGGTCTCCCCCGATCGCCGTGGCGATCTCGGCGAGGGTCATGTCGATCACAGCCAGCCAGCTTCCTGAAGTGCGAGTCGCGCGTCATCACGCGCCGAGTACGGTTCCTTGACGCCGGCGACCTCGTGGTAGTCCTCGTGGCCGGGCCCGGCGTAGAGCACGGCGTCGCCGTCACCGGCCAGCGCCAGCGCGGCGCGGAAGGCCGACCGCGGATCGGCGATCTCGAGGAACTCGCCGTCCGGAACGGCATCCCTGGCACCGGCCAGCAGTGCCGCCCTGATGGCTGCGGGGTCCTCGAAGCGGGGGTGGAAATCGGTGATGACCACGACATCGGCCCCGCGGGCCGCGATGGCGCCCATATCGTGCCGTTTCGTGGTGTCACGGTCGCCGTCGGCGCCGAACACCATGACCACCTTGCCCTCGGTGGTCTTGCGGATGGCCGCCAGGGTGTTCAGGAAGGCGTCGGGGCTGTGGCCGTAGTCGATGTAGACGACGGGACCGCGCTCCCCCGAGATGCGCTCGGCGCGACCCGGGATGTAGGCGAGGATGCCGCCGTCGCGCTCGAGGGCGTGCGCTATGGCGTCGAGGTCGTAGCCCGACTCGACGAGCATGGCGATGGCGAGGGCGGCGTTGGCGGCCATGTACCAGCCGAGGAGCGGAACGCTCGTCGTGAGGCTGCGCCCATCCGGGCCCTCCAGGCGGAACTCCGTGCTCTCGGCGGTCTCGCTGGTCACGGTGACGCGCCAGTCGGCCTCGATCGCGGGGTCGGAGGTGATCGTGGTGACGGGGATGCGCGAGGAGTCGGCGATGCGCCGACCCCAGTCGCTGTCGACAGTGACCACGCCTCGGCGCGACCGATCGGGCTGGAACAGCTCGAGCTTGGCGGAGAAGTACTCCTCGAAGTCGGCGTAGTCGTCGAGGTGGTCGTGGCTGAGGTTCGTGAAGCCGGCGACGTCGAAGACGAGACCGTCCACGCGGTGCCGTGAGAGGGCCTGGGCCGACACCTCGATGCCGACGGCGCGCACCTCGGCCTCCCGCATCCGTGCCAGCAGGGCATGGAGTTCGGTCGCCTCGGGCGTAGTGAGGGAACTGGTGACGGCGAGGTCGCCGATGCGTCGCTCTGCCGTGGATGTCAGGCCGGCCTCGATCCCCAGCTGGCTGAGCACGGCGAAGAGCAGGTACACGACGCTGGTCTTGCCGTTCGTGCCGGTGACGGCGAACAGCGTCGCCGGGTTGTCCTCGGTGCGGTGGATCCACCCGGCCACGGCGCCGAGGGCGGCACGGGCGTCGGGCGTGACGAGCACGGGGAGACCGGATGCCGCTGCCTCGGCTGCGCCCGCCTCGTCGGTGAGCACGGCGACGGCTCCGGCCTCGCGCGCGATCGCCGAGAACCTGGCGCCGTGGGCGTTTCGGCCGGGTACTCCCACGTAGAGGTCGCCCGGCTGGACCGTCGCCGAGCTCAGGCTGACGCCGGTGAGCTCGATGCCGTCGATGTCACCGCGGGCGTCGAGTTCGAACTCGTCGACGAGGCCCGACAGTGCACGGGGTACGGGGTGCAACGGCCGGAGCGCCGAGGGGGCCGATCCGGTCACGTGGCTCACTCTCATTTCATTGATGCTTGGGTCACCAGTTGGCTGGCAGTTGGGTGGCGGCTGTGTCGGTCGGGACGACGCGATACTTCTTGAGCACCTGGCTCATCACCTGCTTGAAGATCGGCGCCGCAGCTCCCGAGGTGTTCATGTTCACAGGATCAGCCAAGCTTACCGAAACCACGTACTGCGGATCGTCGGCCGGGGCGAAGCCCGACACCGACACGAGGTAGCCGTGCGAGTATCCGCCGTTGCCGTCGGGCATCTGCGCCGTACCGGTCTTCGAGGCTACGCGATAGCCGGGGATGTTCCAGACGTTGGCGAGCCAGCCCTGCTGGTAGACCATCTCGAGGATGTCGCTGGTCTGCTTCGCAGCCGTCGCCGACACGACCTGCTCGCCCTGGGTCGACGGCACGTCGGTCACGGTGCCGTCCTCCTGCGTGCAGCCCTCGACCAGCTGCACCGGCATCCGGACGCCCCCGTTGGCGATGGTCTGGTAGACACTGGCGATCTGCACGGCCGTGGTGGTCAGACCCTGTCCGAACATGGTGGCGTACTTGGTCTGCGGGTCCCAGCTGTCAGGAGTTCCGTTCAGGTTTCCGGGGTCCTGCGCAGGGAAGTCGGCCTCGGTCTCGGTGCCGAGCCCGAACTTCTTGTAGTAGTCGTAGCGCTGCTGATCGGTCATCTTCTCGCCGATCTGCGACATGCCCGTGTTCGACGACTCGATGAGCACGCCGGTCAGGGTGAGGTTCTCGTCACCGTGATACTCGGAGTCGTTGATGTCGGCGCCGTTCGGGAAGTTGATCCTGTAGGGAGCGACGACCTGGCTGAGCGGGTCTGCGACGCCGGCGTCGATGGCGGATGCCGCCGTCAGCGCCTTGAAGGTGGAGCCGGGCTCGTACGAGGCCGTGAAGGCGCGCGAGCCGCGGTCCTCGGCATCCGTCGCATCGATGTTGTTCGGATCGACGGACGGGTAGTCGGCCACGGCGACCAGCTTTCCGGTCTTGACCTCCTGCACGACGGCCGTGCCCCATGCTGCTCCGACGGCCTGCGCCTGCTGGGCGAGGGACTGCTGCACGTTCCACTGCAGGTCGGAGTCGATGGTGAGCTTGAGCGTTCCGCCGTTCTTGGCGGCGACGGATTCGGTGGTGCTGCCCGGGATCTCGACGCCGTCGACGCCGGTCTGATAGCTGGTCGAGCCGTCCTTGCCGACCAGGCACTTGTCGGCCGCGGCCTCCTCGCCGGCCAGCGCTTCGCCGTCGTCCCCGACGAAACCGACGATGTTGCCGGCGACGGCGCCGTCGGGATAGGTGCGGCTGGGGTGGCCCTCGCCGTAGACCCACTGGATGTCGAGGGCGTCGACGGCCTGCCAGGTGGCGAGGTCGACCATCTTCTTCACGTAGGCGTAGTCGCTGTCCGGGTCGTCCTTCAGGGAGTCGGCGATGATCGCCTGCACGCTCTCGCCCGACATCCCGAGGGCGCGTCCGAGCTCGGCCGACGCCTGGGCGACCGAGACGGTGGTGTCCTTGCCATCGACCTCGCGTTCGAAGGGCTTCGCGTTCTTCGGGGAGATGACGACGTCGTAGCGCATCACCGACTGGGCGAGCACCTTGCCTGACGAGTCGACGATGGATCCGCGGGCACCGAGGATGTCCTCGGTCGTCGACCGCGCCGCCAGGGAGGCCGCGTTCAACTCGTCGGCCCGCACGATCTGGATGTCGACGAGGCGCACCACGAAGACCGAGACCAGGGCGAGGAGGGCGACCATCGCGAAGAGGCTGCGCCTCCTACTGGATCGACCGAATTTCACGTCTCGTCCCCTCCCCCGGATGGTGCCGGGCTCAGTGTGTCACAGGGGTCGGGATGCCGGCAGGACCGACACCCGCCCCGGCCGCAGTCGCAGCTTCGGTCGTTCCGGCGGCGCCCGCGGTGGCCGCGGCATCCGTCGTCTTCTGGGTCTTCTCGGCCGCCTTCGCGACAGGTTCGACCGCTGCAGGAGCGGGGTCGGTCACCAGGGGCACATCGGCCAGGAGGGAGTTCGGAACGGCGTTGCCCGCTCCCCCGGTCGCCGAGTCGGCGGCCTGCGGCTGGCCGAGGACTGCGCCGTCGGAGAGACGGAGGTACGCCGGATGCGCGTTGGTCACCATGCCGAGGGCTGCTGCGTTCTCGGCGAGGTACTGCGGTGACTTGACCCTGTCGAGGTCCTCGCCGACCGCCTGGGCGTTCTGCTGCAGGTGCTTCAGCTCCGACTCGGCGTGCGAGGACTCGTAGGCGCCCTGCGAGAGCGCGACGCTGAGCAGCAGCTTCGCGATGAAGATGGCGGCGACCCCGCTGACGGCGACGATCGCGTAGAACAGCCGTGGACGGGCACGACGCTGATCGCGCGTGGGCGCGATGGTGATCGACGGACGCCAGCTCGGAGTCGGGGACGGTGCCTGAATCGGCTCCGGCACCGCCGCCGATTGGGCGAGCGATCCCCACACGGGCATCTGGGGCGCTCGCGCGAGCGTCTCGTTCATGCTGCGCTCCTGACGCGTTCCGCCGCGCGCAGCCGCACGGACGTGGCTCGGGGGTTGATGGCCTTCTCCTCGTCGCTGGCCAGCTCGGCCCCGCGGATGAGGAGCGTGAACTCGGCCTTGTGTTCCGGGAGCTCGATCGGCAGCCCGGGAGGCGCCGTCGAACTCGACGCGGCGGCGAGGGCGCGCTTGACGATGCGGTCCTCGAGCGACTGGTAGGACTCCACGGCGATGCGACCGCCGACGCGCAGCGTCGACAGTGCGGCAGGGATGGCGCGTTCGAGCACGGCCAGTTCCTGGTTCACCTCGATGCGCAGCGCCTGGAAGACGCGCTTGGCGGGGTGGCCCTGGCGCTGCACGGCAACGGGCGTGACATCGGTGATGATCTTCACGAGCTCGGCCGAACGCACCAGAGGCGCCTCTTGTCGAGCGGCGACGATGGCCTTCGCGTAGCGGGCCGACAGCTTCTCCTCGCCGTACTCGTGGAAGATGCGCCGCAGGTCGGCCTCGGAGTATGTGGCGAGCACGACCTCGGCCGTCAGCTCGCTGGTCGCGTCCATCCGCATGTCGAGGGGCGCGTCCTTGGAGTAGGAGAAGCCGCGCTCGACGCGGTCGAGCTGCAGTGACGAGACACCGAGGTCGAACAGGATGCCGTCGACCTCGGGAATGCCGAGGCCGTCGAGGGCGTCGACGAAGCCGTCGTATACGGTGTGCACGAACTTCACGCGATCGCCGAACGGGGCGAGGCGCTCCCGGGCGATGCCGAGGGCGTCGAGGTCGCGGTCGAGGCCGACGAGGGTCAGGTCGGGGAAGCGCTGCAGGAACGCCTCGGCGTGACCGGCCATGCCGAGGGTGCCGTCGACGAGCACGGCGCCCGGGGCGCCGATCGCCGGGGCGAGCAACTCGACGCAGCGCTCGAGCATGACTGGGGTGTGGATGCGGTTGATCTCCATGAGAGCCGGGAGGGCTCCTGTCCCCTGATCCCCATCCGGAGTCTGACACCGGGGAAGTGTGTCAGCGTGGCCGGCTGGGAGTCGGGGAACAGGAACTAGAAGAGTCCCGGGATCACCTCCTCGGTGGTGTTCGCGAAGGTGGCTTCCTGCTCGGTCAGGTACGTCTCCCAGGCTTCGGTGTCCCAGATCTCGACGCGGCTGCCGGCGCCGATGACCGTGAGGTCGCGTTCGAGTCCGGCGTAGGCACGCAGGTTCGCGGGGATGGTCACGCGGTTCTGCTTGTCGGGGGTCTCGGCGCTGGCGCCGGAGAGGAAGACGCGGAGGTAGTCGCGAGCGGTCTTGCTCGTGACGGGTGCCTGCCGGATCTTGTCGTGCAGGTCCTCGAACTCACGGGCCGAGAAGACGTAGATGCAGTGCTCCTGGCCCCGGGTCACGACGACGCCGGTGGAGAGCTCGTCACGGAACTTGGCGGGAAGGATGACGCGTCCCTTCTCGTCCAGCTTCGGTGCATAGGTCCCGAGGAACACGGTCTTCACCCCCACTCATCCGGCCACGGTTGCGGTGTTGCTCCACTTTACTCCACTACACACCACATCTGTTCTGCATTCCCTCATTTTGCCCCGAATCGGGGTATTTCAGGCGCAGAAAATCAGTCGAGTACAGGGTGGAGGGAAATGGAGCAGCCGGACGGGCTCAGGGAGCATCCGGGCATGAAAAAAGGGCCGATCCGTGAGGATCGGCCCTGAAGGGTGGAGAGGAGTGGGGAGGTGAGGCGACCGGCCGGAGCCTAGTCCTGGCCCTCCTGGCGGTGGTCCCAACGATCGTTGAGTCTGTCCATGAATCCACGATCGGCGGATGCCGCCCTCTTGGGCTTGGCCGCCGAGTCGGGAAGCTCCTCGGGAGCAGGGGCGCGCTTGCTCGGGGTGATCGCCACGAGGACGCCCACGAACATGAGGACGAAGCCTCCGATGCCCAGGATGAGGAGGTTGATCGCGACGCCGGCGATCAGTGCGGCGAGGCCGGCGACGGCCAGCAGCACACCGAGCACGATGGCTCTGTAATTGGGTCGACCGCGGGGAGCCCCCACCGTCGCCACGAAATCGGCGTCGTTGTGATAGAGACTGCGCTCCATCTCATCGAGGAGTCTCTGCTCTTGCTCTGAAAGCGGCATCTCATTCCCTTCGCACTCGGGATCAGTCGAGATACGTTCAAAGTGTAGCCTCGCGAGTGAAAGCTAGGCTAGACGCGTGGCAGAAAGCACTCGGCTAGCCGATCTCGTACAGACACGCATCGATGAGTTCGTATCGGATCGTTCCCTAATTCTCTCCTCCATCAGTGAGGAACTCACCCCGCTCGTCGAGATCTCTCGGCGCTTTCTCAGCGGTGGCAAGAGATTCCGCGCACTGTTCGCCTATTGGGGGTGGCAGTCGGTGTCGGGTGAGCCCGACGGATTCGATCCGTTCAGCACCGAGGACGACGTGCCCGACCTGTCGGCGGTGGTCTCCGTGGCCGCAGCACTGGAAGTGTTCCACGCCGCCGCGCTCGTGCACGACGACATCATCGACAACTCCGACACCCGCCGAGGTGCGCCTGCCGCCCACCGCAGCTTCGAGGCCCTGCACCGCGAGGGCGGCTGGGCCGGCGACGGCGCCGAGTTCGGACGCGCCGCTGCGATTCTGCACGGCGACCTGCTGCTGGGGTGGAGCGATGAACTGCTCGACGAGGCACTCGACCTCCTCCCCGACCGCGTCGCGGCCCGGCGCACCCGCCTGGAGTTCAATCGGATGCGCACCGAGGTCACGGGCGGCCAGTACCTCGACATCCTCGAGGAGCGGGCCTGGCCGACGCGCTCCGAGGAGGAGATGCGCTCACGCGCCGAGACCGTCATCACCTACAAGTCGGCCAAGTACAGCGTGCTCGCGCCGCTCGTGATCGGCGCCGCCCTCGGCGGTGGGTCGGATGAGCAGCTCGCGGCGCTGCGCTCCTTCGGCCTCCCTCTCGGTATCGCCTACCAGCTGCGCGACGACCTGCTCGGGGTGTTCGGCGACGAGCAGGTCACGGGCAAGCCCAGTGGAGACGACCTGCGCGAGGGCAAGCGCACGATGCTCATCGCCATGGCCCGCGAGCGGATCGGCACAGGCCCGCGCCGCATCCTCGACGAACTGCTGGGAGACCCGTCGCTCGACGCCGACCAGATCCGGTTGCTGCAGTCCACCATCACGGCCAGCGGAGCGGTCGACGAGATGGAGGCTCTCATCGCCCGTCAGGTGGTGCGGGCGACGACGGTGATGACGGATGCGCCGCTCACGCGGCGCTCACGCCGTGAGCTGGCACTGCTCGCCGAGACGGTGACGCGTCGCGCGTCCTGACCCGCACGCCGGAGGCCGAACGGATCAGGCGAGCGCCTGGGCGACCCGTCGAACCTCGGTCTTCCGGCCCGAGCGCAGCGCCTCGACCGGGGCGGCGTCGAGGGCGTCATCGCGCTCGAGCAGCCAGGCGACGGCTTCCTCGTCGGTGAAGCCGGCATCCGAGAGCACGAAGATCGTCCCTCGCAGCTCGTGCAGTGGCTCCGAGCCCTCGAGGAAGGCGGCGGGAACCTGCAGAACGCCCTCCCGGCGCACGGCGAGGAGGTGGCGATCCTCGATGAGGCGTCGCACGCGGCTCTGCCCGATGCCGAGCACCTCCACGAGGTCGGGAATGGTCAGCCAGGGGCGATCGGAGATGTCGTCGGTCACGGTTCAAGAGTGCCATGTCGGGCGCGTGCATCCAACAGTCGCGACTCCCATGACACTCGGGATCGACATCCGCTTCGTCACATCAGTAACATTGGTACCTCCAGTCCCACTAGTTGACTCATGCTCACTTTCATGTCAGCCTTATCGACACCGTGACCCGACGGAGGATCATCCATGTCTCTCGCCCCAGTCGCGATCGCCAGCGCGATCGCCATGACCATCGGCGGAACCGCCCCAGTGACAGCGACCCCGGCGAAACGCATGGTCCAGCCGTCGACGGATCGGGCGGCGCAGGCAGCGCCGTCGGCGGTCGCGGTGCACACGGCCACGAAGCCGCCGGCGAAGTACACGGTGGTGGCCGGTGACACCGTGAGCGGGCTCGCCGAGAGGTTCGGCCTCAAGACCCGCACGATCCTCACGCTCAACGGACTCGACTGGTCGAGCCTGATCTTCCCGGGGCAGGTCCTCGTGCTGAAAGGTGCTGCCCCGGCGGCCCCGAAGCCGGCCACGCCCAAGGCCGCTGCCCCGACCTCGGGCCCCACCCACACCGTCGTCGCCGGTGACACAATCAGCGGCATCGCCGCAGCGGCGGGACTCCGCACCCAGCACGTGCTCGAGGCGAACGGCCTCGGCTGGTCGAGCATGATCTTCCCCGGCCAGAAGCTCCGCTTGTCGGGCTCTGCGTCCACGGCGGCAGCGGCACCGGCAGCGCCGGTCGCGCCAGCACTCGCCCCCGTGGCGCAGGCGGCACCGCTCACGGTGCACACCGTCGTGGCCGGCGACACGATCAGCGACATCGCGGCATCCGTCGGCCAGAGCATCCAGGCGATCCTCGACGCCAACAAGCTCGACTGGTCGAGCTTCATCGTTCCGGGCCAAAAGATCACCATCCCGTCGCCGCCCTCCCCCGAAGCCGCGCGGTCGGCGGTCAAGGCCGGACGCATCGCCGAGCTCTCGGACTCGATGCGCACGAACGCCGCCACCATCGTCGCGGTCGGGCGCGAGCTCGGTGTGAGCGACCAGGGCATCGTCGTCGCGCTCGCTGCCGCTGCACAGGAATCCGGACTCGAGAACGTCGACTACGGAGACCGCGACTCGCTCGGACTGTTCCAGCAGCGCCCCAGCACCGGATGGGGCACCAAGGCCCAGGTACGAGACCCGCTGCGGGCCACGAAGGCCTTCTTCGGCGGATCGGCCAACCCGAACCCCGGACGCACTCGGGGGCTGCTCGACGTGGCGGGCTGGGAGAAGATGACGGTCGCCCAGGCGGCGCAGGCTGTGCAGATCTCCGCCTACCCCGACGCGTACGCCAAGTGGGAACCGTCGGCACGGGCCTGGCTCGCGATCCTCGGCTGAGTCGGTCCACGTCACGATCGACCACCAATGCGCAGCCTTCACGGTGTTTTGACGGGGAGGATCGTCCGGCGTTTCATACAATCACGAGGTGACCGCCACGCCCACCGACCCGATGCTCGGCCGCCTCATCGACGGCCGCTATCAGGTGCGCTCCCGGATCGCCCGGGGCGGCATGGCGACCGTCTACCTCGCGACGGATCTGCGCCTCGAGCGCCGCGTCGCGATCAAGATCATGCACGGCCACCTCGCCGACGACAACACCTTCAAGAGCCGCTTCGTGCAGGAGGCCCGCTCGGCCGCACGTCTCGCGCACCCGAACGTCGTGAACGTCTTCGACCAGGGCCAGGACTCCGACATGGCGTACCTCGTCATGGAGTACCTGCCCGGCATCACCCTGCGTGACCTGCTCAAGGATTACGGGCGTCTCACCCCCGAGCAGACCATCGACATCATGTCGGCCGTGCTGTCCGGCCTGGCCGCTGCCCACAAGGCCGGCATCGTGCACCGCGACATGAAGCCCGAGAACGTGCTGCTGGCGGACGACGGCCGCATCAAGCTCGGCGACTTCGGCCTGGCCCGCGCGGCCAGCGCCAACACGGCGACGGGCCAGGCACTGCTCGGCACCATCGCCTACCTCTCCCCCGAGCTCGTCACGCGCGGGGTGGCGGATGCCCGCAGCGACATCTACGCGCTCGGCATCATGATGTACGAGATGCTCACCGGAGAGCAGCCGTTCGTCGGCGAGGCACCGATGCAGATCGCCTACCAGCATGCCAACGAGCAGGTGCCGCGTCCCAGCTCACGCGTGCCGACGACGCCTCGCGGCCTCGACGACCTCGTCGTGTGGGCGACCGCCCGCGACCCCGAGAATCGTCCGCGCGACGCGCGCGTCATGCTCGAGCGCCTGCGCGACGTCGAGAAGCTCGTGCGCGATCCCGCTGCGGCCTCTGCCGAGGGAGTCGCGCCCACGATGGTGCTGCCGAGCGCCCCGCTCGCGGCATCCGGCGACGACGAGACCCAGATCATCACGCCGGCGGTCGCACCGGGCCGGCACCGAACGGGCCCCGTCACCGCCGACGCCAGCACGGAGCTCGCGACCGCGACGCGCACGCGCGCCCGCAGGGGCTACTGGTTGTTCGCCCTCGTACTGATCCTCGCCGGACTGGCGGGGGCCACGGGCTGGTACTTCGGAGCCGGCCCCGGATCCCTCGCGACGGTTCCCGATGTCGCCGGTCAGTCCCAGGACGCCGCGCAGGCCGCGCTCGTCGCCGAGGGCTTCACGGTGAAGCCCGGCACCCGCTACGACCTCGCCGTCGCCAAGGACCTCGTGTCCGGCACGGACCCGAAGTCCGGCAGCCAGGTCACGAAGGGCGCCGCCGTCATCCTCTACGTCTCGCTGGGCGCCGAGATGCTCGAGGTGCCGGCCGTCGCCGGGATGCCGGAGGCCGACGCACGCACAGCCCTCGCACGATTCACCGTCGGAAAGTCCATCCAGCAGTTCAGCGGCGAGGTCGACAAGGGTCTCGTGATCGCTGCTCTCGACGGCGACGGCGCCGAACTGCCCGCGACCTACCCCGACACCGGTGCCGTGACCCTGGTCGTCTCGGTCGGCGGCCTGCCGCCCCTCGTCGGCATGGGGCGCGAAGAGGCCAAGCAGGCCCTCCTCGACGTGGACCTGGTGCCCAAGGAGGGCGACCTCGTCTACAGCGACACCGTCCCCGAGGGCGATGTCGTCGCCATCTCGTCAGACACCGACCCCATCCGCGTCGGCGACACCATCACGCTGACGATGTCCAAGGGCGTCGAGCTGTTCGAGGTGCCCGACGTGTCCGGCCTGACGATCAACGAGGCCGCCCAGGTCATCGAGGACGCGGGCTTCGCCTTCGAGACCGATGTCCCCGAGCTGTTCCGCGACGCGCTGTCGGTGAACTCGCAGAACCCCGGCGCCGGAGAGCAGGTGCCGGCAGGCACCACCATCAGCGCGAACTTCGGCTGAGCGGTTCGCGCTCGCCGCGCGCTTCGGCCGGGGACTGCGTCCGGGCCTCAGCGAGCGGGGAGCGAGCGGGCGGCTCAGCGGTGCGAGAGCTCCTCGGCCACGAGGAACGCGAGCTCTAGCGACTGCATGTGGTTGAGGCGCGGGTCGCAGAGCGACTCGTAGCGCGTCGCGAGGTCGGCCTCGTCGATGTGCTCCGATCCGCCCAGGCACTCGGTGACGTCGTCGCCCGTGAGCTCCACGTGGATGCCGCCCGGGTGCGTGCCGGCCGCCCGGTGCGCCTCGAAGAAGCCCTTGACCTCGTCCACGACGTCGTCGAACCGACGCGTCTTGTACCCGAGCGGCGTGGTGAGGCCGTTGCCGTGCATCGGGTCGGTGACCCACAGCGGCTGCGCGTCGCTGGCCTTGATCGCTTCGAGCAGCGGCGGCAGGGCCTCGCGGATCCTCCCGGCGCCCATGCGCGTGATGAAGGTGAGGCGACCGGGCTCGCGGTTCGGGTCGAGCTTGTCGACCAGGGCGAGCATGTCGTCGGGGGTCGTCGTCGGGCCGAGCTTGACGCCGATCGGGTTGCGCACGCGCGACAGGAAGTCGACGTGGGCGCCGTCGAGCTCACGGGTGCGCTCGCCGATCCAGATGAAGTGCGACGAGGTGTTGTACGGCGTGCCGGTGCGCGAGTCGATCCGCGTCATCGGGCGCTCGTAGTCCATCAGCAGGCCCTCGTGGCCGGTGTAGAACTCGGTGCGCTTCATCGCCTCGAAGTCGGCCCCGCAGGCCTCCATGAAGCGCACGGCGCGGTCGATCTCGCCGGCCATGCCCTCGTAGCGCTGGTTGGCCGGGTTGGCGGCGAAGCCCTTGTTCCAGCTGTGCACCTGACGGAGGTCGGCGAAGCCGCCCTGGGTGAAGGCACGGATGAGGTTCAGCGTCGACGCGGCCGTGTGGTAGCCCTGCACGAGGCGGGCGGGGTCGGCGGCGCGCGACTCCGGGGTGAAGTCGTAGCCGTTCACGATGTCGCCGCGGTAGGCGGGCAGCGTGACGCCGTTGCGGGTCTCGCTGTCACTCGAACGCGGTTTGGCGAACTGGCCGGCCATGCGGCCCATCTTCACGACGGGCATCGAGGCGCCGTAGGTGAGCACGACGGCCATCTGCAGCACGGTCTTCACCCTGTTGCGGATCTGGTCGGCCGTGGCGCCGGCGAAGGTCTCGGCGCAGTCGCCTCCCTGGAGCAGGAACGCTTCTCCGCGTGCTGCGGCCGCGAGGCGATCGCGCAGGATGTCGACCTCACCCGCGAACACGAGTGGCGGCAGGGCCGCGATCTGGGTCGATGCCGCGGCCGCGGCATCCGCGTCGGGCCACGATGGCTGCTGCTTGATGGGCAGCTCACGCCAATAGTCGAGACCCTCGATGACCGACGTGGCTGCGAGCACAACAGGTTCGGTGGGGTCTGACACGCTGGTGAATTCCTTAATCGAGAAGGGCGGATCCGTGCCAGGGCACGGTTCGGGCAAGCCTAGCGCGAAAGGCCGGCTCGCTTCTCCTTCACGGAACTGGCGTAGACGTCGACGTATTCCTGACCGCTCAGGCGCCCGAGTTCGTACATGATCTCGTCGGTCACACTGCGCAACACGAAGCGGTCGCCCTCGAGCCCCTCGAACCGGGAGAAGTCGAGCGGCTCGCCGAAAATGACCCCGACGCGACGGATGCGGGGAACGCGCGTGCCGATGGGCATGACCTTCTCGGTGTCCACCATGACGACGGGAACGAGGGGAACCCCGGCCTCGAGCACCATGCGGGCGACTCCGGTGCGGCCGCGGTAGAGACGGGCGTCAGGGCTGCGCGTGCCCTCGGGGTAGATGCCGAGGATGGTGCCCTCACCGAGCACGGCGAGGCCCGTGTTCAGCGACGCCTCGGAGGCCTTGCCGCCCGACCGGTCGATCGGCAGCTGCCCGGCAGCGGTGAGGAAGGTACGGGTGAACCAGCCTTTGAGGCCGGTGCCCGTGAAGTACTCGCTCTTGGCAAGGAACACCATGCGCCGCCTCATGATGAGCGGCAGGAAGATCGAGTCGATGAAGGAGAGGTGGTTGCCCGCCATGATCACGGCGCCGTTCTCGGGAACCTTCTCGAGCCCGACGACCCAGGGTCGGAAGATGCCGAGCACGAGTGGACCCACCACGATGTGCTTCATCAGCCAATAGAACATGCGACTCCTCGAGCCATCAGCCTAGTGGCCGCTTTCCGCACGGGCGGAAGGCGGCCACGTCGGTACCTCAGACGCCGGTGGCGCTGATGCGGGCGAGATCGGCGGCGCCGACGACGCCGGCGTCGTTGACGAGCTCGGCGATCAGGAAATCGGGTTCCGGGTGGTAGCCGCGTGCGGGCAGGTGGTCGACGTACGCCGAGCGGATGGGGTCGAGCAGCACGTCGCCTGCCGCAGCCACCCCGCCGCCGAAGACGAACACCTGCGGGTCGAGGACGGCCGAGAGGCTGGCTGCGGCCTGCCCCAGCCAGTGGCCGAGGGTGCGCAACGCGGCGTGGGCGCCGGGGTCCCCTGCGGTGATGAGTTCGCTCAGCAGCTCGCCCGTGAGTCCGTTGTTGCGGTCGCGCACGTCCGCCAGGGTCTGACCGATGCCTCCGGCCGTGGCGAGCTCGTTGGCGAAGCGCAGCAGGGCACGGCCGGAACCGTACTGCTCGATGCAGCCGCGAGCACCGCATCCGCAGGGCAGGCCGTCGGGAACGACGCGCATGTGGCCGATCTCGGCTCCGGCGCCGAACCCGCCGCGCAGCAGGCGGTCGCCGACGACGATGGCTCCGCCGACTCCGGTGCCGATCGTGAGGGTCACCATGTCGGAGTAGAGGCGCCCGGCGCCGTAGCGGAACTCGGCCCATCCCGCGGCGTTGGCGTCGTTCTCGATGAAGACGGGCAGGTCGACGCGCGCCTCGAGCTTCTCGCGCAGGGGCTCGTTTCGCCAGTTGATGTTCGGCGCGTAGTAGACGGTCGACTGGGCGGCGTCGATGAAGCCCGCGGCGGCGACGCCGGCTGCCGCGACGGTCTCGCCATCCGACAGCGCACGGATCATCTCGACGACGACGTCTTCGAGGGCGGCGGTATCGGTGGGCGTGGGTACCCGCTCGCTGCGCACGATGGTCCCGAACTCGTCGACGAGGGCTCCGGCGACCTTGGTGCCGCCGATGTCGATTCCGATTGCCTGCACGCTGGTGACCTTTCGGGCGGAAGGGGGGTGGATGTCGCGGCGCTGCCAGCACGGAGGCCGCACAATGCACCACGTAGAGTGTATGCAACAAGTTCTACCGGAGACGTTCCCCTCCCGATTCGGCGCCGTCGCCGACACCGTGAGGAATCCGTGACCACCCGGTGCCGAAGGAGATACCGTGAACCAGTTCGACGCGCCCGCCCTCAGTCCAGCGGACCCCGACGCCAACACGACCGACCTGTTGATCGGTCGGCTCGCCGAGGCTCCGGATGCCGTGCTCTTCTCCACCCCGACGAAGGATGGCGGCTGGTCCCCCATCACCACGCGGGAGTTCCACGCCCAGGTCGTCGCCCTCGCCAAGGGCTTCGTCGCTGCAGGCATCCAGCCCGGCGACAAGGTCGGTCTGATGTCGAAGACCCGCTACGAGTGGACGCTGGTGGACTTCGCCATGTGGTTCGCCGGCGGCGTGCTGGTCCCGGTCTACGAGACGAGCTCCCCCAGCCAGATCCGCTGGAACCTCTCCGACTCCGGCGCCGTCTCGCTCATCGTCGAGACCGCGGACAACTTCGCCCGCTTCGACGAGGTGCACCCCGAGCTCCCGCTCATCCAGAACGTCTGGCAGATCGATCTCGGCGACCTCGACAAGCTGGTCGCCCAGGGCGTCGATGTTCCGGATGCCGAGATCGAGCGTCGCCGCAACCTCGCGGTGGGCTCCGACATCGCCACCCTGATCTACACGTCGGGCTCCACCGGCAAGCCCCGCGGCTGCGTGCTCACGCACTCGAACTTCGTGGAGACCAGCCGCAACGCCCGCCTCGGCCTCGGCGAGGTGCTGGAGGATGCCTCGACGCTGCTGTTCATCACCACCGCCCACGTCTTCGCCCGGCTCATCGCCGTGCTGTCGGTGCACGCCGGGGTGAACGTGGGCCACCAGCCCGACACGCGCTTCCTGCTGCCCTCGATGGAGAGCTTCAAGCCGACCTTCCTGCTCGCGGTCCCCCGCGTGTTCGAGAAGGTCTACAACGTGTCGGAGCAGAAGGCCGAGACCGGCGGCAAGGGCAAGATCTTCCGTGCCGCGGCCGACGTCGCCATCGCCCACTCGAAGGCGCTCGAGGAGGGCGCGAAGATCCCGCTCGGCATGAAGATCAAGTTCGCCGTCTACGACAAGCTCGTCTTCTCGAAGCTCCGCACCGCCCTCGGCGGTCGCGTGAAGTACGCGGTCTCGGGATCGGCCCCGCTCGGTGCCCGTCTCGGGCACTTCTACCACTCGCTGGGAATCACGATCCTCGAGGGCTACGGCCTGACCGAGACCACGGCTCCTGCCACGGTGAACCGCCCCGCGAAGTCGAAGATCGGCACCGTGGGCCCCGCACTGCCCGGCGTCTCGATCCGCATCGAGGAGGACGGCGAGATCCTCGTCAAGGGCGTCAACGTCTTCGAGAGCTACTGGAAGAACCCCGAGGCGACGGATGCCGCCCTCAAGGACGGCTGGCTGCACACGGGCGACATCGGAGCCCTCGACGCCGACGGCTTCCTCACCATCACCGGCCGCAAGAAGGAGATCATCGTGACGGCCGGCGGCAAGAACGTCGCCCCGGCCGCGCTCGAGGACCCCATCCGCGCGAATCCCCTCGTCGGACAGGTGATCGTCGTCGGCGACCGCCGCCCGTTCATCTCCGCTCTGGTGACTCTCGACCCCGAGATGCTCCCGGTCTGGCTGAACAACGCCGGTGAGGATGCGGCGATGACCGTCACCGAGGCTGCGGTCAACCCCGTCGTCATCGCGGAGATCCAGCGCGCCATCGACGTGGCGAACGAGAACGTGTCGCGGGCCGAGTCGATCCGCAAGTTCCAGGTGCTGGCCATCGACCTCACCGAGGAGAGCGGCCACCTCACGCCCAAGCTCAGCATCAAGCGCAACGTCATCCTCGCCGACTTCGCCGACGTGATCGACGAGATGTACGCGGGAGCACCGGCGACCACGGGCATCAGCCTCGCGGGCTGACGTCCCGTCGACGTACGACTGCCAAAGTCGGCACCAGATCCTGACACCGTGGCTGCCACGCCGCCGTCGGATGCCGCGACGCGGGGTGCAGCGAGCAGAGTGGCTCCCATGCCCCTGTCCCTCGCCGTGCGTGCCGCCGTGCCCGCAGACCTTCCCGAGCTGATCGCGCTCATCCGCGAGCACGCCGAGTACGAGCGCGCGGCGCAGCCGCCGTCCGACCTGGCGGACGGACTCTCACGGCTGCTGTTCGGTCCGGTACCGCGGCTGCACGCCTTCGTGGGTGCTGCGGGCGACCAGATCGTCGGCTACGTCACGGCGAGCCTCGAGGCCTCGACCTGGCAGGGCGCCGAGTTCCTGCACATGGACTGCCTGTTCCTGCGTCCGGCCGCCCGGGGAGCCGGACTCGGCGGGCTGCTGGTCGACGCGCTGCGCGATCTGGCCGGCGAGCTCGGCGCGACCGAGATGCGCTGGCAGACCCCCGACTGGAACGAGGGCGCCATCCGCTTCTACGACCGCACCGGCGCCACCCGGAGCGGCAAGCAGCGGTACACCCTGACCATCTGACGACCCAGAACCGAAAGAGAAGACGACCATGATCACCATCCACCTCCGTTACGAGATCGATCCCGACAAGCTCGACGACTTCACCGCATACGGCCGCGCCTGGATCCGCCTGGTCGAGAAGCTCGGCGGTGACCACCACGGCTACTTCATGCCGAGCGAGGGCGACAGCGACGAGGCCTTCGCGCTGTTCACCTTCCCGACACTGGCCGAGTACGAGGCCTACCGCACGGCGTCGAAGACGGATCCCGAGTGCCTCGAGGCCTTCCAGCTGGCGCGGGACACGCAGTGCATCCGCCGGTACGAGCGCCGCTTCCTCACGCCGGTCTTCGAGTGATCCACGACGGATGCCGCGACACCGCGACGCGGCATCCGTTCTCCGCGATCTAGAACCAGGTGCTCTCGCGGACTTCCTTCATGGCCGAGCGTCGGTTCGGCTTGTCGAGTCGATCGAGATAGAGCAGGCCGTCGAGGTGATCGGTCTCGTGCTGCAGAGCCTGCGCCATGAGGCCGGAGCCGCTCAGCACGATCGGCCTGCCGTCGAGGTCGATGCCCTCGGCTCGGGCGAACGGGTAGCGCATCGTCGGGTACCAGAGGCCGGGCACCGAGAGGCAGCCCTCATCGACCAGCTCGGGTTCCCCCGACAGCTCGGTGAGCACCGGATTGATGATGTAGCCGACCTCGCCGTCGACGTTGTAGCTGAAGGCGCGCAGGTTCACGCCGATCTGCGCGGCGGCCACACCGGCGCGACCGGGAAGCTTGACGCTGTCGATGAGATCCTGCACGAGCGAGCGGATGCCGTCGTCGATCGTGACGATCTCGCTCGAGACTGTCTTCAGGACGGGGTCGCCGAACAGGCGGATGGTGCGGTCGGTCATGGTCTTCTTCTGGGACGGGCGGCGTCAGATGCCGCGGTCGACGGGCAGGCCCTCGACCACGAGGGCGGCGAGGACGCGGGCGGAGTGGCGGGTGAGGGGCTTGAGGTCCTTCCAGTGGATGACCGAGCCCGCGGCCAGCACGGGGTCGTACGGAATGCGCACGATCTCGCGCACCCGGGACTGGAAGTGGGTCTCGATCTCCTCGAGCTTGACCAGGTTCGTGCCCTGCGTCGCCGTGTTGAGGGCGACGATGGCATTGCGCACGAGGTCTCCGTAGCCGTTGGCCTCGAGCCAAGTGAGGGTCTCCGACGCCAGCCGGGCCTCGTCGACGCTGCCGCCGGACACGATGACGATGGAATCGGCTCGCTGCAGGGTGGCCCGCATGACCGAGTGGACGATGCCGGTTCCGCAGTCCGTCAGCACCATCGAGTAGAACCGCGCCGAGAGGTCGGCGACGACGTTGTAGTCGTCGGCGTCGAAGGCCTCGCTCAGCATCGGGTCGGTGTCGGAGGCGAGGATGTCGAGGCGCGTCTCGTCGCGCGAGACCAGGGCCGAGAAGTCGGTGAACCCGCCGATCGACGGGGCCTTGTTCACGACGTCGCGCACTGTCGAGCGGGTCTGGCGGGTGATGCGCTCCGACAGCGTTCCCCTGTCGGGGTTGGCGTCGATGGCGATGGTGCGGTCTTCGCGGGCATCGGCGAGGGCCATGCCCAGCAGCGCTGTGACGGTGGTCTTTCCGACGCCGCCCTTGCGGGTGAGCACGGGCACGAACCGCGTTCCACCGGAGAACTGCCGCTGGATGCGGGCGTCGAGCGCCTTGCGAGCGAGCACCCGGGGCGAGTCGCCGCGGTTCACGGTGTGGAAGGTCGCGGAGTAGAGGAAGCGGTTCCAGCCGCCCTCGGGCGCCGGACGGGTGCGTCGATTGGGCTCGATGAGGCGGTCGGCCGTGAGCATGTTGGGAGACTCGGGACCCTGGCCGCTGTAGCTCGCGGCGGCGTCCTCGTCGCGGTCGATCGGCTCGAGCTGCGAGCGGTGGTGACCGGACGCCCGGACCGGGGGCTGCACCATGATCGGCACGGAGTGGGTCGAGTTCTCCGCCACCACACCGGGGTTGACGGCGCGCTCGGAGATGGCCACGGCGACTTCGTCGTCGGGCGCTTCCGGGCGGGGCGCCGGCGGAAGGTCGACCTGGATGCTCAGGCTCTCGGGCAGCGCTGAGGCGAGGTCGTCGCCGGCACGCGGCGCGAGCTCGCTGTTGTACTCGTCTCCGGCACCGCGAGCGCGGCGTGCGCGCAGGTCGGTTCCGTCGTCACTGGGTGGCACTGGTGCCTCTTTCTTCGTCGGGATCAGCGTTCGAGCCTAGCGCGGCACGACCACGACGAGGAGATCGCCCGCGTCCACCTGCTGCGTCCGCGGAATGGCGACCCGCTCGATCACGCCCGCGACGGGGGTCGTGATGGCCGCCTCCATCTTCATCGCCTCGATGGACGCGACGGCCTGACCGGCCTGCACCTCGGCACCCGCCTCGACCTGCAGGGTCACGACGCCGGAGAAGGGAGCAGCGACCTGGCCGGGCTGGCTGGCGTCGGCCTTCTCGGCCGCCTTGCTCTCGACGGCGATGCTGCGGTCGCGCACGAAGACGGGCCGCAGCTGGCCGTTGAGCGTGGTCATGACGGTGCGCATGCCCTTGTCATCGGCCTCGCCGATGGCCTCGAGTCCGGCGTAGAGGCGCACGCCCTTGGCGATCTCGACCACGTGCTCCGCACCCTGGCGCATGCCGTAGAGGTAGTCGGGGGTGTCGACGACGGACAGGTCGCCGAACAGCTCCCGGATCTGCTCGTACTGGCGCGTCGGCGCGGGGAACAGCAGGGTGTTGAGCGCAGCGCGTCGCGTCGTGCTGTCGGCGGCGAGGGCGGCACGCTCCTCGTCGGTCAGCTCGGTGACTCCGATGCGCACGGTGCGGCCCTCGAGGACCTTGGTGCGGAAGGGCTCCGGCCATCCGCCGGGCAACTCGCCCAGCTCGCCCGCCATGAAGCCCACGACCGAGTCGGGGACGTCGTACTTCTGCGGGTTCGCCTCGAAGTCGGCCGGGTCGGCCTTGACGGCGGCGAGGTGCAGGGCGAGGTCGCCGACGACCTTCGACGACGGCGTGACCTTCGGCACGCGCCCGAGGATCTTGTTCGCCGCGGCGTACATGTCCTCGACCAGCTCGAAGTCGTTGGCGAGGCCGAGCGCGATGGCCTGCTGGCGCAGGTTCGAGAGCTGGCCGCCCGGGATCTCGTGGTGGTACACCCGGCCCGTCGGGCCCGGCAGGCCGGACTCGAACGGCCGGTACACCTGGCGCACGGCCTCCCAGTAGGGCTCGAGGTCCGACACGTTCTGCAGTGAGAGGCCGGTGTCGCGCTCGGTGTGGGAGAGGGCTGCGACCAGCGATGAGGCCGACGGCTGGCTGGTGGTGCCCGCCATGGGGGCCGACGCGACGTCGACGGCGTCCACTCCGGCGGCGGATGCCGCGAGCAGGGTCGCGAGCTGGCCGCCCGGGGTGTCGTGCGTGTGCAGGTGCACCGGCAGGTCGAAGCGTTCGCGGAATGCCGTGACGAGCTTCGCGGCGGCGGCGGGCCGCAGGAGCCCGGCCATGTCCTTGATCGCGAGGATGTGCGCGCCGGACTCGACGATCTGGTCGGCGAGACGCAGGTAGTAGTCGAGCGTGTACAGGTCTTCGGCCGGGTCGAGCAGGTCGCCGGTGTAGCAGACGGCCACCTCGGCGACCGCGCTGCCCTGGGCGAGCACGGCCTCGATGGCCGGGCGCATCTGGTCGACGTCGTTCAGGGCGTCGAAGATGCGGAAGATGTCGACGCCGGTGGAGGCCGCCTCGGCCACGAACGCCTCGGTGACGCTGGTCGGGTAGGGCGTGTAGCCGACGGTGTTGCGCCCGCGCAGGAGCATCTGCAGGTTGATGTTCGGCAGCGATTCGCGCAGGGTCGCGAGACGCTCCCACGGGTCCTCGCCGAGGAAGCGGAGCGCGACGTCGTAGGTGGCGCCTCCCCATGCCTCGACCGAGAGCAGTTCGGGAGTCAGCCGGGCGACGTAGGGCGCGACGGCGGTCAGGTCGCGGGTGCGCACGCGGGTGGCGAGCAGCGACTGGTGCGCGTCGCGGAACGTGGTGTCGGTAACGGCCAGCGGGGTCTGGGCGCGGAGCGCCGCGGCGAAGCCCTGCGGGCCGAGCTCGAGGAGTCTCTGGCGCGACCCGGCAGGCGCCGCCTGAGACAGGTCGATCTTCGGCAGTTTGTCCGTCGGCGTGATGGTGGTCGGGCGCGGTCCGTTCGGCTGGTTGACGGTGACGTCGGCCAACCAGTTGAGGATCTTCGTGCCGCGGTCCTTGGAGACCCGGCCGCGCAGCAGTTCCGGACGCTCCTCGATGAAGGAGGTGCTCAGGTCGCCGGCGATGAACGACGGGTCGTCGAGGACTCCCTGCAGGAAGGAGATGTTGGTGGACACGCCACGGATGCGGAACTCGGCCAGCGCGCGACGAGCGCGCGCGACGGCTGCCGGGAAGTCGCGGCCGCGGGCCGTCATCTTCGCGAGCATCGAGTCGAAGTGCGGGCTGATGTTGGCACCGGGGTTGATGGTTCCACCGTCGAGGCGGATGCCGGCACCACCCGGCGAGCGGTAGGTCGTGATCTTGCCGGTGTCGGGCCGGAAGCCCGCCGTCGGGTCCTCCGTCGTGATGCGGCACTGCAGCGCGGCCCCGCGCAGCCTGATGTTCTCCTGCTGCAACCCGAGGTCGGCGAGGCTCTCCCCCGCTGCGATGCGGATCTGCGACTGCACGAGGTCCACATCCGTCACCTCCTCGGTCACGGTGTGCTCGACCTGGATGCGCGGGTTCATCTCGATGAAGACGTGCTGGCCGGCCCGCTCGCCCGCGGTGTCGAGGAGGAACTCGACGGTGCCGGCGTTGACGTAGCCGATGGACTTCGCGAAGGCGATGGCGTCGCGGTAGAGCGCCTGACGGGTCTCCTCGGGGAGGTTCGGCGCCGGGGCGATCTCGATGACCTTCTGGTGGCGTCGCTGCACCGAGCAGTCGCGCTCGAACAGGTGGACCGTCTCGCCGTTCGCGTCGGCGAGCACCTGCACCTCGATGTGGCGAGGGCGGAGCACGGCCTGCTCGAGGAACATGGTCGGGTCGCCGAAGGCGCTGTCGGCTTCGCGCATGGCCTCCTCGAGGGCGGCGCGCAGCCTGTCCGGGCTCGCGACCCGACGCATGCCGCGCCCGCCGCCGCCCGCGACGGCCTTCGCGAAGATCGGGAAGCCGATCTCCTCGGCCTGCGACAGCAGCAGCTCGACGTCCTTCGACGGGGGCGTGGACTTGAGCACCGGGACCCCGGCGGCGATGGCGTGCTCCTTCGCCGTCACCTTGTTGCCGGCCATCTCGAGCACGTGCATCCCGGGACCGATGAAGGTGATCCCCGCGGCGGCGGCTGCCTCGGCCAGTTCGGGGTTCTCGGAGAGGAAGCCGTATCCCGGGTAGATCGCGTCGGCCCCGGACTCCCGAGCGACCCTGATGATCTCCGCGACGTCGAGGTAGGCACGCACCGGATGCCCCGGCTCGCCGATCTGGTAGGCCTCGTCGGCCTTCAGGCGATGCAGGGAGTTGCGGTCCTCGAACGGGAACACCGCCACGGTCTTCGCGCCCAGCTCGTAAGCGGCACGGAAGGCGCGGATGGCGATTTCACCGCGGTTGGCAACGAGGATCTTCTGGAACATACAGGCCTTTCGTGAGGCGCGCGGTACGGGTCTGACGGTTAGGTTCTCCCAGACTAGTGAAGGTAACGTATCTACTTGTGCACGTACTCTCCGTCAGCTCCCTCAAGGGTGGCGTCGGCAAGACGACGGTGACGCTCGGACTCGCTTCAGCGGCGTTCGCCCGCGGCATCCGGACCCTTGTCGTCGACCTAGACCCGCAGTCCGATGTGTCGACCGGTATGGCCGTCAGCGTCGCCGGTCACCTCAATGTGGCCGACGTGCTCGCGAGCCCGAAGGAGAAGATCGTGCGTTCCGCGATCGCTCCGAGCGGGTGGACGCGAGGTCGCCCGGGCTCCAAGCTCGATGTGATGATCGGCAGCCCGTCCGCCATCAACTTCGACGGTCCGCATCCGCACGAACGCGACATCTGGAAGCTCGAGGACGCCCTCGAGACCATCGAGAAGGAATACGAGCTGGTGCTCGTGGACTGCGCGCCGACCCTCAACGCCCTCACGCGCACGGCCTGGGCCGCCAGCGACCGCGTCGCCGTGGTGACCGAGCCCGGACTCTTCTCCGTGGCCGCCGCCGACCGCGCCCTGCGTGCGATCGAAGAGATCCGTCGCGGGATGTCGTCGCGTCTGCAGCCCCTCGGCATCATCGTGAACCGCACCCGCGTCGCGTCGCTGGAGCACCAGTACCGCATCAAGGAACTGCGCGACATGTTCGGGCCGCTCGTGCTCTCCCCCCAGCTTCCCGAGCGCACCTCGCTGCAGCAGGCGCAGGGCGCCGGCCAGCCGCTGCACGCGTGGCCGGGCGACAGCGCCCAGGAGATGGCGCGGTACTTCGACCAGCTGCTCGACCGGGTGCTGCGCACGGCGCGCATCGGCGAGTACGCCCACCTCGCGGCTCCGCAGCCCGTCGAGCGTCCGGCGATCGATCGCTCGGAGCAGTCGGCGGGCTGATCGGATCCGTTCGCCGAGGCCCGGACGCAGTCGGCGGCCGAGGTGCGCTCAGCTACGTCGCGAGACCATTCGCGCGTCGGACGATCGCTCCGCTCTGCCCTCACCGAGCAGGTGCCGGGGTGACTTCACGCTCGCTCAGGCCCGGACGAAGTCCACGGCCGAAGCGCGCGAGGGGCGCTAGGAGATCTTGCGGGTCTGACGACGAGCAGCGAGCTCGTCCAGGGTGTCGACGGGGTGCGAGTCGATCTCGACGAGGGTGGACTCCACCTCGCGCAGCACCTTGCCGACGGCGATGCCGAAGACGCCCTGTCCGCGGCTGACCAGGTCGATGACCTCGTCGTTCGACGTGCAGAGATAGACGCTGGCTCCGTCGCTCATGAGCGTTGTCTGGGCCAGGTCGTTGATGCCGGCCTCGCGCAGCTGGTTGACGGCGACGCGGATCTGCTGGAGCGAGATTCCGGTGTCGAGAAGGCGCTTGACGAGCTTGAGCACGAGGATGTCGCGGAAGCCGTAGAGGCGCTGCGATCCGGAACCGGCTGCACCGCGGACTGTGGGCTCGACGAGCTCGGTGCGGGCCCAGTAGTCGAGCTGGCGGTAGCTGATCCCTGCGGCACGAGCGGCGACGGCGCCGCGGTAGCCGGAGTTGGCGTCCATGTCGGGGAGACCGTCGGTGAACAGCAGCTGCAGATCGTAACGATCTGCGTCACTCCGACTGAGTTCACTCATGGATTTCGCCTCTTCCAACAGGATGCGCACTGTCCGTGCGCCGCTTCACTCACGGTACTCAGGTCAGTGCCGTGCGGCAACGACATCGGCACCGCGTGTCGAGGAAGTCACGGATTGGTCACGCGCTGAAGGGCGGCGCGCAGCAGTGTCGATCGTACGACCTCCAGCTGTGAGGCGATCTCGAGTGCCAGTTCTGCGCCCTTCGCCCGGCTGGAGGCGTCGTTGCGACGCACGATCGGCGTCATCGCCGTCTCGATGAGCGATGACTCCCGCTCGGCGGCTGCACGGAAGCCGCGGAGGTGCCGCGGCTCGATCCCGGCCTTGCGCAGCTCGGCGAGGGCGCGCAGCACGCTCACGGTCTCCTCGCTGTACACGTCTGCCGGAACCACGAGCGATGCCGAGACGGCATCCGCCAGCAGCTGCGGGGATGCCTCGGACTCGCGCAGCAGCTCGTCGCGGTTGAAGCGGCGTGCCGACGAGAGCATCGACGGCCCGGGAGCAGCAGTGCCGGGGAGCGTGGGCACGTGGCCGGCGTCGAGCTGCTCGAGGTAGCCGCGGATGACCTTGAGCGGCAGGTAGTGGTCGCGCTGCATGCCGAGGATGAGCTGGATGCGCTCGACGTCGGCTGCGCAGAACTTGCGGTAGCCCGACTCGGTGCGCGCGGGCGAGATCAGCCCCTGCTCCTCGAGGAAGCGCAGTTTCGACGGGGTCAGCTCGGGGTGCTCAGGCGTGAGACGCGCGAGGACCTGGCCGATGCTGAGGAGGGAGGGGGTGGCGGATACCCGCGCGTGGGCGCTGGCGCCCGCCATCATGCTCGAGCGAGGTCGGGCCGCGACGAGTAGAACGTGAGGCGGAACTTGCCCACCTGCACCTCGGCACCGTCGGCCAGCAGGGCCGTCTCGATGCGGACTCCGTCGAAGTAGGTGCCGTTGAGGGACCCGAGGTCCTTGACCTCGAACGCCGTACCGTGCCGCAGGAACTGCGCGTGGTGGCGCGACACCGTGACGTCGTCGAGGAAGATGTCGGCATCCGGATGCCGCCCCGTCGTCGTCACATCGGCGTCGAGGAGGAACCGCGCACCGGCGTTCGGTCCCCGTCGCACCACGAGCAGTGCTGACCCGGACGGCAGGGCCTGGATCGCCTCGTCTTCCTCAGCGGTCAGATCGGGGTCGATCGCAAGCAGTGACGCCGCCTGCTCCTGAGTGAAGGACAGTGTGGTGTCCGTGCTCACCTGGTCGACCTCGTCGGCCTGTGCCCCGGCATTCCGGTCATCGGACTCTCCCACAGTGCACCTCCCTATTCCTCCAGCGTATCGGATCGCCGGGTGCTCGGAACCAGCGGCAGGCGAATGACACGCCCGGTTTCGATCGCGTAGATGATTCCGGCCCACCAGTACAGGAAGACGCCCCAGAGGGTGATGGCCCATCCGATGGGCAGGGCGACGGCCGCCGTGACGGGGAATGCAGCACCGAGCATGAGCACGGGCAGGCCCAGGAAGAGCGCGAACGTGGCCACCTTGCCCAACTGGTGCACCGGAAGCGGGCCGAATCCGTGGTTCGCCAGCACGATGCCGAGCACCGCGAGGAAGACGTCGCGACCCACGATCACGACGACCAGCCACCAGGGAACGAGACCACCGGCGGCGAGGCCGAGGATGGACGCGAACAGGTACAGGCGATCGGCGGCCGGATCGAGGAGTTGCCCGAGCCGGCTGATCTGGTTGAACCTGCGGGCGATGAAGCCGTCGAGGAAGTCCGTGAAGCTCGAGACCACGAGGATGACGAGGGCGGCGATGTAGTCGCCGACGATGAGATAGCCGAGGAAGAACGGCACCAGAACGAGCCGCAGCATGCTCAGCACGTTGGGAACCGTCCAGATCCGGTTCGTCGGCTCGCTCGGCTCTGCCACGGATCGAGTCTATCGACGGCGTAACATGCGCAACATGCAGCCTCTCGTCGTGTGTCTCTGGATCTGCGCCGGCACCATCGTCGCCACCTGGCTCCTCTCCGTGTTCACCCGGGAATACTCGTGGGTCGATCGCGTCTGGTCGCTCTCCCCCATCGTCTATGTGTGGGTCTTCGCCGCGGCATCCGGATTCGAGAATGCCCGGCTCGTGCTGATGGCCGTGCTCGTGACACTCTGGGGCGCTCGACTCACCTTCAACTTCGCTCGGAAGGGCGGCTACGCCCGCGGTGGTGAGGACTACCGGTGGGCGGCATTGCGGGCACGGATGCCGAAGCCGGCGTTCCAGGCGTTCAACCTGCTCTTCATCGCGGGGTACCAGAACGCGCTCATCCTCGGGATGACCCTGTCGACGTTCACCGTCGACCAGGCCATGCCGACTCCGCTCGGAGTGGCCGACGTCCTCGTGGCCGCGCTCTTCCTCCTGCTCCTCATCGGGGAGACCATCGCCGACCAGCAGCAGTGGGACTTCCACCAGTGGAAGAAGTCCGAGATCGCCGGCGGTCGCGCACCGTCCACGCGGTTCCTCCAGACCGGACTGTTCCGCTACTCCCGTCACCCCAACTTCTTCTTCGAGCAGGCGCAGTGGTGGGCGCTCTACCTCTTCGCCGTCGTCGCGACGGGGAGCGTCCTGCACTGGACCATCCTCGGCCCGCTCCTGCTGACCGCCCTGTTCATCGGCTCGACGATATTCACGGAGTCGCTGTCGAAGGCGCGGCATCCGGAGTTTGCCGACTATCAGGCGACGACCTCGGCGATCGTGCCGTGGTTCCCGCGTCGGCGCACGGCAGAGGCAGCGGAGGCGCCGGCATCCTGAGCGTCGCGGTCAGCCGACCAGCAGGACGCGGAGAGCAGGCCAGCTCGCCGCGAAACCGGGGTGCAGCGGGAGTCCGGCGACCTCGTCGACCGGCACCCACGCCAGGGCGATGGACTCCGGGTCGCTGATGACGGGCTCGAACGGATGCAGCACGCGGGCGACGACCGTCGTGTACGACCAGAACCCCAGGTCGAGCACTGACGTGGTGACGACCTCGAGGTCGCTGCCGCTGACTCCTGCCTCCTCGTTCGCCTCGCGGATGGCTCCGGTGACGGCGTCCTCGTCGTCGTGGCGGGCTCCTCCCGGGAGACCCCAGGTGTCGCCGAAGTGGCTCCAGCTGGCGCGATGCTGCATCAGTACGCCGCGCGCGGGGTCCCAGGCCAGAAGCCCGGCCGCGCCGAACCGACCCCAGAATCTGGACCCGTCAGGACCCTCGACCCAGGCGTCTCCGGATGCGGTGCTCATGCCTCCAGCATGCCCCACCGGACTGAACGCTACGAAACGTGTCGTCAGCGGTCACGACGCGGGAGGCGCCTCGCCCGTCGTGTCGAGCGACGCATCGCTCGCCGGGTCTGTCGCGGCGTCGGTAGCCGCGTCGCCACCGGACCCCGCCGGTTCCGGGTCGTGCGCGACCGCGACGGCGTCGGCCATCGCGGTGAGGAAGCGCACGACGACGAGCTGCTCCTCCGGCGCGAAGGCATCGGCGACGCCCATCATGCGGGCGTGCATGGCCGCGAGAGTGGCGCGGACCTCGTCGTGGGCGCCGGGCGTCGGATGCAGGATCTGCGCGCGGCGATCGTGCGGATGCGGACGCCGCTGGAGGTGCCCGGAGGCGACGAGCCTCTTGATCAGCTTGGTGGTGGCGGCGGTGGAGATGCCGAGATGGTGGGCGAGGTCCGTCGGGCCGACCTCGTGCTCGCGCTTCTCCTCCGCAATGAGGAAACGGAGTGCGGCCAGGTCCGTCTCGTTCATGGCCATGTCATCCTGGGTGCGCTGCCGCATCGACTTGTCGGCGCTGCGGAAGCGACGCAGGGCCTCGAGGACCCCGATGGCGTCGTCTGCCTGCGCGTCGTACCAGTACGGAGTCGTCACGTCGCGAGAATCCGCTTCTGTGGTCATGTCAGACATGGTAACGTCAGATTCGCTAACTCAGTTAGCTATTTTCCGAGATCCGACACCCGGGGGGCGATCGTGACACTGACGGACACCGAGGCGCACGTCGACGATGAGATCGTCCTGCTCGACATGGACGGCACCCCCATCGGAACGGCGTCGAAGGCCGCGGCCCACGGGCCGGACACGGCACTGCACCTGGCCTTCTCCTGCTACGTGCTGAACGCCGACGGCAAGCTGCTCATCACGCGCAGGGCGCTGAGCAAGAAGACCTGGCCCGGCGTCTGGACCAACTCGTTCTGCGGTCACCCGCGGCCGGCGGAACCCGTCCTCTCGGCCGTGCATCGTCGCGCCGATTTCGAGCTCGGACTCGAGATCTCCGAGGTCGCCCTCGCTCTCCCCCTGTTCCGCTACAGGGCGACCGACTCCCGCGGAACCGTCGAGAACGAGGTCTGCCCCGTCTATGTCGCGCGCACCGACGGCGACCCCGACCCCGATCCACGCGAGGTCGCCGAGTTCGTCTGGGTGGAACCCGGTGCCGTCGCCCGAGCCGCCAGCCAGACCCCGTGGGCGTTCAGCCCGTGGATGGTCATGCAACTCGAGCAGCTCGAGAAGTTCTCATGATCGACGTCGCGACGGCCAGCGTCGAGAGCGAACTCGAACGCTACTTCGCCGCGTCCCGGTTGCGGGCGGGTGACTACGGTCCGCACTACGTCGAACTCTGGGACCAGCTCGAGCAGGCCAGCGCCGGCGGCAAGAGGGCGCGCCCCGCGCTCGTGCTGGCCGCCCACAACGGGCTCGGCGGCACCGACCAGGCTGCCGCGACCCAGCTCGCCATAGCCTTCGAACTGCTCCACACAGCCTTCATCATCCACGACGACGTGATCGACAGGGACCTCGTCCGCCGTGGCTCCGCCAATGTCCTCGGCGCCTTCGCCGCCCGCGGCGCAGCCCTCGGCGCCGACGAGGAGCAGGCGAAGACCTGGGGTGAGGCCGCAGCCCTGCTCGCCGGAGATCTCGCACTCAGTCAGGCCCACCGCATCATCGCCCAGCTCGACGTCGATTCGGTCGTCCGCGGGCGCCTCCTCGACATCCTCGACCGGGCCGTCTTCGTCTCGGCGGCCGGCGAGTTGAACGACGTCACCAACACCGTCGCACCGCACCTGCTCGGCATCCCCGACGTGCTGGCGACTCTCGAGCAGAAGACGGCCGTGTACTCCTGCGAGGCACCATTGCAGGCCGGTGCCGTGCTGGCTGGGGCATCAGCAGGCGACATCGCGTGCCTGGGCCGGTTCGGCCGCCTCATCGGCATCGCCTTCCAGCTCACCGACGACATGCTCGGCGTGTTCGGCGACGAGTCGAAGACGGGCAAGAGCACCGTCGCCGACCTGCGCGAGGGCAAGATCACGACCCTCCTCGCCCACGCCCGCACCACGCCGGAGTGGCCGAGCATCGCCCCCTTCATCGGCAAGGCCGATCTCGACCCGGCCGAGGCCGCCTTCGTGCGCGAGACGCTGACCGGATGCGGCTCCGCCGCCCACACCGAGCAGCTCGCCCGAGACCACGTCGCGCTCGCGAAGACCGAGTTGGCGGCATCCGACCTCCCCGATGAACTGCGGGAGCTGCTCTCGACCTTCGCCGACAGGGCGGTGAACCGCATCCGATGAGCACTCACCAAGGACCCCTCGAGCTCTACACCCGCGCCGCGTCGTCGAGCTCCGCCGTCGTGATCGGGCGTTACTCCACGTCGTTCGGGGCGGCGGCACGCCTGCTCGGCTCCGGGGTGCGCTCGCAGGTGCGCGACATCTACGCCCTCGTGCGGGTGGCCGACGAGATCGTCGACGGGGCCGCGGCAGCTGCCGGATTGAGCGTCGACGAGCAGCTCGCCCGCCTCGACGAGTTCGAGGCCGAGACGGACCGGGCCGTCGCGACGGGGTTCAGCACCAACCTGGTCGTGCACGCCTTCGCCGTCACGGCCCGCGCGACCGGGATCGGCCGCGACCTGACCGCGCCGTTCTTCGCCTCGATGCGCCGAGACCTCGACGACTCCCCCTTCGACGCCGCCGAGGTCGACGTCTACATCCACGGATCCGCCGAGGTCGTCGGCCTCATGTGCCTGCGCGCCTTCCTGGCCGGACACCCCGTGCGCGATGACGAGCGACGCCTGCTCGAGGATGGCGCCACGCACCTCGGCGCCGCCTTCCAGAAGGTCAACTTCCTGCGCGACCTGTCCGCCGACTGGACCAGCCTCGGCCGCAACTACTTCCCCGCCGTCGATCCCGCCCACATGACCGAGCAGGAGAAGAACGTCATCCTCGACGACATCGACGCCGACCTCGCCATCGCGGCGCGGGCGCTCACGCGACTCCCGCGATCGTCGCGCGGCGCCGTGGCTGCTGCGCACGGACTGTTCCACCGACTGTCGACGAAGCTGCGCGGCACCCCGGCATCCGAGCTGCTCAGCTCCCGCATCCGCGTTCCCGATGCCGAGAAGCTCACGATCGCGGTGAAGGCCGCCGTGACCGGAGGCGGACGGCCATGACGCACACGATCGTGATCGGCGGCGGCATCGCCGGACTCGCCACTGCCGCTCTGCTGGCCCGCGACGGCAGGGAGGTGACTCTTCTCGAGGCTCGCAGCGAACTGGGCGGGCGCGCCGGCTCGTGGGAGAAGGACGGCTTCACCTTCGACACCGGTCCGTCGTGGTACCTCATGCCCGAGGTCTTCGACCACTTCTTCCGGCTGCTCGGCACCTCGGCGGAGGAGCAGCTGGACCTCACCCTGCTCGACCCCGGCTACAGGGTGTTCTTCGAGGGCCACGCCGAGCCCATCGACATCCGCGCCTCCCGCGAGGAGAACATCCGCACCTTCGAACGGATCGAACCCGGAGCCGGTCGCGCGCTGGAGCGCTACCTCGAATCGGCGAAGTCGACCTACGACGACGCCGTCGAGCGCTTCCTGTACACGAGCTTCCAGTCGTTCCGGCCGTTCCTCGATTCAGCCGTCCTGAAGCGCGGCGGCAGGCTCGCCCGCCTGCTGCTGCAGCCCCTCGACAAGTTCGTGGCCGGCTACGTGAAGGACACCAGGCTGCGTCAGATCCTCGGCTACCCCGCGGTGTTCCTCGGCTCATCACCGGAGCGCACCCCCGCGATGTACCACCTCATGAGCCACATGGACCTGGCTGACGGCGTGCTCTACCCGCAGGGCGGCTTCTCCCACCTCATCGACGTCGTCGCCCGGCTCGCCCGCGAGCAGGGCGTCGAGATCATCACCCAGGCGCGGGTGACCTCCATCGACGCCGTCACCTCGGTGGGCGCATCCGTCTCCGGGGTCACCTACACGGATGCCGCGGGCCGGAGCATCACACTGGCGGGCGACGAGGTCGTCTCGGCGGCCGACCTCCACCACACCGAGACGGAGCTCGTCGACGAGGCCGTGCGCACCTACCCCGAGCGCTGGTGGAACCGGCGCATGTCGGGACCGGGCGCCGTGCTGGTCATGCTCGGCGTGCGCGGCGCTCTGCCGCAGCTGGCCCACCACACCCTGTTCTTCACCTCGGACTGGCGCACGAACTTCGACCGCATCTTCGGTTCCAAGCCGCGCATCCCCGACCCGGCGTCGTTCTACACGTGCATGCCGAGCGCGACCGACGCCGGGGTGGCACCGGCCGGGGACAGCAACCTGTTCCTGCTCATCCCCGTGCCGGCCGACGTCGGCATCGGGCGCGGCGGCATCGACAGCGACGGCGACCTGCAGGTGGAGCAGGTGGCGGATGCCGCCATCGCCCGTCTCGCCGAGTGGGCTGGGATCTCCGATCTCGCCGAGCGCATCGTGGTGCGACGAACCGTCGGCCCCGGTGACTTCGCGGTCGACCTCAACTCCTGGATGGGTGGCGCGCTGGGGCCCGCGCACACTCTGCGCCAGAGCGCCTTCCTGCGCGGTCGCAACTCCTCCCGCCAGCTGGACGGCCTCTTCTACGCCGGAGGCAGCACCATTCCGGGAATCGGCCTGCCCATGTGCCTCATCAGCGCCGAGATCGCCTTCAAGCGCATGAACGGCGACACCACGGCCACGCCACTGCCCGAACCGATGCCCACCCCGGCACCGGCACCGGTGGAGAGTCTGTGACGTTCGCCTACCTCGGCGCGCTCCTGGTGAGCCTGGCGGGGATGGTCGTCCTCGACTGGCGGTACCGGCTGTTCTTCTGGCGCTCGCCGGTGCGCGCGGCCATCGTGCTCATCTCGGGCGTCGTGTTCTTCCTCATCTGGGACCTGGTCGGCATCGGCCTGGGGCTCTTCAGTCGTGGAGAGACCGCCTACATGATCGGCATCCTGCTGGCCCCGGAGCTCCCGCTCGAAGAGGCGTTCTTCCTCGCCTTCCTCTGCTACCTCACGATGAACCTCGTGGCGCTGTTCGACCTGATTCTCACGGCGAGACGGCGCGCATGAGCTACCTGACGCTGAACCTCATCGTGCTGGCCGCCGTCGCCATCGTCGCCGCGATCGCCCTGCCGCGTCGCCCGCGGCTGATCGGCCCCATAGCCCTGACGGTGGTCGTGCTGTTCGTGCTCACGGCGGTGTTCGACAACATCATGATCGCCGTCGGGCTCATGGTGTACTCCGACGCCGGACGCAGCGGTGTCGACATCGGCCTCGCCCCGATCGAGGACTTCGCCTACCCACTCGCCGGAGCCCTGCTGTTACCGTCGATCTGGGTACTGCTGAGCCGAAGAGAGCGAGACGAGTGATGGCCACCGATCACACGGATGCCGCCCCGCGCGCGGGCGTTCTGCGTCAGGTGGTGCTGTCGTCGCGACCGCTCAGCTGGATCAACACGGCCTACCCCTTCGCCGCGGCCTACGTGCTCACCACGGGCAGGGTCGACGCGCTTTTCGTCGTGGGGACGCTGTTCTTCCTGATCCCGTACAACCTGCTCATGTACGGCATCAACGACGTCTTCGACTACGAGTCGGACCTGCGCAATCCGCGGAAGGGCGGCGTGGAGGGCGCCCTGCTCGATCCGCGGGTGCATCGAGCAGTGATCGGCTGGGGCGCCGGACTCAGCGCCGTCTTCGTGGTCGCGATGCTCGTGCTGGGCGGCACCGACGAGCCATGGTCGTGGGTGGTCCTCGCGATCAGCCTGTTCGCGGTCCTCGCCTACTCGGTGCCGGGACTGCGCTTCAAGGAGCGTCCGTTCCTCGACTCCGCCACCTCGAGCACGCACTTCGTCAGCCCGGCCGTCTACGCCCTAGCTGTCGCCGGAGCGACCTTCACGCCGCAGTTGATCGCCATCCTCGGGGCCTTCTTCCTCTGGGGAATGGCCAGTCACGCCTTCGGCGCCGTGCAGGATGTCGTGCCTGATCGCGAGGGCGGGATCGCGTCGATCGCCACCTGGTTCGGGGCTGCCCGGACTGTGCGGCTCGCCATCGTCTTCTGGGCCCTCGGCGGTGTGCTCATGCTGGCGACCGAGTGGCCGGGACCTCTTGCGGCGCTGCTCGTGCTGCCCTATATCGTGTCGGCCGCGCCGTTCTGGTCGGTCACCGATGCCGACTCCGCGGCGGCGAATCGCGGCTGGCGACACTTCCTGGCGATCAACTTCGTCGTCGGGTTCCTCGTCACGATGCTGCTCATCTGGTGGAGCTTCATCCGCGGTTAGTCTGGTGCGATGGATGCCGTGACGTCAGCCCGCGTGGATGCGTGGCTCTGGGCTGTGCGCCAGTTCAAGACGCGCTCGCTCGCCACTGCCGCATGCCGTGCGGGGCATGTACGGGTGAACGGCGAACGGGTGAAGGCGGCGCAGTCGGTGCGCATCGGCGACGAGGTGCGCGTGCGCGCCAACGGCTTCGACCGCATCATGGTCGTGCAGCGCATCATCGTGAAGCGCGTGGGCGCCGAGGTCGCCGCGGCCGCGATGATCGACAAGACTCCCCCGCCACCGCCGCGCGAGGCCGTGGCAGCGGTTCCCGTGCGCGATCGTGGGGCCGGGCGCCCCACGAAGCGCGAGCGCCGCGACCTCGAGGAGTTGCGCGGCCACTGAGCGGGCGTCAGTCGCGTGGGGTGGGATCGGCTGGAGCCGCGAGCCCCGCGAGGCTGGCCACCAGCCCGGCGGCGACGTCGTCGCCGACCTCGGTCGCCTCGACGTTGGCCGCCTCGACCGCCCGCACGACCTCGTCGCGTTGGATGCGCATGCTGCCAGGGGCATCGATGCCGATGCGCACGCTGTCGCCGCGCACGTCGAGGACGGTCACGACGATGTCGTCTCCGATGAGGATGCGCTCACCGATCTTGCGCGTCAGGACCAGCATTCGAACCACACTATCGTCTTCATCCGGCACTCACGCCGAGAGCTGTTCGCTGACACGGATCACCCCGAGAGTCTCGATCTGGGCACCGATCGTCGTCACCTCGGTGTAGGACAGCACGGTCAGGTCGGGCGCCTGCACCGAGACGAGACGGTGGATGGCCGAGCGGAGGGCCGGGGCGCAGACCAGAACGGCGCTCCGCCCCGAATCGGCGACCGAGCGCACGGTGTTCGTGACGCCGGTGATCACCGTCTCGATCATGGTGGCGTCGAGCACGATCTGCGTGCCGTTCTCGCCGGGGCGCAGGCCCTCCAGCATCCGTTGCTCCAGTCCGGGTTCGATCATGATGACCCTCAGGATCCCGTCGTCGACGTGCGGGGAGGCGAGGGCCGGGCCGAGCGCTGTGCGCGCGGCCTCGATGAGGCCCTCGGGGTCGGTCGACACCCTGGCGCGCAGAGCGAGCGCCTCGTAGATGCGGGCGAGGTCGTTGATGGGCACCTGCTCGGCGAGGAGTCCGCGCAGCACCCGCTGCACCTCGGCCAGGGAGAGCAGCGTGGGGGTCAGCTCCTCGACGGCGGCGGGGTTGGACTGCCGCACGCTGTCGGTGAGGGTCCTGACGTCCTCCCGGCTGAGCAGCCGATCGGCATTGGCCGTGATGATGCTCGACAGGTGGGTGACGACCACCGAGACGCGATCGATGACGGTGGCTCCGGCGATCTCGGCGCTGTGACGCATCCCCAGCGGGATCCACTTGCCCGAGAGGCCGAAGACCGGCTCGACGGTGGCGATGCCCGGCATCCCCTCGAGACCGTCGCCGAGTGCGAGAACCCGCCCGGCCGGGGCCGTGCCGCGCCCCATCTCCACGCCGGCGACCCTGATGACGTAGGTGTCCCTGGGCAGTTCGACGCTGTCGCGCGTGCGCACCGGCGGCACGACGACCCCGAGGTCGAAGGCGATCTTGCGGCGCAGCGCCCGCACCCGACCCAGCAGGTCGTCGGCCGAACCCGAGACCAGGTCGACGATATCGGGGGCCAGCAGGATCTCGAGAGCGTGCACCCGCATCTGCTCCATCAGCTCCTCCGGCGTCTCGGCCGGCGCCGGCGGCAGCGTCTCGGCGCGCTCGGCCTCCGCGGCCTTCTTCGCGTCGCTCGCCTTGACGCGGGCGGCCGCCCAGAACAGCAGGGCCCCGACCACGAGGAACGGCAGCTTGGGCATCTCGGGGATGAGCGCCATCACGATGGCGGCGCAGGCGGCGATCTGCAGCGCCGTGCGGGACTGCATCAGCTGGGCGGATGCCGTGGTGCCGAGATCGGACTCGGCGTTCGAGCGGGTCACGATCATGCCCGTGGAGACGGCCATGAGAAGCGCGGGCACCTGCGTCACCAGGCCGTCGCCGATGGTGAGGAGGCTGTAGGTGCTGACGGCGTCCTCGATCGAGAGTCCGTCCTGCAGCACCCCGATCGCGATCCCGCCCACGATGTTGATGATGATGATGATGATCCCGGCGATGGCGTCGCCCTTGACGAACTTCGAGGCGCCGTCCATCGCCCCGTAGAAGTCGGCCTCCGCAGACACCTCGGCGCGCCGCTCCCTGGCCTGGACGTCGGTGATGAGGCCGGCGTTCAGGTCGGCGTCGATGGCCATCTGCTTGCCGGGCATCGCGTCGAGGGTGAAGCGAGCTCCCACCTCGGCGACGCGCTCGGCACCCTTCGTGACGACGACGAACTGGATCACGACGAGGATGAGGAACACCACGGCGCCGATGATCAGGGACCCTCCGACGGCGACGTGCCCGAAGGCCGCGATGACCTGCCCGGCGTAGCCGTCGCCGAGGACGAGGCGGGTGGATGCCACGTTGAGCCCGAGCCGGAACAGCGTCGCCCCGAGGAGCAGGGACGGGAACACGGAGAAGTCGAGTGGGCGTCTCGCGAACATCGTGGTCAGCAGGATGATGAGCGCCAGCAGGATGTTGACGACGATGAGGACGTCGAGGAGCCACGCCGGCACGGGCACGACCAGCAGCAGCACGACGGCGACGATCCCGACCGGAACGCCGAGCCTGGCGAAGTTGCGATTCACGTTCATCCTCCTGTGGCGCCGACGGCAGCCGGCAGAATCGTGTGCATGCCGCCGCGGGTACCGCGGCGCTCGAGAGCCATGACGAAGGCGAGCACGCGGGCCACCGCCGTGTAGAACTCGGCAGGGATCACCTGCCCGACCTCGCAACCGGCGTGCAGCGCACGCGCGAGCTGCACGTCGCGCACGAGCGGCACCCGGTGCTCCTCCGCCTTCTCGCGGATGCGGGTGGCGATGAGCTCGGACCCCTTCGCCACGACGCGCGGGGCGGACTTGCCCGGGGTGTAGCTGAGGGCGATGGCGATGTGCGTGGGGTTCACCAGCACGACGTCGGCGTCGGCGACGGCTGCGATCATGCGATTGCGGCTCATCGCGAGTTGACGGGAGCGCCGCTGCGACTTGATCAGCGGGTCGCCATCGGTGTTCTTGTTCTCGTCGAGCACCTCGCGCTTGGTCATGCGCGACTTGGTGCGGTTGCGCCGCATGACGACGAGCACGTCGATGGCGGCGAGGACGAGACCGGCGGTCACGGCGGTCCGGATGAGGGTGGCGGATGCCTCCTCCCCGATGCCGAGCAGCCTCGAGATCGGAAGGGATCCCGCGGCAGAGAGCACGGGCACGAGACCCACGATGACGACGGCGAGCACGATGCCGACGACGAGAGTCTTGGTGAGCGACTTGACGCCCTCGTACAGGGCGCGCAACCCGAAGACCCTCTGGACCCCGGACACGAGGTTGAACTGCTCGAACTTTCCGGTGAACGCCCGCATGTGCACACCGCCCTGCACGACGGCTCCGGCGATGACGGCGATCAGCACGACGCCGAGCATCGGGCCGAGCACAGTGCCGAGGGAGCCGAAGGCGTCCTGCATGGCCGTGACGGCCACGGCGGGATCGGGGTCGGCGATGACCGAGGAGATGGCGAACATCTGGTCGACCCCGGCATCCACCCCCCGCTGGATCGTCGACGGCAGCATGACCGCAGCGGCCCCGATGCCGACCCACGCCGTGAGGTCCTGCGAGGTGGTGAGCTGCCCCTTGCGGCGCACCTCCTTCATCCTCTTCGGGGTGGCCTGCTCGGTGCGTTCCTGGGAGTCGGACTCTGCCATCAGCGCACCCCCGCCATGAGGTGGACGGCCGTGCCCGTGAGCGCGGAGACCACAGCAGGCAGCGCCGCGTAGGCGAGGCCGCCGAGCATCAGCGTGAGTCCGATCTTGACCGGGAAGCTGAGGGAGAAGGCATTGAGTGCCGGGGCGACCCGGGTGAGGAGGCCGAGGCCGATGTCGGCCAGGAACAGCACGACGATGAGCGGGCCGGCGATCTGGAGTGCCGAGACGAGCATCTGGGAGACGGCCTGCACGAGGGACTCGACCGAGGCGCCGAGGTCGAACGCTCCCCCGATGGGCAGAGCGGTGAACGAGCGCACCAGCCCGCCGATGACGAGCTGATAGGCGCCGGAGGCGAACATGAGGGCCAGCGCCGTCATCTGGAACAGCCGCGCGAACTGGGCTCCGTTGATCATCTGTTGCGGGTCGAAGGCCTGCGCGAGCTGGAACCCGCCGAACAGGTCGATCAGGCCACCGGCCGACTGCACGGCGGAGAACACGACGAAGACGAGGAAGCCCATGAGCGCCCCGACGAGCACCTCCTGCACGAGCGATCCGAGGAACACGGCGGCGTCACCGATGTGGTAGCCGGGGACGACCCTCGGAGAGACGGCGAGGGCGAGGCCGACCGCGAGCATCGCCTTCACGCGTGCGGGGATCGCGCGGGTCGAGAACGGCGGTGCGATCACGAGGAACGCCGCCATCCGCACCCCGGCGAGCATGACGGCCTCGAGCCAGGCCGCGTCGATGGACAGTCCCATGTCATCCGCCACCGACGAGCGAGGGGATGCGGGCGAAGAGCTCGTGGGTGAATGCAAGGAGCTCGGAGATCATCCAGTGGCCGGAGATGAGCAGGGCCACGGACACGGCGACCGCCTTGGGGACGAAGGAGAGCGTCACCTCCTGGATCTGGGTGATCGACTGCAGCAGCGAGATCGCGAAGCCGACGACCAGCGCCGTCACGAGCACGGGGGCCGCGAGCTTCGCCGAGATCAGGAGGCTCTGCATGCCGATGTCGAGGACCGCATTGGTGTCCATCAGCCACCTCCGTTGTAGCTCTGGATGAGCGAGGTGATGATGAGGCCCCAGCCGTCGACGAGCACGAACAGCAGGATCTTGAACGGCAGCGAGATCATCACGGGCGGAAGCATCATCATGCCCATCGACATGAGGGCGGCCGAGACGACGAGGTCGATGACGAGGAAGGGGATGAAGATGACGAAGCCGATGATGAAGGCCGCTCGCAGCTCCGAGATCATGAAGGCCGGGATGAGGGTGATCATCGGGACGGACTCGGGGGTGACGGGGTTCTGCTGCCCGGCGGCGCGCGTCATGAGGGCGATGTCGTCCTCCCGGGTGAACGCGAGCATGAACTCGTGCAGGGGAACGGATGCCGCCGTCACGGCCCGCGTGAAATCGGTCGTGCCGTTCAGGAACGGCTGCACGGCGACGGTGTTGATCTCCGTCAGCACCGGAGCCATGATGAACAGCGACAGGAACAGGGCGAGCCCGGCCAGCACCTGGTTCGGCGGGATCGTCGGCAGGGCCAGGGCGTTCCGTGTCATGGCGAGCACGACGAAGATCTTCGTGAACGACGTCATCATCAGCAGGAGCGCCGGCGCCACCGAGAGCAGCGTGATGCCGATCAGGGTGATGACGGCCGTGCTCGGCTCGCCGTTGGGGCCGTTGATCTCGACGCTCACATCGCCGCCACCGGTGGGGGCGGCGGGATCCGTCGGCGACACGGGGTCGGCCGGGGCGGCCGACGCGGGGTGCGCTCCGAGCATCATGAGCACGAACGCGAGGGCGGTCGCAGCGATCAGCAGGGCGAGGATGCGGCCGATCGCCGGGCCTCTCCTGATCGCCGCGGCCCTCACCGATCCTGCCGGAGGAAGGCGGCTGTCGCCCGCCAGGTCTCCCGCGACAGGATCGAGCCGCTTCCGGCGAGGGCCGGAGGGTTCGCCCGCTTGACCGAGGCTCGGGTGGGGAGGTCGTCGGGAGCGGCAGCCACGGCGGGCTCCGCGTCGAATGCCGCGTCGGCCAGCACGCGCTGGAACTCGTCATCGGTCGTGGAGGGATCGACGACGGGCGTGCGCTCGCCGGAGTGCAGGACGTTGATGTTCTGCTCGGTCACCCCGAGCACGAAGCGACGGCCGTCGACGTCGACGACGACGACGGATGCCTTCGACCCGACGCCGGTGCGGGCGACGACCTCGAGCGGGCTCGCCGTGCGCATGCGCCGCTTCGAGCCACGCGTGATGCGGCGCTGCAGGAACACGAGCAGGCCGAGCACGGCGGCGAGCGACAGCGCGACCCGGGCCACGACGATGACGAGATCCATCTAGGCGTCGCCCTCGGCGACGTCGAGGATGCGGGTGATGCGCACGGCGTAGTCCTGGTCGACGACCACGATCTCGCCGTGGGCGATGAGGCGGCCGTTGAGGAGCACGTCGGCCGGGGCGCCGGCCGAGCGGTCGAGCTCGATGACCGAGCCCGGCTCGATGGAGAGCACGTCGCGCACCGACATCCGCGTGCGGCCGAGCTCGACGGCCAGAGTCATCTCGACGTCGCGGATGCGACCGAGGTTGGGCGCATCGCCGGATGCCGCATCCGTCACCGGACGGGTGGGACGGTGCATCCGGAGCGCGAACCAGCCGACTGTCGCGCCTCCGTCGGTGAGGGCGTAGACCTCGGCCTCGGCATCGGCGACCCAGCCGGCACGATCGACTCTGGCGGTGCCGAGCACGCCGGGGCCGAGCGTCGCTGCGGCGGCCTCGAGCGCCGGGCGCAGCGCATCGGCCCGCGACACGGCGGTGCCCGCGGTGCCCAGAGCGTCGTCGATGCCGGCGGCCGACTGCAGCACGAGCGCGAGCTCGGCGGAGGACGAGCCGACGAACGATGCGACGACGGCGCCCGAGAACGATGCCGCGAGGCCCGACCGGTCCGACAGCTGTTCCGCCTGGAGGCGGCGGTCGGTCGGGAGCACCTCGACGAGGGTCGTGACGGCGACCGAGGAGACGGAGGCGGTGGAGATCATCGGGGACTCTCTTTCATGCTGACGACGACGAGGGCTCTGCGGGACCCGCTGGTGCCGACAGCGGCGTCGGCGAGGACCTCGCCGTTCACGCTGAGCTGCAGGGGGCGGTGCTCCGGATGCGGAAGGGGGATGAGGTCGCCGACGGCGAGCCCGAGGACGACTCCGGGGCGGATCGGGGCCTCGGCCAGGCGCAGGGAGACCTCGACGGGGACCGTCTGCACCTGGGCCTCGACGAGGGACCGTGCGTCGGCCGTCGACGCCGCGCCGAGACCGGAGCCGAGACGCGGGAGGAGGCTGGCGGCCGGCAGGGCGACCGTGGCCCTGGTCTCGCGCTCTCCCACGGTCAACGCGAACTCGGCGATGATCATGAGCTCGGTGGTGGGGGCGGCCTGGGCGAACTGCGAGTTGTACTGCACCCCGTCGACCGCGATGGGGGCGACGAGGAGGGCACCCAGCGCGTACTGCAGGTCTTCGAGGGCGTCGTCCATGATGCGGCGCACCAGGGCGAGCTCGATGGGAGTGAAGGTGCGCTCGGGGAAGGACTCGCCGGCGTGACCGCCCAGCATGTGGTGCACCCACCCGAGGGCGTCGGAGGCCGGGAACTGCACGACGGCCTTGGCGTCGGTGTCCCCGATCGTGCAGAGCACCATCGCCGTCGTCGACGGGAGGGAGGCCGAGTACTCGTCGTAGCTCTGCATCACGACGCGGTGGCAAGTGGCGTGGGAGAGCACGCGCACCCGCGCCGTCATCTGCGTTCCCCAGGCCCGGGCGAAGGTCTCGAACGCGAGCTCGAGCATGCGCGACTGCTCGCGGGCGAGGCTCGTCGGACGACGGAAATCGTACGGTTCGGCCGTGAGCTCACGCGTCGTTCGGAGGTCCTGGGGTGTCACATGCAGCACTATCGGCGTCGACGGCCGCACCGTTAGCCGGCGATTGCAGCGATTTCCGGCATCCGTGCTCAGTCCGCACGTTCTGCGAGCACGGACGGGATCAGCGCGCGCACGTCATCGGGCAGGGTGGAGAGGACGGCGATGTCGACCCGGCGGTTCTGGGCGGCATCTCCCTCCGTCGGGCCCGTGGCGGCCGGTCGAGCCGACCCGTAGCCGACGGCGGAGATGTGCGCAGGTTGGATGCCCCCGACCTCGACCAGACGCCGCAGCACCTGCGTGGCGCGCCCGCTCGAGAGCTCCCAGTCGGTCGGGAACGGGAACGACGTCCCGCGGAAGTCGGCGTGGCCCTCCACGGACACCTGCCGGTCGGTCGGCGTGACGATCGGGCCGATCGTGTCGAGCACGCCGACGGCCTCGCCCCCGAGAGCGTCGCTGTTCGGCTGGAAGAAGGTCTCCCAGCCGATGAGGCCGACGGTCAGTCCGCGCTGGTCGATGGTGAAGGTCACGTCCGAGGCCATGCCCTTCGCGTCGAGGGCGGAGTGCAGGCGCTCCCTCAGCTCCGTGAGCGAGTCGACCTCGTCCTCGGCCTGCTGCTGATCGGTCTGCGGATCGTCGGTTCCGGCGAGGGCCGTGTCCTCCGAGGCGCCGGTGAACCCCTCGGCCTCGTGGTCGACCTTGTCGGGCGGCACGACGATGCCCGATGCCGTGTCGACCGACCCCTCGTCGACGACGCCGAATCCCGTCGCCAACGAGTTCTTGAGGGCAGTGAACTTCGCCTGGTCGACGCTCGACATCGCGAACAGCACGATGAACAGGCACATCAGCACTGTCACCATGTCGGTGTACGACGCCATCCAGCGCTCGTCGGCGTGGAACTCGCCGCCGGTGTCGAGCTTGCGCCGCCGTCGTCTGCTCATGCCGCGGCCGCTGCGTCGGCCGGGGCAGCCGGACGGGCATCCGGGACCATCGCCCGCAGCCTCTCCCCCAGCACCCGAGGCTGGCTGCCGGCCTGGATGGCGAGGACGCCCTCGCACAGCAGGGTCATCCGCTCGGTCTCGAGCTCGGCGAGGCGCTGCATCCGGTTCCCGATCGGGAACCACACGAAGTTGGCCGTGAGGAGTCCCCAGAGAGTGGCCACGAATGCCGACGCGATCATCGGGCCGAGCGTGTCAGGAGTATCGAGCTTCTCGAGCACGTGGGTGAGGGAGACCACCGTCCCGATGATCCCGACGGTCGGGGCGTAGCCGCCGAGGGCCATGTAGAACCGCGCCGAGTTCTTCGCCGACCGCGTCTTGGTGGCGATCTCGTCCTCCAGCATGACGCGGAGGTCCTCCTCGTCGATGCCGTCGGCGATGTTGAGGAGAGCGTTCTTGAGGAATGGATCGTCGACCTCCTCAGCCTGCTGCTCGAGGGCGAGGAGCCCGTCGGCGCGGGCGGTCTCGGCCAACGCCACCAAGGTGTCGATCGTCGCCGTGGGCGTCACGACCTTGCCGCGGAAGGTGCGTGGGAGCGCCTTCACGGCTCCGAAGAAGTCCTTCATGGTGCCGCCGGCGATGCCGACGGCGATGGTCGCACCGATCACGAGCACCATCGGGCCCGGGATGATGACGGAGTCGATGTGGGAACCCTCGAGCGTGATGGAGGCGGCGACGGCCCCGAACGCCAGGAGGATTCCGATGATGGTCGCCGGATCCATCAGATCCTCCTCGGGAGCACGGGAACCGCGCGGGCGCGGCCGTCGTCATCGTCGTCGGGGTGGGGATCATCCCTCGAGTCGTGATCACCCGACGTGACCAGTTCGAGCTGACGGATGCCGGACCGCGACACCGGGAGCTCCTGGGCGAGGGAGAGCACCCGGGCCCTGTAGGCGGCGATGCGCTCGATCACCTCGGGGAGGCTCTCGGTGACGATGTACTTCGATCCGTCGACCAGGACGATCGTCGTGTCCGGACTCGAATGGATGCGCTCGATGAGATCGGGATTGATCGCGAACTGGGAGTCGTTCAGCCGCGTGACTACGATCATCCGCCCGCTCCTGATCTCGACCCCCTGTGGGTCGTCATGAGGCACTATCGGCCCGGGGACCGCGGCCGTTAGCCGACCGCGCTCCCCTCTCGGGCTCTATCAGCGCTTGAGGTTGGTGAGCTCCTGCAGCACCTCGTCGGAGGTCGTGATGATGCGGGCGTTCGCCTGGAAGCCGCGCTGGGCGACGATCAGGTTGGTGAACTCCTGCGACAGGTCGACGTTCGACATCTCGAGGGTTCCGGCGGTGACGGAGCCGAGTCCGTCGGAGCCCGGAGCGCCGAGTTCGGGGGCTCCCGAGTTCACCGTGACGCGGTAGCTCGACGAGCCGGCCTTCTCGAGGCCGCCGGGGTTCGCGAAGGTCGCGAGGGCGATGCGGGCTATCGCCTGCTTCTCGCCGTTGCTGAACAGGCCGACGAGCGTGCCGTCCTTCGACAGGGTGAACGACTCGAGGGTTCCGGCCTCCCGGCCGTCCTGCGACGAGATCGCGACGGTGTTGAGCTCGGCGAATCCGCTCACGCCGCTCAGGTCGACGGCGACGCCGCCGACGGTGATGCCGGTCGGTCCGGTGAGCTTGCCGTTGGTGAAGCTGAGGGTTCCGGATCCGGTGGCGCCGGTACCGTCGGCGCCGGCGACGTCCCAGCCGGTTGCAGTCTTCGACAGCGTGAGGGTCAGCGTGCGCTTGGTACCCGATGCGTCGAAGACGTCGACGTCGCGCACCAGCGAGGTGCCGACGGCGGCGTCGGAGGGCAGGTTGCCGCCGACGGTGGCCTTGGTGGTCGTGACAGCGGGGATCACGGCGTCGAGCGGCAGCGTGATGGTGCCGATGGCCCCGCCCTCGGCGATCTGGCCGTTGACCGCGTTCCACCCCTGCAGCAGGGAGCCGTCGGGCGTCACGAGGCGACCTGCGGCATCCGGATCGAAGGACCCGGCCCGGGTGTAGAGGACCTCGCCTCCCGACCGGGTGATGAAGAAGCCGTCACCCGAGATCATCATGTCGGTGGCCCGGCCCGTCGCCTGAGCCGAACCCTGGGCGAAGTTCGTGGAGATGCCCGCGACCTGCACGCCGAGGCCGATCTGGGCGGGGTTGGTGCCGCCGACCTGGGCCTGCGGAACACCCGCGCCCTGGGTCATCTGCGAGAGGGTGTCCTGGAACTGCGTCGCCGACGACTTGAACGCCGTGGTGTTGACGTTGGCGATGTTGTTGCCGGTGACGTCGAGCATGGTCTGGTGCGAGCGGAGGCCGGAGATTCCGGAGTAGAGCGAGCGGAGCATGGGAGTGACCTTTCAGAGGAGGAGCGGATGCGGTGGGAGGTTCAGGAGGCCGAGCTGACGGAGGAGACGAGATCGAGGGCGACGGTCTCCTTTCCGACGGTGACCGTCGGGACGGAGCCGGTGTAGGAGACGGAGCTGACGACACCCGTGGCCGTCGTGCCGTCGGGGCGCAGGAAGCTGACCTCCTTGCCGACGAGGGCGGCGGCGGCGATGCGCATCTGCAGCCCGAAGTCCTCCGTGCTCGTCGTGGCGAGCTCGGTCATCTTCTCCATCATCGCCAGCTGGGTGGTCTGGGCGATCATCTGGTTGCTGTCCATCGGCGAGCTCGGGTCCTGGCTGCGCAACTGCGCCACGAGCAGCGACATGAACGCCTCGGCGTCGAGGGACTGCTTGGGGGCGCGGGTCGGGGTGGAGGCGTACATCCCCGAGGTCGCTGTGACAGCGTCGATCGTCATGGTTCTCCTTCTCTCAGGCCATCACGTCGATGGTCGAATGGGTCGTGATGCCGCTGGGGGCGGTGGTCTGAACCGATGCGGGCACGATCACGGGGCGGCGCTGCTGCGATGAGCCCCGGTCGGCGCCGTCACCCGGCATCCGGCCCTCGCCGCCCTCGCCCTGCTCCCTCGCAGCGTTCTGCTGCGCGCCGGAGTCCCGAGGATCGCGCGAGGAGAGGTCGAGGCTGGCGCCGAGGCCGGTGGTGGCGAGGTCGCGGCGCAGGTCGCCGATGATCCCCCGGATGGCATCGCGTCCGGCATCGGTCGGGGCGAAGAGCTCGATGCGCAGGCCGTCGACTCCGAGGTGCGCCCGCACCGTGACGGGCCCGAGGGCCTCGGGTGCGATGTCGATGCTGAGGACGTGCTGACCCGGACCGGCCTGCGCGAGCGCGGTGAGCGGCCGCAGCAGCTGCGGCGCGAGCGGCGGGTCGACCGGCCGAGCGGCCGGCGGTGCCGCGGACGGCGCCGAGGCGTCCGTCGGAGCCTGGACCACGGTGACGCCGCCGGAGGCGACCGGGCTCGCCGGGGCGACGGATGCGGATCCGGATGGCGCGGGAACCGGGCCGTTCTGGTCAGGCGACCGGGAGCTCCCGTCGGCCCGCGTGGCCGTGACCTCGATCGCGGCGGTCGTGGCCGCCGAGGTGGCCGAGCTGGATGGCATGCTCGTCGTCGTCTGCCTCGCCTGGGAATCGTCCTGCGAGGACGCGAGTGGTGTGGACGCGGCCGGGGCCGACCCGGGTTTCGCCCCATCCTGAGGGAGGGCTTCGGCGGGGGCAGGCAGTTCCGACGAGGACGCTGACGCGGTGACGGCCGAGCCGGAGCCCGAGGTCGGGGGTCGGGAGACGAGTCCGTCGAGCGCGGCGATCGATGCGGCGGAGAGAGATGCGGTTCCGGATGCCGGGACTGCGACGGCCGGCGGCCGGGATGCCGCGTCACCGGCCGGCCCGCTCGCGGACTCCCCTGAAGCCGAGACCGTGACCGAGACCGCGGCCGAGATCGGCAGCGACTCGGCGACCGACGTCGAGGCTCCGGAAGCGCCGGCCCCGCCGGTCGAGGCGAGGTCACCGGCCGCCGACGGTACCGTGACCGTCGCGCCGGTCGCCTCGAGCGGGGGCAGGGAAACCTGCTGCGCGGCGAGGCCGCCGTCGGGGCCGACGGAGGGTGGGGCATCCGTCGCGTCCGACTCGGCCGTGGGCGAGTCATCACCGGCCGGTGCGGTCGCCTCGTCAGCCGAGGCGGCCGAAGCGGGCGAGGCGACCGCCGGGGCGGCCGTGGCGGCTGCCGCCGACCTTGTCGGACCGGTCGACCCTGTCGGACCGGTCGGACCGCCGCCGGATCCGTCGAGTTCGAGGCCGAGCGCCCTGTCGAAATCGACGGCAGCGGAGGAGTCGCCCCGCGCCGCGTGGCGTGCGACGGGAACGAGGGGGCGATCCGACGCGACGCCGAGCCCGATCACGCGGCGGCCCCGGCGAGCAGGGATCGGTACGCCGCTGTAATGAGGTCGGTCATGGCCGCGTTCGTGTCTGCGGCGACACCGGCGGCCGAGGAGACGGATGCCGCCGTCGGCACTGCCGCCGGCGCAGCGGACGCCGTCGGAACGATGCGCCGGATGGTCGTGATCTCGTCGTCGCTCATGTAGGCGTCGACCAGGCTGACCGTTCGGCCCTCGTACGGTGCGTGGATCACTTTGCCGTCGCCGGCGTAGATGAGGATGTGGTCGCCGCCCCCGGTGACGATGAGGTCGCCGGGCTGGGCCTCCGCGAGGGAGCCGACCTCGGTGCCCTCCGTCATCTGCTGCGTGACCCGGCGCGGCAGGTCGATGCCCAGATCGGCGTACACCCGCTGCACGAGGCCGGAGCAGTCCATGCCCGAGGAGTCCTCGCCCCCGAAAACGTAGGGAACGCCGAGGTAGGCCTCGGCCGCCGAGACGACGTCGGTTCCCGTCACGCCTCCGGCCGATGGTGTCGTCGTCTGCGACTGCGCCGCGCTCGACTGCGCGGCGGACAGTTCGCCCTCGAAGCCGGCCGCCGTGACGGCATCCGTCGCGCCGGTCGTCGTGACCGTCTTCACCGTCAGGCCGTCGATCACGGCGCGGATGGACTCCACCCGGGCTGCGGCATCGACCATCGTCATCGGTTCTCCCCCTGTGCTGCATGCGCCGGCATCCCCGCCTGCATCACTGCCCGGCGGCGCGACGCGATCTCGTCGAGCACGATCTGTTCGCGGCGGCGCTCGTCGAGTTCGACGGCTGCAGCGTGCCGCTCGGCGAGCTTCTCCAGTGCCCCGGCATCCTGTCGCGCACGGGCGTGCGCCTCTCGGGCCGCGCCGGCCTCGGCCTCGCGCTCCCTGCTGAGCTGGGCGAGCTCGCCGAGCATCGTTCGGGACGAGGCCCGGGCCGCCGCGATGGCGTGCAGGGCCGAGAGGGGCACGGCAGCCGGCGCCTGCTCCGAGTCGAGCGCGGCTCTCACCAGGTGTTCGCGTTCCGTCGCCTCGGCGGCGCGCTCGCGGGCGAGGGAGAGGTCGACCGCGGCGGTCTCCTCCTCGAGCCTGCGCAACCTGAGCAGCCCGGTCAGTGAGAACGTGCGGTTCATGATCCTCCTCCGAGCAGCGCGACCAGGGTGTGCAGGCGCGCGCGGGTCTCCTCCGGTGTGCAGCTCTCGCTCATCGACTGGCGGAGGAAGCCGTTGATCGCGTCCTCGTGGTCGACGGCGGCGTCGACGAGGGCGTTGGCGCCTCGGCGGTAGGCGCCGACATCGAGCAGGTCCTGTGCTCTCGCGCGGGCCGCGAGCACCCGGCGGAGGGCCGAGGCGGCCGCGAGGTCGTCGGGCCGGCTCACGCGGCTCGCCACCCTGGACACCGAGCCCAGGGCGTCGACGGCCGGGAAGTGCCCACCGACGGCGAGCGATCGGTCGAGGACGACGTGCCCGTCGAGGATCGACCGTGCCGAGTCGGCGATGGGCTCGTTGTGGTCGTCACCGTCGACGAGGACCGTGTACAGTCCGGTGACCGATCCGACCTCGGCGGTTCCGGCACGTTCGAGCAGTTGGGCGAACACGGCGAAGGTCGACGGCGGGTAGCCGCGGGTGGCCGGAGGCTCGCCGACCGACAGCCCGATCTCGCGCTGGGCCATGGCCACGCGGGTGAGCGAGTCCATCATGAGCACGACGTGTCGCCCGTCGTCCCGGAACGCCTCGGCGATGCGGGTGGCGACGAAGGCTGCACGCAGCCGCACGAGCGCCGGCTCGTCCGAGGTCGAGACGACCACCACGGACCGGGCGAGGCCCTCGGGACCCAGGTCGTCCTCGAGGAACTCGCGCACCTCGCGTCCGCGCTCGCCCACGAGGGCGATCACGGTGACGTCGGCACCCGAGCCTCGGGCGATCATCGACAACAGCGACGACTTGCCGACGCCGGATCCGGCGAACAGGCCCATCCTCTGACCGCGCCCCACCGTCGTCAGCGAGTCGAGCACGCGCACGCCGAGGTGCAGCGGCTCCGCGATCCTGGCCCGGCGCATGGCCGGCGGGGCGTCGTTGTCGATCGGCACCCGCTCGACGACGTCGAGGGCGCCGCGGCCGTCGATCGGTCGTCCGAGGCCGTCGATGACCCGGCCGAGCAAGCCCTGGCCGATGGGCACCGAGAGCGGGGCGCCTGTCGTGCGTACGGCGTCACCGGAGCGCACTCCGGTGAGCCGGGCGAGCGGCATGCACCGCAGCCCGGAGTCCCCGGACGCCACGACCTCGGCTGACACCGCGTCGGCTCCGATCAGCACGATGTCGCCGATGGCGGCCTCGACGCCGCGCACGTCGATGCCGAGTCCGACGACGGAGGAGACACGGCCGACGCGCTCGGGGCGGGCGGCGAGCAGGGCGCGGGAGAAGGAGTCGGAGCGGGGACGCACCAGGGTCGCCGTCATCGCGTGCCCTCCTCGAGGAGGATGCGCCGGGCGCGGTCGAGAGCCGAGCGGATGCCGGCATCGAGGAACCCGTCGGGCAGGGTCGCCGTCGCCTCGCCGCGCTCGACGGCAGGGTCGGCGACGATGGCCAGGCCGCCGGTGCGGTCGGAGTGCTCGGCGAGCAGTGCCGCATCCGCCGGGTGCATCCTCAGCTCCACGACGAGGTCGGCGGCGACGCCGGCGAGAACCCGTTCGACCGCGGCGGTGGCCGCAGTCACCGGATCGGAGAGCTCCCGGCCGATGATGGCCTCGGCCAGTTCGACGGCGGAGGCCGTGAGTACCTCGCCGGCCTCCCTCAGCATGGGGAGGGCGATGGCGCGCACGGCGTCGGCCGCGCTGGCGCTCGCGCGCAGGGCGCTGGCGTGGGCGTCGGCCCGGGTGGCGGCAAGGCTCGCCGCCTCGACCTCGAGGGCCGCGCGACGCTCGGCCCACTCCTGCTCGGCCCGACGCAGCCCGGCAGCGTAGCCGAGGACATGACCGCGGGACCGGGCATCCGCCTCGATGCCGGCGGTCCGGTCCCGCGCCTGGCCGACGGCGGGGAAGGCCGTCGCGACGAATCCGGTGTCACTCGACAAGGTCGTCCTCCTCTGCCCGATGGAGCGTGATGACTCCCTCGGCCTCGAGCGTGCGGATGGAGCGCACGACCTCGGCGCGGGCCTCCTCGACCTGGGCGGACCGCACGGGCCCGAGCAGTCGGGCCTCGTCGTCGATCAGCTCGCGGTTGCGCTCGGAGACGTTGGCGTGGATGACCTCGATCACGGGCTCGGGGGCGCCCTTCATGGCGAGTGCGAGCACGGGGGCGTCGATGCCGCGCAGCACCTGCTGCACGGCCTTGCGGTCGAGGCGCACGATGTCGCCGAAGGTGAGCATGCGCGAGCGCACCTCCTCCGCCAGCTCGGGATCACGGATGTCGAGGCCGTCGAGCACGGCTCGCTCCGTGCCCACGTCCGCCCGGTTGATGATGTCGACGAGGGGCTGGACGCCGCCCACGGCATCGCCGGACTCACGCGATGCGACCACGGCGCCGGCGCGCGACTTGAGCGTCTCGGCGACGACCTTCACGGCCTCGGGCGTTGCCGTTCCCATCGTGGCGATGGCGTGGGCGACGGCGGTGCGCGCCTCGGGCTCCAGGCCCGCCATCACGGCGGCGGCGTGCTCGGCCCGGAGCGACGCGAGGACGAGGGCGATGGTCTGCGGCAGTTCGGCCTCGACCAGGGTGCGCACCTGGGCTGCGTCGACCTCGTCGAGGAACTCGAAGGCCCGGCCCGCCATCGACGAGGCGACTCGACTCAGCACGCCCGCTGCCCGCTCGGCGCCGAAGGACGCCTCGAGCAGCCCGACGGCCACGTCGCGCCCCCCGCGGGTCTGCAGGGAGCCGCGCACGCTGAGTTCGTGGAACTCGGCGAGCACGCCGTCGGCCGTGGCGCTGTCGACGCGCCGCAGGCGCATGATCTCGGAGGTGATCTCCTCGGCCTCGAGATCGTTCAACTGCTTCATGACCTCGGCGGCGCGCGTCGGCTCCATGTTCATCAGTACGACGGCGGCCTTCTGGGCGCCGTTCAGCACTGCGCGATTCTCGGTCATACGGGCTGCCTGTCATCCATGAGTGCGCGCAGGAACTCGGCTGTCTTCTGGGGATCCCTGCCTGCCATCGCCTCGATCTCGGCGAGGCGGCGTCCCGCGTCCGCCTGCTCGCGCAGGGCGGGGTTCGAGAGCTCGACGGTGTCGATGGGCAGGGTGGGCATCATGTCGATCGCCGTGGGAGCGGCGAAGGTCTGCTCGAGCTGCTGCGTCTGCTGTGCCTGCTGTGTCTGCTCGAACTCGAGCACCTCCGCATCGCGACGCCGCGAGCGACGGGCGATGAGGATGATCGCGATCACCACGGGGATCGCGATTCCGAGGGTGATGACGCCGGTGCGGATGAGCGACGCGAGTTGCTCGGCGGCCGCTGCCTCCTTCGCGGCGGCCAGAGCGGCTGCGGCATCCGTCGCCCCGGCCGTGCTGAACGGAACGGTCTCGACCGTGACGACGTCGCCCCGGGTGGTGTCGATGCCCGCCGCCGAGGAGACCAGCGAACGCAGCCCCGCCATGTCGATGTTCTCGGCGTCGGAGTTCACGGCGACGGACACGGTCTGGCGGGCGAGCGAACCGGCCGGGATGGTGCGGGTCTCGGTGACCTTGTTGACGGCGTTGTTCTTCGTGGCCGACTCGGATTCGTAGGCTCCGTCGCCGGACGCGCCGTCGGGCACGGCGATGTTGTCGGGCCCGAGCACGCCCGCGGCGGTACCCCCGCCGCCCTGGTACGTCTCCTTGGTCGTCGACTCGTTGATCGCGGGGATGTCTCCGGCCCCGGTGTAGCTCTCCTCGACCCTCTCAGCCGATTCACTGCTCACGTCGGCGGCCACGACGACGGTCGCGTTGCCTGCGCCCACGACGCGGTCGAGCATCGCCTGCACGGCACTCTCGATGCGACCCTCGTAGTCGGATGCCTGCTCGTCGGCGCCACCGGTCGCCCCGACTCCGACAGCCGAGAGCACCTTCCCGGTGGAGTCGACCACGGCCACGTCCTCGGGCTTCATACCCTCGATCGATGCCGACGTGAGGTGCACGACGGCCTCGACCTGCGCCGAGGTGAGCGTCGTGCCGTTGCGGGTCTCGATGAAGACGGATGCCGTCGGGTCGGCCTTCTGGTCGACGAAGACGGTCTCCTCGGGAATGGCGAGCCTGACCGACGCCGTCTGCACGCCGTCGAGGGCCGAGATCGTCGAGGCGAGCTCGCCCTCGAGCGCACGCTTGTAGGTGACGGACTGCTGGAACTCCGAAGCGGTGACGCCCATGTCGTCGAGGAGCGAGTAGCCGCCATCGCTCGAGCTGGGCAGGCCGGCCGATGCGGCCTTGAGGCGCTCGTCGTAGACCGCCTCGCGCGGCACCATGATCGTCGCACCGCCGTCGGCGAGCTCGTACGAGACGCCGTCGCTGCGCAACTGCTCGACGATCGCGTTGGCATCCGCCGCCTGCAGCCCGGTGAAGAGCGGCGAGTACGACGGTGCCGTCAGCCAGGAGACCAGCGCCGTCACGCCGAGGGCGAGAACGGCCAGGCCGATGATGGCCACGGTCCGCTGGGCGAGGGTGAACTGCCGGACACCGGCGAGGAGGCTGCCGAAGCCGGAGCGGAGGGCGGCGGGCATCAGGCCTGCATCCGCATGATCTCGTTGAAGGCGTCGACGCCCTTGTTGCGCACGGCCGCGACGAGCTCCATGGTGACCTGGGCGCGGGTGGCGGCGATCGTGGCCGTGTGGATGTCGCTGAGGTCACCGGTCACCGCGGCGACGGCGAGGCCGTCCGACGTTCCCTGCAGCTTCTGCAGTTCGTCGACGGCACCCGTCATGGAGGCCGGGAAGGCCGAATTCGCGGAGCTGTCGGGGGCGCCGACCGTCGTCGAGGGCTGGACGAGGGCGACGGGGGTGACGGTGCCGACGGCACCGATCGCGGGAATGGTCATCAGGCACGTCCGATCTGGATGGCGGCGGTGTAGGTCTCCTTGGCGCGGTCGACGACGGCGGCGTTCGCCTGGTACCCGCGCTGGGCGAGGATCAGCTGGCCCATCTGCGAGGCCATGTCGATCTCGGGGTAGCGCACGTAGCCCTCGGCGTTGGCGAGGGGGTGGTCGGGCTCGAAGACGAGGCGGCCCTCGGCATCGCCATAGGCGGCCCCGGCGACGTACACGCCGGTCGTCCCCTCGCCCGCCTGGGCGAGAACGTAGCGGGCCCGGAACGCCTCGTCGTCGCCCGAAGTGGCCGTGTTCATGTTCGCCAGGTTGTCGGAGACGGCGTCGAGCCACTTGCGGTGCAGGGTGAGACCGGTGCCGGCGATGCCGATCGCGTCGAAGGTCATCAGCTCGTCCTCATCGCTGCGCGGACGCTGCTGAAGGCGCCGTCGACGGCCCGGGAGGCGAACTGGTACCGCAGCACCGTGTCGACGTTCGACAGCGTCTCGGTGTCGAGGTTCACGTTGTTCCCGTTGAGCTGGGTGGGCTCGAGGGACCGGGCGATGGTGGGGGCGACGTTCCCGTCCCCCGACCGCACCGAGGCGGCGAGGGCGTCCTCGAACGCCACGCGCTGGGCCGTGTAGTTCGGCGTGTTGACGTTGGCGATGTTGTCGGCGATGGCGCGCTGGCGCATCGCCAGGCCATCGAGGGCGCTGGAGAGCGCCGAGATGCTCACGGAATCGAACACGAGACCTCTTCGTGATTCAGGGGAAGAGGGCCGATCCATGGCCCGTTCGTGAGCGATCCGTGCTCGATGACAGCTATCGGCAGTTCGGCTCGCGACGTTAGGCAGGCGCCGGGAGATTTCCGAGACGGATGCCGCCCGCCGGCATCAGCCCTGCACGTCGAGGTAGACCGCGCCCGATGCTGCGACATCCGGAACAGTGCGAACGGCCTCCAGGTGGCGCCTCACGGAGCGGCGTTCCTCGATCAGGAGTTCGAGCATCTCGCGCTGGAGCGCGAGGACCTCCGCCGCGCGCTCGTGCAGCTCGTCGGGCAATGCGCCGAGCTCCGGGTCGGGGCGCCAGTCCTCCGTGCTGCGATGCCCGGGGTCGTGCGTTCCGTCCCCGCGTTCGGGGTCGGGATCCGGATCGGACACCGCGAAGAGGGCGTCGGCCTCGAGCGCGTCGAGCACCTCGGTCCACGAACGAGGGGTGCGGTCAGGCGAAGCCAAGGTGCAGGCCTCCCCCGCCGACGGATGCGGCGGAGGTTGGGGAGCCGGCGGCGGCGGCCGTCGGCAGGGCTGCTGCCTCGTGCCAGGCCGCCGCGAGGGGCTCCAACAGGTCGATGGCCCGCCTGGTGAGGGCTGCATCGCGCTGCACGTTCGCGTTGCGCAGGGTGGTGGTGACGAACGCGTAGACGGCGAGCAGACCCTCGGCGCCGTCCCAGAGGTCGACGCGCAGTGATCCCGAGAGTTCGGCGACGATGTCCTGGGCGTGCAGCAGCGCGGTGGAGGCGTCGCTCCACGATTCCGAGCGCTGGGCGTGCTCCGCCCGGTGCAGGTCGAGCAGCAGCCTGTCGTAGAGCATGGTGAGCAGTCGTGCCGGTGTCGCCGAGAGCACGGCTTCCCGGCCGTACTGGGCCTGGGCCTGCAGGAGGTTGGTCACTTCGAACTCGATCCGCTCGTGGTGGGCAGTGCGGCGATCTGGGAGGTGAGCCAGGCCGACTGCGAGTTGAGGGCGCTCATGCGCACCTCGAGGGCGGCGTATGTGCGCTCGAGACTGGCCCGACGGTCGTCGAGCCGTCGAGTCCAGCTCTCGATCTGCTCGTTCATCGACTTCACGACGGTCTCCTGTCCGTTGATGCTGGTCGTCAGCCTGCCCGTGTACTTGTCGGAGACCGTGGTGGCCGCGTCGGCGACGCGACCGGCGATCGTGGCGAGCATGCCCTCGGCTGCTGTGGGATCCTTCGCAAGAGCGGCGGAGAAGGCGTCGGGATCGAAGACCAGGCTGCCGTCCTTCAGGAAGCTGATGCCGATCTCCGAGGGGGACGCCCCGCCGATCGGCATCGAGACGGCCGAGGCCAGGGCGAGGCGCGCCGAGCGCACCGTCGAGTCGCCCGTGAACGACCCGAGCTTCGGAGTCGTGCTGCCGTCGGCGTTGGTCGTCGTCGAACTCGCCGACTTCGCGTCGATCGATCCGAGGATGGCCTTGATCGCATCGGTCAGGGCCTTCGCGGCAGTGGAGGCGACGGAGGGATCCCGCGCGACGGTGACGGTGATCGGGTCGACGGATGCCGCGGACACCATGACGTCGACGTCGCCGATGAGGCCGGTGAACGTGTTCGTCGACGACCGCACGACCTGCTCGGCGGCCGTCCCGGACCAGAGCGCGACCTCGGCGTCCTGGGCGGTGCGGATCGCGGCCGCCCCGGGTTCTGCGAGCAGGTCGGTGCCTCCGCGGAGAACGCCGAAGGCGGCATCCGCTCCCGTCGCGGTCGAACTCAGCTGCAGCCGGTACTGCTGGTTGCCGTCGGCGTCGAGGCCGGCGCGCACGCGAGTGGCGGTGACGGGTCCGCCGGACTTGTTGATCGCCGAGGCGATGTCCTCGAGCGAGGTGCTCGCGGCCGTGACCTCGGTGCGGGTGCCGTCGCGGGCGACGAGAGTGAGGGCGGCCGGGCTGTCGGGCCAGGCCGTCATCGGCGCCGTGACCGAGGTCTGTCCCTGGGCGACCGAGCGCACGACGATGTCGATGCTTCCGGCCACGGCGTTCGCGCCGGCCTTCGCGCTGACGGTGCTGGAGGACGACGAGGCGGTGAACGCGGTCAGCGACGATGCCGTGCGGTTCGAGGCGGCCAGCGTCGCGAGGGAGGAGAACTTGAGGTTCAGGGCCTGCAGGTCGCTGATCGTCGTGTTCGACGACGCGACCCGGGCGCTCAGGAGGGTCTGCGGCGCCGCCTCGATGGCCATCAGCTTCGTGATGAGGGCTGCGGTATCGAGACCGCTGGCCAGTCCGTCGAGTGAGATCCCCATGGTCGTCCTTCCTGTGCGTGGCGTGCAGAGTCGTGCCGGACGGTCCCGGCGAGCGCGTGGTGGGCCCTACACCCATCCGCGTCCGCCGGGACCATCCGTCATGCCGATCTAGCCGAGGAGCTTGAGAACGCCCTGGTTCGACTGGTTGGCCTGCGCCAGCATCGAGGTGCCCGCCTGCGAGAGGATGCTCGCACGCGTGTAGTTGACCATCTCCGACGCCATGTCGGTGTCGCGGATGCGCGACTCGGCGGCCGCCAGGTTCTCCCCTGCGACGTTGAGCGAGTTGACGGCCGACTCGAAGCGGTTCTGCTGGGCACCGAGGCCGGCGCGCGAGGTGGAGACAGCCGTGATCGCCGCGTCGATGGCGGTGATCGTGGTGTTCGCCGCCGTGTTGTCGGTCACGTCGAAGCCGGTCGGTGCCGCGGTGCCGTCCGCCGAGGCCAGGGCTCCGACATCGGTCGCGACATCGGCCAGGTTCACCGCGATGGTGTCGCTGGTGCCGCTGCCTGCGCCGACCTGGAAGTTCAGCGAACCGCCCTTGAGCAGGTCGATGCCGTTGAACTTCGCGTTGTCGGTGATTCGGAACAGCTCCTTGCCGAGCTCGTCAGCCTCCGTCTGGATGGCGGCGCGCGAGTCAGCGTTGTTGGAGTCGCTACCTCCCTGGACGGCGAGGTCGCGCATACGGTGCAGGATGTTGTGCACCTCGGTGAGCGAGCCTTCAGCGGTCTGGATGACGCTGATGCCGTCCTGGGCGTTGCGTGCGGCGACCTTGTTCCCGGAGATCTGCGAACGCAGGCCCTCCGAGATCGACAGGCCGGCCGCGTCGTCTGCAGCACGGTTGATGCGCAGTCCGCTCGAGAGCTTCTCGAGCGACTTCGACAGCGCGTTCTGCGTGTTGTTGAGGTTGCGGTAGGCGTTGTTGGCCGCGGTGTTGGTGTTGATCTGCATACCCATGGTGTGTTCCTCCGTGATCTGGGTGTCGTCACGGGCCCATCCGTGGGCCCGCATCCAGAGCTATCGGCACACCGGGAGGACCCGTTAGACGAATCCTCGGGTTGATCGGCAGAGGCGCCTCAGGAGACGGTGGAGACCCGACCGCGCAGCGCCGCCCGACGCGAGACCTCCAGTACGGCCTGCTCGGCGACCCGCGCGAGGTAGGCGCTGCGGCTGGCCGTAGCGACCCTCGAGACGGGCACGTGCGGCTCGTCGCCGTCGGAGTAGTGGGTGCCGAGCCCGTCGCGGAGCAGGCGGATCGCCTCCGAGCGCTGCTGCGAGACGGCGGAGTGGGTGATTCCCAGCTCGGCGGCGATCTCGGTGACGGTGCGGTCCTCGAAGTAGACGGCGACGATGATCGCCCGCATCCGTTCGGGGAGGGCGTCGACGGATGCCCGCAGATAGCGCAGCTCCTCTCCCATCAGCAGGCTCTCCTCGGGCGAGACGATCTCGGCTGCCAGGGAATCGGCGACGGTGTCGTCGAGCGACGTGACCGAGCGCCCCACATCGGAGAGGGCGGCGCGGGCGGTCTCCCGATCGATGCCCATGGCGTTGGCGATCTCGTCGACGTCGGGGGTGCGCCCGAGGGCGGTGGTCAGCGTCTCCTGCACCGCGAGCGTCTCCTTGATGCGCTTGCGAGCCGAGCGCGGCGCCCAGTCAGCCGAGCGCATGTCGTCGGCGAAGGCGCCGACGATGCGGCGCCGCGCGTACGCGCCGAACGGGATGCCGAGGGTCGGATCGAAGGACTCGGCAGCGGTGATGAGTGCGATCGCACCCACCGACGCCAGGTCGTCGCGGGACAGGTGCGTCGCCCTGCCGCACAGCTCGGAGACCAGGTAGCCCACGAGCGGCAGGTTCTCGACCACCAATGCGTTGCGCTCGATCCGATTCACTGTCCATCCCCCGTTGTCCGGGCACCGGAAAAGGTGCCTGTCCTCACTCACTTCGGGTATGCGTGTGGTCGTCATTGCACGTCGGATCCGTACTCCGATCCGACGGTGGAACAGGCTCTCGACGCGTTTCCAAGCTATCCGTCGGGGCCCCGGAATCTCGCCCCGGAACGCGCCCCAGTCCGAGTGTCGGCACGTTGGCCGACAACGCCGTGTACCCCGTAGTCGCCGGCTCGGAGCATGATATGTACCCCTCTGGAGAACGCGGACATGTGCTCTCACTAACATTGACCGCGATGCGACCGACAGTTGCTTTCACGAACGGAAAAGCGTCGGAGAGCGACGATGGATCGTCATCATGCACACCCGATGCGAATGGAGAGACACGTGGGGGCCACCGAATTGTCAGCAGTGCTCTGGCATGAGCGCGAGCTCCTCGAGTTATTGCTCTTCAAGCTCGAGGAGCAGCAGCTCCTGCTCACGGCGGGGAAGACCCGGTGGATCCCGTTCGCGACCCGCGAGATCGAGCAGGTGGCCGAGCGCCTCCGCGAGAGCGGACTCGGTCGGTCGGTCGAGCTCGAGGCCATCGCCGCCGAGTGGGGCGTCGATGCCGAGCTGCCGCTGCGCGACCTCGCCGACGCCGCCCCGGCCGGCCCGTGGGGCGACATCCTGCGCGACCACCTGCAGGCGATGCTGGAACTCACCGCCCAGATCACGGCGGTGCGCGACGTCAACGATGCGCTCCTGCGTGCCGCCCTGCGCTCGACCCAGGAGGTCGCGGCGGGCATCGACGGCGCCTCGGGCACCTACGACGCCAGCGGCACCACCGGAGCTGCGGCACGTGGCGCACGCATCATCGACCGGGAGCTGTGAGCGCACCATGAGCACCTTCGGCGCCCTGAACACCGCCTACACCGGCCTCGTCGCCGCGCGCCTCGGTCTCGACGTCGTCGGCCAGAACATCACCAATGCGAACACCGACGGCTACACCCGCCAACGGGTCTCCTCCTCGGGGATCGGAGCTGTGACCGCCGGCCGATTCAGCACGGGCGTGCACGTCGGGCAGGGCGTCTCGATCGACGGAATCGCCAGGCTCGCCGATGCCAGGCTCGATGCCCGCGTGCGCGGCGCCCTGTCCATCGCCGGATTCTCGGACGCGAGGGCCACGGCCCTCAGCACGCTCGAGAAGTCGCTCAACGAGCCCGGCACCACCGGAATCTCAGCGCAGCTCGGCCAGTTCTGGGCGGCGTGGGGTGAGTTGTCGAACCGCGCGGGTGAGCCGGCATCCGAGAGCGTGCTGCTCCAGCAGGCCTCGGTGCTCGTCAATCGCATCGCCTCGGGCTCGCGGGCTGTCCAGACCCAGTGGTCCGAGGTCCGCGGCAGTGTCGACGACCAGGCCGCGCAGCTGAACGCAGCGGGGGCCGAGGTCGCCGAGCTCAACGCCCGCATCAGGTCGACGCTGGCCTCGGGGGGCTCAGCCAACGAGCTGCAGGACCAGCGCAGCCGCGTGCTCACCACCATCGCCGGGATCGCCGGCGGACGGGTCGAGCCGCAGTCCGATGGAACCGTCACCGTGTACCTCGGCGGCAACGCGCTCGTCACGGGTGACTCGTTCCGCCCCGTCACGGTTCTCGGCAGCGGCAGCATGGCCACGTCGGCGACGGACCCTGTGCGACTGGAGTGGGCGCACCATCCCGGAATCGCCGTCGAGCTCGACGGCGGCTCGCTCGGCGGCGCCCTGACGGTCCTCGCCCCCTCAGAGGCCGACGGAACCGGGGGCGCCCTCGCCGAGACCGCGGCCTCCTACGACGCCCTCGCCTTGTCGCTCGCAACCCAGGTGAACGCGATCCACCGCACCGGAGCCACCGCCGACGGAACCACCGGGCACGACTTCTTCGTTCTCGACGCCGGCGTCTCGGCCGCCCAGGGACTGCGTGTCATTCCCACCGACGGTTCCGGCATCGCGACGGGCACTCCGGGTGCCGGCGGCTCCGATGGATCGATCGCCGATGCCATCTCGGGCATCGCGAAGGCCGACGGCTCCCCCGACGACCTGTGGTCGGGCCTGGTGACCCGGGTCGCCGTCGCCGCGCAGACCGAGATCCGCACCTCGGCCCTCGCCGACCTCGCCTCCTCGAGCGCCGTCGCCGCGCAGCAGTCGAACTCGGCGGTCGACCTCGACGAGGAGAACATGAACATGCTGGCGTTCCAGCGCGCCTACCAGGGGGCGGCGCGTGTGATGACTGCCATCGACGAGGCACTCGACACTCTCATCAACCGCACCGGACTCGTGGGGAGATAGCGATGATCACCCGTGTGACGCAGACCATGATGATGCGTTCGGCGCAGCAGAACCTGCAGGCCAGCGCCGCGCGTCTGGCCGCGACCCAGGAGAAGGCTGCGTCGCTGCGTGCCATCTCCCGCCCGTCCGACGACCCGACGGGCACGGCCGACGCCCTGCGCACGCGTGCGGAGCAGCGGTCGGTCGACCAGTACACCCGCAACGCCGACAACGGCATCGGCTGGCTGGCGACCGCCGACACCGCCCTGTCGACAGCATCGAACGTGCTGCGCCGTGCGCGCGACCTGACCGTGCAGGGTGCCAACGACGGAGCCCTCTCCCCCACGGCGAAGGAGGCCATCGCGGTGGAGCTGGAGTCGCTGCGCGACGACCTGCTCGGCATCGCGAACACCGCCTACCTGGGTCGCAACGTCTTCGCGGGCAACTCCGACGCGGGGGTCGCCTTCCAGGCCGACTTCTCCTTCACCGGCGCTGCCGGCAGCACGGTGCAGCGGCGCGTCGCGGCCGACCAGACCGTGCGCGTCGATGCCGACGGCGATGCCGCCTTCGGAAGCGGAACGGCATCCGTCTTCCAGCTGCTGAGCGACATCGCCGCCGACCTGAGGTCGGGCCGGAACGTGACCGCGCGCCTCGGCGAGATCGACGACCGGGCCACGAAGATGGTCAGCACGCAGGCGGAAGTCGGACAGAGACAGGCGCAGATCGAACGCGCAGAGGAGATGCTCGTGGCACAGACCGGATCGCTCGAGGCCCGACGGGCCGCCATCGAGGACGTCGATCTCGGGCAGATCTCGCTCGACCTGAAGATGCAGGAGCTGGCCTACCAGTCGGCGATCGCGGTCTCGGCCAAGGTGCTCCCCGCAACACTCATGGACTACCTGCGATGATCGGCGAACTGACCTTCCTCAGCCCTCCCCCCGGACTCGAGCCGGCCACGCGTTTCGGCCTGCAGGCGCTCGACGGTGCCGTCGGAGTCTTCGCGCTGCGGTCGGTCGACGACCCTGGGCTTCGACTCTTCGTGCTCGACGCACCCAGCTACGTCTCCGACTACACCCCCGAGCTGGGCGCCGATCACCGCGACGCCCTGCATCTCGACGACCTCGAGCCCGTCATCCTCGTGGTCTCATCGCTGACGGATGCCGGCCCCACGGTGAACCTAGCGGCGCCGATCGTGGTCAACCCGAAGACCGGCGACGCCCTGCAGGTCATCCTCGACGGCCAGGACTGGCCGCTGCGGCATGCCCTGACCGCCGCCGCGGGCTAGCCGGGAGGTCTTCCAGAGACGCTTCGCCCGCGGACCGCGTCCGGGGCTCAGCGAGCGTCTACTCGTCGGCCGCCAGCAGCTCCCGCACCCGCGGCACCACGACGGTGCCGTAGAGCTCGATGCTGCGCATGAGCTTCTCGTGCGAGAGCGTTCCGTTGGAGTACTTGAGGTCGAAGCGCTGCACTCCGAGGTCGCGCACGGTCGCGGCGATCTTCTGCGCGACCGTCTCGGGAGAGCCGACGTTCAGCGCACCCTCGTCGGCCTCGTTCTCGAAGGTGTCGCGGGTGATCGGACCCCATCCGCGCTCCCGGCCGATGCGGGTGATCATCGCCTGGTGATGCGGCCACAGCTCCTCGCGGGCCTGAGCGTCGCTGTCGGCGATGTGTCCGGGCGAGTGCACGCCGACGGGCAGCGCCGGCTGGCCGAGCTGCGCCAGGGCGCGGTGGTACAGGTCGACGAACGGGCGGAAGCGCGCGGGCGCTCCCCCGATGATGGCGAGCATGAGCGGGTAGCCGTAGGTCGCGGCGCGCACGACCGACTCGGGAGACCCGCCGACACCGATCCACGCCTTGAGGGCGCCGGATGCCGTCTTCGGGTAGACCTCCTGGTTCACGAGGGCTGCACGCTTGCGGCCCTCCCACGTGACGGGAGTCTCCTTGACGAGCTCGGCGAACAGCTCGAGCTTCTCCTCGAACAGGTCCTCGTACTCGCTCAGCTGGTACCCGAACAGCGGGAACGACTCGGTGAACGACCCGCGCCCGAGGATCACCTCGGCGCGTCCGTCCGAGATGCCGTCGAGGGTGGCGAAGCGCTGGAACACCCGCACGGGGTCGTCGGAGCTCAGCACCGTCACGGCGGACCCGAGGTGGATGCGCTCGGTCTTCGCGGCGATCGCCGCCAGCACCACCTCGGGCGCCGAGACGGCGAAGTCGTCGCGGTGGTGCTCGCCGACGCCGAAGAAGTCGAGGCCCACCTGATCGGCCAGCACGCCCTGGGCCACGACGTTCCGCAGCACCTCGGCCTGCGACAGCCTGTCGCCGTTCGCGTCCACTGTGACGTCGCCGAAGGTGTCGACTCCGAACTCGACCTGCTGTGCCATGAGGGCTCCTGACTACTACTCGATCACTTCATACGTTTGCATAAAACAGAACGGCGGGTCGCATCCGGCTATTCCCGAGGCGACGGATGCCGGCGTCAGGCCAGCGCGGGCAGCACTTCGCGCTCGAAGAGCTCGATGCCCGACCTGTCGTAGGCCGCTTCCGGGAAGTAGTGGATGGCGTACCCCAGCCCGTGCTCCCGCCGCTCGCGCAGGCGCTCGACGACCTGCTCCGGCGTACCGACCGCGGGAGTGCCGTTCCGGTACTCCGCCACGAACTCGCCGGCCTTGACCTCTCCGAGGTACGGCAGCACCCGAGCGTGCAGCGCGTCGATGCGGTCGGCGACCTCGGCCTCGGTCGCGGCGACGATGGTGTTGAAGTTCGACGACCGGGTGATCGAGGCGAAGTCGCGACCGATCGCATCGCAGTGGCCGCGGAGCACGGCGCTCTTGTGGTCGAACTCCTCGAGGGTCCCGGTGAAGTTGGTGTACCGGGCGTACTGTGCGGCGATCTTGAGCGTGACCTTCTCTCCGCCGCCGGCGATCCACATCGGGATGCCGCCTTCCTGCAGCGGGAGGGGCCGCACGATGGCACCGTCGACCTGGTAGTGCCTGCCGTCGAGGGTCGCGCTGCCCGTCGTCCAGGCCTGGGAGAAGATCTCGACGCCCTCGCGCAGGCGGGCGAGCCTCTCGGCGACGGGCGGGAAGCCGTAGCCGTAGGCGCGCCACTCGTGCTCGTACCAGCCGCCGCCGATGCCCATCTGCGTGCGGCCGCCCGAGATGATGTCGACCGTCGCCGCGATCTTGGCCAGGTGCACGGGATTGCGATAGCTCATGCAGGTGCACATCTGACCGAGCTTCACGCGTGACGTGCTCGCGGCGAAGGCGGCCATCAGCGTCCACGCCTCGTGCGTGGCCTCCTCGGAGGGAACCGGCACTGTGTGGAAGTGGTCGTACACCCAGAGCGAATCCCACGGCCCGGCGTCGGCGTGCTGCGCGAGAGAGTTCATCGTCTCCCACTGATCGGCCGGATCGATGCCGAGAAGGTCGTGCCGCCAGCCCTGGGGAATGAAGAGTCCGAAGTCCATGATCGCCAGCCTAGGCCGCTCCCCGCCCGCCGAGGCAGCGACGCAGTCGCCGCCGCGGTGCAGGGATACCGCGACGCCAGGGTGCATGATCGAGGGATGAGCAAGCGCATCCTCTTCCTCGGCGGCACCGGCGTCATCAGCGCGGCATCCGTCTCCCGTGCCATCGAACTCGGCCACGACGTGACGGTGCTGAACCGGGGTGAATCGAGGGTGCGTCCGCTGCCGGATGCCGTCCACAGGCTGACCGCGGATCTCCGCGATCCTGCGAGCGTGCGTGACGCCGTCGGCGACGCCGAGTTCGACGTCGTCGCCGAGTTCCTCGCGTTCACTCCCGATCACGTGCAGGCCGACATCGACCTCTTCGAGGGGCGCGTGGGCCAGTACGTGTTCATCAGCTCCGCATCCGCGTATCAGACGCCTCCCTCGCGGCTTCCGGTGACGGAATCGACCCCGCTGCGCAACCCGTTCTGGCAGTACTCCCGCGACAAGATCGCCTGCGAGGACCTGCTCGTGGGCGCCTACCGCGACCGCGGCTTCCCGGCCACGATCGTGCGACCGTCGCACACCTACGACCGCACGCTGCTGCCCACCTCGGGCGGATGGACGGACATCGCACGCATGCGGGCAGGCAAGCCCGTCGTCGTGCACGGCGACGGCACCAGCCTCTGGACCCTCACGCACACCCGCGACTTCGCCGTCGGATTCGCGGGCCTGCTCGGCAACCCGTACGCCGTGGGCGACACCTTCCACATCACCGGCGACCACGCTCCGACGTGGAACCAGATCTACGGCTGGCTCGGCGAGGCCGCCGGCGTCCAGCCCGTGCTCGCGCACGTGTCGTCGGATGCGATCGCAGCGGCGCATCCGGAACTCGGTCCCGGCCTCATCGGTGACAAGGCCCACTCGATGGTGTTCGACAACTCCAAGGTGAAGGCGCTGGTGCCCGAGTTCGCCAGGACGGTGCCGTACTGGGAGGGCGCCGCCGAGGCGATCGCCTGGTACGACGCGCACCCCGAGGCCCAGGTCGTGGATGCCGAGCTCGACGCCGTGTTCGACCGGTTGACTGCCTGAGGCTCAGCAGCCTGAGGCCCGGCTGCCTCAGCTCTGGGGGCGGTGGGCGAACACCAGCAGACTGCTCGTCGCCGTGGCGAGAAGGTTTCCGGCGCTGTCGGTCAGCTCGGCCTCGGCGAAGATCACCCGGGTGCCGCTCTTGCGCACTCGTCCGGTCGCCCGCAGCGGTGCTGCCGACGGCTGGATCGGGCGCACGTAGCTGACGGTGATGTCGATCGAGGTGTAGCCGGTGCCGGCAGGCAGAGTGCTGTGGGCGGCGCATCCCAGCACGGTGTCGAGCACCGTGCAGGCCAGTCCGCCGTGGATGGTGCCGAGGGGGTTGTAGTGCGCCTGCGTCGGTCGCGTCTCGAAGACCACCTCGCCCTCGGAGACCGCGACGATGTCCATGTTCATCAGCACGGCGATCGGCGGCTCGGGGATGCGCCCCTCGAGGATGCCGGTGAGGTACTCGAGGCCGCTGAGCTGCGGCAACTGCACGAGCCCGACGGCCGGATCGACCCAGGTGTAGGTGGCTGAGGAGGTCGGAAGCTCGGTGTCTGTCACGGTCGTCACGATAACACCGGGCCCTCAGCATGCGACGAGCGGAATACCCCGGCGCGTGCCTACGCTGTGGTCATGGTGAAGCGCATCGGATTCCTCTCCTTCGGCCACTACCAGGCCGTGCCCGGGTCGTTGACCCGCACGGCCGCCGACGTCCTGCAGCAGTCGATCGACCTGGCGGTCGCGGCCGAAGAGGTCGGCGTCGACGGCGCCTACTTCCGGGTACACCACTTCGCCCGCCAGCTCGCCTCGCCGTTCCCCCTGCTCGCCGCCGTCGGCGCCCGCACGACGACCATCGAGATCGGCACCGGCGTCATCGACATGCGCTACGAGAACCCGCTGTACATGGCCGAGTCGGCCGCTGCCGCCGACCTGATCGCCGGTGAGAGACTGCAGCTCGGTATCAGCCGCGGGTCACCCGAGACCGCGCTGGCCGGCTACGAGTCGTTCGGCTACGTCCCCTCCGACGGACAGACGGATGCAGACATGGCACGTGCGCACACCGAGCTCTTCCGGGCGGCCATCGCCGGAGCCGGGCTGGCGCACGCCAACCCCCAGATGACGGGGACCTCGCATCCGCTCGCCATCGAACCCCTGTCACCGACCCTGCCCGAGCGCATCTGGTGGGGCGCCGGCACGCGCAAGACGGCGGTGTGGACGGCCGAGCAGGGCATGAACCTGATGAGCTCGACCCTGCTCACCGAGGACACCGGGGTGCCGTTCGACCAGCTGCAGGCCGAGCAGATCGCGATGTTCCGGGCGGCGTGGGCCGAGGCCGGGCACGACTTCGAGCCGCGGGTGTCGGTGAGCCGCAGCATCCTGCCGCTCATCGACGACGAGTCGCGCCGCTACTTCGGGCTGCGGGCCCAGGCCGATGCGAAGGACCAGGTCGGTCACCTCGACGGGGGTCTCGCGCGCTTCGGGCGCAGCTACATCGGCGAGCCCGACGTGATCGCGGCCGAATTGGCTCAGGATGCCGCCGTGCAGGCCGCGGACACCGTGCTGGTCACGGTGCCCAACCAGCTGGGAGTCGCCTTCAACGTGCGCATCCTGGAGTCGATCGTGCACGACATCAAGCCCGCGCTGGGCTGACGACGCGCATGCGCGATGTGGTCGTGGAGATCGAGCTGCCGATCGGCGTGAGGTCGGCGTGGTCGCTGCTCACCGATCGGCGCCACACCTGGTGGTCGGATCTGGACTTCGACGCCGTGGCCGATGCGCCCCTGATCGAACGGTGGCTCGACGACGACGGGCGCGAGGTCACTGCACTCGGCACTATCGTCGACGTCGATCCTCCGCATCGCCTCTCGTTCGTCTGGACGGACCCCGGCGCGGTGCAGACCACGGTCGAGTGGGTGGTCACGGCTACTGACGGCGGCGGCTCGATCGTCACCGTGCGGGAATCCGGACTCGATGCCGCCGGAGCACTTCAGCACGAAGAGGGATGGCGGCACCATCTCGATCGGCTTCGCGCTGCCGTCTCGCGTCCGTGACCGGGCACGTGGCTCTCCGCTGATCGCACTGGGTCAACGTCGCTCGTCGGTGGCGCTTCGGGCGGTCGCTCCGCTCGGCCCTCAGCGAACGGATCATGCTGGACCCGCTCGCAGAGGCCCGGATGCAGTCCGCGGTCGAAGCGCCCCAGATGGGAGGATCGAGTGGTGACCGACGCCGCCTTCCCCGTCCTGAGCACTGACAGCCGCTGCCCCTGCCTGAGCGGCGAGAGCTACGGCTCCTGCTGCGGCAGGTTCCACAGCGGAGACGCCCTCGCGCCCACCGCGGTGCAACTCATGCGCTCGCGCTACTCGGGCTACGTGGTGGGTGACGTGGCATACCTGCTGCGCACGTGGCATCCGTCGACCCGTCCGACAGACCTCGAGCTCGACCCGACCGTCCGCTGGTTCCGCCTCGAGATCGCCGCGACCACCGGCGGCGGCCCCTTCGACACGACCGGCACCGTCGAGTTCACCGCGCGCTCGAAGCACGACGGCGTCGCCCACGCCCAGCACGAGAACAGCTCCTTCGTGCGCGAAGGCGGAGCCTGGCTCTACGTCGACGCGCTCTGACGCGCGGCGCTCGACTCAGGCCGGGACGCCCAGTTCGTCGAGCGCGTCCTGCACGATGGTGAGGCCGCCGAGTCCCGGCATCCCGCTGATCGAATCGTCGACCTTCCTGGCGGCCTTGCGACCGTCGGGTCCGCTCATGAGGTGGTTCATGACGTGCTGCACGTCGGAACGCTCCATGATGCTCGAGCCGACCGGAGCCCAGAACCTGCTCAGCGCGAACCGCGTGATCTTCTGCGCCTTGGTGCTCTTCGCCAGCCGTTCGCGCGCCTGCGAGGTGTAGAAGGCGACGTGTCGAGCCTCCTGCTTCGCGATGCGGCGCAGGAGTTCGGCGAGCACGGGATCCTGCTCGAGCTCGGCCATGCGGTTGTAGGCGGTGATGGCCGACCACTCGTTGGCCGCGCCCCACGACATGTGCACGGCCACGAAGTCCTCGCCCACGAGCGACCCGAGCATCGACTGCTTGATGGGGTCGAGCCGGTCCTTCCAGCCGAGCTTCAGCCGGTTGGCCTTGAGCTGATCGAAGTCGACGGTGATGTCGTGCATCGCGAGCACGGCGGCGAGAGCCTCGCCGTGCCAGAACTCCTCGCGGTTCCACATGGTCATGAACGAGCTCACGTCGGCTTCGCGGTGCGACGGCGTGGTGAGCAGATCACGGGTGTAGCAGACGGTGTGGTACTCGACGTCGGCCATGTAGCGGAGGGTCCGCAGCGAGTCCTCGGGCAACGGATGCTCGCGGAAGACCTCGAGGTCGAGGTCGTCCCAGTTCACGCTCACGCTCGTCGCGGTGTACGTGTCGATGTCGAATGCCACTGTGCTCCCTCGTTCCGCTGATCATCCAAGCACGCGAGTGCTCAGGCTGCGAGTCGCAGCTGCACGGCTCTGATCGTGCCGTCGTCCATGCCGGGAAGGTCGGCGACGCTCGACGCGACCCTCTGCGCCCGCATCGGGCCGATGTCGCCGGCGAAGGAGAAGCGCGTGAAGAAGGCGCGGTCGGCCGGGGACAGCGTGGCGGCACCGAGCGGCAGCACGTCACGCCGGAGCTCCCGGCGGGTGAGCCGCACGGCGCGCGGGCTCTCGAGCAGGCGGTGCACGGACTCCTCCTCGAAGAAGCGCGAGTGGCGCGCCTTGAGGTCGAGCACGTCGCCCAGGGCGCGGGCGACCTCGGCGTTCTCGCTCACCTCGATCACCCGCTCGTAGGTCGCCCGCAGCATCCAGTCGTCGACGAGGCCGCTGGTCACGTGCACCGCCACGATCGCCTCGCCCGCGAGGAAGCCCGACACCGAGCGGCGCACAGGCCCGCGGCGGGCACGCCGTTCTGCCCGGCCACGCGAGGTCGCCGCATCCGTCACCGATGTCGTCTCGACGGCAATGCGGTGCGCCTCGGGCTGGGCCTCGATGACGGCGGTGAGGGCGTCGGCGATCCAGAACTTCTCGAACGCCCAGCTCACCAGGAACGCCGTCACCCGCGCGTCCTTGTGGGTGGCTGTGACGAGGACGTTCCTCAGCCGGTCCATGGTGGCGGCCTCGAGGTCGCGCAGCACTCGAACGGCCCGAACGGCGTCCCCCGGGAGAGGTCGGGCGGCGAGGGCTGCGATGTCGAGGCGATCGCGGTGCGTGCCGACGGCGGTGCGCGCGAACTCGCGCACGTCGAATCGATCGGATCCTCTCATGAGCGCCTCGGTCGCGTCCGTCATGACGTCAGATACTCGCGAAGAAGGCTGTGAGATGGCCCGCGAGCAGCTTCGGTTCCTCATGCGCGAGGAAGTGCCCGCCGACGGACGGGTCGTGCCAGACGCGGATGTCGGAGCACGACCTGTCGGCGATGCTGCGCGGCATCTCCCGGATGCCGGGCTCGGCGCTCACGGTGAAGCCTGCCGGCACCGTGATGTCGGGCCGCGGTCGGTTCGCGTCGTAGTCGACGTACTGGCGGAACGAGGTTCCGATGGACTCCGTGAACCAGTACAGGGTTCCGATGGTGAACAGGGTCTCGCGGTCGAAGCGCGTCTCGAGGTCGCCGCCGCAGTCGCTCCAGTCGCGGTACTTGTCGATGATCCAGGCCAGGAGGCCGGCCGGCGAGTCCGCGACGGCGGCTCCGATGGTGTCCGGACGCGTGATCATGATGGCGCTGTAGCCGCCGTCCGATGAGTCGAACTCAGCCTCGGACTCGAGGAACTCGTGCTCCTCGTCGGTGAGCGGCGCCTCGAACTCGGCCGGGAACGGCGGGTGGATCATGTAGAGGCCGGTGACGGACTCCGGATGCTTCGCAGCGAGCCAGGCCGCGACAGTGCCGCCGATGTCTCCCCCGAACACCCCGTAGCGCTCGAAGCCGAGCTCCTCGGTCATGAGCGCGTGCATGACGTCGGCCATGGCCTCCCGGGTGAGCGGGCCCTCGGGCAGCTCACTGAAGAGGAAGCCCGGCATCGACGGGACGACGATCTCGAACGGCGCGCCCGCTGCCCGGAACTCCTCGACCAGCGCGAGCATCTCGACGAAGCTGCTCGGCCAGCCGTGCATCAGGAGGAGCGGCATCCGTTCGCCGTCGACGGATCCGGAGGCCGCGCGCACGATGTGGATGCCGGTGCCGTCGACGTCGACGAGGCGGTGGTCGAGCGCGTTGAGGCGGCTCTCGACCAGGCGCCAGTCGGAATCGAGCCAGTCCGCCCACCCTGCGACGAGAGACGCGAGGTAGTCGGGGTCGACGCCGGCACCCCAGGACTCGGCGCGACTCGGAGTCGTGAAGCGGGTGTTGCGCAGCCGCATCCGCAGGTCGTCGAGCGTGTCGTCGGGCACGGCGATCGTGAACGGGGTGGAAGTCATCCCTCCACTGTCGCAGAAAGCCGCCGGGTCGGGCAGGATCGACGCATGGAACCCTCGGCGACGACGCCCATCTCCCCCATGCTCGCGAAGGCCCTAGACAGGGTGCCCGATGCCGACAGCGTCGCCGGAGGCCTGCTCTACGAACCGAAGTGGGACGGCTTCCGGGCCGTCATCTACTTCGACGGCGAGACCGTGGAGATCGGCAGTCGCGGCTCGAAGATGCTCACGCGCTACTTCCCCGAGTTGGTCGAGGCGTTCGCCGCCCAGCTGACGCAGCCGACCGTGCTCGACGGCGAGATCATGGTGCGCGCGTCATCGCGCGGATCCACCGGCGGCGAGAGGCTCGACTGGGAGGCGCTGTCGCAGCGCATCCATCCCGCCGCGAGCAGGGTCGCGAAGCTGTCGGTCGAGACTCCGGCGATGTTCGTGGCGTTCGACGTGCTGGCCCTCGGCGACGAGTCACTGCTGGAGCGGCCGTTCTCGGAGCGCCGTGCGGCACTCGAGGCGTTGGCGCAGGGATTCGCGGCCCCCCTGACCATCACGAGGACGACGACGGATGCCGCCCTCGCCCGCGAGTGGCTCGTCGAGTTCGAGGGAGCCGGCCTCGACGGGGTCGTGGCGAAGCCGTTGGCGGCCGTCTATGCGCCGGGCAAGCGCGTGATGCTGAAGATCAAGCACCACCGCACGGCCGACGTCGTGGTGCTCGGGTATCGCGTGCACAAGAGCGGCAGCGGAGTCGGGTCTCTCCTGCTCGGGCTCTACGACGAGAGGGGCGAACTGCGAGGCGTGGGCGGGGCGTCGGCGTTCTCCGACGCGCGGCGACTCGAACTGGTGGAGGAGCTCTCGCCGCTCGTCGTGCGCGACGAGGACGGCGCGGCCGTGACCGGTGAGACCGACCGCAGCCGGTTCTCCGGCAGCAAGGACGTGTCATTCGTCAAGCTCGAGCCGACTCGTGTGATGGAGGTGCGCTACGACCAGATGGAGGGCTCGCGCTTCCGTCACACCGTGCAGTTCGCCCGCTGGCGACCCGACCGGGATGCGAGGTCGTGCACCTTCGAGCAGCTCGAGATCCCGGCGGCCTACGACCTGAGCAAGGTGCTCGAGTGACCGCTGATCGAGCAGTCCCCCTCCCGCTGATCGAGTAGTGCCCGACGCAGTCGGACACGTATCGAGATCCGTCGGGAACCGCGCGACCTGAGCGGCGCGCCGTCGTGACGGGTCTCGATACGGCGGCTCGCTCCGCTCACGGCCTACCCGACCACCGGATCACTCAGTCGACTGACCCGGCTTCTGCGACATTCGCCTCGTGACCGAGCACGACGATCTTTCCGCGCAGGTGACCCTGTTCGCTGAGGGAGAGCGCACGGTCGAGTGCGGAGAACGGGTACTCCGCCGCGATCGCCACGCGGATGTCTCCTCGCGCGGCAAGCCCCACCACCTCGCGCACGGCCTCGGTGATGAGCAGCTGCGTCGGGTCTCCTCCCGCAACGACAGCCCCGCTCGCCCCTGCGGCGAAGTCGACGATGGTGACGATTCGCCGCGCGTCGATGACCTCCCCGACGCGCGCGATGAAATTGCGACCCGCGGTGTCGTATGCCGCATCGATGCCGCCCGGCGCGATCCGGCGGAGCTCGTCGACCAGGGCAGGACCGTAGTCGATCGGGGTGGCGCCGAGAGTGCGCAGATAGTCGTGGTTCTCGGTGCTGGCCGTGCCGATGACCCGATGTCCGTCGCGGACGAGAAGCTGGGTGATCATGCTGCCGACGGCCCCGGCCGCCCCGTTCACTACGACGGTCGACGACGGTGCCGGCGGAAGCAGCGCACGGATGCGCGTTGCCGTCTCGGCGGCTGTCGGCAGGGCGGCGGCATCCGGCAGGGAGAGTCCATCCGGAACCCTCACCAGCCGGGAGGCTCGGGTGACGGCCACCTCGGCGAAGGCACCGCTGTCGATGAATCCGGTCACCCTGTCGCCGACGGTGAACTCCGTGACGCCGGGGCCGACGCTCAGAACAGTTCCGGCTGCTTCGGAACCGAGCACGGCTGGGAGGTGCAGCGGAATCATCTGGGCGAGGAGCCCGAGCCGGATCTTCCAGTCGAGAGGGTTGATCGCGATGGCCTCGAGTCGTAGGGCCACCTCGCCGATGCTCGGGGCGGGGGCCTCGATCTCGTCGGACTCGAGTCCATCGGGACCGTAGTGGGTGAGGAGGTATGCGTGCATGATGTTGTCGCCTTTCGTGGTAGTGATCAGGCCGCGTGTCGCGGGTAGTCCGTGTAGCCGTGCGACCCGCCGCCGTAGAAGGTGGCGCGGTCCGGTTCGTTCAAGGGGGCACCGCTGCGGATGCGGGCGGGCAGGTCGGGATTGGCCAGGGCCAGCGCTCCGACGCTGACGACGTCGGCCAGTCCTTCGTGCAGGTCCGCGACGCGGCGAGCCAGGCCGGCCCCGGCACGATTCAGCACCAGGCCGCCGCGCCACGCCCCGCGGATGGCGCGCAGCAGCGACTCGTCTCCCAGATGCACGACGTGCAGGTACGCGAGCCCCAGGGGCGCCAGGCGATCGAGAAGTGCGGCGTAGACCTCGGCCACGTCAGCCTCCTCGATGTCCCCGAGCGGGCTGCCCGGGCTGATCCTGTAGCCGGTGCGGTCGGCGCCGATCTCGTCGGCGACGGCAGAAGCGACCTCGACCGGGAACCTGATGCGGCCCGCGATGTCGCCGCCATAGGCGTCGGTGCGTCGGTTCGCGTTCGTGCTCATGAACTGCTGGAGCAGGTAGCCGTTCGCCCCGTGCACCTCGACGCCATCGGCGCCGGCATCGACGGCCAGCCGTGCCGCTCGACGGAAATCCGAGATCGTGCGCGCGATGTCGGCCTCGGTCATCGCTCGCGGTTCGGTCATCGGCTGCGGCCCGGTCGCCGTGAACATGTCGCCCCGTGCTGCGACGGCTGACGGCGCCAGCGGCGCGCGGCCGTGCGGGGTGTTCGATCGGTGCGACACACGACCCACGTGCATGAGTTGGATGATGAGCGTCGATCCCTCGGCGTGGACTGCATCGGCTACTCGGCCCCAGGCCGCCGCCTGCTCCGCCGTGTGGATGCCCGGAGTCGCCAGGTAACCCTGCCCGTCCTCTGACGGCTGCGTCCCCTCGGAGATCAGCATCGAGAGCGACGCACGCTGTCTGTAGTACGTACGCGTCAGGTCGGTCACGAGTCCGTCGTCCGTGGCGCGGCTCCGGGTCATCGGTGCCATCACCACGCGATGCGCGAGATCGATGCGGCCGAGCGTCGTGGGCGACCAGAGCCCGCCCGACGCGATGTCCTGTGCGATTGTCATCTGTCTAGCTCCTTCGAATTCGAACTACTTGTGATGATGTCAACGCACTACCGTTCGATCTATTCCGAATTCGAAACAAATTCTGAAATAGGATGCGAGCATGTCGGATGTCGCCGTTCCTCCACCGCTGCCCGCGGAGTTCGGGGTGTACTTCGCCCTCCTCGAGGTAGGTGCCCTCGTGCAGCACGGGGTGCAGAGCCAGCTCCGCGAGCACGGAGACCTCACGCTGGTGCAGTTCCAGATTCTGGCGATCCTCGGAGAGGACCGGTCGGCACCGCGCAGCATGACCGACATCGCGGACAGGCTCGTGCACAGTCGGAGCGGAGTGACCTACCAGGTCGGCCGGCTGGAGAAGGCCGGCCTCGTCACTCGGGCGCCGTCCGCGACCGACGAGCGCGGCATCGACGTGACCCTCACCCCTGCGGGCGCGGCCCTTCTCGAGCGGGTGCTCCCCGGCCATGTCAGCGTGGTGCGCGACGTGCTCGTCGACGCCCTCGCCGACTCCGACCGCGTCGAACTCACCCGGCTGCTCGGCCTCGTCGCGGCGCACATGCGGTCGCGACCGCCCCGGTCAGCCCGACGGTAGGGGTCGGGAGGTCACTCGGGCTTCTTCGCGCGGCTCGGCTGCACGCGCGGCGGCTCCCCCGGCATCTTCGGGAAGTCGGGCGGGAACGGCAGCTCGCCGAGGCCGTTCGCGAGGTCGCGGTCCCACCACTCCAGCAGCGTGTCGATGCGGCCGGGCTCGTCGTGCAGCGCCGCCCACGGATCTCCGACGGTGCGCAGGCGGTTCGGAACCGTCAGAACGGTGAAGTCGTGCGGATCGGCATCCGCCAGCTCGTCCCAGGTGATCGGGCAGGAGACCGGAGCGTGGGCGAGGGCTCGGGGGCTGTAGGCGCCGGCCATGGTGCGATCGCGATTGGCCTGGTTGAAGTCCACGAAGATGCGCTCGCCGCGCTCCTCCTTCCACCATGCCGTCGTCACGGCAGCCGGCATGCGTCGCTCCAGTTCTCGGGCGGCGGCGATCACGGCGTGCCGAACCTCCAGGAACTCGTGCGTGGGCTCGATCGGCGCGAAGACGTGCAGACCGCGATTGCCCGAGGTCTTGATGAAGGCCGTGAGCCCCGCGTCGGCGAGCACTGAATGCAACTCGACGGCGGCCGCCTTGGCGTCGGCGAAGTCGGTTCCGGGTTGCGGGTCGAGGTCGATGCGCAACTCGTCGGGGTTGTCGGAGTCTCCGGCGCGCGATGCCCACGGGTGGAACACGATGGTGTTCATCTGCACGGCCCAGACGGCGACGGCCGGTTCGTCGATGACGAGCTGCGGATGGGATCGGGCGCTCGGATAGACGACGGGCACCGAGCGCACGTAGTCGGGAGCGCCCTTCGGCGGGTTCTTCGAGAAGAACTGGTCGCCGTCGATGCCGTCACCGAAGCGCTGCAGTGACACGGGCCTGTCGCCGTTCGCCGCCACGAAGGCGTCCCCGACCGCCACGATGTACTGCGCGAGATCGAGCTTGGTGATGCCGGGCTCGGGGAAGACCACTCTGCTCGGACTGGAGATGCGCACCTCCCGGTCGCCGTGGGGCCCGGGTACGGTCAGCATCGTCGCTTCGCTCGCCATGGCACCAACCTACTCGGGGGCCGGGCGGCGGCGCTTCGACGGCATCCGCCTCGGAGGAGGCACCGGCAGCGCGGCGGGCTTGACCTTGGGGCCGGCCGTGCGCAGCGCCGTCTCCTCGGCGTCGATCGCGGCGAGCACCGAGAGCACGGCGGCCTCCTGGTACCGCCCCTCGCGGCGGGCCGCGAGCACGGCTTCACGCTGCGCCTCGATCATCACGCGCCGCAGTCGCGTGTAGGCGACCGGGCGCGGTTCGCCTCCGGTCGTCGGCGGGTTCTGCAGTGCCTCGGCGAGGAACACCGCATTCGCGCGCAGCCTGTCGATGACCTCGAGCTCGTCGTCGTCGGTGCGCTCCTGCTCGAGCCTCGCCACGCCGGCATCCTCAGCCTCGGCCATGAGCAGCATCCGCTCCGAGTGCTCCTGGCTGTAGTCGGGAGCGGGAAGCTTCAGCAGCGTGAGGATCCGCGGAAGCGCCAGTCCCTCGAGCAGCGTTCCGACCACCACGACGAAGGCGAGGAACTGCAGGAACTCGCGCTGCGGCGTCTCAGGCGGGAGCAGGAACACTGCGATGAGGGTGACGACCCCCCGGATGCCGGCCGACGAGACGGCGGTCGCATTGCGCCAGCTCCACTGGCGTGCGCGCAGGAACCGCGGACCGTGGCGGTAGAGCCAGGTGAGCATGAAGACCCAGGCGAACCGCGACACGATGAGCGTCACGAGGATGGCGATGCAGATGCCGATGGTGGGCCAGATGCCGAGACCCGCCGACGAGGCGCCCTCGACGATGCCGGCGAGGTTCAGGCCGATGAAGAGGAAGACCGCGTTCTCGAGCAGGAACTGGATCGTCTTCCAGTTGAGCCTCTCGGCGATGCGTGCCTCGGCCGACTGGACGGTGGGAGATCGATAGCCGAGCAGGATGCCGGCGACGACCACCGCCAGAACGCCGGAGCCTCCGATCGCCTGCGCGATGATGAACGCGAGGTACGGGGTGATGAGCGACAGGCTGGTGTCGAGCACGGGCGCACGCAGTCGCTTCCGCACCTCGGAGAGCACCCAGCCGATGCCGAGACCGACGCCGACTCCGCCGACCACGGCGAGCACGAAGTTGCCGGCGATCGCCACCGGGTTCAGAACTGTGACGCTGACGATCGCCATGATCGCTGCGTTCAGCGCGACGAGGGCCGTCGCGTCGTTCAGCAGGCTCTCGCCCTCGAGGATCGTCACCAGGCGACGGGGAAGCTTCAGGCGACCGGCGACGGCCGACACGGCCACGGCATCGGTCGGGGCCACGACGGCGCCGAAGGCGAACGCTGCGGCGAGCGTGATGGCGGGAACCAGCATCCAGGTCGCGAAGCCGACCACGACGACGGTGAAGACCACGAGGCCCACGGAGAGTGCCAGGATGCTGTCGTCGCGGGCACGGATGTCGATGAACGACGTGCGGATCGCCGCGGCGAACAGCAGGGGCGGGATGACGGCGTAGAGCACCAGCTCGGGCTCGATCTCGACCCGGGGAACCGCGGGGATGAAGGAGGCGACGGCGCCGACGGCCACGAGGGCGACAGGGGCCGACCATCCGATGCGCCCGGTGAAGCCCGTCACCGTCACGGTGACCAGCACGAAGGCGACGACCCAGACGACCGTCGTCACGGTATCCATCTAGGCGTGCCGTTCCGACAGGGTGGTTCTGCAGGCGCCGGTTGCAGTCATCCGACAACGATAGCGACAGCGATGGCCCGGTTGGTGCTGCTGTCCGGGACAGGCCAGAATGGAGTCTCACCGCATGAAATGGAGAGCCTGATGTCGGCTGAAGTGATCCTCTGGTCCGTTGTCGGACTGATCGGCCTCGTCGGCGGAGTCGGACTCGTCGCGGCCATCGTCGCCATGGTGAAGTCGGGCTACCAGGGCTGACGCCGACGCGCCTCTCTCAGGCGCGGAACATCCCCAGCACGGTGAGCCCCGTGTCGGGGCTGTGCACGACCTCGATCGGGTCTCCGGCCGCCACCGACCCGCGCTTCACGACGCGCAGGTAGGCTCCCAGCCGGCCGGCAGCGCCGAAGCGCTTGACCCACCCACGTTCGTGCTCGCCACCCACCCAGCGCGCGAAGGTTCCGCACGGGGTGCGGGGCATGGTGACTTCGAGCACGACGGATGCCTCATCCGTGCCGATGCGCCACCGCTCGCCGATGCGCGCCGCATTCACGTCGATGCCAGACACCCGCAGGTTCTCGCCGAACCACCCGGCGGGAAGCTCGCGGCCGAGCTCGCTCTCCCAGTACTCCGCGTCCTCCTGGGCGTAGGCGTAGACCGCCTTGTCGAAGCCGCCGTGGTGCTTGCGGTCGACCTGCACGTCGGATCGCAGCCCGTACGGCCCGATCTTCGCGCGCGACCTGACCGCCACCTTGTCGATGGCCGTCACCCCGTTGCCGCGGTCGGGGCGGAGTTCGCGGACGACGCAGGCGGCGAGGAGTTCAGGCATGAGGCAATCCTAGGAGGAGCTCCTCCAGCGATAGCGCAACGCGAGCGGCAACTCCCGGCCTGGGGAGCTCGGCGGCCCGGACGCCTGGACGACCGGGCCGATGCGCCTACTTCTTGTGAGTGGCGCCGCTGACGGCGTCGCTCGATGAACGGCCTTCGACCTTGGCCTTCTTGTCCGCGCGCTTCTCCTTGAGGGTCTTGCTCGCGGCGGTCTTGCTGGACGATTTCTTCGGTGACTTGTCTGACACTGTGACGCCCTTTGATCGGGAAGCCTGGACGGCCCCGTGCGGCAACCTTACGCGTCCGCCACCCGCCCGCCGGGCACATGGGGTGCATTCGCGGGAACGGATGGCCGGCGCCGCGCGAACGATCGTGCCGACGGGCGCGCCGAGGCCGTCGAGGCCGCAGGGGCTGAACACATTCCCACGAAGTGGATCGGCGCCCTCGACTGACGGAGGATGGGACCATGACATCGAACACCAGCACGCAGATCCAGCTCGTCGCCCGGCCCGTCGGCTGGCCGACCCACGACGACTTCCGCAGTGTCACCGTCGAGCTGCCCGAGCTGGCTCCCGGCGAGGTGCGGGTCGCGAACGAGTTCATCTCGGTCGACCCGTACATGCGCGGCCGCATGAACGACGTCCGCAGCTACACACCGCCCTACGCCCTCGGCGAGACCATGACCGGCGGCGCCATCGGACGCGTCGTCGAGTCGACCTCCGACGCCCACTCGGTCGGCGACGTCGTGCTGCACCAGGAGGGCTGGCGCGATGTGAGCCAGGGAGCGGCATCCGGCTACAGGGTCGTTCCCGAGCTTCCGGGCGTTCCCCTGTCCGCCTACCTCGGAATGCTGGGCCTGACCGGATTCACCGCCTACCTCGGACTGCTCGAGATCGCGAAGATGAAGGAGGGCGACATCGTCTTCATCTCGGGCGCTGCCGGTGCCGTCGGAACGGCCGCAGGACAGATCGCGCGACTGAAGGGCGCCTCGCGCGTGATCGGCTCGGCCGGAACACCCGACAAGGTCGCTCTCCTCACGGAGAAGTACGGCTACGACGCGGCGTTCAACTACAAGGACGCCCCGGTGCGGAAGCAGCTGAAGGCCGCCGCGCCCGACGGCATCGACGTGTACTTCGACAACGTGGGCGGCGACCACCTCGAGGCCGCCCTCAGCTCCTTCAACGACGGCGGACGCGCGGCGCTCTGCGGCGCCATCCAGGACTACAACGCCACCGAGCGCGTCGCCGGGCCCTCGAACATGGCGAACATCGTCACCCGCGGCCTCACGCTGCAGGGGTTCACCGTCGGCAACCACTTCCAGCACTACCGCGCCTTCACCGAGGAGATGACGGGCTGGTTCCGCGACGGGAAGATCGTGTTCGACGAGACCGTCGTCGCGGGCATCGACAACGCCGTCGAGGCCTTCTTCGGGCTCATGCGCGGCGAGAACACCGGCAAGATGGTCGTTCGGGTGGGCTCGGCGGCCTGACAGCCCTCTGCTGCCGGATGCCGCCCCTCGTCACTCGCCGACGGGCGGCATCCGCGAGTCGATGGCGGCGTTCAACGCGTCGACCTGCACGTTCATCTGCTCCAGCTTCTTCGCCTTCTCATCAAACTCGGCGCGCCGAGTCGTGATGGAGTCGTACAGCGCGTCGAGCGTCGCCTGTCGATCGAGCAGCTCCGCGCGCTCGGCATCGAACTGCTCCTGGGTTCCGGCATCCGGGGCGTCCCAGCGGGCGTTGAAGTCGTCGATGTCCGCGCTCAGCCGATCCGACTCCTCGGTGTAGTCGTGCGAGTCGACCTCGATGTCGCCGCGCAGGGTGTCGAGCTCGGCGACGAGGGCCTCCGACTGGGTCTGCAGCGCCGAGAAGACGCCCTCGCTGGTCACGTGCAACGCGACCAGCTCGGCCCGATCATCGAAGTACCGGGCGTAGTGCTTCTCGAGGGCCGGAGACAGCCCGGTGAACTCGGTTCCGAGGATGGAGTGCAGCTCGGTCGCCCGTCCGGCGTCGTCGATGCCCGCGTAGAGCGCCAGCTTGTCGAGGAACGCCGGATCGTCGGCGAGCCGCGCTGCCTCGTCCTCCAGCAGTGATGAGATCTCGCTCTGCTCTCCGAAGCTCATGCGCGCCCACACGGCGTGCAGCATCTCGTGGGCGGCGGTGACGACCTGCATGCCGTCGAGCCGCTCGTCGGTGATGTCGAACAGGTGGATCGCACGACCCACCGGCACGTAGCATCCGAGGGTCACTCCCTGCTCGAGGAGCTGGTTGCACGACGCATTGAACGCGGCGCGGTCCTCGATCGCCGGAACACTGGCGTAGAAGGTGAAGCGCGCCTCGTCGGTCATCCCGGCGCGCTGGGCGAACTGCACGGCGGCGGCCTGCGGCTGATGCGTCCACACCACGATCTGATCGGTGAGCCGCACGGGGTTCGCGAAGGCCCAGACCGCGGCGACGGCGCCGAGGGCGACCAGCAGCCAGACCACGATGCGGCGTCCGCGTCTCGGGCGACGCGGCGGGTCGGCGTCGAACGGGGTGCCGTACGGGGAGGTGTACGGCTCTCGGGGATCGGACGTGAACAGGGTCACTGCGCCGCCCTCCCTCCGTCGGCCGTGCAGGGTCGGCCCGAGCGGCAGTTTAGGCGCGCGAGGCTGCGAGCGCATGGGTGCGACATGCGGGGAATAGGTCGTGCCGCTCAGCTGCACGACACTGTGAATGCGTACGCATCTGTCTTACGGTTGTCTGCGTGCGCGGCGGACGCCGCGTCCGGCGAAAGTTCGTTCGACTCGAGGAAGCAGGCATCGGTGCCGACCATCATGACCACGGATGACGTGAAGCTGCACTTTACGGAGTCCGGCTCCCCCGATGGCCGGCCTGTGGTGCTGATCGCCGGCTTCAAGGCGGCGGCCACGAGCTGGATCTACCAGCGCAAGGCCCTCGCGAAGGCCGGCTACAGGGTGATCGCGTTCGATCGGCGAGGCCATGGCGAGTCGGAGACTCCGGATGCCGGTCACACCATGCAGCGCCACGGAGCCGATGTGCGCGAGCTGCTCGACAGCCTCGACCTTCACGATGCCGTCCTCGTCGGAGGCTCGATGGGCGGCAACGCCATCTGGTCGCTCACGTCGCAGTTCGGCACGGATCGGGTGGGCGCCATCGTCATCGTCGACCAGACGCCGACGATGCTGAACACCGACGACTGGCCCTACGGCTTCTACGACTACGACGCGGCGACGATCGAGTCGATGTTCGCCACGGGAGTTCCCGACACGGGCCGCGCCACCGCTCGATCCAAGGGGGTCGTGCGCATCGGACGCCTCGTGCGCGCCATGGACGTGCGTCGCAGCGGACTCAAGGTGTCGTTCAGCGCCGGCGAGTTGGCACTCCTCGACGACCACGCCCGACAGGACTGGCGTGAGGCTGTGGCTGCGGTCGACGTGCCGGTGCTCTTCGTGGCCGGGCGCGAGAGCGAGTTCTGGCCGAGTGAGCACGCGCCGGCGGCTGCCGCACTGAACCCCTTGGCGGCATCCGTGATCATCGAGAAGAACGGCCACGCGGCGAACATCGAGCAGCCGGTGAAGTTCAACGAGGCGCTGCTGGGGTTCCTGGCGACGACAGCTCGCTGAGCACCCGCTGACCTCGCTGACCCCGCTGAGCGAGTAGTGCCCGACACCCCCACCCGCTGATCGAGTAGTGCCCGACGAAGTCGGACACGTATCGAGATCACCCAAGCGTCGCGCCGATCGGGCGTGGTTTCGATACGGCTGCTCGCTTCGCTCGCGGCCTACTCAACCAGCGGCAGGCTCCGCGGCCGGGAACGCCTTCCCCGGATTCAGCGTGTTCTGCGGGTCGAGCGCGAGCTTGATCGAACGGTGCAGCTCGATCACCCGCTCGCCCAGTTCATCCGCCAGCCCGGGCAGCTTCAGCAGACCCACCCCGTGCTCGCCCGTGACAGTGCCGCCGAGCGCCAGGCACTCGGCGATGATGGCGTCGAACGCGACCTTGGCCCGTGCCTTGGCCGCGTCGTCGCCCTCCGGCGCGATGATCAGCGGGTGCAGGTTGCCGTCGCCGGCGTGCGCGATGTTCGCGATGACGACGTCGTTCGCCTCCGCGATCGCCTGGATGCGCGCCAGCATCTCGGGCACGGCTCCCCTGGGAACGCAGACGTCTTCGGTGAGCACGGGCCCGAGCCGTTCCAGCGCCGGGTACGCGAGTCTGCGCGCGAGGAAGAGGCGATCGACCTCGGCCTGCTCGCTGGCCCGCTCCACGTTCACTCCCCCGGCGGCGGTCATGGCCTCGGCCACCCGATCCGCGAGCGCGTCGCCCGAGGCACCGGCGTCGTCGATCTTCGCGAGCAGGAGGGTGTCGACGTCGCGCGGGAGGCCCCACTGCTGCCAGTCGTCGACGGCGCGCAGGCAGGTGCGGTCGATGAGCTCGAGCGCGGCCGGGATGATGCCGGCGTGGGCGATCGCGGCGACGGCGACTCCTGCCGCGTGCAGCGACGGGAAGTACCCGACCACGGCGCGCTCCTCCCGGCCGGCCAGGGGCAGCAGCTTGAGCGTGAGTTCGGTGATGATGCCGAGGGTGCCCTCCGAGCCGACCATGAGTGCTGTGAGGTCGTAGCCGGCGACGCCCTTGGCCGTGCGGCGTCCCAACTGCACGACGGCTCCGTCGGCCAGCACCACGGTCATCCCGAGCACGTAGTCGCGGGTCACGCCGTACTTTACGCAGCAGATTCCGCCGGCGTTGGTCGCCGCATTGCCGCCGATGGTCGAGATGGCCGAGCTCGCCGGGTCGGGTGGATACCAGAGGCCCTTCTCGGCGACGGATGCGCGCAGCCTGTCGTTGATCACGCCGGCCTGCGCGACGACGTAGCGCTCATCGGCGTCGATCTCGAGCACGGCTGTCATGCGCTCGAGGGACAGCACGAGAGAGTCGGCGACGGCGTTCGCACCACCGGAGAGTCCCGTGCCCGAGCCCCGCGGGACGACGGCGACGCGGTTCGCCGCGCACCACGTCACGATGGCGGCCACGTCGTGCGTGCTCTCGGCGAGCACGACGGCGAGCGGACGGTCGTAGGCGGCCCACTCCGCATCGTCGTGGCTGTACGCGGCGAGAGAGGCGGCATCCGTCAGCACCTGGTCCCTCCGCACGATGGCCGACACTGCGGTGACGACGTCTGCTTCGACGATGGTGCTCACGATCACTCTCCCTGGCTGGCGCACGGCTGCGCCATGAACGATTCTGGGGCATCCGCGCCTCTCCTCGACGTCGTCGCGGGGCGTGGCCTGTGCGTGGACTGGGCGTCTCTCGCATGCGCGCTGCACGGCCGTAGTGTGGAGAGATGGAATTCAGATACCTCGGTAACAGCGGACTCAAGATCTCGGAGATCACCTACGGCAACTGGCTCACCCACGGGTCGCAGGTGGAGAACGACACCGCGGCGAAGTGCGTGCAGGCCGCGCTCGACTCCGGCATCACGACCTTCGACACCGCTGACGCCTACGCCAACACCGCGGCCGAGACCGTCCTGGGCGATGCCCTCGCCGGTGAGCGACGCGCGTCCCTCGAGATCTTCACCAAGGTCTACTGGCCGACGGGCCCCAAGGGTCCGAACGACTCCGGGCTCTCGCGCAAGCACATCCTCGAGTCGATCGACGGATCGCTGGCGCGCCTGAAGACCGACTACGTCGACCTCTACCAGGCACACCGCTACGACCACGAGACCCCGCTCGAGGAGACCATGCAGGCCTTCGCCGACGTCGTGCGCTCGGGCAAGGCCCTCTACATCGGCGTCTCGGAGTGGGATGCCGACCAGCTGCGCGCCGGCCAGAAGCTGGCATCGGAGCTCGGCTTCAGGATCATCTCGAACCAGCCGCAGTACTCGATGCTGTGGCGCGTCATCGAGGACAAGGTGGTTCCGGCCTCCGAGGAGCTCGGCATCTCGCAGATCGTCTGGTCGCCGGTGGCGCAGGGCGTGCTCACGGGCAAGTACAAGCCCGGAGCGGAGCTTCCCGCCGGTTCCCGTGCGACGGACGAGAAGGGTGGCGCCAACACCATCAAGAGCTTCCTGAACGATGAGGTGCTCACGGGCGTGCAGAAGCTGCAGCCCGTCGCCGACGGCCTGGGGCTCTCGATGGCGCAGCTGGCGCTGGCGTGGGTGCTGCAGAACGGCAACGTGGCCTCGGCCATCATCGGCGCCTCGCGGCCCGAGCAGGTCAGCGACAACGTGAAGGCCGCCGGCGTGAAGCTCGACGCGTCAGTGCTGTCTGCGATCGACGACGCCATCGGTTCGCTGGCCGAGCGCGACCCCGCGAAGACGGTCTCGCCGCAGTCGCGGCCGAGCTGAGGCTGAGCGCTTCGACCGCGGACTTCGTCCGGGCCTCAGCGAGCGGGTGGAGTCGAATTCTCCGCTCGCTGAGGGCCGAGCGAAGCGACCGCCCGAAGCGCATCCGCTCGCGAGAACAGGCCGGACGCGTGAGAACAGGCCAGTCTGGCCTGTTCTCACGCGAATGTGCGGTTCTGGCCTGTTCCGGGTGCGAGGTCGGTCAGCGCGCGGTGGCGGCATAGTGCGCCGCCAGCCGCTCGAGGCCCTCGTCGAGGGTGACCGACGGCGTCCAGTGGAGGTCGGCGCGGGTGGCGCGCTGGTCGAACCAGTGCGCCGTCGAGAGCTGCTCGGCGAGGAAGCGCGTCATGGGCGGCTCGTCGATGCCCGGGCGCACGCGCCAGGCGGCCTCGACGAGTCCCCCAGCGGTGCGGGCCACGGATGCCGGAACACTCCAGCGCGGCGCCGCGACACCGGCTGCCGCGCAGATTCCGGCGAGCATCTCGGCAACGGGTCGGGGCTCGCCATTGGTGACGACGTACGACCGGCCGTGCACCTCGTCGATGTGGGTGAGGGCCGCGGTCATGGCGGATGCCGCGTTGTCGACATAGGTGGTGTCGATGAGCGCGGCTCCGTGGCCGAGCAGCGGCAGCCGCCCGGCGCGGGCGCGCTCCACGATGCGTCCGACGAGCTGGGTGTCGCCGGGACCCCACACCAGGTGCGGGCGCACGGCGACGACGCGCAGTGCGGCGGAGTCCGCCGCCAGGGCGAGCAGTTCGGCTCGGGCCTTGGTGCGGGCATAGTCGCCGCGCGCTGACGCCGGATCGGCCGGCAGCGCTCCGTCGCCCACGATCGACGACCCCGAGTGCGCCACCGACGGCGACGACACGAACACCAGCCGGCCGACGCCGGTGGCGCTCATGGCCTCGACGAGCGTGCGCGTCCCGCCGACGTTCACCGCCTCGAACTCGGCGGGGTCGCCTGCCAGAGACACCTTCGCCGCCAGGTGGACGACGGCGTCGACGCCGTCGAGGGCCGACGTCACCGCTGCGGCATCCGTCACAGAACCGAGCGCGTCGGTGATGCCCGGCTCTCCGGCGAGCCCGGACGGACGGCGCTGGAAGGTACGTACCTCGTGGCCTGCGGACGCGAGGTCGCGCACGACGGCTCCCCCGAGGAACCCGCTGGCGCCGGTGACGAGTACCCTCACGGCGACACCATCCGTCCGCCGCGGAGGATCCCGTCGGCCCAGCGCGCCAGAGCGGCCCGGTCGATCTTCGAGTTGTGCCGGATGTCGGTGGGCAGCGTGGCCGCCACGAGCACGGCGGCGATCTCGTGGCCACCGGATGCGGCAGCCTCGCGCACGGCCGCGGCCAGTGTCGGCTCGGCCAGGCGCGAGCGTCGCTGCCGCGCCGTGAGCTCGACCACGACGACGATCTGCTGCGCCCCGCGCGGGCCGACGCCCACGGCGGCGGCGCGGCGCACGCCGTCGACGCGCTCCACGGCCTGCTCGATGCCGACGGGCGTGACGACGCCGCCTGCCGCCACGATGATGTGCTGCAGTCGCCCCTCCACCCAGAGTCGGCCCTCGCCGTCGAGATGACCGACGTCACCCGTGTGGTGCCAGCGCTCTCCCGGCGTCGAGTGGGCGTCGGCGAGCCTGTTGGTGATCCAGAGCCTGTCGTAGTGCGACTTGAGGTGCGGCGCCGAGACCACGATCTCCCCGGTCACGCCGGCGGCGTCGGTGAGGTCGGTGCCGACCGATCCCGCCGCATCGAGTGGCGCTATGCGCACGCGCGTCGTGGCCGTGGGGCGGCCGACGGGAACGCCGCCGGGAGCGGCATCCGTCACGGTGTCGGCAGCGAGCGAAGCCGTCGACGACCGGATGCCGTCCAACGAGATGTCGGCCATGAGGAGACCCTCGGTCATGCCGTACGGGGTATGCGGCTCGGCGTTCGGCATGAGCTCGGACGCAGCGGTCAGCAGCGCTTCGGAGACGGGCGCCCCGGCCGAGAGGAAGGTGCGCACGCGGGCGAGGGCGGCACGCTGCTCGGCGGAGAGCTCGTCCGAGGTGGCCACGACGTTGGCGATGGCGGCCGGCGAGAGGAACACGACGGTGGCATCGGCCTCGGCTGCGGCATCCGCCACGGCCCGGGCCGTGAGGGTGCGCGGAGACGTCACGTCCATGTCGGGCGTCACCGACCGGGCGCCGAGCGCCGGACCCAGCAGCGCGAACGGGGCGAATCCGGCGACGAGGCCGGTGCCGACGCCCACGTCGTACTGCGCGGAGAGGGCATCCCGCAGGGCCGTGAGCTGGCCGTGGGTGTAGACGACGCCCTTGGCGGGCCCGGTGGATCCCGAGGTGAACAGCACGGCGGCGACGGCGGATGCGGCCGGCGGATGCGGCAGCTCGAGGTCGTGCGCGGCCTCGCCGGCCCTGATGACGCCGGCCAGGGAGGTCGTCACATTCAACGCACGCGCCGACACGGCCGGCAGTGTGGCCACGGAGATGCGCTGCCCGGGCCAGCCGAAGGCGCGCGCCACGGTGAGACCGGGCACCTCGCTGATGATGTGGTCGGGGCGGGCACCGCGCACGGCTCGGCTCAGACCGCGCAGGCCGAGGCCGGCGTCGGCGACGACGACGATCGCCCCGATGCGCAGGCACGCGTAGACGACGGCGGTGAGGTCGGCACTCGGCGGAACGAGAAGCGAGACCCTGTCACCCGGCTTCACACCGACGGCGACGAGTCCGCGGGCGATCTGGTGCACGCGGGTCGACAGCAGGGCCCAGCTCACTACGCGCGGCGAGCCGCCGGGGCCGGCGACCATGTCGACGACGGCGGGTTCGGGGCTGTGCGCGAGAGTCTCGAGGTGGTGCCACATGGGAGGCGTGACACTCGTATCGGAGACGTCTGACACCCCGGGCTCGTCGGTCGATGGGGGCTTCGACGCGCTCGCTGCGCTCCCGTGGCTCTGCCGGCGAGACTGCGGCTCAGAACCGAAACGATCTCCCAGCCAGTCGAGCGCCGGCCCGGCGTACTCCACGTCCTCGGCGATGAGGTGCCCGGCGTTCTCGAAGCGGTGCACGTCGGCGTGCGGCATCCGTCGCTGCAGGTCGTCGAGGTAGCGATCGCTGAAGACGGGGTCGCGCGGTCCCCACATCATGAGGGCGGGCACCGAGAGCCCGGCGACGCCGCCGGAGATGCGGGCGAGCTCGGCGGCGCTCTCGTGCGAGGCATCGACCGGGATGTCGGCGACGAAGCCGCCGATGCCCTCGCGGCGGTCGGCCTCGAGGTAGGGAGAGCGGAAGGCCCGGCGCACGTCGGACGACAGCCGAGGGTGTGCGATGGCCAGTGTCGTGTCGAGGAACGCCGTGGTCGTGACGGTGCCGGTGCGCAGCACCGACAGGGCGAGGCGGAGCGCTGCGGGGATGGGCACGTCGTCGGGCTGGTGCACAGCGGTGTTCAGCAGCATCACGCCGGCCAGCTGGTCGGGATGGTCGACGGCCCAGCCGAGCGAGATGACTCCACCCCAGTCGTGGCCGAAGGTGACGACGGGGCCGTCGACGGCGAGGGCGTCGGTGAGGTCTGCCAGATCCTGCACGCGTCGGGCGAGCGGTCGAGCGACGCCCGTGCGCTCCGAGAAGCCCATCTCGAGCTGGTCGACGGCGATGACGCGCCACGCCGGGCGGCCTGCGGCTGCGGCATCCGTCGCCGCGGCCACGGTCTTCCGCCACAGGTAGGACCACGTGGGGTTGCCGTGGACGCAGAGGATGGTTCCGACGGGCGTCGCCCCGAGCTCGACGAGGTCGGCGGCGTTGTCGAGGATGTGCCAGCGGTTCGTGCGGGTTCCGGATGCTGCGGCCGGAGCATCCGGCGCAGTACCGATCGAACGCTCGGGCACGTCGACGAGGCGCGACCAGGACGGGTCGAGGCCGGGAAGGCCGGCAGGCGGCAGGGAAGCCGTCCGAACTCGACTCACCAGGCCAGTTCCATCATCGAGGTGTTCAGACCGGAGCCGACTCCCATGAGCAGCACGCGGTCACCGCGCTTGAGGGTCGACGCCTGCTCGGCGAGGGTGATCGGGATCGACGCGGGGCCCACGTTGCCGAGTGTCGGATAGGTGAGCGGAACGCGCGAGCGGTCCAGGCCGACCGCCTTCACGATGGCGTCGGTGTGCACGTCGGAGACCTGATGCATGATGTAGCGGTCCATGCTCTTCCAGTCCCACGTCTTCAGCGCGTCCTTCCACGCCGAGGTCACCAGTTCCATGCCGCCGCGCAGCAGCGCCTTCGCGTCGGTGAACATGCCGTCGACGCTGCCGACGCAGAGCTCGTTGAACTGCGTGGCCGCACGAGTGATGCCGCCGAGGATGCGGTGCGCCTCGGGGTGCTGGTCGGCACGGCCCAGGACGGCCGCGGCCGCGCCGGAGCCGAGGGTGAGACTGGCGAACTCGCTCATGAACTGCTTGCGGTTGATGCCCTCGCGGCCGAGGCGCTCGATGGTGTTGATCTGGATCTGGTCGGCGTCCTCGCCGTCGACGATGATCGCGTAGTCGATCTGGCCCGAGTCGATGAGGCCCGACGCGAGCGTCATGCCGTTCACGAAGCCGAGGCACGCATTGGTGATGTCGAAGTTGATGGCCGACGTCGGCAGGCCGAGGCCGTGGTGGATGCGCACGGCGACGGACGGCTCGAGGTGCGGGCGGGTCACCGAGGTGTTGATGAGCAGGCCGACCTGATCGGGTCGGATGCCTGCCTCCGCCATCGCGCGCTTTCCCGCTGAGATGGCGGCGTCGTCGAAGGTGGCGCCCTCCTCCCAGTTGCGGCGCTCGCGCACACCGGCGACCCGCTGCAGCAGACCGGTCGGGAGCTTCAGTCGCTTGAGCACGGGCGCCAGCCGGGAATCGATCTCCTCCGAGGTGGTGACCCGCTCCGCCATCGTGCTCGCGACCGACAGCAGGGCTACATTCCGGTGCGTCGTCGTCGCATTTCCGTCCAAGGAGATTCCGTCCCTCTTCACGTCTGCAGGTCGTTCTTCCGGCGAGGACGCCGGAGAACCCATCCGCCCAGCCTAGTTCCGTTCATATACGCATTGATTCACGTACGTGACGGGCGCGTGAAGGCTCTCGTCCGGAGGCTGCACCTTCATCGACCGCCATCCCGGACTGGCCTCTCCCCGAGGGGTCCTGTCCCGCTACGCTGGCGATAGCCGCTTGAAGGCGCGGGAGGGCGCAGAGTGTTCGATTCATTCCTGTTCTGGGCGCTCTTCGCGATCGTCGGATTGGTCTACGCCGTCGGGGTCGGCTTCGCGACGCGGTCCCTCATGAGCGCACCCGTCGGCTGGCCGCGCACCTACGTCGTCGGGCTGTTGGTCTATGCAGCGAGCTGGCCGTTCGCGGCATCCACGGCCGTGCAGGCCGGGGTCGTCGATGCCGCGGGCGACCTCGCGGTGCCCTGGCTGGTGGCCGCCCTGTTCATCGCCCTCTCGTTCGGCTGGGTCTTCGCCTTCGGCGTCGCGATCCTCGTCGTCAGTGAGGCCCTGTTCCCCACCCAGGCTCTGCCGAACCCGATCACCTCGTTCCGCGACCTGTTGCACAGGCGCCGACGGACCCAGCGCTACCTCGCGATCCTGTCGATCCTGTCCCGTCACGGAATCGGCTGGGTCATCCAGGGTCGCCGTAGATCCGCCGCGCGCAATCCCGTTCGGCCGCAGCGAACGTCGACGCCGCAAGCGCTCGTCAATGCGATCAACGAGGCCGGCGTCACCTTCGTGAAACTCGGGCAAGTGTTGTCCACGCGCCGGGATCTGCTCCCCGCGTCCTACATCGAGGCACTCTCGACCCTGCAGACGTCGGCGTCGACCCTGCCCTGGGAGTCGATCCGCGACGTCATCGAGACGGAGATCGGCGGCCCGATCAGCTCGGTCTTCGCCGAGGTCTCCGAGACGCCCCTGGCCGCCGCATCCGTCGCCCAGGTGCACGCCGGACGGCTGCACGACGGCACTCCGGTCGTCCTCAAGGTGCAGCGACCCGGAGCAGCGGCGCAGGTGGCCGCCGACGTCGACATCATCGTGCGACTCGCCACCCGGCTGGAGGACCGCACGAGCTGGGGCCGCGACTTCGGTGCGGTGACCCTGGCGACGGGATTCGCCCGCTCGCTCAGCGAGGAACTGGACTACCGCATCGAGTTCCGGAACACCCGGCAGGTGCGGAGCGCCGTCGCGGCGTCTCGCAACAACCTGCTGGTCGTCCCCCAGGTGTACGACGAGGCGAGCACGCGCCGCCTCCTCACGATGGACCGCATCGACGGCACGACGCTCCACGCCTCCCAGCGCCACCTCGCCTCGCTGCCGCCGGCCCAGCGCGAGGAGCTCGCTGCCGGACTCCTCGACTCGGTGCTCGAGCAGATCGTCGTGCAGGGCGTCTTCCACGCCGACCTGCACCCGGGAAACCTCGTGCTCGGCGACGACGGACGCCTGGGCATGATCGACTTCGGCGCCGTCGGGGTCCTCGAGCGGAGCATGCGCGAAGGACTCGCCACACTGCTGGTCGCAGCCGCCTCCGAAGACGACATCGCCACGACCGATGCCCTGCTCCTCCTCGTCGACGCCCCCGACGGAGCGGACCTGGCAGCGCTGCAAGCCGACATCGGCCGGGTGCTCACCCTCATGAAGCACAACGACGGCAACAGCTCGATCTTCTCCCAGCTGCTCGACGTGGTGCGCGAACACCGCCTCGGCGTCCCCGTGCCGCTCGGCATCGCCTTCAGGTCGATCATCACCCTGCAGAGCTGCCTGCGCATCCTCGATCCCCGGTTCGACATGGCCGAACGTGCCCTCGACCGCGTGCCGCACTTCCTCGGCAGACTCCTCGCCCCGCGCGCCGTGCTCGGCTCTCTCGAGGCGCAGGCAGCCATCATGATCGCCACGGTGCGCAGGCTCCCCCGACGCCTGGACTCCCTGACGACGAACGTCGAGAAGGCTGTGGGCGCCCTGGCCGGCCCCCAAGACCACGGTTGGGTGGCCGAGATCGTGACGGAGAGCGTCGGCGCGTTGATCGCGATCGCCCTGGTCGCGCTGGGGATCGTGCTGGTGGTGACAGACGCCGGGCCCCTGATCACCCCGAACGTGCACCTGTACTCGTTCCTCGGCGCGAGTGTGGCCCTCGCCGGATTCGTCCTGATCCTCAGGTCGCTTCGGCGCCTCTTCGTGAGGAACCCGCGCTAGCCGCCTACAGTCTCGGGCCGCTGATCCCCTTCGCCGACCTGTCGCTGGGCTTGCCGATCAGCCACCAGGCGATCACGCCGAGGAACGGCGCGACGATCACGATGAGCGCCCACAGGGCCTTCGCCGTGGCGTCGAGACCCGACCGACCGATCTGCACGAGCGCGACGGCCCACACCACCACCAGCGCGATCATGGGCAGGAGGAGGAGCAGGTGCCAGCCGGTGAGATTGTCCATGAGGCCATCATGTCGGCTCGTGCGACGTCGCCACCAGCCCCGCGCCCCAGCAGGCCGTCGCGATGCCCGCCCAGCGGCATCCGTTCCCGCCGAGGACATCAGCGCCCCGTGCGAATCTGCACCGAATCAGCGGATGTGGCTGAACCCGGGTGTAGGCATGGACCATGAACCGCATCACGTCTCGCAAGCGGGTGACCCGGGTGACGCTCGGGTCCTCACGCACGGTCCGCGACGATCTGCTCGCCGTGGAGGAACCCCTGGAGATCCGGGTCGGAGGCACGGCGCTGGCGATCACGATGCGCACGCCGGGCGCCGATTTCGACCTCGCGGCCGGCTTCCTCGTGTCGGAGGGCGTGATCGCCCGCGGGGACGAGTTCGCGGCGGCCCGGTACTGTGCCGGCGCCACGGATGAGGGCCTCAACACCTACAACGTGCTCGACGTGACTCTCGCACCGGGCGTCGCGGCGCCGCATCCGAGTCTCGAGCGGGCCTTCTACACGACCAGCTCGTGCGGGCTCTGCGGCAAGGCGAGCATCGACGCCGTACGCACGAGTTCGCAGCACGCCGTCTCCCATGACGACCTCGTCGTCGATCCCGCAGTTCTCGTGACCCTCCCCGAGCAGTTGCGCGCTGCCCAGGCCGTGTTCGAGAAGACCGGCGGACTGCACGCGGCGGCCCTCTTCGACGGACGGACCGGACGGATGCTGGTGCTGCGCGAAGATGTCGGCCGCCACAACGCCGTCGACAAGGTGATCGGTTGGGCCGTGAAGGAGAACCGGCTCCCCCTGACCGGCATCGTGCTCATGGTGTCGGGCCGGGCCAGCTTCGAACTCACGCAGAAGGCGTCGATGGCCGGCATACCTGTTCTCGCGGCGGTGTCGGCCCCGTCGTCGCTCGCCGTCGACCTCGCCTCGGAACTCGGCATCACCATCGTCGGGTTCCTCCGCGGCGAGAGCATGGTGGTGTACTCGCGGCCCGATCGCATCGCGACGGATGCGGGTCCGGATTCCGCCCCTGGCGCAGTCCCTGCGGCGAGCGCCGCCGCGCTCGTGAACGCTGTGAGCGCATCATGAGCCGCCGTCCGCCGGTCGATGACGTGACGGATGCCGACCTCGAGGTCGGAGCCCCGAGCAGCTGGGCGGCAGGCGTGCCCGGCATCCTGCACGCGATGGAACCGGCGGTGCAGCAGTTGGGCATCACCCGCACCATGAAGCTGCTGGCGACGCTCAACCAGAAGGGCGGCTTCGACTGCATGAGCTGCGCCTGGCCCGACCCCGACCACCGCAAGGTCGCCGAGTTCTGCGAGAACGGGGCCAAGGCGGTCGTCTGGGAGGCGACGCCGGTTCTCGTTCCGAGCGCCTTCTGGGCCGAGCACTCCATCGACGACCTGCTCGACAAGAGCGAGTACTGGCTGGGCATGCAGGGGCGCCTCACCGAGCCGGTCTACAAGGCAGCCGGATCCGACCACTATGCGCCCGTCACCTGGGACCGCGCCTTCGAGATCATCGCGGCCAAGCTCACCTCACTCGACTCCCCCGACGAGGCGTCGTTCTACACCTCGGGTCGCACCTCGAACGAGGCGGCCTTCCTGTACCAGTTGTTCGTGCGCGCCTACGGCACGAACAACCTGCCCGACTGCTCGAACATGTGCCACGAGTCCACGGGCACGGCCATGGGCGAGACCCTCGGCATCGGCAAGTCCACCATCGCGTACGACGACTTCGAGCACGCCGACCTCGTGATCGTGCTCGGGCAGAATCCGGGCACCAACCACCCGCGCATGCTGACCGCACTCGAGGACGCGAAGAGGAACGGCGCCAGCATCGTGGCGGTGAACCCTCTGCCCGAGGCCGGGCTCCGGCGCTACAAGAACCCCCAGACCGCCCGCGGTCTGGTCGGTCGCGGCACCGACATCGCCGACCAGTTCCTGCAGATCAGGCTGGGCGGCGACATGGCACTGCTGCAGGCGGTGTCCAAGCGCGTGCTCCTCGCTGAGGCATCCGCCCCCGGAACAGTGCTCGACCACGCGTTCATCGCCGAGCACTGCAGCGGCTTCGACGCCTTCGCCGCGGCCATTGCCGACGTGGACGACGATGAGGTGCTTCTCGCCACGGGGCTCTCGCTCCAGCAGATCGACGAGCTGGCGGATGCGTACATCCGGGCGGACCGCGTGATCATCACGTGGGCGATGGGGATCACCCAGCATCGCAAGGCGGTCGAGACGATCAAGGAGATCGTGAACCTGTTGCTGCTGCGCGGCAACATCGGTCGCCTCGGAGCCGGCGCCTCCCCCATCCGCGGACACAGCAACGTGCAGGGCGACCGCACGATGGGCATCTGGGAGCAGATGCCCGACCGCTTCCTCGACGCACTCCGCGACGAGTTCTCGTTCGAGCCGCCTCGACGCCACGGAGTCGACTCCGTCAACGGCATCGCGGCCATGCAGCGCGGGGAGATCAAGTTCTGGATGGGCATGGGCGGCAACCTGGTCGCAGCCATCTCCGACACGACACTCGCCGAGGCCGCCATGCGCGGCACCGAGATGACCGTGCAGGTGTCCACCAAGCTCAACCGCTCGCATGCCGTGATCGGCACGGAGGCGCTCATCCTGCCGACGCTCGGGCGCACCGAGATCGACATCCAGGCATCCGGACCCCAGTTCGTCTCCGTGGAGGACACGGTCTGCGCGGTGCACGGCAGCCACGGTCAGGTGCCGCCCGTCGCCGCCGGACTGCTCAGCGAGGTGGCGATCGTGGCTCGACTGGCGCAGGCCACCCTGGGCGACCGCGCCGCAGAGGTCCCCATCGACTGGGCTGCGTTCGAGCACGACTACGACGTGATCCGCGAGCACATCAGCCGCGTCGTCCCGGGCTTCGAGAACTACAACGAGCGCATCCGCACCCGCGACGGCTTCGTCCTGCCCAATGGTCCGCGCGACTCCCGCACCTTCGCCACGGCGACGGGCAAGGCCATGCTCACCGTCAACACCCTGGAGCACGTGCAGAGGCCCGACGGATGCCTGTTGCTGCAGACCCTGCGCTCCCACGACCAGTACAACACCACCATCTACAGCCTCAACGACCGGTACCGCGGCATCAAGAAGGGCCGCGAGGTGGTCTTCATCAACCCGCTCGACCTCGCCGACCTCGGCCTCGTCGACGGTCAGCGCGTCGACGTCTTCACCGAGTGGAACGACGGGGTGGAGAGATCGCTCCGCGACTACCGCGCCGTCTCCTACCCGACAGCACGGGGTTGTGCGGCCGCCTACTTCCCCGAGGCGAACGTGCTCGTTCCGCTCGCCAGCACCGCCGTCGGCAGCAACACCCCGGTGTCGAAGGCCGTGCTCGTGCGGGTGGTGGCGGCGAGCGTGACCCCGCGCTGAGCCGCGTTGTGGCCCCGACCGGCGCGGCGCGCCATCTCCCGGGGGTGCGCGCCACATCAGGTGGCGCAGCACCCCGCGACATGGCGCACGGCCCCGCGATGCTCGACGAATCCGACGACCAGCGACTGTCGATGACAGGGTGGGGCGGCATTTTCGCTCTGTCGGCTGGTGCATCCGTGCCACTACGATGAGCGCGACGCCGCTCGAGCCGTGAACCGACAGGTGCACGCGGAGCGCGAGGGATGGAGTGAGCACCCATGAGCGACGCCCAGGTTCCGCCGAACAACCAGCCCGACCGGCCGCAGCCGACGGATTCCGGTGCTCCTGCAGATCCCTCCCTGACAGCGAAGCCCGCGGGAGTCAGCAGGGCCGCACTCCTCTGGATCGGAGCCGCGGTGGTCGTGCTCACCTTCTGCGCATCATTCCTCGGTGCCTGGTTCGCTCGATCCGCTGACACGACCGCGGCGACGGCGACGGCCACCACGGCGCCCGCCGTCGACGACGTCGCCTACGAGGAGGCGATCGCCGAGATCCTCCCCGCCGGATCCGCCGTGCGCGCAGGCACCGGGATCCCCGAAGCGGGCAAGGGCTACGAGGGCGATGTGTACATCGACATCTCCACCTCGAACGTCTACCTGTTCAAGGACGGCGCGTGGACCCTCGTGGGCAACATCCGCGCCTCGGCGGCCGAGAACCTCACCGGCGCGACCGGCGCCACGGGCGCCACCGGGGCGACGGGTGCCACGGGCGAGACCGGAGCGACCGGCGAGACGGGAGCCACCGGTGAAACCGGAGCGACCGGCGAGACGGGAGCCACCGGCGAGACGGGCGCACCCGGGGCGCCCGGAACCCAGCTCACGCTGGGACTCGGTGCACCGGTCGATGACAAGTGCACGACCGACGGCGACGTCTACGTCGACACGGAGACCGTGGAGTTCTACGAGTGCAGCGAGGGGACGTGGACCCTCTTCGGTCCGACCGACGCTCCCGCTCCGACTCCCAGCCCGGAAGCGACGACCGACGGCGAGTGAGACGCGGAACGTCGAACGCCCCTGGCTCCAGGCATCCGTTCAGTCACGGTCTGTCGGATCGGCGTCAGTGTTGTCGTCGTCTGGTCGTCGCCACACTCGCACGGCAGCGATGAGGGTGACGACGAGCGATCCGCCGAGGATCACGATCGCGACTCCCCACATCAGGAATTCGGGCATCAGTTCGCGTCCTCGGTCATGCCGCCAGAGTATCGCCCACGACAGGTCGACGCCCGACTGTCACTGCGCGCCCAGCTCCGACCACGGCACGTCGAAGTGGTCGACCCTCGTGTCCCGGCCGATCAGGTACCGGTCGTCCTCCGGGTAGAACACAGCGGCCGCGATGTCCGTACCGGCGTAAGCGATGATGTCGTCGCGCGAACGCCAGAGGGAGAGGGTCCGCACCTCGGTTCGGTCGTCCTCGTCATCGCGGTAGAGCAGCACGGCGCCCAGGTTGCCGGGCGTCTCGCGGTACTCGCGCAGCCCGGTCTCCTCCAGATAGTCGCGGTACGCCTCGCGATCCGCAGTTCGGATCCAGCCGGTCCAGCTCCTCAGCACTGTCGGCTCGGCAGTCATGATGACCTCCATTCCCGGCCGTCGACGATCGGACGCGACGGACCGCGGAATCCAGTCAACCCAACCGATGCCGCCCTGTCATCGGCCGGGCCGCGCTGTGGCGGGATGGTGCCGGTGGCTGGCCGTCACGGACCTTCACTTCGTCGGGCATCGGATGCGCTCTCGGGCTGGCGCTCGGGCTCGGGCTCGCGGCGCCTCTTCGACACGGTGTAGATGCGCTCGACGATCCAGAGCAGGATGCCGATGCCCAACAGGACGAGCGCGATGCCGTACTGGGCGGCCGGTCGTCCCGAGGTCCACGGGAACACCAGGTACAGACAGGTGATCGCGCCGATGATCGGCAGCACGCGGGGCGTGCGGAAGTGCTTGTGATCGACGGGCTGGCGGCGCAGCACCAGAACCGTCACATTGACGATGGCGAACACCGTCAGCAGCAGGAGCGATGTGGTGCCTCCCAGCAGGGCGACGATCGAGCCCTCTGCGTCGAGGGACACGTAGGCGACCAGGCCCACGGCGAGTGCAGTCGTGAACAGGATGGCCGCCCACGGCGTCTGGCGCTTCGGTGCGACCTTGCCGAGGAAGGGCGGCAGCACGTTCTGCCTGCTCATGCCGTAGAGCAGGCGGCTCGCCATCATCATGTTGATCAGTGCCGTGTTGGCCACGGCGAACATGGAGATGAACGGCAGCAGGTCGTTGATCGGGAAGCCCGGTGCCGCCGCCTCGACCGCGGTCACGAGCGGGGTCTCGCTGCCGACGAGCTGCCCGATGGGAACCAGGGCGACCACGGTGATCGACACGAGCACGTAGATGATCGCCGCGATGCCGAGTCCGCTGAGCATCATCTTCGGGAAGATGCGGCTCGGGTCCTTCGTCTCCTCCGCCATGTTGACCGAGTCCTCGAAGCCGACCATCGCGAAGAAGGCCAGCGAGGTCGCGGTACTCACCGCGAGCAGCACGTTCTTGTCCTCCGGGGTGTTGAAGGCGACGACCCGCGACCAGTCGGCATTACCGCCGGCGATCGCCCACATGCCGATGAGGATGACGAGCAGCAGGCCGGAGAGCTCGACCAGGGTCAGCACGACGTTGAGCCAGACGCTCTCGCTCACGCCGCGCAGGTTGACCAGCATGATGAGCACGATGAACGCCAGCGCGATGAGCATCGTCGTCACTGTGGCATCCGGGATGTTGAAAGCCACGAGCAGATTGGCTGCGAACGCCCGCGATGCCGTCGACGCCGAGGTGATGCCCGAGGTCATCACGACGAAGCACACGATGAACGTGAAGAAGTGGATGCCGAAGGCCTTATGCGTGTACAGCGCCGCTCCGGCAGCCTGGGGATACTTCGTCACCAACTCCAGATAGGAGAAGGCCGTGACCGTGGCCACCCCGAAGGCGAGGAGGAAGGGCAGCCAGGCGGCCCCACCGACCTCTGCGGCGACCTGGCCGGTGAGCGCGTAGATGCCCGTTCCGAGGATGTCGCCGACGATGAACAGCAGCAGGAGTCCGGGCCCGAGAACCCGTTTCAGCTCCGGCTTCTCAGGCTCGACGGTCTTGACGACTTGTGTCCAGGATGGATCGCTCATGGTGGCCCCCTTGCCTTGACCCACCCGACCACATCTGGCCCGCGACGGCAAGCCCCGCGGCGTCGGAGAAGCACGGCGAAGTGGTCTGGTGCGTCTTCGACCACCAGACGATCAGCCCCGCGGCGTCCGTTGGCGTCAGCGACTGCGGGATCAGGTCGTGAGCGGCAGCGAGGACCGATCCCCTTCCATCACGGCTGACGGCGGCGACGCGTGCTCGCGGGCCACGCCTTCCTGTTCGCCTCATCAAGGGTGCGCAAGGCTTGAGGGTCACCGTTCCCGCCGCCCAGCGTCTGGATCGCTACACGACCCCACTCCACACAGGAGAACCACGTCCGCATCAACCAGTTGAGCATGGCGGGCAGTCTAAGTGCCGGTCCTGACGAACCGCACTGATTCCGGCCAGAGTGACGGCGCGCGCCGTGGCCTTTCGCGAACGAGCTGGTCGTTCTGGAGACGTCAGTGCGCGACGTCGGCTGATCGGTTCCGTCTGACCAGCCGTGACACTCCGGCCATGATCGCGACGATGATCAGTCCGAGGATGAGCCCGAAGACGGCCGACATAGCAGTATCGGCCACCCAGACGACGACGGGCCCGGCGGCCTCGATCGCGTGCGTCACCGACTCGAGGATGTGGTGCGGCGCGGTCCAGAACGTCTCGCCCAGGTTCGCGATCACCAGGTGCCCGCCGACCCACAGCATGGCGACGGTGCCGACGATGCTGATCACGCGGAACACGGCGGGCATCGAAGCGACGATCCGCGCACCGGTGCGTCGTACCGACTTCGTGGGGCTCTTCATCAGTCTCAGTCCGATGTCGTCGATCTTGACCAAGAGCCCCACTGTTCCGTAGACGAGCACGGTCATGCCGAGCCCGATGGCCACCAGCGCTCCGAGCGTCATCCAGATCCCGAAATCGGGATCGAGGCTGTCGAGGGCGATGAGCATGATCTCGGTACTGAGAATGAGGTCAGTGCGGATGGCGCCGAACACGAGTTTGCGCTCGTCGCGCGGTTCCGCCGCTTCGCTGGCGTGATGGGCGCCGAACCATTCGGTGACCTTCTCGGCACCCTCGAAGCACAGGTACGTGCCGCCGATGATGAGGAGGAAGGGCAGCACCCAGGGCGCGAATGCAGAGAGCAGGAGTGCGAGCGGGATGATGATGACGAACTTGTTGAAGAGGCTGCCGAGCGCGATGCGCCAGACGACGGGCAGTTCGCGCGCCGGCGTGAGGCCCTGCACGTATTGGGGAGTGACGGCGGCATCGTCGATGACGACGCCCGCGGTCTTCGCACTAGCTTTGAGGGCGGCGGTGAGGACGTCGTCCACGATCGCGAGCAAGCCGACCGACATGTGTGTTTCTCCTTGGGCGAGAGCGCTGACCTGCTGTCAGGGCTTCGACAACGGTGCCCACGATATCGCGGCCGTCGTGGGATTCCTCGCCGTCCGGGCCGCATCCGGGAAACCTGTGCCGGTTTGCCAGCGAACGGACGCGTCGACTCCGATCGCTCACCACTCGGCGAGCGACCGCCGGAGCGTGACCATGTCGGAGTCGGGAAGGGCGAGGGCGATGGCCTCACCCACCGTGAGGTCTTCGCCTTGGCGTTCGCCGGCTGCGACCGCCGCCGGGTCGGCCTCGCGAGCCGCATCCAACTGTGGGGTGTGCACCCGGAACGCCTCGGCATCGAAGACGCCGATGCGGTGACGGATGACGGCTGCCGCGGCTGAGAGCGCGCCTGCACGCTCCCCATCGCCCCGAGCGGCCGCCACGGCGCAGAGTCCCTCGAGCCCGTAGGCGATGCCCTCGTCGTGATGCAGGCGGATCGAGATCAGCAGCGTTCGCACGCACGCGTCCTCGGCGGCATCCACATCGCCCCGCACCAGCAGCAGTCGTGCCTGATGGTTGCCGGCCACGGAGAGGGTGAAGAGGTCTCCGCTGGCTTCGGCGACCTCGGCGGCTCGGTTGAAGCGGGTGAGTGCGTCGACGGGCGAGCCGAGCAACCACGCCAGGCGACCGCGCGAGACCTCGGTGATCGCCTCGGCCCAGGTGTTGCCGACGGCGTGTTGACGTTCGGCGGCGTCGGCCAGCTCACGTCCCGCCGTCTTCACGTCGGGAGTCGGCAGCTGGAGTCGCGCCGTCGCGCGCGCGGCGAGTGCCATCGACGCGGCATCCTCATCGCCGCTCTCTGTGAACAGCCGCAGGCACTCGGCCAGCCCGGCCACCACGCCCTCCGACGGCCTCTGCCACATCTCCCCCCACAGGGCGAGGAACCAGGCGACGGCCCTGGTGCGCTGCGCGATCGGCAACTCCTTGCCCAGCAACTCCAGCATCCAGACCCGTACCTCGGCGAAGAAGCCCGCGATCCACCAGTAGATGAGCAGCTTCCAGGCGAAGTCCCCGGCGTCGTCGAGGCGGTCGGTGTAGATCAGGTGGCGCACCGCTGCGCGCAGGTTGGGCAGCTCCAGTCCCAGCTGCGCGACGGCCTCGGCCTGCCCGAGTCCGCGCAGCTGCGGCGCGGTACGGGCGACGAAACCGCGGTAGTAGTCAGCGTGCGCCGCCCGCATGGTGTCAGCGTCTCCGGCGACCTTCAGACGACCCAGGGCGTATTCGCGCACGAGGGCGAGCAACGAGAAGACCACGCGACCGTCGATCTCGTTCTGCTTCACCAGCGAGGCGTCGACGAGTGCCTCCAAGCTGTCCAGCGCCATGCCGTCCCACGGCCGGCCGGAGCCCAGCGCCTCGACTGCCTCGAGTGTGAATCGGGTGGCGAAGACTCCGAGGTCTTCCAACAGCGCACGGTGCGCGTCGGGCAGCAGGCTCACGCCCCAGTCGATCGTCGCGCGCATGGTGCTGTGCCTCTCGGGCATGTCGCGCACCGTGGCTGTGAGCAGAGGCAGGCTCCGCTCGAGACGCTCGGCGATGCCGCGAGGTGTCAGGAGCCTGACCTTCGCCGCCGCCAGTTCGATGGCCAGCGGCAGGCCTTCGAGGCGTCGGCAGATGTCGGCGATGTCCGGCGCGTTCTCCTCGGTGATCGCGAAGCCGGGTTTCACCGCCGCCGCCCGGTCGACGAAGAGCATGCAGGCCTCTGAACGCAGTGTGCGGTCGAGGGTGGCGGCACCGACACCGTCGGGCGTCGGCAGCGCGCCGACCTCGTAGACCTGCTCCCCACGGATCCGCAGCACGATGCGGCTCGTCACCAGGAACGTGGCGAGCGGTGCCGCCGCGTAGAGGCGCACCAGTACCGGGGCGGCATCCACGATCTGCTCGAAGTTGTCGAGCACGATGAGCACACGGCGCCCCGCCAACGCGTGCGCGATGCGCTCTTCGAGGGCTGCTTCGCCGTTGTCCCGGATGCCGAGGGTATAGGCGATCGTGGGGACGAGCAGGCCCGGCTCGAGAACGCCCTCGAGCAGTGCGAAGTAGATGCCGTCGGGGAAGAGGTCCTCAGCGGCGCGCGCCGTCTCGATCGCGAGTCGGCTCTTGCCGATCCCGCCGGGCCCGATGAGGCTGACGACTCGGCTGTCACCGTGCCGCAGCAGATCGTGCAGGCGCTCGAGGTCTCCCTCGCGGCCGATCGTCGCGGTGTAGGCGACGGGGATCTTCTCGATCGCCGAGGGAGTCGCCGTCGACAACTCGGTGTCTCCACCGGCGACCCGGGACTCGTCGAATCGCTCCGCCAGCAGCGCCGCGAGGTCACCGGCGACCTGGTCTTCGAGGTCGGCCGCGCTCTCGAATGGGAGGTACGCGACGGTGTCATCGGAACGGATGCGGTCGATCAGTCCCTCCAGGCGTGCATCGCGCTGCGTCGACGCCTTGATGTAGATGAGCTTCGGCATCGACCGGGCCGCGAGGTTGTACTCGTCCTCGAGGCCGGACACGTCCTCGTCGGGAGCGACCCAGCCGTAGCTGTCGCCGTAGATGCCGATGAAGACGTCGGACTGCGCCAGATAAGCGCGATACAGCGCGCGCGGTGGATGGGGACGCGCGCCCAACTCGAACATCACGGGCGCGAGGCGTAGCCGCTCGATCGCCGCACGCACCGCGTGCCGCTCGTCCGCGAGTTCTCGAAGTGTCGAGCTCACGAACACCCGGATCCGCTGATCGGGTGTGCGGATCGCGGGCCTGACGGGCCCTGTCATGTGCATATCATGGCGCGATCAGGGGTTGCAGCGCCACGGTTTTGCGTCGATTCCTGCGGCCACGCACTCCCCGTGCTCAGGCCCAGCCGCATCGCCGGCCGCGAGACGCGTGCGGAGCATACAGAAGAGGCCATTCTCGGAATTCCGAAAATGGCCTCTGATCTGCATGTGTTTTGGTCGGGCTGACAGGATTTGAACCTGCGACCCCTTGACCCCCAGTCAAGTGCGCTACCAAGCTGCGCCACAGCCCGATGCCCCGGCTCGCCGAGGCAACCTGTCAATCATAGCGTGCCGAAAGGGGTGCTGAAGACACGGCGGGTGCCCGCATCCGCTCGCCCAACCGCCCTCGGTCGTAGGGTGAGGGAATGGCAGCGACGGTGCGCATTGTTCCGGTGACGGATGCCCCCTGGGCCGACGTGGAGCGCGTGTTCGGCACGCGCGGCGACCCGGCCGGGTGCTGGTGCCAGTTCTTCAAGTTGCCGAATGCCGCCTGGAAGACCGTCACCGCCGGAGAGTGCCGCTCCCTGCTCGAGAAGCAGGTGCAGGCGGCAGGGGCGGGCAAGGCGCATCCGCCCGGAGTCATCGCCTACCTCGAGCCGAAGGCCAGGGCCAGCGGCGAGAGCGATGGCGAGACCGCCGACGGACACGGCGACGCCAGCGCGGCCGAACCGGTGGGCTGGTGCGCCGTCGAGCCGCGCACGGCCTACGATCGCCTGCGTACCGCGGAGGTCGTGAAGGGTAGCGCCGAGGACCAGGACGACGACTCCGTCTGGGCGATCACCTGCTTCGTGGTGCGCGTCGGGCACCGCCGCCAGGGCATCGGCAGGGAGCTGCTGCAGGGTGCCATCGAGCAGGCCACCCGGCTCGGCGCGCGCGTCATCGAGGGCTATCCGGTCGATGCCGCGGGAGGCAGGAAGTCGAGTGCCGAGCTGTACCACGGCACCCTCTCGCAGTTCCTCGCCGCAGGCTTCGAGATCACCTCGCGGCCGTCGCCGAGCCGCGCGGTCGTCACGCTGCGGGTCGCAGTCCCCGTCTGAGCCGCCGAGCGGTACTCTGACGACACCCTCAACAGAGAGACCACGCCGATGAGCACAACAGGACGCCTCCGGTTCGATCACGCCGAGCTCACCCGTCAGGAAGAACTCCTCGCCATCGGCAAGGATCGACGACAGCAACTCCCCCGCCGCGCCCAGCGCGCCAGGATCGACGACCCCGATCGTGATCCGCTCGGCATCCTCGAACGCCAGCACCACCCGCGCCTGGCCGACCTCGTCCCGTTGCGCGTGCACCGTATGCTGCAGAGCCCGTTCGCCTTCTACCGCGGCACCGCAGCCATCCAGGCAGCAGACCTCGCGGCCGAGCCGAACACGGGGTTCGACGTCGTGCTCTGCGGCGATGCCCACATCGCCAACTTCGGCATCTACGCATCGCCCCAGCGCAGTCTCGTCTTCGATCTCAACGACTTCGACGAGGCGGCATCCGGCCCGTGGGAATGGGACGTGAAGCGGTTGGTCACCAGCGCTGTGATCGCCGGCCGAGACAACGGCTTCGACGAGACCGACGTGCGCACGGCCGCGTTGACGGCGGCGGCCTCGTACCGCACGACGCTGCGATCGACGTTGGAACTCAGCGCACTCGATCGCTACTTCCTGCACGCCGAGGTGCGGGAGGGCACGTCGCGATTCGGCCCAGAGACGCAGAAGATCATCGACAAGGCCGTGAAGGCGACGCAGAAGCGCACCTCGGAGCGCGTCGTCGAGAAGATCATGACCCGGGCCGACGACGGCTCGTTGCGCATCATCGAGGACCGCCCGACGATGATGCACATCGAGCCCGAGATCGAGGCCCGTCTCACCGAGATCTTCGAGGCCTACAGCGCATCCGTCTCCCCCGACGTCGCGCTCCTGCTGTCGCAGTACACGGTGACGGATGCCGTGCGCCGCGTGGTCGGTGTCGGCAGCGTCGGCACCCGCTGCTACATCGCCGTGCTCACGGGTCCGCTCGGCGAGCCTCTCGTGCTGCAGTTCAAGGAGGCCGCCCGCTCGGTCGTGCACGAGTTCGGTGACGTGCCGGTGCGCCCGGCGCCCGGGGTGGACCCTCAGCGCGTGGCATCCGTTCACGGGTATCGGGTGATCGCGAACCAGCGCATCCTGCAGGCCGTGTCCGATCCGTTCCTCGGCTATCTGACCGGCGACGAGGGGCGCAGTTTCTACGTGCGCCAATTCCGCGACCGGAACGTGTCCTTCGACATCGCCTCGCTCACCCGCCGGCAGTTCCTCGACTACGTGAACGCGTGCGCGTCGCTGCTCGCTCGGGCGCACGCGCAGAGCCCGGCGGCGGCCAGCGTGGCGGGCTACATCGGCACGTCGACGGTGTTCGACGAGGCCGTTGCCGACTGGGCGGAGTCGTACGCCGACCGCTCCTACGCCGACTTCGTGATGCTGCGCGACGCTGTGGAGAACGGTCGCTTCGTGAGCTCCGAGTTCGGGGCCTGACGACGCGACGCCGTCTGGTGTGAGGTCAGCCCAGGCCGAGCACGCCGTCGAAGACGAGGTCGGCCGGGCCCGACAGGGCCACGTGTTCGCCGTCCTCGGTCGGGAACATCCGCACGCCGACGCGACCCCCGGGCACGTCGACGCGCCATTCGTTGGGGGCACCGGCTCCGGCCCAGTGACGCACGGCGAGGGCAGCGGCCACTGCGCCGGTTCCGCAGGAGAGGGTCTCGCCCGAGCCGCGCTCGTGCACCCGCATCCGGATGCGGCCGACGCCGTCGTGCACGAGTGGCTCGTGCGGAAGCACGAACTCCACGTTCGCACCCTCCGGCGCCTCGGGCTCGAGGATCGGGACGACCGTCAGGTCGATGCCGGCCAGTTCGTCCTCATCGGCCAGGGCGACGACCACGTGCGGGTTGCCCACGTTGATGCCGAGGCCGGGGCGGGCGACGGACAGCTCCCGGGCGCGCACGAGAGGCTCGGTGCCGTCGAGCTTCCAGCGTCCGAGGTCCACCTGGAAGCCGGCGCCCGAGCGCTGCAGGTCGCGCACTCCCCCACGCGTGCCGATCGCGACCGAATCACCCTCGGCGAAGGCCAGCAGGCCCTGCTCGATGAGGAATCGTGCGTAGACTCGGATGCCGTTGCCGCACATCTCGGAGACCGTGCCGTCGGAGTTCCAGTAGTCCATGAACCATTCGGCGTCAGGGTCCTCGGCGAGGGCTGCGGCTCCATCCGCGAGATTCTTCGAGCGCACCGCCCGGATGATCCCGTCGGCGCCGACCCCGAAGTGCCTGTCGCAGATCGCGCTGATCTGCTCGGGGGTGAGCTCGAGTTCACCGTCGGGATCGGCGAACAGCACGAAGTCGTTTCCGGTGCCGTGTCCCTTGGTGAAGTGCAGATCGATCGCCATGGGGAAAGTCTATGGGCGGGTTCTCATCGCTTCGGACCGCGTTTCGGACGGTCGCTCCGCTCGGTCCTCAGCGGGCGGTGAGTGGAACATCCGCTCGCTGAGGCCCAGTGCCAGTCCGCGGTCGAAGCGCGCGTCAGCCGGCGGGCGTGCCCGACACGATGGCCGTGATGTCGGCCTGCGTGAGCGGCTCCCACGGGGACGAATCGGGATCGGCCGCCGATGCCTCGGGGCTGTCGGCCTGCGTCCACCATTTCGCCTCGTAGGGCACTCCCTCGAAGAGGATGCGGTCGCCCTTCAGGTACGTCGCGGTGCCCGACCACTCGGCGAAGGTGCCTGCGGGCAGCGTGGCCTGCGGAATCGGTGTCTCGCCCTCCAGCACCGGGCCGACGAGCTGCCACGGCGACTCCCAGTCGTTCAGTACGGGGTTGTCGGGAACCTCGGCCCTGGTCCACCACTTCGCGGTGTAGACGTTGCGGTGCCAGACGACCTTGGTGCCCTTGAGGTAGGAGGCATCCGACGACCAGATCGGGTAGGGCGACGTGGCCGGGTCGTCGGCGATCTCAGCGGCCATCGTGGGCTCGCTCGTGGTCGCGGCGGCGTTCTCGCCGGCAGCGAGCGAACCCGTGAAGCCCGTCGCGAGCACGTCGGCGAAGAAGGTGTCGCCCTGATCGACGCCGCTGCAGGCATCGGAGACGATCGACGTCGTGGTGTAGTTCGAGCCGCAGGTCTTGTCGCGGTTGGCCGACCACATCGACATGCGGCCGAGACCCTGGTCCGTCGCCCAGGCGTTCAGGCGCTTGGCGTCCTTCAGGGAGAAAACCTCGTCGACCACGTCGTTCTGCCCGATCATCGGGGTCGCGCCGACCTTCGCCCAGAGGGTGGCGTTGCCGAGGGTGATGTCGGCGCGGCTGTAGAGCACGCCGAGCTGACGCTGGGTGGCGGTGAGGGCCTTCTCCGACGCCTCGGCCATGCTGTCGCCCTCGGTGAGGCTCGACCCGTAGTCCATCGTCATGGCGTTGACGCCCGCCAGGTCGACGCCTGCGTCGAGCATCGCGCTGACGGCATCCGTTCCGTCTTCGGTCATGCCGGTCGGGGCGACGGGCAGCGTGAGCCAGACGGCGATGGGGTCGCCGGCGGCACGGCGCTGCTTCTGGAGGGCTGCGATGGCCGTGGCGCGTCGGTCGACGGCGGCCGAGTCGGTGAGGCCGGCGCCCTCGAGGTCGAGGTCGATCGTGCCCACCTTGTAGCGGTCGAGAACGCTGGCGTAGGCCGCCTCGAGCTTGGTCTCGTCGGTGCAGTTCACTGCGAGCTCGTCATTCAGCAGGCCGCCGAACGAGACGGCGATGGTTCCGCCGCCCTGCTGCAGACGGGCGATGCGCCTGTCGAGGTCGAGGGTGTCGCCGGCCTGGTCCATCGTGTACGCCGTGCCCCAGCTCGGAGTGCAGGCATCCGTCGTCGCCGAGACGATGAAGGAGAGCACGGCGTCGGGGGTGTCGGTGACTCCGTGGGTCTCGAATTCGTACGTCGGTGTCGCCGTCACGTCGACGTAGCCGGCGAACCAGGGCTGGGCCTGGGTCGGGTCGGCCTGGGTGGAGGCCCAGGAGCGCGCCCCCAGGAATCCGGCGGCGATCACGGCGAACAGCACCACGATGGCGATGGACACCCGCAGCGGCGAGAGCCTGCGGTCGGAGAGCTCGACGGCCTGGACTGCCTCCGTGGGAACGGATGCGCCCGCGCGGTTCTTCGTGGCCATCAGGCTGCCTTCTTCTCTTCGTGGTGGACGTCAGCGTCGTGCGCGTCGTGCCCTGCGTCGTGAGCGTCGTCGGGTGTTTCGGGGGCGAGGCGAACGGATGCCGCACGGCGGCGCGACGCTCCGACGGCCTCGAGCATCGGAACCTCGGCGTCGGCGTGACCGTGGTAGAGCACAGAGCGCCAGTCGAGGGCATCCGCATCCGTCGCCGTCTTCTTCTCCGCGACCGACTGGGTGCGAGGCACGTACAGCGGCCTGATGAGGCCGAGCCAGATGTCGACCAGCGCGTTGCCGATGCCGATGTAGGCCACGATGGCCCAGCTGGCGAGTGCGGCGTTGATACCGGCGAACGCCGCGTTGCCCCAGTTGCCGGCGTTGACGTCGCGCCAGAGCGTGAACAGGGAGAACGCCACGATGAGGAACGGCGTCACCACGTAGAGCAGCGGAGCCGCGGTGCGGTTCTTCACCTTGGGCGTGCGCACGAAGGGGATCTTCTTGCCCGTGAGCGCCTGCTGCATCGACTTGAGAACCCCGGCGAGGTTCACCGGCAGCATGATGAGGTTGAAGCCGTAGATGCGCAGCACGTCGCTGCGGCGGTAGCCGGCGTAGCGCAGGTCGCTGGCCATGGCGAGGAAGTACGGCAATGCCGCCAGCAGCACGACGGGGCTGAGCAGACGACCGTCGTACGGGTAGGCCAGCAGGAAGACCAGGCCGAAGCTCGCCCACGCGATGGATGCCATGTAGTTCACGCGCAGCATGAGCTCGAGCATCGGAACCTGCTCGCCGCGGCGCTTGCGCGCACGCACCTGGCGCCAGAGCTTCGGGAGGATGAGGAGACCACCGTTGGCCCAGCGCCGACGCTGCACCACGAGGGAGCCGAAGTCGGGCGGGGTGGCGGAGTAGCTGAGACGCTCGGGGTAGTTCACCAGGCTCCAGCCATGGGTTCCGAGGTCGACGCTCGACTCCGTGTCCTCGATGACGGTGCGGTCCTGGATGTAGCGCTTGACCTCGAAGCCGCCCACGAACTCGGTCTCCACGATGTCCTCGATGGCGGCCTTGCGGATGACGGCGTTGGCGCCCACCCAGAAGGTGGCACCGAAATGGCTCATGCCCTGGTGCAGCACGTGCTGGATGTCGGTCGTGGCCGCGGCGAGACGCTCGATGCGGGTCGCAGCCCCGCGGAACGACGAGTACGGAGTCTGGGTGACGGCGACGCGGGCGTTGTCGGGCTGCTGCAGGAAGTAGACCAGGCGCAGGCAGTAGTCGCGGAGCAGGATCGAGTCCGCATCGAGGGTGAGCAGGAAGTCGCTGTCGGCGAAGCTCACATCGAACGGCTCGCCGGCGGCCGCGGGGAGGAGCGCCGGCCCGTTCGGGGTCTCGGCGAGGGTGTACTGGCCGCCCATCAGACCGATGTAGGCGTTGAGGTTCATGGCCTTGTTGGCCTCGTGCGAGGTGGATGCGAACCGCTTGCGCTCGAACACGTCGAGGTCGGCGTCGAAGGTCCAGGCGAGTCGGCGGTAGAGCTGGCCGATGCGATCGGCCGACAGCACGGCCTCCTCCTCGACCGACGTGGCGATGGCGCGACCCGTGAGCAGCAGCTCGTCGGCGAGCCCGCCCAGGACCTGCTCGACGAAGAAGAGGTCGACGTGGTCGTCGACGGTCTCCTGCTCGCCGGCATTCGTCAGCCACTGCGCAGCGAACGCGTAGTGCTCGGCGAGAGCGTGCGCGTGGGCGATGGCCAGGTCGTCGTCGAGGGCACCTGAGCCGATCTGCGCTTCGAAGGAGGCCAGGGCAGCCGCGAAACGCTCCCGGGGCTCCGCGAGCATCGCCGAGATGTCATCGGCGAGGGCACGGGTCTCCTCGAGCCGGGAGAGCACGCTCGGCTGCTTCGGGAAGGGCGGGTCGTCGAGCAGCAGCACGACCTTGATCGACGGGTACTCCTGCAGCGCGGCGGAGAGGAGGGTGGCGCGCACGACGTGCGGCTCCTCTGCATAGGAGGGAACCAGCACCGTGATGGAGGAGCGGTTCTCGGCGAAGTGACGGTCGAGCTCGGCGCGGGGTACGCGAACGTGCCTGCTGAATCGCTGGAGCGCGCCCTCCCTGGCGACGAGGTACATCAGGGCCGAGAAGGTGAGGAAGGTGACGACCACGAGGTAGCCGATGGCCTCCATCGTGAAACGGAAGTCCTGCTGGCCGCCGTCGATGAACTGACGGATGACCGTGGTCACCACGTAGACCGCCCAGAAGAGCACGGTCAGGACGATGGCGACTCGGCTCCACGTGATGGTGCGGTTCGACGGACGCGGGTGCACCGTCGGCAGCGGCTGGGTGCGCTTCTCAGCGCCCCACTGGCGCTTTCGGGCGTGCGGAAGTGATTTCACGGAGGACATCTGAGGCTCTCGTTCGGGGTGATTGAGCACCCGTCAGCGAAAGGGAGGCGAGAGTGGCTCACATAAGAATCTATGCGTCGTAATAGTTAGAACGCTGGGAATTTGTCCTCAGAAGTGCGGACACGAACCCCCAGAGTGGGGCACATGACCCAGTTCAGAGTGCCGCAATCACGGGGATGTTGCACGGCACGCCGTTTTCTTGCGTGTACCCCGATCACCTCGGTGTGTCGGCACGGACGGGGGCCGGGTCAACTCGGGTGATGCAGCACGCGCATGGCCGACGCCACCTTGACGGCATCCGTCGCGCCGATCCAGGTCGTGTTCGGGTAACGCTTGAACCAGCTGACCTGGCGTCTCGCGTAGCGGCGGGTGAGCGCCTGCGTCTGGTCGATCGCCTCGGCCTCGTCGATCTCCCCACGCAACTGGGCGAGCGCCTGAGCGTAGCCGATCGCCCGACTCGCGGTGACACCGCGCTCGATGCCGAGAGGGATGAGGGTCTCGACCTCGGCCAGCATTCCGCCGGCCCACATGTGCTCCACCCGGGCGTCGAGCCTGGGCACGAGTTCGGCGCGGTCGAGGGTGAGCCCGACCATGGCCAACGGCATCCACTCGACGGGCTCGTCGGGAAGCGAGGCCGCGTGCGGCTCCCCCGTGATCTCGATGATCTCGAGCGCCCGCACGAGGCGGCGTCCGTTCTGGGAGCCGATGCGCTCGGCCGCGTTCGCATCGAGCGCCTTGAGCCGCTGGTGGAGCAGGCCGGGGCCGCGTTCGGTGAGTTCGGCCTCGAGCCTGGCCCGGAGTGCGGCATCGGTTCCGGGGAAACGAAAGTCGTAGACGACCGCCGAGACGTACAGGCCGGATCCGCCGACGAGGATGGGAACGGCACCACGCTCGCGGATGCCGGTGATGACGGTGCGCGCCTCGGTCTGGTACCGCGCGACGCTCGCCTCCTCGGTCACATCGAGCACGTCGAAGAGATGGTGACGGATGCCGCGGCGCTCGCTCGGTGCGAGCTTGGCCGTGCCGATGTCCATGCCGCGGTAGAGCTGCGAGGCGTCGGCGTTGACGATTTCGACGGAGCGCCCCTCGGCGATGAGCTGCTCCGCGATGTCGAGGGCGAGCGCTGACTTGCCGGTGCCGGTGGCACCGACCACGGCGATGAGCGGCAGCGCCGCCGCGTCAGTGGGAGCGGTCACCGGTGACGAGAGCGGCGGTCAGGCCGAGATCGACACGCGTGGCTGCTCGCAGCGTCGGGAGGCCGAGCGAGACCGTGCCGGGCGTCGAGCCTGCGCCACCATCCGCTGAGCCTCCCGCAGGCACTCCGCAGGACTCGGCCTGCGCGAGGTCCCAGGCATCCCCGGCTCGGGTGCGACGGATGCGGAGGGGCTCGCCGGGTACGGCGTCGGCGATCAGGTGGAACGGTGCTGCCTGGGTCACGACGACCGAGACGATATCGCCGGGCCGCGGAACGCCACCGTCTGCAGGCACTTCGAAGTGCACGAGGCGGCTGTCTTCGGCGCGGCCGCTGAGGCGATGCGTCGCGGCGTCCTTGCGACCCTCGCCGTTGGCGACGAGCACGTGCACCTCGCGGCCGATCACCTTCTGGTTCTCCTCCCAGGAGATGCGCTCCTGCAGGGCGACCAGGCGCTCGTAGCGCTCCTGCACGACGGCCTTGGGGACCTGGTCCGCCATGGTCGCCGCCGGGGTGCCCGCGCGGATGGAGTACTGGAAGGTGAACGCCGTCGCGAACCTGGCCAGCTCGACGACGCGCATGGTCTCGAGGAAGTCCTCCTCGGTCTCGCCGGGGAAGCCGACGATGATGTCGGTGCTGATGGCAGCGTCCGGCATCTTGGCGCGCACGCGATCGAGGATGCCGAGGAACTTCTCTGAGCGGTACGAGCGCCGCATGGCCTTGAGGATGCGGTCGGAGCCCGACTGCAGCGGCATGTGCAGTTGAGGCATGACCGCGTCGGTCTCGGCCATGGCGTCGATGACATCATCGGTGAAGGCCGCCGGATGCGGGCTCGTGAAACGGATGCGCTCGAGGCCGTCGATGGCCCCGGCGGCGCGGAGCAGCTTGCCGAAGGCCAGCCTGTCGCCGAACTCGACGCCGTAGGAGTTCACGTTCTGCCCGAGGAGGGTCACTTCGATCGCTCCATCGTCGACGATGGCCTGGATCTCGCCGAGCACGTCGCCGGGGCGGCGGTCCTTCTCCTTGCCGCGCAGGGACGGCACGATGCAGAAGGTGCAGGTGTTGTTGCAGCCGACGGAGATGGAGACCCAGCCGCTGTAACTGGAGTCGCGCTTGGTGGGCAGCGTCGAGGGGAAGGTCTCGAGGGAGTCGAGGATCTCGAGCTGAGCCTCGTCATTGTGCCTGGCGCGCTCGAGCAGCCGCGGGAGGGCGCCCATGTTGTGGGTGCCGAAGACCACGTCGACCCACGGCGCCTTCTCGAGGATGGTGGTCTTGTCCTTCTGGGCGAGGCAGCCCCCGACGGCGATCTGCATGCCGTCGTGGCGCTTCTTGACCGAGGCGAGGTGGCCGAGATTGCCGTAGAGCTTGTTGTCGGCGTTCTCGCGCACGGCGCAGGTGTTGATCACGACGATGTCGGGCTCGCTGTCGACGGCACGCACGTAGCCTGCAGCCTCGAGCGAGCCGCTCAGGCGCTCGGAGTCGTGCACGTTCATCTGGCAGCCGAAGGTGCGCACCTCGAAGGTGCGTGCCCGGCCGTCGTCGTCGAACGCCGCGACGGACGGCGCGATGAGGGTCGGTTCACTGCTGACGACGGTACTGCTCATGCAGACCAGTGTACGTTCAGCGGGCGCGTCGCCCGATCGCCGTGAATGCCGTCTTGACGGCCTCACGGGACACGCTCGAGGAGTAGCCCTTGCGCATGAGGAAGGACAGCAGCCGGCGCTCCGCGGTCTCGTCGTCGAGCGAACTCATGCGACTGAGCCTGCCGGCGGCGAGCTCTGCCGCCGGGCCGCTCTCGTCGACCGAGAGTTCGTCGAGCACGGCGCTCATGGCGTGCTGGTCGAGCTTGCGGCGTCGCATCTCGGCCTCCACGGCGGAACGGCCGAGGCCCTTGCGCTCATGGTGAGTGTGGACGATCTGCTCGGCCAGGCGGGTGTCATCGAGATAGCCGATTCGTTGGAAGCGCTCGATGAGCTCTTCGGCGGCTCCCCCGTCGAGTTCGAGCTCGACGAGCACCGCCCGCGCCTCGGCCACGGAGAGCGAGCGGCCACGCAGACGCCGAGTCAGAACGTTCTCGGCCTCGAGCAGGTCGCGCTCGGGGTCGACGCCGGGAACCCGGCGCTGCGGAACCAGCTCGTCTGCCGCGGCATCGGTGTCGGTCTCGGAACCTGCCCAGGGAAGATACGAGACCGGGGCGAGACGCTCGTCTGGGCCGCCCGTGCTGTTGCTCGTGCTGCTATTCGACGGCATGTGTCTCTCCCCGGTCTCGTCTGGATGGTGCTGTAGGAGCTAGGCGCCCTTGCGCTTCGCCGTGATCGACTCCACATTGGCCGGAACCTCGGCGGCCAGAGCCGCGTCGGTCGCGGCCTTCGCTGCGGCGCCGGCGATGCCGACTCCGAGCTTGGCGAGGATCTTGTTCTCGATCTCGAGGGCGATGTCGGGGTTCTTGAGCAGGAAGTTGCGCGAGTTCTCCTTGCCCTGGCCCAACTGGTCACCGTCGTAGGTGTACCAGGCACCCGACTTCTTCACGATGGCGTGGTCGACACCGAAGTCGATGAGCGAGCCCTCGCGCGAGATTCCGACGCCGTAGAGGATGTCGAACTCGGCCTGCTTGAACGGCGGAGCCATCTTGTTCTTGACGACCTTGACGCGGGTGCGGTTGCCCACGGCCTCGGTTCCGTCTTTGAGGGTCTCGATACGACGGATGTCGAGGCGCACCGAGGCGTAGAACTTGAGCGCCTTGCCGCCGGCCGTGGTCTCGGGGCTTCCGAAGAACACACCGATCTTCTCGCGCAGCTGGTTGATGAAGATCATCGTGGTGTTCGTCTGGCTGAGACCACCGGTGAGCTTGCGGAGGGCCTGGGACATGAGGCGGGCCTGGAGACCGACGTGCGAGTCGCCCATCTCGCCCTCGATCTCGGCGCGGGGCACGAGCGCCGCCACCGAGTCGATGACGATCAGGTCGATGGATCCGGAGCGCACGAGCATGTCGGCGATCTCGAGGGCCTGCTCACCCGTGTCGGGCTGCGAGACGAGGAGGGCATCGATGTCGACGCCGAGCTTCTTGGCGTACTCGGGGTCGAGCGCGTGCTCGGCGTCGATGAAGGCCGCGATGCCACCGGCGCGCTGGGCGTTGGCGATGGCGTGCAGGGTGAGGGTCGTCTTACCCGACGACTCCGGACCGTAGATCTCCACGATGCGGCCGCGCGGGAGTCCCCCGATGCCGAGCGCGACGTCGAGCGCGATCGAGCCTGTCGGGATGACGGCGACGGGTGCGCGCTCATCGCTTCCGAGGCGCATGACCGACCCCTTGCCGAACTGGCGGTCGATCTGGGCGAGAGCTGTCTCGAGTGACTTCTCGCGGTCTGCAGCTGAGGGCATCATGGTCTCCTTCTGTCGATATTCCGTCGCCTCTAGGCTGTCGTGTCGCGTGAGGCTAGAGCTGGCGCTCATGAACCGGGCACGCGACTGACAAGGCAGTCAGCAGTTCATCGCTGATGGAAAGGACGCTACGCCGAGCCTCCGACATTGCTCGGATGACCAGGACGACAGTGGACTGTCCGTCTTCGATTCGCTGCTGTTGAGGAGCCTAGCAAGATCCGAACATCCGTTCGAGATGTTCGAGCGGCGTGTCGGGGAGGATGGCGACGGATGCCGCTCCCCGTCCTAGCGGCGCGGCTCCCGGAGCCCGGCGCCGTGACGACGATTCTCGGGCACGTCCATCGCCGCGCAGAGGGCGTACCAGACGTCGCGCGGGCGGGTGCCGGCCGCGAGGGCCTCATCGCCCGTGACGTTGCCGAGGTCGGGCAGCACGAGATCGCGGAGAAGGGAGCGGCCGTAGGCGTCGCCGAACTCCTCCTGCACGGCGAGGCGGAACTCGCTGGACTTCACAGATCACTCCACGGGCGAGACGACCCGGATGCGCGGTGCCGGACCACGACTCGGGACACGAAAAGGGGAAAGAAACGCCAGCCGGTCGATGACCGGCTGGCGTTCTGGATGTGTGCGGGACTCAGCGAACGAGCAACTCGGCGTCGAAGTCGACGACGAGATCCTCGGGCACGGTGTCTGGGATCGGGTTGATCCCCTCGAGCACGGCCAGGCGGTCACCCACCTCGCGCATGATGACCGAGATCGGAGTGTCGAGCGCATCGGCCACGGAGGCGAGGATCTCGCTGGATGCTTCCTTCTGTCCGCGCTCGACCTCGCTGAGATAGCCGAGAGCGACACTGGCCTTGCTCGCTACCTGACGGAGCGTGCGGCCCTTCTGCAGACGGAAGTCCCTGAGAACATCGCCGATTTCCTGACGAACCAGAATCATTGGAACCCCCTTCTGTGCTGCCAGTTCACCCCGGTGCGGGTGAGTTGATACAGAGTACGACAGGTACTCCGTTAATCCAGCGTACTGCGCTGTTCCGGCGTTTTCTTGTGAATACGCCCGATGTAACGGCGAGTTAACGCAGGTTATTCCGCCGTGTCGAGCAGGAGGTCGAGAGTGGCGGCGATCGCCGCGGTCACGACGGCGGCTCGGATGGCTTCCCGACCGCCGTCGAGAGCGAGTTCGAGCACCTGCATCCGTTCCCCGATGGAGATGCCGATGAACACCGTGCCGACGGGCTGGCCGTCCTGCGGGTCGGGGCCGGCGGCGCCCGTCGTGCCGATACCGACGTCGGCGTCGCGTCCGTCGACGGCGAGCACGCTGCGCACCCCGACCGCCATCTGCTCGGCGACCCGGGGGTGTACGGCTCCGAATTCGCCGAGAAGGGCGGCGTCGACGCCCAGCACGCTGCGCTTGATGGCCGTGTTGTACGCCACGACTCCCCCGGTGACGACGACGGATGCCCCGGGGATGCGGATCAGCTCGGCTGCGAGCAGGCCGCCCGTGAGCGATTCCGCGACCGCTATCGTGAGTCCGCGGCGCGTCAGCTCGGCGACGAGCTCGGCAGTGGCGTCGCGCACGACGGGCTCAGGCATCCGTTCCCGAAGTCGACCCCGCTGACGCGGCGGGCAGGGCACGCTTCAGCTTCCAGGCGGACAGGAGGTACTCGACACCGGACCACACCGTGAGGGCGAACGCGATGCCCATGGCCACCCAGTTGACCCAGAAGATCCAGTCGCCGAGCACGGTCCAGAGCGGAACGAGCGCGAGCGAGATGGCGATGGACTGCGCGATGGTCTTGAGTTTGCCGCCGCGGGACGCCGGAACGACGTTGCGGTGGGAGAGCTCGACCATGCGCCACACCGTGATGCCGACCTCGCGCACGAGGATGATGATGGTCACCCACCACCAGAGCTCACCCAGGATCGACAGGCACACGAGGGCGCCGCCGGTGAGCAGCTTGTCGGCGATCGGATCGAGGATCTTCCCGAGGTCGGTCACGAGGCCCTGACGGCGAGCGATGGCCCCATCGACGCCGTCCGTGGCGATGGCCACGATGAAGACGACGGCGGCCCACCAGCGGAGAGCCCCGTCGGCGCCGTTGTCGACCAGCAGCATCCAGAAGAACAGCGGCGCGAGCAGGATGCGCACGACGGTGATCAGGTTGGGCAGGTTCCAGTTCGAGGCGCGAGGCACCTCGGCGTCGAGCGAAGCCATGTCAGTCCCTGCCGGTCAGGTTCCAGGCGTCCTCGTCGGAATCGCCCTCCTCCTCAGGATAGCCCTCGGTCATGCGCGCGACGGGGTCGTCACCGTAGGGGTCGACAGGAGCTCCGGTGGGCTGGGCACCCTGCTGCGCCGTCTGCTGCACGGTCGTCTGCTGAGGGGCCGACGGGGCGACGGATGCCGCACTCGGCGCAGGCGCCGACCCGTCGTCCTCGCCGCGCAGGCGGGCCAGCACCCCGGGCAGCTGCTCGGCCGTGACCAGAACGTCGCGGGCCTTCGACCCCTCGGATGGGCCGACGATCTCGCGCGACTCGAGCAGGTCCATGAGACGGCCGGCCTTGGCGAAGCCGACTCGCAGCTTGCGCTGCAGCATGGAGGTGGATCCGAACTGCGTCGAGACCACGAGCTCGGCTGCCGCGAGCAGCAGTTCGAGGTCGTCGCCGATGTCGGAATCGATGGCCTTGCGCTCGGCCGACACCGCGACATCCGGTCGATACTCGGGACGCGCCTGGCGCGTGACGTGCTTGACGACGCGCTCGATCTCGCTCTCGCTGACCCAGGCACCCTGCACGCGCAGCGCCTTGGACGCACCCATCGGGAGGAACAGCGCGTCGCCCTGACCGATGAGCTTGTCGGCGCCCGGCTGGTCGAGGATGACGCGGGAGTCCGTGACGCTCGTGACGGCGAAGGCCAGGCGGCTCGGCACGTTGGCCTTGATGAGGCCCGTGACCACGTCGACGCTCGGACGCTGGGTGGCCAGCACGAGGTGGATTCCGGATGCTCGGGCCAGCTGCGTGATGCGCACGATCGAGTCCTCGACGTCGCGCGGGGCGACCATCATGAGGTCGGCGAGCTCGTCGACCACCACGAGGAGGTACGGGTAGGGCTTCAGCTGACGCTCGCTGCCGGCGGGGAGGATGATCTCCTCGTTGATGACGGCCTTGTTGAAGTCGTCGATGTGACGGAAGCCGAACGACGCGAGGTCGTCGTAGCGCATGTCCATCTCCTTCACGACCCAGGAGAGCGCCTCCGCGGCCTTCTTGGGGTTCGTGATGATGGGCGTGATGAGGTGCGGAACACCGGCGTACGGGGCGAGCTCCACGCGCTTCGGGTCGATGAGCACCATGCGCACGTCGGCCGGGGTGGCGCGCATGAGCAGGCTGGTAATCATGGAGTTCACGAAGCTCGACTTGCCCGATCCCGTGGATCCGGCGACGAGCAGGTGGGGCATCTTGGCGAGGTTGGCGAGCACGAAGCCGCCGCCGACGTCCTTGCCGACGCCGATGGTCATCGGGTGCGTGCTCTTCGCCGCGGCGCCGGAGCGCAGCACGTCTCCGAGTGTGACGATCTCGCGGTCGCTGTTGGGGATCTCGATGCCGATCGCGCTCTTGCCGGGGATGGGCGAGAGGATGCGCACCTCGTTCGAGGCGACGGCGTAGGAGAGGTTCTTCGAGAGTGCGGTCACGCGCTCGACCTTCACGCCGGGGCCGAGCTCGACCTCGTACTGCGTGACTGTCGGGCCGCGCGAGAAGCCCGTGACGCGGGCGTCGACGGAGAACTGCTGCAGCACGTCGGTGATGGCCCGCACGACCTCGTCGTTCGCGGCCGAGCGAGTCTTCGCCGGGGCACCGGCGGCGAGGGTGGATGCCGCGGGCAGGTGGTACGGAGCCGTGGGCTGGTCGTCGACCGGTGCGACACCGGCCTGGTCGAACACGGCGCCGGCCGCCGAGAATCCGGGGAGAACGCCGGGGGCGGCATCCGGAACCGCAGCACCATCGGCGAGCAGGGTGGTGGCGCCCCCGACCTCGCCGGTGAAGCGCTTGACGGCGTCTTCGGCCGCCTGCAGATCGGCCATGACCTCGGTGCCGTAGTGGTCGCCGCCAACGCCTCCGCGGGCGCCCGGCGCGTCGGCGTCGACACCGTCGAGCGCGCTGTCGAATGCACCCTCCGGGGCTCCGCCGAAGACATCCGTGAGGCCGTCGACGCCCGCGGCCTCGAAGGCAGGGTCCTCTTCGCGGCCGCTGGTGTTGCGGCGCCACCAGGGCAGGTTGTCGGGCGTGGAGGACTCGCCGTCGCCGTCGCCATCGAGGCCGAGGCTGTCGATGCCGTCGAGCTCGACGGGCTGGGAACGCTCCTTCTTCGCGGCCTTCGCCGCGAGCCGGGCCTCGTCGCGGGCGTCCTCGTCGGGAAGGTGGGCTCCGAACAGCCAGGCGTAGAGCTCGCGCATGCGCTGCGGGATGCGGTTCGGCGGGGTCTTGGTGATGATCAGCAGCGACAGCGCGATGAGCACGATCATCACGACGACGGCGAGCCACGGGGCGATGAGCATCATCGGCCAGGTGATCATCCAGCCCAGGATGCCGCCGGCGCGGGCGAGCACGTCCATGCCGTCGCTCGGAGCGGGCTGACCGCCGAAGACGTGGCACAGGCCGGCGATCGAGACGAGCAGAATGCCGAGTCCGATTCCGATGCGGGAGTTGTCGTGCACCGACGACGGATGCCGGAACAACCAGACCGCGAACACCAGCATGATGATCGGCAGCGCGAACGCGACGCGACCGACCAGGCCGCCGAAAGTCCAGGCGTCGAGGGTCTGCGCGACGGGCTCGTTGATGAGGAACCACTCGATCACGGCGCCGGCGATGGCCAGAAGGATGATGAAGAAGGGCAGGCCGTCGCGGCGCTCCTCCTTGGCGAGCTCCTCGGGGCCGAGGGCACGGGCCGCTCCCCCGGCGACGTGCGCGAGCCCCATCCAGGCTGGCACGAGGACGTTCGGCTTCTCCTCGACCGCAGTGAACTTCAGGGTCTGGGCGCTCGTCTTCGTGGACGCGCGGGGCGCGGCCTTGGTCGGAGTCTTCGCGGGGGTCTTGGCCGGTGGCTTCGTCGCGCCGCCGCGCGACGAAGGAGTCGCGCGTGCGCGACCAGTCGCCTTGGTGCTCGTAGCCATGGCTCAACGGTACTTCCGGCCCCGGTCATTCCCGCGGAGGCCGGGTCGGGTGTCTCGTGATCGACGGCGAACGGATGCCGCGCTCAGCGCAGGTTCTTGACCATGGTCTCGCGGCGGCCCGGGGTGGCGACGGTGATGAAGCCCTCGCTGCGGTAGAGGTCGACGGCGTGATTGCCACGCTCGACGCTCAGGGTCAGGCGTGCGTGGCCTGCGGCGCGCGCTGTCGACACGACTTCGCGGAGCAGCGCGCGCCCGGCGCCCTGCGCACGCCAGATGGGACTGACCCCGAGGATGAGTTCCGGCACCCCGACGGCGACGAAGCCGTGACCCGGCGCGTTCGTCGGGAACAGCCGGAACCAGCAGGCTCCGACCGGCATGCCCTCGGAGTCCTCGGCGACGACCCCGGCGTCGCTCGGGCGCTGCCAGCCCGCGATGTAGCGGGTGTACTCCGGGTCTGCCAGAACACTCACGCGCTGCCTGCTGGCGCTCGGATTCCAGTTCGCAGCCTCGACGACCATGTCGGTCAGGAAGCGCGAATCACTTCCGACCGCTGCGCGGAGGCCGAATGCCGTCATCCTCAGATGGTAGGGCGTGCGCATTACGGACGGGTTACGGAGGTTCTCATCTTCGGCTGGTCGGAACGCCGACGCGGGTACTCGGATCCCGCGAATTCACCTCGGAGTGGGATGATCCGGGCATGAACGATGAGCGCCTCATCCGCTGGCTGCTCACCGCCGTGTTCGCCGCGAGCGGTTTGGTGCTCCTCGCGATGGTCACCGCGCTCGTCTGGTGGCCCGACTGAATTGCGGACGGATGCCGGCGAGGTGACGCGAGCGTCGAGCAGGCCGGCGGGACCGACCTGCTCGACTGAACCCTGACTACGCCTCGATGACGAGGGGGACGATCATCGGACGGCGGCGGAACGAGACGTTCACCCAGCGACCGACGACCCGGCGCACGACTTGCTGCAGCGCGCGCTGGTCGCGCACGCCCTGCTGCGACGCCTCGGCGAGGGCCGAGACGATCTTGGGCTTGACCGAGTCGAAGACGGTCTCGTCCTCGGCGAAACCGCGAGCGTGGATCTCGGGGCCGGTGATGACCTTGCCCGTTGCGGCATCCACCACGACGATGACCGAGATGAAGCCCTCCTCGCTGAGGATGCGGCGATCCTTGAGGTCGGCATCCGTGATCTCACCGACGGTCGAGCCGTCGACGTAGACGAAGCCGAGGTCGAGCTGGCCGACCACCTTCACCTCGCCGGCCTTCATGTCGAAGACGGTTCCGTCCTCGCCGAGGAAGGTGTTGGCCTCGGGGATGCCGGTCTGCTGCGCGAGCGCGGCATTCGCCCAGAGGTGACGCCACTCGCCGTGCACGGGGAGCACGTTCCTGGGCTTCAGGATGTTGTAGACGTAGAGCAGTTCGCCTGCTGCAGCGTGACCCGAGACGTGCACCTTGGCGTTGCCCTTGTGCACGACGTTGGCGCCGAGCTTCGTGAGGCCGTCGATGATGCGGTACACGGCGTTCTCATTGCCGGGGATGAGGCTCGAGGCGAGGATCACGGTGTCGCCCTCCCCCACCTCGACAGCGTGGTCGCGGTTGACCATGCGGCTGAGCACGGCCATCGGCTCGCCCTGCGAACCGGTCGACATGTAGACGATCTGGTTCTCGGGAACGTTGCCGGCCTTCTTGTAGTCGACGAGCACGTTCTCGGGCACCTTGAGGTAGCCGAGGTCGGCGGCGATGGTCATGTTGCGCACCATCGAGCGTCCGAGCAGGGCGACGCGGCGGCCGTTGGCGTGCGCGGCGTCGAGCACCTGCTGCACGCGGTGCACGTGGCTCGAGAAGCTGGCGACGATGACCTTGCCGGTCGCCTTCGAGATGACCTGGTCGAGAACCGGGCCGATCGCGCGCTCCGGCGTCGTGAAGCCGGGAACGTCGGCGTTGGTCGAGTCGACGAGGAACAGGTCGACGCCGCTCTTGCCGAGGCGGGCGAACTCGCGCAGGTCGGTGAGGCGACCGTCGAGCGGCAGCTGGTCCATCTTGAAGTCACCGGTGGCCATGACGGTTCCGGCAGCCGAGTGGATGACGACGGCCAGAGCATCCGGAATCGAGTGGTTCACGGCGACGAACTCGAGGTCGAACGGCCCCATCGCCTCCATGTCGCCTTCCTTGACGGTGAGGACGAACGGCTTGATGCGGTGCTCCTTGAGCTTCGCCTCGATGAGGGCGAGCGTGAGGCCTGACCCGATGAGCGGGATGTCGGCGCGCAGCTTCAGGAGGTAGGGGACGGCGCCGATGTGGTCCTCGTGGCCGTGCGTGAGCACGACGGCGACGATATCGTCGAGGCGGTCGCGGATCGGGCTGAAGTCGGGCAGGATCAGGTCGACGCCGGGCTGGTGCTCCTCGGGGAAGAGCACGCCGCAGTCGACGATGAGGATCTTGCCGTCGATCTCGAACATGGTCATGTTGCGACCGATCTCGCCGAGACCACCGATGGGGATGATCCGCAGGGTTCCCGGTTCGAGCGGGGCTGGTTCGTATACTTCTCCGGGCATGAGCCCTCCGTTACTTGTTCTTCACGCGCTGGATTCGCTCCAGCGCTAGCGTGTCGTGCCCGCGATTCGGGGCAGTGCGCCGCCTGCTGCGGCATTGCGATCGGGGCGGAAGTTCGAGAAATCGACTCCCGGAATGTGGCGCACGAGATCGATCTCGTCTTCGATCTGCGCAGCCTCCCACTCCTCGGGTCCCACGAGGGGAAGCCGCACGCGCGGGCTCCCGATGCGGCCGAGGCCATGGAGGATGTACTTGGCCGCGACCGTGCCGGGCACGTGGGTCATGACCGCGCGCACCAGGGGTTCGAGCTTGCGGTGCGCATCCGTCGCGGTGTGGAGATCGCCGGCGTTCACGGCGTCGACGATGGTCCGGTACGGCTTGGCCGCGATGTTCGCCGTGACTCCGATGAGGCCGGATGCTCCGATCGCGAGGTGCGCGAGGATGTTCGCGTCGTCGCCCGAGAAGTACATGAGGTCGGTCTGGTTGAGCACGCGGCTCACCTCGCTGAAGTCGCCCTTGGCGTCTTTGACGGCGAGGATGTTGGGGTGCTTCGCGAGGCGGATGATCGTCTCGTACGTGATGGGCACGCCGGTGCGACCGGGGATGTCGTAGAGGATGACCGGCAGGTCGGTGGCATCCGCGACCATGCGGAAGTGGGTGAGGATGCCGGCCTGAGTCGGCTTGTTGTAGTACGGCGTGACGATCATGTTGCCGTCGGCGCCGGCCTTCTCGCTCTGCTGGGCGAGCTGGATGGCGTGGGCGGTCTCGTTGGATCCGCCGCCGGTGATGATCTTGGCCCGCCCGGCCGAGACGGACTTGCCGACCTCGACGAGCTTGAGCTTCTCCTGGTCGGTCAGCGTGCTGGTCTCACCCGTGGTGCCCGTGACGACGATGCCGTCGGCTCCGGAGTTGATGACGTCGTCGATGTGCTTCTCGACTCCCGGCCAATCCACCTCACCGTCGGCGGTGAAAGGCGTGACGAGAGCGACAAGGACCTGACCGAAGGGGTTTTGCGTCGACACGCCCTCCAGCGTATCGGTTCGGGCGCATGGCCCGCCGCTCCATGACGCCGACGCCGAACAGGCTCGATCGCCGTCGACAGGCGCGATTGGACGAATCGAGCCTGTCGAGGCCGATTCAGCCTGATTCGTGCGTCCGCGGGTGGCCGGACGGGCGATCAGCCGCGAGTGTAGGTCAGGAACCGGTACTGGAGGCCCGTGCGAGAGGTATGCCAGCGCAGGGGGTCGGACTCCGAGGGGTCGGTGACCGCGGCCGACCAGGCTGCGCCGATGAGGGGGGCCTGGGTGTCGCCGGGGAACGAGGCGTCGATCTCCGTGACCTCGAGCACGTCGGCGCGCTCGATGAGGGCGGCGAAGAGTTCGGCCCCGCCGATGATCCAGATGCGTTGAGGGGCGGCATCCGTTGCCGAGACGGGTTCGGCGGCCAGAGCGATGGCGGCGGCGATCGAGTGCGCGGTCTCGGCGCCGTCGGCCGACCAGTCGCGCTGGCGGGTGAGGACGACGTTGCGGCGTCCGGCAAGGGGACGGAAGCGGGGCGGGAGCGAGTCCCAGGTCTTGCGCCCCATGACGACCGGCGCGCCGAGCGTCACCTGCTTGAAGTGCGCGAGGTCCTCGGGCAGGTGCCAGGGCATGACGCCGTCGCGCCCGATGGTGCCGTCGGAGGACTGCGCCCAGATCAGGCCGAGGGGCACGGATGCCGGGTCCGTCATACGGCGACGGCGCCGCGGATGGCGGGGTGGTGCTCGTAGCCCTCGACGACGAAGTCACCGAACTCGTAGTCGAAGATGCTGTCGCGCTTCGCGTCGATGCGCACGGTGGGATAGGGGAAGGGCTCGCGGGAGAGCTGCTCCGTGACCTGGGCGACGTGGTTGTCGTAGATGTGGCAGTCACCGCCGGTCCAGACGAACTCACCCGGCTCGAGGCCGACCTGATCGGCGACCATGAGCGTGAGCAGTGCATAGGAGGCGATGTTGAACGGCACGCCGAGGAACATGTCGGCGCTGCGCTGGTAGAGCTGGCACGAGAGCGTGCCGTCGGCCACGTAGAACTGGAACAGGGCGTGGCACGGGGCCAGCGCCATGTTCGGGATGTCGGCGGGGTTCCACGCCGACACGATGAGGCGTCGCGAGTCCGGCGTGGCACGGATGGCGTCGATCACGTCGCTGATCTGGTCGATCTGCTCGCCCGACGGCGTCGGCCACGATCGCCACTGCACGCCGTAGACGGGGCCGAGCTCGCCGGCGGCATCCGCCCACTCGTCCCAGATGGTGACGCCGTTCTCACGCAGCCAGCCCACGTTGCTCTCGCCGCGCAAGAACCACAGCAGTTCATAGGCGATCGACTTGAAGTGCACGCGCTTGGTCGTGATGAGGGGGAAGCCCTCGGCCAGATCGAAACGGATCTGGCGACCGAACACGCTGCGCGTTCCGGTGCCTGTGCGGTCGGTCTTCTGCACGCCGTGCTCGAGCACATCGCGCAGCAGGTCCTCGTATGGGGTGGGGATCGTGGCGCTCATCGCGTCGATCGTATCGCGGGGCGGCGACACCATCGAGGCGTGGCGAGCGCGTCGTCGACGGATGCCGCCGCCGACGTCACGGCAGGTCATACTCGCCGGCTCCGGGCCGGCCTGCGCGACCATGGTCGGATGCAGTGGATCCTCGCCCTCGCAGCAGCCCTCGCGCTGGTCGCCGCGACCACGGCGCTGGGATTCTGGCTGCGCTCCCGCGATGGTCGCATCACGGTGACGCATGCCGCGGACGAGGCTTCGGCGGCGGGCGCGACACCGAGCTCCGCCGGCTCCTCCTCCACGGCGGCGCCCGCATCGACGCTCGCCTCTCCGCCCGCCGCCCTGATCGTCACCCCGGCCGATGTCGACAGCGACGAGCAGTTCGGTGAGAACGCGACGCTGCTGCAGTTCTCCACCGAGTTCTGCTCCCGCTGCCCGCAGACCCGCGTGGTGCTGGGCGCCATCGCGGGCGAGCACGTCGGTGTGCGCCACCTCGACGTCGACCTGACGCACCGTCCGGACATCGCCCGCCGTTACAACGTGCTGCAGACGCCGACCACCCTCATCCTCGACGGACGCGGAACCGTGCGCGCCCGCGTGGGCGGCGCCCCGGATCGGCGCGCCGTCTCCGACCGCCTCACCACCATCATCGGGAGCCCAGCATGACCGCCGAGAACCAGACCCGAGCCGACGCGAGCGCCGCTGCCGGACCGACAATCGCAGCAGCAGGCAACGCAGCCACGCTGGCCCCTGCCGGCATCGACCCTCGCGGCCCGCGTTTCGTCGCGACGATCACCGCCGTGATCCTCTTCATCGACGTCGTGCTGGGCCTCGCCGGCGCCGACCTCGCTGCGCTGCTGCTTCTCGCGGCCGTCGCGGCGACGTTCGCCTGGACGACGATCGCCGGCATCCGGCGGCATCCGTTCGCCGTCATCTTCCGCCGCGTCGTGCTCCCCCGTCTCACCCCGACGACGGAGCGCGAGGATCCGCGTCCGCCGACCTTCGCCCAGGGAGTCGGGCTGGTCGTGACCGGGATCGGCGTGGTCCTCGGCCTCTTCGGCATCGCACCGGCCGTCGTCATCGCCGCGGCGCTCGCGTTCGTGGCGGCCTTCCTCAATTCGGCGTTCGGCTTCTGCCTCGGCTGCCAGATCTACCTGCTGCTGCAGCGCCTGCGGCCCGCCGCGGCCTAGCGAGCGGTCGAGCCGGCGAGCAGTGAGCCGGCGAGCGCCGTTGCTGGGCACCAGCCGCACATCCCCGCCCCGGGCGTAGATACCGGGCGTGCAGTTCCTTAGGGTGGGAACAGTCCACTTCGAGGAGGAACCCATGGCGCTCACGAGCGAGGCAACAACGGTCTGGAACGGCGAACTGTTCACAGGGAACGGCACGGTGAGCTTCGATTCCTCGAAGGTCGCGACCTTCCCGATCAATTGGAAGGCCCGCGCCGACGGCGAGTCGGGAACGACGAATCCCGAGGAGCTTCTGGCCGCCTCCCACGCGAGCTGCTTCTCGATGGCGTTCAGCAACGAGCTCACCAACGCCGGGCACCCGCCGACCTCGATCCAGACGACGGCGGCCGTCACCTTCGTCGCCGGCACCGGCGTCACCGGCAGCCACCTGCTGGTGAACGCACGTGTTCCCGGCATCTCGGACGCCGATTTCGAATCGATCGCCCAGCTCGCCAAGGCGAACTGCCCCATCTCCAAGGCTCTCGCCGGCATCCCCATCACGATCGAAGCGACCCTGGCCTAGGCCCTCACCGCATGCGCATCCTCGTCTCCGGAGCGTCGGGCTTCATCGGCAGCGACCTCGGGCACTCCCTCACCTCCCACGGCCACGACGTGCTGCGCCTCGTGCGCCGCGCCCCCACGCGAAGCGACGAGGTGGAGTGGCACCCCGAGAAGGGCGTCATCCCCGGCGGGATCATGGACGACGTCGACGCCGTCATCAACCTCTCAGGCGCCTCGCTGGCGCGCCTGCCGTGGACGCCGAAGTGGAAGCGCGAGATCTTCACCTCCCGCATCCGTGCCACTCACACGCTGACGGATGCCATGCGCACGGCCTCCAAGCCGCCCTCGATCTTCCTGAGCGGATCCGCGGTCGGCATCTACGGCGACCGTCCGGGAGAAGTGCTCACCGAATCGTCGGTGCGTGGCCACGGCTACCTCGCCGACGTCGTCGACGCCTGGGAGAAGGCCGCCAGGCGGGCACCCGAGGGCGTGCGCGTGGTGACCATGCGCACAGGCCTCGTCGTCGGACAGGGCGGCGTTCTCTCGCTCGTCGAGCTGCAGAGCCGTCTCGGCCTCGCCGGCCCTCTCGGAAGCGGCAAGCAGCACTGGCCGTGGATCACCCTGCCCGACGAGGTGGGCGCCATCCGTCATCTGCTGACGGCCGATGTCTCAGGCCCGGTGAACCTCGTCGCCCCGGTCGCCGCGTCGGCGGAGCGCATCATGCGCGCCTTCACGACGGCTCTGCACAGGCCCTACCTCGTGCCTGCGCCGAAGAAGCTCGTCGAACTGGCGCTGCAGGACGCCCGAGACCTGCTGCTGGCCGACCAGGAGGTCGTGCCGCAGAAGCTGGTGGCGAGCGGCTACAGGTTCCAGCACGAGACGGCCGAGCAGGCCATCGACTGGATGCTCAGCGGACGTCGCCCGCAGCGGGATCGGCCCGAGACTCGGCACGCTCGAGCCTGATGGCGTGCGAGATGGCTCGACGCGCCCGTCGACGGTCGCGCGCGGCGTCATAGGCGAGCCCGAGGCGGAACCAATCGCGCCAGGATTCCGGATGCTGCTCCACAGCGCTCTGGAAGCGCGCGAAGTCGGCCGCGGCCTCGACCCGGTCGGGGCGCCCCGTCGCACTCACCGTGAGCTCCTCGACGGGAAGCTCGTCTTCGGCATCGAGTCGCTTGACGAGGCGCTCGCTGCCGAAGCCGAACGCCAGCTCGCGCCACAGCGCCCACGCTCCGACGAACGGCAGCACGATGAGGGCGATGCCGATGAGGGTGCCGACGAGCTCGCCGGTGCCCATGAATTGCACGGCGCGCCAGCCGACGAGCACGAAGTAGAGGACGAGCAGCAGGGCCATCAGCCAGGCGGCGGTGCGGGACTTCACGCGCGTCAGTCCTGCACGAGGTCGGAGGTGTCGCGAGGGTCGACCGGCGCCGGCGGAACCTCGCCGCCGATCGATCCGAGGCCGAGCAGCGCGTCGAGTCCGACGGTGACGCCGCTCGCTTCGCGCACGGCACGGAGAGCGAGCATGATGCCCTGCTCGTAGGACTCGTCCGAGATGGTGTCGTGACGGATGGTGAGGGTCTCGCCGCGGCCGCCGAAGACGACCTGCTGGCTGGCGAGAAGGCCGGCGACGCGCAGGCTGTGCACGGGGATGCTGGCGACCTGCTGGCCGCGGGCGCGCTGGTCGGTGTGCGGGGCGTCGACCGGGCCGAGTTCGGCGCGGGCACGGGTCATGAGCTCGGCCGTGCGCACGGCGGTGCCCGAGGGCGAATCGACCTTGCCCGCGTGGTGCGCCTCGACGATCTCGATGGAGTCGAAGTAGCGCGCCGCGATCGTGGCGAGGCGGGTGCCGAGCACGGATCCGACCGAGAAGTTCGGGATGAAGACGACGGCGCCGTCACGAGCCGTGACCCGTGAGGTGATGGCGCCGATGCGTTCCTGGCTCCAGCCGGAGGTGCCGACGAGCACGCGCAGGCCGTTCTCGACCGCGTACTCCACGATCTCGCCGCTGACGGCCGGGTGGCTCACGTCGACCGCGATGTCCGCTCCGAGCATGGCGTCGAGCCCGCTGCGGGAGCTGAGTTCGGCGACGAGCTCGAAGTCGTCGGACTCGCGCACGAGTCGCGAGACGAGGGAGCCGAGCCTGCCTGTGGCGCCGATGACGGCAACGCGTGTTGTCACCCGGTCAGCCTAGCAATCGGGGGTGAGAGGTTCGGGGTCGGGTGGCGGGCGTGGGTGTCGACGTCGACCTCGAGCGACCTCGGCAGCCCTGCTCGGGCGAATACGCTGGCAGCATGGTGCGTTTCCGCGAGGTTCCCGTGACGGATGCGACGGCTCACACGCTGCTCGCCGAGTACTTCGCCGAGCGGGCTGCGACCTTCCCGAGCGCCGGCGGGTATCGCACGACCTTCCCGTCTCCCGAGCAGTTCGTGCCGCCGGCCGGGGTGTTCCTCGTGGTCGAGGATGAGGCGGCGACGGATGCCGCGGACGACGAGTCCGCCGCTGTGGGGTGTGGCGGCATCCGCAGCCTGCCGGCGCCCGACGGCATCGTGCGCTACGAGGTCAAGCACCTGTACCTGCGACCCGGCGCCCGGGGGCTCGGCGCCGGTCGCGCGCTGCTCGCCGAGCTCGAGGATCGTGCGCTGGCGTTCGGCGCCACCGAGGTCGTGCTCGACACGAACGCGAGCCTCGAGGCCGCCGGCGGCCTGTACCGGCGGGCGGGCTTCCTGGACGTGGAGCCCTACAACGACAACCCGAACGCGACGAACTGGTACGCGAAGAGGCTGGCCCGCCCGTGAGCGCGGACCGCATCGACGAGACCCGTCGGCTCTACGACACCGTGGCGCACACGTACGCCGAGGTGCTGCCCGACACGCGCTACGAAGCGCCGCTCGAACTCGGAATCCTCGACCACTTCATCGCGCACCTCCCCGACTCGGATCTGCCCGTGCTCGACGCGGGATGCGGCACCGGCCGGATGCTGCACCACCTGTCCGCCCGCGGGGTATCGCCCCTGGTCGGTGTCGACCTGTCGCCGGAGATGATCGCCCACGCTCGAGCAACCAACCCCGGCATCCCCCTGGAGACGGGTGATCTCCGAGCCCTCCCCCACGGTGATGCCTCGATGCGGGCGGTCCTCTGCTGGTACGCCGTCATCCACAGCAGCAAGGCAGACGTCGCCGCCATCGTTCGCGAGGTCGGGCGGGTGCTCATCCCGGGCGGCACCGTGCTGTTGGGCTTCCAGGCGGGCACGGGTGAGCGAGTCGTCGAGAACGCCTACGGACACGACGTCACGCTCCACGGCGTGCTTCACGAGACCCGGGAGTTCGCACCCTGGCTGAACGACGCCGGATTCGACGTGACGGCGACCGCAGACCGAGCGCCGGTGGGGTCCGAACGGAACAGCCAGGGATTCGTTCTGGCGCGTCGCCGCTGACTCGCCGCTCGGCTGGCTCCCCGCTCGCTGAGGCCCGACGCAGTCGCGGCCGAAGCGGATGCGGGTCGCTCGGATGGTCTCGATACGCCTGCTCGCTGCGCTCGCGGGCTACTCGACCAGCGGAGGTGAGCAGGGTCGGCGAGAGCTGCTTGCGCGCTTCGACCGCGGGCTTCGCCCGGGCCTCAGCGAGCGGTGAGGTGGGAGCGGAACGGAGTGCGGCGCCTAGGCCGGCAGCGGCTCCGCCAGGCCCGTGCGCAACTCGACCGGGAGGTGCGCGAGGTCGTTGTGGGAGAGCAGCGTCCACGGGCGCCCCGGCTTCTGCTGCAGGATGGTGAGCCCGCAGTTGGCCTGCGGAATGCTCATCCAGCGCCAGTCGGGGGCGCCGAGCGCCTCACGCACGAACCACCCGATGATGAAGTTGTGGGTGATCAGCAGGTCGTGGCGTTCGCCGCGGGCCGGCTTCAGGAACTCGGTGACGGCGTCCTCCATCTGGGCCCGTCCGGCCTCGATCTCCTCGGGCGTGACCGAGCCGAAGAAGGCGTCGAAGGCATCCGGAGTCTCGGGCGACGGCCCCGACGGGATGCAGTCGAACAGCAGAGCCGAGGGCTCCGGCGTGATCGCCGGCATGCGATCGGCGATGATCGCGGCGGTCTCGGCGGCGCGCTGCAGCGGCGAGTGCCAGGCTGCATCGAACGGCACTCCCCCGAGGCGTTCGGCGAGCAGCTGGGCCTGGCGGACACCGCGGGCTGAGAGCGGTCCGTCTGGCAGGCCGTGCTCGGCGTGCTGCTGTTCTCCGTGGCGGACCAGGTAGAGGTAGTGGGGCACCGGTGTCCCTTTCGTGTTGCGGCGTGCGGATGGTGCGAAGTTCAGTGCGGGCCGGATCGGCCCGGGTCAGCGGGCGTGGGCTCCGAGGATCGGCGCGAACAGCTCGGTGTCGACGGCGCCGACGGCCGAGAGCGAGAGTTCGCGGGAGACGAGCTCCGAGGCGAGTTCCTGCACGTCTGCTGCCGTCACGAGACCCACCCGGCGCAGGCCCTCGTCGAGGTCGGTGAACTCGCCCTGGGTGATCTCGGCACGACCGAGGCGGCTCATGCGGGTGTCGCTGTCTTCGAGTGCGAGCGCGGATGCCCCGGAGATCTGGCCGATCGCGCGGCCCATCTCGGCATCCGTCACCCCCTTGTCGGCCAGCAGGTGCAGCTCGTCGATCATCAACTCGGCGACGGGGGCGGCCTTCGCCGGCGAGCAGCCGGCGTACATGCCGAACACGCCGGCATCGGAGTAGGCGGCGGCGAAGGAGTAGACGGAGTAGGCCAGGCCGCGCTTCTCGCGCACCTCCTGGAACAGGCGCGACGACATGCCGCCGCCGAAGATGGAGTTGAGCACGCTCATGGTCATGCGGCGATCGTCGGTGGCGATGAGTCCGGGAACGCCGAGGAACATGTTGACCTGCTCGAGCTGCCGATCGACGACGACGAGCTCGGAGCCGCGGGTGATGGCCGAGGCCTCGGCGGGGCGACGCTCGACCGGAGTGGCGGGAACGGAGAGGTCCCAACCGGCCGATTCGAGTGCGGTGGTGACGGATGCCACCAGCTCGTCGTGGTCGACGGCTCCTGCCGCCGTCACCACGAGGTCCTGCGGGCGGTAGTTGGCGCGGTAGTGGTTCCAGACGGCCTCGCGGGTGGCCGCCTCGATCGTGGCGGGGCTACCGCCGATGGGGCGCCCCAGCGGGTGCTCGCCCAGGACGGCCTCGAAGAAGCGTTCGTTCGCGACGTCGGACGGGTCGTCTTCTGCCATCGAGAGCTCTTCGAGGATGACCCCACGCTCGTTCTCGAACTCCTCGGGGTCGAGCAGGGAGGAGGTGAGCATGTCGGTGAGAACGGCGGCGGCCATGGGCAGGTCGCGGTCGCGCACCTTGGCGTAGTAGCAGGTGTATTCCTTCGCCGTCATGGCGTTGTGCTCGCCGCCGACGGCGTCGAAGGAGACGGCGATGTCGAGCGCCGTGCGGGTGGAGGTTCCCTTGAAGAGCAGGTGCTCCAGGAAGTGCGTCGAGCCGAAGGTTCCCGGATGCGCCGAGCGACCGTTGATGGCGGCCAGCGCGGGAAGCTCGTCGCGCGATCCGACGGCGACCCAGTAGCCGATGGTGGCGCTGCGGGAACCCGGCACGTGCTCGGTGAGGATGCGCACCCCGCTCGGGAGGACCGATCGCCTGACGAGGCAGTCACCGGATGCGGTGAAGCTGAGCTCGGGCACGCCGAGAGGGAGGTCAACTGCGCCGTTCATCACACTCCACCTTAGGCCAGCGGTCCGACACGGGTCGGGTTCAGGACTGCGCGTCGACGCCGGGCCGGCACCGAAAGCGACGGCTCGGGCGGGTCGACCTGTCAGAGCGGTTGAGTGGGTCAGAGCCGTTGAGTGCTCAGAGCCGTTGAGAAGTCACAGCTGGTGAGAAGTCACAGCGTGACGCGGTCGAGGTCGAGCATGTCGGACCGCGTGAGGGTGACCCGCGGAGCGGCCATGAGCGACTGCAGCTCGCTGATGGAGCGTGCACCGGTGACCGGCGCGACGACGTCGCGGCGGGCCAGGAGCCACGCGATGGCGATGGTGGCCGAGGGAACCCCGTGCTCGGTGGCGATACGGTCGACGACCGAACGGATGCGACGCAGGCGCCGGTTGAGGTGCAGCGCCAGCTTGCTCGCGACACTGGCGGGAATGGACCCATCGCCGCGGGTGGAACCTGCGAGCACGCCGTGGTTCAGGGGGCTCGACGGGAACACCGCGAGGCCTTGGGCGTTCGCAGACACCGAGACGGAACCCTCGAACGGTACGCGCTCGGCGAGGCTGTAAGACGACTGCACTGCCCGGAAGCGCGGCAGCCCGTTGGCGGAGAGCACACGCGCCTCGATGAGCCTGTCGGCCGAGAACCCGGATGCCGCGATGTAGCCGACCTTGCCGGCCTGCACGAGCGCATCGATGGCACCGAGGCTCTCCTCGAGCGGAACCGGCACGCCCTCGGACTCGCGCATGAACAGGAGGTCGAGACGGTCGACGCCGAGGCGCTGCAGGGATGCATCGACGCCGGCGACGATGTTGGCCGGGGTGAGGCCGGGAAAATCGGTTCCCCCGCCGACCGTCGTGGCGAGCACGATGTCGTCGCGACAGCGTCGGGCACGAAGCCAGGCGCCGATGAGCTGCTCGCTGCGCTGGGCGACGACGGCGTCGACGGTGTTGATGAGGTTGCCGCCGCCTTCACGGTAGCGATCGAGCATGTCGACGGCCGTGCGCGGGTCGACGGTGCGACCGAATCGCTGAGCGCCGAGCGCGAGCGGGAAGACCCAGAGGTCGGTGTCGGGGATGTGCCGGCGAGCAGGTGCGGCGACCTGCTGGATGCCGATGGCGCCGGAGAACGGAGACGACGTCTCTTCGAGGGCGGGAATGACGATCTCAGGAGCAACCTCGGCCGTTCGCTGCGCGGCCCGCGGCACCACCTGAGTCATTCTCAGCACCTCCCCTAATGCATCTGACAGTAGGGCAGACCGCCGACACTGATGCGCCGAATCGCCCGGTATTCCACAACCGTTATAGAAACGTGTGCGAGTGAACGAGGAGTGAACTCGCCAGCCCGTCAGGCCTCCGACCACCGGACACCACCGTCCGGAATCACCGGCCGCCGTCGCCTGGTCGAATCAGGCGTGTCCGGCCCGTCGGAGCACGGCCTCGGCGTGCCGGAGAACCGGGCCGTCGACCATTCGATCACCGTGTCGGAACACCCCGTGCTCGCGCGCGGCGACGGCGATGACAGCCCGCGCATCGGCGACCTCGGCGTCGCTCGGCCTGTAGGCCGCGCGGATGATCTCGACCTGGCTCGGGTGGATGCAGGCCGTGGCTGCGAAGCCGCTGGCAGCAGCATCCGTCGCCTCCTCGGAGAGGCCGTCGAGATCCGCGATGTCGAGGTGCACGGTGTCGATCGCCGCTATGCCGGCCGCACCCGCGGCGAGCAGGACGCTCGAGCGGGCGTGGTCGGCCACGGCACGGTAGCGGCCGTCGGCGACGCGACTCGACGTGCCGCCGAGGGAGGCCACCAGGTCTTCGGCTCCCCACATCAGGGCCGCGACGTTCGGCTCGCGCGCGATGGCCGGCGCCGCGAGCACTCCGGCGGCGGTCTCGCACAGCGCGATCACGCCGTAGCCCGCGACGGCGGCTGCGGCATCCGGATGCTCCGCCTTCGGCAGCATCACGAAGCGGTACGCCGTCGCCTCGAGAGCCGAGAGGTCGGCCGAGAAGTCGTGGCTGCCCACCGGGTTGAGGCGCACGATGACCCTCGCGGGGTCGAGGGCGGTCTGCACGAGGGCCTCGCGCGCGTCTTCCCGGTCATCGGGCGCGACCGCGTCCTCCAGGTCGATGATGACGGCATCCGCTCGTTCGAGAGCCTTCTCGAAGCGATCGGGCCGGTTCGCCGGGCAGAACAGCAGCGCGGGTCCGAGGCGGAACGTCATGGCCGCGCCCCCTCGCACCAGACCAACGTCGTGCGCGACGCCGTGGCCACCACCACGTCGTCCTGGTTGCGCGCCAGATGCTCGAGGGTGACGATGCCCTGCCCCGGCCGGGAGGCCGAGAGCCGCTTGGCCGCGACGGTGGTCTCGGCGTAGAGCGTGTCGCCGATGAATACCGGAGCCGGGAAGGCGACGGCGCCGAATCCCAGGTTGGCCACGAGAGTGCCCTGGGTGAGCTGGGCGACGGATGCCCCCACCAGAGTCGACAGCGTGAACATCGAGTTCACGAGCCGCTGCCCGAACTCCTCACCGGCGGCGTAGGCCGCATCGAGGTGCAGGGCCTGCGTGTTCATCGTGAGGGTGGTGAACAGCACGTTGTCGGCCTCGGTGACAGTGCGCCCCGGGCGGTGCAGGTAGCGCGCCTCGAGGTCGAACTCCTCGAACCAGAGCCCCCGTTGAACGATGTCGTGGGTGTTCGGCATCCGTCGCCCTTCAGTCAACTCGCGAGGCCGAGCTCACGGGTGATGATCATGAGCTGCACCTCGGTGGTGCCCTCGCCGATCTCGAGGATCTTCGAGTCACGGTAGTGCCGCGCCACGGCGTTCTCGTTGAGGAAACCGTAGCCCCCGAACACCTGCGTCGCATCACGCGCGTTGTCCATGGCCGCTTCCCCCGCCACCATCTTGGCGATGGACGCCTCGAGTTTGAACGGCTTGCCTGCGACCATCTTGCGCGCGGCATCGAGCCAGGCGAGTCGCGCCTGGTGCACGCGGGCCTGCATCTTCGCGATCTTGAAGGCGACGTGCTGGTTGGAGCCGATGCTGGTGCCGAAGACGACGCGCTCCTTCGCGTAGCGCAACGCCTCCTCGAGGCAGCCCTGGGCTGCGCCGGTGGCGAGGGCGGCGAACGCGATGCGTCCCTCGTCGAGCGACTGCAGGAAGTTGGCGTACCCGCGGCCTCGATCTCCCAGCAGGTGGGAACTCGGCACGCGCACATCGGTGAGGGTGAGCGGATGCGTGTCGCTGGTGTGCCAGCCGACCTTGTCGTACGGCTCCTCCACGGTGAATCCCGGCGTTCCGCTCGGCACGATGATGCTGGAGAGCTCGGGCTTGGCGTCGCCGTTCCGTCCGATGCGCTCGCCCGTGACGGCCGTGATCGTGACGAGGCTCGTGATCGGGGTTCCCGAGTTGGTGATGAACTGCTTCGAGCCGTTGATCACCCAGTCGTCGCCGTCGAGCACGGCCCGGGTCTCCGTGGCTCCGGCGTCCGAGCCTGCACGAGCCTCGGTGAGGCCGAATCCGGCCAGAGCCCGGCCCGCGATCAGGTCGGGCAGCCACTCCTCGCGCTGCGCCGGGGACCCGTTGCGGTAGATGGGCATGATGCCGAGGCCGACGCCGGCCTCGAGGGTGACGCCGATGGACTGATCGACGCGCCCGAGGGCCTCGACGGCGAGGCAGAGCTGCACGTAGTCGCCGCCCTGGCCGCCGTACTTCTTCGGGAACGGCAGGCCGAAGAGTCCCATCTCGCCCATCTGCGCGATGATCTCCATCGGCAGGCGCCGCTCGGTGTCGTAGCTGTAGGCCTCCGGTGCGACGACAGTGTCGGCGAAGTCGCTGACGGTGTCGTAGAGGGCCTGTTCCTCGTCGCTGAGGTCGTAGTTCATTTAGGTGTCTCGTTTCTCGCTCGTGGCGATCGGGGTGACGGATGCGACGACATCGTCGCGACGGACGAGGGCCCCCTCGCTGGTGGTGAGGGTCACCCGCCCGGTGATCGGGGTGGTGATGCGGTGCTCCATCTTCATGGCCTCGATGGAGACGATCGTCTGGCCGGCCTCGACCTCGTCGCCGTCGGCGACGTGCACGGCGACGACGGTGCCCGGCATGGGGGCGCGGAGCTCGGGGCTGTGCGCCTTCCCGACGCGGTCGACGGCGGCCAGGGAGCGTTCGAGGCGAGCTGCGCGGTCGAGGAGGGCGAGCTCGAAGGCTGCGCCGTCGGAATGCACCCACCCGTGCGTCCCCTGGGTCGCGATCGTGGGTCGGGTGGCGCGCGACCGAGTCGTACGCGGATCGCGACCCGCCAGCGGCGCCACCGGGACCTCGATGAGCGCCTCGTCGACGAGGAAGGTCAGGGTGCGGGGTCGAGGTGCACCCAGGCGGAATCCGGATCGGCTGCGCCAGAGCGGTGAGGCCGAGCCGGGCTGCTGGCGGTCGGTCGCGCCGAGAGCGGCGGCCACCTCGGCGAGGAGCTCGCGCGATGGGACGGGCCGGCTCGGGGCCGGCATCCGGTCGATGAGTCCGGTGTCGAGGTCGCCGGCCTGCACGGCGGGTTCGGCGATCAGGCTGCGGAGGAACGCGATGTTCGTCTCGACGCCGAGCACGACGGTGTCGGCGAGGGCGGCGTCGAGCCTGGCGAGAGCCTCGGCGCGGTCCGCGCCCAGGGCGATCACCTTGGCGAGCATGGGGTCGTAGTGCGGGCTCACCTCGGATCCGTCGGCGATGCCGCTGTCGATGCGGATGCCGGTGCCCTGCGGCTCCGCGTAGGCGAGCACGGTGCCGGTCGACGGCAGGAAACCGCGCTCGGGGCTCTCGGCGTAGACGCGCGCCTCGATGGCGTGGCCGGTGAGATGCACGTCGGACTGGGCGAAGGCGAGAGGCTCCCCCGCAGCGACCCGGAGCTGCTGTTCGACCAGGTCGAACCCCGTGACGAGCTCGGTCACCGGATGCTCCACCTGGAGGCGCGTGTTCATCTCGATGAAGAAGAAGTCGTCGGGTCGAGCGGCCGAGACCAGGAACTCGACGGTTCCGGCGCCGCGATAGTCGACGCTGCGGGCGGCGTCGCAGGCTGCACGCCCGATGCGCTCGCGGGTCTCGGCGTCGAGCAGCGGCGACGGCGCCTCCTCGATGACCTTCTGGTGGCGACGCTGCAGCGAGCACTCGCGCTCACCGAGGTGCACGACGGCGCCGTGGGCGTCGGCGAGGACCTGCACCTCGATGTGCCTGGGCTGCTCGATGAAGCGCTCGAGCAGCAGGGTGTCGTCGCCGAAGGCCGACGCCGCCACGCGCCGCGCTCCGGCGATCGCCTCGGGCAACTCCTCGGCGGTGCTCACGAGCTGCATGCCCTTGCCGCCACCTCCGGCCGACGGCTTGATGAGCAGGGGGAAGCCGACTCCGAGCGCGGCCTCGGCGAGGGAGGCGTCGTCGAGGGAGGCATCCGAGACCCCGGGAACCACGGGAACGTTCGAGAGGGCCACGTGCAGCTTGGAGCGGATCTTGTCGCCCATCACCTCGAGCGCCTGCGCTCCCGGTCCGATGAAGACGATGCCTGCGGCCTCGCACGCTGCAGCGAAGGCGGCGTTCTCGCTGAGGAATCCGTAGCCGGGGTGGATGGCCTGGGCGCCGGTGCCGAGGGCGGCGGCGATGACGCGTTCCCCGTCGAGGTAGCTCTCGCGCGCATCGGCCGGGCCGAGGCGCACGGCGGTGTCGGCCAGCCGCACGTGGAGGGCATCGGCATCCGCGTCACTGAAGACCGCGACGGACCTGATGCCGAGGCGACGGAGGGTGCGGATGACGCGCACGGCGATCTCGCCGCGGTTGGCGACGAGCACGGTGTGGAAGAGGGGCATCGCGGGGGTCTCGGGGGTCTCGGTGTTCTCGGTGTTCTCGGACTTCTCGGACTTCTCGGACTTCTCGGACTTCTCGATGTTCCTGGACTTGTCGACGGTCATGGCGGTCACATCCGGAACAGGCCGAAGCGCGGCTCGGGCAGGGGTGTGCGCGAGCACACGTCGAGGGCGAGGCCGAGCACGGTGCGGGTGTCTGCCGGATCGATGATGCCGTCGTCCCAGAGGCGGGCCGTGGAGTAGTACGGGCTGCCCTGCGTCTCGTACTGCTCGCGGATGGGGCTCGTGAAGGCGGACTCGTCGTCGGCCGACCAGTCCTCGCCACGCGCCTCGAGCTGGTCGCGCTTGACGGTGGCGAGCACGGAGGCCGCCTGCGCGCCGCCCATCACGCTGATGCGGGCGTTCGGCCACATCCAGAGGAAGCGCGGCGAGTAGGCCCGGCCGCACATCGAGTAGTTGCCGGCTCCGAAGCTGCCGCCGATCACCACGGTGAGCTTGGGCACGCGGGTCGTCGCGACGGCGGTCACCATCTTGGCGCCGTGCTTGGCGATGCCGCCGGCCTCGGCATCGCGGCCCACCATGAAGCCGGAGATGTTCTGCAGGAAGACCAGCGGGATGCCGCGCTGGTCGCACAGCTCGATGAAGTGCGCGCCCTTCATGGCCGATTCGCTGAACAGCACGCCGTTGTTGGCGACGATGCCGACCGGGTGGCCGTGGATGTGGGCGAAGCCCGTGACGAGGGTGTCGCCGTACTCCTTCTTGAACTCGTGGAAGGCTGTGGCCGTGTCGGACTCGGCAGTGGGCGCGTCGATGATGCGGGCGATCACCTCGTGCACGTCGTAGGGCTGCTGCACGTCGACCGGGACCACCGAGGCGAGGTCGTCGGCATCCGTCACCGGGTGCATCGGCTCGATCACCGGCCACGCGGATGCCGCCGGCTGCGGCAGCGTCGCCACGATGTCGCGCACGATGGCGAGGGCGTGCTCGTCGTTCTCGGCGAGGTGGTCGGTGACGCCCGAGGTGTGGGCGTGGAGCTCACCGCCGCCGAGTTCTTCGGGGGTGACGACCTCGCCGATGGCCGCCTTCACGAGTGGAGGGCCGCCGAGGAAGATGGTGCCCTGCCCGCGCACGATGACGGTCTCGTCGCTCATGGCGGGAACATAGGCGCCACCGGCCGTGCACGAGCCGAGCACGGCGGCGACCTGCGGGATGCCGGCGGCGGACAGGCGCGCCTGGTTGAAGAAGATGCGTCCGAAGTGGTCGCGGTCGGGGAACACCTCGTCCTGCATCGGGAGGAAGGCGCCGCCGGAGTCGACGAGGTAGATGCACGGGAGCCGGTTCTCGAAGGCGATCTCCTGCGCGCGCAGGTGCTTCTTGACCGTCATCGGGTAGTAGGTGCCGCCCTTGACCGTGGCGTCGTTGGCGATGACGAGCACGTGGCGTCCGTGCACCAGGCCGATGCCGGCGATGAGGCCGGCTGCCGGCGTCGCGTCGTCGTAGAGGCCGTCGCCGGCGAGGGGCGCGATCTCGAGGAAGGGGCTGCCGTCGTCCAGGAGCGTGTCGACCCGCTCGCGGGGCAGGAGCTTTCCGCGTTGAGTGTGCCGGTCACGCGAGGACTGGCTGCCGCCCTCTGCTGCCGTGGCGAGGCGGGCGTGGAGCTCGGCGACGAGGGCGTTCTGGGCCGCGGCGTTGGCGTCGGCGGCGGTGGCTGCTGGGCTGCCCGCGGCGGCGGTCGTGCTGGGAGCGCTGGTGGGTGGCGGCATCCGGGGGTCTCGTCTCCATCGACGGCGCGGTTCCTTGTGGGCTCCGCGTGCTTTCGGTTAGTGTTCACTAACTGGACTCAACGTTAGCGAGCGTTAACTGAAATGGCAAGCACCCCACCGAGCACGGCCGCGGCGAGCGCCGCCGTTCCCACCGAGCGGGCGCGCGCGAAGGCCGATCGCCGCGGTACCCTGCTGACCGCCGCCGCCGCCCTCTTCGCCGAACGCGGATTCGCCGGCGTCTCGATCGACGATCTCGGGGCCGCCGCCGGAGTGAGCGGCCCCGCTGTGTACAGGCACTTCGCCGGTAAGCAGGCCGTGCTCGCCGCCATCCTGGTCGACGCCAGCACCGGCCTGCTCGACGGCGGTCGCGCCGTGGTGTCGGCGAGTCCGGCGGCTTCGGATGCCCTGGCCGCTCTCGTGCACTTCCACGTCGACTTCGCGCTCGGCAACGCCGACGTCATCCTCGTGCAGGATCGCGACATCGCGAGCCTCGCCGCATCCGACAGCCATGCCGTGCGCAGCCTGCAGCGTCGCTATGTCGAGCTCTGGGTCGGCGTGCTCGCCCTGCTGCATCCATCGCGAACGGATGCCGAACTGCGGGTGCGCGCCCACGCCGCGTTCGGCCTCATGAACTCCACGCCGCACAGCGCCCGGACCGGCACCCGCCAGCCCGCCGACGCCGTCGTGCGCGCGGCGCTGGAGCAGATGGCGCTGGCGTCGCTGGAGGCGTAAGGGCGGCGCTGCAGTGGCGCGCACTCGCATGCCCCCCTGTCCTGCGCAATTCAGGCTGTATTCGGCTCGGCAGGCTACATTCGCCGATATCCTCCTGCCCTGCCTCATCGATCCTCCGCTGTGACTCCTCCCCCCTCGCATCCGTCGTCAGGCGTTCCACGTGCGCGGCCGTCCGGCAGTTGTCGACGGGTCGGGTGCGCGAGAGTGAACGGATGCCGAGCGTCGCTGACACCATGACGGCCCTGGGGCAGGTCGCCACCGCCTCGACGCTCGCCGCCAACGGAATTCGCCGGTCGGACATCTCCATCGCGCTGGGCACCGGCGAACTCCGTCGGTTGCGGCGCGGCTGGTTCGCAACGCCGAACGCTGACGCGGATCAACTACGGGCGGTCGCGCTCGGCGGGCGACTCGGATGCGTGAGCGCGCTGCGCCGCTGGGGCGTCTGGTCGGGAGCAGGCGATGACCTGCACGTCACCGTCCCGCGCAGCGCTTCGCATCTCGCTCTGGATTCCGACTCCGAGCCACGGTCCCTTCGACCCGCACTGTGGCATCCGTCGATCGACCGGCGTCTGACACAGGGACGGTCGATTCGTCTCGCCTCCCCGACGCGACCCATCGTGCACTGGGCCGAACACCCGCACCCCGAGCGCCGACTTGATTGGATCGTCTCGGCGCACCAGGCCTTGAGCCAGGCCGTCCTCTGTCAGGACGAGGAGAACGCGATCGCGTGCCTGGACTCGGCCATCCGCCATGGAGTCATCCGCGAGAAGGCGGCGCGGTCCATCCTCAGCGCACTTCCGGCGCGGCTCCATCCACTCGGCCGCGAGCTGACGCCCACGGCTGACTCGGGGTGGGAATCCATAGCGATCACCCGGATCCGCCGCGGTGGATTCGCGGTGCGGTCGCAAGCGGAGATCGCGGGCGTCGGGCGGCTCGACGGCCTCATCGAGGACTGTGTCGGGCTCGAGGTGAACGGACTCGGCTTCCACGTGGGTGCGACCGCGGTGCAACGCGACGTCAGCCGGGTACTGGTCGCTCAACGACTCGGAATCCCGACCATCACGGTCACCCCACGGCATGTGAGCGACGACTGGCTGGCGACCTGGGAGACGATCGTGCGCGTGGTGACCGATGAAATGCAGCGCCACGGTCGGTGAGGGCGATCCGCCAGTGGCTACCCAGGAGGTCGGATGTGCCAGCGCAGGCTGGATTCGGCAACAAGGGCCTCCTGAGCGCAATCGCGCCTGAACTGTGCGCGTGACGAGGGGTGCGCGGGTGCGCTCAGCCGGCGAGCGCCGCGGCGATGTGGCGCGCCCCGTACTCGAACGCCTCGTCGACGTCGCCGCCGAGGCGGAACGCGCCCGAGAGCTCCATGGTGATGAACCCGTTCGCCCACGCGGTGATGGTGCGCGCCGCGGGGAGGGCGTCGGCGGGGCCGACGAGCCGCTCCGCGACGGCCAGAACGGCGGCACTCGAACGTTCGAGGGCGCTCGCCTGGGCGGCATCCGGAACCTCGGCGAAGATCAGGCGGTACTCGGCCGGGTTCTCGCGGGCGAAGGCGCGCATGGTGCGGGCGAGCTCGACCAGGTCGGCGCTCGCGTCCCGGGGGCCCGCTTCCCCGTTGGCGGCCAAGGCGGCGTCGACGCGCGCATCGAGATCGTGCAGGGAAGTCTCGACCACGAGACGAAGCAGGTCGTCACGTCCGCGCACTCGCTTGTACAGCGACGGCGCGCGCACGCCGACGCGTTCGGCGACGGCCTGCATGGTGAGTCCGGGCAGCCCGTCGGAGCGCAGGATCTCACGGCCGGCGGCGATGATGGCCTCGAGCGAGGTGCGGTCGGGGGTCGGCATCCGTTCTCCTTCGGTCAGGCGTATCTGATAGCTATTGACTTTAGCCATCAAGGCTACGTAGCATAGCCATCAGGACGATCATCACACATCCGGAAGGATCTCTCGACATGCAACTCGCACCGTCACTGCACCGTATCGGCAACGACATCGTCGCCGCCTACCTCATCGACACCGAGGACGGCGTGACGATCATCGACGCCGGCCTCGCCGGGCACTGGGGCGAGCTCGAGAAGGAGCTCGCCGCGATGGGCCGCGGACTCGGCGACGTGCGCGGGCTCGTGCTCACGCACGGCGACAGCGATCACATCGGCTTCGCTGAGCGCCTGCGCCGGGAGCAGGGCGTTCCCGTCTACGTGCACGAGGCCGATGCCGCCCGCGCCCGAGGAGAGTTCAAGCCGAAGGCGCAGTGGGGGCGGATGCGGCTTCGAGGCGTGACGAGCTTCTTCTGGTACGCCGCTCGCAAGGGCGGGCTGCGCACCACCTACCTGCGCGAGGTCACGACCATGGCCGACGGCGATGTCCTCGATCTGCCGGGCGCGCCGCGCATCATCGGCCTGCCCGGGCACTCGGCCGGCAGCGTCGCCATCCACGTTCCCTCGGTCGGCGCCCTCTTCGTCGGCGATGCGCTCACCACGCGCCACGTGCTCACGGGAATCAGCGGGCCTCAGCCGGCGCCGTTCACCGACGAGCCGGCGCAGGCGATCGACTCGCTCACTCACCTCGAGGGACTCGGCGCGACCTGGGTACTGCCCGGACACGGGGCTCCGTGGCGTGGAGGCAGCGACGAGGTGGTCCGGCAGGTTCGGGCTGCGGCATCCGCCGGCTCAGCCCACACGTCCTGACGAAGAGCGTGACTACGCGACCGCGGGCGTCGCCCCCTGCTCGTCTGCGAGAGCCTGGATGCGCTTCGCCAACCCCACGTCGCGCGCCGTCACTCCCCCGGCGTCGTGCGAGGTGAGGTCGAACACGAGCGAGCCGTAGCCCACGAGCACGTCGGGATGGTGATCGAGTTCGTCGGCCACCACGGCGACGGCGTCGAGCAGGCGCACGGCGCTCGCGAAGTCGGCGGTGGAGAACGACGCAGTCAGCGAGTCGTCCTCGTGGGTGAAGGCGGTGCCGTCGAGTTCGGCGGCCGTATCGGAGGGGTCCAGGGTTGCCATGGGGTCATACTCCTCCCCCGGGGCCGTCGCTGGGGTGCGGTATCCACAACCTCCCGACTTCCGGGCGACGGATGCCTCACACCATCGCGAACGCCCGGGCCGGATCGCGCAGCATCATGCCGATGTCGGCGAGGAAGCGCGATCCCTGCTCTCCGTCGACCAGCCTGTGGTCGAAGGACAGGCTGAGCGTCATCACGTCTCGGAGCGCGATGCCGCCCTCGTGCTCCCTCGGCTCCCGGCGCACCGCGCCCATCGCGAGGATGGCGGCCTCACCCGGGTTCAGGATGGGAGTGCCCGCGTCGATGCCGAAGACGCCGATGTTGGTGATGGAGATCGTGCCTCCGCTCAGGCGTGCGGGCTCGGTGCGACCGTCGCGGGCCGTCGCCGTCAGGGCGGCGAGGGCATCGGCGAGGTCCGGCAGCGTGAGGTCGCCGGCATCCGGGATGTTCGGCACGACCAGCCCACGAGGGGTCGCGGCCGCGATGCCGAGGTTCACGTAGTGGAACTCGACGATCTCCTGCGCGGCCTCGTCCCAGTGCGTGTTGACCGACGGGTTGCGGCGAACGGCGATGCACAGGGCCTTGGCCACGATCGCGAGGATTCCGATGCGGTGCTCGGCGAGGGAGCGATCCTGCTTGAGGCGCGCGAGCAGCTCCATCGTGGCCGTGACGTCGACGGTGAGGAACTCCGTGACGTGCGGCGCGGTAAACGCGCTCTGCACCATGGCGGCCGCCGTGTGCTTGCGCACGCTGCGGATGGGGGTGCGGGTCTCGCGCTCGGCGCCGGAAGCCCGGCGGGACGAGGGCTCAGGGGTCGGTCGGTTCGGGTCGTTGCCGACCCCTGAGGGCATCGCGGATGCGGCTGCTTCCACATCCTCACGAGTGATGAGTCCCTGGTCGCCCGTGCCTGCGAGCTGCGCCAGATCGATTCCCAGATCGTGGGCGAGCTTGCGCACGGGCGGAGTCGAGCGAGGACGGTCGACCGGGGTCGCGGATGCTGCGGCCGGCGTCGACGCCGGGGCTGCGGATGCCGGAACAGCGGTCGGAAGGGCTTCCGGGGCCGGAACCGCCCCCGGGGCCGGAGCCGCGGCCGGAACCGCTGCCGGAGCCACCTGAACGCTCGCCGACTCGCCTCCCGCACGGCGCGCACGCCGTTGCGGCACGCCGCTCTCGACGCGGGCGCCGTACCCGACGAGGTTCGGCGCCGGCGACTCCGCTGCGCCGCGGGATGCGGCGTCGGGAGCGGCATCCGTCGCCCGAGAGCCCACGAGCCCTGCCGAGGCCTCCACCTCGAATGCGACGATCGGCTCACCCACGTTCACCGTCACCCCGGGTTCGGCGTAGAGCCGCGCCACGATGCCGGCGTAGGGCGACGGCAACTCGACGATGGCCTTGGCGGTCTCGACCTCGGCGATCACCTGGTTGAGCGTCACCGTGTCGCCGACGCCGACGTGCCAGTTCACGATCTCGGACTCGGTGAGTCCCTCGCCGAGATCGGGCAGGCGGAAGTCCATCAGCACGCTCACCAGCCCGCCTCCAGCTCGCTCAGCGAGTTGCTGCGCCCGAGGGCGCGGTCGACGCCGTCAAGGATGCGGTCCAGGCCGGGCAGGTGGTGCACCTCGAGCCTCGACGGCGGGTAGGGCACGTCGAAACCGGTCACTCGCACGGGCGCGTGCTCGAGATAGCTGAAGCAGCGCTCGGTGACGCTCGCGGCGATCTCGCCGCCCACTCCACCCTGAGATCCGGCCTCGTGGGCGATCACGAGGCGCCCGGTCCTGCGCACCGAGGCCTCGATCGTCGCGTAGTCGACCGGCGCCAGCGAGCGCAGGTCGATGACTTCGATGGAGATGCCGTCGGCCGTTGCCGCACGGGCGGCATCCGTCGCCGTCTGCACGAGGGGACCGTAGGCGAGCAGGGTCACGTCGTTGCCGGGCACGACCACGCGCGCCGCGCCCATCGGCTCCGCGAGCGACAGCGAGCCGTCGAGTTCGACGGGCGCCTTCTGGTGGTAGCGGCGCTTGGGCTCGAAGTAGAGCACGGGATCGTCGCTCGCGATGGCCTGGCGGATCATCGTGTACGCGTCCTGAGGGTTCGACACGGCGACGACGCGGAGTCCGGAGGTGTGCGTGAAGTAGGCCTCGGGCGACTCGGAGTGGTGCTCCGCCGCCCCGATCCCTCCGCCGAACGGCACCCGGATCGTGATGGGCATGCGCACGGCGCCCTGCGTCCTGTAGTGCAGCTTGGCCACCTGCGCCACGACCTGGTCGAAGGCCGGGTAGATGAAGCCGTCGAACTGGATCTCGCACACCGGCCTGTAGCCGCGGTAGGCGAGGCCGACGGCCGTGCCGAGGATGCCTGCCTCGGCGAGAGGCGTGTCGACGACGCGGCGGGCGCCGAACTCGCGCTGCAACCCATCGGTCACGCGGTAGACGCCGCCGAGTGTGCCGATGTCCTCGCCGAGCAGCACGACCTTGTCGTCGTCGTGGAGAGCTCGGCGGAGGCCGGCGTTGATCGCGTTCGCGAGCGTGAGGGTCTGGGTGTCCACGGGAGCATCGAGCATGGTCATCGGTCCGTCCCCTCGGTGCCGGATGCGGTGCCGGATGCGGTTCCGGATGCCGCGGTCGGGCCTGCCGGATCCGTCTCGCCGTCATCGAACATCGCCAGGTATCGGGTGTACTGATCACGCTCCCTGTCGATCGTCGAGTTCGGCTCGGCGTAGACGTTGTCGAACACCGTGAGGGCAGCAGGGTCGCGGAGGGCGATGCAGGCTGTGCGCAACTCCATGGCGACGGCATCGGCCTTCTCGGCCACGGCGGCCACGAACGCGTCGTCGAGGATGCCGGCCTCGGTGAGGAAGGCGGCGAAGCGTGTGATCGGGTCCTTCGCCCGCCACTCCTCGAGCTCGCCCTGGGGACGATAGCGGGTGGGGTCGTCGGCGGTCGTGTGCGGACCCATGCGATACGTCACGGCCTCGATGAACGTGGGACCGCCTCCGGTGCGCGCCCGATCGAGCGCCACCCGGGTCGCCGCCATCACGGCGAGCACGTCGTTGCCGTCGACGCGGAGGCTCGGGATTCCGAAGCCGGGCGCCCGGTCGGCGATGCTGCGCTGAGCCTGCAGGCCGACCGGCTCGGAGATGGCCCACTGGTTGTTCTGGCAGAAGAAGATGACCGGAGCCCGGAAGCTGGCGGCGAAGACGAGGGCCTCGTTCACATCGCCCTCGCTCGTGGCGCCGTCGCCGAAGTAGGCGATGGCCACGGCGTCGTCGCCGTCGTTCTGGACGCCCATCGCATAGCCGACGGCGTGCAGGGTCTGCGCCCCGATGATCACCTGCGGAGCCGCCATGTTCACGTCGTAGGGGTTCCAGCCCGAGGCCGCCACCCCACGCCACACCGGCGTCACCTGCGCGGGCTTGACTCCCCGGCAATAGGCGACCCCGTGCTCGCGGTAGCTCGAGAAGACGAAGTCGTCGTGGCGCAGCGCGCGACCCGAGCCGATCTGCGCGGCCTCCTGGCCGAGCACCGGTGGCCAGAGTCCGAGTTCGCCCTGGCGCTGCAGGGCCGTGGCCTCGGCATCCGTTCGCCGCACGACGACCATGTCCTCGTACAGGCCCCGCAGTTCGGCGGGAGTGAGGGAGGCGACCCAGGGGTCGAAGACGGGGTTCTGGCGGCGGGCGCCCGTGGGAGTGATGAGCTGCACCATCGCATCGGATGGAGCTGAGCCAGCATCGATGAGCGGCGGAAGTGACTGGTGGATCGTCATCGTCTGCGCAACCTTCTCTGTCGCGACCACGAACGGCGAGGCCTCGTGAGCGCTGCCGGTCGATCATCCGCGACACTGCGGATGATGCTTCCAAGATAAGCCCATTGGGCATCCGGCACAATCATTGCGAATGCCGTTGAGCATGTTGCACTATCCGGCACCGGACGCCGCTGCTATCGTTGCGCATCATGCAACCGATCGACGCCACCGACGTGCACCTGCTCCGAGCTCTCAGCGACGACCCGCGCGCCACCGCCGTCGCCATCGCCGACCGCCTGGGACTCTCGCGCAACACAGTGCAGACGCGGCTCGCCCGCCTTGCCACCTCGGGCGTGCTGCAGTCGCTCGAACGGCGCATCGATGCGACAGCGCTCGGCTACCCTCTGTCGGCCTTCATCGCCGTTCACGTGCAGCAGAAGTCCCTGGGCGCCATCGTCGAGGCCATCGCCGCGATCCCCGAGGTGATCCAGGCTCACGGACTGAGCGGTCAGATCGACCTCCTCGTGCAGGTGGTGTGCACGGATGCGGAGCACCTGTTCCGCATCGACGGCGAGATCCTCGCGATCGACGGCGTCGAACGCACGGAGACCAGCCTCTCGATGGGCGAGCTGGTGCCGTTCCGCCTGCGCCCCCTGCTTGACCGCGCCCTGGAGTAGGCGCGCCGACCCTCGACAACTCGCCGACCCTCGACAACGACGTTCGCGCGGGTCGGCTACGTCGAGTACGAAGATCGCGCGGGTGCGCTGTCCCGCACACCCGCGGGAACTCCGTTCTGAGCGACGGATAGGTCGAGGCCCGGCATCTCGATGTCGAGCAGGGCCACGGCGGGTTGGCGCGCATGGCCGCCTCGACGACCTCATCACAGCGCCCCACGGCCCCGCGACCGGAGTGCAAACACATGCTTGCAAAGATTTCTTTGCAAGAGTATCTTTGCAACATGACCGACGCAGAGAACGACCGCGAGAAGCGCAGCACGCAGCAGAGCAGCACGCAGCACCCCGGCCGCGACGCCGTGCTCGACGCGACGGCGCTGCGTGCGTTGGCGCATCCGTTGCGCGTGCGCATCCTCGACGAGCTCTCGGCCTACGGTCCGCTGACCTCGAGCGGGCTGGCCGCACGCATCGGCGAGTCCAGCGGGGTGATGAGCTACCACCTGCGCCAGCTCGAGAAGGCCGGCCTCGTGCGCGAGGACGAGGGACTGGGCACGGCGCGTGAGCGCTGGTGGGAACGTCGACCCGGATCGATCGCCATGCCCGAACCGAGCGACTTCCCGGTCGCGAGCCCCGAGCGCCTGGCCACCCAGCTCATCACGGACGAGTGGATGCGCTCCCGCGAGGCGAACTTCCACGAGTACCTCGCCGAGGGCGAGAGCGTCTTCGGTCAGGAGTGGCTGAGCATCGCGACCAGCGACACCATCAACCTGCGGCTGACCCCCGAGCAGCTGCACCAGCTCGTCGTCGACTTCGACACCGTGCTGTGGAAGTACCTCGACGCCTACAAGCAGACCCCCTCCCCCGGTTCGCGTCCTGTGCAGATCCACGTGAACGCCTTCCCGCTGGTGCGCGGCGAACCGTCGGAGGCGGACGGCAGCACGAGACGACCGGGCTCTCGCCCGAACCGGAGCACCGAGAACCAGACCGAGAACGAGACCCCGAACCAGCACCAGAACACCACGACACCGGAACAGGAGCAGCCATCATGACCGCAGCATCAGCATCCAGCACGACCACCGTGAGCGACATCCGTCTCCCCGGCGTGCTCGCAGGCCTCGCCGTCAGGGCCGGACGCACGCTCGAGACCTGGGGTCGCCGGCGCGCAGAGCGACTGAACGACCGGGAACGGATGCTGCGCACCATGCGGCACCAGCGACTGGCTCAGGCCGCGCTCGACGACCGCGACGCCCTCATCCGCTCGTCGACCTTCCTGCCCTTGGGCTGAAGGCGCGCGTCGCGCAGCCGAGCCGACGGCACGACCGGCGAAACGACGGATGCCCGCCCCACCGAAGTGGGACGGGCATCCGTTCGTTCAACCAGGGTTGACTACGCCTCGATGTCGGCGCCCTCAGCGGGCTCGACGGGGCCTTCGCTGTGTGCAGCGCTGCCCTCGGTGTCGGCGTCCTCGGCCACGACGGGCGCGAGGGAGAGCTTTCCACGGTCGTCGATCTTCGTGATCTCCACGAGGATCTTCTGGCCGACGCCCAGCACGTCCTCGACGTTCTCGACACGCTTGCCACCGGCGAGCTTGCGCACCTCGCTGATGTGCAGCAGGCCGTCCTTGCCGGGGAGGAGCGAGACGAACGCACCGAACGCCGCGATCTTGACGACGGTTCCGAGGAACTGCTCGCCGACCTCAGGGTTGGTGGGGTTCGCGATGGCGTTGACCTGGGCACGAGCGGCCTCGGCCGACGGTCCGTCGACGGCGCCGATGTAGACGGTGCCGTCCTCCTCGATGGAGATGTCGGCGCCGGTCTCGTCCTGGATGGCGTTGATCGTCTTGCCCTTCGGGCCGATCAGCTCGCCGATCTTGTCGACGGGGATCTGCACGCTGATCACGCGGGGCGCGGTCGGTGCCATCTCGTCGGGAGCGTCGATCGCCGCGTTCAGAACCTGGAGGATCGTCGTGCGGGCGTCCTTCGCCTGCTTGAGGGCTGCGGCCAGAACAGAGGCCGGGATGCCGTCGAGCTTGGTGTCGAGCTGGATCGCGGTGACGAACTCGCTGGTACCGGCGACCTTGAAGTCCATGTCGCCGAGAGCGTCTTCAGCACCGAGGATGTCGGTCAGCGCCGCGTAGCGGGTCTGGCCGTCGACGGTGTCGGAGATGAGGCCCATCGCGATGCCGGCGACGGGGGCCTTGAGGGGCACACCGGCGTTCAGCAGCGAGAGGGTCGAGGCGCAGACGGAACCCATCGACGTCGAACCGTTGGAGCCGAGAGCCTCGGACACCTGGCGGATGGCGTAGGGGAACTCCTCGCGCGACGGCAGCACGGGCACGAGGGCGCGCTCGGCGAGTGCGCCGTGCCCGATCTCGCGACGCTTCGGCGAACCGACTCGGCCGGTCTCACCGGTCGAGTAGGGCGGGAAGTTGTAGTTGTGCATGTAGCGCTTCTTGGTGACCGGGCCGAGCGAGTCGATCTGCTGCTCGAGCTTCAGCATGTTCAGCGTGGTGATGCCCATGATCTGGGTCTCTCCGCGCTGGAAGATGGCCGAACCGTGAACGCGCGGGATGACGGCGACCTCGGCATCGAGCGGACGGATGTCCGCCAGACCGCGGCCGTCGATGCGCACGCCCTCGTTGAGCACGCGCGAGCGCACGACGAGCTTGGTGACCGACTTGTAGGCGGCGCTCACCTGGTTGTTGGCGGAGGCGTCGAGCTCTCCGGCCTCGACCTTGGCGGCGATGGCCTCCTTGACGCGGCCCTTGAGCTCGTCGTCGGCGTTCTGACGCTGGATCTTGTCGGCGACCTGGTAGATGCCCTTGAGCTCCTCGTAGGCGACCTCGGCGACGGCGTCGTAGACGTTCTGGGCGTAGGCCGGGAAGGTCTTGTAGTCACCGGTGGGCTTCGACGCCTGAGCGGCGACGGATGCCTGTGCTGCGACGAGCTGCTTGATGAACGGCTTCGACGCCTCGATGCCCTCGGCGATGACCTCTTCGTTCGGCTTGATGGCGCCGCCCTGGATGAGGTTCCACGAGTTGTCGGTGGCCTCGGCCTCGATCATCATGATCGCGACGTCGTCGTTGCCAGCGGCATCCGTGATGACGCGACCGGCGACGACCATGCTGAAGACGGCCTCCTCGAGAAGCGAGTGCTTCGGGAAGGCGACCCACTGGCCGCCTCCGTGCTCACCGGGAACGAGGGCGACGCGAACGCCACCGATCGGACCGGAGAACGGCAGGCCGGCGATCTGCGTCGACATGGAGGCCGCGTTGATGGCGAGCACGTCGTAGAGCTCGTCGGGCGCGATGGCGAGAACGGTCACGACGACCTGGATCTCGTTGCGGAGGCCGTCGACGAACGACGGGCGCAGCGGGCGGTCGATGAGACGGCAGGTGAGGATCGCCTCGGTCGAGGGACGACCCTCGCGACGGAAGAACGATCCCGGGATGCGGCCGGCGGCGTACATGCGCTCTTCGACATCGATCGTGAGCGGGAAGAAGTCGAAGTTGTCCTTCGGCTGCTTCGAGGCGCTGGTCGCGGAGAGCAGCATGGTCTCGTCGTCGATGTACGCGGCTGCAGACCCCTGGGCCTGCTGGGCGAGACGGCCGGTCTCGAAGCGGATGGTGCGGGTGCCGTACTTGCCATTGTCGATGACAGTTTCGGCGAACGTGATTTCAGGACCTTCCAAGAGGTCTTCTCCTTTGTTTTACGTCGCAAGCCCCGTGTGGGCACGACTCATACTCCGGAGCAGGGGAACAGGCAGAACTAAGGGCTTCATGTGAAATCCTCGTGCTGGCCACCAGTAGAAGTCCACCATGCGCACGCCTCGAATGAGGCGGGATGGTAATCCACCACAGGGGACCAGCTTCTGCCAGCCTGCTCCATGAGTGCTCGATATTGAGTTGTCCGTTCTCGCATCCGTGCAACGGATGACTCATGCCAGATGGCAGTCGGAACGGGCGGCAACCCTCGAGCTACCGGATCAACTCTAACAGAGGGGCCGGATGCACCCTCAGGAGGCCAGGCGGCGCGTCCGCTGGGCCTCGGTGACGGCTCGCCTGTCACGACGGATGCGGCGGGCCTTCGGCCAGCTGAGGACCAGCCCGACGAGCACCCCGATGATCGTTCCGCTGGTGTTGGTGATGACGTCGCGCACATCGGCGACCCGGCTCGGCAGGAACTCCAGCTGGACGTACTCGATGCCGATCGAGAACAGGGCGCCGGCGATGATGGCGAGGAACCAGAGCCTGCGGCCGAACAGCAGCACGAAGAACAGGCCGACGGGCACGAACATCACGACGTTGGCGGCCGCCTCCACCCTGTCGAAGGTGATCCAGTCCGTGGCGTCGTGGCGGGCGAAGAAGTCGAGGAAGCGGTCGAGCACGCTCGCCGTGCGTCCGTCGTACGGCTGCGGAGTGAGGGTGATCCATCCGACGAACGCCAGGTAGGCGATGGTCATGATCCCGAGGATCGGATGGCGGTGCAGCATCCGTTCATCCTGTCGTAGTCGGGCTGGGAACTCCCCCGGCCGACCGCCCGGGTCCTGTCGCGTCGGCGAGGGCGCTGTCTAGACTGACCCTATGAGTACCGAAGACGACTCCACCGCCCAGGGCGCTCCCAGTGCCTCGGATGAGACCAAGCGCAAGTTCCGCGAGGCCCTCGACAAGAAGAACGACCAGGCCAAGAAGGCCAGCGGCGAGGCTCACCTCGACGGCCACTCGGCCGTCACCCACACGCACGGCAACGCCGACACCCGCCAGGAGTTCCGCCGCAAGAGCGGCTGATCCCTCGACACGAACAGCAGAACGCCCCCGTTCCTCGATGAGGAGCGGGGGCGTTCTGCGTTGGTCCTACGCGGCGCTGAAGCCGCCCGTCACGCTGAACGAGGAGTCCAGGGCGAAGGGATCGCGGATCTGCTGCGAGCGGTCGGAGACCGCCACCAGCGCGGCCAGCTCTCCTGCAGCACGCTCGATGCGGGAGGTGAGGGCGCCGACGGAGTCGGTGCTGCTCCCCCAGTCCTCGGCGGCGGCGTAGACGCCCGTCGGAACGGCGACAGCGTGCAGGTAGCTGAACAGCGGCCGCAGCGCGTGCTCGATGGCGAGCGAGTGCCGCGCCGTGCCTCCGGTGGCTCCGAGGAGCACCGGCATGCCGTCGAGCGACTTCGGGTCGAGAACGTCGATGAACGACTTGAACATGCCGCTGTACGAGCCCGAGAAGATGGGCGTCGCCACGATGAGGCCGTCGGCGTGCGTGACCTGCTCGATCACGCTCTCGAGCTTCAGGCTCGGGAAGCCGGTGATGAGGTTGTTCGTCACGTCCTTGGCGACGTCGCGGAGCTCGACGACGTTCAGCTCGACGTCGACCCCGTGCACGTCGCGCAGTCTCGCGACCACGGCATCCGTCAGCCGATCGGCGAGAAGACGCGTCGACGACGGCTGGCTGAGGCCTGCGGCCAGCACTGTGAGCTTGCGGGTGGTCATGATCAGGCTCCCTTGGTGGCGAGGCCGAAGGCCGCGCCGGACTTCGGGCTGGAGGTGGTGTCGGGGGCTTCCGCGTCGCGGGCCGCGATGCGCTCAGCGTTGCGCTTGGCGACGAGGCTCGCGTGGGTCGGGCCGTCGGGCACGTGGACCGGGCGCTTGGCGTCGAGCTCCTTGCGGAGCACGGGCACCACTTCGCCGCCCAGGATGTCGAGCTGCTCGAGCACGGTCTTCAGCGGCAGGCCGGCGTGGTCCATGAGGAACAGCTGGCGCTGGTAGTCGCCGTAGTACTCGCGCATGGCCATGTAGCGGTCGATGACCTGCTGGGGGCTGCCGACCGTGAGCGGCGTCATCTCGGTGAACTCCTCGAGGCTCGGCCCGTGGCCGTAGACCGGGGCGTTGTCGAAGTACGGGCGGAACTGGTCGACCGCGTCCTGCGAGTTCTTCGCCATGAACACCTGTCCGCCGAGGCCCACGATCGCCTGGTCGGCGCTGCCGTGGCCGTAGTGCTCGAAGCGCTGACGGTACAGCGCGATGAGGCGCATGTAGTGCTCCTTCGGCCAGAAGATGTTGTTGGCGAAGAAGCCGTCACCGTAGAAGGCGGCCTGCTCTGCGATCTCGGGCGAGCGGATGCTGCCATGCCAGACGAACGGCGCGACGCCGTCGAGCGGGCGCGGAGTGGACTGGAAGCCCTGCAGCGGCGTGCGGTACTTGCCCTGCCAGTCGACGAAGTCCTCGCGCCACAGCTTCTGCAGCAGGGCGTAGTTCTCGAGGGCGAGGTCGATGCCGTCGCGGATGTCCTTGCCGAACCAGGGGTAGACCGGGCCGGTGTTGCCACGGCCCATGGTGAGGTCGACGCGGCCGTCGGCGAGGTGCTGCAGCATCGCGTAGTCCTCGGCGATCTTCACCGGGTCGTTCGTGGTGATGAGCGTCGTGGCCGTGGAGAGCAGGAGCGTCTCGGTCTGCGCGGCGATGTAGGCGAGCGTGGTCGTGGGGGACGACGAGAAGAACGGCGGGTTGTGGTGCTCGCCGAGGGCGAAGACATCCATCCCGACCTCTTCGGTCTTCTTTGCGATCTCCACGATCGCCTTGATGCGCTCGCCCTCGCTCGGCGTGCGTCCCGTGGTGGGGTCCTGGGTGACGTCGCTCACCGTGAAGATTCCGAATTGCATTTCGTGGCCTCCTGGCCTTCTCCTCGACTTCTTTTCCATGCATTTGCATGTACATCGGATCAAACCCTACTCCTGCGGAATCTATTCCCGGCGGCGCAAGCCCTGTTGCCGCACCGATCGCACGCGTAGCGTCGAAGGCCACGTCGCCTTCGAGAGGGGTCCCATGCCGACCATCGCAGACACCATGGTGAGGATCATCCAGGATGCCGGAGTCGAACGGGTCTACGGACTGCCGGGCGACTCGCTCAACGGCTTCACCGACGCGCTCCGGCGTGCCGGCACCGTCGCGTGGCAGCACGTGCGTCATGAGGAGGCCGCTGCCTTCGCTGCGGCGGCCGAGGCCGCCATCACCGGCGAGCTCGCCGTCTGCGCCGGCAGCTGCGGTCCGGGCAACCTGCACCTCATCAACGGGCTCTTCGACGCCAATCGCTCGCGCGTTCCCGTGCTGGCGATCGCGGCGCAGATTCCGGCCTCCGAGATCGGAAGCACCTACTTCCAGGAGACGCATCCGCAGGACCTCTTCCGCGAGTGCAGCGTCTACACCGAACTCGTCAGCGTGCCCGAGCAGCTGCCCCGCGTGCTCGAGATCGCCATGCGCACGGCCCTGGAGCGCCGCGGCGTGGCCGTCGTCGTCATCCCGGGCGAGATCTTCCTGCAGCAGGATGCGGGACGCCGACCCTCGGCACCCATCCGCACCATCCCCCGACGGATGCTGCCCGCCGACGACGCCCTCGCATCCGCTGCGGAGGTGCTCAACAACGCGAAGAAGGTGACGATCCTCGGCGGCGCCGGTGTCGACGGCGCACACCCCCAGCTGCTCGCCATCGCTGAGAAGCTGCAGGCGCCGGTGGTGCACGCCCTCCGCGGCAAGGAGTTCATCGAGTACGACAACCCCTACGACGTCGGCATGACCGGACTGCTCGGCTTCGCCTCGGGCTACCGCGCGATGGAGAGCTGCGACGCCCTGCTCATGCTCGGCACCGACTTCCCGTATCCGCAGTTCTACCCGGGCAAGGCGAAGATCGTGCAGGTCGACATCCGAGGCGAGCAGCTCGGACGGCGCACCCCGATCGACATCGGCCTCGTCGGAACCGTCGCCGACACCGTCGATGCCCTGCTGCCGCTGCTCGAGGCGAAGACCAGCTCGAAGCACCTCGACTCGTCGACGGCGCACTACCGGAAGACGCGGAAGGGGCTCGACGAGCTGGCCGACAACGACCGCAACCGCGAGCCGATCCATCCGCAGTACGTGGCGCGACTGGTCAGCGAGCTGGCCTCGGATGACGCCGTCTTCATCCCCGACGTCGGTTCCCCCGTCGTCTGGGCCGCCCGCTACCTGAGAATGAACGGGAGGCGGCGGCTCATCGGATCGTTCGCCCACGGCACGATGGCGAACGCCCTGCCGCACGCCATCGGCGCCCAGTCGGTCGATCGCGGCCGCCAGGTGGTCGCACTCTCGGGCGACGGCGGGCTGGCGATGCTGTTCGGCGAACTCCTCACGTTGCGGCAGAACAAGCTGCCGGTGAAGATCGTGGTCTTCAACAACTCATCGCTGAACTTCGTCGAGCTGGAGATGAAGGCGGCGGGCTTCGTGAATTTCGGCACCGAGCTCGAGAACCCGAACTTCGCCGACGTGGCCAACGCCATCGGCATCCACGGGCAACGGGTGGAGAAGCCCGACGACCTCGAGGCTGCCCTGCGCGCTGCCTTCGCACAGGACGGGCCGGCGTTGGTCGACGTCGTGACGGCTCGGCAGGAACTGTCGATCCCCCCGGCGATCACGGCGGCCCAGGCCAAGGGCTTCACCCTCTACGCGCTGCGCACGATCATGTCCGGGCGCGCGGACGAGCTCGTCGACCTGGCCGACACCAACGTCTTCCGGCGCCTGTTCGACTGATCGGCTGCCCGCTCGCTGAGGCCCGGGTCCCCAAGGAATGCCTCAGAAACTGCCCGTAAACTCGAGCTATGGCTACCGTCAACCTGACCATGGACACCTTCGAGAAGACGATCACCGATGGCGGCATCGTGCTGATCGATTACTGGGCCGAGTGGTGCGGCCCCTGCCGCCAGTTCGGACCGACCTTCGAGGCGGCATCCGAGAAGCACACCGACATCACCTTCGCGAAGGTCGACACCGAGGCCGAGCGCGAGATCGCCGGTGGCATGGGCATCCAGTCGATCCCCACGCTGATGGCCTTCAAGGACGGCGTCGGCGTGTTCTCGCAGGCCGGCGCATTGCCGCCCGCGACGCTCGACGACCTCATCGAGCAGGTGCGCGGCCTCGACATGACCGCCGTTCACGAGCAGATCGCTGCCGAGGAGAAGGCCCTGCAGGACGCCCAGCAGTCCGAGCAGCCCGCGCAGCCCGCGCGGTCCGCCTCGTCCGCCTCGTCCGCCTCGTCCGCCGAGTCGGAGCAGGCGGCGGATGCCGAGACCGACGACGCGCTCGACTCGGTCGCCCGCACCGAGAGCTGAGTCGCCCCCTCTCCTTCTCACCTGGAAAGCGAGGAGATTCTCCGCCAGAGCCCCGGATTCGCCCGCCGAATCCTCGCTCGAACGGAGGATCTCCTCGCTTTGTGGTTTCCGATGGTTGACACGGCGGAGCTTCCGTGGATACTTAAGCCTGTGCTTAAGTATTTGGACGACCTCGACAAGGCGTTCCTCGCGCTCGCCGATCCGACGCGTCGCGCCATCGTCGATCGGCTGACGCGAGGGCCGGCCTCGGTCTCGGACCTGGCCGCGCCCTTCGCGTTCACCCTCGCCGCGATCATGCAGCACCTGCGGGTGCTCGAGCAGGCCGGCCTCGTGTCGTCGCAGAAGCAGGGGCGCGTGCGCACGTGCTCGATCGAGCCCGAGGCCCTGCGCAGCGTCGAGGACTGGATCAGCGAACGCCGCACGACCTGGGAGCGCCGCCTCGACCGCCTCGGCCTGCTGCTCGACGGGCCGGACCCGACGCCCGGCGCCGCGACCGGTGCTGCGGCGGGCTCTGCGGCATCCGACGGCACCGGATCCGACTCCCCGGCATCACCGTCCTCACCCACCTCCCCCACCTCCCCCATCTCACCGACAGGAGAACGCCCATGCCCGAACGTACGTTGATCCGCTCGAGCTTCACCCTCGAACGCGACTACAAGGCCCCGCCGGAGCGCGCGTTCCAGGCGTTCGCCGACCCGGCCACCAAGGCGCTCTGGTTCGGCGGACCGGCCGACGAGTGGGAGGACCTCGGCACCGGTCTCGACTTCCGCGAGGGCGGCCATGAGTACAACGAGGGGCGCTTCCACAAGAACGACATCGTGTCGCGCTTCGACGCGTACTACCACGAGATCACGCTGAACGAGCGGATCGTCTACAACTACGAGATGCGCATCAACGGCGAGAAGCTCTCGGTGTCGCTGGCGTCGATCGAGTTCGCCCCGAACGGAACCGGCACCCACCTCACCCTCTCGGAGTACGGCGTGTTCTTCGACGAGCTCGACGACCCGCGCGGGCGCGAACTCGGCACGCTCGACCTGCTCGAGAGCCTCGGACGCCTGCTCGACGCCTGATTCCGCATCACTCTCCTCACCCCGCACGAAAGGAAACGCACCATGTCCACCTCCGTCTTCATCAACCTCCCGGTCACCGACCTCGACGCCTCGAAGGCCTTCTTCACCGGGCTCGGCTACACGATCAACGAGAACTTCACCGACGAGACCGCAGCCTGTGTGGTGTTCGGCGAGGCCGTGTACGCGATGCTGCTGACCCACGAGAAGTTCGCCGGCTTCACCGATCGTTCCATCGGCGACGCGCAGGCGTCCACCGGCGCCATCTACGCACTGTCGACCGACAGCCGCGAGGACGTCGACCGGATCGCGGATGCTGCCATCGCCGCCGGCGGATCGCAGGCGCAGCCACCGTCGGACCTGGGCTTCATGTACTCGCGCTCGTTCCACGACCTCGACGGCCACCACTGGGAAGTGCTCTGGATGGACGAGCAGGCGCAGGTCGACGGGCCGCCGAGCGCGTAGGAAACGCTCGCTGAGCCCGTAGGAATCGCTCGCTGAGGCCCGCGCGCAGCGCGCCGTCGACGCGCTTCGACCGCAGACTTCATACGGGCCTCAGCGAACGGAGCAGGCGCGAGCGCAGGCCGCCTATTCGCCCAGAGCCGCCGGGAGACCGCTCACGTCGAGGTCGACGCTGAACGGCTGCTGCGATCCGATGATCACGGCCGGCACCTCGACGTAGCTGTCGTCGTCTCGCAGGGCGCCGAGCCTGTCGCGCCAGCGCTCGTCGACGGCATCCGGCAGGAATCCGGCATGACGGATCTCGCCGGCCGCCACGAGCTGCACGCCGATGCGGTAGCGACGCGAGAGCCAGCGGCTGGCCCGCGGCACCAGCACGGCCCGCACCTTCTCGCCGCCGCGCGAGCGCACGATGTCGATGGCCGACTGGTGCCTGCCCGCGTCGACCACCGTCACCGTCGGCTTGGTCTCGGCCGCGACGTGCTGAGTGGGCACGATGGTGATGTCGGAGAGGCTGCGCAGGTTGCCCGAGGGATCGGGGTTGAGTCGCGACCGACGCCCGTACGACACGAAGGCGATCAGGAAGAAGACCGTGGCCGCCGCCGCGAACACCGCCGCGATCCAGAACGCCACGGGAGCACCCTGCGGGTCGAGCGAGCCGGCGAGCACCACGAGCACGACGAGCAGGATGTAGGCGAACGGCTCCCAGTGGAGCAGCGACTTGTTGCGGGGTTCAGACACGCCTTCAACGGTAGCGCGGATGACGGGACGCCCCGTGCGGTCGGCTCAGCGCCAGCGATCCAGCCGCGACGCCACCTCGTCGAGCACGGCCTCGGAGCCGGCGTACAGCCCGTTCTCCCGTGGCCAGTGGGTCATGAAGTCGGTGAAGCCCAGCTCGGAGGCGCGGCCGACGGCGTCCTCGAAGGCGTCGACGCTCTCGAGGGCGAACTTCGTCTGCGAGTCGAACAGCAGAGAGCGGTCGATGGATGCCGGATTGCGGCCCGTCTCCTCGCAGGCGGCGTCGAGCTTCTCCGACAGCTCCCCGAGGCGGGCCCACCAGCCCTCGACCGTGTCGGCGTCTCCCCCGGTCGTCACCCAGCCCTGACCCAGCCTGGCGGCGAGCCTGAGCGCGCGGGGACCGTCGGCTGCGACGAGGAAGGGCATCCGCGGTTGCTGTGCCGGTCCACCGACCATGCGCGCGTCGACGGCCGTGTACCAGCCGCCGCTGAAGGAGATGCCCGCCGTGCCCGGCTCGGCCACGGCCGGGTCGATGGTGTCGTCCGCGGGCATCGAGCCGTCTGCCGGTGCCTCGGCGACGGCATCCGTCAGAGGCTCGAACCGCAGGAGGGTGTCGAGCGCCTCGGTGAACTCGGCGAAACGCTCGTAGCGCTCGCGCGGCAGCAGGCCGGCCTGGCCGAGAACGAAGGCGTCGAAACCCGTTCCGCCCGAGCCGAGGCCGAGGATGACGCGCCCGCCCGAGATCTGGTCGACCGTGGCGATGTCTTTCGCGAAGGGCACCGGATGCCGGTAGTTGGGTGAGGCGACGAAGGTTCCGAGGCGGATGCGCTCGGTGACCATGGCCGCGGCGGTGAGGGTCGGCACCGTGGCGTGCCAGCGCTCCCCCGCGAGTCCGCGCCAGGACAGGTGGTCGTACGTCCACGCGTGGTCGAAGCCGAGCTCCTCGGCACCGCGCCAGTATCGGGCCGCTTCGGGCCAGTCGTGCTGGGGCAGGATGACGATTCCGAAGCGCATGGATCGAGTCTAGGGACGACAGCCGACACTCGCCGCGGGAAGGGTCGGGGTGGAGCGGCATCCGCCCCCGGACATGACGAACGGGCCGCCACCCGAAGGTGACGGCCCGTTCGCAAGAAGTTCGCGGTATCAGCGAGAGTTGCCTTAGCGGCGCAGGCCGAGACGCTCGATGAGCGTGCGGTAGCGCGTGATGTCCACGTCGGAGAGGTATCCGAGCAGACGGCGACGCTGGCCCACCAGGAGGAGCAGTCCACGACGCGAGTGGTGGTCGTGCTTGTGCTCCTTGAGGTGCTCGGTGAGATCCTTGATCCGCTTGGTCATCAGAGCGATCTGGACCTCGGGGGATCCGGTGTCACCGGGGTGGGTTGCGTACTCTTCGATGATCGCCTTCTTGACGTCTGCATCCAGTGCCATAGGTTGATCCCCTTATCTCTTCATTGCGCGGTGCCCGTGGCCGAATGCCCGAGCTCTCTTTATCCGCGGCCGTTCTGACGGCAACCTGAAGAGTCTACCAGCACTGGGGTGGGTGCGATGACCCGGATGCGGGACCCGAGGTCACGGCCGCTGGCCACCGAGGGCGAGGTAATCGTCGAGACGCACGATGAACTCCTTGTCGGGCACGTAGCTCGGATCGGCCGTCGCCTTCTCGTACTCCCGTTCGCAGTCCTCGATCGCGCTGTCGATCTGCAGCTCGACCATGGCGTTCACCTGCTGCTGATCGAGCGCCACGAGGATGCCGATCGCGCGGTTGATGGACTCGGCTCCGCCGAACGTGTAGTCGTGCTGCATGGTGATCCTCCCGAGAGCGTGGGCTCCAGCGTAGCGACACCGGCCCCACAGCAGACCTGTCAATGTGTCGAGTCCTCGTTCGAGCACGTTGATCCGACATACGCTCGAAAGACCGGCCCCAACCGGGTCGGTGATCAAGGAGGATCACCATGGCAGAGAACAGAGCCGTCGCCTACAAGGCGCCCGGAGTCGTCGAAGTCATCGATGTCGACTACCCGACGTTCGAGTTGAAGGACGGACCGGGGGTCAACCCGGCCAACGTGGGCCGGAAGGTTCCGCACGGTGCGATCATCAGGACCGTCGCCACCAACATCTGCGGATCGGACCAGCACATGGTGCGAGGCCGCACCACCGCACCGGCCAACCTGGTGCTCGGGCACGAGATCACCGGCGAAGTCGTCGAGGTCGGCCCGGGAGTCGAGTTCATCAAGGTCGGCGACCTCGTCTCCGTGCCCTTCAACATCGCGTGCGGCCGCTGCCGCAACTGCAAGGAGCGCAAGACCGGCATCTGCCTGAACGTGAACCCCGACCGCCCGGGCAGCGCTTACGGCTACGTCGACATGGGTGGATGGGTCGGCGGTCAGGCCGAGTTCGTGCTGGTGCCGTACGCGGACTGGAACCTGCTCAAGTTCCCCGACCGCGACCAGGCGCTCGAGAAGATCCTCGACCTCGCGATGCTCTCCGACATCTTCCCGACCGGGTTCCACGGGGCCGTCACGGCCGGTGTAGGGGTCGGATCGACCGTCTACGTCGCCGGTGCCGGACCCGTGGGGCTGGCGGCAGCGACCTCCGCACTCCTGCTGGGAGCCGCCGCGGTCATCGTCGGTGACATGAACGCCGACCGTCTCGCCCAGGCTCGGAGCTTCGGATGCGAGACCGTCGACCTGAGCGAGGGGAACCTCGTCGACCAGATCGAGCAGATCCTCGGGGTGCCGGAGGTCGATTGCGGCATCGACGCCGTCGGCTTCGAGGCACGGGGCCAGGGCCACGGCGCCGACGCGGAGGAGGCGCCCGCGACGGTGCTGAACTCGCTGATGGACGTGACGGCTGCAGGAGGTGCTCTCGGCATCCCGGGCCTCTACGTGACGGGTGACCCGGGCGGAATCGACGAGGCCGCCCAGAAGGGCTCGCTGAGCCTCAGCCTCGGTACCGGCTGGGCCAAGTCGCTGTCGTTCACCACCGGCCAGTGCCCGGTGATGAAGTACAACCACGGGCTGATGCAGGCCATCCTGCACGACCGCGTGCACATCGCCAAGAACGTGAACGCGAAGGCGATCACCCTCGAGGATGCACCCCGCGGCTACGCCGAGTTCGACGCCGGCGCTGCCACGAAGTACGTGCTGAACCCGAACGGGTACCTCGACGCGGCGTGAGTGAGTGAGTGATCGGATGCGGGGCCCGAGCGAATCGCTCGGGCCCCGCATCCGTTCAGGCGATCAGCCGTTCGCGCCGACTCGGCGACGACGGGCGACGAACAGCGCCGCCCCAGCAAGGACCAGTGCTCCGGCGAGGAGGGCGTCTCCCCCGATATCGGCTCCCGTCGAGGCGAGCGTTCCGGAGGAGACCGCAGCCGGGTCGACCGTGGCCGATCCGTCCGCGACGTCGGCCGCGGTGATGGTGATGTCGGTCCAGCCGATGAGATCGCCGTTCGCATCGGTGACGGCGATGCGGTGCGCACCGGGAACGGTGTCGGCGGGGATCGTGACGGTCACGGTCCCGTCGGCGCCGACGACCGTGCGGCCGATGTGCTGCGGCGTCGAGTAGAGCCAGACGTCGGCCTTCTCCCCCGCGTGGTCGGACCCGACCGACACTGTGACGGGATCACCCGCGACGGCTCCGGATGGCGCCGACACGGGTCCGCGGTTCGCGTCGGTGAGCTGGTCACCGGGGATCGGGGTCGGGATGCCGGGCGTCACCGGGTCGGTGGGATCCGTGGGATCGGTGGGATCGGTGGGGTCCGTCGGGTCGGTGGGATCGGTGGGATCCGTCGGGTCCGTGGGATCCGTCGGGAGCACCGTGCAGTCGATCGTGCCCGCGCGCAGCGCGTGGCCATCCGTCGCCGCGTCATCGGCGTAGTAGACCGGCTTCGATCCGTCCACGCACTGCGACTGCGGCATCACGACGAAGCCCTCGTTGTTGAGGTTCGGCATGCCGGCCGGGCGCTCGTAGGCGGCGACGCCCACGAACCTGCCGTCGTCGATGCCATCCTGCGCGATGTCGAGCAGGATGCTCCGGCCCTGGCAGGTGTCGTCGCACACGGCCCACAGCGTGCTCCTCTCGGCGTCGAAGCCGAGCTCCATCACGCTGGTCAGGCCGCTCGCGAAGGACGCGACGCGGGTGAAGTCACCGGTCGTCTGGTCGAGGGCGTAGGCGTAAACCGCTCCGGCAGTCTCGACGCCGACGAGGAACAGGCCACCGGCGTTGTCGGGGTAGCGCGTCGGGTCGTAGAGGGCACCGGTGCTCTGGTCGAGCAGGCCGCGCGACGTGAGCCACGCATCCGGAACCCAGGTCACGGCCTCGAATCCGGCATTGGCTCCCACGGCGGGGAGGTCGGCGGTGAGGTTCCACTCGCGTGTGGCGGTGAGGGAGGTCGCGCTGCCGGACACGTCGTACTTCAGCACGGAGAGGCGGCTGACGGCGTTGCTCGCGTTGTTGCGCTCCGAGGCCACGAACAGGCCGCCGGATGCTCCGGCTCCCGTGATCGTGACGCCCTCGGCATCGACATCGCCGGTTCCGTCGGGATAGTGGAGCGCCTTGCCCGCCGACCAGCCGTCGGTCGTGATCGGCGCCCAGACGGTGCCGTTCCAGGCCAGGTTGTAGAGCGCTCCGGGGCCGTTCTTGGCTGCCCACAGCGTGCCGGCCGAGGCGGTGGATCCGGTCTGCTCGTGCACGAGTCCGCTCATGTTGCCGCCGAGGACGCCGGCGACGTCGGCCGTGGTGACGGATGCTCCGCCGGGCCAGGCGTCGACGGGCGCGCTCACGACGCAGGAGTTGGCGGCGTCGCGGGTGGGCTCGGCCGTCGCGATGAACTCCCCGGTGCCATCGGGGCAGCGTCCGTAGCTCGTGGCGGCGTGGGTGGTCCAGCTGTACGAGTCGATGACGGTGCCGCGGTCGGCCGTGAGCAGCTTCGCGGAGTCGGCACTGCCGAGTCCGAAGGCGGGCTTGGTGGCGAAGGAGGCGAAGCCGTTGGCGGGCAACAGGGTGCCGGCCGGGATGACGACCTCGTGAGTGGGGTCGTTGTCGGTGAGCACGAGGCCCGAGATGTCGGCAGGAGCACCGATGTTGCGCAGCTCGATCCAGTCGCCGTCGACGCCGCTCGACTCGACCTCGTTGATGCGCACGGCGACGCTGCAGTCGTTCGCAGCGCCCTTGGTCACGGACGAGTTCGCGACGATGGCGCCGGTGCCGTCCGGGCAGCGGCCGAGGCTGGCGGCGGCGTGATTGGTCCACGAGTGGCTGTCGATGAGCGTGGTTCCGTCGGGAGCGTAGAGGCGGGCCGTCTCGGGAGCGCCGAGGCCCCACGGGAGGGCGTCGACCACGAGCAGTCCGTGCGGCTCGATCACGGAGCCGGTGGGGAACACGAAGAAGTCGTGGCTGTCGTCGCCGTCCTTGAACCTGTAGCCCGAGGCGTCGACGGCGGCGTCCGAGGTGTTGATGAACTCCACCCAGTCGTCGGGGTTCGACTCGATCTCGTTGATGCGGATCGCTGACGCCTCAGCCGGCGGAGTCGTCGGGGTGGGCGTCGGAGTCGGGGTGGCGGTGGGCGTCGCAGTGGGCGTCGGGGTCGGCGTTCCGGTGCCGCAGTCGTTCGCAGCACCCTTCGTGACCGAGGCCGTCGTCGTGACGTCGCCCGTCGCATCCGCGCATCGTCCGTAGGTGGTGCCGACGGCGTGGGCGGCCCAGGTGTAGGAGTCGATGAGCGCGCCGTCGGCCGTGAAGAGGCGTGCGGAGTCGGCCTTGCCGAGACCGAACGACGGGTCGACGTCGAGGGCGAGGAAGCCGCCGGCCGCGATGGTCGATCCGCTCGGGATGACGAAGGCGTGGGTGTCGTCGTTGTCCTTGAGAACGAGACCGGAGGCGTCGACGGATGCTGCACTCGGGTTCGCGAGCTCGATCCAGTCGCCGGGGGTCCCGCCGTCGGACTCCACCTCGTTGATGCGCAGGTCGGTCACTGCGGACGCAGCCGAGGCCGCATCTGCCTGGCCGAGAGCCGCCGTGAGAGGTGCTACCAGCACCAGGGAGGTGAGCAGGGCCGCTGTCGCGGCCCCCCAGGTCGTTCGCATTCGTGTCTGCCCTTCGCACGCGTGAGTGTGGGCCGCACGCGCGGCCCGGCTCAGACTGTCGGGCGCCCGCGAACGCCGGGTGAACGCGGGGGGAACGGATGCCGCGGGTCCGGGTCGCCGCATCCGTTCACAGGATCACGGCGAGGATGACCACCTCACAGCACTCAGCTGCGTCTCCATCCTGTAATCGCGTCGGCGGCGGTAGTGGGCGGCAGCCGGCGGCAGCACGAGGACGTCTCAGAGCAGGAAGATCGGCAGCGCTCCGGGGTTGTGCGCGTGCACGATGACGAGGAAGACCACCAGGTCGAAGAGCAGGTGCACGGTGATCACGTAGCCGAGAGAGCGCGTGAGGGAGAACGTGTAGCCCTGCAGCAGTGCGAACGGGAACGTGAGCAGCGGACCCCAGCTCTGGTAGCCGAGCTCCCACAGGAACGAGACGAAGATGACGGCCTGCAGGAGGTTCGCCTGCCAGTTCGGGAAGTGCCGACGCAGGAGCGTGAAGACCACGCAGATGAAGAACAGCTCGTCCCAGATGCCGACGGCGTTCACGCCGACGAGGAGTCGAGCGATCTCATCCGGTTCCGTGACGGTCGGCCAGTTCGTGTAGACGCCCGAGGTGATGAAGTAGAACGGGAGGATGGTCCAGCCGAGCACGAGCACGAGCACCAGGTAGAACCACTGCGCGCGGGTCCAGCGGCCGCCTCCGCGCCACGGGAACCGGATGGCGTACTCGCGGTAGACGTAGCGCGACACCAGGTAGGGCACGGCGACGGCGAGGGCGAGCACGGTGCCCATCCGCACCATGTTGATGTAGCTGATGTCCGCCGCCAGCGAGATCGTCGAGATGATCACGAGCCCCGCGGCGATGAGGGTCAGGTCGCGCAGCAGCGGCCGATCGACGATGGCGGCGATGATGAGGCCCACCGCGAGCAGCGCGTAACCGATCCACACGATCTGCACGCCGAACAACATGACCGCCGCGGCGCAGACGAACAGCGTCGGCACCAGCTTCCACGACAGGCGCGGCAGAGGTGGTGCGTCAGTGGTGCTGGCGGCGATGCTCGGCATGGGGAGAGTCTACGAAACGCGGCGCGAGACGCATGCCTCTCCCCTGTCCGGGGGTCGGGTTAGGCTCGCACCATGAACCGGGGGAACGACACACACGACGACATCCGTTCGCACGCGACGACGGATGCCGAGGGCCGCAGTGCTGTCGGAATCCGCGACGGCGCTGCCCGAGCCCGTGGGGGCGCTGCCGGCACTCATGACGGCGCTGCCCGCATCCCGCGGCACCACTCCATCGTGCCGCCGTACCTGCTGGCGGCCATCGCCGCCACAGACGATCCGCGCTTCCAGAACGCCTCCCACGCGGCGAAGGTCTCCCTCGTGCGCGACGGCGTGCGCTTCGACGAGCCGAACCCCCTCACCCGCAACCCGCAGCCGCGCTCCGCCCGGCCGCGATCGGCGACGCCCGGCCTGCCCGAGCGCACCATCTCCGACGCCGAGGGGCGCGAGACGCTGCCCGGCGAGGTGGTGCGCCGCGAAGGCGAGCCGGCCACAGACGACGTGAGCGTGAACGAGGCCTACGACGGCCTCGGCGCCACCTTCGAGCTGTTCTGGGACGTCTACAACCGCGACTCGATCGACGGCAAGGGCCTCCCCCTCGACGCCACGGTGCACTACGGCGAGCAGTACGACAACGCGTTCTGGGACGGCGAGCGCATGGTGTTCGGCGACGGCGACGGCGAGGTCTTCACCCGCTTCACCATCGCGATCGACGTGATCGGCCACGAACTCACCCACGGCGTCACGCAGTTCACGGCGAACCTCGTCTACGAGGGCCAGTCCGGAGCTCTCAACGAGTCGGTCAGCGACGTGTTCGGCTCGCTCGTGGCGCAGTTCGCCAAGCGCCAGACCGCCGACCAGGCCAGCTGGCTCATCGGCGAAGGGCTCTTCACCGACGAGGTGCAGGGCATCGCGTTGCGCTCCCTGAAGGCGCCCGGAACCGCGTACGACGACGACGTGCTCGGCAAGGACCCGCAGCCCGCCCACATGCGCGACTACGACAACACCACCGCAGACAGCGGCGGAGTGCACATCAACTCCGGCATCCCCAACCACGCGTTCTACCTCGTGGCCACGGCCATCGGGGGCTCCGCCTGGGAGAAGGCGGGCCAGATCTGGTACGACGCCCTCACCGGGGACGATCTCGCCGCCCGTGCCGACTTCTCCCGCTTCGCGAAGGTGACGACGGATGCCGCGGCCCGGCGTTACGGCGACGCCGCCGCCGAGACCGACGCCGTGCGCGCAGCGTGGCTCGCTGTGGGTGTGGTGGCCGACGAGTAGGTCGCGCCGCTCCGGCGCTTCGGGCGGCCGCTCCGCTCGGCACTCAGCAGCGGGACCGGAGTAGCATCACCACCATGCTCGTGATCGTCACCCGATCCGGCGGCTTCGGCGGCCTCCGCCGAACGTGGAGCGTGCTCGTCGACGAGCAGCCCGATGCCGCCGCCTGGCTCGTGCTGCTCGCCGAACTGCCGTGGGACGACGTGCCGCCGCAGCCACCGCAACCCGACCGCTTCGTCTACGTCATCCGCTACGAGCGGCAGTCGGGCGCTCCGGCCGACCTCGATCACCCCCACGCGCACGCGCCGACCGACAGGCCCGACCCGCCCGAGCGCGAGGCCACTCTGGCCGAGCAGCAGCTGCAGGGGCCTTGGCGCGAACTCGTCGACAGGGTGCGCACGGCGGATTCCACCACCACACCCGGCTCGCGCCCGACGCCCGAGCCGAGTACGGCGCCCGAGTCGCGCCCGGCGCCTGACTCGCACGCCGCGCACTGACGCATCCGGCTCGGTGAGTCAAGGCTCGCCATCGGTTCGTTCCGTGGAGATAGCCTGATGGCGGACGTCACGGTGATGGCGACCGGTGAGGGGATCGCAGCATGCCGAAGCCGCCGCGTTCGCGCATCCGACGCGCACAACCGCCGCTGACACGCACGACGACCTTCACCGATGACGGTCTCACGCTCATCGTCAAGGAGTCCGTCGCGGTCTCCGGGCGCCCGTTCGTGCTCGTGCACGGCATCGGCGTCGCCTCACGCTACTTCGGTCCGCTCGCGACGGCGCTGCTCACCCGCGGGCCCGTGTTCGTGCTGGAACTGCCCGGCATGGGCGATGCCCCCGAGCCACGCGACCCGCTGCCGATGGAACGCTACGGCTCCCTCGTCGCCCGCTGGATGGAGGCATCCGGTGTCACCGATGCCGTGCTCGTCGGCCACTCGATGGGCACGCAGGTCGTCGTCGAGGCCGCCCTGCAGCATCCGGCGGCCGTGGGCCATGCCGTGCTCATCGGCACCGTGACCGACGTCGCCGAGCAGACGCTGCCGCGGCAGATGCTCAGGCTCGCCCAGGACACCCTGCGCGAACGCCCCGACGTGAACTGGATCGTCGCCACCGACTACCTCAAGTGCGGGCCGCGCTGGATGCTCAAGCAGGCGCCGATGATGGTCGCCTACCCGATGCTGGAGCGCGCTGCCGAGCTGCGGATGCCGGTGCTCGCGATGCGCGGTGAGCACGACCCGATCTGCTCCGAGGCCTGGAACCGCAGCCTGGTCGAGGTGATCCCCGTCGCCGCCCACCACACCCTCGCGGGCCGGGCGCACGTGGGCATGTACGTCGACGCGGCCACCCCGGCAGCACTCATCGTGCAGTTCGCTGGAATCGCGAGCGGGGTCGACGACACCCGGGAGGCGGGCTCCGACGGAGGCGCCGTCCTCGAGAGCCAGGCCGAGGCCTGATGAATCCGCTCAAGTTGTTCTCCGACCTCGTGCACGACTACGCCTACGTGGCGCGGCGGCAGTACGACGTGCTGCGGTCCGGCGCCAAGCCGGAGACCTACCTCGCCGGCACGAAGCGAGCGGTGGTGATCCTGCCCGGCATCTACGAGGACTGGCGCTTCATGCTGCCGCTGGTCGAGCGCCTCTCCGCCAGTGGTCACCCGGTGCACGTCGTGCCCGAACTGCGGCACAACCGTGACGTCATCACGGACTCCGCCGTGCTCGTGGCCGGGATGCTCGAGCAGCGCGACCTGCGCGACGTCGTGATCGTGTCGCACAGCAAGGGCGGCCTGATCGGCAAGCAGGTGCTCATCGATGACGCAGCGGCCCAGGCCACCGGCGGGCCCGTTCGGGTCGCGCACCTGGTGGCGATCAACACGCCGTTCGCCGGTTCGGCCTACGCGCGCTACGCGATCCGGCGGGAGTTGCGGGACTTCTCCCCGACGGATGCGCTTCTGAAGCGCTTCGCGACGATCCTCGACATCAACGAGCGCATCACCTCGATCTTCAGCACGGTGGACCCCGTCGTGCCCGACGGGAGCCTGCTGCCCGGTGCCCACCGGAACATCCGGATGCCGTTCCTCGGGCACTTCCGCATCCTCGCGGATGTGCGCGTGCTGGCGATCGTCGATGCGATCGCGGAGGCGCCGCCGGCGGTGGCGCCGACACCTCCACGCCCGCTGGTCGAGTAGGCCGCGAGCGCAGCGAGCAGCCGTATCGAGACCCGCCGAGAGTGAGCGGAACACCGGGAGCGGTCTCGATACGCGTCCTCGCTGCGCTCGGTCGCTACTCGACCAACGGGGACGCGCGGACAGCGAACGGCCCGCCTCCCTGAGGAGACGGGCCGTCGGCCGTGCGGGGTCGGTCTAGCTGACGCCCTTGAGGTCGATGATGAAGACGAGGGTCTTGCCCGAGAGCTGGTGTCCTCCGCCGGCGGGACCGTAGGCCTGGTGCGGGGGCACGACGAGCTTGCGGCGTCCGCCGACCTTCATGCCGGGGATGCCCTCCTGCCAACCCGCGATGAGGCGGTTGAGCGGGAAGTTGATGGATTCGCCGCGGCTCCACGACGAGTCGAACTCGTCGCCCGACTCGTACTCCACGCCGAGGTAGTGCACGTCGACGGTCGATGAGGCCTGCGCCTCGGCGCCGTCTCCGACGACGATGTCCTCGATGACGAGGGTCTCGGGCGCCGGGCCCTCCGGGAAGTCGACTTCTGGCTTGCTGTTCAGATCGGTCATGACTCCATCCAACCCGATCCGTTCACCGATTGCACGCCGATTTCCCTTGCGGCGAACGCCTCGGCGAGGCATGCTGGATGTAGGCCAATCTCGTCGGCCGGTCGAGTCGCAGGCACTGCCGCACCACCGGACGACGAGATTTTCTTGTGTACGGGCACTTTCGGCTCAGTCGGCGAAGACCTTGCCCGGGTTGAGGATGCCCTGCGGGTCGAAGACGCGCTTGAGGTCTCGCTGCAGCTCATACGAGTCGTCGCCCAGTTCGTCGGCGAGCCAGCGGCGCTTCAGCAGGCCGACGCCGTGCTCCCCGGTGAGGGTGCCTCCGAGCGCGAGGGCGGCGCGGAAGAGCTCGTCGGCGGCCTGCCAGACGGCATCCGGAACCGAGTCGCCGGTGTAGATGAAGTTGGGATGCAGGTTGCCGTCGCCGGCGTGCGCGACGGTCGGGATGGCGAGTCCGTGCCGCCGGCCGATCTGGGCGATGGCCACGAACATCTCGGCCATGCTCGACCGCGGCACCGACACGTCCTCGATGAGCACCTCGCCACCGGCCGCCACAGAGGCATGGAACGCGCGACGGATGGCCAGGAGTCGCTCCCCTGCCACGGCATCAGCGGCGAGCTGGGCTGCTCCCCCGGCGCCCGCGAGCACCGGGAGCGCAGCCCGCGCCTCGGCGTCGGCTGCCGGGCCGTCGAACTGCACGAGCAGGAAGGCCGGGGCTGCGGCATCCGTGGGGCTTCCGGTCGCACCCTCGAGAGGGGTGCCGACGAAGGCGTCCGCCCCGAGATGCGCGCGGATGAACGCCAGCGCGACGGGATCGATGAGCTCCATGACGGCGGGGCGGAGCCTGGCTGCGGTGACGGATGCCGCTCCTGCAGCCGCAGCCGCCACGTCGGCGAAGAACACCCCGAGGGTGACGGGCGCCCCATCGGGCAGCGGACGCAGGCGCACCGTCGCCTCGACGATGACGCCGAGAGTGCCCTCCGATCCGGTGAAGAGCGCCGTGAGGTCGTAGCCGGTCACGCCCTTGACGGTGCGGTGGCCCGTGCGGATGAGCCTGCCGTCGGCGAGCACCACCGTGAGCCCGAGCACGGCCTCGCGCGTGACGCCGTACTTGGCGCAGAGCAGGCCGCCGGCGTTCGTGGCGATGTTGCCGCCGATCGAGGAGATGGCCTTGGACGCCGGATCGGGCGCGAACCAGAGGCCGAGCGGCTGCACCGCGGCGTTGAGGGCGTCGTTGATGACACCGGGCTCGACGACGGCGAGCTCGTTCTCGGCGTCGATCTCGAGGATGCGGTCCATGCGCGAGACGTCGAGCACGATCGACCCCGCGCTGGCGATGGCTCCGCCGGCCAGGCCGGTTCCGGCGCCGCGGGGAACGACCGGGATCCCGTGTTCGCTCGCGAAGCGCAGGGTGGTCTGCACGTCGTCGACGGATGCCGCGAAGACCACGGCGAGCGCCCTCTCGGCGGCGACGAAGCCCGACCTGTCGGCACGGGCCGCATCGAGCGTTGCGGCATCCGTCACCACGGTGTTCTCACCGTCAGGGAGTCCGAGGGCGGTGCGCAACTGGTCGATGGTGGACATGCGATCAGCCTAGGACGGAGGTGGCACCGGATGCCGCGACTCAGGACCGCGCTGAGGCCTTCGCCTTCTGGGCCTTCTTCTGCTGCTTCTGGGCCTTCTTCTGCTCCTTGGTCGGCTTGGGCTCCGCAGCCTTGCGCGCGGCTTCTCGGGCCACCGCGAGCTCGGTCGCCGCAGCATCGACGGCGTTCTCGGCACGCTGCACCCGCCGGGTCTCGAAGGTGCTCGCGCCGAAGCGCACGCGCACGCGGTTCTGCTTCTCCTCGACGCCCGTGACGATGTAGGCGCCGGCGATGAGGATGACCTGGCTCGAGAGGTTGAGCCAGAGCAGCAGGGCGATGATCGATCCGAAGGAGGCCAGCAGCGGGTTGCTCGTCGCCCCGCCGACGAACAGGCTCGACAGCACCTGCAGCACGGTGAGGCCGATGCCGCCGAGGACGGCTCCGGTCCACAGGGAGCGGGCGTCGGGGCGCAGGCCCGACAGCAAGCGGAACATGACGGCCACGACGAGGGTGTCGATCGCGAAGATCACGAGAATGCTGACACCCCGGCTCGAGGCGTCCAGGAGCCACGACGTCCCTGCCCAGGAGAAGACCGAGTCGAGGGCGGCCGTGCTGAAGTAGGTGACGGCGGCCGCGGCCAGCAGGGCGGCACCGAAGCCGATGGCGAGGACGAGGTTGCGCAGGATGATCCAGAGGAAGAACGTCGTATCGTTCGGCTGGTCGGCGATGTTGCGGAACGCCGTCTGCAGGGATCCGATCGCGCCGATGGCGGTTCCGATGAGACCGACGAGAGCCAGGATGCTGGCGATGCCGAGCGTGAGCGGCTGCACCAGATCGGCGGGGTCGATGAGGTTGCCCTCCCCGATGAGCCCCGGAATGGTGCTGTTCACGGCATCGATCAGAGCCTGCATGGCCTGCTCGTTGCCGGCCAGCCAGATCCCGGCGATGGCGAAGCCGAGGAAGACGCCCGCGAACACAGAGAACAGCACGCGGTAGGTCACGCTGTCGGCCAGCATCGGGCCGTGGTGCTCCTGGTACAGCAGGATGGCGCGCACGGGCTTCGTGCCGAGTGCCCAGGCGGTGGCCTTCTTCACGAATCCGTCGTCGCTCATGGTTCTCAGGCTAGCGACGGGGAAAAATGGGCGCTGCCCCTTGACGACCCCGTTCGCTGAGGACCGGCCGCAGGCCGCGTTCGAAGCGTGGTCGGCCGCAGCGTCGCTGACTCGCGCTGCGGAGCCGGGTGCAGGCACGCGCTTCGGCCGCGCGCTGCGCGCGGGCCTCAGCGAGCGATGGACCGCAGCGCCCATGTCCGAAAACCGCTGACGGATGTCGCCCGGGCGTGCGACGCTGGAAATATGAACGCACCATCCGCCACCGTCGACACGCAGTTCGAGGAGCGATACCGGGCCATGAGTTCGCGGGACGCGCGCTTCGACGGGCAGTTCATCACCGGCGTGCACTCGACGGGCATCTACTGCCGTCCCAGCTGCCCGGCCATGACGCCGCAGCGCAAGAACGTGTCGTTCTTCCTCACTGCTGCCGCCGCACACGAGGCCGGACTGCGCGCCTGCAAGCGCTGTCTGCCCGACGCCGTGCCGGGTTCGCCGGAGTGGAACATCCGCGAGGACCTCGCCGCCAGGGCGATGCGCCTGATCGCCGACGGCGTCGTCGAGCGCGACGGCGTTCCGGGGCTCGCCGCCCACCTCGGCTACACGCCGCGCCATCTCACCCGGGTTCTGCAGGCCGAGCTCGGCGCAGGCCCCCTGGCGCTCGCTCGTGCCCACCGGGCGCAGTCCGCGCGCATCCTGCTGACCAGCACCGACCTGCCCGTCGCCGATGTGGCGTTCGCGGCGGGCTTCGGCAGCATCCGTCAGTTCAACGACACCATCTCCGCGGTCTACGAACTCACGCCGACCGAACTGCGGGCCAGAGCCCGGCGACTGCCGGCTCGGCCAGGGGCTGCACTGGGCTCGTCGTCGGCGGGTGCGCCGGGCTCGACGGCCGTCAGCCTGCGACTCCCCGCCCGAGCCCCCTTCGACGGCGCCGGCGTGCTCGCCTTCCTCGGAGTGCGGGCCATCACGGGCGTCGAGACCTGGGACGGCGAGACGTATGCCCGCGCCATCCGGCTTCCCCACGGCATCGCGACGGTGGCGCTGCGCGTCGACTCCGACGCGACGACCCCCGCCATCATCTGCGACGCCACGGTGGCATCGCTGGCCGACCTCATGCCGCTCGTCGGTCGCGTTCGCCGGCTGCTCGATGCCGACGCCGACGCCGAGGCCATCGACGCCGCGCTCGCCGCCGACCCGGCTCTCGCCGCATCCGTGGCCGCTGTGCCGGGCATCCGCGTGCCCGGCACCATCGATCCCCAGGAGACGCTGTTCCGCACGATCATCGGCCAGCAGGTGTCGGTGGCCTCGGCGCGCACCAGCCTCGGGCACCTCGCCGAGGCTCTCGGGGAGCGCACCCCCGACGGCGCCTGGATCCTGTTCCCCACGGCTGAGCAGATCGCCGCGCGCGGCATCGAGGTGCTGCGCGGCCCCACGCGCCGCATCGCCACGATCCTCGACGTGGCGCAGCGGTTGGGCGACGGATCACTGAGCATCGACGTCTCCGACACCCGTGACGAGTTGACCGCCGCTCTCACGGCGATCCCCGGCATCGGTCCGTGGTCGGCCGGCTACCTGTCGATGCGGGTGCTCGGGAGCCCCGACGTGCTGCTCACCAGCGACCTCGCCCTGCGCCAGGGTGCTGCTCGGCTCGGGCTGCCCACGGATGAGAGGGAACTTCGGGCGCGCGGAGCCGTCTGGGCACCGTGGAGCAGCTATGCGAGCATGCACCTGTGGCGGGCTGCTGCCGGCTGATCGGCCTCACGGGAGACGCACCGCGCCGAAGCCCCCGTCGGCCCGGATAGCCTAGAGAGGTGAAGTTCGCGCATCTCAGGGTGGAGGGCGAGTCGGTCAACCGGCTCGCCGTTGTCGTCGACGATGGGGCGTTGTTCCTCGATGAGGTGATGGACGAGGCTCCGACCGACCTGCAGGGCCTCATCGAGCGCGGCGATGCCGGCCTGGCCCACGTGCGTGCCGTCGTCTCCAACGCACTGGCGAACCGCACCAGCATGACGCCGGTGAGCGGCCTTCGACACGCCTCCGCCGTGCTGCGTCCGCCGCACGTGCTCGCCATCGGCGCCAACTACGCCGCGCACGCCTCGGAGCTGAAGCTGCGATCGGAGACGGCGATGACGGTGTTCGCGCTCTGGCCGAACTCGCTCACCGGTCACGAGAACACGACGACGTGGCCCGAGGAGATCAGCGACCAGGTCGACTACGAGGCCGAACTCGGCGTGATCATCGGCAAGCCGGCGAAGAACGTGTCCGTGCGCGATGCCCTCGACCACGTCTGGGGCTACACGGTGGTCAATGACATCACGGCCCGCAACATCCAGTTCAGCGAGGCGCAGTGGAGCCGGTGCAAGTCGTTCGACGGCTTCACCCCCACCGGCCCCGTGGTCGTGACGGCCGACGAGATCCCCGATCCGCAGGACGTCTGGCTCACCACCAACCTCGACGGCCGCATCCTGCAGGACGCGTCGAGCAGCGAGATGGTGCGCAGCGTCGCCGAGATCATCAGCTACCTGTCGACGTCGGCCACCCTCCCGGCCGGAACCCTCATCTCCACCGGCAGCCCCGGCGGTGCCGGCTACTCGCGAAAGCCTCCGGTGTTCATGCGCGACGGCTCCGCGGTCACGGTCTCGATCGGCGGGATCGGGTCGCTGACGACGTTCTGTCGGGTGGTTTAGGCGCGGCGCGAAGCGACGCGGCAAACCACCCAAGGCGGAGCCGGAGCGGAAGGCGCGCCAGCGCCGTGAGCGTATCCGGCAGACCGCGAGACCCGACGCGACCACGTGCCCACGAGACGAACGCGCAGCCGAAACGCATCCCGGTGAGTGAAGGCGCTTCGACCGCGGACTCCGTCCGGGCCTCAGCGAGCGGGTATCACTCCGAGGGCTCACCCCTGCGCTCGTGCGCCTGCACCGCCGTGGTGACGTGCTCGAGGCCGAGCAGACGCTCGGGAGCGAGGTGCGCGAGCACCTCCTCGCGTGACATGAGCCCGGCCTCCACGACCAGGTCGGCGACGGGCCGGCCCGTCAACAGGGCCTGCTTCGCCAGGATCGCCGCCTCGCTGTAGCCGATGATCGGAATGAGGGCCGTGATGACGCCGACACTCGACGCGACCATCGCCTCGAGGCGGTCGGTGTTGGCCGTGATGCCGTCGATGCAGTTCACCCGCAGGGTCCAGCAGGCCTGGGTCATCCAAGCGAGGCTCTGCAGCAGCGAGTGCGCGATGACGGGCTCGAAGGCGTTCAGCTGCAGCTGACCGGCCTCGGCCGCCATGGTGACTGTGACGTCGGCCCCGGCGATGGCGTAGGCGACCTGGCTCACGGCCTCGGGGATGACGGGGTTGACCTTGCCCGGCATGATCGACGACCCCGCCTGCTTGGCCGGCAGGTTGATCTCGCCGAAGCCGGCCTGCGGGCCCGACGACAGCAGTCGCAGGTCGTTGCAGATCTTCGAGAGCTTGATGGCGCTGCGCTTGAGCGACCCGCTGAACGACATGAAGGCGCCGGCGTCGCTCGTCGACTCGATGAGGTCGGGTGCCCCCTCGAGCTGCAGCCCGGTGATCTCGTTCAGGTGACGGATGGCGGCAGCCGCGTAACCCGGATCCGCGGTGATGCCGGTGCCGATCGCCGTGGCGCCGATGTTGACCTCGGCGAGCAGCCACGTGGTCTCGGTGAGGCGGTCGTAGTCCTCGCCCAGGGTGGTGGCGTAGCCGTGGAACTCCTGGCCCAGGGTCATGGGGACGGCATCCTGCAACTGCGTTCGTCCGACCTTGAGCACGCTGGCGAACTCCTCGCCCTTGGCGGCGAAGGACTCCCGCAGCAGGGCCAGCTCGGCGAGCAGGTGCTTGAGCGAGAACGCGAGCGCGATCTTGAGCGCGGTCGGGTAGGTGTCGTTGGTCGACTGGCTGCGGTTGACGTCGTCGATGGGGTGCAGGATGTCGTAGCGCCCCTTCTCATAGCCCGCGAGCTCGAGAGCGAGGTTGGTGATGACCTCGTTGGCGTTCATGTTCGTCGAGGTTCCGGCTCCGCCCTGGATCACTCCGACGACGAACTGGTCCTGGCGGGCTCCGTTGATGATGCGCTCGCAGGCGGCGTCGATCCAGCGGGCCTTCTCGGCGCTGATGACGCCCACCTCGAGATTCGCGCGCGCGGCCGCCTGCTTGACGCTGGCGAGGGCCACCACGAAGTCGGGGTAGACCGAGATGGGACGCTTGGCGATCGGGAAGTTGTCGAGGGCGCGCTTGGTGTGGATGCCCCAGTACGCGTCATCGGGCACCTCGACGGTGCCGAGCGAGTCGCTCTCGATGCGGAATCCGGGGGTCGCAGTCCGGACTGCTGCCGGCGTGGGCGGCTTCGCCATCATCGCCTCCTCACTCGGTCGCTTCGACGGGATGGTGGACGCACTGCTGGTCACAAAGGGCTCCGTTGCCTGCTGGTGCCGAGCGCCCTGAAGCGCTCGATCGGTGGATCTCGAGGCATCGTCGCCTCTCCTCCAGCCTACCCGTCAGGCCGCGCAGGAGTCTTCAGACGTAGAGACTGCAGACGCAGGAAAACGCCGCCAGATCGACGATTCGGAACGGATTCCGTCGTCGACCTGCGCGGCGTCTGCTGAAGTCGTCAGCGCGCTCGACGTCAGTTGCCGATGAAGGCGAACGGCAGGAGCGCCAGTCCGAAGACCAGGGCGATGGCCGTGAACACGATCACCCCGGCGAGCATGAGGCCGTTGAGCACGATGCCCCAGATGGCGAGAGTGCGACCGGCGGGTTCACGGCGGAGGGCGAGCACGCCGAGCACGAGACCGGCGACCGGGGCGACGAGGGTCCACCCGGCGGCGATCGAGACGATGCCGATCACGAGGCTCGAGATGCTGAGGCCGCGCGCGGGCTCGACCGTGGGAGCGGTGGGCGCGAGAGGGGCTGTGGTGGACATGGGTGGGTGACTCCTTCTGGTGTGGGACCCGGGTCGGGTCTGTCGCGACCGGACCGGTGCGACTCTTCAACGCTACGAAGGAGAACGGATGCGCCCCATCCGGCTAACCCCCGAACACGACGGTGGGATCCCTGCCGAAGCAGGGACCCCACCATGCGGCATGACGTGCCTAGCGCGGCTCGTCCACCCCGTCAGCAGCCAGCAGGTCCTTCTCGACGTCGCCGCCGTAGCCCTCGGACTGCGGGTCGCCGTGCAGGCCGCCCGAGACCGCGTACTCCTCCTCCGGAGAGAGGATGAGCCGGTGCCGGCCCCAGAAGGCGAAGCCGAGCAGGATGAGCACGTAGACCACGACGATCGCGATGATGGCCGGCTGGAACGTCGGGTTGATGATGAACCCGACGAACACGAGCGCCGCGATGATGCCGGCGATGATCGCACCCGGCAGTCCCCACGGGCTCACATAGGGCCGCTTGGCGTTCGGGTACCTCTTGCGGAGGATCACGAACGAGATCATCTGCAGCAGGTACGCGAGCACGGCGCCCCAGACGGCGATGTTGAGGATGATCGCACCGGCGACGGCACCGACTCCCTCGGCATCGAGCCGGCTCAGGATGTCGAGCACGACGAGGGCGATGAACCCGATCACGGCGCCGACCACGAGGGCGACACCGGGCGTCTCGCGCTTGCCCGTCAGCGACAGGAACTTCGGGTAGTAGCCCGCCCGCGACAGCGAGTACATGTTGCGCCCGTAGGCGAACATGATGCCCTGCAGTGACGCGAGCAGTCCGATGAGGGCGAACAGAGCCAGCACGGCGGCCGCCCCGTCACCGACGATCGCGCGGAAGCCGTCGAGCAGGGGCTCGAGCGACACTCCCGTCGCCTCGGCGCCGATGACACCCGTGTTGAGGAAGAGCACGAGGAGACCGGTGACGATGAGGGTTCCGCGGGCCCAGAATCCGGCCTTCGGGATGTCTCGCACGGGGTTGTGCGCCTCCTCGGCCGCCAGCGGGAGTTCCTCGATGCCGAGGAAGAACCACATGGCGAACGGCAGGGCGAACAGGATCGGGAGCACACCGTGCGGCAGGAACTCGGTCTGACCGGCATCCGGAGCGATGTTCCACAGCGAGTCCCAGCTGAAGGCACCCGAGAAGATGGCCATGGCCGAGAACACCAGGAGAATCGCGATCGAGATGATCGAGACCACGATGGCGAACGTGAAGGAGATGGCCGCACCGGCCGCGTTCAGCGCGATGAAGGCCACGTAGAGGATCACCCACCAGATCCACATGTTCGCCGAGAGATCGAAGCCGAGGAGCTCGGTCGTGATGCCGTTGGCGTACTGCGCCGAGAAGAACACGATGACGGCCGTCGTGGCGACGTACTCGATGGTCTCGGCGAGTCCGGTGACCAGGCCACCCCACGGGCCCATCGCAGCACGCGCGAACGAGTAGGCGCCACCGGTGTGCGGCATCGCCGCCGCCATCTCGCCGATCGAGAAGATCATTCCGTAGTACATGACCACGAGGATCACGAAGGCGATCAGCATGCCGCCGAAGCCGGCGAAGTCGATGCCGAAGTTCCAGCCCGAGAAGTCACCCGAGATGACGGCGGCGACGGCGAGGCCCCAGAGTCCCCAGATTCCGGCGGAGCGCTTGAGGCGTCGTTTCTCGAAGTACCCCTCGTCTGCCGAGGCGTATGTCACGCCGGAGACCCGCAGGGTGTCTTTGGCCATCGATGGATCCTTCACGTTCGGGTTGCATCGGCGTCTTCCGAGCGCACGGCAACGGGGGTGGAGTGGATGGCCATGACTATAGAGCCGTCATTGGTGCGTTGTACATACCTTTGGGAAAGCGGATGACGCCAGCCGCCGCACCGATGTCGCTGAACAGCCTCGCCGCAGATCGCTGGCTGTGATGTAATGGTCGGAAAGTGCACCATTCGTTCGGCCGCAAGGAGAGTTCCATGACACCGAGGTCCGGAAACCTGACGATCGAGGAGCTCACCGGCGAGGTGGCATCCGGAGCCGTCGACACCGTGATCGTGGCCTTCACCGACATGCAGGGCCGACTCATCGGCAAGCGCGTCTCGGCCCGACTGTTCCTCGAGGACGTCGCCGAGCACGGCGCCGAGTGCTGCAACTACCTGCTCGCCGTCGACGTGGAGATGAACACGGTCGCCGGTTACTCCATGTCGAGCTGGGAGCGCGGCTACGGCGACATGGCGATGATCCCCGACTTCGACACCCTCCGGCGAGCGCCCTGGCTGCCCGGTGCCGTGATCGTCACGGCAGACCTGCAGTGGCTCGACGGCTCTCCCGTCGTCGCCTCGCCCCGTCAGATCCTGCAGGCGCAGCTGGAGCGCCTCGCCGAGCGTGGACTCGTGCCGTTCGTCGGCACCGAGCTCGAGTTCATCGTCTTCGACGACAGCTTCCGCGATGCCTGGAGGAAGGGCTACCGCGATCTCACACCGGCCAGCGACTACAACATCGACTACGCGCTGCTCGCCTCGACGCGCATGGAGCCGCTCCTGCGCGACATCCGCAACTCGATGGACGGCGCCGGCATGTACTGCGAGGGCGTGAAGGGCGAGTGCAACCTCGGCCAGCAGGAGATCGCGTTCCGCTACGCGCACGCCCTCGTCACCTGCGACAACCACTCCATCTACAAGAACGGCGCGAAGGAGATCGCCGACGCCCACGGCAAGAGCCTGACGTTCATGGCGAAGTTCAACGAGCGGGAGGGCAACAGCTGCCACATCCACATCTCTCTTCGCGACGAGAACGGCGGGGCCGTCTTCGCCGACACCGATGCCGAACACGGCATGTCGACGATGTTCCGGCAGTTCCTCGCCGGCCAGCTCGCGGCGATGCGCGAGCTCACCCTCTTCTTCGCACCCAACATCAACTCCTACAAGCGCTACGTCGACGGCAGCTTCGCCCCGACCGCCGTGGCCTGGGGACTCGACAACCGCACCTGCTCGCTGCGCGTCGTGGGGCACGGCCTCGGCATGCGCGTCGAGAACCGCGTGCCCGGCGGAGACGTCAACCAGTACCTGGCCGTGGCCGCTCTCATCGCCGCCGGCCTGCACGGCATCGAGAACGAGCTGGAACTCGAGGATGCGGCCGTGGGCAACGCCTACACGGGAGGGGCCGACAGGGTGCCGACCACGCTGCGCGAGGCCGCCGAGCTCTTCGAGGGCTCCGCGATCGCCCGCGCGGCCTTCGGCGACGAGGTGGTCGAGCACTACCTCAACAACGCCCGCGTCGAGCTGGCCGCCTACGACGCGGCCGTCACGGATTGGGAGCGGGTCCGTGGCTTCGAGCGACTCTGAGAGCGCGGGCGACGTCCCCGCGCCCGCCCCCGCCGCCGCACCCGCGCCGGTGGCGACTCCGGTGATCGGAATCACCACCTACCTCGAGCAGGCGCAGACCGGCGTCTGGGACGTGCGAGCGGCTTTCCTCCCCAAGGTCTACATCGATGCGGTGACGGATGCCGGAGGCATCGCCGTGCTGCTCCCCCCTCAACCCGTGTCGCCCTCGACGGCCCGCGCCGTGCTCGGCGGACTCGACGGCCTGATCATCGCCGGCGGTGCCGACGTCGACCCTGCGCGCTACGGCCAGCAGCCGCACGAGCGCACCAGCGTGCCGCGCATCGACCGAGACACCTGGGAGGACGCCCTCCTGCTCGCCGCTATCGAGACCGAGCTGCCGTTCCTCGGCATCTGTCGCGGAGCCCAGATGCTCAACGCCAGCCTCGGCGGCACTCTCGTGCAGCACCTGCCCGACGTGATCGGCAGCGAGAAGTACCAGCCGGCTCCGGCGGAGTTCGGTTCCATCGAGGTGGCCACTGTCGCCGGGTCGACGGTCGCGGCTCTCGTCGGCGAGCGGCATCCGGCCCACGTCTACCACCACCAGGCGATCGACGTCGTCGCCGACGGTCTCGTCGTCACCGCGCGCAGCGAGGACGGCGTGATCGAGGCCGTCGAACTGACCACGGTTCCGTTCGGGGTCGCCGTGCAGTGGCATCCGGAGGAGAACAGCGAGGATCGTCGGCTGTTCGCGGGCCTCGTCGAGGCGGCTCGCGGACGCGTCAGAGCCCACGAGCACGAGACCAGCAGCGGCATCGGCCCGACCACCAGCATCCAGGAGCACGCATGAACTCCACGCTCATCAACCCCGCCGACGAGAGCGTCATCACGACCATCGAGCACGCGAGCATCGAGGACGTCGACGCCGCCGTCGTTCGCGCCGCTGCAGCTCAACGCGAGTGGGCCTCACGCGCTCCGGCCGACCGGGCTGCGGCGCTCCGGGACTTCGCCGAGGCCGTCGACGGCGACCTCGAGGCCCTGGCACAGCTCGAGGTGCGCAACTCCGGCCATCCGATCGGCCAGGCCAGGTGGGAGGCCGGGCACGTGCGCGACGTGCTCGAGTACTACTCCGCCTCCCCCGAGCGCCTGTTCGGCCGGCAGATCCCCGTCGCCGGCGGCATCGACATGACCTTCCACGAGCCTCTGGGCGTCGTGGGCGTCATCACGCCGTGGAACTTCCCGATGACCGTCGCCGCCTGGGGCTTCGCACCGGCGCTCGCCGCCGGCAATGCCGTGCTGCTGAAGCCCGCGGAGTGGACGCCGCTGACCAGCATCCGTCTGGGAGAACTGGCCGTGGAGTCCGGGCTGCCCGATGGCCTGTTCCAGGTGCTTCCCGGGCGCGGATCCGTCGTCGGCCAGCGCTTCGTGTCGCATCCGGCGGTGCGCAAGGTGGTCTTCACGGGGTCCACCGTCGTGGGCAAGCAGATCATGGCCGGATGCGCCGACCAGGTGAAGCGGGTCACCCTCGAGCTCGGCGGCAAGAGCGCGAACATCGTGTTCGCCGACGCCGACATCGAGAAGGCCGCGGCCACGGCACCGTACGGGGTGTTCGAGAACGCCGGACAGGACTGCTGTGCACGCAGCCGCATCCTGGTGCAGCGGAGTGTGTACGAGCGCTTCATGGAACTGCTCGAGCCGGCCGTGCAGGGAGTCGCCGTCGGCGATCCGCTGCTGGAGAGCACCGAGATGGGACCGCTGGTCTCCCGGCCGCACTTCGACGCCGTGAGCGCGTACGTTCCGGACGACCGTGACGTGGCGTTCCGCGGAACGGCTCCGCGTGGGCCCGGCTTCTGGTTCGCGCCGACAGTGCTCACGCCGCCCCGAGACGACCGCCGGGTGCGCGAGGAGATCTTCGGCCCCGTCGTGACGGTGCTGCCCTTCGACGACGAGGCCGACGCGCTCACTCTCGCGAACGACACCGAGTACGGGCTCTCGGGCTCGATCTGGACCCGCGACATCGGCCGCGCCCTGCGGGTGTCGCGCGGAGTCGAGTCGGGCAACCTCTCCGTGAACTCGCACTCCTCGGTGCGCTACACCACACCGTTCGGCGGCTTCAAGCAGTCGGGCCTCGGGCGCGAGCTCGGACCCGACGCGCCGCTCGCCTTCACCGAGACCAAGAACGTCTTCATCGCCGTCGACTAAGGAGCACCATGGCAGACATCACCCCCATCGACCTCACCCAGCGCCTCGCCGGCAAGGTCGCCGTCGTCACAGGAGGGGCCAGCGGCATCGGCCTCGCCACGGTTCGCCGCTTCGCCGCTGAAGGCGCCCGCGTCGTGATCGGCGACCTTCCGGGTTCGCCGGGCGCCGAGATGGCGGCATCCGTCGACGGCCTCTTCGTTCCGACGGATGTGACCGACGAGGCACAGGTCGACACCCTGTTCGACACGGCGGCCTCCACCTACGGCTCGGTCGACATCGCGTTCAACAACGCCGGCATCTCACCGCCGGACGACGACTCGATCGAGACCACGGAACTGCCCGCCTGGCAGAAGGTGCAGGACGTGAACCTCAAGAGCGTCTACCTGTGCTCGCGAGCGGCCCTGCGCCACATGGTGAAGCAGCAGCGCGGATCGATCATCAACACGGCCTCCTTCGTCGCGGTGCTCGGCTCGGCGACCTCGCAGATCTCGTACACGGCGTCGAAGGGCGGCGTGCTCGCCATGAGCCGCGAGCTCGGCGTGCAGTTCGCACGTCAGGGCATCAGGGTGAACGCGCTCTGCCCCGGGCCGGTGAACACGCCGCTGCTGCAGGAGTTGTTCGCGAAGGACCCCGAGCGTGCCCAGCGCCGGCTCGTGCACATCCCGGTCGGACGCTTCGCCGAGCCCGAGGAGCTCGCCGCCGCCGTCGCCTTCCTCGCCAGCGACGACTCGTCGTTCATCACGGGGTCGACGTTCCTCGTCGACGGCGGCATCAGCTCGGCGTACGTCACTCCGCTCTGAGGGGCGATCTAGGCTGGAACGATGACCGACACGGGGGGAACGGATGCGGCCGGCGATCGCAGCGCCGAACTTCTGCTGCGCCCCGGCAAGGTCGTCAACGCCTTCGAGGAGACCGTGCAGCGGCTGCTGCAGACGATCAGGCTCGGGCTCATCGGTCCGGGCGGCCGGCTGCCGGCCGAGCGCGAACTCGCCACGATGCTGTCGGTGAGCCGCGACACCCTGCGGGATGCGATCGGGGCCCTCGCCGATGCCGGCTACGTGGTGTCCCGGCGCGGTCGCTACGGCGGCACCTTCGTCGTCGACGAGCTGCCGACAGGCACGCCGGTGATGCGGGCGGGATCGGCCGGCGGTTCCGCCGTGCTCGTCGAACGGCCGGCCGTGACACCGGCGGAGATCGAGGACACCCTCGTTCTGCGGAGCATCCTCGAGGTGGGCGCCGCCCGGCAGGCCGCCACGGGCGAGCTGAGCGGGATCGAGCGCGAGCGGCTGTGGCAGGCACTCGAGGACTGCAGTGCGGGTTCCGCCGAGGACTACCGGCGACTCGACTCGCGGCTGCACCTGCTCATCGCCGAGCTCGTCGGCTCCCCCAGCCTCGTGCCCCTCATCGCCGACGTGCGCATGCGCACCAACGAGCTGCTCGACCGCATCCCCCTCATCGCCGCGAACATCGTGCACTCCAACGAGCAGCACGAGGAGATCGTGAAGGCCATCCTGCGGGGGCATCCGGATGCCGCAGCACAGGCCATGGAAGAGCACATCGCCGGATCCGAGGCGCTGCTGCGGGGGTTCCTGGGCTGAGCCGGGGCTGTCGGTGTCGTGACGCGGTGTGGTGTCGCGGTGTGGTGTCGCGGCGTGGTGTCGCGGCATCCGCTCGCCATGAGCGGTCGATGTAAATAATTCTTGACATGCGCGCGGCTTGGGCCTAGCTTTCTCCATGTAAAGCATTCTTTACATCACCCGAGCATCGGAGCAGCCATGTCCTACGAGCAGAAGGGCGTCTGGGTCTACCTTCTCGTGTCCACCGGGGCCTACCTCGTGTACGTCGGGATCATCCTCAGCCAGGCGGACGGCGCTCCCCTGGTCGACGTCGACTACGTCATGCCGTTCCTGATCTCACTCGGCATCTCGATCGTCGCAGCCATCGTCGGGCGCATCGTCGTCGAGATCCTGAGCCCGAGCGACAACTACACGAGCGACACGCGCGACCGTCAGATCAACCACTTCGGCGAGGCGCGAGCCTCGTGGTTCGTGATCGGCGGCTCCCTCGTCGCTCTACTGCTGGCGCTCCTCGAGCAGCCCTATTTCTGGATCGCCAACGCCATCTACCTCGGCTTCGTGCTGTCGGCGGTGGTCGGATCCGTCGTCAAGCTCGTGGCCTACCGCCGAGGGATCGACCCGTCGTGGTGAAGCCGACGCGGGTCTCCAACCGCATCCGCGCGCTGCGAGCCCAGGCCGGAGAGATGACCCAGGCGCAGCTCGCCGAGCGCATCGGAGTGACGCGCCAGACCGTGATCGCCATCGAGCAGGGGCGATACTCCCCCACGCTCGAACTGGCGTTCCAGATCGCCGGAGCTCTCGGCGTTCGACTCGACGACGTGTTCAGCTACCCGACCGGAGATGCATCATGAAGCAGGCACGCTACTCCCGCTACGGCGGACCCGACGTCATCGAGGTGACGGATGCCCCGACCCCGGTCGCGGGTCCGGGTGAGGTCGTGATCCGCGTGCGGGCGGCGACCGTGGGCGCCGCCGACGCGGCCGCCCGAGCGGGCTCGCCGGCCTTCGCCCGGCTCTACTTCGGGCTGCGGCATCCGCGGATCCCCGCGCTCGGATCGGACATCGCGGGCGAGATCGTCTCGGTCGGAGGTGGCGGTGGTTCCGGGGGCGACTCACGCTTTCGCGTCGGCGACCGGGTCTTCGGCGTGACGGGTTCGACGATGGGCGGGCACGCCACGCACGTCGTCCTGCGCACGGATGCCGCCGTCGCCCTGCAGCCAGCCGGGGTGACGGACGCCGAAGCCGCCGCCCTCGTCGACGCCACGGCACTGGCGTTCCTGCGCGATGCCGGGCGACTCCGATCGGGCCAGCGCCTTCTCGTGATCGGGGCATCCGGCAGTGTCGGGTCGATGGCGGTGCAGCTCGGAGTCCACTTCGGCGCTCACGTCACCGGAGTCTGCAGCGGGGCGAACATCGAGCTGGTGCGATCGCTGGGCGCGGAACGCGTCGTCGACTACACGCACGAGGACTGGTGGGCGGCATCCGTAGGCCACGACTCCGGCCCCGTCGACGACTCCGGCCCGATCTACGACGTCATCTTCGACGCCGTCGGGGCGAGTTCGTATCGGCGCGCTCGCCCCGTTCTCGCCGACGGCGGCGTCTACCTGCGCACGGTCCCCACGCTCGCGCTCCTGCTGCAGATGGCCTGGACGTCGCTCACCTCGCGCCTCCACCTCGGACGCACGCGAGCCGCGATCGCCTTCACCGGACTGCGACCGACGACCGAGCAGGCCCACGACCTCGCCGTCACCGTCGAGCTCGTCGAGAGCGGCGCGCTGCGGGCCGTCATCGACAGCACCTATCCGCTCGAGCGCATCGTCGACGCCCATCGCCGCGTGGACACGCATCGCAAGCGCGGAGCCGTGATCGTGACGATGGAGTGATCGAACATTGCTTCGATTCTTGAAAGAGCGGGGCTCCTCCACAGGCCTGTATTTGCAGAGACGTTTCGAATACACTTGCGAGGGTTTCTCAGGTTTGAGACAATGGAGTCATGCCCGCACCGGCCCAGTTGCTCACCGGAATGACCGCCTCCCTGGCGTCGTCCGGGGTGTGCGCGGCCACGTTCGCGGCGTTGGCTGATGAGGAGTTGCTGGCGACGCAGAGCGCGCTGACGGGGCCTCGGCAGGTACTGGATCGATGGGCGGCATTGGCTGCGGCTGAGATCGCCCGCCGCTCCACCCCCGAGCATGGTCTGGGGTCGTTGGCGCGCCGGTCGGGGTTCACTGACGCGAACACCCTGCTCGTCTCGATGACGGGGTCGACGAAGGCTGAAGCGCGTTCGTTGGCACGGGTAGGCGAGATGATCGCGGTGACGGATGCCGCCACCGACCTGGCCGCCGCCCGCGACGCCGACCCC
>LMOK01000001.1:821464-821570 GCA_001423545.1 Leifsonia sp. Leaf325
GCGGCAGAAGCAGTACTGGCGGCAGTGGATCGGCCCCGACGGTATGTACCGCGGCGAGTACGCCTTGGACCCCGAGAATGGTGCCCTCCTCCAAGGCGTGCACGAC
>LMOK01000001.1:821705-1041844 GCA_001423545.1 Leifsonia sp. Leaf325
TTGGAAACGGGACCACGGCAACACGGACGTCGCCGATGGCATCCTGTTGTGCCGCAGGAGTCACCTCCGCGTGCACAACGAGGGTTGGGAGATCACCCGAGACCAGCACGACCAGTACTGGTTGATCCCACCACCTGTGATCGATCCAGATCAGACCCCGCGGCTGATGAAGCCGAAGACCCGGGCGCAGATCACCCACCCCGTCACCCTTCCCGCCGAGCTCCAACCTGCTGCCACGGCCACGGGGTAGAGCTCCGTCTGCGCCCCGCCTGCGCTTCGACCGCGCTTCGACCGCGGACTCCGTCCGGGCCTCAGCGACCGGAGCGTGCGCACCCCTCAGCGCGCGGCGCCCATCGTCCCTCGCTCGCAGAGGGCCGAGCGCAGCGGCCGCCCGAAGCGCACCCGCCCCCGCTCGCTGAGGGCCAAGCGCAGCGACCGCCCGAAGTGCACCCTTGAGGCCCATCGCATCCGGGCCGTGCTCACTGGAGTCGCTCCCAACGTTCCAAGTCCCGGGAAATCCAAGTCCCGATCCAGTCCCCAGCGCTCTGAATCCAAGCGACACCCAACGCAGCCCTCACCACTCAACGTGACCCACGCGACGACCGTCTCGCACCGCGGCTCAACGAACGCGCGTCCGAGACGCGAGAAGCCCCCACTCCCGAAGGAGCAGGGGCTTCTCGACACCAGCGCCGCACCCAGCGGCCCAGCGAGCCAGCGACCGCCTACGCGAAAAGCGCCTCGATCGGCCCGCGCGCGAAGTAGATCAGGAAGCCGATGGCCACGACCCACAGCAGCGGACTGATCTGCTTGGCCTTGCCCGACAGCGAGCGCACGACGACCCAGGCGAGGAAGCCGGCACCGATTCCGTTGGCGATCGAGTAGGTCAACGGCATGATCACGACGGTGAGGAAGACCGGCAGCAGCACCGAGAAGTCGCTGAGGTCGATGCCCCTGATCTGGCTCATCATGAGCGCACCCACGATGACGAGAGCAGCCGCAGCAACCTCCTGCGGAACGATCGCAGCGATCGGGGTGAAGAACATCGCAGCGATGAAGAGCAGACCCGTCACGATGTTGGCGAAGCCCGTTCGCGCTCCCTCGCTGATGCCCGAACCCGACTCGATGAACACGGTGTTCGACGAACTCGAGGTGAAGCCACCGGCGACGGCGCCGACACCCTCGACGATGAGCGCGGAACGAAGCCGCGGGAAGTTGCCCTTGTCGTCGGCGAGCCCGGCCTCCTTCGAGAGACCAGTCATCGTGCCCATGGCGTCGAAGAAGTTGGTGAAGACGAGCGTGAAGACGAGCATCAGCACGGTGAGGAAGCCGACCTTGCCGAAGTCGAAGCTCACGGCACCGACGAGGCTGAGGTCGGGAAGGGCGAACCAGTTGCCCGGGATGACCGGAACCGACAGACCCCACCCGATCCCCGGATTGGTGACGGCGCTGCCGAGGTGACCGATGGCCTCCACGATGACGGCCAGGACGGTTCCGCTCACGAGACCGATGAGGATGGCGCCCTTGACCTTGCGAGCCATGAGCACACCTGTGAGCAGGAGGGTCACGACGAAGACGATCGCGGGCCACGTGGCGATGGAACCGCCGATGCCGAGGCCCACGGGCGGTGATGCGTTCCCGGTCGAGGTGACGATGCCGGCATCGACCAGACCGATGAAGGCGATGAACAGACCGATACCGACCGTGATGGCGATCTTCAGCTCGTAGGGCACGGCGTTGAAGATGAGACGACGCAGACCCGTGGCAGCCAGCAGCACGATGACGAGTCCGTTGATGACCACGAGGCCCATCGCCTCGGGCCAGGTGACCACTCCGACCACACTGAAGGCGAGGAAGGAGTTGATGCCGAGCCCGGCAGCGAACGCGAACGGCAGACGAGCGATGAGACCGAACAGGATCGTCATCACACCGGCGGTGAGTGCCGTGACGGCACCGACCTGACCGAAGTCGAGGGTGTTGCCGAGCACGTCGGGCTTGCCCGACAGGATGATCGGGTTGAGGATCACGATGTAGGCCATCGTGACGAAGGTCACGACACCGCCGCGCACCTCGCCGCCGAAGCTGGAGCCACGGGCGGAGATCTGGAAGTAGGAGTCGAGACGGCCCTTGAGGCCGCCCTTGTCAGTCTGCGGCTCAGCCGTCTGGGTGCTCGAATTCACAGACCGATCCTAGAGGCAATCCAGACTGCCGGTGTACGTGGTCGCCGCATCGGCTGCGGCATCCGTCCCCTGGATCTTCAGTAGCATCGCAGCAGGCCTCTCGGGGCCCTCGGAGACGACGAAGGAGCGAGATGGCCCTCCCCTGGACCCTGCACGGTGACGGCACGACGATGGGACCGACGGATGTCGTCCTCCCGGGTGAACGCCTGAGTTGGCCCCGCACCATCGGCCTCGGCATGCAGCACGTCGTGGCGATGTTCGGCGCCACCTTCCTGGTGCCGATCCTCACGGACTTCCCGCCATCGACCACGCTGTTCTTCTCGGGCATCGGCACGATCCTCTTCCTGCTGATCACGCAGAACCGACTGCCGAGCTACCTCGGATCCTCTTTCGCATTCATCGCCCCCATCGTCGCGGCCACCGCGACGGCCGGCACGGGCAGCGCCCTGTTCGGCATCGTGGTGGTCGGCGCCCTGCTCGCGATCATCGGCGGCATCGTGATCGTCACCGGCTCAGGCTGGATCGACGCGCTGATGCCTCCCGTCGTCTCGGGTGCGATCGTCGCACTGATCGGGTTCAACCTGGCGCCCGCCGCCAAGGCGAACTTCACTCAGGCACCGTGGACGGCGCTCATCACCCTGGCGGCCGTCGTGCTGTGCACGGTGCTGTTCCGCGGACTGCTCGGCCGTCTGTCCATCTTCATCGGCGTGGTGATCGGCTACATCGCGGCGGTCGCGTTCGGCCAGGTCGACTTCTCACCGCTGGAGAAGGCGGCCTGGATCGGCCTGCCCGACTTCCGTTGGGCAGCGAATCCCTTCACCGATGCCGCCGCGACGTTCGGGGTCCTTCCGGCGTTCCTGCCCGTGGTGCTCGTGCTCATCGCCGAGAACGTCGGCCACATCCGCGGAGTCGCCCAGATGACGGGCGACCCGAAGGTCAACGCCCTCACCGGACGCGCCCTGCTCGCCGACGGCCTGTCGACGATGCTCGCCGGCTTCGGCGGCGGCTCGGGCACGACGACCTACGGGGAGAACATCGGCGTCATGGCGGCGACCCGTGTCTACTCGACGGCCGCCTACTGGGTGGCCGGCACCTTCGCGGTGCTGCTCGGGCTCTCGCCGAAGATGGGCGCCCTGATCAACACCATCCCGGCGGGAGTGCTCGGCGGTGTCACGACGGCCCTCTACGGCCTGATCGGCATCATCGGCGTGAAGATCTGGGTCGACAACAAGGTCGACTTCTCCCGCCCGATCAACCAGATGACGGCCGGTGTGGCGCTCATCATCGGCATCGCCGACTTCACGCTGCACGCCGGCGCCTTCACCTTCAACGGAATCGCACTCGGAACCATCGCCGCCATCGTGATCTACCACGTGATGAAGGCCATCTCGCGGGTGCGTGGAACAGGCTGATCCGCGCCTAGTGGTGGAAGTACGGGATGATCAGGTAGATCCCGTAGAGCACCGCGGCGCCGGCGACGGCGAAACAGGCATAGGCAGCCCAGAGGGCGAGGCGCTTCTGGCCCTCGGACAACGGGTTCTTCTTCGCTGCCTTCTTCTGGCGCTTGGCTGCAGCCTTCGACTCCTCCGGCGTGATGACGGTGATGGCGTCGGTGAAGGAAGCCGGCTCGACGAGGGGCGCACGCCCTGAGGCGGCGAGCAGACGGAGGCCGAAGGAGTACGCGCTCACGACGATGGACGTCACGAGCAGCGAAGCCACGGCCACGAGGAGGAATGCCGACCAGTCGATCACAGGGACACCTTCTTGATCGGCTTCGGGTTGCGTTTGATCTTGACGGCCTCACCGGATGCCGCGACCTCGCTCGTGACGTTGCTCGCCGTCACGGCACCGTTCCGACGCGACTGCCAGAAGATCCCGAGGATGACGATGACGCCCACGACGGTGTCGATCACGATTCCGACGGTGCCGAGCTTGGTGATGGCTGCGGCGATCCCGCCGACGATCGCCGCGGACGGGAGCGTCAGGACCCAGCCGATGCCGATGCGTCCGGCGGTCGCCCAGCGCACGGTCGAGCCACGGCGACCGAGGCCCGATCCGATGACGGATCCTGAAGCCACCTGCGTCGTCGACAGCGCGAAGCCGAGGTTGGTGGAGGCGAGGATCGTCGTCGCCGTGCTGGTCTCGGCTGCGAAGCCCTGGGCCGGCTTCACGTCGGTCAGGCCGGTGCCGAGGGTCTTGATGATGCGCCAGCCGCCCATGTAGGTCCCGAGCGCGATCGCCAGGCCGCAGGTGATGATGACCCACGGCTCGATCACGCCGGTGTCGGTCTGAATCCCGGCGGCGATGAGCGTGAGGGTGATGATGCCCATGGTCTTCTGGGCGTCGTTCGTCCCGTGGGCGAGGGCGACCAGGGAACTGGAGAAGATCTGGCCGTACCGGAAACCGTCACGCCCGTCAGGCCGGGAGTCGTAACGACGGGTGATGACGTAGGCGAGCTTCGTGGCCGTGTAGGCGACCAGTCCGGCGATGACCGGGGCCAGCAACGCGGGGATGATCACCTTGTCGAGCAGCACGATCCAGTCCACGGGCTCGAGGCTCCATGCCCCGACGATCGCGGCGCCGATGAGACCGCCGAAGAGAGCATGGCTGGAACTCGACGGCAGCCCGAACAGCCAGGTCGCCATGTTCCACACGATGGCGCCGATGAGGCCGGCGAAGATGAGTTCCGGCGTGATGAGCACGCCCTCGGATCCCTCCTTGATGATGCCGCCCGAGATCGTGAGGGCGACAGCCGTCGAGAGGAACGCACCGACCAGGTTGAGGATCGCCGCGAGACCGACGGCGACCTTCGGCTTCATGGCACCGGTGGCGATCGGCGTCGCCATCGCATTCGCGGTGTCGTGGAATCCGTTGGTGAAATCGAAGAACAGAGCCAGCACGATGACCAGCACGACGATCAGGGTGAGATCCACCGGCGTCTTTCTTTCAGGAGGAGACCCGATGAAGATTTCACCGGACGTTCACCGCTTCGCGGTTGTTGTCGATCATGAGCGCGATACCCACGTCGATGCTCGCATCCTCGCGCGCCGAGGTCAACCTGAGCGACGGTCAGGTCTCTCCGACCACGGAGGACAGGTCGGAACCGAAGGTGAAACTGCGTCGAACCGTTCCACCGGCGAGCACGCCGGGCAGCCAGAAGCGTGCGTCATCCCACATCAGATCGAGCGGAACGGCGTCGAGATCGAACCACTCCGGATCGAGCTCGTCGGATGCCGCCGGCTGACCCGACCACGATCGGCAGACGAAGACAGTCGACTCCTGGCTCCAGGACTCGCGATGCGGGAAGTGATAGCTGAGCAGGCCCCGCTCCTCGAGGGAGGCCGGATCGACGACCAGCCCGACCTCCTCGAGCACTTCTCGGACGATGGCTTCGGCCGCGGTCTCCCCCGGCTCGAGCTTGCCGCCCGGGCCGACGTATTTGCCCTGACCGAGCCCGATCTTCTTGCGCCCCAGAAGCACGCGCGTGACGCCGTCGGCATCGGTGCGCAGGAGATAGCAGACGCAGACCTGGGGCAGCACGGTCAGTCGAATCAGGGAGTCGGGCGGGTCGGCGGGATCAACCGAAGAGGACGGCGGCCTCGTCGTACCGCGACGGCGGGACGACGTTGAGGGCGCCCGTGGCCTCGCGGATCGAGACGCGCGCGATGTCGGTGCCGCGCAGCGTCACCATCTCGCCCCAGGCCTCGTCGTGGACGGCATCCACAGCGGCCATGCCGAGGCGGGTGGCGAGAACACGGTCGTAGGCCGACGGAGCACCGCCGCGCTGGATGTGGCCGAGCACCGTGGCGCGCGACTCGATGCCCGTGCGCTCCTCGATCATGGGCGCGAGGATCTCGGCGATGCCGCCGAGACGCGGACGGTTGAAGGCGTCGAGGCCCTTGTGCGAGTGCTCCGACTCCATGTCGCTGAGGCGGAAGCCCTCGGCGACGACGATGACGGGCGCACGTCCGCGGTCGCGCACACTCTCGACCCACTCGCAGATCTGCTCGATGGACTGCGGCTGCTCGGGTACGAGGATGGCGTGGGCGCCGCCGGCCATGCCGGAGTGCAGGGCGATCCAGCCGACGTGGCGTCCCATGACCTCGACGATCATGCAGCGACCGTGCGAGTCGGCCGTGGTGCGGAGGCGGTCGATGGCCTCGGTCGCGATCTCGACGGCCGTGTCGAAGCCGAAGGAGTAGTCGGTGGAGGCGAGGTCGTTGTCGATGGTCTTCGGAACGCCGACGACCTTGATGCCACCCTCGTCGACGAGGCGACGGGCCGCCGTGAGAGTGCCCTCGCCGCCGATGGCGATGATGGCGTCGATTCCGTTGGCGTCGAGCATCCGCTGGATGTTCTCCGGGCCGCCGCCCTCACCCTCGAAGGGGTTCGTGCGCGAGGAGTGCAGGATGGTTCCGCCCTGACGGGAGAGACCGCGCACCTCCTGGCGGGGAAGGGGGACGATGTCGCCCTGGACGACTCCACGCCATCCCCAGCGGAAGCCGACGAACTCGGCTTCGTGCGAGATGACTCCCCGCAGAACGGCACCGCGGATGACGGCGTTCAAGCCGGGGCAGTCGCCCCCGCTCGTCAGAATCCCGATCTTCATAGCTCTCTGAGGCTCCTTGAATCAAACGTGCAGACGCCGCTTCATCGGGGCGAGGATGTCGCTCCGGAGTCTATCTGTGACCTCGCACCCGGCGCGAAATCAGCCGGGGGCGAGGCCGCAGACGTGTCTGAACCGTGATCGTGGGTCCGCTACAGGGTGCCGTCGAGCGCCTGACGCAGCAGGTGCTGCAGGGCGTCGAGCTGCACCGAGTCCGCACTCACGATCTCCTGGTCCGACCCGTCGAGCGCTCGGGCGGCGAGGCCCTGCTTCGCATCGATGAGCTCGGCGATCTTGGAGTCGATGGTGTGTGCCGCGATGATGCGCCAGGCCGTCACGGGCTCGTCCTGGCCGATGCGGTGCACGCGGTCGATCGCCTGGGTCTGCTCGGCGGCCGTCCAGCTGAGCTCGGCGAGCACGACGTTCGACGCCGCCTGGAGGTTGACACCGACGCCGGCCGCCGTGAGAGAGCAGACGGCGACCGCCACCTCGGGGTCGTTGTTGAACGCGTCGATGGCAGCCTGGCGGGCGAGCGCCGACTGGTCTCCGCGCAACGAGACGGTCTTGAGGTCGGCCTTCGCGAGGATGTCCTCGGCCGTGTCCATGACGTCGATGTGCTTCGCGAAGAAGACCACCTTGCCGACCGACCGCGCGAGCTGGGCGGCGTAGTCCGCCGCCAGCGCGGCCTTAGCCTGACCGATCTTGCGCACCATCGTGAAGACGTTCTCGCCGCTCTTGGCCGACTTCGACTCCTCGAGCTCCGCCGTGGCGACAGCACGCACGAACGAGTCGTACTGGTCGTCGTCGAGCTGCCCGCGGGTGAGCTCGCGCGTGCGGAGCAGGGCGTCGAACCTGTCGCGCAGTCGGTAGCCCAGCTCGCGCTCCGCCTGACGGATGCTGCGACCCAGGTCGTCGTCGAGCTCGACCGGGAGATCGGCGATGCGCTTGGCCGGCAGGTCGGCTGCGACATCCACCTTGCGACGACGCACGATGCCCATGTCGATGACGGCGGCCCGGGCATCCGCGTAGAAGCCGAAGTCGGCGGGGGTGAGCCCCGTCTCCTCGAGCTTCTGCATGAGCTTCGGGGCCGGCTTGTCGCCGTCGATCCAGCCGAGGAACTGCCAGATGGCCCGGAAGTCGTCGACGTCGTTGATGAGGGGGGTACCCGTGAGGGCGAGCAGCAGAGCTTCGCCTCCCGGCGCCTTCTGGCGGATGTGCTGCGCGAGCGCCAGAACGTTCTTCGAACGCTGCGACTGCAGGTTCTTGATGAAGTGCGCCTCGTCGACGACCATGCCCTTGAAGCCGAGCGTGGTGAGCCACGCCATGTGGCGGTCGAGCACGTCGTAGTTGACCACGACGACGTCGGCGAAGGCGTCGAGGGTCTGTCCGTCGCCGTGGATGACCGTGGCGCGGCGATGCGGCGTCCAGCGCTCCACCTCTCGGGCCCAGTTCATCTTCACGACGTTGGGAACGACGGCGAGCAGCGGATAGGCATCGGCGACGGATGCCGCCAGGACGCTCTCCGCCGTCTTGCCGAGTCCGGGCTCGTCGGCGAGCAGGAAGGTGCGGTGGCCCTGGCGCACGCTCTCCACGAAGCGGGCCTGGTGCTTCATGATCTCCATGCCGCGCGGCGACAGACGATCGATCTTGGGAGCCTCCGGCAGCGCCATCGTGGCGGCCTGGCCTCCCGAGCCGTACTCGAACGACTTGAACAGCGGCCCGAGGAGCTCCCAGTTCGCGAGGCGTCGCACAGGGACGGCCGGGGCGGTCTGGCGCGAGAAGTCAGGGGCGAGGAACGGGTTGGCGAGCTGACGCGCCTTGACGGACTGCGGGATGACCTGGTTCGCCGCGGGAACGGGCTTGACCTCGGCCTCGCGGGTGATGATGAGCTCGTCGGGGCTGAGCTCGGCTCCGGATTCGAGGAGCCAGTCGCGGCGGAAGCGCTGCGCGACGGTGGAGACACCGGCATCCGGTTCCAACAGGGTGATCAGACTGGTGTCGCGCGCGGCGGTCTTCGCGAGGATCTGCGCGATGCCGTCGAGGCGCTTGAGCAGCTCGGCCCTGGCGGTCTCGTTGAGCTCTTTGTCGGCCTTGACGCGGGCGCGCTCCTCGCGCATGAGCAGCGCGATCACCTGGAACTTGGTGCGGTTCGTCGGTCCGAGTTTTCCACCCTGGGCCTTCGCCTCGACCTCGCGCACCTTGCGGGCGAGGATGGGGATGATCGGGGCGTCGTCGTCGCGCGACCTCGTTCGGGTGCGCGTCGTTCGCTGATCGGGCATGTGTCCTTCCGTGGTGTCAGGTTCTCGTCATCAGGCCTGCCTGCTCGAAGGAGCCTGCTGCCGGCTGAGGAACGCCTGCGTGAGGAACCCGGACTCAAGCAACGCGCTGATACGCGGTCGAGACGGTGACGGGGTTCGTCGACGCGCGCCCATTCTACGCCGATCCGCGCAGGCATGGGCATCTCGGATGCCGCGCGTCGCCGCTGACGCTCCCTCGATGTCGAGACGAGCGTCCGACCGGCTTTCCGAAGTAGCCTGATCGGGTGATCGACGACATCAAGAAGCGCGCCCTGCATCGCACCCGCATCCTCGAGGGCCAGTTGCGCGGACTCGAGAAGATGATCGAGAACGAGGACTACTGCGTCGACATCCTCACCTTGTCGCTGTCGATCCAGAAGTCGCTCGGCTCGCTCAACAAGCTCATCGTCGAGAACCACCTGCGCACCCACGTCACCGACATGTTCGACGCCGGCGGAGACCAGCGCGAGGCCGCCATCGGCGAGCTGCTGTCGATCTTCGAGCTGCAGGCACGATCGGCCGCTGCCGATGCCGCATCCGTCACCGGCGAGGGCACCGCGACCGCCTGATCACCGCTCGTCACCCCTGGTCACTCCTGTGGACACGTCGGCCCACGCCGTCGTTCCGCTCAGGTTCCGCGGGCCGTCGAGGCGAACCAGGCGTCGAGCTCACTCGGCACGTCGGTGATGATGCCGTCAACGCCGAGAGCGCTGGCCTCGGCCCAGGTGTCATCTGAGTTGAGCGTGTAGCAGAGCACCCCGAGGTCGGCTCCGTGCATGCGCGTCACGGCCTCGGGCTGCGCCGCCACCGACTTCGCCGTCGTCGCGATGGCGAGCACGCCGAACTTGCGTGCCATCGGAACCGGGTCGGCCGGGAGTTCGCGAGCGAGCATGAGGCGCGGGTACTGCGGCGCGACGAGCTGGATGTTGGCGAGGGTCTCGAGGCTGAACGACTCGAGCATGATGCGCCCCGACAGCGGCCGGCTCTCGATCAGGTCGATCACGGTGCGCACCTCGTCTTCGCTCCAGATCGCCTTCAGTTCGATGAGCGCCGACTTCTCCGTCGTCGCGAGCGCGTCGAGGAAGGCATCGAGGGTCGGGATGCGGGTGCCGGCGTACTCCCGGGCGAAGAACGATCCGGCGTCCAGCCTCTGCAGCTGCTTCAGCGTGCGGTCGCCGACGCTGCCCTTCTTCCCGGTCACCCGCTCGAGGGTGGTGTCGTGGAAGAGCACGGGCACACCGTCCTTCGTGAGCTGCACGTCGGTCTCGACGAAGGCGAGGGCCGGATTGGCGAAGGCGGCCTCGAAGGCCGGCATGGTGTTCTCGGGGGCGACCGAGCGATCGCCACGGTGCCCGGCGATGAAGGCCGCCTGCCCCGGAGCCCGAAGACCACCGAAGACATCGGCCGCGTAGACGCCGCTCACCGACGGGACGACCGCGACGACGAGTGCGACCCCGAGAACGGCGGAGACGGAGAGGAGGCGGAACCAGTGGGCGGCAGAGCGGATTCCGCGACGCGCGCTCGGGTCGCGGCGGGGGTGCACGGTCAACGGATCGGGTCCTTCCGGCTGCCGAGCGCCTCGTTGCGCCATGCAGGTGGATCGACCCTAACCCATTCGTTACCGTTTCGTTACCCGTCGTTCACCGGGGTCGGCGCCCCATTTCGGGGGTACGGGTGCTCAGCGGGTCGAGCGGGCGACGTACTCCGCGTGGCGCTCCTGCCAGGTGGGCAACCAGCGCTCGAGCCAGGCGTCCCAGTCCTGGCCCGTGCCGTCGAGGGCCTCGGCGAGGTGATCGAGGTGGAGGTGCCAGCCGGCGAGCGACATGGCCACGAAGCGCTCCTCCTCGGGGCGGATCAGGTCGACGAATCTCAGCCGGGTGCCGGCATCCGTCGCCTGGAGCTCCCAGCGCAGCAGTCCATGCTCGGAGTTCGTGAACTCGAGAACGTGTGGCTGGTCCCAGACGGTCACCGCCCCCGGCCACCAGGCGCCGGCCTCGGGAGAGTTGAGCCAGCGCAGGTCGAACCGACCCCCGACTCGCGGCTCGATCCTCGCGTCGGCCCACCACAGGCGGGTGAGGGCCGGATCCGTGAGCATGGACCAGACCGCGTCGACCGGATCCCCGTAGTCGCGCACGAAGCTGATGCGCCAGTCCTCATCGACCCGCTCGACGGAACCGAGGGCACCGACGGAACCGAGGGCACCGACCGTGCCGTCGTCGGCGCCTCCGGAGTCGGAAGCGTGCCGCCCGCTCATGTCGGTCTCCTCTCGGACCTCGGTCCCAGTGCCGCCTCGGTGATGCGGTTCGTCATGCCCGAGAAGATGACGCCGTGGAACGGCCAGACCGCCCACCAGTACAGGCGACCGGTCAACCCCTTCGGGAAGTAGATGGCGCGCTGGCGGTACACCGATCCGCCGCCGTCGGCGGGCTCGGCCGACATCTCGAGCCAGGCCCTGCCCGGCAGGCGCATCTCGGCACGCAGGCGTAGCAGGTGCCCGCGTTCGATCCGCTCCACCCGCCAGAAGTCGAGGGCGTCGCCGGTGTTCAGGGTGCCGGCATCGCGGCGTCCACGACGCAGCCCCACTCCCCCGACCAGCCAGTCCATCCAGCCGCGGATCGCCCAGGCGAGGGGGAACGAGTACCAGCCGTTCCTGCCGCCGACCCCCTCGATGACCCGCCACAGATCGGCAGGCGCTGCCGCGGTGCGCCGCTCGCGCACGTCGGTGTAGACGAGGGTGCCCGCCCAGTCCGGGTCGCTCGGCAACGGGTCGCTCGGCGCGCCCTCGACCGCGGAGTCGCGCCAGCTGGTCTCGACCTCTCCGTCGCGTTCCCGCTGCAGGGCCAGGCGAACGGCACGCCGGTAGCCGGTCAGCCCCTCGGCGGGCGGCGGGATGACGGCGTCGATGTCGTGTTCACGCACCACGCAGTCGACCTGCAGCGACTCGATTATGGGCACGGCGAGCGAACGCGGAATGGGCGTGACGAGGTTCACCCACTGCGAGGCCAGCCAGGGAGTCAGAACCGGGAGCGCCGCGATGGGCCGCTGGCGCAGGCCGGACTCGAGGGCGTAGCCGTTCATCATCTGCCCGTAGCGCAGCACGTCGGGCCCGCCGATGTCGAAGGTGCGGTTGACGCGGGCATCCACGGATGCCGCCTCGATCAGGTAGTGCAGCACGTCGCGCACGGCGATCGGCTGGATGAAGTTGCGCACCCACTTCGGCGCCGGCATGTAGGGCAGCACCTCGGTGAGGTGGCGGATCATCTCGAAGGAGGTCGAGCCCGATCCGATCACGACTCCCGCCTGCAGCACGATCGACGGCACCCCCGATCCGATGAGGATGCGGCCGACCTCGACCCGCGACCGCAGGTGCTTCGAGAGCGGAACTCCGTCGGGATGCAGACCGCCGAGGTAGACGATGCGGCCGACGCCCGCCGCGAAGGCCGCATCGGCCAGCGTCGTGGCGATGGCGCGTTCCCGCGCCTCGAAGTCTCCGCCTCCTCCTCCCATGGAGTGGACGAGGTAGTAGAGGACGTCGGCGCCCTCGGATGCCGCACGTGCCGTCGCCGCATCCGTCAGGTCGCCCGTGACGACCTCGACCTGCTCGGACCACGGCACGTCGGAGAGTCGGTCGGGGTTGCGCACGACGATGCGCACCCTGAAGCCGGCCTCGATGAGGCGCGGGACGAGGCGTCCGCCGATGTAGCCGGTCGCCCCCGTGACGACCGCGAGTCGTGACGTGACGTTCGTCACCGGCGCTCGTTGCCGCGCTTGTAGTTTCCCGTGGCCTTGGCGAGCAGCAGCTGCGCCGACAGCTCGTCGGCCGACGCCAACGACGTGACGAGTCTGGCCGCCGACGGTCCGCTCACGGTGACGACGGTGCGACCTCCGCGGGCGACGAGCACTCGGCCACCGCTCGTGACGCGATAGTCGAACGGGTCGCTCTCGAGGCGACCGCGGGCATCAGTTCCTCCGTTGGACATGATTCGAGCCTAAGCGCAGAACCCCCGAACGTGAACCCCGTTCGGGGGTGCGGCGAGCACGGCCTCTAGATGAGGCCCTTCGTGTGCCAGACGGTCTTCGTCTCGGTGAACGCCGTGATGCGCTCGAGCGATGGTGCAGCGGCGTCGGGACCGTTCTCGGGCTGGAGCACGCGCTTAAGCGTGTCGGCGGCCGAGATCTGCAGGTCGATCCACTCGAGGTCACCGGCACCGACGAGGTCGAGCGCGTTCACGTCGGCGTGGCTGGCGAGCCACGGAGCGATCTCGGCCGGCGACCCGGTCAGGATGTTCACCACTCCCCCGGGAACGTCGCTCGTGGCGAGCACCTCGGAGAGGCTGATGGCCGAGAGCGGCAGCTTCTCGCTGGCGACGACGACCACGGTGTTCCCGGCGACGAGGGCCGGGGCGACCGCCGAGACCAGGCCCAGCAGCGACGAGTCCTGCGGCGCGATGATCGCGACGACTCCCGTGGGCTCGGGAACCGAGATGTTGAAGTACGGGCCGGCGACCGGATTGCCGTTGCCCGCGACCTGCGCGTACTTGTCAGCCCAGCCCGCGTACCAGACCCAGCGGTCGATCGCCGTGTCGACCTGGGTGGTGGCCGCTGCGGTCGTGACGCCCTCGGCGTCGACGATCTCGGCGATGAACTGGGCGCGACGACCTTCGAGCAGTTCGGCGATGCGGTAGAGCACCTGGCCGCGGTTGTACGAGGTCTGTCCCGACCAGCCGCCGACGGCGGCTCGGGCGGCCACGACGGCGTCGCGGGCGTCTTTACGCGAGGCCTGGGCTGCGTTCGCGAGGAAGGCGCCCTTCGCGCTCACGATCTCGTAGACACGACCCGACTCGCTGCGCGGGAACTTGCCGCCGATGTAGAGCTTGTAGGTCTTCGGCACGGCGAGGCGGGTCATTTCGCTGCTCCCTTGATGGCGGCGGATGCGGAGGATCGAGCTGTCACGGCGGAGGCCGAGGACGCGGGCTTGAGGTACGCGGCAAGACCGTGGCGACCACCCTCGCGGCCGTAGCCCGACTCCTTGTAGCCGCCGAACGGCGACGCGGGGTCGAAGCGGTTGAAGGTGTTTGCCCACACCACACCGGCGCGCAGCTTGTCGGCGACAGCGAGGATGCGGCTGCCCTTGTCACTCCAGATGCCGGCCGAGAGACCGTAGGGCGTGTTGTTGGCCTTGGCGATGGCCTCGGCCGGAGTGCGGAAGGTGAGAACCGACAGCACCGGTCCGAAGATCTCGTCGCGGGCGATGCGGTGGCTGGTGGAGACGTTCGTGAAGATCGTCGGCGCGTACCAGAAGCCGTTCTCGGGGATGGCGCAGTCGGCCTGCCAGCGCTCGGCGCCCTCCTCGACGCCGATGTCGCTGAGCTCGCGGATGCGCTCCAGCTGCTCGCGCGAGTTGATCGCGCCGATGTCGGTGTTCTTGTCGAGCGGATCGCCGAGACGCAGTGTCGAGAGGCGGTCCTTGAGGCGGTCGACGACCTCGTCGTGGATCGACTCCTGCACGAGCAGACGGCTGCCGGCACAGCAGACGTGGCCCTGGTTGAAGAAGATGCCGTTGACGATGCCCTCGACGGCCTGGTCGATGGGCGCGTCGTCGAAGACGATGTTCGCGGCCTTGCCACCGAGCTCGAGGGTGAGCTTCTTGGGCGTTCCGGCGACCTGCTTGGCGATGGCGCGGCCCACGGCGGTCGAGCCGGTGAACGCGACCTTGTCGACATCCGGGTGCGCCACGAGAGCTGCTCCGGTGTCACCGGCGCCGGTGATGATGTTGACGACTCCCGGCGGCAGGTCGGCCTGCTGCACGATCTCGGCGAACAGCAACGCGGTGAGCGGCGTGGTCTCCGCCGGCTTCAGAACGACGGTGTTGCCCGCGGCCAGCGCCGGGGCGATCTTCCACGCGAGCATGAGCAGCGGGAAGTTCCACGGGATGACCTGTGCCGCAACGCCGAGCGATGCGGGGTTGGCGCCGAGGCCGGCGTGATCGAGCTTGTCGGCCCAGCCTGCGTAGTAGAAGAACCACGCGGCCACGAGGGGCACGTCGACGTCGCGGCTCTCCTTGATCGGCTTGCCGTTGTCGAGCGACTCGGCCACGGCGAGCTCGCGGGCGCGTTCCTGCACGAGGCGGGCGATGCGGAACAGGTACTTCCCGCGGTCGCTGCCCGACATGCGCGACCACACCTTGGAGTGGGCGCGGCGCGCTGCGGCGACGGCGGCGTCGACATCCGTCTCCGAAGCCGTCGCGATGGTGGCGATGTGCTCTTCCGTCGCCGGGGAGATGGTCTGGAACGGGGTGCCGTTACCGGCTCGCCACTCGCCGTCGATGAACAGGCCGTAGTCGCTGCGGAGGTTGAGGACGGCGCGGGATTCGGGCGCCGGGGCGTAGTCGAGGAATGTCATGTCGCTTGCCTTAATCGATCGTCACGTAGTCGGGGCCGGAGTAGTGGCCGGTCGTCATCTTCTGGCGCTGCAGCAGCACGTCGTTGAGCAGGCTCGAGGCTCCGAAGCGGAACAGGTGCGGCGTGAGCCACTCCTCCCCGACGGTCTCCGCCACTGTCACGAGGTACTTGATCGCGTCTTTGGACGTGCGGATGCCGCCAGCGGGCTTCACGCCGATCTTCTGCCCGGTGAGCTTGTGCCAGTCGCGCACCACCTCGAGCATCGACAGGGTCACGGGGAGCGTCGCGGCCGGAGCCACCTTGCCCGTCGAGGTCTTGATGAAGTCACCGCCCGCGAGGATGGCGAGCCAGGAGGCCCGGCGCACGTTGTCGTAGGTGTTCAGCTCGCCGGTCTCGAGGATGACCTTGAGGTGGGCGTAGGTGCCGTCGGTCCGGCGGCACGCCTCCTTCACGGCCACGATCTCGTCGTAGACCTCGCCGTAGCGGCCCATGAGGAACGCGCCACGGTCGATGACCATGTCGATCTCGTCTGCGCCGGCCGCGACGGCGTCGGACGTGTCCTCGAGCTTGATCGAGCGGGAGGACCGTCCGCTGGGGAACGCAGTGGCGACGGCGGCGACCGAGATGCCACCGGCATCCGGGTCTCCGTGTGCCGAGCCGAGAGCCTCGACGGCGTGGGGAACCATGTCGCCATAGACGCAGACGGCGGCGACACGCGGGGTGCTCAGGTCGCCGGGGTCGGGCGTAAGCGCCTTCGCGACGAGCGAGCGCACCTTGCCGCGGGTGTCAGCACCCTCGAGGGTGGTGAGGTCGATGAGCTCGATGATCCTGTCGAGCGCCCACTTCTTCGAGGTGGTCTTGATGGAGCGGGTGCCGAGGCCGGCGGCCCGCTGCTCGAGGCCGACGGCGTCGACTCCGGGGATTCCGTGCAGGAAGCGGCGCAGGTTGGCGTCGGTGGCTTCGCCGCCGATCACTGAGAGCGCCTGCTCCCTCTGGACGATCTGGGTTCCGGTCATGGTGTTCCTTGCTTGTTGTACGTCGATGCTCTGAGTACGGGGATGCTCACTGTGGTCAGTGCTCGTCGAGCAGGCTGAGGGCGGTGGCCTCATCGGTGACGAGCACGGTGCAGAGGCCGCTGCGCACCACGGCGTTGGCGACGGCGTGCTTGCCTGCTCCGGCTATCACGGCGATGCTGCGGTCGGATGCGCGGAGCCTGTCGTGCGAGAGGCCGACGGTGCGCGCGTCGAGGCTGGGATCGACGATGTTGCCGTCGGCGTCGATGTAGCGGCCGACGACGTCGCCGACAGCGCCCTTGCGCACGAGTTCGTGCACGTCGTCGACGGTGAGGTAGCCGCTGTCGACCAGCACGGAGTGCTCGTCGGCCGTGCCGGCCGAGTAGAGGTAGGCGTTGGCGGTCGCCGCCATCTCGAGCACGGCCGAGACCGCGCGGTCGCCCTCGATGGCGAGCTTGGTCTCGAGCCGCTCGAGAATGGCGGGGCTCGGCAGCAGGGTGGCCTGTCCGCCGGCCTTCTGGGCGATGGTGACGGCGGTGGTGGCCGCCGTGCCTGCCCGTCGGTTGAGGCTGACGCCGCCGTTGATCTGCACGACGTTGACGCCCGTCGACCAGCCGTCCTTCAGGTGCTCCGAGACCTCGTAGAGGGTGCGGCCCCACGAGATGCCGAGGGTGCGCGGGATCGGGCGGATGGAGGCGAGGTAGTCGGCGGCGGCCTGGGCCGTGCGCGCCTGCAGCTCCTCCTCGCCGGTGATGCCGGCCGTGGAGACCACGATGGCGTCCTTCAGGCCGCGCTCCTCGCGGAGGCGGCGCTCGATGGGGAGACGGCGGGCGCGCGGATGCACGATCTCGATGCGGATGAAGCCGTTGGTCTTCGCCTGCGCGAGGAGGCGACCCACCTTCCAGCGGGTGAGGCGGAGGATCGACCCGATCTCGTCCTGGGTCTTGTCCTCTTCGTAGTAGAGCTCGGCCGCACGGATGCTGAGCAGTTCGTCGGACTCGATCATCGGCCACCTCCTGCACTGCGTTGCCGTCCCCTCCAGCGTAGGCACGGTGAGTGCGCGTTTCAACACTCGTAGGGATGTTTGCTCATATGAGCACCGAACGCTGGTTGAGTGGGCCGCGAGCGCAGCGACCACCATGCGCTGGTTGAGTAGGCCGCGAGCGCAGCGAGCCGCCGTATCGAAACCACCGCGAGCCGACCGCGACTGCACCTGTGGTCTCGATACGCGTCCTCGCTGCGCTCGGTCGCTACTCGACCAGCGGAGAGGGAGAGCGGGTCGGGCGGAGGGACTGAGGGCCAAGCGCCCTAGGCCGAGCGACGACGCTGGCGACGCTCGTGCGCGTCCTCCAGCAGGTGCGGGCGCGCGACGACGACCCCGGCGAAGGCTCCGGCCACCGCCGTCGCCATGAGGAACACCAGGGGCACGGTCCATCCGCCACTGGTCTCATGCAGGATGCCGACCGCCAGCGGGCCGACGGCACCGATCGTGTAGCCGACGCCCTGCACGAAGCCGCTGAGAGCCACCGATCCCGCGTGGGTGCGGGTGCGCAGGTTGATGAGAACGAGGGCGAGCGGGAACAGGAGCGGGCCGGCGCCGGCGAAGGCCACCCAGAGCCACGTGGCCGTGGCCGGGACCAGCAGCAGCCCGAGGTACCCGACGATGAAGAACACCACGCCGGCGTAGACCAGGATGCCGACGTTGCGCATCCGCGTCGCCAGCCAGGGCACCAGGAGGCCGGCCGGCAGGCCCATGGCGGCGAACAGCGAGAGCAGGGCGCCTGCCTGCGTCGGCGTCGTCCCGGCGGTGTCGGCCAGCAGGCTCGGCAGCCAGGCGAACATCGCGTAGGCGTTGAGCGACGAGACTGCGAACACGACCGCGAGCGCCCAGGCGATCGACGAGTGCCAGACCCGGCCCATGAGCGCGGACTCGGTGTGCTCCGCCTGCGGGTCGCCTGACCCGGTGCGGTGCCGGATGACGAGGGCCACCCACGGGATGAGGGCAGCGAACGCGAGGATCGCCCACATGCCGAGCGAGACGCGCCAGCCGGCGGAGTCCGCGACGGGCACGGCGACGAGCGCCGGGATGAAGGTGCTGAAGCTCAGCAGCGTCACGTACACCGAGGTGACGAGCCCCACCCTGTCGGGGAAGTACTTCTTCACCAGCGGCGGCAGCAGCACGTTGCCCACCCCGAGGCCGGCGAAGGTGATCGCGCTGCCCACCAGCAGCAGCACCGCGTTGGGCGCGAAGCCGCGGGCCAGGTGGCCGACCACCATCGCGATGATGGCGGCGATGAGCACGGGTTCGAGCCCGAAGCGCCTCGTGAACGCGGGCGACAGGATGCCGAACACGGCGAAGCAGACCGGCGGCAGCATGCCGAGCACACCGATGATGGTGGGCGTGAGGGCCAGTTCCGCGCTGATCTCGTCGACGATGGGCGAGAGCGCCGCCACGGCCGTGCGCAGGTCGAGGGCGACGAGGAAGATGCCGAGCAGGGCGAGGGTGCGGCCGGCCCAGAGCGGTCGCTGCTGGGTCGTCGTCACCGATCCAGTCTAGGCTGGCGGTCATGGCGGACTTCGCACGGTACCTCCCGCTCAGCGCCCGGCCCCCGCAGGACGAGACCGGTGTCTCGAGCCACTGGGGCGCCGACATCGCCGCCGTTCTCGAGGCTGTCGCCGACCTTCTCGCCGTGCAGTCGCCTGCCGCGCTCGACACCCCGAGCCTGCATCCGGGATGGAGCGTCCGTGACGTCGCGGGCTACCTGTCGTGGCGTCTCGCGGTGCCCACGAGCGAACTGGTGCGCGCCACGTCGCTGGCCCTCGTCGAGAACGGCTTCAGCCAGCGCCGCGTGTCCGAGTCGTTCGCCCGCCGCGGTGCCGACCTCCCCGCCGACGAGCTCATCGCGGCACTCCGCGCCATCGCCGTCGACAAGCGCGCCGACGTCGGACGCACGAGCATCCGCGAGCTCGCCATCGCCGTCGTCGGCGGCCTCGACATCAGTGGACCGCTCGGGGCCGTGCTGCCGCTTCGCTCTGCGGCATCCGGAGCCGTCGCCCTGCGCCGAGCCCTGAACGGGCCCACCGAGATCAAGGCCGTCATCCGCGACCGTTCCCTCACGGCGACGGATGCCGAGTGGAGCTTCGGCCGCGGCCCGGCCATGCGCGACACGGCCGAGGCGATCCTGCTGTTCCTCTACGAGCGCAGCGACAGGGCACCGGGTTCCGACGCCTGACACCGTCTTCGGCCGGTCCGACCGGCTCGACTCGGCGCCGGTCAGGTCAGCTCAGCTCAGCTCAGCAGTTCGCGGGCCGCGTCGACGTCGGACTGGATCTTCTCGATCAGCGCGTCGATGCCCGTGAAGGCCCACATGCCCCGGATGCGATGGGCGAACTCGACCGTCACGACGTGGTCGTAGAGGTCGATGTCCTCGTCGATCACGTAGGCCTCGACCTGCTTGTGCGGTACGCCCTCGAAGGTCGGGTTGTTCCCCACCGAGATCGCGGCGGGGTAGCGAACGCCGCCGTCGATGAGGTGGCCGGCGTAGACGCCGTCCGCGGGGATGAGTCCCTCCGACTCCGGCGACAGGTTGGCCGTCGGGAAGCCGAGCTCGCGGCCGCGGGCCGCCCCGTGCACGACGACGCCGCGCACCGACGGCACGTGGCCGAGCAGCGCTTCAGCAGCCGCGACATCGCCCTCGTCGAGGAGGCTGCGGATCCAGGTCGACGAGACGCGGTGCTCGCCGTCCGGGCGCACGTCGTCGATCACGTCGACGGTGAATCCCGACGCCGCTCCCAGCTCGCCGAGCAGAGCGACATCGCCGGCGCCCTTGGCTCCGAACCTGAAGTCGCTGCCGACGAGCACCCGGCGGGCACCGAGCCCGTCGACCAGCACCCGGCGCACGAAGTCCTCGGGGCTCTGCGCGGCGAAGGCCTCGTCGAAGGCGACCAGCAGGGTCGCGTCGACGCCGGTCTCCCCCAGCAGCTCGAGCTTCTGATCGGTGCTGACGAGCGAGGCCGGGCACTTCTCGGGATTCAGCAGGGCCAGCGGGTTGCGATCGAAGGTCACCACGACGGCGGCGAGGCCGTCGCTGTCGGCGGTCGCACGAAGTCGATCGATGACGGCGCGGTGGCCGGCGTGCACGCCGTCGAACTTGCCGATGGTGACGACGGATGCCGGCCTGTCGGCCGGAACGGTGCTCAGGCCGTCGTAGACGATCACGCGGCGGCTCCCGACGTCCCCGGCGCGACCGCCGCAGGGGTCGCGGACGCTTCGGCCTTCTCGGGCGCCGGCCGGTGCGTGGCCAGCCACCAGAGGCCGAGGATCGGGAGCACCAGCGGGATGAACAGGTAGCCGGCGCCGAACAGCGTCCAGACGGTGGAAGTGCGCCCGAACGGGTTCCCGGTGCCGGCACCGAGGAGGTCGGGGGCGACGAGGGTGATGGTGCCGATGACGAGCACGCCGACGAGCTCGAAGGTGATGGCGATCCACGCGACCCGGTACCAGGCGCGTCCGGGGGCGATGAGCGAGATCGTCGCGACGATGTACACGAGCGCGGACAGCCCCGACAGGGTGAACGCCACGGGAGCCTCGTCATAACGCTCGATGATCTGCACGGCGGTGCGTCCGGTGGCGGCGAGCGCCAGGATGCCGTAGACGGCGACCAGCACGCGACCGACTCCGCTCATACGCGGCGTGGGCTGGGTGGTGGCATCCGCGCTGCGCGGGGCGATCGTGTCAGGCATGTCGCCTCCAATTATTGCAAGCGAAGACTACAGACCCTGCACGAACCAGATCTGGGTCATGCGGTAGACCATGATCGCCACGGCCAGGCAGACGACGCCGATGACGACGGTGCTCCACCGCGAGCGTTCGATGAGCGCCCAGAAACCGCCGGCTATGGGCAGCAGCGCGGCCGAGATGAGGTAGACCCAGTACTCGAGCAGGCTGCCGCTCGGTTCGTTCCCGACGAGCGGTGCCACGATCGAGATCACGATCTGGACGATGAGCAGGAGCTCGACGAGGATGAGCGGGCCCATCGTCAGGTCGCTGGGCTTACGCCCGATCAGGCCCAGGATGATCGCGAGCAGGGCGCCGACCACAGCGACGGCGATCTGCACGCCGGCGAACCACGCGATCACGAGGCGTCCGTCGGAGACACGGCATCCGTCGGGAAGTTCACGATGCTCTTGTACGAGGCACCGCGGAACTCGATGAGTCCGACGAGGCGTCCGTCGGGAGCGATGGCGGCGAGGGTTCCGGATGCGGGTGCCCCGTCGCCCTCCGGGGTGATGCGCTTGCCGTGGCCGAGGTCGATGGCCTGCTGCTCGGTGAGGTCGAACACGGGGAACAGCTGCCGCGCGGCCTCGGCGGGCGGGATGAGCGCCGACGTCACGTCGACGGTCTCGAGCTCCCCGGCATCCGTCACCCGGAACGGACCCACTCGCGTGCGTCTGAGCGCCGTGAGGTGACCGCCGATGCCGAGACCCATGCCGAGGTCGCGCGCGAGGGCGCGGATGTACGTGCCCGACGAGCACTCGACCCGTACCTCGAGATCGAGGTAGCCGTCGACGGGCGTCGTCGAGAGCAGCTCGAAGGTGGAGACCGTGACAGGACGCGCCTTCAACTCGACCGTCTCCCCCGCCCGCACCCTGGCGTAGGCGCGCTTGCCGTCGACCTTGATGGCGCTGACGGCGCTCGGAACCTGCTCGATGTCGCCGGTGAGGATTCCCATCACCCGACGGATGTCGTCGGCCGTGACGGCGTCGACGGCCGCGGCCCTGGCCTGGCCGAGCTCCTGGCCCTCCGCGTCGTCGGTCGTCGTCGAGGACCCCAGCCTGATCGTGGCCGTGTACTCCTTGTCGACACCGACGATGTAGGTGAGCAGTCGCGTCGAACTCTCGATGCCGAGGATCAGCAGCCCGGTGGCCATCGGGTCGAGGGTGCCCGCGTGCCCGACCTTGCGCGTGCCGGCGAGGCGCCGCGTGCGGGCGACGGCGTCGTGGCTGGTCCACCCCTGCGGCTTGTCGAGGAGCAGGATGCCGCTGGAAGTCACGCCTTCGAGGGTATCAGCGCGGGGGTGCCGCCCAGCCCGTCGCGCACGAGGGCGAGCTTGTCCCCGAAGGTGCAGGCCAACAGCTCGATCGCGTCGGCGTCCTCGTCGAGACTCTCGGTGAGCCCGGTGGCGAGGAGGGTGTTGATGAGCATGCCCTCGGCGAGGAACTCGCGGATCTGCTGGGGTTCGAAGCCGCCCTCGTCTCGGAGGGCCTTGTAGATGCGCATGAAGCCGGCGCGGGCGACCGGCCCGATGCGCGGATCGGAGCCGAGCATGAAGCCCTGCATGAGCGAGAGCATGATGCCGCGGTCCTCGATGAGGTCGACGTAGGCTGCCCCGATGCGGGCACTGACGGGGCGTGGGTCGTCCGTGTCGGCCATCGCCGCCCGGAACACCTCGAGGATGCGGTCGCCCGTGCGCTCCATCACCTCGACGAAGAGGTTCTCCTTGCTGCCGAACATGCGCACGACGTAGGGCTGGCTGATGCCTGCGGCCTTCGCCACCTGGTCGGTCGTCGCCCCCGCGTAGCCGAGCTCGCCGAACACGTTCGTCGCCGCATCGAGGATGAGCTCACGACGTTCGGCGGCCGGGATGCGGCTGACCGGGAGCCGATCATCGACGGACGATGGCACGGGGGCTGAGCGGATCATGCTTGACATGTTATCAGTCGATAACTAATGTCCATCTTGTAATCATTCGATTACCTCTTCTGAATCCCCCATCGCTCGAAGGACCACTCCCGATGTCTTCGCTCTCCGCACCCGTCCGTCGCGTGCCGACGTGGCTCGCCATCGTCGCCGCGAGCCTGCCCATGTTCATGGCGACCCTCGACAACCTCGTGATCACCAACGCCCTCCCGGCCATCCGCCTCGACCTCGGCGCGTCCATCGAGGAACTGCAGTGGTTCGTGAACGCCTTCACCCTCTCCTTCGCGACGTTCATCCTCGCGGCGGCCGCCCTCGGTGATCGCGTCGGTCGCCGCACCGTGTTCGTGGCCGGCATCGTGATCTTCACTCTCGCCAGCGTGATGGCGGCCCTCAGCACCGAACCGTGGCAGCTCATCGCCGCCCGCGCCGTGCAGGGCTTCGGTGCCGCAGGCATCATGCCGCTCTCACTCACGCTGCTCGCCGGATCCGTGCCGGCGAGACTGCGCCCGGCCGCCATCGGCATCTGGGGCGGTGTCGCCGGTCTCGGAGTCGCCGCGGGCCCGCTCGTCGGCGGCGCCGTCATCGAGGGCTGGAACTGGGAGGCCATCTTCTGGCTGAACATCCCGATCGGCATCATCGCGGTGCCCCTCGCTCTCCTCGCCCTGCCGAACACTCTGGGTGCGCGGCTGCGCGTCGACGTGGTCGGCGTGCTCCTCGCCGGCCTCGGCGTGCTCGGGATCGTCTTCGGCATCGTGCGCGGAAACGACGCCGGCTGGGACAGCGCCGAGGTGATGGGCTCCCTGGGCCTCGGAACCGTCCTGCTCGCGGCCTTCCTGTTCTGGGAGTCGCGAACCGCAGCTCCCCTGCTGCCGCTGCGCCTGTTCCGCGACCGCAGCTTCTCCGTCGCGAACATCGTCGGCTTCGCATTCAGTTTCGGCATGTTCGGCACCATCTTCATCCTGATCCAGTTCCTGCAGATCGTTCAGGGGGACTCCCCGCTGGGCGCCGCCGTCAAGACCATGCCGTGGACCCTCGCTCCCATGGTGGTCGCACCCCTCGCCGGCCTGTTCTCGGCCCGCGTCGGCACCCGCGCACTCATCGTGACGGGGCTCGCCTTCGAGGCGATCGCGCTCACCTGGCTCGGGCTCACCCTCTCGGCCGACGTGTCGTACGCCACCCTCGTGGCGCCGTTCATCGTCGCCGGAGTGGGCATGGGCCTCGTCTTCGCCCCCAGCGCCACGGCCGTGCTGGCGTCGATGCCCGAGGCTGACACCGCCAAGGCGTCCGGTACGAACTCGACCCTGCGCGAGGTCGGCATCGCCCTCGGCGTCGCGGTCCTGACGGCCGTGTTCGTGGGTGCCGGCGGCGAGCTCACCCCGACGGGCTACGTCGACGCGGCCATCCCGGCCGTGTTCACCGGTGCCGCGGTCCTGCTGCTCGCCGTCATCGCGGCGCTGTTCCTCCCGGCCGGTCGAGGCACCCACGCGGCATCCGAAGCCCCGCCGGGGCCCACCGATGCCGCGTTCGAATCGGTCGTTCGAGAGGCCGTAACCTCGAAGGCATGAGAATCGGGATCATCGGAGCCGGCGCGCTCGGAGGCACCTTCGCGGTGCTGCTCGAACGGGCCGGCCACCAGGTCCAGGTGACCGCTCGCGGGTCGGGGCTCGCGGCCATCCGGGCCGGGGGCATCCGGCTCTCCGGTGGTTTCGGCGATGGCCACGGGCATCCGGATGCCGCCCCGACGCTCTCCGGCGCGTTCGACCTCGTGCTCGTCTGCACGAAGGCGCAGGACGCCGAGGACGCCATCACGGCGAATGCCGCCGTCGTGAACGGCTCGCCCGTGATCGTGGTGCAGAACGGCCTCGACGGCGTGCTCACGGCGAGCCGTCTGCTGCCGGGCTCCGACTGCTTCGGAGCACTGTCGATCATCGCGGCGAACTACACCGAGCCCGGCGCCGTGCGGGTCACGACCCGAGCAGCCACCTATCTCGGGCGCGGCTCTGGGCCGGCCGACGCGGCATCGAAGCGCTGGGCCGCCGTGCTCTCGGAGGCCGTGCCCGTCATCGCGGTCGACGACTTCATCGGAGCACAGTGGACGAAGCTCGTCGTCAATATGCTGAACGGCCTGCCCGCGATCACGGGCCTCAGCGTGCAGGAGATCATCGCCGACGGGGATCTGCGCCGCGTGCTCACGGCCAGCATGCGCGAGGCCGTGCGCACGGGCATGGCCCGCGGCATCAGGTTCGGATCACTGCAGGGCCTCAGCGACTCCCGGCTGCGCTTCTTCTCACGACTGCCGCTCGCTCTCGGGCAGGCGTTGCCCCGATCGATGGGCGTGCGCATGGGATCGGTGCCGAACCTCGGGTCGACACTGCAGAGCCTGCGACGCGGACAGCGCACCGAGATCGACTTCCTCAACGGGGCCGTCGTTCGCGAGGCGGATGCCGCCGGCACGACGGCACCGGTGAACGCCGCGATCGTGGAGATGGTGCACGAGGTCGAGGCGTCGGGCACCTCGATCGGTCGAGACGAGGTGCTGCGGCGCGTCGCCGTCTGACGACCCGCTCTCGTCACGGGACCGCTCGCTGAGGGTCGACCGAAGCGACCGGGGCCCGCCTCAGCAGCTGTCGAGGAACAACCGGCGCGGCCTCGACCGCTCGGTGTTGTCGATCACGGCGGTCGCGAAGCGCCGCGGATGCTCCTTCACCGAGTACAGGATGTCGGCCTCGTCCGTCGGCTCGACGTCGAGATAGGCGCTCCAGTTCCACAGCGGCCGCAGCTCGGGGCGATGGGCGAAGCGTCCGTCGACGATGAGAGTGGCATCCGGAGGCCCCGTGATCCACTTCGGGATGATGCGGTCGTCGCGCGTCGGATCGAAGGCCTGGGTGACGAATCCGGTGCTGCCCGCCAGGCGGAACGGTTCGAGCAGCACGCGGCGCAGCAGCGAGTAGTCGAAGCCGTAGCCGTAGTAGCGCTCGGCCGTCTCGGGCCCGAATACAGCCTGCTCCTCGCGCGAGCGGTGGAAGTGCTCGAGGCTCGCCCGGAACACCGGGTGCCCGCGTTCCGTGAAGACGGCGGCGAGGTCGTCACCGAACTCGGTCTTGCCACTGCGCACCGGCCCGTCGATCGCCACGACCGTGCGACCCCGCCCGTAGTTGTGCAGGATCTCGTCGGCGAGCGAGCGCAGATACCTGATGCGAGGGGTGGTGACGAGCTCCATGACCCGAGCCTAGTTCCGCTCGGTGGTTCACCTAGGCTGAAAGCGATGTCTCCCCTCGCGACCGCCGTCAACGACTGGTTCCGCAGCACAGCCCGCGACCTGCCGTGGCGCCGGCCGGAGTTCACCGCCTGGGGAACGCTGGTGAGCGAGTTCATGCTCCAGCAGACGCCGGTGAACCGCGTCATCCCGCATCTCGAGGCCTGGCTCGAGCGCTGGCCCACCCCGGCCGATCTCGCCGCCGTTCCGCCCGGCGAGGCCGTGCGCGCGTGGGCGACCCTCGGGTACCCGCGCCGGGCGCTCTGGCTCCATCAGGCAGCCATGCAGATCACGGAGCGGCACGGCGGGATCGTGCCAGCCGACGTCGCAGACCTCATCGCCCTGTCGGGCATCGGCGACTACACCTCGCGCGCTGTGGCCGTCTTCGCCTACGGCGAGCGGCATCCGGTGGTCGACACCAACACCAGACGGCTGATCGCGCGGGCCGTGCACGGGCGAGCGGAGGCCGCTCCCCCGGCGAAGCGCGACCTCGCCGACATGGAGGCGCTCCTCCCGACGGACGACGTCGAGGCGCGCGTCTTCAACGCCGGGATGATGGAGCTCGGCGCCCTCGTCTGCGTGGCGCGCACGCCGCGCTGCGACACCTGCCCCATCGCCGATCTCTGCGCCTGGCGCGCGGCCGGGTACCCCGAGTACGACGGCCCGCGCACGCCCGTGCAGAAGAAGTTCGCGGGGTCGGACCGCCAGGTGCGTGGGCTCATCATGCGCGAGCTGAGAGCCGCCCACGGTGCGGTGACGGATGCCGAGATCGCCACGCTCTGGACCGATGAGGTGCAGCTCGCCCGCGCCCTCGCCGGCCTGCTCGCAGACGGCCTCGCGGTCTCGACGGCGAGCGGGTACGTGCTGCCGTAACGCCCGGACACGACAGAAGCCGCCGACCCGGTGGGGCGGCGGCTTCTGTCGTTGCTCTGGGCTAGCGGGCCTCGTCGGCCTCGACGGCGACATCGGCCTCGACGGTGGCGTCGGGCACGTCGAGATCCTCGTCGTCCTCGAGCTCGCGCGGCTTGACGTACGGGTCGGCGTCGCCGGCGTACTCCGCCGTGCTCGCCTGCTCCGTCGTCGCCGTGTCGCGCTCGCGGGCCTCCTTGAGGAGGCCTTCGATGAGCGCGGCGTTCTCGGGGATCGCGTCGAGCTGGAACTGCAGGCTCGGCGTGAGCCTGGCCGTGATGTTCCGGCCGACCTCGCTGCGCAGCATTCCGGTCGCGGCGGCGAGGGCCGCTGCCGTGTCGGTGCGCTCCTCGTCGGTGCCGTAGACCGTGTAGAACACCGTCGCGTGCTGCAGGTCGCCCGTCACCTGGACGTCGGTGATGGTGACGAACCCCATGCGGGGATCGCGCACGCCGCGCTCGAGGCGCTTCGCGATGATCACCTGGATGCGGTCGGCCATCTTCCTGGCGCGTGCCGGATCAGCCATGTCGTACTCCTCTCCACGGAAGCCACAGGGTGGGGGCCGGACCGAGGTCCGACCCACCACGCACTGAGACTAGACCCGCGGCTTCTCCTTGAGCTCGATCGTCTCGATCTCGTCGCCGATCTGGATGTCGTTGAACTTGCCGAGACCGATACCGGCCTCGAAGTCCGTGCGCACCTCGGTGACGTCGTCCTTGAAGCGACGCAGCGACTCGATCGCGAGGTTGTCCCCCACGACGACGCCATCGCGGATGACGCGAGCCTTGGCGTTTCGGGTGATCGTTCCCGATCGCACGATGACACCGGCGATGTTGCCGAACTTCGAGGAGCGGAACACCTCGCGGATCTCGGCGACACCGGACTGGACCTCTTCGTACTCGGGCTTGAGCATGCCCTTGAGCGAGCTCTCGATCTCGTCGATCGCGTTGTAGATGACCGAGTAGAAGCGGATGTCGACGCCCTCGCGAGCGGCGCGCTCGCGCGCCTTCGTGTCGGGACGCACGTTGAAGCCCACGATGATCGCGTTGTCGATCGTGGCCAGGTTGACGTCGGACTCCGTGATCGCACCGACACCGCGGTGGATGATGCGGAGCTGAACGCTGTCGTCGACCTCGATCTTGAGCAGCGACTCCTCGAGTGCCTCGACGGCACCGGAGACGTCACCCTTGATGATGAGGTTGAGCGACTCGACCTTGCCCTCTTCGAGTGCGCGGGTGAAGTCCTCGAGCGAGATGCGCTTGCGCGCCTTGGCCAGCTGGGCGTTGCGCTCTGCGGCTTCGCGCTTCTCGGCGATCTGACGCGCGGTGCGGTCCTCCTCGGTCACGAGGAAGGTGTCACCGGCGCGGGGAACGCTCGAGAGGCCCTGCACCTGCACCGGACGCGACGGGAAGGCCTCGAGCACGGCGTTGCCGTCCTCGTCTGCCATCGCACGAACGCGACCGTAAGCGGTACCGGCGACGATCGAGTCACCGACGCGGAGAGTACCCGACTGGATGAGCACGGTCGCCACGGCGCCGCGTCCCTTGTCGAGCTTGGCCTCGATGGCCACACCGCGGGCGTCCTTGTTCGGGTTCGCGCGCAGGTCGAGTCCGGCATCCGCTGTGAGCAGCACGGCGTCCAGGAGGTCCTGGATGCCGATGTCGTTGCGGGCCGACACGTCGACGAAGATGACCTCTCCGCCGTACTCCTCGGCCACGAGGCCGAACTCGGTGAGCTGCTGGCGCACCTTCTGCGGGTTGGCGTCGGCCTTGTCGATCTTGTTGACCGCGACCACGATCGGCACATTGGCCGCCTGGGCGTGGTTCAGGGCCTCGATCGTCTGCGGCATGATGCCGTCATCGGCCGCGACCACGAGGATCGCGATGTCGGTGACCTGCGCACCACGAGCACGCATGGCGGTGAACGCCTCGTGACCCGGGGTGTCGATGAAGGTGATGGCGCGCTCGTGGCCCTCGTGCTCGGTCCAGACCTGGTAGGCACCGATGTGCTGGGTGATGCCACCGGCCTCGCCCTCGACGACGTTCGCCTTGCGGATGGCGTCGAGGAGGCGGGTCTTACCGTGGTCGACGTGACCCATGACGGTGACGACGGGCGGACGGATCTCGAGGTCCTCGTCGCCTTCGCCGTCGAGCTCCGCATCGAGGTCGATGTCGAAGCCCTCGAGGAGCTCGCGGTCCTCTTCCTCGGGCGAGACGATCTGGATCTTGAAGCCCAGCTCCTCGCCGAGCACCTGGAAGGTGGCCTCGTCGAGCGACTCGGTCGCCGTGGCCATCTCACCGAGGTGGAACAGCACGGTGACGAGTGCACCGGGGTTGGCGTCGATCTTGTCGGCGAAGTCCGAGATGGATGCTCCACGACGCAGACGAACCGGCGTGGTGCCGTTTCCGCGGGGAACGCTCACGCCGCCGAGCGACGGGGCTTCCCGCATCTCGAATTCGGCCCTCTTCGTACGCTTCGACTTCCGAGCCTTGCTCTTGCCGCCACCGCGACCGAACGCTCCAGCGGTTCCACCGCCGGGGCCACGGCCACGACCGCCGCCACCCGCGGGACGCGGGCCGCCGAAGCCGCCACCGGCACCGGGGGCGCCGCCGCCACCGGGACGCTGGAAGCCGCCACCGGCCGGACGAGCGCCGGCACCGGCTCCAGCGCCGCCGGGGCGCTGCTGGAAGCCGGGACGCTGGCCGAAGCCACCGGGACGCGGGCCCTGGCCGGGTCCGCCGGGACGCGGTGCGCCGGGACGGGGAGCCGCGGGACGCGGGATGTTGCCGGGGGTGGGCGCGGGTCGCTGACCCATGCCCTGGGCGCTGGCGAACGGGTTGTTGCCCGGACGCGGGATGTTGGTGGGTCGCTGACCCATGCCCTGGTTCGACGCGAACGGGTTGTTGCCCGGACGTGCGGAGGGGGGCTTGGGAGCGCCGGGACGCGGGGCCGACGACGCGGCTGCCTCGGGGGCAGCCTCGGCTGCAGCCGGAGCAGCAGTCTCGGTCTTCGCGGCAGCAGCGGCCGCCTCGGCGGCAGCCTTCTCGGCAGCGGCCTTCTGCTCCGCCTCGGCCTGACGCTCTGCGACGGTCTTCGGCGCCGTCGGCACGGGGCCGGCGGGAGCGTCGGTCGCAGCCTCGACGGGAGCCGGGGCGGCGGGAGCCGGAGCCTTCGGGGCGGCCGGAGCCGGAGCCTTCGGGGCGGCCTTGGCAGCGGGGGCTGCCGGGGCGGGGGCATCGTGCTTGGCGACGCCGGCAGCCTCGAGGGCGGCCTTCAGACGACGAGCGACCGGCGGTGCGATGCTCGACGACGGTCCCTTGACGTATTCACCCATTTCCTTGAGCTTGTCAAGGGCGATCTTGCTGTCCACTCCGAGTTCGCTTGCGATCTCGTGGACGCGTGGATTTGCAGCCACAATTCTCCTGTTCTGGGCCTGCGCCCGAACAGGGGCAGACCATTAAAGACGGACGGGTCTCATTTCGAGACGCTCATTAGTTGTCACTCATTAGTGATCACGGTGCCGTTCAGCCTGTTCTCTAAAGGGGATGCATCCAGGTTCCCGCTCACGCGCAGTGCACGCCCGAAGGCCCGCTTGCGGAGTGCGAGGTGGAAGCACGAGTCCGTCGGATGCAGCCACGCACCTCGGCCGGGCAGGACGGCGGTCTCATCGACCACGAGTTCTGATTCCCCGGCCACGATCCTCAGAAGTGAGGATCTCGGGGCGCGCGAACGGCATCCGATGCACGTTCTAACGGGTTCCACTTTACACCTATGGGCTGAGGGTCCGCCGTACCGGGACGACGGACCCGGTCGAGGAGGACTAGTCCTCGAGGATCGAGTCGGGCTGGATGTCGATCTTCGCGCCGGTCAGCTTGGCGGCGAGGCGGGCGTTCTGGCCCTCCTTGCCGATCGCGAGCGACAGCTGGTAGTCGGGCACGAGAGCGCGCACGGCCTTGAGCGAGGCATCCACGACATAGGCGCTGGTGACCTTGGCCGGTGAGAGCGCGCTGGCGACGAAGGTGGGCAGGTCGTCGGAGTAGTCGACGATGTCGATCTTCTCGTTGTTGAGCTCCGCCGTGACAGCGCGAACGCGCTGGCCGAGCTCGCCGATGCAGGCACCCTTGGCGTTCACGCCGGGCTCCATGGCGCGCACGGCGATCTTCGAGCGGTGCCCGGCCTCGCGGGCCAGGGACACGATCTCGACGACGCCGCTGGCGATCTCGGGAACCTCGAGCGCGAACAGCTTGCGCACGAGGGAGGGGTGCGTGCGCGACACCGTGATCTGCGGACCCTTGAGGCCCTTCGACACGCTCGTCACGTAGACGCGGATGCGGGAGCCGTGGGCGTAGTCCTCGCCGGGAACCTGCTCCTCGGGCGGCAGGATCGCCTCGACGGTGCCGAGGTCGACGTGGATCATGCGCGGGTTCGGTCCCTGCTGGATCACTCCGGCGACGATGTCGCCCTCGCGTCCGCGGAACTCGCCCAGGATCGCGTCGTCGGCGATGTCCCGCAGGCGCTGGTTGATGACCTGCTTGGCGGCGAAGGCACCGATGCGACCGAAGTCGTCGGGGGTGTCCTCGGCCTCGCCGATGATGTTGCCCTCGTCGTCCGTCTCGGGGATGAAGATCGAGACGTGCCCGCTCTTGCGGTTGAGTTCGACTCGCGCGCCAGCCGGGTCGATGTGGCCGTGCGCGTTGGGATTCACGTGCTTGAGATAGGCCGTGAGGATCGCCTGCTCGATGATGGTGACCAGTTCGTCGAAGGGGATCTCCTTCTCACGTTCCATCAGACGCAGTACGCCGAGGTCGATGTCCATCTCCGGCCTCCTCTATTCAGATCTCGTATTCATTTGTGGACACGACGTGGATGCGTCGAGCCGATCTTCTACGCTACCGGATTCCGGGGGCACTCGTCACCGTCTCCTCCGACCCGCACGCGCGCGGAACGGGACCGATGCGATCGCCCGCACGGTCCCGTTCCGTTCTCGCTCGCCATCACGGACGAGCGGATGCCTCAGGCCAGGGCGTCGGCCACCTCGGTGATGGCGACAGGAGTGCGCTCCCCCGTGACCCGATCCCACAGCTCGACGACGCCCTCGGCGACCCCGCGGCCGGCGATCACGATCTTCGGGATGCCGATGAGCTCGGCGTCTCCGAACTTCACGCCGGGCGAGACCTTGGGTCGGTCGTCGTAGAGAACCGATCGACCCGTGGCTTCGATGGCGGCGCAGACCTGCTCGGCTGCGGAGAACGCTGCCGGATCCTTGCCCGTCGCGAGCACGTAGACGTCGAACGGCGAGACCGCAGCGGGCCAGACGAGGCCCTTGTCGTCGTTGTTGCCCTCGGCGATGATCGCGAGGATGCGGGTGACTCCGATGCCGTACGAGCCCATCGTGACTGTGACGAGCTTGCCGTTCTCGTCGAGCACCTTGAGGCCGAGGACGTCCGCGTACTTGCGTCCGAGCTGGAAGACGTGGCCGATCTCCATGCCGCGCGCGAGCTCGACGGGGCCGGATCCATCGGGAGCCGGGTCGCCCGCACGCACCTCTGCCGCCTCGACGGTGCCGTCGGCGGTGAAGTCGCGGCCGGCCACGAGACCGAAGACGTGCTTCTGGTCGAGGTTGGCCCCGGTGATCCACTCGGTGCCGTCGACGACGCGGGGATCGAGCAGGAAGCGGATGCCCGAGGCCGACTCCTCGCCGAGCACGGCGCCGGTGGGCGACCAGGGGCCGATGTAGCCCTTGACCAGGGCGGGGTTCTTGGCGAAGTCGGCCTCGGTGGCCTGCTCGGCCTCGGCCGGAGCGAAGGCCACCTCGATGCGCTTCATGTCGACCTCGCGGTCGCCGGGAAGGCCGATGGCGACGAGCTCGCGCGTGCCGTCGAGGTGCGTGAGCGCCAGCACCACGTTCTTGAGCGTGTCGGCGGCGGTCCACGCACGACCGTCGGGGCGCGGGTACTCGGCGTTCGCGAGATCGACGAGGGTCGCGATCGTGGGCGTGTTCGGGGAGTCGAGCACCACGGCGGCGGGCAGGCCGTCGATGGGGAGCGCATCCGGAACCTCGGTGACATAGGCCTCGACGTTGGCCGCGTAGCCTCCGGCCGAACGCACGAAGGTGTCCTCTCCGACGACTGTCGGGTGCAGGAACTCCTCGCTCTTCGAGCCGCCCATGGCTCCGGCATCGGCCTTCACGATGACGTACTCGAGTCCGAGGCGGGTGAAGATGCGCTCGTAGGCGTCGCGCTGGGCCTGGTAGCTCGCGTCGAGGCCGGCATCCGTGTAGTCGAAGGAGTAGGCGTCCTTCATGGTGAACTCGCGACCGCGGAGGAGTCCCGCGCGGGGGCGCGCCTCGTCGCGGTACTTGTCCTGGATCTGGTAGATCGACAGCGGCAGGTCCTTGTAGGAGTTGTAGAGGTCCTTGACGAGCAGGGTGAAGACCTCCTCGTGCGTGGGCGCGAGCAGGTAATCGGCGCCCTTGCGGTCCTGCAGGCGGAACAGGCCGTCGCCGTACTCGGTCCAGCGCCCCGTCGCCTCGTAGGGCTCGCGCGGCAACAGGGCCGGGAAGTGCACCTCGTGAGCGCCGGCGTTCGTCATCTCCTCGCGGATGATGCGCTCGATCTTCTCCTTGACCCGCAGGCCGATCGGCAGCCAGGCGAACACGCCCGGGGCCTGACGGCGGATGTAGCCCGCCCGCACGAGCAGGCGGTGGCTGGTCACCTCGGCATCGGAGGGGTCTTCACGGAGGGTGCGGAGGAAGTAGGTGGAGAGACGTGTAGGCACCCGGTCAGTTTACGCAGGCGCATCCGTTCGCCAGAACGACCCGGCCACCGCCTTGATGGCGGCGACCGGGTCGCGGGATCCCTCCGACTCAGTCGGCGAGGATCAGGTAGAGGGCGCGGCGCGCCTCATCGAGCTTCTCGATGGCGGCGGTGCGCTGGGCATCCGTCGCGCCGTGCCGGAACTGGCCGACGACGCCCATGAGGCGGCCGACGGTCTCGAAGAGCTCGGTGGCCGACTCGCTCGGGCGAGGAACCGAGGCCCACGCCTTCTCGAGGTCATCGGTGTTCTCGGTGACGTAGGTGCGACCCTCGTCGGTCAGGCCGAACTCGGTGCCGCGGCCCTCGCCCTTCGGGACGATGAGTCCCTCATCGACGAGCTGCTGCAGCGTCGGGTAGACCGAGCCCGGGCTGGCACGCCAGCCGCCGTCGGTCTTCTCGCCGATCGCCTTCATGATGGCGTAGCCGTTCAGGGAGTCGTTCTCGCCGAGGAGGGAGAGGATCGCCGCCCTGACGTCGCCCTTGGGGCGGCGACGACCGCCGCCCGGACCGCCCCAGGCGCCGGCAGCGCCCCAGGGACCGAAGCCGCCGGGACCGAAGCCGGACCCGCTGCGGCCTCGGGGATCATCGTGGTGGAACCGGGCGCCCTCGTGGAGCTGGCGGCCGGTCCTGAATGGGTGTTCGAAATGTTCGCGTTTCATGAGCGCTGACATCCTTTCTCCCGATGTCGGGACAGGGTGGCTCTGTGAAGAGTCATCGTTGAACTTCAACGATGGGTTAACGATATATCGGTGAATGATCGTTGTCAACTCTCCCCCGATCATGTGAGGTCTCTCATCAGCGGGCCGAGCCGCAGGTCACGATAATTGGCGGATGGAGTCGATCCGACTGCGCGATGTCGCGCGCTCGGTGCGCATGCGCATCGTCGTGTCGATCCTCGTCGTCACGGCACTCGGGATGACCGTCGCCGGCGTGGTGACGATCTTCGTCCAGCGGGAGCGGGTCCTCGCTCAGATCGACACCCGTCTCGCCGGAACAGCCGACGACATCAGGTTGGCCGCCACGACGGGCGATGCGGCCGGCGAGCTGCCGTCGAGCGTGCGCGAGCTGTTGAACACGGCGATGGCACGCATCATCCCCGACACCAACGAGAGCACCGTCGGGGTGATAGACGGAACTGCCGCCCTGGTGCCGGCAGCCGACCTGCCGTTCCGACTCGACGACGACCCTGCCTTCCTCGCCCGGGTGCTGGCCGATGCCCGGGGTGGCGAGGTCGTCGTCGGGACCATCGACGCCGACGCGGGGACCCTGCGCTACGTCGTCGTGCCGGTGTCGATCGACGGCGACCCGCAGACCGGCCTCTACGTCTCGGCCTACAACGTGAGCGCCGAGCTGGCCGAAGTGCGCGACGCCTTCACCACCTACGCCATCGTCGCGGCAGGAGCCCTCGTCGTGATCGGCCTCGTGGGATGGTTCGTGTCGGGGCGGTTGCTCCGTCCCATCCGTTCCCTGCGCGAGACCGCCGCCCGCATCTCGGTCTCCGACCTCTCGGAACGCATCCCGGTCTCGGGCACCGACGACGTCTCCGACCTCACCCGCACCGTCAACACCATGCTCGACCGCCTCGAGAACAGCTTCCTCAGCCAGCGCCGCCTGCTCGACGACGTGAGCCATGAGCTCAAGACGCCGCTCACCATCGTGCGCGGCCACCTCGAGCTGATGGACGCCGATGAGCCGGACGAGGTGCGGGCCACCCGCGACATCGCCATCGACGAGCTCGATCGCATGGACAACCTGGTCGTCGACATCGGACTGCTCGTGAAGAGCCGCAACCCCGACTTCGTGCGCGCCTCCCCCACCGACATCGCCGAGCTCACCGAGATGGTGCACCAGAAGGCGTCGATGCTGAGCGGGACCCACGCCTGGCTCCTCGGCGACGTGGCCGAGGTGGAGGCATCCGTCGACGCCGCCCGCCTCACCCAGGGCTGGCTGCAGTTGGCCGACAACGCGGCGAAGTACTCCGCCACGTTCACCCCGATCGAGATCGGTTCGTCAGTGGTGACGGATGCCGCGGGCCACCCGGCCGTCGAACTCTGGGTGCTCGACGAGGGCGAGGGCATCGCCCTCGATGCACAGGAGCGCATCTTCGACCGCTTCACCAGGGTTCAGGAGGGCCGGGGAATCGACGGATCCGGACTCGGCCTCACGATCGTCGCGGCGATCGCGGAGGCTCACAACGGATCCGTGCAGCTCGAGAGCACTCCCGGCTCAGGATCGCGGTTCGCCATCAGGCTCCCGCTGGCCGAGGGCTCCGCGCCACGGAACGAGGTGGACGCAGAGAACGACGAGGTGGCGACCTCCGTCGCGGTGGTCGACCCCGCGCCGCCGCGCGTCACCGAGGCCGCTTCCGTCACCGCCGAGGCCGCATCCGAAGCCGACGTCGCAGCGGAGCACGACACGGCTCCCCGAGACCAGGGCACTGTTCCGCATGACCATGGCCTCGACTTCGACGCCATCATCGGGCCGGGCACGGGATCCGGGAAGGAGCGTCGCCGATGAGCCGCATCCTGGTGGCCGAGGATGAGCAGCGCATCTCGTCCTTCGTCGAGAAGGGACTGCGCGCGGCCGGCTACGACGTCGTGACCGTCGCCGACGGCGAGTCCGCCATGGGCGAGGCGCGGAGCGGCGGCTTCGACCTGGTACTGCTCGACATCGGGCTCCCCCGCCTCGACGGCTTCGAGGTGCTGCGGATGCTCAGGGCAGAGGGCATCGGCGTCGCCGTGATCATCCTGACCGCGCGCGACTCGGGCTCGGACACCGTCGCCGGCCTCGAGGGCGGGGCCAACGACTACATGGCCAAGCCGTTCCGTTTCGACGAGCTGCTCGCCCGCATCCGTGCGCGCCTGCGGGATGCGATGCCGGCGACGGATGCCGCCGTCGTCGTGGCCGGCGACCTCGAACTCGACGTGCGCGCCAGGCGCATCACCGTCGGAGGCATGAGAGTCGAACTGTCGGCGCGGGAGTTCGCGCTCGCCGAGGAGTTCCTGCGCAATCCGAATCGGGTCCTGAGCCGTGACGAACTGCTGCACACGGTGTGGGGCTACGACCACGACCCCGGAACCAACGTCGTCGACGTCTACGTGCGGTACCTGCGCAACAAGATCGGGGTCGCCTACTTCGAGACCGTACGGGGGCTCGGCTATCGCTTCGCACCCTCGAGCGGGCGGCAGTGAACGGACGGTGCTGAGCGGTCGCCGACACGGGTGAGGGCCCGACACCGCAACCCGAATGCGATGCCGGACCCTGTGCAGCTCTCCGAGCGGGTCTCCTGGGACCGAGGCTCAGTCGCCACTCCCATCGCGGCCCGTCTGGCCGCGATCATCGCCGCGGTGATGGCCGCCGTCGCGGCCCCCGCGGTCGTCTCGTGCGCCGCGATCGGAACCACGGTCTGTGCGGTCGGCTCCGTCGCGATCCCCGTCACGGTCCCGGTCGCGATCCCGGTCACGATCGCCCCGCTCGAGTCGATCGCCGTCACGATGACGGTCGACGCCGGAGGATTCCCTGTCGGCCGTCGGATCGGGAACCGGTGCCGGGCTGCGGTCGGTTGTCCTGTCGGGAGGCGAATCCTCACCGCTCGGCGGCACGGCGGCGACGGGCTTCGGCGGCGCTGGTGCGGCCGGAGGGTCCCTGACGGGGGCCGAGGTATCGGGCGAGGCGTCGGGAGGGGAGCCGCCGGTCGGGGCCACCACGTCGCCGTTGCCACCCGGAAGGATCACTCCGTCATCGACGGGGGCGACCTCATCCACGGGAACCGGATCGGCCACGACGGGAACGACGGCCGGCGAGTCGTCCTGCACGGCATCGGCGGTGGGCGTCGGCGTGGACTCGGCGACGGGCTCCGCACCCGACACGGCGTCGACGCCGATCGTGTGGGCCGGAGACTCCCCCACCTGGAAGGCGCTCTGCAGCGCGACGACCCCGGCGGACAGACCGCTCACGACCAGCACGGCGCCGGCAGCGAGCGCGACACCCATCGCCGGCTTGAACACTGGTGGCCTCCTCGTCAGAACGCAGTGCGTCCAGCTTGGAGGGCGCGCTCTCCGCTCGACAAGCCCCGGCGGTGAGAGTGTTCTCATGGCCGCCAGGGGCCCGATGAGCTCAACCGAGGAGTGGAGCGAGCAGTTCGCGAAGAGCGCGCTCGGTGTCGTCGGGCGTGAGAGCACCATCGAAGCGCAGGATGCGCCAGGTCGTCGCATCGCAGACCGCCACGACCTGAGCCAGTCGAATCCGGCGGGTCTCCTCGTCGGCATCGGGGTCGAGATGGTCCTCGAACGCGCGTCGGCACCAGGCGACGTGGTAGGCGCGTCCCCGGGCCACGAGCTCGGCGAGACCGGGAACCTGGGGCGCCTCGGAGTAGGTCTTCAGAATGAGGGAGCCGTACACCTCGTAGTGCTCGACGAGCGCGCTCACGGTGCTCGCCACCGACCCCTGCTCGCCGGCATCCCGAGCGGCGACGATGCGCCCGAACTCCCTGTCGACCACCGACGTCATGAGTCCGGCCTTGCCGCCGAAACGACGGATGACGGTCTGAACCGTCACGCCGGCGTCGGCCGCCACGTCGTCGAGCCGGATGCGCTCGTAGGGTGTGCCACGCAACCGGGCGAGCATGGCGTCGACGATGCGCTCGCCGGTGAGCTCCGCCGATTCCGCCCTGGCCGACATGCGGTACTCCCGTGATCCGGCCGACTCTCGCGATTTCATGTGATTTAGGCTAACATCAACTTTCATGTCAATCTCACTAACCCCGAATTCCCGTCTCCTCACGATCCCGACCCGACTCGGTCACCTCTCCGTGCGCCGCGTCGGCCCCGATGACGGCGCACTCACGGTGCTCTGGTCCTCGATGTTCGTCGACAGTTCCACCTGGGACCGGATGCTGCCCCTCCTGCGGCGCGCTCGGCCCGAGCGATCGTTCGTGTTGATCGACCCGCCCGGACTGGGCAGGAGCGAGCCGCTGAACCGACGCAGCACCATCGCGGAGGCAGCTGCCGCGGCCCACGACGCCCTCGATGAACTGGCGGCCGGCCGGCCCGTCGACTGGGTGGGCAACGCGTTCGGCGGGCACGTCGGCTACGAGCTGGCGGTCGAGCCCGGAGTGCTGCGCTCGCTCGCGGCCATCAGCTCACCTGTGGAGGCCATCTCGCCCCAGCTGCGTCGCCGGATCGAACTGCTCGCCCCGCTCCTGCGCCACGTCGGCCCCGTGGGTCCGGTGCGCTCAGCCGTGATCGACGCGATGCTGACGGAGCAGTCAGCCGCCGATCCGCACCTCAGGAAGATCGTCGTCGAGAGCCTCGGGCGCCCCGGACGGCGCAGCATGAGCTTCGCCCTCAGATCGTTCATCCTCGATCGCGTCGACGTGTCGCACCTGATGCCGCGCATCCAGGTTCCGAGTCTCTTCGTGGCCTCCGACGACCGCGGCGACTGGAGCCCCGTCGACGCGGAGCGCTCGGCGGCAGCGGCGGGACCGATGGTCCGCGCGACCACGGTGAGAGCCGCACGCACTCTCGTTCCGCTGGAACAACCCGAGGCGCTGGCCGCCGAGCTGCTCGCGTTCTGGGATGGACTGCCGACGCCCTGAGCGCTGGCAGGGCCTGTGCGCGGGTCGCGCCAGGGTCGGTGCCGACGACGTGGCCGGCGACACCGAGGTTCGGGAGTCAGCCCACGGACACGACGGGGGCACCCGTCGACGTGTCGCTCGCAGGCATCTCGGCGGCGAGGCGGTTCGCCTCGGCGATGAGGGTCGCCACGATCTCCGACTCGGGAACGGTCTTGATGACCTCTCCCTTGACGAAGATCTGACCCTTGCCGTTGCCGGATGCGACTCCGAGGTCGGCCTCGCGGGCCTCGCCCGGTCCGTTCACGACGCAGCCCATGACCGCGACACGCAGCGGAACGCTCATGCCCTCGAGGCCGTCGGTCACGTCGTTGGCCAGCTTGTAGACGTCGACCTGGGCGCGGCCGCAGCTCGGGCACGAGACGATCTCGAGCTTGCGCTCGCGGAGGTTGAGCGACTGCAGGATCTGCAGCCCCACCTTGACCTCCTCGACCGGCGGCGCGCTCAGAGAGACGCGGATGGTGTCTCCGATGCCCTCGCCCAGCAGGATGCCGAATGCCGTGGCGCTCTTGATCGTGCCCTGGAACGCCGGCCCGGCCTCGGTCACGCCGAGGTGCAGCGGCCAGTCGCCGCGCTCGGCGAGCATCCTGTACGCCTTCACCATGATGATCGGGTCGTTGTGCTTGACCGAGATCTTGAAGTCGTGGAAGTCGTGCTCCTCGAAGAGGCTCGCCTCCCAGACGGCGCTCTCGACGAGAGCCTCGGGAGTCGCCTTGCCGTACTTCTGCAGCAGGCTCGGCTCGAGTGAGCCGGCGTTCACGCCGATGCGGATCGAGACCCCGGCCGCCTTGGCCGCGGCAGCGATCTTGCCGACCTGATCGTCGAACTTGCGGATGTTGCCCGGATTCACCCGGACTGCCGCGCATCCGGCGTCGATGGCCTGGAAGACGTAGTTCGGCTGGAAGTGGATGTCGGCGATCACCGGGATCTGGCTCTTCTTGGCGATGATCGGCAGTGCCTCGGCGTCGTCTCGGCTCGGCACGGCGACGCGCACGATGTCGCAGCCCGATGCGGTGAGCTCGGCGATCTGCTGCAGGGTGGCGTTGATGTTGGGCGTCGGAGTCGTGGTCATCGACTGCACGCTCACCTGGGCGTCACCGCCGACGAGCACCTTGCCGACCTTGATCTGGCGGGACTTGCGTCGCGGGGCCAGGACTTCGGGGACTTTGGGCATTCCGAGATTCACAGCGGGCACGATGCAATCCTACGCGGCGCTCGCTGGACACCCGCTGCGCGACGGTGCCGGTTTCAGACGCAGCCGTCGGTGTAGAAGGGGACAGGGGCTGAGATGAACAGCACGGACTCTCCGCCCTCCTCGTGGGCGAGCTCCACCGCGAGCTGCGTCTCGCTTCCGGGATCGTCGGCGAGTTCAGCGGCCGGACCCGTGCACAGGGACGGGTTCGCCGTGACGTCAGCAGCGGCCGAGACCGTGGCCCAGTCGTCGCCGGCAGAGTAGCCCTGCACCGTCGTCAGGGCGATCTCGCCGTTGTCGGCGGCGTCGAAGTAGACGGCGACGTACGGCAGGAACTCTCCGTCGGTGGCCTCGTTCTCGGCGCGCTTGGCCTCGTCGTAGTGGCGTTCATCGAGGGTGAAGGCACCCCAGGTGTGCAGGATGCCGGCGGGCGAGTGATTCGTCGCCGCATAGGTCTCGTCGACGGGGTCGGTGCCGAACAGGGCCGTCAACGTGGCGATCGCCGCTGCCGGCTCCTCCAGGTAGTCGATCTCGGCGACGACGGCGGCATCGGCCGAGCGCAGTTCGAGGACGGTCGGGCGGGCAACGAGGGCCACGACGCTCTCGAGCGGGTCGACGGCGGTGGGCTTCGGCGTCGGGGTGATCGTCGTCGGTGGCGGCGTCGTGGCAGCTGCCGATGTGCTCCCCGTCGGTGCGCCTGGCCCACCCGCGCACCCGGCGAGGGCGAGCGTCGTCGCCAGGATCGAGCCGATCAGCAGTGTCCGCCGTGCGGGCATGGGCCGTCCCCCTGAGTCAGCGGATGCTGCAGGTGCTGCATCCGTCGATGAATGATGGCAGACCGCAGACACCCGCCGCGCCACCACCCGGAGTGGAATCGGCCTCACGGGTCGACAGGCCTCACGGGTCGACAGGCCTCACGGGCATCCGCTGTTGTCATAGGTCTCGGGTGAGACGAGCCACAGGATGCGCGCGCCATCGTCGCTGAGCCGCGCTCCCACGCCGGCGGTCACCGTGTGCTCGTAGCCCTCGTGAGCGACGTCGAACCTGACGACCTCGACGGAGACGGCGTTGCAGCCCTCGATCCCGACGTCGGTCTGGTCCGAGATCGTCGACCATTCGTCGCCCGCATGACTTCCCTGCACCGTCGTCAGATCGATGTCTCCACTGGCCGGGGAATCGAAGTACACCGCGAAGCGGGGCCAGACGATGTTGTTGATGCCCTTCTCCTCGCGGGCCGCCTCGTCGTAGTGGCGCTCCTGCACCTCGAGGGCGCCCCAGACGTGCGTCGTGAACGGGGGGAAGTGGCTGTTGCCGTCATGGTCCTCCTCGACAGGGGGCTCGCCGAACACCGCGGTCAGGGCGGCGACGGCGTCGGCGGCCGGGGCCATGTAGCCGAGGGAGGCCACCACGGTTCCGTCCGCCGACCGGAGCTCCAGCGCCTCGGGACGCATCACGACGGCGGTGACGGTGGTGAGAGGGTCGACCGGTGCAGGATCCGGAGTCGCCGTCGGAGTCGCCGTCGGAGTCGGCGTCGGAGTCGGCGTCGGCGTCGGCGTCGAGGACGCGACCGGGGTCTGCCCGGTCACCTCCGATGCCGTCGGCTCCCCTCCTGACGGGAGTCCGGTGCATCCCGACAGGGCGAGCGCCAGCACGACCAGCGCCCCCGCGTGCAGCGAACCCCTCGTGCGCATCCTGATCTCCCCGTCGCTCTGACTTATGGGGGAATATTCGCAGGTCGGCGGTGAATTCTCGACCAGTGGCGAGTAACGATTCGGCGACGGCACCGGCCCGCCCTCTGATCGACCGACGCCGCTGATCGCCGTCGTCGATGTCGCCCCGGATCCGGGCTATCGTCGAAGGAGGCCTGACACCGGCCTCACAACGAAGGAGTTGCGATTCATGACCACGACCCAGGTCGTCATCCTGTCCGGTTCGCGCACCCCGCAGGGCCGGGTGAACGGCCAGTTCGCCGCCCTGTCTGCGGTGCAGCTGGGCACCATCGCCATCCGCGATGCCATCGAGAAGTCCGGCGTCGACGTGAACGACGTCGACCAGGTGCTGATGGGCCAGGTGCTGCAGGCCGGTGCCGGCCAGAACCCGGCCAAGCAGAGCGCCGTCGCCGCCGGGATCCCGTGGCGGGTGCCGGCCATGACGCTGAACAAGGTGTGCCTCTCGGGGCTCGCCGCCGTCATCGACGCCGCCCGGCTGATCCGCCTGGGCGAGGCATCCGTCGTCGTCGCCGGAGGCCAGGAGTCGATGACGAATGCCCCGCACCTGCTGCCCGGATCCCGCCGCGGCTGGGCCTACGGCGACGTCACGATGATCGATCACGCCGCGTTCGACGGACTGACGGATGCTTTCGACAGGGTGTCGATGGGCGCATCGACCGAGGAGCACAACGGCCCGCTCGTGATCAGCCGGACCGACCAGGACACCGTTGCCGCAGCCTCGCACCAGCGTGCCGGCGCCGCCATCGAGGCCGGCGTCTTCGCCGACGAGATCGTCGCCGTGAGCGTTCCGCAGCGGAAGGGAGACCCCGTGGTCGTCGCGACGGACGAGGGGGTGCGTCCCACCTCGACGGTCGAGACGCTGGCGGCGCTCCGCCCGGCCTTCTCCTCCAGTGGCACCATCACCGCCGGCAACTCCTCCCCGCTCTCCGACGGCGCGAGCGCGCTGGTCGTGGCGAGCCGTGAGTACGCCGAGGCGCACGGCCTCAGCTGGCTCGCCGTGATCGAGGCGTCCGGTCATGTCGCCGGACCCGACAACTCGCTGCACTCGCAGCCGTCGAACGCCATCGCCGCGGCCCTGGCCAGGCAGGGGTGGGATGCGTCCGAGCTCGATATCGTCGAGATCAACGAGGCCTTCGCCGCCGTCGCCGTTCAGTCCACTCGCGACCTCGGCATCGATGCGGAGATCGTCAACGTGCATGGTGGAGCGATCGCCCTCGGCCACCCGATCGGAGCCTCGGGCGCGCGGCTCGCCCTGCACGCCGCCCACGAGCTGGCACGTCGCGGCTCTGGGCGTGCAGCCGTGGCGTTGTGCGGCGGCGGCGGTCAGGGAGACGCGCTGCTGCTCTCGCGCTGAGGTCCGGCCGGGGCCGGGCTCAGGTGAGGTCGCGCATCCGCGCTGCCACGCCCTTGTCCGACCCCTCACGGCGCTCGGAGCCGACGGCGATCACGAGCAGCACGGCCCCGGCCGTGGCCAGCGTGATCCACCACGGCAGCGACTGGATGTCGCGGCCCAGCTGCACGGCGAACACCAGGATGTTCTCGACCGGGAGCACCACCAGGCCGATGATGAACGGCGCGGCGAGCCTGCGGCGAGCTCCCACCAGGATCGCCACCAGCGCGAGCGCTATCACCAGGATGGCGCGCCACGTCGTCGGGTCCGTCACGGTCGCCATCATCGACGGGACCAGCAGGACGATCAGTCCGGGGCCGAGCAGGCGCCACGATCCGCTGAATCCCGTCGGCCAGGCGTTCAGGCGGCCGAGGGCCGACATCGATCCGGAAGGCGCCGACGCCGGGCCCGCAGCATCCGTCGCCCGATGCCCCATCGCCACGATGCCGGCGAGCAGCAGTCCCAGGGCGAGCGGGATCGAGAAGCCCTCGACCCGGAGGATCTCGCGTTCGCTCCAGCCGGCGACGGACGTGCACCAGGCCACGACCCAGACGAACCAGACCGGCGGCAGGGTCGTCGCGTGCGACTGCGCGCGCACCGCCGTGACCACGACGAGGGCCAGCAGGAGCACGGCGAGGGTCCACAGGGTCCAGATCGAGAACGGGTCGTCGCGCACGGCCGTGATCGGGCCCGCGACCAGGTAGACGGATGCCGCGGCGTAGACCCAGCGCGACCTGGCGCCGGCACGCACCAGAAGTTTCCCGGCCGTCGCAGCCAGCAGGCAGGCGGCGACGGCGTAGCCGAGCACCGTCATCATCAGCGAGGCGTCGGAGATGCCGGGAAGCAGGTCGAATTCGAGGCCGTAGCGCATGCCCTGAACGGCGCCTGCGCCCGCGGCCGCGATGGCGATGACGGCCACGGGCAGGGCGAGGGCGGCGAGTCGGGTGCGGGGTTCACCCGACGGACGGGTGATGAGAGCCAGGAAGACCAGGAGTGCCGCCGCGGCACCGAAGAGGGCGAGCGTGCGCCAGGGGGCTGCAGCATCGACTCCGGAGCCCGAGACGGCCAGCGCCACGAGCGACGGGACGACCGCACTCGCCAGGCCCGTGGTGGCCAGAGGGACCCCGCGTCGGCCTCGCGCCACGAGGATCGTGCCGACGAGCGCCGCGACCAGCGCCGGAGGCAGCACGTAGGGCTCGACGACGTCGACGCCCGCGATGGCCCAGCGGCACCAGAGTGCGCCGGTCCAGGCCGCAGCCGCGATCCACCAGCCGTAGCGGCGCACCCACAGCCCGGTGGCGGCCGCGCCGATGCCGATGACGAGCAGCACGACGAAGGCCGTTTCGAGGCCGGCGACGCCGACGAGGGCGATGAGCACGGCGAGGGCGCCCGTGAGCAGCGCCGACCCCTCGATCGCCAGCCTCACCGCTCGGGCCTCGCGCCGGGCCGATCCCGCCCTCTCGAGAGCCGTCTGGATGACGCCCGTGCTGGGCAGGACGGCGGCGACGATGACGGCGATGATCGGAAGCGCGACGGGAGATCCGCTGGTCGGGAGGAACGCGGCGCAGAGGCACACGACCACGACGGCGAGCGCCGGAACGATCACGGCAGCCGCCACGGCCCGCACGAGGACGGTCAGGCCGGGGCGCCGCGTCGTGGTGAGGGCGACGGCGAGCAGCGCCGTCACTCCGGTGGAGAGGGCGGTCCAGGCGCTCCGCTCCTGCAGCACGCCGGCGATGCCGACGAGGAACGGCACGCTGGTCACGATCAGCACCGCATACCAGGTGCCGGGCCGCAACCACCGGGTGAGGGTGGCCGCGAGTGCCGCGAGGGCGGCGATGGTGGTGGTGAGGCAGAGCACCGGGACAGTGTCGAGGCCGGCGAGGTCGAGGGCCAGCCCCGTCACGACGAGGGCGTAGGCGAACCCGACGCCCATGTGCGCCGGGCGGAGCACCACGGGCACGGTATGGGCGAGCAGCACCGTGAGTGCGACCGCCACGGCGCCGGCCGCGACGGCGAGCCGCTGCTCCGGCCAGGACAGCACGACGGCGAGGACGAGCACGGCATGGGCGCCGACGATGCCCGGCAGGCGCAAGGCGAGTCTGGAGTCGCGCACGCGCGGCACGACCAGGAGCACCAGTCCGGCGAGGGCGGCCAGCGCCAATGCCTCGGACGAACGCGCCCAGGGCTGCAGCTGCGACCAGGCGGGGAACGTCACGACGCCGACCGCGGCGATCCAGCGCGCGGCGACGAGGGGATCGGTCAGGACGCGCCACGGCTCGGCGGGCGAGAGGCGCGCCGCGGCCCAGATCGCCACGCCGACGGCGACGAGGCCGACCATCGCGGCGAGCTGCTCGGTCGCGTAGCCGCCGAAGAAGGTCCTCCCGAAGACCGAGTAGTCGGCGTCTCCGGAGGCCGCCTCTCCGACGACTGTCGCGATGGCTCCGCCGACGGCGACGGCGAACGCCGGGACGGCGAACAGCAGCGTCGTGACCAGCGTGCCGGTGCGGTGCGCCGTGCGGTCGACGGATGCCGCCGTCGGCACGACACTGATCGCGACGAGCACGAGGCCGGCGGCCACGGGAACGAGGGCGGGCCACCAGCGGCCGTCGCCGAGGTCGGGCGCCTGCACCAGCACCGCCAGGGCACCGGCGCTCAGCACGCCGGCCAGGGCGCTCCAGAACCTGGGCAGTCCCGAGCGGGCGCTGAGCAGGGCCAGTGCGGCGAGAGCGGCGTACGCGGCGGCGATGCCGACGGCTTGGGCCGCCGCCGTCGCGTTGCTCACGAAGGCGGCCCAGGGCGCCTGAACCACGACGAGGAACACGACGAGCACCTGCAGCACCTGGAGCGAGATCCGATCGGCAGCGAGCGCGCTGTTGAATCGTGCACGCAGGCGCCGGACGACCCGGTGCAGCACGACGGCGGCGAAGCCCACTCCGAGATGGCCGACGACGGCCCACACCCCGGCGTTCACGACGGGGTTCGCTCCGGCGTCTCCGGCATCCGTTCCCGCGTAACCGAGGAAGGCGGGCACGACGGCCAGGCCCAGGAGACCCGCCCAGAGCCAGGTGCGAAGTCGCACGATCGCGGCGACCACGACCATGGTTCCCGACGCCACGAGCAGGCCGAGGGCGGCGAACCACCAGCCGCTCACGTTCTCGGGCGCGAGTTCGGAGAACGACCAGACGTCGAGGGCGACGAACACCATGCCGAGGCCGCCGATCGCCTCGGACGAGAACGTGAGGCCGCGCCGGGCCAGCAGCCAGGCTCCCCCGAGGAAGGCCGCGGTGCAGACGGCGATGATGACGGTGCGCGCCCCGAAATCGAGGTCGGGGTTGAGGAAGGTGAACACGATCGCCGCGACGGCGACGAGGCCGGCGCCGGCGACGGCGAGAACCGACTGCAGGCTGATCTGGGAGTCGAAGCGGGCTCCGGATGCGGCGACTCGAGGAGAGACGGCCCCCGGCGCAACGGGTGCGGTAGACCCGGCTGCCACGGGCGCGGCCAGAGCAGCAGCGCTCGCGATGGCATCCATGGCGACGGGGATGGCGACCGGCGACGGCGCCGGTGCACGCCCTGCGGCCGGCGTGGGCGCGGCATCCGGAATCTCCGCGATCGACGCCGCACGACGCTCGATGGCGAAGGCGGCCTTCTGAGACCAGCTCCACGCGTTCTGCGCTGCGGCACTGCCGAGGTCGGCCCCGCAGGACGGGCACACCGCGACGCTGACGACCGAGGCTCCGCATCGCGGGCAGATCGTCGGGTCGAGCAGGTATCGTGCGGCGTCGTCGCTCCAGGCCATGCCGGCGAGCCTATCGGCGGCGGGTCCCTCGGACCGGTGGCGACACCGTTCCGGTGCACGGACTCGGGGCGAGCCCTGAGGGTCAGCCGAAGATGTTGATGGGCTTGACGATGTCGGCGTAGACCAGCAGCAGGCTCATGCCGCCGAGGATGATGACGACGGCGAAGGTGAGCGGCATCAGCTTGGCGATGTCGACAGGACCCGGGTCGCGGCGCCCGGCCAGCTTCGCGAAGCCGCGACGGATCGCCTCCCAGAGGGCGCCCGCGATGTGACCGCCGTCGAGCGGGAGCAGGGGCACCAGGTTGAACACGAAGAGGGCGACGTTGAGCGAGGCGATGAGTCCGATGAGGCTCGCGGCCTTCGACTGGAGCGGGATGGTGTCGATGCTGGCGATCTCGCCGGCCACCCGGCCGACGCCGACCACGCTGATGGGGCCGTTCGGGTCGCGTTCCCCCGTGCCGAAGGCGGCCTGGGCGATGCCCACCATGCGCTCGGGCAGATTGATGATGATATGGGCGACCCCGACGATGTTCTCACCGACGGCGGGCAGCACGGCAGACGCCGGCTGCGGCACCAGCTCGCTGGCCGGCCCGATCCCCACGAAGCCGTAGGTGGCCGTCTCCGGCTTGCCGTCCGCGTCGAGCACGTTCTTGCCGGCGTCGTCGTAGACGTAGCGCTCGGCCGGCAGCGGCGTGACGGTGAGGGTCTGCTCTGAGCCGTCGCGCTCGACGACGACCACGAGGTCCTGGCCGGAGGACTCGCGGATGACGGCCGTCGATGCGTCCCAGCTGGTGACCGGCTCGCCGTCGATGGAGACGAGGCGATCGCCGGGCAGCAGGCCGGCGGCAGCGGCGGGAGACGGCGCATCCGTCGACTCGCAGGTCTGCCGCTCACTGGTCGCGGGGAGCACGCAGGCCGAGACGCTGCCGACCGTCGTCGATGCCTGCGCCGTGCCGAAGCCCATGAGCAGGACCGCGAACAGCACGACGGCGATCACGAGGTTCATGAACGGGCCGCCGAACATGATGATGATGCGCTTCCACACGGGGAGCAGGTAGAAGGCGCGGTGCTCGTCGCCCTCGGTGATGGTCTCGGCGCTGGCGGCCCGGGCATCGGCTGCCATGCGTCCGAAGTAGCCGCCCTTCTCCGCCTCGCGGGCGTCGATCGAGTCGTCGAGGGCCGAGGTGACGGGCCCGGAGTCCGTGCGCCCCTCCTGAACCAGCGTCTGGAAGAAGCCGGTGCCGCCCTCGCGCACCTTCTCGCCCTTGTGCGGTGGGAACATTCCGATCATCGAGATGTACCCGCCGAGCGGGATCGCCTTGAGGCCGTACTCGGTCTCGCCACGGCGCTTCGAGAAGATGGTGGGCCCGAAGCCGATCATGTACTGCGTGACCTTGACCCCGAACAGCTTCGCCGGCACGAGGTGCCCCACCTCGTGCAGTGCGATGGAGACGGCGAGGCCCAGCGCCACGATGACGACGCCGAGGATGAAGGGCAGCACGGTTTCCACTCGCTCAGAGTAGCCGCGTGAAGCTTGGAAGGGGCTGGTGGCCGGCTGGACACCTTCGCTACGGTCGACGGATGCGTCACCTCGTCGTCGGACACGGACTGATCGGCTCTCTCCTCACGCAGGAACTCGTGGCGAGGGGCGACAGCGTCGTCGTCGCGACCCGCGACGGGCGGGCCGTGCCGGGAGCGGCGTCTGCCACGGCCGATGCCTCCGATGCCTCGGCCCTCGGCGCCGCGGCAGCACGGGCCGACACGATCTTCCTGGTGACCAATCCGCCCTACGACCGCTGGAGGGAGCAGTGGCCGCCGATCTTCGAGGCGGCGATCGCGGCGGCAGCGGCATCCGGAGCCGCCCTCGTGGTGATGGGCAACCTCTACTCCTACGGCGTGCCGTCAGGGCCGATGACCGAGACATCCCCCGAGACCACGACGGAGACGAAGGGGCTGGTGCGCCGCGACGGCTGGGCCCGGGTGCGGGAAGCGACCGAGCAGGGCAGGATCCGCGGGGTCGAGGTGCGGGCGAGTGACTACTTCGGGCCCGGTGCCGGGCGCAACGCCCACCTCGGCAGCGACTTCCTCGGCCCGGTGCTCGCCTCGAAGACGGCGCGCATCATCGGCGACGCCGACGCCGTGCACAGCTGGAGCTATCTGCCCGACATCGTGGCGACGCTCATCGCGGCAGCGGACCACACCGGGCAGTGGGGCCGGGTCTGGCACGTGCCCAGCGGGGAGCCGCGCACGCGCACGGCCATCGTCGCCGAGGTGAACTCAGCCTGGGGGTCGAGCGGCAGCATCCGACCGTATCCGACGGCGATGCTCAAGGCCCTCGGACTGGTCAACGGTGAGATCCGGGAGATCGTGGCGTCGAGCTACCAGTTCCGCACGCCGTTCGTCATCGACTCCACTGAGACCGAGCGGCTGCTCGGGGTGTCGGCGACGCCGTGGGCCGAGGCACTGCGCACGACCGTGGAGTCTGTGCGCACGGCCGGGTGAGTCGGGCCCCGCCGGGTCAGCCCGCGATGAGCGCGTCGGCGGCGGCGCGGGCGTCGAGCTCGGCCTGTGCCAAGGACTCGCGCGTGAGGGCGCCCGATTCCGGAGCATGGGCGTCGACCACCCGCTCCACGGTCTCCACGATGTCGAGGAAGCCGATGCGGCCGGCGTGGAAGGCGTGCACGGCCTGCTCGTTCGCGGCGTTGAAGACCGCAGGATAGGTGCCGCCGGCGCGCCCCACCCTCTTCGCCAGGGCGACGGCGGGGAAAGCGACCTCGTCGAGCGGGGCGAACGTCCAGGTGTGAGCCCGGGTCCAGTCCAGCGGCACGCCGACCCCGACGACCCGGTTCGGCCAGTCCAGCCCGAGCGAGATGGGCAGTCTCATGTCGGGCGGCGAGGCCTGGGCGATGGTCGATCCGTCGACGAACTCGACCATCGAGTGGATGACCGACTGCGGATGCACCGTCACCTCGATGGCGTCGTACGGCACGTCGAACAGCAGGTGCGCCTCGATCACCTCGAGCCCCTTGTTCACGAGGGTCGCGGAGTTGGTGGTCACGACGAGGCCCATGTCCCACGTGGGGTGGGCGAGGGCGTCGCGAGGAGAGGCATCCGTCATCTCGGCCCGGGAGCGACCGCGGAACGGGCCGCCGGATGCCGTGAGCACGAGGCGGCGCACCTCGTTCGGCGCACCGGCCAGGAGGGCCTGGGCGATGGCGGAGTGCTCGGAGTCGACGGGCACGATCTGGCCCGGAGCCGCGATGGCCTTCACCAGTTCGCCGCCGACGATGAGCGACTCCTTGTTGGCGAGGGCGAGGGTGCGTCCGGTCTCGAGCGCCGCGAGGGTCGGACCGAGGCCGATGGAGCCGGTGATGCCGTTGATGACGACGTCGGCGTCGACGGAGCGCACCATCTGCTCGGCCTCGATCTCGCCGAACGCCGTGTGCTCGACGCCGAAGGCCGCGGCCTGGTCTGCGACGAGGGCGCGGTTCGATCCGGCCGCGAGACCGACCACCTCGAACCTGTCGCGATGGGCGCCGATGACGTCGAGCGCCTGCGTGCCGATGGAGCCCGTCGAGCCGAGGATGATGATCCGCTTCACCTGCGTCACTCTACGCGGCCCTCCGTGCATGCTCACCGGCGCATGTATTTCGGACTACGGTGAACGGATGGCCGACGAGGACACGACGACACTGCAGCCGATTCCTCGGCCGGGTTTCGTGTACGCACTCTGCAAGGCCCTGCTCTGGCCGATCGTGTGGCTCTACTTCCGTCCGCGGGTCAGCGGACGCGCGAACGTGCCGCGCACCGGCCCGGTCATCTTCGCCAGCAATCACCTCTCGTTCATCGACAGCATCGCCATCCCGAGCGTCGCGCCGAGGCGCCTGCAGTTCATGGCCAAGTCCACCTACTTCGAGGGCACCGGCATCGGCGGTGCGATCACGCGCTGGTGGTTCACCTCCATCGGCGTGGTCCCCGTCGAACGCGGAGCCGGAGCCGCCGGGCAGGAGTCCCTCGAGATCGGCACCCGCATCCTCGAGAGCGGCGGCGCTTTCGCGCTCTATCCGGAGGGCACCCGCTCCCTCGACGGCAGGCTCTACAAGGGGCGCACCGGCGTCGCGTTCCTCGCCCTCACGACGGGGGCGACCGTCGTTCCCGTCGGCCTGCTCGGCACCGACAAGATCCAGCCGGTCGGGAAGAAGTTCCCGCGTCCGCATCGCTTCACCGTGGCCTTCGGCGAACCGCTCGACCTGAGCGTGCACGGCAATCCCGACTCCGGACGGGCCCGGCGCCACGCGACGGATGAGATCATGGCCGCCATCCACTCCCTGAGCGGCCAGGAACTGGCGAACGCCTACAACGAGTCCCCGCAGCACGGCGTCGCGAAGCTCGTCGACCGCGTGCTGCCCCGCGAGCGTCGCTGAGGCATCCGTCAGCCGTCGCCGTTAGGGTCGAACGGTGACCAGCCCGACCCGCCCCCTCCTGCGCCGCATCTGCGCGGCCGTGGCCGCCGTCGTCCTGGCGGGCGTCGTGATCGCGGGCTCCCCCGCCCCCGACGCCCGGGCCGGCGGGTTCACCGCCGCTGGCGCTGTGGCCGGGCTCGGCGCGTCTACGCTCGCGGCGGTGCAGTCGCATCCGTTCTATGCCGCGGCCGTCGGCGCCGAGCAGCGCGACGGAGACGACTTCGATCCCGGGCTGATCATCAGCGACTACAACTTCTTCAACAGTGCCGCCATGACCGAGGAGCAGGTGCAGGACTTCCTCGACTCCGCGCCATGCAAGCCGCGTGACGAGTCGCCGTGCCTGCGCGACTTCAGTCAGGACACCATCTTCCAGGCGGCCGTCGAGCGCGGCCACTGCGACGCCTACCTGCCCGGGAAGGACGAGTCGGCCGCACGCATCATCACGAAGGTGGCTGCAGCCTGCGGCGTCAGCCCGCGCGTGCTGCTCGTGCTCCTGCAGAAGGAGCAGTCGCTGGTCACCCGGCCGAACGCCTCGGGCTACCTGCGGGCGACGGGGTACGGATGCCCCGACACGGCCGACTGCGACCAGAAGTACTTCGGCTTCTTCAATCAGGTCTACAACGCGGCCTGGCAGTTCCGGCAGTACACGCAGCATCCCGATCGCGCCTACAGGATCGGGGCCGTGCCGGTCGGCTTCAACCCCGATGCCGCGTGCGGGTCGACCGTGGTGAAGGTCGCCAACCAGGCGACGGCGAACCTCTACAACTACACGCCGTACCAGCCGAACAAGGCCGCCCTGGCGGACCTGAAGGGCGAGGGCGACGACTGCTCCACCCACGGCAACCTGAACTTCTGGCTGCTGTACTCGAAGTGGTTCGGAGCCCCAGACACCGAGCCGTATCCGACGATCTTCGGACCGTGCGCGAACCTCGTCGGCGGGCAGCCCTGCGCGGCGCCGCGCTGGGTGCTCGATGACGTGGAGGATCAGCCGCTGGTCGGGTAGTCGGCCTCGGATCAGCGGGGCGGCGCCGGGTTGTTGGCCCGATAGGTGCGCACCTTGGACCGGTTTCCGCACACTCCCATGTCGCACCAGGTGCGCGAGCCGTTGCGGGACCTGTCGTAGAACGCCCAGGCGCAGTCGTGCGCGTAGCAGAGCTTCACGCGCCGGAGCCGACCCTCGATGCCGAGGGTGAGCGCGCTGGCCAGCACCGCTTCGGCCACCGTCGACGGAGTGAGGGTCACCGATCGAGCCGTGATGGCGACGCGCACGGGCAGGTCGGGGAGCTCGGCCTCCTCCCCGCTCGCCAGCGCACGCAGGGCGTTCCGCACGGCGAGCACCTGGTCGAGCCCGCCGGGAACGAACCCGTGTGCCGTGGCCCAGGTCGACAACTCCCCCTCGGACGCGAGGGTGTCGGTCACCTCCTCCACATCGAGCGTGTTGAGGAAGTCCACGAGGAGGTCCTCGTGCGCCGTCGCGCCGGAAGCGTCACTCGTCAGCACATTCCCGCCATCCGTCATATAACCACTGTACATCGAATAGTGGTTACGGTAGCGTGTAACTACCAATCAGGAATAGCTGGTTATCAGAACGGATCCGGCTCGCGGTCGGACACAGCAATGGAGCACTGATCATGAATCCCCTCACTCTCTGGGCCACTCGCGACGTGCGGGTGCTCGACCACAGCAGCGACGACGAGAGCCTGCGTCACCAGCAGGTGCACGAGGCGGCCGAGCTCGAACCCCTCGTGCGCGACGGCCGATGGGCCGCCGCCATCCACCGCTGGGCTATGCAGGACGAGGCTGCAGCCCTCGCCGACCAGGCCGATGCCGCCCACGAGGTCACTCGGGCACGGCACTCCTCCCCCTCTCAGCTGCGGGCGCGCGTCTCGGGTTCGTGAGCCACCGGGAAGTTGACGGACGCCGCGATGAAGCACTTCTCCGACGCCTCGTGATGCAGGCTGGCGGCGAGCTCGATCATCGACGCGTCGGCGACCTCCACCCGTGGGCGCAGCGTGACGCCCGTGAAGTGACCGCCGCCGTCGTGCGTCTGGCGCATCGTGCCGACGGCGGCATCCGAGTAGCCCGTCACGACGACGCCATGGGTGACGGCGACGTGCAGGTACGACATCATGTGGCACTGGGCCAGAGCAGCGAGCAGCATCTCCTCGGGGTTCCAGCGGGCCGGATCGCCGCGGAAGGCCGGGTCGGCTGAACCGTCGATGGCCGGCTTGCCGGATGCCGTCACGAGATGCTCGCGACCGTACTCCCGGTACCCGCTCGTGCCGGTCCCCCGGTCGCCCTGCCAATCCACGGCGACGGCGTAGTGGTGGTCGAAATCCATGGCGTGAGCTCCGTTCTGCGTGCCTGCTGGCTGTCTCCTCGTCGAGGATAAGCTGGAGTCACCATGACTTTCACCTCTCTCGACGCCCCCGTCACCTCAGTTCCTCAGGAGCGCAGCATCGTCACGGCCGTTCCCGGCCCGAAGTCCCGGGAACTGCACGAACGACGCCTGGCGGTGGTCTCCTCCGGGGTCTCCTCCACGCTCCCGGTGTACATCGAGAAGGCCAATGGCGCCATCCTCGTCGACGTCGACGGCAACAGGTTCATCGACTTCGGTGCCGGCATCGGTGTCACCACCGTCGGCCACACTGAAGCGAGCGTCGTCGCCGCTGCGGCCGGCCAGCTGCAGGAGGTCATCCACACCCTCTTCACCATCACGCCCTACGAGCAGTACGTGCGTGTCGCCGAACTGCTCGCCGAGCACACCCCCGGCGACTGGGCGAAGAAGAGCGTGCTCGTCAACTCGGGCGCGGAGGCCGTCGAGAACGGCGTCAAGATCGCCCGCAAGTACACCGGCCGCAGGGCCGTCGCCGTGCTCGACCACGCGTACCACGGCCGCACCAACCTGACGATGGCGATGAACTACAAGGCCATGCCCTACGCGACGGGGTTCGGCCCGCTCGCCGGCGACGTCTACCACGCTCCGAGCTCCTACCCCTATCACGACGGCCTCAGCGGCGCCGAGGCCGCAGCACGCACGACGACCTGGCTCGAGAAGGTCGTCGGAGTCAGCGACCTGGCCTGCCTCGTCGTCGAGCCCATCCAGGGTGAGGGTGGCTTCATGGTTCCCGCCGACGGCTACCTGCCCGCACTGCAGGAGTGGTGCACGGCGAACCGCGTCGTGCTCATCGCCGACGAGATCCAGTCGGGCATGGCCCGCACCGGCCGCTACTACGCCAGCGAGCACTTCGGCCTCGAGCCCGACCTGGTGCTCACGGCCAAGGGCATCGCCGGTGGCCTGCCGCTGGCCGCCGTCACGGGACGTGCCGAGATCATGGACGCCGCCCAGCCCGGCGGACTCGGCGGCACGTTCGGAGGCAACCCCGTGGCCTGCGCCGCGGCCGTCGCCGTGTTCGAGGCGATCGAGGACAACGGCCTGCTCGCCGAGGGCGAGCGCATCGAGAAGACCCTCACGGCCGGGCTCGAGAAGCTGGCCGCCAGCTACGACATCATCGGCGAGATCCGCGGCCGCGGAGCCATGATCGCGATCGAGCTCGTGCAGCCGGGCACCGGATCCACGACCAAGGAGCCGAACGCCGCCGCCGTCACCGAGATCACGACCTGGGCCGCCCAGCAGGGCGTGCTGTTCCTGAGCGCCGGCACCTACGGGAACGTGCTCCGATTCCTGCCCAGCCTGGCCGTCACCGACGAACTCATCGCCGACGGACTGTCTGTGCTCGACGCCGCCCTCGCCCGGCTGTCCTGATCGTGACGGAGACTTTCCAGGTCGAGGACTCGGTCGAGATGGCCGTGGTCGAACGCAGCGGTTTCATCGAGTCCCGTCACGCCGGTTCAGCCGTCGTGATCTCCCCCGCCGGTGACATCGTGCGCACCCTGGGCGACATCGCGTCGCCGGTGTTCCCGCGGTCCGCGCTGAAGCCCTTCCAGGCCGTCGCCGTCATGTCGAGCGGTGTCACCCTGCGGGGAACGGATGCCGCCATCGCCACGGCCAGCCATTCCGGCACTGCACGGCACGTCGACCTCGTGCGCGGGGTCCTCGCGCGCGCCGGCGTGCCGGAGTCGGCCCTCGCCTGCCCCGAGGCGTACCCGCAGGACACGGCTGCCCGCGACGCGGTCGTGCGCGCCAACGGCGCGAAGTCGCCGCTGTACATGAACTGCTCCGGCAAGCACGCCGCCATGCTCGCGGCCTGCGCCGCCAACGGCTGGCCGCTCGAGGGCTACCTCGACATGGAGCACCCGCTGCAGAAGCGCATTCTCGACATCGTCGAGCGCTTCACCGGCGAACGGCCGGCCGCCACAGGGATCGACGGATGCGGCGCCCCCGTGCACGCGATCTCCCTCACCGCCCTCGCCCGCGGCATCCAGCGCGTCACGACGTCGACCCCGTCGTCGCCGTTCGCGATCTACCGCGAGGCTGGAGCACTCACCGAGGCCGTGCGGGAGCATCCGTGGGTCATCGCCGGACCGGGTCTCGGCGACTCCATCGCCATCGAGCGTCTGGGCGTGTTCTCCAAGTACGGAGCCGAGGGCAGCATCGTGATGACGGCGCCCGACGGGACGACGGTGGCCGCGAAGGTGCTCGACGGGAACATCCGTGTCGTGCACGCCGTCGCGCTGCGTCTGCTCGTGCAGGCCGGCGCCCTCGACGCCGAGGCCGTCGCGCCCGTGCTGGAGGAGCTCGACCTCTGGGTGACCGGTGGAGCCGGCCGCGTCGGACGCATCCGCGCGACGGTGTAGCTCCCTACTCCTTCGCCAGCTTCCGCCGCTTGGCCGCCTGCGAGATCTGGGCGACGAGCACCAGCGCGATCGCGAACAGGAACACGGCCGACGCTATGACGTTCGCCTCTGCCGGGATGCCGCGCGACGCCGAGATGTAGATGTACTTCGGGAACGTCATCACCGAACCCGAGTTGAAGTTCGTGATGATGAAGTCGTCGAAGCTGAGCGCGAACGAGAGCAGCGCCGCCGCGATGATCCCGGGCAGCAGCAGCGGCAACGTGACCCTCATGAACACCTGCGTCGGTGACCCGTAGAGGTCGCGGCCGGCCTCCTCGAGCGCCGGGTCGAGGCTCGCCACGCGGGCCTTCACCGTCACCACGACGAAGCTGATGCAGAACATCGTGTGGGCCAGGATGATCGTCAGCATGTCCTTCGGAACACCGAAGGCGAGGAACTGCGCGGCCAGGCCGGCACCGAGGACCACCTCGGGGGTCGCCATCGGGAGGAACAGCAGCAGGCTGATCCCGGACCGTGCACGGAACCTGTACCGCACGATCGCGATGGCGATCATGGTGCCGAGGATCGTCGCGACCACAGTGGCGACGACGCCGATCACGATGCTGTTGGCGAAGGCCTCGCAGACGGCGCCGTTCTGCACGGCGCAGACGTTGAGCCACTTGTCGAAGGTGAATCCGCGCCAGGAGATGTTCGACTTGAGCGAGTCGTTGAAGCTGAAGATGAACGTGTAGGCGATCGGGATCAGCAGGAAGATGAACGCCAGAATGGCGTAGGCCGGGAGTATCCAGCTGCTCGGCGACCAGCGCCGAGGTCGCGGCAGCGGGGAGCGCGACCCTCTGGCCGTCTCGGCGTTCTCGGTCTCGAAGAGGCCCGCGACGACGGTGCCCGCCTGTCCCTCACCGCTCACAGGAGTTCCTCCGTTCCGCTTCGCTTCACGTAGATGCCGACGATCACGAGGATCGCGGCCATGAGGATGATCGACAACGCCGCCGCCGCCGGATAGTTCTGCAGCACCAGGAAGTTGGCCTCGATCACGTTTCCGATCATCTGCGTGTCCGCCCCTCCGAGGAAGTCGCGGCTGGCGTTCACGTAGTCGCCGGCCGCCGGGATGAACGTCAGCAGGGTACCCGCCACGATGCCGGGCATCGAGAGCGGGATGGTCACCTTGCGGAACACCTGGAACGGGCTGGCGTAGAGGTCGCTTCCGGCCTCGAGGTAGCGGGTGTCGAGTCGCTCGAGCGTCGTGAACAGCGGCAGCGTCATGAACGGGATGAAGTTGTACGTCAGACCGAAGATGACGGCAGCCGGCGTGCCGGTGAAGTGCGCATCCGGAGCCATCAACGACAGCGCCTTGAGACTCGTGATCACGAACGACTCATCGGAGAGCAGCTGCTTCCAGGCCAGGGTGCGCAGCAGGAAGCTGATGAAGAACGGGGCGATGACGAGCACCAGCATGAGGCTCTGGAGCAGAGGCCAGCGCCGGGCCTTCACCCCGATGAAGTAGGCCAGCGGGTAGCTGAACGCGAGCGCGAAGACCGTCGCCGCGAGGGCGTAGCCGAATGAGCGCAGGATGTGCGGCCAGTAGGCGTCGACCACCTGCACGTAGTTCTGCCAGTTGAATGCGTAGTCGTACTGGCCGATGTCGCCGAACTCGCGCGGCGCCTGCAGCGACGTGAGCACCAGCGACACCAGGGGCGTCAGGAAGAACAGCACCAGGTAGAGGATGCCGGGCAGCAGCAGGAACAGCGCGATGCGGCTCTTCTTGCGCGGCGCGGGCTCGGCGACGACCGAAGTGCTCGAGAAGGCGGCGAAGGCCACGGTCGCTCCCTAGTCCTCGAGCTCGGCGATGAGCGCCTCGCGACGCTGCGCCGCGATGGACTTGGTGTCGGTGTCGCCGGCGAACCGCTGCACCTCGTCGGGGACATCCGCCAGCCCGAAGGAGTGCTCGACGTTCCAGCTGATCCAGACGTCGTCGCCGACGTGACTGATCGGGCCGAAGTCGCGGTTCTGCGAGAACACGACGACGGTTCCGGCGCCGGGGATGGCGACCAGGTACTGGGTGCTCACTCCGGAGAACGACACGTCGATCACGCGACCGGGGCCGAGGATGTTGGTGCCGGAGTCGGCGGCAGGGGCATCGCGGTGGATCGCCAGCTTCTCGGGGCGGACGCCGACGGTGACGGCGCCGGTGTGACGCTGGGCCCGAGCGACGGGGACCGCGACGCGGATGCCGGCGACATCGACCGCGACGACGGCCGAGGTCGACTCGACGACCTCACCGGTGAACAGGTTCGACTGACCGAGGAAGTTGGCCACGAACGCCGTGTGCGGCAGTTCGTAGAGCGCCTCGGGGGCACCCATCTGCTCGATCTGCCCCTTGTTCATGACGGCGACGGTGTCGGCCATGGTCATGGCCTCCTCCTGGTCGTGGGTGACGTGCAGGAAGGTCAGGCCGACCTCCTCCTGGATGGTCTTCAGCTCGAGCTGCATCTGGCGGCGCAGCTTCAGGTCGAGGGCGCCCAGGGGCTCGTCGAGGAGCAGGAGCGCCGGACGGTTGACGATGGCGCGAGCGAGCGCGACCCGCTGCTGCTGGCCTCCCGAGAGCTGCTGCGGCTTGCGCGCAGCCAGGTGGTCGAGTTCGACGAGCCGCAGGGCCTCATGCGCCCGGTTGACGGGGTCGGACACCTTGCGGCGACGCAGCCCGAAGGCGACGTTCTCGAGGATGGTCATGTGCGGGAACAGCGCGTAGCTCTGGAACACCGTGTTCACGGGGCGCTGGTGCGGCTTGGTCGACGTGACGTCCTTGCCTCCGATGAGGATACGTCCGGCCGTCGGCTCCTCGAGGCCCGCCACGAGCCGGAGCGTCGTCGTCTTGCCGCATCCGCTCGGTCCGAGCAGGGCGAAGAAGGACCCCGCCGGGATCTCGAGGTTGAGGTCCTCGATGGCCGTGAAGCCGGGGAACCGCTTCTGGATGCCGACCAGGGTGAGGTCGGCGCCGCTGTCGGCGAACTGCGATGCCGCCATGCTCAGGCGCCCAGCAGGATGGCCTGGAACTCGGCCTGGTACTTCTGCTCCTCGGCACCGGTGAGGGTGCGGAAGACGTGGGCCTTCGACAGGGTCGTCTCGTCGGGGAAGATGAGCTGGTTGTCGGCGAGCTCGGGGTCGATGGCGGCGGCGGCTTCCTTCGCACCGATGACCGGCGTGATGTAGTTCACCCACGCGGCGACCTCGGCTGCGACCTCGGGCTCGTAGTAGTAGTTGATGAGCTTCTCGGCGTTGGCCTTGCGCGGCGAGCCGATCGGGATGAGGAAGTTGTCGTTCCAGAGCGTTCCGCCGTCGGTCGGGATGGCGAACTCCCATTTGTCGCCGGCCTCGGCGTTGATGACGGTGATGTCCCCCGACCAGCAGATGGCGGCCAGGGTGTCCTCGCTCTTGAGGTCCTCCAGGTAGGCGTTGCCCTTGATGTTGCGCACCTGCCCGTCGGAGACCTGCTTCTGGAGCTCGTCGATGGCCGCGGAGTACTCCTCGTCGCCCCAGTCACCGCTGATGTCGACGCCCTGCTCCAGCATGATGAGGCCCATCGTGTCGCGCATCTCGGAGAGCACTCCGACGCGGCCCTTCAGCGACGGGTCCCAGAGGTCGGCGACCGAGGCCAGTCCGCCGGGCACCTTCTCCTTGTTCCAGCAGATACCGGCGAAGCCGCCCTGCCACGGCAGGCTCATCTCGCGGCCCTTGTCGAAGTCGACGTCCTTGAGCGCCGGCGTGAGGTTCTTCATGTTCGGGATGTTCGCCTGGTCCAGCTTCTGCGTGTAGCCGAAGCGGATCCAGCGGGCGACCATCCAGTCGGTCAGGCAGACGGTGTCTGCGCCGATGTCCTGACCGAGGGCGAGCTGGTCCTTCACCTTGCCGTAGTACGAGTTGTTGTCGTCGACGGCCACGTCGTAATTGACCTTGATGCCCGTCTCGGCGGTGAAGGCATCGAGCGTCGGGTAGTTGCCGGCGTCGTCCTCGTCGATGTAGGCCGCCCAGTTCGCCCAGTTGAGGGTCTTGTCCGTGGCGGACTCGTCGGGTGCCGCCGTCGGCTTCGCGGATCCCCCGGTCGAGCACGCGGCGAGGGCGAGCGCCGTGGCTCCGGCGCCGGCTCCGGAGAGCAGTGCTCTCCTGTTCAGTTGCGAGCTCTTCGCCTGGGCGATGAGGGATCGGATCATCGGATCAGCGGGCAGCTCACGGGGCTTCACGGGCGGACTCCTTCACGGGTGGCACAGAACTGGTGGTACTCGTCTCGCGGCCCGCATTCTTCGCGGGTGGGTCGATATTCGCACACTGCGCGCGTGTAAGCACGGTTTGGTGATCAAATCGTTGGATTCGGCGCGGATTCCGTACGAAATCAGCACCTGCAGGGAGGTTAAAAGCATGTTTCCGATAGTTCGGCGCGCGTGTCGCTGGGTAGGCTGATCGGCGGGACAAGGGCGTCCCGTCAACGAAGGAGCGGTATGAGAGTCGCAGTCCCCACAGAGATCAAGAACAACGAGTTCAGGGTCGCCATCACCCCGGCAGGTGTGCACGACCTCGTCGCGCACGGCCACGAGGTGTTCATCCAGAGCGGCGCCGGTGCAGGTTCGTCCGTCCCCGACGAGGAGTACAGCGCCGCCGGAGCCCAGCTCCTCCCCGACGCCGCGAGCACGTGGGCCATCGCCGAGCTGCTGCTGAAGGTGAAGGAGCCGATCGAGAGCGAGTACCAGTACTTCCGCGACGGACTCGTGCTCTTCACCTACCTGCACCTGGCCGCCGAGCCCGAGCTGACCGAGGCGCTGCTCTCGAGCGGCGTCACGGCGATCGCCTACGAGACCGTTCAGCTGCCCGGCCGTCAGCTCCCCCTGCTCGCCCCGATGAGCGAGGTGGCCGGCCGACTCGCCCCGATCGTCGGCGCGAACGCGATGCTGAAGCCGAACGGCGGCCCCGGGCTGCTGGTGCCCGGCGTTCCCGGCACCGCCCCGGCACGCGTCACCATCCTCGGTGGCGGCGTCGCCGGCACCAACGCCCTGCAGATCGCGATGGGCCTCGGAGCCGAGGTCACCGTCCTCGACACCAACCTGTTCCGTCTGCGCGAACTCGACGCCCTCTACGGAGGCCGCATCCGCACCATCGCATCGAACAGCTTCGAGATCGACAAGGCCGTCGTCGAGGCCGACCTCGTGATCGGCTCGGTGCTCCTGCCCGGGGCGAAGGCGCCCAAGCTGGTCAGCAACGAGCTGGTGTCCCGCATGCGCCCGGGCAGCGTGCTCGTCGACATCGCCATCGACCAGGGCGGCTGCTTCGCCGACTCGCGCCCGACGACGCACGCCGACCCCACCTTCACCGTGCACGGCTCGTTGTTCTACTGCGTCGCGAACATGCCGGGAGCTGTGCCCCGCACCTCCACCTACGCCCTCACCAACGCGACGCTGCCCTACGTGCGCGCCGTGGCGAACGCCGGCTGGAAGGCCGCCCTGCTCGCCGACGCGGCACTGGCGCTGGGACTCAACATCCACGCCGGCGAGGTCTACAACGCCGGAGTCGCCGCGGCGAACGGCCGCGAGGCCCTCGCTCCGGCAGACGCTCTGGCCTGACGCGCCCGGGCACACGGTCCCGGGTCGAGGCCCGGTCCTGCGCGCGGCCGTCGCTGCAGGGCCCGGCAGACGAGGTCACTCGTCGAGCCTGGCGCGACGGATGCCGCCCTCCGGTGCCTGCACCCACACACGGCCCGCTCCGGCACGAAGAGGAGGAGGCAGTTCGCGTACGCGCGTGAGCTGCCTCACCTCGCTCGTGCTGCAGCCGTCGAACACGAGGGTCGCCTGGGCGGCCAGGGCGGCGAACAGAGCGGGCTGCGACTGCCACGCGTCTGGTCGCCCGACCAGCACGGGCCCCATGGCCGCCGAATGCACGGCGAGATCGGGGCGGGATGCGGCTTCCAGCTGCCTGATCTCCCGACCCGGCACCAGTCTGCCGAGCCGCCGCGCGAACCGCTCGGGGCGGGACGACACAGCGAGCACGGGACCGGGACCGGCGGCGAGCAGCGGGGGCTCGGCCGGTGACAGCGGTGACGGCACCAGCGATGTCGGCTGCGTCTCCACCACCGGATCGGGGGCCAGGACCTGCAGCCGGGCTCCCTCCCACACTCCGCGCCCCGGAGGAGCGGCCGGATCCCAGAGGTCGGCGCCGGCTCCGGCGAGCACATGCTCGGCACGGTCGTCGCTCCGCAGCACGATCGTGCTCCCGAACAACCCGGCGACGGATCCGAGCGCGCCTGAACGCCTGACCGTCACGGCGATGCGGGCGGCGCCGCCGTGCAGCAGGTCGGCGAGACGGTCCGCGGCCGCCTGACGGTACTCGGCAGGCCAGCGGCCCGACACGGCGTCCCAGTCGTCGAGCAGCAGCATCCGCAGCTCTCCGCGTTCCGCCAGGTCGAGGGCGTCCCACGTGCCCTCGACATCGGCCGGAACGACGTGCGCCCCCGGTGACTCGGCGGCGATCCGGGCGAGTACGCTCGTGCGCCCCGACCCCGCGCCGCCCTGCACCAGGAGCGCGGGCCCCGCCCAGCGGGCGAGAGGCTGGGACTGGAGCGCCGGACGGTCGAGGAGGCCGATGACGACGCCGGGCGATGCCGCCGCGCCTCGTGCCAGCCCGTCGGCGAACGCCGGATGATCGCGCTGGAGCACCGGAGGGAGGGGCGGAAGCCAGGGCCGCTGCGGCTCGGGCGAGCCCCGCCGGTCGGTTCGGCGCGCGATGACGGCCAGGTCGCCCGGAGTCGTCGTCGCGACCTGGGCCTCGTCGAGGCGGCCATGGCGCGCGATGAGGCACCGACCCGGCACGGCGACCGGGATCAGTGCCGCGGCAGGCGATCCGATCAGTGCTGCGCTGTCGGCGCCGTCGATGACGCGCAGGCTGATGCGCAGCGCGCAGTTCGCCAGCAACGACTCCCGCACGACGCCGGCCGGTCGCTGGGTGCAGAGGACGAGGTGCAGGCCGAGCGAGCGTCCGCGGGCGGCGATGTCGCTGAACAGCGCGTGCATCCCGGGTTCGGCGCCGAGCAGAGCGGCGAGCTCGTCGACGACGATGACGAGTCGCGGGAGCGCGCGGTCCGTCGGGAGTCCGTCGATGCCGGCCACCTTCGCGTCGGCGAGCACGGCCTCCCGGCGGCGCATCTCGGCGTGAAGGCTCTCGAGCACGCGTCGGGCGAGCGGAGCGTCGAGGTCTGTCACGACGCCGGCGCAGTGCGGCAGGCCACCGAGGATGGTTCCCGTCGCCCCGCCCTTGAAGTCGACGAGCAGGAAGGTGAATTCCGCGGCCGTCCGTCCGGCGGCCATGGCGGCGATCCAGGTCACCAGCAGTTCGCTCTTGCCGCTGCCCGTCGTTCCCCCGACGACGGCGTGCGGGCCGTCGGCGACGAGGTCGAGCACCAGCGGACCCGTCGCGCCCACGCCGATCACCCCGGCGAGCCCGGGGCCCGTCGGATGCTCGGGAGCCACGAACGGCAGCATCGCCGGCAGCGCCCTCGGTGCTGAACGCCGGGCGGTCAGTCCGAGCAGTCGCGCGTGGGCGCCGGCATGCTCCGCTCCGACGAGTTCGGGCACCAGGCGCACCCTGTGGTCGGCGGGCGATCGCACGACCTCGGCGTCGACGGCGCTGCGCACGACGACGATGACGGCGCAACCCGGGGGAAGGAGGGCGATGCTCGGAGCTCCGGCGAGCACGATGGATCGCATCGTCCCGCGCGTACCGTCGTCGGAGGACGGAGGGATGCGGCGCCCCTGCCCCGCCTCCGATGCCTGCACGACGACCAGCAGCGGAACCCCGGGCGCCGCCGCGCCGTGCTCCTTCTCGGCGAGCGCGTGCGGAAGCTCGGCCGCCCAGTCCCACTCGGCCGTCGCCGGCGTCGAGACGCCCAGCCTGCTCGGCGGAACGGCATCGACGACCTGGAGCAGGAGTCCGCGGAGCACAGCACGCACCAGGGGCTCCGCACCGACGACGCCGATGCCGCCACCGACGTCGACGGCGACAGGCATGTCGTCGATGGACCGCGATGCCGCCACGACGGCAGCGCGCTCGCGACTCACCGAGGTTCTGGAGTCGCTGGCGTCGCGTCGCCGACCGGAGGTGCCGAGGGCTCCCTGATCGACGTGGGGCCCGGCATCACCCGCATCGTCGGGCAGGGCGCTCGTCTCGTCCCAGGCGATCGCGTCGGGACTGGGCACAGTTCCGCTGCCGAGCACCACGGATCCAGGCGCCGCGGAGCGCCACCGGCGAGCGTCGTCGTCACCGGCGAAGAAGGCGTCGGAGGCACTCGGATGCCGCTGCCAGGCCGCGCGACGGATGTTCCGTTGGCGCCGCGCGATCTGCTCGGTCAGCTCGCCGAGGGCGGCGCTGTGCTCGGCGACCGCCCGTCGGGACGATCTCCGCGTGGAGCGGACGGCATCCGCGAGGCTCGCGAGGGCGATGACGGGCCCGAGCACGGCGAACAGCAGTGCGAACGGCGATCGGGTGATGCCCCAGAGTGCCAGGGCCACGACGACGGGGGCGATGCTCGCGAGCAGGGGAAACGGTGCTCGTTCGCGCTCGGTGGGGCGAGGAGGCAGCCGCAGGGTGTCGGACGGGTGCAGATCGGTCACCCGGTGATGGAACCACCCCGGCACCGCCGCAGGACCGGGAGGGCTGCATCAGTGCATCGACGGAGTGTTCGAGGCGTGCGGGGAGGACGCTACGCCACGGTGAAGTGCTGCTCGCCGATGTCGACGCGAGAACCGCGCGGAACGAGGTAGCGTCGCCCGGGATCGCAGCGCATCGGCGCCTCGCGCGGGCGGCGGATGATCGTGCCGTTGCCCGAGAACCTGTCGCAGACCCAGAGCTCGCCCTCGTGCTGGCCGAACTCGAGGTGCGTCTTGGAGACCGACAGTCCGCGATCGGCGACGGCGATGATCTCGTCGTGGTACTCGGTCGGTTGCGGCAGCGGGCGTCGGCCGATGAGGCCGGTCCCGGAGACGGCCCACTGCTCCCCCGTGCTGAAGACGAGCACGAAGGTCGCGGGCGGCGGGTCGACCGGTGCCGGGTCGACCGGTGTCGGGTCGACGGGCGCCGGGTCGACCCGTGCGGGTTCGTCGACACCTGCGGATGAGGTCACAGGTACGGATGCCGCACTCCCGGCATCCGCACCGTCAGCAGAGGTGGGGTCGGCGGGCGCGAACGCGGAGTCGGCCGGCACGGGACGAGCGGCGGGAACCACGGGCGGGTCGACGACGGCATCCGGTGCCGCACCTCGTGGCCGCAGCGGCTCGATGATCGTCGTGTCTCCGGGGCGCGGATCCGGCCTGGTGCGACTGCGCGGAGTCGCCGTCGTCGAACTGCCGCAATCACCGCAGAACATGGCGCCGGGCGGGAGGACGGCACCGCAGATCAGGCAGTTCACTGGTGCTGTCTCCGTCCTTCACCCGGCAAGCGGAACGATCTGAGCGAGATCTTCGCACGCAGCCGCTGCCAGCGCGAACGTCCCGCGTCGAGAGTACCGCGCAGTTCGTCGACCTCGTGCCAGACGCGATCGGCGTCGGCTGACGGAGGAGTCCCGGGTGCGAACACGGCCCTGTCGACGTCGCCGGCGAGCAGGAGCGGCCTGCTGCCTCCCACCACGGCGGCATTCTCGGACCTGGTCGCAGCGGGCGACAGGTCGAAGCCGTGGTCGACGGCGAGATCGGTGAACTCGCGCCAGCCGCCGGCGATCCGATCGACGGGGTCGCCCGCGCGTCGCCGGTACCGCCGTCGACGCACCTTGGCGGCGACGATGGCGAGGAACGGACTCAGCAGCAGGGCGATGGCGAGAGCGGACCACGCGGCGATCCGACCGATCAGCAGAATGAGGGCGAGCGTCGGATCCGCCGGCGGATCGACATCGGTGGGGGCCGACTGCGGATCGGGTGCCGGCTCGGACACCTGCGGCTGTTCGAGCGGCGGCGGCAGCACGACCTGCGGGCGCGATACCGGAATCGGCTCGTCCTGCTCCTTGGGCGGCACCTCGCGAGGCTCCGGATTGGGGTCGAGACTCACCCACGAACCCGTCGAGTCCTGCACCTCGATCCACGCGGCGATGTCGTCGCCCGTGACGGCGACGGACCCCGTCGTGGACGTGATGCTGGGGGCGAAACCGATCACGGCCCGGGCGGGGAAGCCGAGCATGCGCGCCATCACTGCTGCGGCTGCGGCGTACTGCTCCCCGTCGCCCAGCATCGGGATCTCGGTCGCCAGCTGCGTGAGCCTGTCGGCCGAGTGACCGGAGCGGCTCGGCGGCTCACCCTCCAGTCCATGGCTCACGTAGCCGTCGCGACGAATGCCCTCGAGCATCTGGGCGAGCTGCGTGCCGGGGTCGGCGGTCTCGTCGACCCAGTCCGAGAGCAGGGGTGCGAGGCCCTCGATGTCGGCCGGGAGCGGAGGGAGCACCGCTGTACCGGGCTGAAGCGTCGCGAGGTCGGCCGGGGCTGGGGGGACGACGGCGTCCGCCCGGTACTCATCGCCGTCATCGAGCCCGCCGAGCACGGCTCCGGTCGCGGCGTTGTCGTTGTAGTAGAACGAATCGGTGAGCCTGCCCGCCCGGTCCGAGGTGAACCGGATGCTCTCGAGCTTGCCGACGCCCGGCACCCAGACACCCGTGTAGTCGCCGACGGCCACGTCGATGGAGACTGATTCCCCCTCCACGGCACTCTGGTCGATGCGGAACGGAAGCCGGGTGAAGGAGCCCGAAGCACTGGCCACGGTGTCGCTGCCCACCGAGTAGACGATCCCGTCGTAGCTGTCGAGCGCAGCGATGCGTATGAGGCCGCCGGGCGGCAGCCCCGAGACGGTGAGCATCGTGCTGGAGGCGGCATCCGCTTCGAGGAAGCTCCTGAAGGCGGCGAGTGGACTCGGATAGTCGCGAGGGTCGAAGGGCTGCTCGGTGTGACGTCGGGGCACCTCCCGCGCTGCCGCGGCCGGGTAGGCGACGGCGGCGAGAGTGCCACCGGCGACGGCGACGGCGACGATCACCGCAGAGCTCAGCACGGTGCGGGTCACGGCGATCCTCCGGCGGGCGGCGCTCTCCCGCACGCCGGATCCGCCCTGGGTCACGCGCGCGATGGCCTCGGCGCGGCGCGTGCGGTGCACCCACGCCGCCCAGAACACCAGCACGATGCCGAGGAGGAGGGCCGTCTCCACCGGTGCGAGCGCCGTGCTCGGACCGAGCAGGATCGCCAGCACGAAGAGACCGAGGGGCGCGAGGACGGCGAACTCGCCCCGTCGGGCGCGCAGCGCCACGGACATGCCGACGGTCGTGGTCGCCAGCACGATCACCACCACGGGAACGAGCAACGCCTGGTAGGAGCCGACGGGCGTCACGATCGTGAGCAGCTGCTTCCAGCTGAGCGCTGTTCCCGCGAGCAGGTCGATCAGTCCCTGCCACGACGGCAGCACCCAGAACAGTGCCTGGGAGGGGACGCCCAGGGGCACGCCGATCACGAGGAAGGCGCCGACCGTGACGAGGAGGACGATGAGCGACGACCACCGCAGCACGGCGCCGAGGGTGCCGATGAGGCAGCCGACCAGGGCCGAGACCGCAACCGCGACGATGAAGGCCGCGCTCTGGTAGACGGGCCACAGCGTCGCCATCGCCACCCCCGTGGCGGCGAGCAGCATGAGCGCGTTCACCGCGACGAGCTTGACTGCAGGACGAGGCCCAGCGGATGCCGCCATCACAGCACCGCCGCCCTGGCGAGCGACTTCTGGAGGTCGTCGAGGTATCCGATGCTCAGCACGGTGAGTTCGGCGACCCGGCGCATCGCAGGCAGAGCGCCGGGCTCGCAGATCACGGCGATGACGTCGACGCCGGACGGCAGCCCGGCCGCGGCCTGTCTCAGCTGGGCGATGGTGGTCGCCGACCCCGTGATGAGGAAGGCGACCGAGGCGTCGGCAGCCCTCTCCCCGGCAACGCGGGTGAGCGCGACGATGTTCGTCGCGCCCGGGGATCGCTGCACGACAGTCAGGTCGTCGAGCAGGCGGATGCGGCTCGACGTGCGCAGCGCCCGGGAGGCGGGGTCGAGCCGCTTGGATGCTGCAGCGCGGTCTCCGCTGGCGATGACCGAGACCGAACGCGCGTCGCGGATGGCGTGCACGCCGAGGGAGCCGGCCGCGCTCACGGCCAGCTCGAACTCCTCGTCGTCGGCGTAGTCGGACTCGGCGAGACCGAGGACCACCATGATGTGGCTGCGCCGGGTCTCCTCGAACTGGCGCACCATGTAGACGCCCGTCTTCGCCGAGCTGCGCCAGTGGATGAAGCGCCGGTCGTCTCCCGGCGTGTACTCGCGCAGGGCGTGGAAGGAGACGTCGCTCGAGGTGATGGTGCGTGTCGCGGCACCCTCCAGGTCCCGCACGAACCCGGTCGAGATCGCCGGGATGGCGATGGTGCGCGGATGCACGTAGAGCTCTGTCCGCTCGGCCCAGGTGAGCTCCCGCCGGAACAGGCCGAGAGGATCACCGCGGATGGTGCGCACGGGCCCGACGGGGATGACCCCGCGACGCTCTGCCGCCACCAGGAAGATCTCGCTGGCCTGTGCTCCCCGCGGGATCCCGGGAATGTGGAACTCGGCCAGGCCGTCGCCGATCGGCACTTCGACCCCGACCCCGGTGAGATGCCTGCGGGTCGGGTTGAACACCAGAACCTCGCCGGGAGCCTTCTCGCCGACGACGACCCGCCTGAGCGGCAGGGCCAGCCCGATGCGGAAGGAGTTGCGGCCCACGAGGTAGAGCGCCGAGAGGGCGAGCAGCACCGTGCCGGCCCAGGCCAGCGCGACGAACTCGGCCCAGCCGAGCAGGTAGCCGCCGATGAACCCGACGATCACGGCGATCACGACGCTCCATCCGAAGACGGTCATCGTCGCGACGAGGGCACGCCAGGATGCCGACACTCCGCGTCGAATCGCGGCCAGTGCTGCGACGACGGCTGTGACCGCCTCGGCGAGCCTGCCCTCCCGTGGTGCGGTCCCCCGCGATTCGGCGGACTGGCTCACACGGCGAGCCTGTCGCTCGGCGGTGGCGTCTCGATGAGCAGCTGGGAGATCACGTTCGAGGAACTGACACCGTCGAACTCGGCCTCGGGGTCGAGGATGAGGCGGTGGGCGAGAACCGATTCGGCGAGGGTCTTCACGTCGTCGGGAACCACGTAGTGCCTGCCATTCGCGGCGGCGAGGGTCTTCGCGCTGCGCAGGAGGGCGAGGGCACCGCGCACGCTCACGCCGAGACGCACCTCCTGGGCATGCCGAGTGGCCTGGGCGATCCGCGAGATGTAGTCGTTGATGCTCGGATCGACATGGACCGTGCGCACGGCCGACGCCATCTCGACGATCGTCGTCGCGGACACGACGGGCGGTACGACGACGTCGTGCGCCCGCTGGTCTGCGCCCTCGAGGATGCGCAGCGTCGACGCGTGGTCGGGATAACCGATCGAGGCCCGCATGATGAAGCGATCGAGTTGCGCCTCGGGCAGGCGATAGGTTCCGGCCTGCTCGACCGGGTTCTGCGTCGCGATGACCATGAACGGCTGGTCGAGGACGTGCGTGATGCCGTCGATGGTGATCTGGCCCTCCTCCATCACCTCGAGGAGAGCCGACTGGGTCTTCGGGCTGGCTCGGTTGATCTCGTCGGCCAGCACGACGTTCGCGAACACGGGGCCGCGGTGGAACTCGAACGCTCCCGACCTCTGGTCGTAGACGCTGACTCCCGTGATGTCGCCCGGGAGCAGGTCGGGGGTGAACTGCACCCGCGAACTCGTGCCGTCGACGCTCTGGGCCATCGCCCGCGCGAGCGAGGTCTTGCCGGTGCCGGGCACGTCCTCCAGCAGCAGGTGGCCCTCGCTGAACAGCGCCGTGAAGGCCAGCCTGATGACGTGGGTCTTGCCCAGCAGCACCTGCTCGACGCCGGAGACGAGACGACCGAAGGTCTCGGCGAATGCGGCCGCGGCATCGGGGGTCATGGTCACAGCTGGTCCTCGCTCCGTCGTCACTGGGAATACGTCCTGGTCAGGCCGTCGATGGTGATCTCCAACCTTACGGGGACGGGCGGATCCGCGGCCGGGTCCAGGCCGGGAATCCGACACGTGGTCGGGGAATCCGCCGCGAACCACTCGGCGCCGTCCGCATCGACGCCGCAGCGGTAGCTCGCCGGATGGCCGTCGCCGTTCGCCGGGTCGTTGGTCCACGACCAGGTTCCGACCGTTCCGCCGTTCTCGAGGTCAGGCAGCGCGTAGTCCCGTCCGGGGAGTTCCCAGGTCAGCGAGGGCTGGGGGTCGGAGGGGGCGACGCCCGACCAGGGGCCGCACGTCCCCCACGCCGAGCATCCACGCACCTGGAAGCGCAGGGTCTCTCCATAGGAGCGGTCGAACAGCCTGCGGGGCACGCCCCGGCCCGAGAAGTCCTGGGCCGCCGTGAGAGGCTCGCCCGCCGCGTCCACCAGGCGGATCTGGAAGGTGCTGGTGCTGGAACCGGCGCCGACACCGCGGATGAGGAGATCCTGGGTGTAACCCGCCGGCTCGACCGATGCGTCGATCGAGGTGATGGCTCCCGGTCCCGGCCGGACCACCGAGCCCGCCACCACTGTGGCCGCGCAGCCGGCCCTGTTGTAGCCCCACACCACGAAGTTGTAGCTCGTGTCGTCGGCAGTCAGGCCCTCGAAGCGCGCAGAACCGGCATCGGCCGGCAGCGCCTGCACGGCTCCACGCGGCGGCGAGACCGTGCCGGGCGCCGGAGAGCTGACCGAGCATCCCGACGCGCCTGTCGGCACCTCGGGCAGGGCTGCACCCGGCGCCGTGTCGGCGAGACGCTGCACGTAGTAGCCCTGGATCGCGTCGCCGTTCGCCGCGAACTGCGGCCAGGTCACCGTGACGGCGCCCGAGCCCGCGTCGGACACCACGTCGACGGATACCGCCATCGGGGCGCCGAACGGCACGCCGGCTCCCGATGCGCTGGTCCAGCTCGACAGCGCCGGGTAGGCGCCGTTGCGCGCACTCACAGTGAACGCGACCGTGCTGCCGTTGGAGAGACCACCCTGGTCGATGCTGCAGCGCCCCGCCGAGCAGATGTCGGCGGCGGCGAGCTCGCCGAGTTCCACTCCGCCGACGGCGACGACATAGCTGCCGACGGCCGTGCCGCCGCCGGGAACCCCGACGGCGTCCCATCCGATGCGCAGGCCGCCGTCGAGCGGCGCGGCCGTCAGGCCCGTCGGTGCCGGGGGGACGACGTCGGACCAGACGGCTGTCGAGGTCTCGGCGGCATCGGAGGAGCCGATGCCGTTCCGGGCCGTCACCCGCACGCGCACCGCGTTCGCCTCGCCGTTGCCCGGTGTCGCCAGCGTGCAGGTCGTGGCCGCGCACGCGGTCGATGACACGACGTCGCCGGTCGCGGCGCTCAGCAGCGACACGTCGTAGCCGCTGATCGCCGAGTTGTTGAATCCGGCTGCCGTGAAGGTCGTCGTGAGCACCCCGTCGCCGACGCTCGTCACGGAGAGGCCCGTCACCGGCTCGGGCCGATCCTGCACGGAGATGCGGATGGTGCCCCACGCGTAGCGTGACGGATCGTCCGTCGCGTCGGCGATCTGGTACTGCAGGTTCGTGTCGACGGGCGCAGCCTGCTCGCCGACGCTCACCTGCAGGGAGGACTTGTCGGCGCTCGGCACGATCGTGACGCCGTCGGGCAGCGTCGCCGAGTCGAGGCCGGAGACCCTGCGTACGCGGAGCGGGGTGTCGGGGAAGGGATTCGTCGCCTCGTCGTTCCTCAGCACGTCGACCGTCGTCGTGGTGCCGCGCGGAGCGACGGCGGTGTCGGCGGCGGGAACAGCGATGGGAAGGGTGGAGGGCACGATGCGCAGCACGATGCGGCCGGAGCTTCCGTCGTTCACGTCATCCCTGACGGCGATGGTGACCGAGGTCTCGCTGCCGGTGTCGGCTCCCCTGTCGGCGCGCAGTGTCAGCTCGTCGCCATCGATGGAGGGGATGGCGAAGTCGACGGGGGCGGGGTCCTCGACCGAATAGCGCAGCTCGTCGACATCGTCGGGGTAGGGGTAGCTCGTGAGGCCGGTCAGGCGGATCGTCTTGGACTGCCCGGGCTCGAACTCGATCGTGCCCCCGGCGAACGCGGGCGGCTGGTTCTCCCGGGGCACGACCGTGATCGGCAGCACGATCGTCGCGACGCGCGTCTTGTCGTCATCGCCGGCGACGGCATCCGTCACCTCGAACGAGACCGAGGCGGGTCCGAAGTACTTCTCGGCGCTGCGGAACCGGATCGTGTCGTCGTCGACGACCAGTTCGGAGCCGTCGGCGTGGGTGGCCCGCACGGTTCCCGAGTCGGTCAACCGCACCTCGCGTCCGTCGACGGCCACGACGTGGTCCTCGATGTCGATGGTGACGGATGCTCCACTGTCGACCTGGATCCGCGGTGCCGTGCGCTTCAGCTGCGGCAGGGCGTCTCCGTAGCCGGGGACCCAGATGAAGGCGTAGGCGGTGATGGTCGGGTCGTCGGGATGCGTGACGGAGAACGGGATGATCTGGCTCCTGGTGCCGACATCGACCCGCACCCGCTCCGACCTCGTCACCGCCGCCGACGAGCCGAAGCCGGGGAGCACCCGCAGGGTGAGGTCGGTGGCCGGGCCGTCTGCGAAGAACACGTTCGCGAGGACGTCGACGTCGATGGTCTCGTGACCGAGCACGTCGGAGAGGGTGAGCACGGTGTCGCGCGCGATCGGACGCGACAGCGGCGCATCCGTGCGCGCCTGCACGGTGAGGAAGGTCGAGCTCGTCCCTCCGCGCGGGTTCTCGATCGAGTAGACGAAGCCGTAGTTGCCGGGTTCGGCTGGGACGTCCACCTCGACGACGTCGTCGTCGATGCTCGCGGTGGCTGCGGAATTCGTCGAGTTCGGCTCGATCGCCGTCACAGCCAGGGCGCCGCCGTCGGGGTCGGAGTCATTGGCGAGGACCCGAACCAGGACCGTCGAGCCCGGCCTGGCCGCCACGACATCGGGAACCGCGATGGGGTTGCGCGAGCCGTCGAGCCTGGCGCTGATGCCGACGCGCACGGTGCCCGTCGCCCTGGCTCCGAGGGAGTCGATGACGGAGTACGTGAAGGTGTCGGTGCCGGTGCTGTACTCCCCCGAGGTGTACTCCAGCCAGTCGGCTCCGGCATCCGTCACACTGCCCTTCTCCGGATTCGAGTCCTCGCCCAGAAGCTGCACGGAGTCGCCGTCGGGGTCGACGCCGACGAGCGGGACGGTGATGCGCACGGTGTCACCGGCGAGCACCCGCGCCGTGACGACCCGCGGAACCGGCGCCCGGTTCGATGCGCGATCGATCTCGCGGACCGAGATCGTCACCTCGCCGTTCGCGAACTGCCCGTCGGGGGCGTTCACCCTGTAGACCACGGTGTAGTTGCCCGGGGTGTCCGGCGCCAGATAGCGCAGAGTCTGCCCCGACGCGAAGGCGAGGCCGCTCCCGCGCGGTCGCTTCTGGATCTCGGCGTCGAGGGTCAGCGGATCACCGTCGGGCTGCTCGTCGTTGGCCAGCACGGGGATGTCGATGGCGTCGCCGACCCGCACCGATGCCGTATCGGGGTTCGCGATGGGCACCTGCCTGCGTTCCGGCTGCGGAACCTCGATCACGGTCACCCGGCCGTCGGCGTCGGCCAGGCCGTTGCTCACCCTGTAGCCGAACGACGCTGTCGCGTTCTCGAGCGGGCGTGTCAGCGTGATGCGCAACAGCCGCTGCTCGAGGATCTCGACCCGCATCCCGCTCTCGCGCGGCAGGTCGAGGACGCCGGTGAGCAGGAGCACTCCGCCGCCCGGATCGATGTCGGTCGCCAGCACGTCGATCGTCGCCTCGCTCTGCGCCCTGACGAACGCCGTGTGCGGAACCGTGATGGGCACGAGGGAGTCCGTGGGCCGGAGGGTGACATCGATGCGCACGATGCCCGATGCCGTCTCGACCCCGTCGGTGACCCCGTAGTCGACGTAGAACGTTCCGGCGGTCTCCGACGTGAACTGGAAGGTGCCTGCATCGAAGTCGGGCACGATGTCGACACCGGGCTTGGCGGGCACACTGGCCAGCCGCACGGCGCCTGTACCGCCGTGGACATGCGGAAGCGGCAGCACGGTCAGGCTCTCGCCGACGTGGCCGGCCGCCACGAACGGGTCGGCGATGATCGGCACGGTACCGGCCGGCATGACCTTGACGACGAGGGTGCCCGACCCCGCCTCCCGGCCGTCGGAGACCGCCAGGCCGACCTGCACCTTGCGCGTGCCTCCGGTGAGGTCGGTGAAGATGACCGTGCCGTCGGGTTTGAACGCGACGCGGTCTGATGCCGGGGCGATCGCCTCGGACAGGAACATGGCGTCTCCGTCGGGGTCGAACCAGTCGGTCAGCACCTGCGTCGAGACGCGCCCCCCGTCGGGAACGGCCGCCTGGGTGTCGTGGAGCTGTCGTGGAGGCGAGTTCTCCTCGTCGCTGCGCACGGTCACCGTGACGATGGCCTCGGCCCGCCCCCCGCGGCCGTCGGCCACCGTGTACCCGAACGTCATCGTCCCGGATGCGGTGGCCGGCAGAGTGAGCAGCAGTTGTTGGTCGCTGCTCACGATGTCGACCCGTCCGGCGTCACCCGACGGTTGGGTCACGTCGCTCACGGTCAGGACATCGCCGTTGGGGTCGTAGTCGTTCGCCAGGACCGGAAGGGTCGTCGACCGTCCCGGCCTGGCTCCGAACTCGTCGTCTTCCGCGACGGGCTTCTGCTGGTTCTTCTCGAACTCCGGTGGCACCTCGGGATCGTTCTGCTCGGTGGTCTCCTGCTTCGGAGTCTGGTCGATCAGCTCGTCCCAGTTGTCGATCAGCCTGTAGTCGTCGTCCACTGCCCAGGTGTCGCCCGACGCCGTGTCGTTGAGCACGACGACGCCGGCGTTCTCGCGGAATCGCAGGGTGAGACCGCCGGAGGCTCCGCCCAGCTCTCGGGTCGGCGCCGTCGTCGTGCCGCAGGCGTTCCAGGCGGTGGCATCGGACCAGGCCGCGTAGCTGCATCCGCCCGCCACGATCGGAACACTCGGTGCTCCGGCCCTGTCGGTGACGAGCGACGACGGGGTGCCGCTGCTGATCGGGATGGACAGCAGGCCACCCCGGTGGGCGAGCAGGATGGAGGTTCCCGCGCTCGATGCCTGCTGCAGCTGCGCCTCGCTGCCGCTGGCCATGTAGGGCGCCAGATCGATCGTCCCCGTCGCCAGGGCGATGGACCGCGACGAGCGGTCGAGCACGGCCCACGCGCCGCCGACGCTCGTGACGGCGACGTCGGCCTTGGCGTCGATGCCCGACAGCCGCTCGGACTGAACGACGGTGCCGCTCGCCGTGTCGACGACGGACAGCGTTCCCGTGGCCGGAGTGAACGCCGTCATGCGACCGGAGTCGTCGACGCTCGTCACCGTGCCGGGCCCCAGGGAGAGCTGGGGCTCGGACGAGGCGTTGAAGTCGTCGAGATCGCGGATGGGCTCGGTCCAGACATCGCCCCCTGCCGAGATCACGACGTCGTCGCCGGCGATCCGCACCTCGGAGTCGTCGGCCGGCGGAAGCGGAACCGTGTCGGCGACCGTGCTCGTGGCCGGGTCGATGATGTCGACGGCACTGGTGCGCCGATCGGTGACCAGCACCGTGGTGCCCGACTGCACGACGTCGATGTCGGGATTGGCCGCTCCGATGACGGTGTCGAGCTCGAACACCTGCGTGTTCGCCCGCCCGACGACCTCATCGGAGCTGTTGCTGACCCAGACCGACCCGTCACCCAGGTCGATGCGCTGGGCGGAGTACCCGCCGGACATGATCGCGACCGTCGTGATGAGGGCCGTGACGACGGTCCCGCTGGTCGCCGCGATCACCCCGGAACGGTGTGCGCCCAGCCACGATCGGATCATGGCGAATCGACCGCCTCGACCGCGACGCACTTCTCCGAACTCGGGGAGCCCGTGCGCCCCTCCCGGCTGACGGCGACGGTGATGCAGACCTGGTCTGCTCCGGATGCGGCATCGGCACTGAAGCTCGTGCCGCTCTGCGCGCTGGACTCGCCGCCGGTGACCGTGACGAGGTAACTGTCGCCCGTGCGCAGGCCCGGGTCCTCCCAGGAGAAGTCGACGGTCCGCGCGGATGCCTGACCGGCGATGTTGCTCACCGTCGGGATGTCGGACGACGTCGACCGCACGATGGCGATGGTGGCCGTGACGGCGAGGCCGAGCACGACGACCGAGATGGCGAGCATCGCCCAGACCAGCCTGCGGCTCCTGCGCTCGGCGGCGGCCTTGCCCGGGGTGTCGCCGCTGGTGCTGCCGCTCCGCCCGATCGAGGTCGGCGTCGCGGTCATGGTGCGACTCACCGACTGCTTGCGGGTGCGCCTACCGGCTCCGGCGGCGATCACGTTCGCCCCGCTGATGCGGGTGCGCTCCTCCATGTCGACCGCCGTCGCGATGGCCCAGTCGTCCATCGCCACCTCGATGGCGGTCTGCGGCAGCTCGAGTTCGGTCTCGACGGCCTGCAGCTCGCGGATGAACTCGAGCACGCTGCGCTGACGGTTCTCCGGGCGCCGCGACATCGCGCGCGACAACGTGAGTTCGAGGCGTTCGGGAACGTCGGCTCGCCCGATCGGTTCGTAGCGGGCCTTCGTGATCCGGGCCATCAGCTCGGCCGCGGTGTTCTCGGTGCCGGGAACCTCGAATGGCGACCGTCCGGCGAGGAGCGAGTACAGGGTCGCGCCCAGCGACCACACCTCGGACGCGACGGTCCCCGACACGTCGTCCTGCAGGACCTCCGGGGCCGACCACGGGATCGAGAGTCCCACGGCTTCGGTCGTCTCGGCCTCGCCGAGCGTCGCCGCGATGCCGAAGTCGGACAGCACGGGATGCCCGTAGGCGGTCATCAGGATGTTCGACGGCTTGATGTCCCGGTGGAGCACGCCGGCGCGGTGAGCCGTCTCGACGGCGCTGGCGATCTTCACCCCGATCGACAGCACCTCGGGAACGGGGAGCGGGTCGGCACGGTAGCGCGTCGTGAGCGTGGCCGAGCAGTACTCCATGACGAGGTAGGGACGGCCGTCGCTGGAGACGCTGGCCTGGTACACCGTGAGGATCGACGGATGCGAGCTCAACTGGGCCATGAGGTTCGCCTCGGCCTGGAACATCTGCCGCACCTGATCGTTCACGACCTCGCTCAGCAGCACCTTCACGGCGACCTGACGCCGCGGCATCGACTGCTCGTATAGGAACACGTCGGCGAAACCGCCGGAACCGAGCACATGCACGTAGGAGAAGCCGGGCAGTGTGGGGGGCGTTGACGGAAGGCGTCGTGTCATAGTGGCCCCCTTCCTCCGTGCCCACGTCGGCAGACCATGGACGCCGCACCCCCACTGCGCTTGCGCCCGCTTCCCCCCAATTGTAGGCACCTGCGCGTCGCGGCAGACCCCCTCGAACGGGGCGCAAGACCCGGGAGCATCGTCAGTGGTCGTGCGGGTTCGGGGCCGCCCCGGTCACTCCGATGACGTCGACCACGATGACGGTGACGTTGTCGCGACCGCCGTTGGCCAGTGCGGCGTCGACCAGCTGTTTCGCGGCATCCGCCGGCGTCTCCGTCGACATCAGGAAATGGCGCATGCCGTAGGGCGTGAGCTCCTTGGTGAGCCCGTCGGAGCAGACCAGGATGCGCGAACCCTCCTCGACGGCGATGAGCCTGTAGTCGGGGATGGGCGCCTCGTGGAAGCCGACGGCGCGGGTGATGACGTTGGAGTGCGGATGCGTCTCGGCCTCTTCGCGCGAGATGTGGCCGGCGTCGACGAGCTCCTGCACGATCGAGTGGTCGGTGGTGAGCTGCTCGAGCACGCCGTGCGAGAGCAGGTACACGCGAGAGTCGCCGATGTTGAACACGAGCCAGGCGAGTCCGGCCGTGGTCTGGGTGAGGGCGACACCGGTGACGGTGGTCCCCGTACCGGAATCCGTGACGCCGCCTCCGCGGCCCATGTCGTCGACGGCGAGCCGCAGCGACTGCTCGATGCCGGCGGTGTCGGCCGTCGGACGCCCGCCGTGCTCGGCCAGACGCGTGACGACGGCGGCGCTGGCGAAGTCGCCCGCCGTGTGACCGCCCATGCCATCGGCGACGGCGAAGACCGGCGCCTGCGCCATGTAGCTGTCCTCGTTCGCCTCGCGGCGGTGCCCGGTGTCCGTGATGGCGGCCCACGCCAGCGTCACCGCGGCATCGACGGCACCCGGAATCTGCGCTGTGAACTCGGGCGTGCCCTGACCGATCTGCGTCACGTCCTCGGCCTTCTCATCGTCGGGGGTCGGTGGAACACTCTCAGGAGTCCTCCAGCGCGGATATCGTCACGATTGTACCGTCACCGATGTGCACCATCGTTCCGACGCTCACCACCATCGACTGCCCGGGACGCAGACGGATGCGCTCGGCATGGGGCGGAACGACGAAGGTTCCGTTCGTCGAGCGCTGGTCCGTCACCACGACGACGTCGCCTTCCCGACGGATCTCCACGTGCGTCGCCGACACCTCGCGGCTCGGAGACGGCACGTCGACGAGGCGCACATGCTCGCCCACGGCCGGCACGCGCCCGAGACGCGGACGCCGACCGATCAGGTAGACGGCGTCGAGTTCACGCTCATCGCCCTGGCCGATCCGGAGGCCGAAGCGCGGCCGCGGACGGGGCGGCTGCTGCGGCGTCGGCTGAGTCGGCTGCATCGCGCGCGCTTCGAGCAGCGCGTCCGGCTGACGCTCGGGGCCGGCCTGGTGCGGCGTGGGGGGCACGTCCTCATCGACCCGCGGCTCCGCGGCGAGCGCCGGAGGCTCGGGTGCGGCATCCGGTGCCAGCTCACGACGACGGGGCCGCAGCACGGTGTCGTCCTCAGCGAGTCTGCGGGGCCGCAGCGCGGTGTCGTCCTCAGCGAACCTGCGGGGCCGCAGCACCGTGTCACCGACCGGTGCGACAGCGGCGGCGACACCGGGACCGGCAGCGGCGCCGTCGCCGGCGCCGTCGCCGTCGCCGGAATCGTCGTGCGGTGGACTCCCGACTCCGGCATCCGATCGGCCACCGGCCTCGACGGCGGGCGGCTCCCCCGGCTGCCAGTCCAGTCTGGCCGCGCCGGTCGGTCCGAGCCCGACCGGTTCTCCGATTCCGATCTCGGCGGGTCGGGGCACCGCGGATCCGTCCTCGGCGATGACGACGGCCGTCACCGCGCGGAAGTCGGCCAGCAGCCAGGGCCTGATGCCGCGATCGCTGAAGCGGCGCGAACCGCCGACGGAGTACACGTCGACGACCACGTCGCCCCGGACGACCCCCGAGACGGGAACGCCATCACCGTCCGATGGAGCACCGGCGACGACGAGGGCGAAGCCTGCGACGGCGCCCTCGCCCCCCAGCGGAATCAGCGAGACGAGCTCCTCCACGGTGACGGCGCGGGAGGTGCGCTCGTCCAGGGCCGCGACGACGGCGGGGTCCGTTCCGGCGGGAATCGCGGCGACGAAGTGCTCACCGACGATGAAGATCCAGCGGGAGTGCGCAGCATCGTGCACGACATGGGCTCGGCCCACCTCAGCCCTCCGCCCGGTGGTCGACGACGACCCTCTTCTGCGCACGCACGCTCATGTCCCCATGCTAGCGGGCGCGTTCTTCACGGATTCGGCGGGAAGCATGGAATCCGCAGCAACTCTCGGCCATATCGACGGATTCCCTTGCCGTCGGCCCACCACACTGCCAGAATCGAGCAATGAGCACCCAGCCCCGTGCGACGCCGCCGAAGCCCATGCATCTCGACGACGTCTCCAAGGCGATCATCGAGCAGCTGCAGACCGACGGCCGCCGCTCCTATGCCGAGATCGGCAAGGCCGTGGGCCTCAGCGAGGCCGCCGTGCGCCAGCGGGTGCAGAAGCTCACCGATTCCGGTGTCATGCAGGTCGTGGCAGTGACGGATCCGATGCAACTCGGGTTCTACCGTCAGGCCATGGTGGGCGTCCGCGCCTCCGGCGACACCCGTGACCTGGCCGACAGACTGGCCGCGCTCCCCGAGGTCGACTACGTCGTTCTCACCGCGGGGAGCTTCGACATCCTGGTCGAAGTCGTGTGCGAGAACGACGAGGAGCTGATATCCCTTCTGAACTCGAGGATCCGCAGTCTCGAAGGGGTGCTCAGCACCGAGACCTTCGTCTATCTCAAACTCCACAAACAGCTCTACAACTGGGGAACACGATGACACTCAACACCACCACCTCCGCACCGACCTCCTACGACGAGGCCGACCTGCAGCAGAAGGCCAAAGACCACCTCTGGATGCACTTCTCCCGGCAGTCGACCCTCGAGGAGTCCGGCGTGCCGATCATCACGCGCGGCGAAGGCCACCAGATCTGGGATTCGAAGGGCAAACAGTACATCGACGGCCTGTCCGGCCTGTTCGTCGTGAACGCGGGCCACGGTCGTCGGCGCCTCGCCGAGGTCGCCGCCAAGCAGGCGGAGGAACTGGCCTTCTTCCCGATCTGGTCGTACGCGCATCCGTCGGCCATCGAACTCGCCGACAGGCTCGCCGACTACGCTCCGGGCGACCTCAACCGGGTCTTCTTCTCCACCGGTGGCGGCGAAGCCGTCGAAACGGCGTTCAAGCTGGCGAAGTACTACTGGAAGCTGCAGGGCAAGCCAACCAAGCACAAGGTGATCTCCCGTGCCGTCGCATACCACGGCACCCCGCAGGGTGCACTGGCCATCACCGGCATCCCGGCCATGAAGGCGATGTTCGAGCCGCTCACCCCGGGTGGGTTCCGCGTTCCGAACACCAACTCCTACCGTGCCGAGGAGGCCGGCTTCATCGCCGTCGACTCCGGTGTCGACCCGCAGGAGCAGTTCGGCGTCTGGGCGGCGAACCGCATCGAGGAGATGATCCAGTTCGAGGGCCCCGACACCGTCGCGGCGGTCTTCCTCGAGCCCGTGCAGAACTCGGGCGGATGCTTCCCCCCTCCCCCCGGCTACTTCCAGCGTGTGCGCGAGATCTGCGACAAGTACGAGGTGCTGCTGGTGAGCGACGAGGTGATCTGCGCCTTCGGACGCATCGGTCACATGTTCGCCTGCGACGAGTACGGCTACGTGCCCGACATGATCACCTGCGCCAAGGGCATGACGAGCGGCTACTCCCCGATCGGCGCGACCATCATCAGCGATCGCATCTACGAGCCCTTCCGCCACGGCGACACGGCGTTCTACCACGGCTACACCTTCGGCGGTCACCCCGTCTCGGCCGCCGTGGCGCTGGCGAACCTCGACATCTTCGAGGAGGAGAAGCTCAACGAGAGGGTGCGCGAGAACTCGCCGCTGTTCCGCGCGGAACTCGAGACCCTGCTCGACCTGCCGATCGTCGGCGACGTGCGCGGTGACGGCTACTTCTTCGGCATCGAGCTCGTCAAGGACAAGGCCACCAAGGAGACCTTCGACGACGACGAGTCCGAGCGGCTGCTGCGCGGCTTCCTGTCCAAGGCACTGTTCGACGCCGGGCTGTACTGTCGCGCCGACGACCGCGGAGACCCCGTCGTGCAGCTCGCTCCCCCGCTCACCACGGGACCAGCCGAGTTCGCAGAGATCACCGGCATCCTGCGTGGGGTCCTCAGCGAGGCCTGGACGCGGCTCTGATCCCGATGGCGACCGACCACAGGCAGCTGAGCTTCTGGTTCGACTCCCTCGCCGAGTCCGGAACGGACACCCTGGTGCCGCGTCCCGGGCTCGGCCGGGACGCCCGTTACGACGTGTGCATCGTCGGCGGCGGGCTGACCGGGCTGTGGACCGCCTACTATCTCGCGAAGGGCGACCCGTCGCTTCGGATCGCCGTGCTCGAGAAGCACATCGCCGGCTTCGGAGCCTCCGGCCGCAACGGCGGATGGTGCTCGGCCCTGTTCCCGCGGTCGGCCGCGTCGCTCGAGCGCACGCACGGTCGTGACGCCGCCATCGCGATGCGCCGGGCGATGGTCGACACCGTCGACGAGGTGGGTCGGGTCGCGGCATCCGAGGGCATCGACTGCGACTACGTGAAGGGCGGCACCGTCGCCTTCGCCCGCGATTCCGTGCAGGATTCCGCTGCGCGCGCCGAGGTCGCCGAGGCCCGCGAGTTCGGCGTCGACGAGCTCGTCTACTGGGACGGCGCCACAGTTCGTTCCCGGTTCGGCGCCACGGCTGCCGGCACGTCGGCGGGAACGCAGCAGGCCGGGGCGTCCGGTGCGTCCTTCGATCCCGCGTGCGCCCGCGTGCACCCGGCCAAGCTCGTGCGGGGCCTCGCCGGGGTCGTCGAGGAGTTGGGCGTCGACATCTTCGAGAACACCGAGGTCGACGACTGGGCGGCCCACAAGGTGCGCTTCACGTCGACGGATGCCGCAGGCGAGGTGTTCGACGGCACCGTCATAGCGCCGACGGTCGTCATCGCCGTCGAGGGCTACGGCGCCGGGCTGCCGCGCGTCGGGCGGCGGGTGCTGCCGCTCTACTCCCTCATGATCGCGACGGAACCGCTGACGGATGCCGTCTGGGACGAGATCGGCATCGAACACGGACAGACGTTCACCGACTACAGGCACCTGCTCGTGTACGGCCAGCGCACGGCGGACAACCGCTTCGCCTTCGGCGGGCGAGGAGCGCGCTACCACTGGGGAAGTCGGATCAGCCCCGACTACGACAGGGTCGACAGGGTCTTCACGCACCTGCGCGACACCCTCGTCGACCTGTTCCCCCAGGCTGCCGAAGCACAGGTGACCCATCGCTGGGGTGGCCCGCTGGGGGTGCCCCGAGACTGGCACGCCACGGCTTCGTTCAACCCCCGCACGGGCGTCGCGTTCGCCGGCGGGTACGTCGGCGACGGCCTGTCGACGACGAACCTTGCCGGCCGGACCCTCAGCGACCTCATCCGCGAGGAGACGACCGAACTCACCGGCCTGCCCTGGGTGAACCACCGCTCGCCGCTCTGGGAACCGGAGCCGCTGCGGTTCGTCGGAGCGAACCTCGGCCTCTTGGGCATGGAGGTCGCCGACATCGAGCAGCGCACGACCAGGCGCCCATCGCTGGCGGCCAGGCTCATCGCTCCGCTCACCGGCCACTGACGGTTCACCGGGAGGTGCGGGCATCGGCCGCACCTCCCGCACCGCAACGCACCGCACGCCCCGCCGCCGGCCTGCAGAGCACTGGAGAACGTGGTCGAGTGCGAGTCCTGCATGGCACAGACCGGCGTCCACCGAACCGGCGTCCGGTCAGGGCGCTGCGGTGCGCGTGGCGTAGCGCACGCTCGACTCGTCGACGATGGGCACCTCGAAAGCCCACTCGGGAAGTCGACCGCCGTCGATCATGGCGCCGATGAGAGACGCCAGTCCGTATTCGCGGTCGACCTCGAGCGCTGCAGCCACGAAGACCGAGGCCCGGGAGCTCTGCCCGAGCGCCCAGGTGAGCCAGGCGAGCATCGTGAGCGGAGCCACTCGCGCCGAGCGAGGGGCGCTCGCGGCGAGAACCCGTAGCAGGGCGATGGCCGCGTCGACGCGCTCGGGATCGGGCCGCGGCCCCTCCCCCCAGAGCAGCAGGCCGGTCGCAGCCTCCTCCGCAGGATCATCGAGGGTGCTGCGCAGTTGGTCCTCGAGAGCCTGGAGGCCGGCGAGGCGGCCGAACGCCCAGTGGATGATCGCGACGTCTCGGAACACGGGTCGCTCGAGCACCCAGAGCACGGCGGCGATGATGTCGGGCGAGAGCGAGTCCGGGCTGTGGGCCAGCAGGTATTCGAGGAACTCCGGCAGCGCGAGGTCGGCGAGTTCGTAGGCACCGGCGGCCACGGCCCCCGCACCCGCGGGGTCGTCGCGCAGGCGACGCAAGCGCGTCGCGACCCGCTCCGAGCGCGCGAGGTCGACCGTCGGCAGCTCGGTGTCGCCCCGCACATCGGAGCGCACATCCAGGCCCTCGGCGTCGGCGAGCCCGTTCACAGGCGATGCCGCGATGGCGCCCAGGGGGCGCCCTCCGCCGGGCACGTCGGGATCGAGGTAGGACGCCCAGCCGTCTGCCGCGACGCAGAGCGAGTCGCGCACGTGGAAGCCGCTGATCTCGGCCCTGTGTACCAGGACATCCATGAAGAGGGCCTGCGGAACGGCATCCGTCGCACCGAAGCGCTCGTCGGTGTAGGCGACAGGGACCACGGCATCGACCTCGGGGATCTTGCAGAGCATGCCGATCATCGATGTCGCGAATCGCCTCAGCACCGCCAGCGGAGCGGCATCGGGAAGGTCGAACCGGATGGCACCGCAGGTGCGCTTGCCACGGAAGGCGACGAGCACGACGCTGTTGCGGGGCTGGTAGCCGGTGAGCCGCGGGAGGAGGGCGAGGAAGTCCTGGCCGGCGTCGGCCTTGATCACAGTGGGCATGCGCTCGAGCATCGTCGGATGCCGCCGGCGCCGACACAGCGCCCGCCGCGCTGGGGAGAGCGCCGAGAGAGCCCGAGGGTGGGGAGGAGGAGGCCGGTCGGCGAGCGGTCAGTGACCGCCCGCGCTCGCGCCCGTGCTCTCGACGGGATCCAGCACGCACACGACGTTTCCGGCGGAGAGCACGACCCGCAGGTCGGGGAAGTAGATCGCCTTGGCGACGGCCCCGGCGGCTCGGGCGAGGACGCCGGCGGTCATCGCATGAGCTCCGTGCACGAACGAGCTGTGGAACCCGCGACGGATCGGGGCCCGCAGCGAGCGGATGCCGAGCCCGACCTCTCCGGCGTAGTACTCCATCTTCAGCGCACCGATGGCGTTCACGTGCGTCGGGTCGCCGTTCTGGAACGGGTTCCCGAGCCAGGTGTCGGCGTTCGGGTAGCGCAGGATCACCGTGCCGCCGGGACGCACCTTGCGGCGCAGGTCGGCGAGGAAGGCGATCGAGTGCTCCGGAGGAACGTGCTCGAACACGTCGAAGGCGGCCACGACGTCGAACCCGGCATCGGGGACCGAGTCGAGATCATCGGACTGATGGGCCGCGAACCCGGCGCTGCGTGCGTGCTCGACGAGTTCGGGCAGAAGCTCGACGCCCGTGGCGTTCCAGCCCTGCGAACGGCAGTAGCTCAGGAACTCTCCGTTGCCGAAGCCGACCTCCAGCACGTCCTTGATCGGCGTGGCCGGTCGCAGGCGCCGCATCTCACGTGAGAAGTAGTCGACGTCGGCCGGGCCGATGCGACCGAACGACCCTCCAGACCAACCCTTCCAATCCGTGTATCCCTCGGCCTGCTGTTGGCCGTTTCTTCTGGGCACGCATCCTCCGGCTGGATCTCGAACGCCGGGCGATTCCGGACGACACCATGCAACCATAAGTGCGCGGCGGGAGTCCGCTGGGCACCCCGCCGCGCAGGGATTCGGGACCGCTTCCCGGCGATGTCCTTCGAGCTGTCGTTCGACCCGGGGAGCCGCATCTGTTCGCTCTGAGCGAACAGGCTCGAACAGCACCTCCGGTGGCGGATGCCCGAGCTCGGCGTCGGCGGCTCAGGCCTGCAGCGCCGCCGGATCGAACAGTGCCGAGATCTGCGCGAGGTCGTCGGGCGTCGGCTTCCACGACGTCGCGGCCTCGGCGTTCTGCACGATCTGCTCGGGTCGAGTCGCTCCGGCGATCACGCTCGTGAGCGCCGGCTGCGCCAGCATCCAGCCGAAGGTGGCCTCCAACATCGTGATGCCGCGCTCGGAGCAGAACTCCTGGTACCTGTCCATGGTTCCCCACGGGGCCGAGTCCGCGAGGTGCTTGCGGATGCGCATGATCCGGCTGTCCTCGGGGCCGCCGGCGCGGGTGAACTTGCCAGTCAGCAGGCCGTTGTAGAGCGGGAACCAGGGCAGGAAGCCCAGGCCGAAGTGCTCGGCGGCCGGGATGACCTCTGCCTCGGCGCCCCGCTCGAGCAGGCTGTACTCGTTCTGGCTCGAGATGAATCTCGGATGCGAGCCCATCCGCGCCGTGAACTCGGCTTCCGCGATCTGCCAGCCGCTGAGGTTCGACGATCCGATGTAGCGGACCTTGCCGGCCGTCACCAGGTCGTCGAGGGCGGAGAGGGTCTCCTCGATCGGCGTGCTCGGATGCGGCTGGTGCAGTTGGTAGAGGTCGATCCAGTCGGTCTGCAGGCGGCGCAGGCTCGCCTCGACCGCGAGGCGGATGTAGCGCCGCGATCCGCGCGCATTCCAGTCGGGACCGTTCAGGCCGCCCATGTCCATGCCGAACTTGGTGGCGAGCACGATCTTCTCGCGCTTGCCTCCCCGCAGAGCCTGGCCCATCAGGGTCTCGCTGAGGCCGCGCTCCGCTCCGTAGATGTCCGCGGTGTCGAAGAGCGTGACCCCGGCATCGATGGCGGCGTCGATGACAGCGGATGTTCCGGCCTGGTCCTCACTGGCCGTCCCGGTGCGCCCGAAATTGTTGCAGCCGAGGCCCACGGTCGAGACGACGAGGCCGGATGGTCCGAGTGTGCGGTGTTCGATCGACGCCATGCCCTCAGCCTAGGCGGCAGCGCAGCCGGACGGGCGGGGTGCCGACGACGCCGGGGCGTCAGGAACACCCGGGCTTCAGGATGCCGCGAGCTGCGTGTAACCGCGGATGATGGCGGGCTCCACCATCTCGAGCGGCATCCGCGAGGCACCGGCAGCACGTTCCGCCACGTACTCGACGGGCTCCTGATGGGCGAAGCCCACGCTGATGGCGTCGGCGACGGCCTGCAGCCTGTGCGCCTGCTCGTGCACGAAGGCGTGGTCGACGACGGCGCCGTGGCCGGGGACGACGACGTCGGACTCCCCCATGCGCTCGATCAGGTCGGCGAGCACGCGCGGCCAGCCGAGCGGGAACGACCCGGAACCGTACATCGGCGGCCCGGACTCCTCGACGACGTCGCCGACGATCCAGGTGCTGGCATCCGGAACGTGCACGACGACATCGGTGTCGGTGTGGCCGGGGGCGAGGGCGATGATCCGCACCGACCGTCCGCCGAGGTCGAGGGTGTGCTCGTCGGTGACGAGAACGTGCGGCGGGGTGAGCTCGACGCCGGTCCAGTCGTACTGCGGCGATGCCGACGGGTCCGCCGTCCAGGCGGCGAGCCTCGGTGCCTCGAACTCGGCGAAGTGAGCGGGGATCCGGTGGTGCCCGATGATCGTCGCGGTGCCGGCGAACACCTGGTTGCCGAAGCTGTGGTCGTAGTGGGCATGGGTGTCGACCACCCAGCGGATGTCACCGATGCCCAGGGCTGCGACATCCGCCGCGACCTCGGCCGCCTCCCGTGGATTGCAGCGCGTGTCGACCAGCAGCAGGCCGTCGCTGCCGCGCACGAGCGTCACCGAGATGTCGAGGGGCTCGTAGCGGGCGACGAGGAGTCCGTCGGCGATCTCGTTCCAGGAGGGCATGGCTCGATCCTACGGACCCGGTCCGGCCTCGAGCTTGGGGTCCGCGCTCGCCCGGGTGGTCGTCGGGGCGATCATCGGTGGGATCGGCGGCGCTCCTCCCCACCCACCGTCGTCGCGACCGCTCTCCCCGCCATGTCTGTTTCCCGCGAGAGGGGCACGGATGCCGCGGGTAGATTCGTCTCATGACCACAGACACCCTCTACATCGAGCGCGTCGAGAGCCCCATCGGCCGCATCGAGATCACGAGCGACGGCGAGCAGATCACCTCGCTCTCGATCGAGCGCGACGGCCGGCTCCCCCACGACCTCGACGACGCGGAGTCCACCGCCGTGCTCACGGAGGCCGCCCGTCAGCTCGGCGAGTACTTCGCCGGAGACCGCACCGAGTTCGATCTCCCCGTGCGCCTGGACGGCACGGAATTCCAGCGGGCCGTGTGGGCCGAGCTCCAGCAGCTCGACTTCGGCCAGTTCACCTCCTACGGCGAGATCGGCGCGGCCATCGGGCGCCCGGGATCCGGTCGAGCCATCGGCGGCGCCGTCGGCGCCAACCCCGTGCCCATCATCGTCGGCTGCCACCGGGTCCTCTCCAGCACCGGGCGCATCACCGGCTTCAGCGCCGGAGAGGGCATTCCCACGAAGGTGTGGCTGCTCGACCACGAGAGCATCGGCCACACCGAGGTGGCCGGGGCGCCAGCGCCCCTCCCCGCAACCGAGCCGGTCGCCCTGACCGCGGCTCCGGAACCGCACGCAGCGGCATCAGCGGTGGCATCGTGAGCTTCGGCGCCTCCCCCGTGCCCGTCGTGCCGCCCACGATCGTGGTCGGCGACGACGGCCTCGCGCGCTGCTCCTGGGGCGCGAACGACGCCGAGTACCGCCGGTACCACGACGACGAGTGGGGCGTCCCCCTCCGCGACGAGCAGCGCCTGTTCGAGAAACTCTGCCTCGAGGGCTTCCAGGCCGGCCTGTCGTGGATCACGATCCTGCGGAAGCGCCCGGCATTCCGCGCGGCCTTCTCCGACTTCGACGTCGAGAAGGTCGCCGCCATGGGCGAACCCGACGTCGAGCGTCTGCTGCAGGATGCCGGCATCATCCGTCACCGCGGCAAGATCCAGGCCACCATCGGTAACGCACGAGCCACGCTTGCACTCGGCGAGAGCCTGTCGGAGTTGATGTGGGGGTTCGCTCCGGATGCCGCCGGCCGACGGCGCCCGCAGTCCTGGAGCGACGTGCCTGCCGTCACCACCGAGTCGACGGCGATGAGCAAGGAGCTGCGCCGACGCGGCTACAGGTTCGTGGGTCCGACGACCATGTACGCCCTCATGCAGTCGACGGGCATGGTCGACGATCACATCGCCGGCTGCTTCCGGGCTCCGTGAGGCACTCGGCCCCCGGAGTCCGTGGCTCGGCGACCGTGCGGAGCTAGACGATCAGGGCGAGTTCGCCGGGCCTGCCCTCGATGGGCTCGAGCCGCCACCCGGTGCCCGACGCCCAGGCGCACAACTCGTCGACCGTCGCGAAGTCTGTGGCCGCCTGGACCAGCGCCCGGGTGAACGCACCCTTGGCGTGCTTGTTGAAGTGGTTGAGAGCACGGCGCCGACCGTCGTCTCCGTCGGTGAGCACCCGCAGGTACACCGAATCGCCTCGCACCGGAGCGGGACCGAGGGCTGCGTAGCCCTCACTGCGCAGGTCGAGCATCAGCCCGCCGACGGGCTTCAGGGCCCGGGCGATGGCATCGCCCCAGTGCTTCTTGAGCGACAGTTCGGGCAGGCGCGAGTCGTGCGACATCCTGTAGGCCGGAACGCCGTCGAGGGCGGCCACGGGGCCGAGCAGGGCGGAGTGCACGACGAGGTGCTCGTGCGCGAAGGCACGCTCGGCCTCGGTCAGGCTCGGTGCATCGAGGGCGTCGTAGACGACTCCCGTGTAGCGGTCGATCACGGGCATCGTCGCCGACGTCGTGATGGCGCGGTTGCGGGCGACCTCTCCGAGCTGCGTGCGGCCGAGCTTGAGGGCGGCGACGCTCGCCTCGGTGTCGCGGGCGAGGGCCTTGAGCGCGCGGATCAGAGCGCGCCGCTGCGGCGCGAGCCTGGGGAACGCGAGGGAGGTCACGTCGAGAGGCGCGCCGGTTCCGCCGTCGCGCTTGGTCTCCGACGGGGGAAGGAGGATCAGCACCCGGGGTCAGCCGTGGATGAACGCCACTGCAGCGTCGACGTTCGAGCCCAGCGACTGGACGCTGTCGACGGTCACGCGCGGCATGGCGGCGCTGTGCCCGGTCCAGGACTCGTAGCCCTCGACGCTCTGCTCGACGGCGCGCCACGTGAGCTCTTCGACGTGCGGGAGGTTGCGCACCCGCTTGGCGAGACGCTCCCTGTGCAGCTCCTCGTCGGAGCACACGACCTCGATGACCCGCAGCACTGCCTCGGTACGAGCGGCGAGGTCGCGCCACTGCATCCGTGCCGGCTCGACGGCGTTGACGGCATCGATGATGACGCTGCGACCGGCGACGAGCACGGACTCGGCGATGGCCTCGGCGACGAGGTACGCGGCGAGGCCGGTCGGCTGGTCTGCGTCGATGCCCGCGGAGAGGATGGCCGACTCGATCGGATCGACCGAGACCACCGTCGCGCCGATGCGGGCGCCGATGATCTCGGCGATGGTGGACTTGCCGGAACCCGGAAGTCCAGCCATCACGACGAGCTGCGCGACACTGAGGTCGCCGAACTGGCGGTCTGACACCGTCTCTCCCCCTGGAGCTCTACGACCTAGACGAGCGCAGCGCGCCGGGCGACGACCTGAACGGCGTTGCCCTCGACCGAGAGGAATCCGTCAGAGGCGTCGGCGACGAGCTTCTCGCCACCGACCAGCGTCAGGCGCACCTCGCCGTGAGCGAGGATCGCGAGCAGCGGCTCGTGACCCGGAAGGATTCCGATCTCGCCCTCGACGGTCTTCGCGACCACCATGCTCGCCTCGCCGGACCAGACTTCCTGGTCCGCCGAGACGAGACTGACGTTGAGGACAGCCATGGTCAGCCGTTGTCCTTCTGGATCTGAGCCCACTTCTCTTCGACGTCGGAGATCGAACCGACGTTGAAGAACGCCTGCTCGGCCACGTGGTCGAACTCGCCCTTGGCGATGGCGTCGAACGACTCGATGGTGTCCTTGAGCGGAACCGTCGAACCCTCGACACCGGTGAACTTCTTCGCCATGTAGGTGTTCTGCGAGAGGAACTGCTCGATACGACGTGCGCGCGAGACCGTGATCTTGTCTTCCTCGGAGAGCTCGTCGACACCGAGGATGGCGATGATCTCCTGGAGTTCCTTGTTCTTCTGCAGGATCTGCTTGACCGTGGTGGCCACGCGGTAGTGGTCCTCCCCCAGGTAACGGGGGTCGAGGATGCGCGAGGTCGAGGTCAGCGGGTCGACGGCCGGGTACAGACCCTTCGACGCGATGGCGCGGGAGAGCTCGGTCGTGGCGTCGAGGTGCGCGAACGTGGTCGCGGGAGCCGGGTCGGTGTAGTCGTCGGCGGGAACGTAGATCGCCTGCAGCGAGGTGATCGAGTGTCCACGGGTCGAGGTGATGCGCTCCTGGAGCACACCCATCTCGTCGGCGAGGTTCGGCTGGTATCCCACGGCGGAGGGCATGCGGCCGAGCAGCGTCGAGACCTCGGAACCGGCCTGCGTGAAGCGGAAGATGTTGTCGATGAAGAGCAGCACGTCCTGCTTCTGCACGTCGCGGAAGTACTCCGCCATCGTGAGCGCGGAGAGGGCGACGCGCAGACGCGTTCCCGGCGGCTCGTCCATCTGGCCGAAGACAAGGGCCGTCTTGTCGAAGACGCCCGCCTCCTCCATCTCGTGGATGAGGTCGTTGCCCTCACGGGTGCGCTCACCGACACCGGCGAACACCGACACACCACCGTGGTCCTGCGCGACGCGCTGGATCATCTCCTGGATGAGCACGGTCTTGCCGACGCCGGCTCCACCGAAGAGGCCGATCTTTCCACCCTGCACGTACGGGGTGAGGAGGTCGATGACCTTGATGCCGGTCTCGAACAGCTGGGTCTTGCTCTCGAGCTGATCGAAGCGCGGGGGCTTGCGGTGGATGGGCCAGCGCTCGGTGATCTCGATGGTCTCGCCGGGCTCGCCGTTGAGCACCTCGCCGATGACGTTGAAGACCTTGCCCTTGGTGACGTCGCCGACGGGGACCGAGATGGCCGCTCCGGTGTCGGTGACCTCCTGGCCGCGCACGAGGCCGTCGGTGGGCTTCAGGGCGATGGCACGCACGACGTCGTCGCCGAGGTGCTGAGCGACCTCGAGCGTGAGGGTCGTGGTCTCGCCATCGAGCGTGATGGTGGTCTGCAGAGCGTTGTAGACCGAGGGGATCGAGTCGTGCGGGAACTCGATGTCGACCACGGGGCCGGTGACGCGGGCGATGCGCCCGACGGCGCCGCCCGTGGCCTCTGCCTGGACTGGCGCGGTAGCGGTGTCAGTCATTGTTCTCTTCCTTCTGGGTACGTGTTCGTAAGAGTGTGGATGCGTTACTTCGAGGAGAGCGCGTCGGCTCCACCCACGATTTCGGCGATCTGCTGGGTGATCTCGGACTGACGGGCCTCGTTGGCGAGACGCGTGTAATCACGGATGAGGGAGTCGGCGTTGTCGCTCGCGGCCTTCATGGCCTTCTGAGTCGCAGCGTGCTTCGCGGCCGAGGACTGGAGCATCGCGTTGAAGATGCGGCTCTCGATGTACACAGGGAGCAGGGAGTCCAGCACCGTGGCGGCATCGGGCTCGAACTCGTACAGGGGCAGGACGACACCGTCATCCGGCTCCTCGACGCCTTCGACGACCTCGAGCGGAAGGAGGCGCACGATCTGCGGGACCTGGCTGATCATGCTGACGAAGCGGTTGTAGACGACGTGGATCTCGTCGACACCGCCATCCTCGGCATCCCGCAGGAACGCCTCGAGCAGCGCTTCACCGATCTCCTGGGCCACCTCGACCTCGGGGCTGTCGGTTCCACCGATCCACTGCTGCTCGAACGAGCGGCGGCGGAAGGCGAAGTATCCGACGGCCTTGCGACCGATGAGGAAGTACGAGACCTCCTTGCCCTGGCTGCGGAGCAACTCGGAGAGCTGCTCGGCCTCGCGGAGCACCTGCGAGTTGAACGCGCCGGCGAGGCCGCGGTCGCTCGAGAAGATGACGACGGCGGCGCGCTCGATCTTCTCGGGCTCGGTGGTCAGCACGTGGTCCACGTTCGAGTGGGTCGCCACGGCGGAGACCGCGCGCGTGATCGCTCGCGAGTACGGCGTCGATGCAGCGACGCGCGCCTGTGCCTTCTGGATGCGTGATGCGCTGATCAGCTCCATCGCACGGGTGATCTTCTTGGTCGTCTGGGCAGACTTGATCTTCTGCCGGTAGACCCGAAGTTGCGCTCCCATGTCTCTCCTGGTTTCTAGGGTTCGTCAGTCGGTCGGATGGAGGGTCAGCGTTACCGCTTGACCTTCACGATCTTCTCCTGGTTGACGTCTTCCTCGGCGGCGGCCTCGAACTTCTCGCTCCCGACCGAGGCGAGGGGCTTGCCCTCACCGGTCTGGAACTCGAGCTTGAAGGCGTCGACGGCGGACTCGAGGGCGGCGGCGGTGTCATCCGAGAGCACATTGGTGTCGCGGAGCGTCGAGAGCACCTCGGTGTTGCGACCGAGGTAGTCGAGCAGCTCGCGCTCGAAGCGCAGGATGTCCTCGACCGGGACCTCGTCGAGCTTGCCGTTCGTTCCGGCCCAGATCGACACGACCTGGTCCTCGACGGGGTACGGCGAGTACTGCGGCTGCTTGAGGAGTTCGGTGAGGCGGGCGCCACGGGCGAGCTGACGGCGGCTCGTCGCGTCGAGGTCGGATGCGAACATCGCGAATGCCTCGAGCGAGCGGTACTGCGCGAGCTCGAGCTTGAGCGTTCCGGAGACCTTCTTGATGGACTTCACCTGGGCGTCACCACCGACACGCGACACCGAGATTCCGACGTCGACCGCCGGGCGCTGGTTGGCGTTGAAGAGGTCGGACTGCAGGAAGATCTGGCCGTCGGTGATCGAGATCACGTTGGTCGGGATGTAGGCCGAGACGTCGTTGGCCTTGGTCTCGATGATCGGCAGGCCGGTCATCGAGCCGGCACCCAGCTCGTCGGAGAGCTTGGCGCAACGCTCGAGCAGACGCGAGTGCAGGTAGAAGACGTCACCCGGGTAGGCCTCGCGTCCCGGCGGACGACGCAGGAGGAGGGAGACGGCGCGGTAGGCCTCAGCCTGCTTCGACAGGTCGTCGAAGATGATGAGGACGTGCTTGCCGCCGTACATCCAGTGCTGGCCGATGGCCGAGCCGGTGTAGGGGGCGAGGTACTTGAAGCCGGCGGGGTCGGATGCCGGAGCGGCCACGATCGTGGTGTACTCCATGGCTCCGGCGTCTTCGAGGGCGCCCTTCACCGAGGCGATGGTCGAGCCCTTCTGGCCGATGGCGACGTAGATGCAGCGAACCTGCTTGTTGACGTCGCCCGACTCCCAGTTGGCCTTCTGGTTGATGATCGTGTCGATCGCGATGGCCGTCTTACCGGTCTGGCGGTCGCCGATGATGAGCTGGCGCTGGCCACGGCCGACCGGGATCATGGCGTCGATCGCCTTGATGCCGGTCTGCAGCGGCTCGTGCACGCTCTTGCGCTGCATGACGCCGGGCGCCTGCAGCTCGAGTGCGCGACGACCCTCGGCCTCGATGTCGCCGAGACCGTCGATCGGGTTGCCGAGAGGGTCGACGACGCGACCCAGGAAGTTGTCACCGACGGGGGCGGAGAGGACCTCACCCGTGCGGGTGACCTCCATACCCTCCTCGATGCCGGAGAACTCGCCGAGCACGACGACGCCGATCTCGTCTTCGTCGAGGTTGAGCGCGAGGCCCAGCGTGCCGTCCGCGAAGCGGATGAGCTCGTTGGCCATGACGCTCGGGAGGCCCTCGACGTGTGCGATGCCGTCTGCGGCATCCGTCACGTGGCCGACCTCGGTCGCTGCAGCAGCGCCGGGCTCGTAGGCCTTGACGAAGTCCTTGAGCGCGTCACGGATCTCATCGGGGCTGATGGTGAGTTCTGCCATGATCTTCCCTTTTCTGCACGAGGCGTACAGGTTCTTGACTGTTCGACGTTCTGAGGAGAGAGCGTCGTTGTTCTGTTGTTCTCCGACCGGCCCGAGGGCTAGCCGGCAAGCTGGAGTCGCACGTCGTCGAGACGCTTCGCGACGCTGCCGTCGATGATGTCGTCGCCGACCTGCACGCGCAGGCCCCCGATGACGCTCGGGTCGACGACCTGGTTGATGCGCAGGTCCCGGCCGTACTTCGCCGACAGGCCGGCGGCGAGCCGCTCGACCTGGGCGTCGCTGATGACCGTGGCCGAGGTGACCGTGGCCACCGCGTAGCCGGATTCGGCTGCGACGACGGATGCCGCGTAGCGAACGAGTTCGCCGATGCGACGGCCGCGAGGCTGCTGCACGAGGTGGGAGAGGATCACGACGGCCTGCGTCGACGCCTTGCCCGCGAGCAGGGTGTCGACCAAGGACGCCTTGGCCTCGTTGGAGCCGAGCTTCGAGCTGAGAGCCAGCTCGAGTTCGGCGTTGGAGGAGACCGTACGACCGAACGCGAACAGCTCGGCGTCGACGTCGGTTCCCGCAGGGCTCGATGCGGCGACGACGCGGAGCCCGAGGTCTTCGATGCCCTCGAGCACGTCGTCGGCGTCCGACCAGCGCGCAGCGGCGACCTCGCCCAGGAGGGCGAGGGCGGCCGGCGTCACAGTCGAGGAGAACACGCTCGAGACGAGCGCCTTCTTCGCCTCGGGCTCAGCTCCGTTGTCGGAGAGAGCCGTGAGCAGCTGCGGTGACGAGCCGATGACGCGGGCGGCCGCGAGCAGCGCCTCACCCGTCGCCAGGTCGGCTGTTCCGCCCTGAGCGGTCAGGGCAGCCCTCGCCGAGACGAGGGCCTCTCTGGTCGCTGATCCCATGGGACTACTTCTTTCCTGCCGAGGCGGACTCGCTGGACTCGAGGTCCGCGAGGAAGCGGTCGACGACGGCGCTGGCCTTGGTGTCGTCGGCCAGGCTCTCGCCGATGACGCCGGAGGCGAGGTCGATCGCGAGCGTTCCGACCTCGGTACGCAGCGACACGACGGCGGCCTGACGCTCGGCCTCGATCTGCGCCTGGGCAGTCGTGGTGATGCGCGTGGCCTCGACCGTGGCCGAGTCCTTCGCCTCGGCGACGATCTTCTTGCCGTCCTCGCGAGCGGACTCGCGGATCTTGCCGGCCTCGGCGCGGGCGTCGGCGAGCTGGGCCGTGTACTGCTCGAGAGCAGCCTCGGCCTGGCGCTGCGCCTCGTCGGCCTTGGCGATGTTCCCCTCGATGGCCTCGGCACGCTCGTCGAGAATCTTCTTGACGGTGGGGAGGATCTTCACCCAGAAGAACACCAGGATGATCGCGAAGCAGACGGCCGACCACACGATGTCGTACAGCTCGGGGATGAACGGGTTGACCGTTTCGCCTTCTTCAGCAGCGCGCAGGAGCAGCGAGTGCATTCCTGACTCCGTTTCGATTAAGGGGATTACGCCGGGAACGGAATGAACGCGACGGCGATGGCGATGAAGGCAAGAGCCTCGGTGAACGCGATGCCGAGGAACATGAGGGTGCTGAGGCGACCCTGGAGCTCAGGCTGGCGCGCGACGGACTCGATCGTCTTGCCGACGACGAGACCCACACCGATGGCCGAGCCGATGGACGCGAGACCGAAGGCGATCGGGGCGATGCTGCCGTTGATGTCGGCGAGGATGGATACGGGGTCCATGTGTGGAGTTCCTTCCGGGAGTGGAGAAGTCGACGGGTGTCGGCTTCGGTTAGTGCTCTTCAGCCAGAGCGAGCTGGATGTAGACGGCGGTGAGAAGCGTGAAGACGTAGGCCTGCAGCACACCGACGAAGAGTTCGAAGATCGTGAAGGCGAAACCGAACGCGAAGGTTCCAACGCTGAACAGGCTGTACCAGCCGCCCGCGGTGAAGAGGAAGAACGACGTCGCCGAGAAGCAGAGCACGAGCAGCATGTGCCCGGCGATCATGTTCATCAGGAGTCGGAGCGCCAGCGTGACCGGACGGAGGATGAAGGTCGAGATGAACTCGATCGGCGTCACCACGGCGTAGATCGGCCACGGCACTCCGGGCGGGAAGAGGGAGTTCTTGAAGAACGCCGCCGGGTGCTTCTTCACGCCGGCGTAGATGAACGCGACATAGGCGACGAGCGCCAGAAGGAACGGCAGGCCGATCACGCCGGTCCCGGCCATGTTGAGGCCGGGCACGATGCCCGTGAAGTTCATGGCGACGATCGTGATGAACATCGCCGTGAGCAGGGGAAGGAAACGAGTGCCGTCCTTCTTGCCCAGCAGGTCTTCGGCGATGTTGACCCTGATGAAGCCCAGGAGCATCTCCACGATGCTCTGGCCGCGTCGGGGAACGACGGTCATCTTGCGAGTCCCGAGCCAGAACAGCACGAGGATCACGATCGTGACGAGAATGCGGATCGCCATGATCCGGTTGATCTCGAAAGGCGTTCCCTCGAACAGGAAGCCGGGCGGGAAGAACTCGTCCAATGACGGACCGTGGAATCCACCATCGTCGGTGGCTGACGGAACCAGCAGGTTCACAGCGGTAACTAGCAGCGCTATCTCCTGTTTCGGGGCGTGGAGCTCGGCTCTCGCGACGACGAATGATGGGGGTGATCCCGAACGACTCCGGTGCCATGCAGGCGAAAGGAGTGGGAGAAGCGGAACCGTTCTCTACTCTAGCAATACTTCGGCGATCCCTCGAACCGCTCGGCCCGATGGGACCGCCAATCAGCGCCGGAGTTCGGCTTCTCCGACGTACGGGATGCGACCGCGCACGAAGACGACGACGTCGACGATCAGCGACCCGAGCACTCCGGCGATGAGGCAGAACGCGAGGGTGATCGGCTCCAGCCACGGCTGCGTGCGGAGGGCGTAGACCAGCACCAGGAAGGTGACGAACTTGACCATCCATCCGCCCATCACGATGCCGAAGTACAGGCCGATGAGGTCGGGGGAAGAGGCGTAGCGGTTCGCGACCAGGATCGTGACGATCGTGATGCCCATCAACAGGAGCGCCAGGACGCCTCCGAGGATCGCGCTCCACACCCCGATCGGACCGAAGATCAGGCCGGAGATGATGGCCCCGACCACCGCCACCGTGGCCGCGACGGCCACCCCCCAGACCAGCGCACGGCGGAGCACGGAGTTCGGCGTCGGCGAGACGAAAGCGGGCGCGGGCGTTGAATCACTCATGGCATCCTCGGGGGAATCGGGGGTCGGTCCAGTGTACCGGCGGGTTCCTGGGCGTCCCTCGGCGCGGGACCCGGGAGCGGTGCCTCAGGAGGAGGCTGTGGGGGTGCGGAGGGATGCTCCGTCGAGCTCGGCGGGAGTGATCGCATCCGCCGCTTCGTCGAGCGGATCCTGAGGCGCGAGCTCCTCGGCCTCGGGGGTGTCGGCCTCGGCCGACTGGCTGGCGGCCTCGATGGCCTTGCGGCGGCTGAGCGGGGCCAGTGTGAAGAGCGTGCAGGCGAAGAAGCCGATGATGAGGAACATCGTCGCCCAGAGGGTCGAGAGCCCGAAGAAGGTCGGCAGCACGAAGTACAGCAGGCAGCTGATCGACGCGACGGCGGTCCAGCTGTAGAAGATCAGCACGGCGTGCAGGTGCGAGTGCCCCATGTCGAGCAGGCGGTGGTGCAGGTGCTTGCGGTCGGCGCTGAACGGCGACTTCCCGGCCCTCAGCCTGCGGATGACGGCGAGACCGAAGTCGAGCAGCGGGATGATCAGCACGGCGAACGGCAGGATGATCGGGATGAACGCCGGCAGGAGCTGGGCGCTGCCGAGCTGGGCCGGGTCGATCTGTCCCGTGACGGCGACGGCCGATGTCGCCATGAGGAGTCCGACCAGGAGGGCGCCGGCATCGCCCATGAAGAGCTTGGCCGGATGCCAGTTCAACGGCAGGAATCCGGCGCAGACGCCCACGACCAGCACCGCGATCAGCGAGGCGAGATTGAAGTAGTTGAGCGGCGACGTCTGCTGCACGAGCAGGTAGGAGTAGAGGAAGAAGACGCCGTTGGCGATGAGGGCGACGCCCGCGACGAGGCCGTCGAGACCGTCGATGAAGTTGATGGCGTTCATGACCAGCACGATGGCGAAGATCGTGATGATGACGCTCATCCAGCTGGAGCCGACGGTGATTCCGCCGCCGATGGGCAGCGAGTAGATCTGCACACCCTTCCAGGCGACGAGGCCCGCGGCGATGAACTGCCCGGCGAGCTTGGTCATCCAGTCGAGGTCCCAGATGTCGTCGGCGACGCCGATGAGCACGATGAGCAGGGCTGCACCCAGGATCGCGAGGATCTGCTCGGGGTTGGCGAAGACGATGCGCAGTGTCGGGAACCGGGCCGAGACCAGCCAGGCCGCACCGAATGCAGCGACGATGCCGATGAACATCGCCACACCGCCGAGCCTGGGCGTCGGCCGGGTGTGCACATCGCGTTCGCGGATCTTCGGGTACAGCCGGTACTTGTGGCTCAGCCTGTAGACCACGATCGAGAGGGCGAACGTGACGATGGCCGCCACGAGCGCCAGCACGATGAACAGGGTCACGGGCTACTCCACCGGCTCGGCGGGAGCGGGAGCGGGAGCGGGAGCGGGCTCGGACGCCGCTTCGGGGGCGGTGGCCGCCTCGGCCAGCGCGTCGCCGACGATCGACTGCACGGCCATCCGCGAGATGACGCCTTCGCGCACGATGTGCAGCTTTCCGCCGCGCTGCAGTGCCGTCGCGTCGACGATGGTCGACCCGGCTGCCGCTGTCGCGATCCCCTCGGTGCCGTAGGCGGTGCCTGCAGCGCCGCCGTCGAGGTAGACGTCGATGGAGTCGCCGAGGGACGCGGATGCCGTGGCCGCGTCGAGCGCCGAGGGCTCCCCCGTGCGGTTGGCCGATGAGACCGCCAGCGGACCGGTCTCGCTCAGCAGTTCGAGAGCGATGGTGTTGGCGGGCATCCGGAGCGCGACGGTGCCCCTCGTCTCTCCGAGGTCCCAGTTCAGCGAGGGCTGGGCGGTGAGGATGACGGTGAGGCCGCCGGGCCAGAACGCCTCGACCAGCGCGCGCACCTCCTCGGGGACATCGGCGGCGAGGGCATCGAGCGTGGGGATGCCGGGGATCAGCACGGGCGGAGGCGAGGTGCGGTCGCGCCCCTTCGCATCGAGGAGCTTCTGGACGGCTTTCGGATCGAAGGCGTCCGCCGCGATGCCGTAGACGGTGTCGGTGGGGATGACGACGAGACCGCCGCGACCGATGGCAGCGCGCGCGAGGCGCATTCCAGTGAGCAGTTCTGAGTCGACGGAGCAGTCGAAGACACGTTCAGGCATTTGGCACTGATTCTAGGACGTGCCGCTGAAGGGTTCCGATCCGACGCTCCCGGGCGAACTCACGGTCGCGATCCGGGAGATCCGGAACGCGACCGTGGGTTCATCGTCCGATCAGTGCCGGCGCGCCCGTCGGGTGAACAGCCAGGTGCCCCACACGTACGATCCCGCGATGATGAGCGCGCACCATCCGAGAGCCCACCAGGGGTCGGTGCCGAGGTCCGTGCCCATCAGCAGGCCGCGGATGGTCTCGATGATGGGCGTGATCGGCTGGTTCTCGGCGATCCACTGCAGCCACTCCGGCATCGTGTCGGTCGGCACGAACGCACTCGACAGGTAGGGCAGGAACAGCAGCGCGAATCCGTAGCCGCTGGCCGCCTCGACGTTCCCCGCGGCCAGGCCGATCGCCGCGTACAGCCAGGTGATGGCGAGGATGAACAGCGCGATCACCCCGACCGCCGCGATCCATTCGAGCACGTTCGCCGTCGGACGGAACCCCAGGGCCAGCGCGACGCCGATGACGACGGCCGTGGCCAGGAGGTTGCGGGCCAGGCTCGCGACGACATGACCGGTGAGCACGCTGATGGCGCGCAACGGCATGGCCCGGAACCTGTCGATGATGCCGTTGGTCATGTCGTGAGCGACGTCGACGGCCGTCGACGACGCCCCGAAGCCCGCGCAGAGCAGGATGATGCCGGGCACGACGTAGTTCACGTAGTTCCCGTCGGGCTCGATGGCATTGCCGAAGACGAAGGTGAACAGCAGCATCAGGATCGTCGGCAGGACGATCGCCATGATGAGCGCATCGATGTTGCGCATGGTGTGGCGGAGGCTCCGCACGATCATGGTCGTGGTGGTGACGGATGCCGACGGTCGGCGTCCTGCTCGCGCGGGGACCTGCTGCCCCGTCGTCCTGGTGATGGTCGCGGTGCTCATGCCGCCGCCTCCTCTCGGTTGTCGCTTCTGTCGGCGGTGCTCGTCGGATTCCCGGCATCCGTCGCCACCCGGTGCCCGGTGAGGGCGAGGAAGACGTCGTCCATGCTGGGCTTCCGCACGACGATCCGCAGGGTCGCCGACGCCGGATCGGCCGCGATCACGGCGAGGGCGCGCTCGAGCCCTGCGACAGTGCCGTCGGTCGGGAGCTCCTGCAGCAGGGAGTCGTCGAGATCGCGCAGTTCGACGACCTCTCCCCCGACTCGGGCCTTGAGCTCGGTGGGCGTGCCCTCGGCGACGATGCTGCCGCCGTCGAGCACGAGGATCCGGTCGGCCAGGGCGTCGGCCTCCTCGAGGTACTGCGTGGTCAGCAGGATCGTCGTGCCGCGCTCGGCGAGTTCGGCGATCATCCGCCACAGCTCCTGCCGGCTCCGGGTGTCGAGTCCCGTCGTCGGCTCGTCGAGGAACACCACCGGCGGATCGGCGACGAGGCCGAGGGCCAGGTCGAGCCGTCGGCGCATGCCGCCCGAGTAGCTTCCGACGCGTTTGCGTGCGGCATCCGTCAGGTCGAAGCGATCGAGCAGCTCGCTCGCACGTTGTCTGGCGCCGGCCGCGGTGAATCCTGAGAGCCTGGCGAGCATGCGCAGGTTCTCCTCCCCGGTCAGCACCTGGTCGACGGCCGCGTACTGGCCGGTCAGGCTGATGGCCTCGCGCACGGCTTCGGGATCCGTGGCGAGATCGGCTCCGGCCACGACGACGGTGCCCGAGTCCGCGCCGGTCAGGGTCGCCAGGACGTTGATGAGGGTGGTCTTGCCGGCGCCGTTGGGCCCGAGGAGGGCGACGATGCTGCCCGTCTCGATGCTCAGGTCGACGCCGTCGAGCACGGTGGCGTCGCCGTAGCTCTTGCGCAGGCCTCGCACCTCGATGGCTGGTGCAGCCATAGTTCACAACCTTTCCGTGTAGCGGATAAACTCCGGTGTATGGCATATGTTCTTGTGTATGCCATACACGTTTGTTTAAGTGATACACAGTTCTAGGATGAGTGTCAACCCTCGAGTCGAAAGGCGGGCATCGTGGCCGATGTCGAAGAAGCGCTCCCCCGCGGGATCGCGCTGACCTGGGGCGTGGCGGAGAACCCGCAGCGCGGGCCCAAGCGCGAACTCTCGATCGAGCGCATCGTCGAGACGGCCATCGAGATCGCGGATGCCGAAGGGCTCGGCGCCGTCTCCATGAGCCGCGTCGCCACCACCCTCGGCTTCACGACGATGTCGCTGTACCGCTACGTGACCAGCAAGGACGACCTGCTCGTGCTCATGGAGGACACGGCGTCGGAGATGCCGATCCCACCCGAGGACGACACCGTGCCGTGGCGCGATGGCGTACGCCGCTGGGTCCTCGCCGTGCGCGGCGTGTACCGCGACCACCCCTGGATCGCCCGGGTTCCGGTGCGCGGGGCGCCGATGACGCCCAACAACCTGCTCGCGGCGGACTGGCTGCTGCGGGAGCTCCGCCCGCTTCCGCTCGACGACTCCGAGAAGATGTCGAGCCTGCTGCTCCTGACCAGTTACGTGCGTGCGACGGCGGCGCTGGAGGCCGACCTCACGGAGGCGACGGCGGCCGGCATCGCCGAGACCGCCGGCATGCAGGCGGCTCTCACGGCCCTCGTCACTCCGGAGCGCTTCCCCGACCTCAGTCGCATCGTGGCGGGCGGCGGCTACACCGGGGCGCCGGTGCCCGGGGTCGCCGACGACTTCACGTTCGGTCTCGAGCGCATCCTCGACGGCATCGAGTACCACGTGGGGAACGCTGGTGCCCCACTCGCGGACACCGATGCAGCTCCGTCTCTCGACACTCTCGAGATCCCGCGCGACAAGGCCGTGCGCGAGGCGGCGAAGGCCAGGCGGGAGGCCGAGGCGAGGGTGCGCGAGGCGAAGAAACGCGAGCGCGAGGAGATCAAGCGGGCGCGGGAGCGGGCTGCCAGGGGCTAGGGCGCCGACGCCTGGGGGCGGCATCCGTTCACCCGAAACGGGCGGGAAAAAGGAGAGCGATCGAACCGCTCTCCACTTTCAGAATATACGGGGCAGGGGGCCTTGCCGCAAGAGCCCCCTAGCGGCGCATACTGGTCGATCGAACGCGAGTCCACCCGAACCTGGAGCTGCCCTGATCGAGACAATCCGTCCCGTCTTCGACCTGCCCGACCACCTCTCCCCGAAGGCCGACCCGGCCCTCATCGCCGAGGACGAGCGACATTTCGCCGCCATCGCCCAGACGCTCGAGCACTCGATCGCCGAACTCTCCGCCCGGCTCGACGAGACGCGGCTGCGCCCGGGAGGCGGAGGTGAGGCCGCGCTGGAGCGCGACCTCGAGATCCACCGCATCACGGCGCGGCTGCGCACCCTGCGCCGGTTCGGCCTCGACCTGTGCCTGGGGCGCATCGTCTCGGCGGAGCATCCGGAGCCCGTCTACATCGGTCGGGTCGGGCTCACGGATGCCGACGGCCGCCGCCTGCTCGTCGATTGGCGATCGCCAGCGGCCGAGCCGTTCTTCGGCGCCACCCACGCCACACCGATGGGGCTCGCCAGCCGGCGCCGGTACCGCTGGACGAACGGTCGCATCGGCGACTACTGGGACGAGGTGTTCACACCGGAGGGACTGGCCGACCCGACAGGGGCCCGACGCGCCGCCCTCGACGACCAGTCGGCGTTCATCGCCAGCCTCGGCAGCGACCGATCCAGCCGCATGCGCGACGTGCTCGGCACCATCCAGGCCGACCAGGACGCGATCATCCGCGCCGGGTCGCGCGGCGCCCTCGTCGTCGACGGCGGACCCGGCACCGGGAAGACCGTCGTCGCGCTGCACCGATCGGCGTACCTGCTCTACTCCGATCCGAGACTGGCCCGCCACCACGGCGGCGTGCTGTTCGTCGGTCCGAGCGTGCCCTACCTCGACTACGTGGCCGACGTGCTCCCCGGCCTGGGTGAGGACGGCGTCGAGACCTGCACCCTGCGCAGCCTCGTGCAGGAGGGGGTCGATGCCGTCGTCGAGGACGACTCCCGGGTGGCAGCACTCAAGGCCTCCGCGACGCTGCTGCGGGCCGTCGAGGCTGCCGTCGGCCACTACGAACGGCCGCCGACGCGGGCGATGACGGTCGAGACTCCGTGGGCCGACATCCACCTCTCTCCCGAGGACTGGGCCGAGGCCTTCGCCGCCCCCGAGGCCGGCACCTCGCACAACGACGCGCGCGATCAGGTCTGGGAGGAACTCCTGGGCATCCTCACCGACAGCCACGACGACGAGATCGCTCCCCACCTCGTACGCCGCGCTCTCGAGCAGAACAGCGAGCTGCGCCGTGCGTTCACCGCGGCCTGGCCACTGCTCGATCCGGCCGGTGTCATCGGCGACCTCTGGAGCGTTCCGGCGTACCTGCACGCGAGCGCCCCGTGGCTCACCTCAGCCGAGGTCGGCGCGCTTCAGCGACCCGAGGCGAGGGCGTGGACGGCATCCGATCTCCCGTTCCTCGACGCTGCCCGGCGCCGCATCGGCGACCCGGAGGCATCGCGGCGTCGGCATCGGCGCGACGTCGCCCTCGCCTCGGAGCGCGAGTACCGCGACAGGGTCATCGACGACCTGATCGCCGCCGACGACTCCGAGCTGAAGCTCATGATGATGCTGCGCGAACAGGATGCACAGAACAGCCTGATCGACGAGGCAGCGCTTCCGGGCACGGATCCCGACCTGCTCGCCGGTCCCTTCGCACACATCGTCGTGGACGAGGCCCAGGAGCTGACGGATGCCGAGTGGCAGATGCTGCTGGCGCGGTGTCCATCGCGCAGCTTCACGATCGTCGGCGACCGCGCCCAGGCCAGGCACGGATTCACCGAATCGTGGCGGCAGCGCCTGGAGCGCGTCGGCATCGAGAAGGTCACGCTGGCCTCCCTGAGCATCAACTACCGCACGCCCGAGGAGGTCATGGCCGAGGCCGAGCCCGTCATCAGGGCCGCACTGCCGGACGCCAACGTTCCGACGTCGGTGCGCAGGACGGGCATCCCCGTGGTGCACGGCGCACTCTCGGACCTGGACTCGATCCTCGATGCGTGGCTCGCCGAACGCGGCGACGGGATCGCCTGCGTCATCACCCGCGACATCGACGAGGGCGCCGCCAGGCCCACTCCCCGCATCCGTTCCCTGACGCCGGAGCTGGCCAAGGGCCTCGAGTTCGACCTCGTGGTGCTCATCGACCCCGACACCTTCGGCTCCGGCATCGAAGGCGCCGTCGACCGCTACGTGGCGATGACTCGCGCGACCCAGAGGCTCGTCATCCTGACGAGCTGCTAGCCGGCGAGCGAGTCCGAACCCGGGAGGACGTGGGCATCGCCCTGGAGCGGGCGCAACCTGTCGGCCACGGGGAACGGGGCGCTGTAGTACACGGCCGTCGCCGTGACATCGCCCCAGTCCTCCTTCTTGACCTGCACGTGCTCGGTGGAGACCTCGACGATGCGCACCCGCAGCCAGTGGGCGTCGTCGCTGTTCTCGTCGTCGTCGTCGCTGTCGCCGTCGCCCTCGAGAAGCAGTTCGAACGGCTCGGCGAGATAGCCGAGGCCCGTCGACTCGAGCGTCTCCTCGGCGGTGAGCCAGTCGACCGCATCGGTCACGACGCGACCGAGGAGGTCGATCACGACGAAGCCGTCGCCGTCGGGGCGCATCCACCCGAGCAGTTCCCTGTCGCCGCGGCGGTGCTCGATCCAGTCAGACGGTGCAGGCATGGAGTCGAGGCTAGCAACGGCGGATGCCGATCGCAGGCGGCCCCGTGCGGCTAGCGCAGCGCCGTCGTCGCGCGGTCGCGGAAGGTCAGGTCGCGGTGATGGGCCACGGAGCGCCAGCCGTCGGCGGCCAGGATGGCGGCGATGGCGGCCGACTGGTGCTCGGCATGCTCGATCACCAGCACTCCCCCGGATCTGAGCAGGCGCAGGCCCGTGCGCGAGAGCGCCGGGATGACCGAGAGTCCGTCGTCGCCGCCGTAGAGCGCCTCATCGGGATCGTGCAGGGCGACCTCGGGGTCGGTGGGGCGCAGGCTCTCGGGGACGTAGGGCGGATTCGACGCGACCACGCTCACAGTGCCGTCGAGTTCGGGCAGCGCGTCGGCCAGGTCCCCGGCCACCAGCGTCGTGTTGTCACCGCCGAAGTCCCGGATGTTGCGCTCGGCCCAGACGCGGGCCTCGGCGGAGCGCTCCACGGCGTAGACCCGCGCGTTCGGCACCTCGGTCGCCAGGGCGAGGGCGATCGCACCGCTGCCGGTTCCGAGATCGACGGCGATCGGTTCAGGTGCGGCATCGGCACGCAGGGCGTCGATGGCGAGCTGGGCGACCATCTCGGTCTCGGGACGCGGAATGAAGACTCCGGGTCCGACGTGCAGCTCGAGGGCTCGGAACGGCGCCAGGCCGGTGATGTGCTGCAGCGGTTCCCGGGTGGCCCGGCGAGCGATGAGCGAGCGGATGCTGCCGGCATCCGTCGCCGACACCGTGCCGCCCGTGATGAGACGGGCCTGCAGGCCGCCGCGGCTGAGCTCCAGCACGTGGCCGAGCAGCAGTTGCGCGTCGATCTCGGGCGAGACGACGCCGGCGGCATCGAGCGCGGCGACGGACTCCTCGAGCAGCTCGCTCAGGGGAAGGCCCTCGTCGCTTTTCGTCATATTCACGTGAAGGAATGTAACGCACTCGCCTGAGCGCGACCGGCGGACGTAGTCTGAACGAAGCCGCGCTTCGTTCCTTCGGCGCCGTCGATGCGCCAGTGTCGCCCCGTGTCGCCAGTGAAAGGTCACCCCATGTCGCAGATCTACTCGAGCATCACCGACGTCGTCGGGCGCACGCCCCTCGTTCGCCTGAACCGCATCACCGAGGGCGCAGGCGCCACCGTGCTGGCCAAGCTCGAGTTCTACAATCCGTCGGCCAGCGTCAAGGACCGCCTGGGCGTCGCGATCGTCGATGCCGCCGAGGCATCGGGCGACCTCAAGCCCGGCGGCACGATCGTCGAGGGCACCAGCGGCAACACCGGAATCGCTCTGGCCATGGTCGGAGCCGCCCGCGGCTACAAGGTCGTGCTGACCATGCCGGAGACCATGAGCAAGGAGCGCCGGGCGCTGCTGCGCGCCTATGGTGCCGAGCTCGTGCTGACCCCCGGTTCCGAGGGCATGCGCGGCGCCGTCGTGAAGGCGGAGCAGATCGCCGCCGAGACGCCCGGCGCCGTACTCGCCCGGCAGTTCGAGAACGAGGCGAACCCCGAGATCCACCGCCGCACCACCGCCGTCGAGGTGTGGGACGACACCGACGGCGAGGTCGACATCTTCGTGTCGGGCATCGGCACCGGCGGCACCATCACCGGAACCGGCCAGGTGCTGAAGGAGCGGAAGCCGACGGTGCAGATCGTGGGAGTCGAGCCCGAGGAGTCGGCCATCCTCAACGGCGGCGCCCCCGGCCCGCACAAGATCCAGGGCATCGGCGCCAACTTCGTGCCCGAGATCCTCGATCGCGAGGTCTACGACGAGATCATCGACGTCAACATCGCCCAGTCCGTCGAGGTGGCCCGTCGTCTCGCCGTCGAAGAGGGCATCCTCGCCGGCATCAGCTCGGGAGCAACCGTGTACGCCGCCCTCGAGCTGGCGAAGCGACCCGAGAACGCCGGCAAGACCATCGTCGTCATCGTCGCCAGCTATGGAGAGCGCTACCTCTCGACCGTGTTGTTCGAGGGTCTCGTCGACTGAGCGGGTCGCCATCGGACATCCTTGGGCGGCCGTAGGCTGGAGCCATGGGATTCTTCGCCGCGCTTCGTGAGGATGTCGCGACGGCTCGCTCGCACGATCCGGCTGCGCGCAGCAGCATCGAGGTGTTCCTCGCGTACTCCGGCCTGCACGCCGTGTGGGGCTACAGGCTGACGCACCTGCTCTGGGTCGCCGGCTTCCGTCTGCCGGCCCGACTGCTCTCGCAGCTGCTGCGGTTCCTCACCGGCGTCGAGATCCACCCCGCGGCCACGATCGGGCGCAGACTGTTCATCGACCACGGCATGGGCGTCGTGATCGGGGCCACCGCCGTGCTCGGCGACGACGTGATGCTGTACCACGGCGTGACACTGGGCGGGAAGAGCCGACACCACCGGCGCGATGAGAAGCGGCATCCGACCCTCGAAGACGGCGTGACAGTCGGCGCCGGCGCCAAGGTCCTCGGCGACATCACGCTCGGAGCCTGGTCGACCGTCGGCGCGAACGCCGTCGTGACCAAGGACGCCCCGTCGAACTCGCTGCTGACCGGGATCCCGGCGACCATCAGGCCGGCGGATCCCGACGCCACCGAGTCGGCCCGAGGCGTCGTCTACGACGCCTGAGCGACCTAGCCCTGGTCGCCGATGTCGGCGAGCCTGGCCTCTTCATCGGCCTGGATGGCCGACTCGATGATGGGCTCGAGCGCGCCGTTCATGACCGAGTCCAGGTTGTAGGCCTTGTAGCCCGTGCGGTGATCGGCGATGCGGTTCTCGGGGAAGTTGTAGGTGCGGATGCGCTCCGAGCGGTCCATCGTGCGGATCTGGGTCTTGCGGGCCGCACTGTCGAGCTCGGCCTGCTCCTCCTGACGACGCGCGAGGATGCGGGCGCGCAGCACGCGCATGCCGGCCTCGCGGTTCTGCAGCTGGCTCTTCTCGTTCTGCATCGCGACCACGATGCCCGTCGGAAGGTGGGTGATGCGCACGGCGGAGTCCGTGGTGTTGACCGACTGGCCGCCGGGACCGCTCGAGCGGTAGACGTCGATCTTCAGGTCGTTCTGGTTGATGTCGACCTCTTCGGGGGCGTCGACCTCGGGGAAGACGAGAACACCCGTCGTCGAGGTGTGGATGCGTCCCTGGGACTCGGTGGCCGGAACGCGCTGCACCCGGTGGACGCCTCCCTCGTACTTGAGGTGGGCCCAGACCCCCTGCGACGGGTCGGTCGCATTGGACTTGATGGCGACCTGAACGTCCTTGTAGCCGCCGAGGTCGCTCTCGGTGCGCTCGAGGAGCTCGGTCTTCCAGCCCTTGGACTCGGCGTAGTGCATGTACATGCGCAGCAGGTCGGCGGCGAACAGGGCGCTCTCGGCTCCGCCCTCTCCGCCCTTGATCTCCATGATCACGTCGCGGCCGTCGTCCGGGTCGCGCGGGATGAGGAGACGACGCAGCTTCTCCTGGGTCGTCGCGAGCTCCTCCTCGAGGGCGGGGATCTCCTCGGCGAAGGCCTCGTCCTCGCGGGCGAGCTCGCGGGCTGCGGCGAGGTCATCGCCGGCCTGGATCCACGCCGTGTTGGCGGCGGCGATCTTCGAGAGCTCCGCGTAGCGGCGGTTGACCTTCTTGGCGCGCGCGGCGTCGGCGTGCAGCGCCGGGTCGGCCAGCTGCTCCTGCAGATCAGCGTGCTCGTCGAGCAGTACCTTCACCGAATCGAACATCTCGAGACTCCTGTTGTTTCACCTGCGTGAGAGTGGACGTTGTCGGGGAAAAAGCCGAAGGTCCTGCGCGTCGGCCACTCTCGTTCCGATGCGCAGGACCCTCTGAAGACGCTAGTGCTCGCCCGTGTGCCCGTTGGTGCCGTTCTTGCCGACCTGCATGAGGAACTCGACGTTGGACTGGGTCTCCTTGAGGCGACCCAGAACCGCTTCGAGTGCCTGCTGCTGGTCGAGACCGGCGAGGGCGCGACGCAGCTTCCAGGTGATCTTGACCTCGTCGGCGCTCATCAGCATCTCCTCGCGGCGGGTGCCGGAGGCGTTGACGTCGACGGCGGGGAAGATGCGCTTGTCTGCGAGCTGGCGCGAGAGGCGCAGCTCCGAGTTTCCGGTGCCCTTGAACTCCTCGAAGATGACCTCGTCCATCTTGGACCCGGTCTCGATGAGCGCCGTGGCGAGGATCGTGAGCGATCCACCGTTCTCGATGTTGCGAGCGGCACCGAAGAAGCGCTTCGGCGGGTAGAGCGCCGAGGCGTCGACACCACCGGAGAGGATGCGGCCTGAAGCCGGAGCCGCCAGGTTGTAGGCGCGGCCGAGGCGGGTGATCGAGTCGAGCAGCACGACGACGTCGTGGCCCAGCTCGACGAGGCGCTTCGCACGCTCGATGGCGAGCTCGGCGACGGTGGTGTGGTCCTCCGCCGGGCGGTCGAAGGTGGAGGCGATGACCTCGCCCTTCACCGTGCGCTGCATGTCGGTGACCTCTTCAGGGCGCTCGTCGACGAGAACGACCATGAGGTGGACCTCGGGGTTGTTGATCGCGATGGCGTTGGCGATCTGCTGCAGCACGATCGTCTTGCCGGCCTTGGGCGGCGCGACGATGAGGCCGCGCTGGCCCTTGCCGATCGGCGACACCAGGTCGATGATGCGCTGCGTGAGCTTGGTGGGCTCGGTCTCGAGGCGCAGGCGCTCCTGCGGGTAGAGCGGCGTGAGCTTCTGGAAGTCGACGCGCGCTGCGGCCTCGTCGACGGACTGGCCGTTGATCGAGTCGACCTTGACGATCGCGTTGTACTTCTGGCGGCCGTTGCCGTCGCCCTCGTGCGGCTGGCGGATGGCGCCGACGACGGCGTCTCCCTTGCGCAGGTTGTACTTCTTGACCTGGCCGAGCGAGACGTAGACGTCGCTCGGGCCCGGCAGGTAGCCGCTGGTGCGCACGAAGGCGTAGTTGTCGAGGACGTCGAGGATGCCGGCGACGGGGATGAGCACGTCGTCGTCGTTCAGCTCGGGCTCGAACTCGTCGCCCGCAGCACCGCCGCGACGCTTGCGGTCGCGGTAGCGGCTGCGGCCGGAGCGGGAGTCGCCCTCTGCCGCCTGACGCTGGCTGTCGCGCTGGCTCTGCTGGCCGTTGCCGTTCTGCCGCTCGTCGAGGTCGAGCTTCTGGCCCTGCTCTGCAGGCTGGTTGCCCTGCTTCTGCTGGTTCTGGTTGCCCCGGTCGTTGCCGTTCTGGCCGTTGTTCTGGTTGCCGTTCTGGGCATTGGCGTTCTGGCCGTTGCCGTCCTGGGCCTTCTCGCCACGGCCACCGCGGTTGCGGTTGCGGTTGCGGCCCTGACGCTCGCCCTGCGGCTTCTCGTCGGTGGACTCGGCGGCGTCGGTGGACTCGACGGCAGCGGGGGCCTCGGTGGCCTCGGCGGTCTCGGTGGCCTGAGGGGCGACCTTGACCTGCTTGCGGCGCTGGCCGCGCGGGGCCTCGCTGTCCTGGGCCTTCTCGGGGTTGTTGTTGCGGGCTGCGACGGCGTCGAGCGCCGGAACGAGGCTGTCGAGGCCGGTTCCGCCTGCGGTGTTCACGTGGGCGCCGGCGGCCGTCGAGGCCGTGGTGGCGCGGCGCGAGCCACGGCCACGGGTCACGGCAGGGGCGCCGGTCACGGTGAGGGCTGCGGCCGGGGCCGGGGTCTGCTCGGAAGCGGGGACGGGTGCCTGCTCGGCGGCCGGGGCAGCTGCGGGCTCGGCAGGGGCATCCGTCGTCGTCGACGAGGCCTCGGGCGCGGCCGGAGCGGCGGTCTCGGGGGCAGCGGCGGCGATCTCGCCCGCTCCGGGCTGGGCGTCGACGATGGCGTCGACGAGCTCGCCCTTGCGGAGCTTGGAGGCACCGGGGATGCTGAGCTGGGTCGCGAGAGCCTGGAGCTCGGCGACGCGCAGCGTGTTCAGCTGGGTGCGGGTTGCCACGGTCTGAGTGGCGTTGACATCAGTCACGGGAGTTTGGTCCTTTCGCCTGGCGGGAATCCGTCCAGGGGAGCTGGTCACCGAGCTGCGTGTCGCGATTTCGACATGGAAACGCGACAGGCGGGTGGCGCGATGAGAGCAAATGAATTGCGGGGAATTGCACCGGTCCAGTCGGTTCGCTTTGCTGTGCGGAACCGTGACGGGTACGGGCTCAGTCTAACACCGTGCCGGAGGATGCCCTGACACGCGAACGCGGGTCATCAGGGGATCCTCAGGCCGAGGCGTTCACCGAGCCTTTGAAGTCGACGGCCAGGTGGAGTGCCTGCCACGGCGTCTCGGACACCGAGGCGACGAGATCGGCCGCACCGAGGCGCTGCCCCGGGTCGCTCGCGAGCACGAGGATCGACGGGCCGGCGCCCGACACCACGGCCGGGTAGCCTGCGGCACGAAGGGCGACGATGAGGGCGTTGGTCTCCGGCATGGCTGCGGCCCGGTAGTTCTGGTGCAGCTTGTCCTCCGTGGCGGCGAGCAGCAGCTCGGGACTCTGGATGAGCGCGGCGACGAGCAGTGCAGACCGCGAGACGTTGAAGACGGCGTCCTCGTGCGGAACCGACTCGGGCTGCAGGCTGCGTGCGAGGGCTGTCGACATCACGTGCTCGGGAACGAACATCACGGGTGAGACGCCGCGGTGCACCATGAGCTTCTTGTGCTGCGGACCTTCCGGCGTGGTCCACGCGATGGTCAGACCGCCGAACAGGGCGGGCGCCACGTTGTCGGGGTGGCCCTCCAACTCCGTCGCGAGGGCCAGGGCATCGTTGTCCGAGATCTCGACGACGCCCTCGAGGATGCCCTTGGCAGCCATCACCCCCGAGACGATCGCAGCTCCGGAGGACCCGAGGCCGCGCCCGTGCGGGATCGAGTTGCGGGCCTCGAGGCGGAGGCCGGGAAGCGCGTAGCCGTAGTGCGCGAGCACGTGGGCGATGGAGCGCACGACCAGGTGCGACTCGTCCGTCGGCACCTCACCGGCTCCGACACCCTCGACGTGGATGTCGACGCCGGGAGCAGGAAGCACCTCGACGACGAGCTCGTCGTAGAGGGCGAGCGCGAGTCCGAGGGTGTCGAATCCGGGGCCGAGGTTCGCACTGGTGGCCGGCACCTGCACCGAGACCCGACGACCGACGAGCTCGGGGGCGAGGGAGTTCAGCGTCACGGCGGCGGTCATGCCTTCGCCAGGCCGAGCACGTCGGCGATCTCGGCGGTGTCCACGGCGACGCTCTCGGGCTGGATGTCGGAGCCGTCCGCCGTGCGGAGGGCCCACTGCGGGTCCTTCAGGCCGTGGCCGGTCACCGTGAGCACGACGGTGGCGCCCCGGCCGATCACGCCGGCCTCGGCCTGCTCGAGCAGGCCGGCCACGCTGATGGCTGAAGCGGGCTCGACGAAGATGCCGACCTCGGAGGAGAGGATGCGCTGGGCCTCGAGGATGCGGGCGTCGTCGATGGCTCCGAAGTAGCCGTCGCTGTTCTCGCGAGCCGCGATGGCCAGCTCCCACGACGCCGGGTTGCCGATGCGGATGGCGCTGGCGATGGTGTCGGGGTTCTTGACGACGTGGCCGAGCACGATCGGTGCGCTGCCGGCGGCCTGGAAGCCGAACATGCGCGGCATCTTGGTCGTGACGCCGCGCTGCAGCTCCTCGGAGTACCCGCGGTGGTAGGCCGTGTAGTTTCCGGCATTGCCGACGGGGACGATGTGGAAGTCCGGCGCCTCGCGCAGCACCTCGACGACCTCGAACGCCGCGGTCTTCTGACCCTCGATGCGGTCGTTGTTGACCGAGTTCACGAGGTGCACCGGGTAGTTGTCCGCGAGCTCGCGGGCGATCTCGAGGCAGTCGTCGAAGTTGCCGCGCACCTGCAGCAGGCGGCCGTTGTGGGCGATGGCCTGGCTGAGCTTGCCCATGGCGATCTTGCCCTCCGGCACGAGCACGGCAGCGGTGATCCCGGCGTGGGCGGCGTACGCGGCAGCCGATGCGGAGGTGTTGCCCGTCGACGCGCAGATGATGGCCTTGGCGCCGGCCTCGACGCCCTTCGTGACGGCCATGGTCATGCCGCGGTCCTTGAAGGAGCCCGTGGGGTTCATGCCCTCGAACTTGACCCAGACCTGGGCGCCGGTGCGGGCCGACAGCGCCGGCGCCGGCAGGAGGGGCGTTCCGCCCTCACCCAGCGTGACGACGGGGGTGGCATCCGTCACGTCGAGACGATCGGCGTACTCGCGGATGACTCCGCGCCACTGGCGGGACTCGCGGATCTGCGGGGTGGTGCTCATGAGGGATTACGCTCCTTCAACTCGGAGGACGGATGCGACGCGGGCGACGACGCGGTTGGCAGCCAGGTCCGCGACGGTCGCGGCGAGCGCGGCCTCCCGGGCTCCATGGGTGCCGATGACGAGGATGGCGGTGGACTCTCCGCCGGGGGTCGCCGTGGCGACGGACTGCTCGACGGTCTCGACCGAGACGCCGTGCTCGGCGAAGACGCCGGCGATGGTGGCGAGGACCCCGGGCTCGTCGATGACGTCGAGGGTGACGGCGTAGCGCGTCGTGGCCTTGCCGATCTCGAGCACCGGGAGGCCGGCGTGCTTCGACTCGGTGAGGCCGGGACCGCCGACGACGTGACGTCGCGCGAGGGAGACCAGGTCGCCGAGCACGGCGGACGACGTCTCGACTCCGCCGGCACCCGCGCCGTAGAACATGAGGGCTCCAGCGGCCTCGGCCTCGACGAACACGGCGTTGTTGGCACCGTGCACGGCGGCCAGCGGGTGGCTGCGCGGCACCATGGCCGGGTAGACCCGCACCGAGACGCCCTCGACACCGGTGTCGGGATCGATGAGGCGCTCGCAGATGGCGAGCAGCTTGACCACGTGGCCGGAGTGCGCGGCCGAGGCGATCTGGGCTGCGGTGACGGCGGTGATGCCCTCACGGTGCACGTCGTCCACCGACACCTCGGTGTGGAAGGCGAGGCTGGCGAGGATGGCCGCCTTCTGCGCTGCGTCATAGCCGTCGACGTCCGCGCTCGGGTTCGCCTCGGCGAGACCGAGCTCCTGGGCTGTGGCCAAGGCGTCCTCGAGGCTGTCGCCCTGGGTGTCCATGCGGTCGAGGATGTAGTTCGTGGTGCCGTTGACGATGCCGAGGATGCGCTTGACCCTGTCGCCCGCGAGGCTCTCGCGCAGCGGACGGATGATCGGGATCGCCCCGCCCACGGCCGCCTCGTAGTAGAGCTGGGCTCCCACCTGCTCGGCCGCGGCGAAGAGCTCGGGTCCGTGCGTGGCCAGCAGGGCCTTGTTGCCCGTGACGACGTCGGCGCCGGAGTTCAGCGCCTGCAGGATGTAGGTGCGGGCGGGCTCGATGCCGCCCATGAGCTCGATCACGACGTCGGCGCCGAGGATCAGCCTCTCGGCGTCGGTCGTCAGCAGCTCGCGCGGCAGGTCGACGCTGCGCTTCGCGTCGACGTCGCGCACGGCGATGCCGATGAGGTCGAGGCTGGCGCCCACGCGCTGCGCGAGCTCATCCCTGTCCTCCAGCAGCGACCGCGCGACCTGTGCTCCGACGGATCCTCCGCCGAGCAGGGCGACGCGCAGTGAACGGTAGGCGATCATCGGGCTCCCTCGAGTGCGTCCGTCCCGGCGGGCGTCGGCAGGGGGATGCCGGCGTCGCGCGAGAGGAGATCGGCCTCGGTCTCACCGCGCACGATGATGCGCGCAGCTCCGCCGCGCACGGCGACGACGGCTGGGCGGCCGAGGTGGTTGTAGTTGCTGGCCAGCGACCAGCAGTAGGCGCCGGTCGCCGCGACGGCGAGGAGGTCGCCCGGTCGCACGTCGCCGGGCAGGTAGTCGGCGTCGACGACGATGTCGCCCGATTCGCAGTGCTTGCCCGCGACGCGCACCAGGGTGGGAGCGGCATCCGTCACCCGGCTCGCGATACGCGCCGTGTAGTCGGCTCCGTAGAGCGCGGGGCGGGCGTTGTCGCTCATGCCTCCGTCGACGCTCACATAGGTGCGCACGCCGCCGTCGACCTCCACGGGCTTGACAGTTCCGACCTCGTAGAGGGTGATGCCCGCGGGCCCCACGATGTAGCGGCCGGGTTCGATGGCGATGCGGGGAACCGGGATGCCACGGCTCGCGCACGCGGCGCCGACGGCCTCCGCCATGCCGGCGGCGATCTGCTCGATGGGCGTGGGCTCGTCGGCCGCCGTGTAGGCGATGCCGAAGCCGCCTCCGAGGTTGAGCTCGGGCACGTCGCCGTCGGTGAGCAGGTCGGCGTGCACGGCGATGAGGCGCGCGGCCGACTCGGCGAATCCGCCGGCGTCGAAGATCTGCGAGCCGATGTGGCAGTGCATCCCGAGGAAGCGGAGCTCGGCGCGGTCGCGGATGACGGCGACGAGGTCGGCGGCGTCACTCAGGGGAACGCCGAACTTCTGGTCCTCGTGCGCGGTGGCGAGGAACTCGTGGGTGTGGGCGTGCACTCCGCTGTTGACGCGCAGACGCACGGCCTGCACGCGACCGGCGCGGGCTGCGGCATCCGCCACCCGATCGATCTCGATGCGGCTGTCGATGACGATGGTGCCGACGCCGACCGAGACGGCCCGCTCGATCTCGGCGATCGACTTGTTGTTGCCGTGGAATCCGAGGCGCGCGGGGTCGATGCCGGCGGCGAGGGCGACGGCCAGCTCGCCGCCCGTGCACACATCGATGTTGAGTCCGGCCTCGGCGACCCAGCGGGCGACCTCGGTGGAGAGGAAGGCCTTGCCTGCGTAGTAGACGGCGACGGATGTCCCCACCGCGGCGAACGCCGAGCCGAAGGCGTCGAGCACACGGCCGGCACGGGCGCGCACCTGCGCCTCATCGGTCACGTAGAGAGGAGTGCCGAAGCGCGCGGCGAGCTCGGCGGCGTCGACCCCGGCGATGACGAGGCGCCCGTCGTCGTCTCGCGCGGCCGAGTCGGGCCAGACGCCGGCGGCGAGCGCGTTGGCGTCTGCAGGCACGTCGAGCCACGCTGGGGCGGAGGGACGGGTGGCCACTAAAGGATCCTCGCAGTGGGGATGACAGACGGATGACACTGCGCGGCGAGCGAACCCGGATTGGTCCCTGAAGCCGTGACGGCAGTCGCCCGATCGAACAGGGCGTCAATACCCGAGGAGTCTATCGAGTCGCCTTCCCGGCCTACGAATCGATGACGGCCGGTGCCGCAATCGTTACGGCGGGACATTGGGGGTGGCCTGTTTTGTAAAGCTCACTAACATAAGGAGAGGGGTGGCTCAGGGACGGTCGACCCCGGGAGGAGTCCCATGAGCGCAGCGGCACGGATCGACGCTGCGGAGGGGCTCGCGCTCCTGCGCTCCGACGGCCTCCTCGTGGCTCCCCACGTCGCCGGCTTCCTCGTGCGGGCCGTCGACGGCGACCCGGCCGCCCTGCGCGAGCTGGCTGGCGTTCTCGACGGGCGGCAGCTGATCGGGGCTCGGGCCCTCCCCGACCCGCTTCCCGTGACCCCGCGCATTGAGCAGCTGCACGGAGCGCGACTCGACGCGCTCTCCCCCGCCGATCGCCGCACGCTGCTCATCGCGGCCGTGAGTGTGGTGAGCCGCACCGGGATCCTGCTCGGCGCCTCGGGCGCCACGATCGACGGCCTGGTGCACGGGGAGCTCGTGGGAGCACTGCAGCTGGTCTCCGGTCGCTTCGCCGTGGCCGATCCGCGGGTGCGCGCGCTGGTGCACGAGCGCGCGAGCCTCGCCGAGCGCACCGAGGCGCACGCCGCCCTGGCCGTCACTCACGAATCACGGGCGGACTGGGATCTGGCCGCCTGGCACCGATCGCTGTCGGCCCTGGCCGGAGACCCGACCCTCGCCCCACGCCTGCTGGCATTGGGACGCTCGGCCCTCGCCGCGGGCGACGGGGTCTGGGCTCTGGCGATCTCCCGCGAGACCGCGAGCCATGCGCGCGGCGACGACCTCGAGCGTGCCGTCGCGCTGGCCGGGGCCTCCGCGCTGCACGCCGGACACGTCGACGATGCCGTCGAGTGGCTCCGGCAGGCCACGGCATCACCACGGCTGACGGATGCCGCCGCGAGCCTGGGCGCCTACACCCGGGCCGTACTGCTGGCGGAGGGCTTCATCCCCGAGGACGAGCTGCTCGCCTTCGGGGCGAAGGCTCGGGCCGCCGACACGGACCCGGACGCAGCGGGCCGCGTGGCCGAGGGTCTCGCCGAGGCCTTCGACACCGCCGCGTCGCTGTTCGCCGATCGAGGCTCGCACCGGGGCGTCACCCGCATGCGCCGAGCCGCCCAGGAGACCAGGCACGACGCGGGGATCGACCGCCCGGACCGTAGGCGATCGCCTGCCGAGGACTGGGCCGACGCCCTCGATCCACGACCGGCATCCCCCGCCTCCGAAGGCGTGGCGGCCGCCCCGGATCCGGGCCGCGACCCCGTCGTCGGGTTCTCGACCCGTGCGTGCGCTGAAGCCATCGGACTCGCCAGGGCCGAGAGATTCGGCGATGCCAGAAGGGTGGTCGCGCGGGCCGTCGTCGGACAGGCCTCGATCCCGACCCCGTTCCGCGCACGCGCCGACCTCCTTCCGGCTGCTCCTCGCGCCTCGGCGCTGATCGAGGCCGAACTCGTGGTCGTGCGCGCTCTCATCGACTGCTGGGCCGGCCGGCACGCCCGCGCGGCGGACGACCTGCGCGAAGCAGCCCTGCGCCTGCCCGTCTCCCTCGTCTGCGGTGGGATCGCTGCCGCGTTGCTCCTGCGTCTCGAGGCCTTCCGAGCGGCGTCGCCCGGATCGCCAGGAGCACCCGGAGTCGAACCCGATCCCGTGGCGGCCGCCGTCGCCGAGACGGCTCCGGTCGCCGGGCAGGAGGCCGACCGCGTCGAGCACCGTATCGACCAGGCCGTCACGGCGTGGCTGGCCGGAGACACCGGCTCCGCAGCCTCGCACCTGCTGGTCACGGGTTCGACCACCAGGACCGGGCGCGGTGCCGTGTTCCCCCTACCCGGCATCGACGACGCCGTGGTGCTGGCCGAGGCCGGGTGGACCCACGCCGCCCGGGCGAACCTCGCCGCACTGCACGGGAAGCCCGGCGGCGAACGCAACGCCGACGCCGACGCCGACGCCGAGACGGTCATGGGGTTCACCCTGCACCGGGCGGCGGCGGTACTCCGCGCCGAACTCGCCCTCGACGACGTGGCCGATCGCTCCGGGCGGATCCGTCGAGCGGAGGAGTTGACTGCGCGGCTGCCATCGCCCTTCGATCGCGCACGCACGGAGCTGGCGCTGGCCCGAGCCCTGCTCGCGACCGGCGACGACCACCGCGCGCAGCTGCGCCTCGTGGCGGCGGCCGAGCACTTCCGAGAGGCCGGTCACGAACGGCTCGGCCTGATGGCGGCCGGGTTGGCGTCGCAGCGCGCCGCTCGCACGACGCAGGAGGAGCATCCGTCGTCCCACCAGCAGAGGGCGGCGCAGGCCGTCACGATTCCGCGCACCTGGGCGGCCGAGCTGACAGCGCGCGAACGCGACGTGGCCGAGCTCGTCATCCGCGGCCGGTCGAATCGCGACGTGGCAGACGAACTGCACCTCGCCGTGCGCACGGTCGAGGTGCACCTGGGACGGGTGTACGCGAAGACCGGTGTGCGCTCGCGCACCGAACTCAGCTACCTGGCACTACGTAGTTCCCCGTAGTCGTCCCCCGCCCGGGGGTCGAACCATGTGGATTCACCCGATCCGCCGACAGCTCGGTCGCTTCTACCGTGGGCTCACCGCTCGCGACCCGAACGCAGCGTGCTCTCCCCACATCACACGACAAGGGACCACGCATGAAAACATCTCGCATGACACAGCAGGGCCGATCGCTTCGACGCATCCTGGGGGTGGCAGGCGCCGTCGCCGGGGCCGCACTCATCGCATCGTCGCTCACCACCACCACGGCCACGGCAGCACCGACAGCCGTCTCGGCGGCTGCGTCCGAACTGAACGGATACCGCAACGTCGGGTACTTCGTGCAGTGGGGCGTCTACGCCCGCGGCTACAAGGTGAAGCAGATCGACACCTCGGGCACCGCAGCCAACCTCACCGCGATCAACTACTCCTTCGGCAACATCAAGAACGACACGCTGAAGTGCTTCATCGCCAACAAGGCCCAGGGCACCGGCCCGACGGGCTCCGACGGAGCCGGTGACGCCTGGGCCGACTTCGGCATGGGCTACAGCGCGGCCGACTCCGTCTCCGGGGTCGCAGACACCTGGGACCAGCCGCTCGCCGGTTCGTTCAACCAGCTCAAGCAGCTGAAGGCCAAGCACCCGAACGTGAAGCCGATCATCTCCCTCGGCGGCTGGACGTGGTCGAAGAACTTCTCGAAGGCCGCGGCGACGGATGCCTCCCGCAAGGCTCTCGTCTCCTCGTGCATCGACCTCTACATCAAGGGCAACCTGCCGGTCATCGACGGCCGCGGCGGCACCGGTGCCGCCGCCAACGTCTTCGACGGGATCGACATCGACTGGGAGTGGCCGGGCTCGCCGAACGGCCTCGAGGGCAACTACGTCGACACGGCCAATGACGCCAAGAACTTCAAGGCGCTGCTCAAGGAGTTCCGCACCCAGCTCGACGCCTATGGCACCACCACGGGCAAGCACTACACGCTGAGCGCCTTCCTGCCGGCGAACACAGCCGACATCGCCTCCGGCGGGTGGAACGACCCCGAGATCTTCACGTATCTCGACTACGGCAACATCCAAGGCTACGACCTCTGGGGAGCCTGGGACCCGACCCTCACCGGCCACCAGGGCAATCTCTACAAGGACCCGGCCGACCCGCGCCCGAAGAAGTTCGACGTCGACACCGCAGTGAACGCCTACCTCAACGCGGGCATCAAGCCCGCGCAGCTCGGACTCGGCCTCGCCGCCTACGGTCGCGGCTGGCAGGGTGCGACGAAGAGCACGCCCTGGGGACCGGCGACAGCTGCAGCGCCCGGAACGTACGAGGCGGGCAACGAGGACTACGACAAGCTGAAGTCGCTCGGAACCGAGTACTACGACGCCGCTGTCGGGGCGGCCTGGCGTTACGACGGCAGCCAGTGGTGGTCGTACGACAGCCCGCGCACCATCGCCCAGAAGGCCGACTACATCGTGGCCAAGGGCCTCGGCGGCGGCATGTGGTGGGAGCTCTCCGGCAACAAGGACGGCAGTCTCGTCGGCACCCTGGCCACCAAGCTGAAGGCGGCGAAGACGGGGCCGGTGACCACGCCGACGACGCCGACGACGCCTCCGACGACTCCGCCCACCACTCCCCCGACGACGCCTCCCACGACGCCGCCGACAACACCGCCGACGGCATGCTCGGCTCCCGCGTGGAGCGCGACGGCCGTCTACACCGGGGGTGCCGTCGTCAGCTACAGCGGCAACGAGTACACGGCGAAGTGGTGGACCCAGGGCAACACCCCCGGATCCTCCGACCCGTGGTCGCTGACGAAGTCGTGCACCACGACCACCCCCACCACACCGCCGACGACACCGCCGACGACGCCCGGCGCCAACGCCTGGAGCGCGGCAGCGGTCTACGTCGCCGGCGCGACCGTCACCTACGGCGGCCTCACCTACAAGGCCTCCTGGTGGACGCAGGGCGACACTCCCGGCACCTCGCCGTGGGGGCCGTGGAAGGTGGCCTGAGCCGCCCGGATGAGCTCATGACCCGGTGACGACGGTGGGCGGATGCGCGGCGACGAGCCGCGGCATCCGCCCACCGCCATGCCCGCCCCAGTTCGGGGCGCGATGTCCGAAATGCGGGGAACGCACAGCAACCAGGGCGTTAGGGTCGTGCGACGCCGTGCACCCGACCGGCGCAGTCAGCCCTGGAGCACGCAGCATGCAGACCCCGAAGTTCATCGCCACCCTCGCCGTCGCCGCAGTACTCACCGTGCTGCCGTTGCAGGCGGCCCAGGCGAGCGCCCCCGCGTCGGTCCCCGCCGCCACCGCGAAGGCCTACAAGAACTGCACCGAGCTCAACAAGGCCTACCCGCACGGCGTCGGCAAGCCCGGCGCGAAGGACAAGGTCACCGGGAAGAGCAAGCCCGTCACGACCTTCACGAAGAGCGCGGCCGTCTACGCCAAGAACACGAAGTCGGACCGCGACAAGGACGGCATCGCCTGCGAGAAGCGCTGACCGCGATCGCTGACTGCGGATCGAGTTCCTAGGAGCAGCTTCCCGTCTGCGCCAGGTCGGCGATGACCAGGTCGCCCGCCTGGAAGCGAACGGTCACGGAGTCCGCTGCGACCTCGGCACCGGTGAGGTCCACCCCGGCCGGGATCTGGTCGGCGATGCAGAACGACACGGTGTTGTCGGCCAGGACCGCGTCGATCAGGCCCGAGATGTCGATGGAGGCAGACCCGGCCGCGAGTTCTCCCGAGGTCGGTGTGAAGACCAGGGAGTCCGCCGTCGTCGACGGCTGAGCCGTGAGCGTGAAGGTCAAGGGGATGCCGAGGAAGGTCTGCGACACGGAGTAGGTGACAGTTCCCTCACCCAGGGTGATGTCGGCGTCGGTGCCGTTCTTCTGCAACAGGCTGTCGAGGCCGGCCTGGTCGAACGCCACGCTGCCCGTGACGGTGTTCACGGGCTTGCTCATGTCGGTCGGAACGCCGTTGGCCTGGATCGTGACGTCGAGGGGGGTGCCGTCGAAGGCGATCCCGTCGGCGTCGACGTGCACGGATTCGAACGATCCGCCGAGGTACTGCGCGATGACGCTCACCCCGCCGATGGTCACGTCGATGTCGTCGGGCGAGACCGTCGTACCCTCCTCGGAACTCAACTTCTCCGCGAACTTCTCCGCGACGAGCCGCTCCCCCGTGCTGCGCGCGATCGAATCGGCGATGAAGTAGGCGGCGACGAGGGCCGCCACCAGGACGACGAGCACGATGGCTACCACGATCGGCCAGCGCCTCCGGGCCTTCGGTGCGTCGACGGCTGCTGTCATGGAGTCCCCCGTGTCGAGTCGAGCGTTGCGTGCCGTCGTTACATGCGATCCGGTGCCGAGACGCCGAGCAGGTCGAGGCCGTTGCGGATCACGATACCGGTGGCGTCATTCAGCCACAGCCTGGTGCGGTGCACGTCCTCGACGGCACCGTCGCCGAGCGGGATCACGCGGCAGTTGTCGTACCAGCGGTGATAGAGCCCGGCGACCTCCTCGAGGTAGCGCGCGACGCGGTGCGGCTCCCGCAGCTCGGCCGACTGGGCGACGATCCGCGGGAACTCCTGCAGGGCGCCGAGGAGAGCCGATTCGGTCTCGTGCTCCAGCAGTTCGGGGGCGAAGACGCTGCGGTCGACGCCCGAGCTCGCGGCGTTGCGCCCCACGGCCGCCGTGCGGGCGTGCGCGTACTGCACGTAGAAGACGGGGTTGTCGTTCGTGCGGCGCTGGAGGATCTCGGGGTCGATCGTGAGAGGCGAGTCGGCCGGGTAGCGCGCCAGCGTGTAGCGGAGGGCATCCGTTCCCAACCAGGCCTGCAGGTCGTCGAGCTCGATGATGTTGCCGGCGCGCTTGGAGAGCTTGGCCCCGTTGATGCTCACGAGCTGCCCGATGAGCACCTCGACGTCCTTCTCGGGGTCGTCTCCGGCAGCGCCGGCGAGTGCCTTGAGGCGGTGCACGTAGCCGTGGTGGTCGGCACCGAGGAGATAGATCTTGTGCGCGAAGCCGCGGTCGCCCTTGTCGAGGTAGTAGGCGGCGTCGGCGGCGAAGTACGTGTAGACGCCGTTGCCTCGACGGATGACGCGATCCTTGTCGTCTCCGAAGTCGGTGGTGCGCACCCAGACGGCGTCGTCCTCGTCGAAGACGTGGCCCTGGGCCCGCAGGCGCTCGACGGCGGTATCGATGGCGCTCAGTCCGTCGTCGTCGACGGCGTGCAGACGGCGCTCGCTCGTGAACACGTCGAAGTGAACGTTGAAGCGCTCGAGTGACGCACGGATCTCGCCGAGCTGCAGCTCGTAGGCGATCTCGCGGGCCACGTGCAGCGCCTGCGCATCGTCGAGCTCGAGCAGCTTCGGCTCGCGATCGAGCACGCGAGCGGCGAGGTCGGCGATGTAGCTGCCCGGGTAACCGCCCTCCGGCGTCGGCTCGCCCTTGACGGCCGCGAGGATGGACAGGCCGAAGTTGTCCATCTGGTTGCCGGCGTCGTTGACGTAGTACTCGTTGGAGACGGATGCTCCCGCAGCGCGGAGCACCCGGCCGATCGAATCGCCGAGGGCCGCCCAGCGGGTGTGGCCGATGTGCAGCGGACCGGTGGGGTTCGCCGAGACGAACTCGAGGTTGATGGCGGGACCGGCGAGGGCGGTGCTGTGCCCGAAGGACGCGCCGGCCTCGACGATGGTCTGGGCGAGCGCGCCGGCCGCTGCGGCATCCAGTCGGATGTTGATGAAACCCGGACCGGCGACGTCGACCGAGGCGATGCCCTCGACGTCGCTGATGCTCGAGGCGAGTTCCGCCGCGAACTCGCGGGGGTTCATGCCGAGGCGCTTCGCCAACTTCATGGCGATGTTCGACGCCCAGTCGCCGTGGTCGCGGTTCTTGGGGCGCTCGAGGGTGACATCCGACAGTTCGACTGTCACGTCGGCGTCGGAACCCGCCGCGCGTCGTCGTTCGAGCAGGGAGTTCACCTGGTCGAAGAGGGCCTGGGAGAGTTCGAGCGGAGTCACGACTACCGATCTTACCGTCGGGCGCGGTTCGCTCAGCGTCAGCGCAGATCGGCGTTGGTAGGGTTCTGCCCATGCCCAGCCGACTGCACAGCGCCTCCATCGTCGCTCTCCTTCCCGCCGTCCTGGCGGTCGGTCTGCTGGCCGGCTGCACGCCGGACGCCGGAACGCCGAACCCGTCGACATCCGCACCGTCCGATTCGGCGACGGGCGGCGCCTCGGAGGAGCCGACGAGCGACCCCAGCCCCACCCCGACGGTGCCTGCCGGCACGCCGATCACCATCGGCTGCGACGAGCTGCTGACGACCGAGGACGTGTACGCCTTCAACCCGAACTTCGGTCCCGCGGCCGACTACACCCCGACGGCCGACTCGGCAGTGGCTGCAGCCGCCGCCGACAACGGCCTCGCCTGCGGCTGGAGCAACCAGAGCAGCGGGGAGCTGATCGAGGTCGCCGTGGCGCAGCCCGACCCCGACCAGCTCGTGACGGTGAAGCAGAACGCTGCGGCCACGATGAACGCCGTTCCCACCTATGGCACTCCCCCGGCCGTCGACGGGTTCTTCTCGCAGTCGCAGGACACCGGCACCGTGCAGGTCTTCACCGAGTCCGGCTACTGGGTGGTGGCCCGATCGACGGCGTTCTTCGAGCCGGGCGATGCCGTCGGCATCATCACGCCCGCGTTGTCGCACCTGCCGTAGCGGTCGGAACGAGGGCCCCCGCGGACGGCGTCGACGGCGTCGTGCATGGGGTATTCTCGTTCGAGTGCGCCTCCGTAGCTCAGGGGATAGAGCGTCGGTTTCCGGTACCGTAGGTCGGGGGTTCGAATCCCTCCGGGGGCACTGTCGTGAGACGCCCGATCCGTCAAGGATCGGGCGTTCTCTCGTTCGCCGGCCGTGTTCCGGGTGCAGAATCGATGGAGAGCCATCGTGGACGGACGCATCTCATCCGACGACATGGTGTCGCGGCAACTCGAGGCCCGCGGCATTAGGGATCCCGCCGTGCTCGCCGCCATGCGCACGGTGCCGCGTGAACGGTTCGTACCGCAGGGACTGATCGCCCGGGCCCACGACGACAAGCCGTTGCCCATCGGCTCCGACCAGACCATCTCGCAGCCCTACATCGTCGCGCTGATGCTCGAGGCCGCCGAGCTGGGGCCGACAGCGAGGGTGCTCGACGTCGGGACCGGCAGCGGATACGCCGCCGCCGTCACCGCCGAGCTCGCCCTGCACGTCGTCTCCATCGAGCGCATCCCCGAACTCGCGGATGCCGCCGCCCGGCGCCTGCGGTCGCTCGGCTACGCCGACATCACCGTGCTCGTCGGCGACGGCACTCTCGGTGCGCCGGAGCACGCCCCCTTCGACGCGATCATCGCCGCCGCAGCGGGATCCGGCATTCCTCCGGCCTGGGTGCCCAGCTCGCGCCGCACGGACGGATCGTGCTGCCCATCGAGGCGGCATCCGGCCGTCAGGAGCTCATCGTCGCCATGGTCGGCCACGACGGCGGACTGGTGCGTCGCAGCCTGGGAGCCGTGCTGTTCGTCCCGCTGATCGGGGAGGCCGGCCTGAAGCGAGGACGCCCCGGCGGGCGCCATCGGCGGGGATGACGAGTCGCGGTGCAGCGTGCCCGCGACTGGTGCGCGTGCACGCCTGCCGTCGTCGCTGCGCCGAAGGGCATCCGAAGGGGCATACTGAGGATCGTGCCGGCGACGTTCATAGTGGTTCCCCAGTGGCAGGGCTCGGTGTCAGCCCGAGCCATGAGGCTCATCGACGGCGCGGATGCGATCCGCGGCGACCTGCCGTCGTCCGCGACCCGCTCCGTCGAGGTTCCGATCGGCGCCGGTGAGGCGCTCGAGACCGGCATCGCGCGGTTCTCCTCCGTGGTGCGGGTGCGTGATCGCCTGCGCGAGACACTGGCCGAGCTCGACGGCCCGACCGTCGTGATCGGCGGCGACTGCGCTGTCTCGCTCGCCGCGGTCGAACGGGCTGCGGCATCCGGAGACGACCTCGCGGTCATCTGGTTCGACGCCCACCCCGACCTCAACACTCCGGAGTCCAGCCCGTCGGGAGGGTTCGGCGGCATGGTGCTGCGCACCCTGCTCGGTGACGGCGCGGAGGAACTCGTTCCGCCCGAGGGCTCCCGGGTGCGCGCCGATCGCCTCGTGCTCGGCGGCGTGCGCGACGTCGACCTGGGCGAGGAGCTGTACATCGCCGGGAACGGCATCCGATCGCTCACGGTCGATGAGTTGGCGACTCCGGATGCTCTCGTCGCGGCGCTGCTGGCGACCGGTGCGAGCCGCGTGTACGTGCACGTCGACCTCGATGTGCTCGACCCCGCCGCACTCAGCGGGCTCGACTACCCCGAGCCCTTCGGCCTCTCCGTCGAGACCCTGACCGCGCTCATCGGCGCGGTGCGCGCGCAGTCGACGCTGGTGGGAGCGACCATCGCGGGATTCGCCCCGGCGACCCCGGCGGATGCCGCGGACGACCTCCCCGCGATCCTGCGGATCATCGGGGCGCTCACCCGAGGCTGAGCGCCCTGTCAAGCACTCCCGTCCGCACCGGGGCGGCGGTTAGGCTGCCGACATGACGACGCGTGCGTACGACCTCATCATCATCGGAGCCGGTCCCGTGGGCGAGAACGTGGCGGATCGAGCGGCATCCGGCGGCCTCTCGGTCGTGATCGTGGAGGCCGAGCTCATCGGCGGCGAGTGCTCCTACTGGGCCTGCATCCCGTCGAAGGCGATCCTGCGCCCCGGCGCAGCCATCGCCGCGGCCAAGCGCGTGGGAGGAGCGGCCGAGGCCGTGACGGGCTCGATCGACGTGGCCGCCGTGCTGAAGCGCCGCGACTACTGGGTGAGCGACTGGGACGACAGCGGCCAGGTGGAGTGGCTGCAGGGCGTCGGCGTCGACCTGGTGCGCGGTCACGGCCGCATCACCGGTCCGCGCGCCGTGTCGGTGACGGGCCCCGACGGATCGATCACGTCCCTCGTCGCCCACCACGCCGTCGTTGTGAGCACGGGCTCTGCGGCGCTGATCCCCGACGTGCCGGGGCTCGCCGAGATCGAGCCGTGGACCAGCCGCGAGGCCACGGGCGTGCAGACGGTTCCGAAGCGCCTCGCGATCCTCGGCGGCGGCGTCGTCGCGGCCGAGATGGCCACGGCCTACGTGTCGTTCGGCACCGAGGTCACGCTGATCGCCCGCAGCGGACTGCTGGGCGGCCTCGAGCCCTTCGCCGGCGAGGCCGTGCTGGCCGCGCTGCGCGAGGCCGGGGCATCCGTTCACCTCGGACGATCCATCGCCTCCGCGAGCCGCACCGACGCCGGCGAGGTGGAGTACACCCTCGACGACGGCACCGCGCTGGTGGCCGACGAGCTCCTGGTCGCCACCGGGCGCACGCCGCGCACCGAGGACCTCGGCCTCGAGACCGTCGGGCTGAAGCCGGGCAGCTGGCTCGACGTCGACGAGACCCTGCGCGTGCTCACCCACGGCAACCCGCAGCTCGAGGGCGGATGGCTCTACGCCGTCGGCGACGTCAACCATCGCGTGCTGCTCACGCACCAGGGCAAGTACCAGGGCCGGGCCGCCGGAGACGTCATCGTCGCCCGCGCCCAAGGACTGGCCCAGGACGGCGGCACGTGGGGTGTGCACGCCGCGACGGCCGACCACCGGGCCGTGCCGTCCGTGGTGTTCTCCGATCCCGAGGTGGCATCGGTCGGACTCACGGCGGATGCCGCCGAGAAGGCCGGCCTGCGGGTGAAGGTGCTCGACTACGACCTCGGCGCCGTGTCGGGCTCCGGCCTGCACGCCGACGGCTACACCGGTCAGGTGCGTGCCATCGTGGACCTCGACCGCGAGGTCCTCGTGGGCATGACCCTGCTCGGCCCCGACGTCGCGGAGATGCTGCACGCCGCCACCATCGCCATCGTCGGCGAGGTGCCGATGGCGCGGCTCTGGCACGCGGTCCCGGCCTTTCCCACCATGAGCGAGGTGTGGCTGCGCCTGCTCGAGGCCTACGGCCGCCCGGAGGCCGAGGACTGAGATCGGGAGCGGCCGCGCCTAGGCTGAGGCCATGAAGCGCATCCTCTTCGACTCGGGGTTCAGCCGCCTGGGCTACCTCTACGGCACCACCGTCGGCTTCACCTGGGGCTTCCTCTGGAGCACGGGCCGCGTCGAGAAGCGCGAGGGGCTCTGGGTGTTCCGCGGGCTGCCGAACTGGGCCTATCGCCGAGGCGGAGTCTGCGTCGGGGGCTGCTACCTCACCGGGCAGAACGTGACGGATGCCGTGCTCGAGCACGAGGCCGTGCACAAGCGGCAATGGCAGCGCTACGGATTCCTCATGCCGGTGCTCTACCTGGTCGCCGGGCGCGACCCGCTGAAGAACCGCTTCGAGGTCGAGGCGGGTCTCGAGAAGGGCGGCTACCTGCGGTAGTCCTGCGCTCGCCGAGGACCGAGCGAAGCGACCGTCCGAAGCGACCATCGAGCGCGCTTCGGCCGCGGCTGCGCCGGGCCTCAGCGAGCAGGGTTCCGCGCTGGACGCAGCAGTGCCCCGCCCGGTGTTCCGGGCGGGGCACTGTGCTCTGCTGAAGCGGCTCAGCTCTGGGCGGCCGCCGCGCTCAGCGATGCCACGAGGTCGTCGAGACCCCACGTGAGCGAGAGCGCCGTGGGCGGGGAGACCGCAGCGATGAACTCGGTTCCGACGACCTGGGCGGCAGCGCCGCGTCCGACAGCCGGCAGTGCCTTCGTCGTCGGCGTGGTGAGGAAGGCGTCGGCCTCCTCCTGGGTGTCGGAGTAGCTCAGGATGATGTCGCTGTCGAGCTTGTCCAGCTGCTCGTAGCTCAGCGTGTAGTAGAACGGGGCGTCACCGTTGTCGAGCTCGTCGACGGAGGGCGCGTTCTTCAGGCCGAGGGCCGAGAGGAACTCGACGCGCGGGTCCGCCGACTTGTAGACGTAGAAGGTTCCGCCGACGTCCCACACGGCCGCGATCGTCTTGCCGTTGAGCTCGGGGTGGGCCTCTGCCTGGTCAGCGAGCGTCTTGTCGAGCTCTGCCAGCACGGCGTCGGCCTCGGCGGACTTGCCGAGGGCCTCGCCCACGGTCGAGATGACGTCGCGCCACGGGGTGGTCCAGGCGTCGCCGGTGTAGGCCACGACGGGAGCGATGTCGCTCAGGGTGTCGTACTGCTCCTGCGTGACGCCGGAGTACGGCGCGAGGATGACGTCGGGCTCGGCCTCGATGATCTCCTCGTACGGCACGGTCTCGCCGTCATCGGTGAGGAGGGTGGGCGTCTCGGCACCCAGCTCCTCGAGCTTCTTCGCGACCCAGGGCAGAACGCCGTCGGCGTTGGCGCCGTAGCTCTGCTGCGCCATCGCGACGGGTACGACGCCGACGGCCAGCGCGGCCTCGGTGCTGCCCCAGCCCCACGTGGCGACACGGGTGGGAGCCGCCTCGATCTCGGCGGTGCCGAAGTTCGACTCGAAGCTGACGGGGAAGGCATCGCTCGACGCTGAAGTGGTCTCGTCGGAGCCCGACGGGGAGGCGGCGCATCCGGAGAGGACGAGAGCTGTCGCTGCAGCTGCAGCGAGGGCCACGTGGCGGATGCGGGGTCTGAAGGGCATGGAGGTCTCCCGGTAGAAAGTGGGGGTGTTTAGGGTAGCCTACCCTAATTCAGTCGGCGCGGTGGTGCCGACCGATGGGGATGACGAGTGGTGAGCCGGCGACGGGATCCGTCGTCACGACGCAGTCGAGGTCGAATGCCGCCCGCACGATGTCCGCCGTGATGACCTCGGTCGGAGTTCCCTGCGCCACGATGCTGCCCGACGACATCACGACGAGGTGATCGGCGTAGCGCGCGGCGAGGTTCAGGTCGTGCAGCACCATGACGACGGTGGCGCCGCGATCGCGGTTCAGATCGGTCAGCAGGTCGAGCAGTTCGAGCTGGTGAGTCGCGTCGAGGAAGGTCGTCGGCTCGTCGAGCAGCACGATGTCGCTGCGCTGGGCGAGCACCATGGCGATCCACACCCGCTGGCGCTGACCGCCGGAGAGTTCCTCCACCCGGCGGTCGGCCAGCTCCAGGGTCGCCGTCGCGGCCAGCGACTCGGCCACGATACGGTCGTCGTCGCTGGAGCGCGAGCGGAACCAGCCCTGATGCGGATGCCGCCCTCGGGCGACCAGGTCCGACACGAGCACTCCGTCGGGGGCGACAGGCTGCTGCGGCAGCACCGAGATCACCTTCGCGACATCGCGCGGCGAGAGGCCGCCGAGGTCGCGGCCATCGAGGGTGAAGGTGCCCGCGGTGGGACGCAGGAGACGCGCGAATCCGCGCAGCAGTGTGGACTTTCCGCAGGCGTTCGGACCGACGATGACAGTGATGCCGCCGTCGGGCAGCGCGAGGCTGAGACCGTCGACGATGGTGCGGTCGTCGTAGCCGAGCGAGACGGCCTCGGCCCGCAGGTCGTGGGCACGACGCGCCGGCTCCGATGCGGCCCGCCCGGGCACGTCGGGGTCGGGAGTCTGGGGTGCTGACGTCATCCGTCGGTTCCCTTCCGGTTGCCGGCCGCGATGAGCCAGAGCAGATAGGGGGCGCCGATGAGCCCCGTGATGATTCCGACGGGGACGCGCAGGCCGCCCGGGAGCAGGTGCTGGCCGATGATGTCGGCGAACACCACCACGGCGGCACCGACGAGGGCGGATGCGACGAGCGCCGCTCCCCCGTTCCGCACCAGCGACCGGGCGATGGGCGCCGAGACGAGGGCGACGAATGCGACGGGCCCGGCGAGAGCCGTGCCGACGGCGACCAGGGCGACGCCGAGCACGATCATGGCCGCCCGGGAGCGGGTGCTGTCGACGCCGAGGGCCCGCGCGGTGTCGTCGTCGAGCTGGAGGACCGGCATCCGTCTCGACAGGGCGACCACGAGGGCGAGCAGCACGACCAGGCTCGCCGCGGCGCTACCGACCTCGGGCCAACTGGTGTCTCCGATGCCGCCGATCATCCAGACGAGGGCCTCCGATGCGCCGCGCACGTCGGCGCGCGTGAGCAGGTAGCCGAGGGCGGCCTGCACCAGCGCAGCCAGCCCCACACCGATGAGCACGAACCTGTAGCCGACCAGCCCGCCGCGCCAGGCGAGCGCCCACATGAGGGCGGCGATGCCGAGGGCGCCGACGAAGGCCGCGATGCCGAGAGCAGCGCCGGTCTGCCCGAGCACGAGCAGGGTGAAGACCGCCGCGAGGCTCGCGCCCCCGGTGACGCCCAGGATGTCGGGGCTGGCCAGGGTGTTGCGCAGCGTGGTCTGGAAGAGCGCGCCGGCGAGTCCGAACGCGACGCCGGCGACGAGGGCCGTCGTCACCCTCGGCAGGCGCAGCCTGAACACGATGAGCTCCTGCACGCGGGTGCCCTGTCCCACCAGGGTGGCGACGATGTCGGCCGGGGAGAGTCCGGATGCTCCGAGCGAGAGGGCCGTGATGACGCCGAGCAGCACCACGGCCGCCAGCGCCGCACCGACGACGAGGGTGCGGCGGCGGCGGCGCATCCGCCCGCCGACGACCTGGGCGATCCCCTTTTCGATGACTCCGGCGCCGACGCCGGTCACGGCGCTCACATGCCCGCCAGACGGGCTCGGCGCACGATGGCGATGAGCATGGGCGCGCCGATGAAGGCGACGACGATGCCTGCTTCGAGCTCGGCGGGTGCGACGAGCACGCGGCCGATGACGTCGGCCACGAGCAGCAGGATGGGGCCGAGAGTGAGGCAGTACGCGAGGATCCAGCGGTAGTCGGGTCCGGTGATGCGCCTGGCCACGTGGGGGACGACGAGGCCGACGAGCGCGATGGGGCCGGCGAGCGCCGTGGCCGTTCCGGCGAGCACGACGACGGCCAGGGCCGCGAGCACGTGGGTGACGGCCGGTCGTTCGCCGAGGCCCCGGGCCACATCGTCGCCGAGGGCCAGCAGGTTGAGCCGACGCCCCAGCAGCAGCGCGAGCACGAGACCCACGGCGAGGAACGGCCAGAGCGCCCCCGCGGTGGCCAGCTCCCGTCCGGCGAGCGAACCGACCGACCAGAACCTGTACTGGTTCAGGGTGTCGAGATCAGAGATGAGCAGCAGCGCGATGAGCGGCGTCGCCGTCGCCATCACGGCGGCACCCGTGAGCGCGAGCTTCACCGGGGTCGCGCCGTCGCGTCCGCTCGACCCGATGACGAACACGACGACCGCGGCGACGGCGGCCCCGACGAAGGCGAACCAGATGTAGCCGTCGGGGGTGGAGATGCCCAGGGCCGAGATGGCCACCACCACGGCGAGGGAGGCGCCGGCATTGATGCCGAGCAGTCCTGGGTCCGCGATCGGATTGCGGGTCACGCCCTGGATCACCGCGCCGACCAGGGCGAGCGCTGTTCCCGCCATGATGCCGATGACCGTGCGCGGAACCCGGAGCTCGCGGATCACGAGGTGATCGACGTTGCCGGCGACGGGAGCGACCAGGGCATTCCAGACATCCGTCAGCGAGACCGCCCTCGTACCGATGGTGAGACTGGTGACCACGACACCGATGAGGACGACGACGGATGCCGAGAAGACGATCCAGCGCAGGGCTCGTCGTCGGCGCGCGCCGGTGAGGGCGGGAGCAGCCCCCGCGGCGACGGTGGTGGTCACGTCAGTCGAGTTCGGCGCGACCGAGACGCCAGTAGCCCATGAAGGCGACGGAGCGACGGTCGAGCCCGGCCTCGCTCACGAGGAAGCGACGCAGGGTCTTGATGACGGATGCCTCGCCGGCGATCCAAGCGTAGAACTCGCCGTCGAGGCTGTGGCCCTCCGGCACGTCCCACAGCATCTCGCGATCGATGTCGATGTCGTCGAGCGGCGTCGGGGCGTCATCGGGGTGCCCCTGGACCGTGCGCACGGTCCAGTCGCGAACAGCGGGAATGAGGGCGCCGCCCTGCGGGATGCCGCCGCCGCGGGGGTGCCAGCGCACACTGACTCCGGCTGGAGCGACGACGGCCAGCGCGTCGGCCGGGGTCGGGATCTCGATGATCGCGCAGCCCTGAGCATCGGCCGGGAGGCTCTCGAGGATGGAGCAGATGGCCGGAGCCGCCGTCTCGTCGCCCGCGAGCAGCACTCTGCGCACGTCGCCGGGACGCCAGTCGATGCCGAGGGTCCGGCCGGGGCTGAGCTCGTCGGGGCCGACGATGAGCGATTCGTCGCCCACCTGCACCGATGCGGCCCAGGCCGATGCCGGACCGGTCTCGCCGTGCATCGCGAAGTCGACGTCGACCTCGCGCGATTCGGGTCGCACTGCACGCACCGTGTAGGTGCGGAACGGGTTGCGGTGCTCCTCGGGCAGCTCGCGCCAGGCGCCGTACCAGTCGGTCGCACGCGGGAAGTGCGCGAAGCCGGACTCGGCGAGCGGCAGCACGATCTTCACCCGCTGGTCGAGGCCTGCAGTGCCGAAGTCGACCAGGTCGTCGCCCGAGAAGGTCAGGCGCACGAAGTGCGGACTCAGTCGACGGACGCCGCTCACGGTGACTGCGAAGGCTCGATACGCGGGTCGCGGTTCGACGACCGCCTCGGCCTGGCTCTGTGAGGTAAGCATTACCTAAGTCTTACACACACCCGCCACCGCTCGCTGAGGGCCGAGCGAAGCGACCGCCCGAAGCGCGCGTCGACCGCAGACTGCGTCCGGGCCTCTGCGGGCGGGAATCTCACCAGACCGGCGGATGCCGATCCTGCCAGCGCAGCCGCCGCTCGAGCTGGGTGCCGATCGCCAGAAGGGTCGCCTCTCCCCCGGGGCGGCCGATGATCTGCACCCCCATCGGCAGGCCGGCCTCCGTCTGGAGGACGGGAAGCACGATCGCCGGCAGGCCGGACACGTTGATCATCGACGTGAACGGGGTGTACAGCACCTGCTGCACGAAGTTGCGATCGCCATCGGACTCGTCGTACCAGCCGACGGGCCTCGGCGTCATGGCGAGCGCCGGAGTCAGCACGGCATCGAACGACGACAACTGCCGGATGAGCGAGCGCTCGAACCTCGTGAGCACCGCGAGCGCCTCGGCCAGCTCGCGAGCCTGCAGTGAGCGCCCCCGGCCGACCAGCCAGCGTGTCAGGGGCTCGAGCAGGGCGAGCTGCTCCGGAGTCTCCGCCGGGATCGAGGCTGCACCCGCCTGCCAGAGCGTGCGGAAGGCCGGCGCATAGCTCTCGTCGGGCTCGAGCGCCGTCTCCTCGATGCCGTGCCCCATCTCGGCGAGGGTGGCGACCGCGAGGTCGAGGGCGGCGAGAGCCTCGGGTTCGATGAGCACGTCGTGGGCGGTGTCCCACGCCGAGGTGGTCATGACGCCGAGCTGGAACCGGCCCTCGCCCCTCGTCGCAGCGGCGAGGAACGGTCCGTCGGGTTCCGGGGCGCGGAGGGCGAACGGATGCGCCGTGCTCGAACCGTCGGGTGTCACGAGGGCGTCGAACAGGAGGGCGGCATCCGTCACGGTCCTGGCGATGGGACCGGCGACGACCAGCCCGCCGAGTGAATCGATGCCGCTCTGCGAGGGCACCCGGCCTCGCGAGGGCTTGAGCCCGACCAGGCCGCAGGCCGCCGCCGGGATGCGGATGGAGCCGCCGCCGTCGGAACCCGGGGCGAAGGGCAGCAGGCCCGCCGCGACTGCTGCGGCGGCCCCGCCGCTGGAGCCACCCGCGCCGAGGGCGGTGTTCCAGGGATTGCGGGTGACGCCCGCCGCCAGGCTCTCGGTATAGGCGGGAAGCCCGAACTCGGGGCTGGCGGTCTTGCCCAGGCTCACGCCGCCGGCTGCGTCCATGGCCTGCACGACGGCGTCCGACTGCTCGGGCACGTGGTTCGCGAACAGCCTGGAGCCGAACCCCGTCGGCACCCCGGCCCGCTGCCAGAGATCCTTGTCGCCGATCGGCAGGCCCCAGATGGGAGCGGTGCGACGATCGGATGCCTCGAGGGCACGAGCACGCTCGAGGGCCGCATCCGGAGTGACCGTGACGAAGGCGCCGACCTCCCGGTCGATGCGCGCTATGCGTTCGAGGTAGTGCGCGGCCAGCTCGGTCGGCGATGTCTCCCCCGACTGCAGCAGCGTCCATTGATCGATTGCCGTGTACTCATGCAGTTCCCCCACACCGCCGAGCCTACTGGGGCGTCGTGGCGGACTCTCCCGACTCGGGGCACCCTGCGCTCGACCCGGGCACCCGTGCACGGCTCGGCGCCCCCGCCGGTCACCGTAGGCTCGACACATGGCACGCCAGCACTTCGACCCCATGGGAACCACAGCCGTCATCACCGGTGCGAGCAGCGGGTTGGGGGTGGAGTTCGCGCACGAGTTCGCCCGACGCGGCGCGGACCTCGTGCTCGTCGCGCGCAGGCAGGAGCGGCTCGAGGCCCTCGCCGTCGACCTCGCCGAGCGCTACGGCACGGAGTCCACCGTCATCCCTCTCGACCTGACTGCCCCGGGTGCCGTCGACGAGCTGGTGCGCGACATCGAGTCCCGCGGCATCCGCGTCGGCAGTCTCGTCAACAACGCCGGGTTCGCCAGCTACGGACGTTTCGGCGACATCGACCGCAAGCGACTGGACGAGGAGGTGCAGTTGAACGTGTCGGCGCTGACCCAACTCTCCCGCGCGTTCTGGGGTCCGCTGACCGCCCACAGCCGCACGTCGCCCGGCAACGGAGCGCTCGTCAACATCGCGAGCGTCGTGGCATTCCAGCCGGTTCCCTTCATGGGCGTCTACGCGGCATCGAAGGCCTACGTGCTGAGCCTCACCGAGGCTCTCTGGTACGAGGCGAAGGGCACCGGACTCAAGGTGACGGCGCTCTGCCCCGGCCCGACGGCCACGGAGTTCACCGAGGTGGCAGGCAACGGCGACCTGTTCTTCCGCAACCCGCAGACGGCAGAGCAGGTCATCCAGACCGCCTTCAAGGCGCTCGATGCCCGCTCCACGCCGCCGTCGATCGTGAGCGGCGTCAGCAACGCCGCCGGCGCCTCGCTCGTCGGACTGGTGCCGAAGCGATCCCTGCTGACCGCGCTGGGCCGAGCGACGACGCCGAAGCAGCGGCCGTAGGGGTCAGGGCTCAGGGATCAGGGCTCAGGGCTCAGGGCTCCTCGAAGACCGTGATGTGCAGGCTCGCGGGGGCGTCGAAGCGCGCGTTGAGGGAGCGCCACGGCGTTCTGACGGGCGGGGCGATGACGGATGCGCCGGCCTCGGCGAGCTCCTCGGCGACGGTGGCGGCATCCGCCACCTCGAACGCCAGCCTGATGTGCGGAGCCACCTGACGTCCGACCTCGACGTCGTCGATCATGCGCTTCTGAGCGGGGTTCGCGATCTCGAGGGTGGCGCGGCCCGCGTCGAGGATGACGACCCGCGCTCCCCCGTCCGCCTCGTAGGCCTCCTGCTCGGGCATGCCGAGAGCGTCGCGGTAGAACGCCAGCGCCTGCTCGAAGTCCTCGGCCTCGACCACGACGCGCAACTGCAGCACGCGGCCGGCGGCTGACGGAGCGTGATCCGGCGCAGCACCCGTCGCTGCATCCGTCCCGTCCCCCACGGCATCAGGCATGGCCACTCCCCTCGGATTCTCGGCTCGCTACTTGAGGCTCTTCTGCATCATGACGGTTCCGAGCCAGCGGTCGAACTTGTAGCCGACGCGGCCCATACGGCCGATCTCCTTGAAGCCGAACTTCTCGTGCAGGTGGAGCGAGGCACCGGCGCCCTGGTCGGCGATGACCGCGATGATCTCCTTGAGGCCGGCCGCCTTCGACTTCTCGATGAGCTCCGCCAGCAGCGCCTGCCCGAGCCCTTTGCCCGCGGCCGCCGGACCCAGGTAGATCGAGTTCTCGACGGTGAACCTGTAGGCGCGCTTCTGCTTCCACGGAGCAACGAGGGCGTAGCCGAGGATGATGCCGCGCGGCGACTCGGCGACGATGAACGGCATGCCGAGCTTGGCGAGGTAGGCGTACTTGGTCTTCCACGCCCGCAGTGTCATCGCCTCGGTGTCGAAGGTCACCGTGCTGTTGCGCACGTAGTAGTTGTAGATCTCACGGATGTGCGGCAGGTCGGCCGGCTTCGCGTCGCGCATCGAGTACTCGAACGGCGGCTCGTCGGACGCCGGTCTGCGCAGGTGCGGCGGGAGGGTGCGCCGGGGCTGGTATTCCTCTTCGAGCATGGTGACAGGCTACCGCCGGAGGGTCAGAACAGCGCCGTGTCGCCGCCGTCTGCCGCGGCACCGGGCAGGCTCCAGTCCACGGGTTCAGCACCCTGCTCGACGAGGAGCGCGTTCGCCCGACTGAACGGCTTCGACCCGAAGAATCCGCGTCGGGCCGAGAGCGGGCTCGGATGCGCCGACTCGACGACGGGCGTCTCCGCGAGCAGAGACGTGAGGCTCGCGGCATCCCTTCCCCACAGGATGGCGACGAGCGGGCTGCGCCGGGCGACGAGCGCGCTGATGGCGCAGTCCGTCACGCGCTCCCAGCCGCGGCCGCGGTGCGAGCCCGCTTCGCCCGGGCGCACCGTGAGCACCCTGTTGAGCAGCAGCACACCCTGGTCGCTCCACGCCGAGAGGTCTCCGTGGGGCGGCGTCGCGATGCCGAGGTCGTCGCGCAGCTCGGTGTAGATGTTGCCGAGGCTGCGTGGCAGCGGGCGGACGTGCGGATCGACCGCGAAGGACAGGCCGATCGGATGCCCCGGGGTCGGGTACGGGTCCTGACCGACGATGAGCACCCTCACCTCGGCCAGGGGCGCGCGGAATGCTCGGAGCACGTTCTCGCCCGCCGGGAGGTAGCCGCGGCCCTCCGCCGTCTCGTCGCGAAGGAAGTCCCCGAGCCCGGCGAGGTCGTCTGCAACGGGAGCGAGGGCTGCAGCCCAGCCGGCGTCGATGAGGCCGGCCTCGGCCAGTTCGGGGAGCGACAGGGCGGCGTCGGTCATGCGCTGGGAGTGGACACGGTGAGGATGCTCACTCGGCGTGCTCGGATCAGGCTCACGCGCCGAGCGTGCTCACCAGCACGCCGGTCTCGGCCGGGATCGCCCGCCAGACACTGCCGGCGCCCGAGACGACCAGACCGCCCTCGCCCATGCCGACGACGAGCACGGTGTCCTCGTCGATGGCGAGACCGCTGTCGACCAGTCCGGCCTCGGCGGCCGCGATGAGCCTGGAGACGGTGCCCCACTGGGCGGCGTGCACGTCGATGGAGACGTCGAGGAGGCCGATGCCCTGCTCCACGGTGACCTCGTCGAGGTCTTCGGATGCGTCTTCCGGGCAGACTGCGACGTCGCCGATGCGCCAGCCCCCGACGATCGCACGCTCAGCGGCGATGGCGGATCCGGCGGAGAAGCCGAGGTAGGGAACGCCGGCCGCGACCTGACGGCGGATCTCGCCGGCGAGCGGCGCGACGGCGGCGTTGTAGGCGGGCGTCAGTCCCCCGCCGATGACGATGCCGTCGACGTCGGTGAGTGCCGTGGCCGGAAGCTCAGCACCCTCGGCGATGGCTGTGACGTGCGCGTCGAAGGTGCCGCCGGCCGACAGCACGGAGACGAGCTTCTGGGCGTGCTCCTCCGCGTCGCCGGTGCGCACGGCGATGATCGCGATGCGCGGGTGCTCTCGCCCGCTGCCCAGACCCCGCTCGAGCGCCTCGATGATGAACGCGCCGTAGACCTCGGGTGCCGAATCTGGCGACCAACCGCCGCCCACCAGGTGAACACTCATGCGTCGAGCCTAACGGCGCGGGACCAACCGTCGCCGCTCTCGTCGACTCCGATGTTCGAGTGGGTGTTGCAGACCCAGAACGACGTTCTCGCGGGTTCACGGCCCGCCGCACCCACCGGAACTGCGGACTCGATGTCGGGGACCCGCCGCTCGATCAGCGGCGAGAGGATGCGCGTCGGGCGCCGACTCCGTCGGGCACTCAGCGAGCTGGTGCGGCTGCGAGCGGCGAGCGCGCTCAGACGGTCACCGGAGGCTCGGCCGACCAGGGGAACGTGATCCAGTGGTCGGTCGCCTTGTAGGAGAAGTCGGGCACGAGCACCGTGCGGGGCTTCGTGTACAGCGCAGCGGTGCGCAGGTCGCATCCGGTCTCCTCGAGGATGCCGACGACCTTCGCGAGGGTGTGTCCGGAGTCCGACACGTCGTCGACGAGCAGCACGCGCTTGCCCGCGAGCGACGGCGCATCGAGCATCGGTCCGGACAGGACCGGCTCGGGAAGGCGCTCATCGACCCCGGTGTAGAACTCGACGTTGATCGATCCGCAGTTCTTCGTGCCCAGCGCGTAGGAGATGGAGCCGGCCAGCAGCAGCCCGCCGCGGGCGATGGCGATCACGACCTCGGGCTGGAAGCCGCTCCGCAGGATCTCCTCGGCGAGTCCGCGTGATGCCAGGTGGAACGCATCCCACGTGAGCACTTCGCGCTCGATCTGGTCGGTTCCGGCATCGCCCGCATCGAAGGTCATGCACTCGAGACTAGCGACCGAAGACGAGCGGAGTGGTCACGACGACGAAGGCGATGACGTTCACGATCACCGTCGCCCAGAACCGCAGCCTGAAGCTCGCCTTCTGCGTCTTGTGCCTGAACACGGTCTGCCCGACGACGGCACCGGGCCAGCCTCCGAGCACGGCGACGAGGTGCAGGGTCGCCTCGGGGATGCGGCGCCTCCCGGCGACGGCCGCCCCCTTGTCGACGCCGTAGAGCACGAACGACAGCACGCTCCCGGCGACGTACAGGGCATCGACGTACAGCGGCACCGACCACAGCACGAGCACCACGACGTAGAGCACCGCGAAGGCGACGAGCCAGACCCAGCCGGCCGCCTCGGGACGCCGCGACCGGGACGACCGCGACCGGGGCGGCCGCGATGAAGACGGTCTTCCGGCTCCCGGATGCCGCTCGCCGACGCCGCGCGGAGTCGAGGCGCCCACGCCCCCTCAGCCCTCGCGGACGTGAAGCGGGCCGCGGGCCACGAGGTGGGGCGCCGACTGGGCGACGGGCTTGATGACGATGAGGTCGAGGTCGACGTGCGCGGGCCGTTCGACGGCGTCGACGATGGTCTCGGCGACGTCCTCCGCGCTCAGCGGGTGCTCGACGCCGGCATAGACGGCATCCGCCCGCTCCTGGTCGCCGCCGAAGCGCACCAGGGCGAACTCGTCGGTCTTGACCATGCCCGGCGCCACCTCGATGACGCGGATGGGCTCGCCGTTCAGCTCGAGTCGCAGCACCTCGGTCATGGCGTGCGCCGCGAACTTGGCCGCGTTGTAGCCGCCGCCGCCCACGTAGGCCACGTGTCCGGCGATGGACGTCACCGTGAGGATGGTCGCCCCGCCGCCCTCGGCCGAGACGGTCGAGCGGAGCAGCGGGAGCAGCGCGCTGGTCACGCGCTGCACGCCGAGCACGTTGATCTCGAACATCCAGGCCCAGTCGTCCGGGTCGCCGTTCTCGACGGAATCGAGTCCCTTGGCGCCGCCGGCGTTGTTGACGAGAGCGTGCACCGGGCCGGTCTCGGCGAGGTGATCGCGGAGCGCATCGACGTCGGCCTGCTTCGTGAGGTCGGCGACGACGTACGCGGCCCCGGTCTCGGCGGCGAGCGCCTCGAGTCGGTCGGCGCGGCGGGCGACGCCGACGACCTCCCAGCCGTGAGAGCGGAACAGGCGTACCGTCGCCGCTCCGATTCCCGAACTCGCACCGGTGACAACCACTCGCCTCATCTGCATGCTCATATTCTGACAGCTGCATCGACGCCCCTGTGCGGCATCCCACGCTGCAAGAATGAACGGATGACCGTGACTGCTCCCCCGAACCGGAAGCCGCGTGCCCCGCACCGCGTTCCGCTGTGGGACAACGCCCGCTGGCTCGCCATCGCGCTGGTCGTCGTCGGCCACGGCATCCTGCCGCTCATCGCGGCTTCGGATGCCGCCTACGCGGTCTACCTCTTCATCTACTCCTTCCACGTGCCGGTGTTCGTGGCCGTGAGCGGCTACATGGCCAAGGCGACGTCGCCGGGCACCAGGCAGATCAAGCGCCTGCTCACCGACATCGTCGTTCCGTACATCATCTTCGAGACCATCTGGACGACGATCCGCTGGCTGCTCGACGGCCAGTTCGTGCTGGACTACGCCACGGCCAGCTGGACCCTCTGGTTCCTCATCGCCCTCGCCCTCTGGCGCGTGCTGCTGCCCTACCTCGCGGTCCTCCGCTACCCGCTGATCATCACCATGGCGGTCTCGGTCTTCGCCGGCTACTTCGCCGCCATCGACGCGACGCTCGCCCTGTCGCGCACCATCGGGCTGCTGCCGTTCTTCGTCTTCGGCTGGGCCCTCCGCCAGCGCCAGGTCACCGGACGCTGGCTCGCCCTCCCGCCACGCGTCATCTGGCGGTGGCGGGCCGGCGCCCTCGTCCTGTTCCTCGCCCTCGCGGTGACGATCGCGGTGTTCATCGAGCCGCTCCGCGACCTGAAGGTGCGCCGCTTCCTGCTCTACGACGAGCCGTATCCCGTCATCGGATATCCGGAGTGGTGGGCCGGCGGCATCCGTCTCGGCCTCATGCTCTTCGCGATGGTGCTGGCCATAGCCTTCCTGATGCTGCTGCCGCGGAAGCCCACGTGGTTCACCGCCCTCGGCGGAGCGACCATGTACATCTACCTGCTGCACTCGTTCCTGCTGTTCCCGCTCCGCGAGACCGGGGTGCTCGATGGACCCCAGCCGTGGTGGGTGCTGCCGGGCATGATCCTGCTGTGCCTGGCGATAGCCCTGCTGCTCTCGCAACGGTTCATCAGGCGCGTGTTCAGGCCGCTCGTGGAGCCGCGGGTCACGTGGCTGTTCAGGCGGGAGACGCCGCCGGCGTCGACGCAGAAGGAGACCCTGCATTTGCCCCCGCCCGTCGCTCCGCCGGGCCCTCCTGCTTCCTGAACGGATGCCGCCAATCCGGTTACCGCGTGTGTCGGGTGCCGTTGCCGGTCGTGGGCACCGCTCCTAGGCTCGCCACGAGCGGTGGATGGACCACCGGCCTCGAAGGAGAAACCCGATGAGCAACGACAAGGCCGCCTGGGCATTCGAGACGCAGCAGGTGCACTCTGGAGCAGCGCCAGACCCCGTCACCAACGCGCGCGCCACCCCGATCTACCAGACCACCTCCTACGTCTTCAACAATGCCGAGCACGCGAAGAACCTCTTCGCCCTGGCCGAGTTCGGCAACATCTACACCCGCATCCAGAACCCGACGCAGGCCGTCGTCGAGGAGCGCCTCGCCGCGCTCGAAGGGGGCACCGGAGCCCTCCTCGTCGCATCGGGCCAGGCCGCCGAGACCTTCGCCGTGCTGAACATCGCGCAGGCCGGCGACCACATCGTGTCGTCGAGCTCGATCTACGGCGGCACCTACAACCTCTTCAAGTACACGCTGGCACGCCTCGGCATCGAGACGACCTTCGTCGAGAACCAGGACGACGCCGAGGAATGGCGCCGCGCGGTTCGCCCGAACACCAAGCTGTTCTTCGCCGAGACCATCGGAAACCCGAAGATCAACATCCTCGACATCTCGCTGGTCTCCGGCATCGCCCACGAGGCCGGCATCCCCCTCATCGTCGACAACACCATCGCGACGCCGTACCTCATCCGTCCGTTCGAGCACGGCGCGGACATCATCGTGCACTCCGCCACGAAGTTCCTCGGCGGCCACGGCACCGTCATCGGCGGCATCATCGTCGACGGCGGAACCTTCGAGTGGTCGAAGAACGTCGAGAAGTTCCCCGGCCTCACCGAGCCCGACCCGTCGTACCACGGCGCCAGCTACACGGCGGCCGTCGGCGACGGACTCGCCTACATCATCAAGGCGCGCGTGCAGTTGCTGCGCGACCTCGGTTCCGCGATCGCCCCGGCGAGCGCGTGGCAGCTCATCCAGGGCATCGAGACGCTGTCGCTGCGCATCGAGCGTCACGTGCAGAACGCCCAGGAGATCGCGGAGTGGCTCGACAACCACCCCGAGATCGCCTCGGTCAACTACTCCGGCCTGCCCTCGAGCCCGTGGTACGCGGCAGCCAACAAGTACGCCCCCAAGGGCGTCGGCGCCGTGCTGTCGTTCGAGCTCAAGGGCGGCGTCGACGCCGGCCGTGCCCTCGTCGACAACCTCGAGCTGTTCAGCCACCTCGCCAACATCGGCGACGTGCGCTCTCTGGTCATCCACCCCGCGTCGACGACGCACTCGCAGCTCACCCCCGAGCAGCAGCTCACCACCGGCGTCACGCCCGGCCTGGTGCGTCTCTCCGTGGGCATCGAGAACGTCGCCGACCTGATCGCCGACCTCGAGACCGGCCTCGCTGCTGCTCGCAGCGTGACCGTCGCCTCGATCGCCGCCGACCGCTAGGCCGCATCCGCACTCCCCCTCCACCTCCACCGGAAAGCGAGGAGTTTCTCACCGAACCGCCCCCTGAACGCTCAGGACGGCCCGTTCAGGCGAGAAGCTCCTCGCTTTTCAGTACCCCGTAACAAACGCGGCGACCCGGCCGGCGAAGGGCAGACTGGAGAGCATGGACTGGCAGACCCCGGCGGACTTCGAGACCGCGAGCCTCATCACGGAGGCCCAGGCGCGGGCACTCGCCGGGAAGCCCCCGGTGACCGGGGCCTGGCATGAGGGCGACCAGCTCGGGGACCGTCGCTTCGTCCCCGTCGGAAGCCTCGAGCTCGAGCGCGGCGGCACGCTGCCCTTCGCGAGGCTCGCCTACGAGACCTGGGGCACGCTCTCGCCCGCGCGCGACAACGCCGTGCTGGTGCTGCACGCCCTGACCGGCGACAGCCACGTCTTCGGATCGGCGTCGGCCGGCCACGTCACCAGCGGCTGGTGGAACGGGGTCGTCGGTCCCGGAAGACCCATAGACACCGATCGCTGGTTCGTCGTCGCGCCCAATCTGCTCGGCGGCTGCCAGGGGTCGACGGGGCCGGCATCCCTCGCGCCCGACGGCGCCGAGTGGGGCTCGCGCTTCCCGTATCTCACCATCCGCGACCAGGTCGCGGCGCAGGTCGCCCTCGCCGACGCCCTCGGCATCGAGCGCTGGGGAGCCGTCGTCGGTGGTTCGATGGGCGGCATGCACGCCCTCGAGTGGGCCATCACCCATCCGGAGCGGGTCGAGCGCCTCGCCGTGCTGGCCGTGCCGCCCGCGCTCACCGCAGACCAGATCGCCGCCAACTCGCTGCAGCTCGAGGCCGTGCGCATGGACCCGAACTTCCGCGGCGGAGACTACTACGACGGCGACGAGGGCCCCGCGACCGGGCTGGCGTTGGCCCGCAGGCTCGCCATGCTGAACTACCGCAGCTCCTCGGAACTCAACGACCGCTTCGCCCGCAGCTGGCAGAGCGGAATCTCGCCCCTGGGCGACGGCGGCCGCTTCGCCGTCGAGAGCTACCTCGACTTCCACGGCAACCGCTTCGTGCGCCGCTTCGACGCCAACAGCTACATCACCCTCGTCGACGCCATGAACTCTCACGACGTCGGCCGCGGCCGTGGAGGGGCGGCATCCGCCCTGTCCGGCATCACGGCGCTCACCCTCGTGCTCGGCATCTCGAGCGACAGGCTGTTCCCCCTCGCCGGCCAGGAGGTCATCGCCCGCGCCGTGCCGAACACCCTCGACGGGGAGCATCCCGTGGTGATCGACTCGCCGTTCGGGCACGACGGATTCCTCATCGAGGAGGATGCCGTCGGGCGACACCTCCTCCGCCTTCTGGATGCGACTGCCGCCCGACGATAGGGTGTGGATGTTCCACCCATCCCCCACAGCCAGGCAGGTGTCATGCAGCGCATCCTGAAGGAACGGGATCGACTGCTCCGCAGGACGGCCCGGCTCAGCGGGCTCATCTGCACAGCGGTCGCGATCCTCACGCTGTGCATTCCCGGAGCAGCCGACACCGTCGCGCTCGGCATCGCCCTGTCGCTTCTCGGCGTGATCACCGTCGGGCACTACCTGCTCGGCGTGTCCGGGCGACTGCGCTGGTTCTGGCTGGTGCTCGTCGCCGGCCTCGGCGCCATCTACGCGGTGAACTCGAGCAGCCTCGGCGCGAACGCGGCCTCGCTCACGGCCGTCGCCATCATCGGGGGCGGCGTCATCGCGTCGGGCGCGATCGTGCTGCCGGTGAGCGCGCGACGCGTCATCGTGCTCGTCGTCTCGTTCCTCATCACCATCGGCCTGGCCGCGATGTCGACGGTCGGGCTCGGCCTCACCCTGCCGTACGTCGAGATCTTCGTCGTGGCCGGCTGGATGAGCGCCACGCTGCTCGGCTGGTGGCTCGGACTCAGCGTGCCGCGCGTCATGCACCGCATCGCGAGCGTCGGCCGTGCCCACCGCAGCGAGCGCCAGGCCAGCGAGCGGGAGGCCCAGCGCCGGCAGGACGCCAGACTGCTGCACGACACCGTGCTCGCGACCCTCACTCTCCTCGCCCACTCCGGGGTCGGCGTCAGCGAGAACGCGCTGCGCCTCCAGGCCGCCGACGACGCCCGGCTGCTGAGACAGCTGAGACTGGGCGGCAAACCGATGCCGCGCACCTCGGGCGTCTACACGCTCGAGCCCGTGGCCGAGACGGCGCTCGGCACGACACTCGAGTCGGTCAAGCAGCGCTTCAGCCGCATGGGCCTCGAGGTGAACTGGCACGGGCACGGTCAGGTGCTCCTCCCCAGCAACGTGCTCGACTCCTTCCTTGGCGCCCTGGGCGAATGCCTCGAGAACGTGCGCAGGCACGCCGAGGTCACCGAGGCCGACGTCACCATCACCGACGACGAGACCACCGTGCGAGCGATGGTGACGGATGCCGGTGTCGGATTCGCCCTCGACCAGGTGGCGGCGGAACGCCTCGGCTTCGCTGAGTCCGTGGTGGCCAGGTTGCAGGACGTCGGCGGCAACGCCCGCCTGTTCTCCTCCCCCGGGTCGGGAACGACGGTCGTCCTGGAGGTTCCGAAGTGATGTCCAGCGTCGAAGAGAACACCCTCGGCGTCGTCGTCGGACGCGAGAACCTCCCGCGCCGCACCCGTGCCTTCCGGCGTCCGGAACGCACGGTCAGCACCACGCGTGCGAACCAGCACGCCCTCGGCGGCCGCCACCTCACCGTCGGCACCAGCCTCGGCGCCGCCCTCATCGCACTGTTCCTGCTCGGACTGTTCCTGACGCAGCTCGGTCGGATGGAGCATCCGAGCTACTCCGTCGTGGCGTGGGGACTACTCCTGGTCATCGTCGCCTCGACGACGGCCATCGTGCACGGCCTGTCGCGGCAGATGCCGCACTGGCTGTTCGCGGCCGACCTGGTCGGCGGCGTCGCCGTCATCGGACTCGACCTCTACGGCGTCTGGGGGTCGGAGTCCGGCTCCGTCGTCCCCACGGCGGCCCTCGCCGTGCCGGCCCTGCTGCTGGCCATCGTGACACTGCGCGAGACCGTGCAGATCCTCATCGCCGACGTCGGGATCGGTATCATCCTGCTGCTCGCCGCCGCCGCCGAGGAACGCCCCGACGTGCTCACCCTCGCCCCCGAGCTCATGATGATCGCCATCGGAGTCGGGCCGGCGCTGCTCGGGGTCGCCGTCGTGCGCTCCTACCGTCGCATGGTGCAGCTCGAACTCGACCTGGTGCTCGTGCAGAGCACGGTGCAGGCCCCCCAGCTCACTGTCGGCATGCTCGCCTCCGAGGAGCTCACCCGCCTCGACGACGACGCCGAAGAGCTCTTCGACGACGTCGCCGGCGGGCGCCTGCCCCTGCCCCTGCCCCTCGAGGCGTCCACCCGTGCGGCCTCGCTCGCAACCGAACTGCGCCTGCACCTCATCGAGGGCCGCAAGGAGACCTGGCTGCGTCACGCGGTCTCCGAGAGCGAGTTCCTGGCACCGGCGGTCACGATCGACGACCCGTCGAGCCTGGCCGGCGTACTCACTCCTCCCCAGCGCGACGCCCTGCTGCTCGTGCTCTGGCTTCTCGTCAGCGACACCGACCGATGGGGCGCCACAGTGCACCTCATCTTCGGCCCGACGCATCCGCCGAGACTGGGGGCGTACCGCACCGTTCGCTTCCCTCTCGTGCTCGAGACGACGGGCGTGCTGCGTCGGCGTGTGGATGCCGCAGCGTGGGAGGCCATGGGAATCGTCGGACCGCACATAGACTCCGTTCGCGACGGCAGTCTGCGTGTCGAGATCGACTGCACTGTCGACGGCGCGTCTGACACGTAAGGTAGTGACGGATTCGCCGCGATGCAGGCGAACCATGAGGAGGACACAGTGGGTAGTTCAGGACCGATCCGGGTAGCACTCGTCGACGATCACCGCATGCTGCTCGGAGCACTCACCGAGTGGATCCGCAACGCTGCAGACGACATCGACATGGTCGCCGCCGTGACCACGTGGCCCGAGCTCCTCACCCACTCGGCGTTCCCCGTCGACGTCGTGCTGCTCGACCTCGACCTCAAGGACAACATCCCGATCTCGCTCAAGCTCGCGACCCTGAAGACCACGGGCGTGCGCACGGTTCTGATGAGCACCTACTCGGAGCCGGCCGTCGTGCGTCAGGCCCTCGACTCCGGCGCGCTGGGCTACCTCGTCAAGAGCGAGGAGGCGAACATGATCGCCGAGGCCATCCGCGCCGCGTACGTCGGGGAGTCCTACATCTCCGAGGAGCTCGACCTCGCCATCAACTCCGTCGCCGCCGGTGACGCCCCTCGCCTGTCTGCACAGGAGCGCCGCGTCATGGCGCTCTACGGCGCCGGCGAGCCCGTCAAGGCCGTCGCGTACCAGCTCGGCATCTCCGAGGAGACGGCGAAGAGCTACCTCAAGCGCATCCGCGAGAAGTACCGCCAGGCCGGCTACGACGTGGGCACCAAGGTGGCTCTCCGCAAGCGCGCCATCCACGACGGCATCCTGCTGCAGACCGACTGATCGCGCTCGGGCCGCCGCTCCCCTGCCGGAAGCAGGCCCGATCCCACGGATCCAACGAGAGCAGGCCCAGCCGACCTGCTTTCGTCGTTCCGGCCTGTTCCCGGGCGAACGGATGCAGCGAGCCGATGCGGCGGGGGCGAACGGATGCCGCCGGCCACGGATGCTTCTGGGCGACGCTGCGGCTACGCGGCCTCGCCGATCGTGCTGAGCGACGCCGTGCCGTAGGGCACCTCGACGCCGCGGGTGCGCCGGGCCCGGTCGATGGAGAAGGTCGCGACGGCCAGGAGGAGCCCGGCGACACTGAGCCCGAGGCCGATCCAGATGGGGGCGACGTAGCCGAGGCCCGCCCCGATGGCGATGCCGCCGAGAAGTGCTCCGAGCGCGTTGCCGATGTTGAGGGCGGAGTGGTTGAGAGCTGCGGCGATCGACTGGCTGTCGCGCGCCACGTCCATGAGGCGGGTCTGGATGATCGGCGACAGCGCTGCCGACGTGCCTCCGACGAAGAACACGCCGGCGAGGAGCCCGGCGACGCTCGAGACCGTGAAGCCCATGATCACGAGCGCGACGATGAGGATGCCGAAGAACAGGTACATCGAGCGTCGGACGCTGCGGTCGGCGAGCCGTCCGCCCACGATGTTGCCGATGGTCATGCCGATGCCGAACACGACGAGCACCAACGGGACGGCGGATTCCGGAAGCCCCGTCACCTCTGTGGCCATCGGAGCGACGTAGCTGTAGACCGCGAACAGGCCGCCGAAGCCGATCGCCCCGATCGCCAACGCGAACCACACCTGCAGGCGCGTGAAGGCCTTGAGCTCGTTCTTCATCGTGGCCTTCGGATCGCCCGCCTGCCACGGCACGGCGAGTGCCACCGCCACGAAGGTGATGGCGAAGATGCCTGCGACCACGAGATAGGCCGTGCGCCATCCGTAGAGCTGGCCGATCCACGTGATGGTCGGAACGCCGACGACGTTCGCGATGGTGAGGCCGCTCAGCACGAAGGCCACGCCGCGTCCGCGTTTGCCCGGTCCCATGAGGCTCGCCGCCGCGAGCGAGGCGATACCGAAGTAAGCGCCGTGCGGGAGGGCGGCCACGAAGCGGGCGAGGAGCACGAGTTGGAACGACGGCAGCACGGCCGAGGCGATGGTGCCGACGGTGAAGGCCGTGAGGAGGGCGAGCAGGAGCTGCTTGCGCGGCCAGCGGGCTGCGGCCGCGGCGATGGTGGGCGCACCGACGACGACGCCGAGCGCGTAGGCCGAGATGAGCAGGCCGGCCTGCGAGTTGGCGGCGGCCGGGTCCGACCCGTACAGGCCCGGGAGCAGGTCGCTCGCGAGGTTGGGGAGCAGCCCCATGGCGACGAACTCGGTCGAACCGATGCCGAAGCCGCCCAGCGCGAGAGCGAGCAGGGCCAAACGGGTACGGGCCGGCGACAGAGTCGTCGGCCCGGCAGCATCGAGGGTCACCCGTCAACTGTAGCGCGAGAATCGAATCGATTCGACTCGCGGCCTTCGTGCCGCGATCGCGTGCGGCAAGCCCCCGGGATTCGCCCACTTTCGTCGCCACCGGACGGTCTGCGCACCGCGGATGCGACGAAGACGGGCGACTCGCCGACCAGGGCAGGCGAGCGGGATGGGACGGGCCGACGGGCGAGTGCGACCGGGGCGGACAGACCGTCTAGCCGTCGTTCTCCATGGCGGCCTCGAGGCGCTCCACCTTCGCGGTGAGCTCGCCCGAGTATCCGGGGCGGATGTCGGCCTTCAGCACCAGGGAGACCCGAGAACCGTACTCGGCCACGGCATCCGTCGCGTCCTTGATCACGGCGAACACCTCGTCCCAGTCCCCCTCGATCGTCGTGAACATCGAGTCGGTCTCGTTGGGCAGGCCGGATTCGCGCACGATGCGCACGGCGGCTGCGACGGCGTCGTGCACCGAGCCGTCGGCGCGGCCGGTTCCCGATGGAGCGACGGAGAATGCGACGAGCATGATGGCCTCCCGAGCCTCAGTCGGCCGCGTCTGGCGACCGGCTTCCACTCTTCCAGACCTCGGCACCGGATGCCGCTCCCGATGCTGCATCGAGCGTGCCGTCGGAGTCCCGGTCCGCATCCGACCCGACCTCCGCCTCCGCCGGAACCTCCGCATCCGACGCCGCCTCGTCAGCGACCTCGGCCTGCGAGCCGCTCCGCCACACCATGACGACGGCCCAGACGAGCAGCGCGACCTCGAGCAGGTTGCGCAGCGTCAGCAGCGCGACGGCCAGCGGGTGCGCGACCAGCAGCCAGCCGTAGAAGAACGGGTAGATGAGCTGCGTGAGCCCCGCCAGCACGAGCGCCATGACGGCGGGGACCGCGTAGCGGCGCCCCCGGTAGACGAGGCCGATAACGATGGGAACGGCCAGCCAGCAGATGAACTGCGGCGACCCCACCTTGTTCACCACGATGAAGGCCGTCACGAGGGCGAGGGCGAGGGGCGGGAACAGTGCGACGAACGGCGCCCGCTGCAGCTGGGCCCTCATCCCGATGGCCACGATCACGCCGACCACGAGCACGAGCAACGGCGTCATCGCGGCGCTCGCGAACTCGGTCCCCTGCCCCGTGACCTGGTACGTGAGGATGTCGTGGTCGTAGTACACCCGCGAGGTCGGACTGCCGCCTGCGGCCTGCCACATCCAGATCGTGCTCACCGGCGACTCGACCTGCAGACCGCGCCCGGTCTGCTCGGTGATGAAGCTGAACACGTTCCACCCGCTGCCGAGCACGAGGCAGATCACCACGATCAGCACGCTCGTGCCGGCTGCCGCCACGAGGATGCGCGCCCTCTCGCGCGAGGCGATGAGGAGGGCGGCGATGATGGCGGCGGGCCAGATCTTGATCCAGGTGGCGATCGCCAGCAGCACCGAGGCGAGGCGCGGCCGACCGGCGACGAGCAGCACGGCGACGAGGGCGATCGGTACCGTGACGGCATCGATGCGCCCGACGGCGATCGGACCGAGCAGCAGCAGGAACACCAGCCACCACCACGCCGGCACGACCCGGGCGACAGCACCGCGGCGCAGCCCGATGAGCACGGCGAAGCCGGCGGCGTTCAGCAGCACGACCAGCCCCAGCCAGGTGTACACGTAGAGGTCGAAGCCGAGGAGCGCAGCGAGCCCCATCGGCAGGATCGCCAGGATCGGATAGACGAACGGCCCGTCGATGCCCACGACGTAGCCGCTGAGGTCCACGGTCTTCATCCAGGTCGTGTACACGAGCGTCACGTCGCCGAGGGGCAGGCCCGGCCCGGTGAGGGCGAGCCACACCAGTTCGGCGTGCACGAGCACGAACGCCGCCCACAGCGCCAGGCGGTTGCCGAGCATCCTGCGCAGCGTCGATTCGGGAGCCGGCGGAGCGACGGATGCGGGAATGCCGGCCATGGCGCTCATGCTATCCGCAGCATCCGACCGCCCGATGCACGCTGCCGGCGCCCTTCGATATCACTTGGGTCACAGGACGACGCGATTCGTCATCGGGCTCCGACGGATGCGGCAAGCTGGAGGCTCCCCCTCGATTTCGCCAGGAGACAGTCATGCCCCTACGCACCATCCGCACCCGTGCCCTCGCACTCGCCGTCGTCACGGCGGGCATCGTCGCGTTGAGCGGATGTGCCGGTGCCTCATCGGATTCGGCGTCCGAGAGCGGCTACGTCACCGACGGCAAGCTCACCATCGGAACGGCCGAGCCCGCGTACTACCCCTGGGTCATCGACGACAAGCCCGAGTCGGGCGAGGGCTTCGAGTCCGCCGTCGCCTACGCCGTGGCCGGCCAGCTCGGCTTCGCCGACTCCGACGTCGTGTGGGTGCGCTCCACCTTCGACGAGGCCATCGCCCCCGGCCCCAAGGACTTCGACGTCAACCTGCAGCAGTTCTCGATCACGGATGAGCGCAAGCAGGCCGTCGACTTCTCCTCGCCGTACTACGAGACCACGCAGACCGTGATCACCATCGCGTCCTCGCCCGCCGCCGGCGCCACCTCGATCGCCGACCTCAAGAAGTTCTCCATCGGCGCCCAGACCGGAACCACCAGCCTGACCGCCGTGGAGGACGTCATCGAGCCCGACTCGCAGGCGCAGGTGTTCAACTCCAACGACGACGCCAAGCTCGCGCTGCAGAACGGCACCGTCGACGCCATCGTCGTCGACCTGCCGACGGCGTTCTACCTGACCGGCGCCGAGCTCGACGGCGGAAAGATCATCGGCCAGCTCCCCCAGGCCGAGGGCACGACGGGCGACCAGTTCGGCCTCGTGCTCGCCAAGGACAGCCCGCTCACGGCGAGCGTCACCGAGGCCGTCGACGCCCTCCGGGAGGACGGCACCCTCGACGAGCTGGCCACGAAGTGGCTCGGCTCCGAGGACACCGCCCCGGTGCTGAAGTAGTCGGGCGCACCAGTACTCTGTAGCGCATGAGCACCACCGGGATCGATGCCCGGCCGCCGAGTTCGATCGAGCTCGACCGCCGGGCATTCCGTCGTCAGCAGACGACGCGCTCCACGCTGATCGCCATCGTGAGCACCGTGGTGTTCGCCGTCGCGGCGTGGATCTTCGTGATCAACACCCCCGGCTGGAGCCGGGTTCAGCAGACGTTCTTCAACTGGGACGTCGCCGTGGCAGCCTTCCCGCGCGTCATCGAGGGCTTCTGGCTCAACGTGCGCGTGCTCGTCTACTCGGTCATCGGCGTGGGCATCGTCAGCCTGGTGCTCGCCACAGTGCGCACCCTGCGCGGCCCGATCTGGTTCCCCCTGCGCGCCCTCGCCGCGGGCTACACCGACCTGTTCCGCGGCATCCCCCTCATCATCGTGCTGTACCTGGTCGGCTACGGCATCCCGGGCCTCGGCGTCTTCCCCCGGATGCCCGCCGAGTTCTGGGGAACCATCGCCCTGGTCACCGTGTACTCCGCCTACGTCTCCGAGGTGTTCCGCGCCGGCATCGAGGCCGTGCACCCGTCGCAGCGTCTCGCTGCGCGCTCCCTCGGCCTCAGCTACAGCCAGAGCATGCGCCGGGTCATCCTGCCCCAGGCCGTGCGCAAGGTCACGCCCGCCCTCATGAACGACTTCGTCGCCCTGCAGAAGGACGTCGGACTCATCTCGGTGCTCGGGGCCGTGGATGCCGTCCGCGCCGCCCAGATCGAGACCGCGGCGTACTTCAACTTCACGCCCTACGTCGTGGCCGGCCTGCTGTTCTTCCTGTTGGCGCTGCCGATGATCCGCTTCACGGACTGGTACACGGCGCGCGTGCGGCGGCGTGAGCAGATGGGGAGCATCGTATGAGCCTCATCGAACCCGGCTCGGGACCCGGCTCGGCCGCTGCCACCCCTGATGCTGCGCCGGTGCTCCGGCTCGTCGGCATCCGGAAGTCCTTCGAGGGTACCGAGGTGCTCCGCGGAATCGACCTCACCGTGCACCGGCACGAGATCGTCGCGCTCATCGGCGCCAGCGGATCGGGCAAGTCGACGCTGCTGCGTACGGCCAACCTGCTCGAGCAGATCGACGACGGCCAGATCTTCCTGGGCGACGACGACATCAGCGACCCGCGCGCCAAGGCCGACAGCATCCGTTCCCGCATCGGCGTGGTGTTCCAGCACTTCAACCTGTTCCCGCACCTCAGCGTCCTCGACAACGTCACCCTGGCGAGCCGGGCGGTTCACCGTACCTCCCGGGCCGAAGCCGAGCGCCGCGGTCTCGAGCTGCTGGATTCCATCGGACTCGCGGACAAGGCCCGCGAGTTCCCCGACAGGCTCTCGGGCGGCCAGCAGCAGCGCGCCGCCATCGTGCGCTCCATCGCGACCGACCCCGAACTCCTGCTGCTCGACGAGATCACCAGCGCGCTCGATCCCGAACTCGTCGGCGAGGTGCTCGATCTCGTTCGCGAGCTCGGCCGTGGCGGCACCACCATCCTCATGGCGACGCACGAGATGGCCTTCGCCCGCGACGTGGCGCACCGGGTCGTGTTCCTCGACAAGGGCGTCGTCGCCGAGGCCGGCCCGCCTGCCCAGCTGTTCGAGCACTCCGAGAATCCGCGCACCCGAGAGTTCCTGGCGCGCTTCACGGCGTAGGAGGCCGCTGTCCGGCCGGCTCAGTACCCGCTGAACGCGTCGGTCGTCACCGACCGGCCACCCTGGCGGGCGAGCGCGGAACGCACGCTGTCGACCATGCGCGGCGAGCCGGACACGAAGGTGCGCCGAGTGCGCCAGTCGGGCACGGCGGCATCGAGCATGGCGTGGTCGACGCGCCCCGAGTGAGCACTCCACCCTGCCGGCAGCTCTGACCCCGCAGCTCCCACCACGACGACCTCGGCCGCGGACTCGGCGATGACCTCCCTGTAGGCGATCTCGCTCGACCCCGCCGCGTACACGAGCACGACGTCCCGACGGCGGCCGGCAGCACGGTCCGAGGCGAGCTGGCTGGCGAACGGCGTGATGCCGATGCCGCCGGCGATGAGCAGCACGGGCTCCGAGTCGTCCTGAGGCAGCAGGAAGTCGCCCCCGACGGAGGTCGCCCGCACGATCGAGCCGGGGGCGAGAGAGCTGAGGGCGCGCTTGAAGGTCGACGGCTTCTCGGGCATCCGCATGGCGATGGTGATGCGTTCAGCATCATCGGGCGGGGAGGAGATGCTGAACACGCGCCGTGTTCCGCGGGAGTCTGCACGGCGGTGCGGAACAGCGAGCTCGAGCGACTGCCCGGCCCGGAAGGCCACGGGTCGCACCGGCGCGAAGACGTACTCGACGATCGTCGGTGTCGGATGCCGCGCCTCGACGAGGCGCAGCCTCACGGCCCGGCGCTGGCCGAACGCGAAGGCGACGGCGTTGCCGACGACGAGGGCGAGCTCCGGCGTCATGGCGAACGGCCCGACGGCGAGCGGGATCGAGAACAGCACGCCGACGACGCCGGCGACCAGCAGCTGCTGCCAGCGCCGCGGCGGGAGGGTGAGCGGCTCGCTCAGCATGAACGCGGCCAGGAAGACCACGGGGAACGAGGCGAGCACGGTCCACGCGGCGGCGCCGGCATCCGTTCCCTCGAGCATCAGGCGCCCGGTGCAGAGCACGCCGGCCACGGCCACGAACACCCCGGCGACGGCGAAGCGGCGCGTGCGCCACAGCACCAGGAAGCCGCCGATCAGCACGATCGGCAGGAGGTACGAGTTGGCCACCCACCACACCGACGAGCCGAGCTGCGTGAACGCGATGATCACGGCGGCGACGGCGGCCGGATTGAAGATGTGCCTGCCGCGTACGGCGAGAACGTACTTCGACGCCGTCGCGAGCACTCCCGTGAGGGCGAGCACGCCGAGCTGCGTCAGGTCCTCGGACGGCCAGAACAGGAAGAACAGCAGCAGTCCGGTGATGACGGAGGACTCGAGGTGGGCCGGCGACCGCACGATGCGTCCGGCGATCCAGCCCGATGCGGCGACGGAGCCGACGGCGACCAGGAGGCTGAGCGCCAACTGCGTCGGCGTGTAGAACAACAGGCCCGTGGCCGAGAGGATGAACGCCACGACGGCGATGGCGCCGAGGCTGAGCGTCATGAGCCTGTAGCCGCTCACCCGACCGAGCGAGGAATCGAGCAGTCGTCTCATCGGAACAGCTCCCCGGGGAATCCGGACGAGATCTCGGCTCGCCCGTCGGTGAGCATGCGCACGTGCTCGAAGTCGACGTACCCGGCCAGCTGGTCGGCTGGGGCGAAGAACAACGCCGTCGCGACGGCGTCGGCGACCATCGCGGTCTCGGCCGTCACCCAGGTGGCGACGACCTCGTCGACCGGTTCCCCGGTGCGGGCGTCGAGAACATGGTGCAGCCCGGACCCCCAGGCCCTGCGATTGCTCGCCGAGGCGCACAGTGCCCCATCGACGAGGGTTGCGATACCGATCGCCTTCGTGGTGTCGTACGGATGCTCGAGGGCCACGCGCACCGGCTCGCCGCCGGAGTGCCGCAGGTCGCCGCTGGCATCGACCACGATCTGCTCGACTCCGTCCTGCTCCAGCAACTCGACGATCAGGTCGACGAGCAGGCCCTTGCCTGCGGCTCCGATGTCGAGTTCGAGAGGCTGCCGGGTGCGGAGTCGCGTGCCGTCCCAGTCCATCCGGTTCCAGTCGGGACTCGGGAGGGTGCCGGCTCCGGGAACGAGCGAGTAGCCCGCCCCGTAGCCGAGGTGGCTGAGCGAGGCGCCGACGAGGGGCGACATCGCGCCCGACGTGGCCGCGTGCAGGCCGGAGTAGAGCTCGACGAGCGCCGGAGCCTCGCCGGGGAAGGTCCACTCGCCCGACCGGCTCGCGACCTCGGTCACGAGCGAGTCGGGGCGGAAGCGCGACCACGTGCGGTCGAAATCCTCGATGACGGCGTTCATCCTCCGGACGGTGTCCGACGCGATCGGGCCGCGTGAGTCGACCTGCCAGCCCGTTCCGATCGCCTCGAAGGCGAGCGTCGCCGACTCAGCTGGCATCGCTGCGGATCGTGTCGAGGGCGGCGTTGAAGCCGCCGCTGGTGAGGGAGGAACCCGCCACCTTCGAGACGTCGAGGCTGTCGATGTCCTTGCCGACGACCTCGGCCGAGATGCCCGAGATGAAGGCGCTCTGGTACTGCTTCGAGTTGCCGCTGGTGGCCGAGCCCGTCACGTCGACGGCCGTCACGACGTCGTCGGCGAGCGTGACGGTCACGGTGACGTCCTCCCGCCCGCCGGGAGTGGAGTACTCACCCGTCGCGGTGTAGTCGCCGTCGGTGTAGGTGCTCGACGCCGCTGACGAGTCGGTGTCGCTCGAGTCGGTTCCGGTCGACGGCGTGGTGGTCGTCGCGTCGCCGGATCCCGTGGACGGGGCCGTGTCGGCCTCCGCCGACTGGTCGGTGGCGCATCCTGCGAGCGAGCCGATGACGACGGCTCCGGATGCGATGGCGATGGCGGTTCTGCCGATTCGTGTCTTCATGATCTCTCACCTTCTCCTCACCCCGTCAGGAGCGACATGCTCGGGATCACGCCATCGGTCCCGGTTCTCCTCGACGTTATGCATGTTCCCTATGGGTCAGCTGTGACTCATAGGCGAGTCGACTGACAGCCCTCGAGGAGTACCGGATGCGTGTTATGTCAGTCGTGCAGCACTGCCGCGATGGCGGCCGGAACGTGCTCGGCGACGTCGAGCGCCGTGATCGGCCCGCCGTCGGAGGCGAGTTCGGCCGCCCGCGAGTGCAGGAACGACGCCGTCGCCGCGAGCGCCGGCAGGGCGAGCGCCGGGTCGCGGGCGATGCGCTGCGTGTTCGTGGCGAGCAGCGCGCCGAGGATGCCGGCCAGCACGTCGCCGGTTCCGGCCGTGGCCAACCAGCCCGGCGCATCCGTCACGGCATAGCTCGGCGACCCCGGCGATGCCACGTGCGTGGTCGATCCCTTCAGCAGCACGGTCACGGCGAACTCGTCTGCCGCCCGGGCCGCCCAGGTCGCGGCATCCGCCCGGATGGCATCGAGCGTCGCCTCGGTGTTCCGCGGGGAGAGCAGTTCGGCGAGTTCCCGGGCGTGCGGGGTGATGACGGTCGGACCCGTGGCATCGGGCGCCAGGTCGAGCGCCCCGGCGTCGAGCACCGTCGGCAGTCCCTGGGCGAGGGCCTGCTGGATCTCCCCGCCGAGCACGAAGGTGCGCCGGCCGGCGTTCATGCCCGATCCGATGAGCCACGCCTGCACGCGTCCGGACTGGGTCACGATCTCGGGACGCCGGGCCAGCACCATGACGCCGACGGCTCTCGGGCCCGTGTACCGCACCATCCCGACACCCGTGCGCGCGGCGGCCTCCACACCGAGCACGGCTGCGCCGGGATAGTCGTGGGACCCCGTGATGACGCCGAGCACGCCCCGGGAGTACTTGTCGTCGTCGGCAGTGGGGACGGCGATCCACTCCCGAGCGTCCTCCGCCGTCCAGATCAGGCGTTCTGCGGAACCGGTCATGCTCTCACGATAGGTTGCAGGGGATGAATGGAACAGCCTCGAACCCCATCCACCTGCCCGGCCGCGTCGTCGTCTTCGACTACGGCGAGGTGATCTCCTTCTCCCCCACGCCCGAGAACCGCCGCGACCTGCTCGAGGTGGCCGGCATCGATCCGACCGACGCCGAGGTGTTCTGGGAGGCGTACGAGGCCGGCCGCCAGGCTCTCGACCAGGGCACGCTGTCGATCGCCGACTACTGGGCCGGCATCGCCGCCGCCACCGGGGCCACCTGGTCGCCCGCCGAGCTGCACTCCATCTGGGCGATCGACTTCGTGGGCTGGCTGAGCGTCAACCCCGGAACCGCCGCCGTGCTCGAGGACCTCGCCGCCGGCGGCACCCGGCTCGCGCTGCTCTCCAACGCCGGGCGCGACTTCTCCAGCTACTTCCGCAACGGCTCCTTCGGCCCCCTCTTCGAGGCCGTCGTCGTGAGCGCGGAGGTCCTGGTCGTGAAACCGGATGCCGCCATCTACCGTCACACTCTCGACACCCTCGGAATCACCCCGGCCGAGATGGTGTTCATCGACAACAAGGCGGAGAACATCGCCGGCGCCGAGGCCCTCGGCATCACCGGCCACGTGTTCACCTCGGCCGACGGACTGCGCAGCTTCCTGGAGGAGCTCGCGGCCTGACCGCATCCGTTCCTCCCACTCACCCGTCCGACAGCTCGCCTCGACTCCCGGAGTTCTCTTGTCAGCACTGTTCCAGCCCATCACCGTGCGCTCGCTCACGATCCGCAACCGACTCTGGGTGCCGCCGCTCTGCCAGTACTCGGTGACGAAGAAGGACGGCGTGCCGCACGACTGGCACCTGGCCCACCTCGGGGCCATGGCCATGGGCGGGGCAGGACTGGTCATCGCCGAGGCCTCGGCCGTGGTTCCCGACGGCCGCATCTCCGATGAGGACACCGGAATCTGGAACGGCCAGCAGGCCGCTGCCTGGGCGCGCATCGTGTCCTTCATCCACACGCAGGGCGCTGCAGCGGGCATCCAGCTCGCCCACGCCGGCCGCAAGGCATCGACCTGGCCGGAGTGGGGTCACGAGCAGCACGGCAGCATGGCTCCGGCCGACGGGGGCTGGCAGACCGTCTCGGCCTCCGACGTCGCCTTCGGCGAATACGCGGCGCCCGAGGGACTTGAACGCCCCGACATCGCCGTCATCGTGCACGCCTTCGCGGAGGCGGCTGCGCGCTCGAAGCGGGCCGGCTTCGACCTGGTCGAGATCCACGCCGCCCACGGCTACCTCGTGCACCAGTTCCTCTCCCCGCTCAGCAACCTGCGCACCGACGAGTACGGCGGATCGCTCGAGAACCGCGCCAGACTGCTCCTCGAGATCGTCGCGGCGGTCCGAGACACCGTCGGCGACGACTACCCGGTGCTCGTGCGATTCTCCGCCAGCGACTACGCCGACGGCGGCTGGGACGAGGAGCAGACCGCCGTGGTGGCCGGCTGGGCGCAGCAGGCCGGCGCCGACCTGTTCGACATCTCCAGCGGGGGCAACATCGCGAAGGTGCGCATCCCGCTCGGTCCGGGGTACCAGGTGCCGTTCGCCGAGTACGTGAAGACCTCGGCCGGGGTTCCCGTCGCCGCCGTCGGCCTCATCACCACGCCGCAGCAGGCGGAGGAGATCGTGGCATCCGGGCAGGCGGATGCCGTGCTGCTCGGCCGCGCCCACCTGCGCGACCCGCACTTCGCCCTGCGCGCCGCCGATGAACTCGGCGTCGAGCTCGACTACTGGCCGCAGCAGTACGTGCGCGCGAAGCCCGCCGTGAGCGGCGGGACGTGGTGAGTCAGCCGCTGCGCTGACCGAGGGCGATGATGTTGCCTTCGCTGTCGGTGAACCAGGCAGCCTTCTCGCCGTCGAGGTCGGCGATGCCGTCCACGGTCCTGATGCCGGGCAGGTCGTAGTCGGCGAACGCGACGCCGGCTGCTCGCAGCTCGGCGACGGACGACTCCAGGTCGGCCACTTCCACCATCAAAGCGGTGTTCTGAGCCGTTCCGGCGAACGTCGTCTCGTACAGGTACACGGACGTGCCGCCGACCGTGTACATGAGCCCACCGGCGTCCTGGCCGTCGGGCTTCCAGCCGAGCTTGTCTTCGTAGTACTGCCGCGCGCGATCGAGGTCTGAAGCGGGGAGGACGGCGGCAGCGGATCTCGCAGTCAACATGAGCATTCCTTCTGTTGAGCCCCGCTCCATGGTACGCCCGCAGCCGGTCAGCGGCTCCGCCGAGTTGCGTCCTGCACCTCTCCGACGAGTTCCTCGATGATGTCCTCGAGGAAGAGCACTCCCGTCGTGCGCCCCTCGGCGTCGAACGCCTGGGCGAGGTGCGCGCCTGTGCGCCGCATCGACGCCAGGGCGTCCTCGAGATCCGTCCCCTCGTACATCGAGGCCAGCTGACGGATGCGCTTCGGCGGAACCGGGCGCTCGGGCTGGTCTTCGCTCGTGAGGTCGAGGTCGATGACGTCCTTGAGGTGCAGGTAGCCCGCCGGCGTCCCGTCCTCGTCGATCACCAGGTAGCGGGAGAACCCGTGCTTGGCGACGGCGCGCTCGAGCGCCGTCGGGGTCAGGGTCTCGGGGAGGCTGATCACCTCGTCCAGCGGTACCGCGACATCCCGGACCTTCTTCGTGGTGAACTCGAAGGCGGCGTTCAGTGCGCCGTTCGAGTCCTTCAGAACGCCCTCGCGCTTGGACTGGCTCACGATCGTGGCGACCTCCTCGAGGGTGAACGTGCTGTTCGCCTCCGACTTGGGCTCGACGCCGAGCAGGCGCAGTGCTCCGTTCGCGACGGCGTTCAGCGCGCCGATCACGTGACGGAAGATGCGGGCGATGAACACGAGCGGGGTCGCCAGCAGCAGCACGGCCTTGTCGGGGGCGGTGAACGAGAGGTTCTTCGGAACCATCTCGCCGAGCACCACGTGCAGGTAGGTGACGATGACCAGCGCGATGATGAACGCGATGGTGCCGATGACCTCCTCCGACCAGCCGGTGAGGCCCAGCGGACCCTCCAGCAGATGGTGGATGGCGGGCTCGGAGACGTTGAGGATCACGAGCGAGCACACGGTGATGCCGAGCTGGCAGGCTGCCAGCATGAGCGTCGCGTGCTCCATCGCCCAGAGCGCCGTCTTCGCACGGCGGCTGCCCTTCTCGGCCAGGGGCTCGATCTGTGAGCGGCGTGCGGAGATCACCGCGAACTCCGAACCGACGAAGAAGGCGTTGACGACCAGCAGCACGGCCAGCCAGAGGATTCCGGCCCAGTCGTTCATGAGCGCGCCCCCTTCCTGTCGGCGGCTCGCGCCGGGACGTCGACCACAGCGGGCTTGGCGGGCTTGACGGGCTTCACACCGTCGACGTCGGGCACGGGGGCCACAGCGGATTCGTCGGGGGTGAAGCGCAGCCTGTCGATGCGCCGGCCGTCGAGACGCTCGACGGTCAGCTCGCCGCTCTCGATGAGCACGGTGTCTCCGACGATGGGGAGTCGTCCCAGCTCGCTCATCACGTACCCGGCGACGGTCTCGTAGGTGCCGTCCTCGGGTACGATCAGGTCGGTGCTCTCGCGCAGTTCGTCGGGGCGCAGCATGCCCGGGAAGCTGATGGCGCGGCCACGGCGAACGATGCCGGCGCGTGACCTGTCGTGTTCGTCGGCGACCTCGCCGATGAGCTCCTCCACCAGGTCCTCCAGCGTCGCGACGCCGGCGGTTCCGCCGTACTCGTCGACGACGACGGCCATCTGGTAACCGCGGCCGCGCAGTTCGGCGAGAAGCACGTCGAGGCGCATCGTCTCGGGAACGCGCAGTGCCTCTGACTGCAGGGCAGACACGGGAACGTCGGCCCGGCGGGAGCGGGGCACGGCCATGGCCTGCTTCACGTGCACGAAACCGACGACGTCATCAACGTCCTCGTCGATCACGGGGAACCGGGAGTGACCGGTCTGGGAGGCCAGCTGCAGCACGGCATGGGCCGATTCAGCGCGCTGGATGCTGACCAGTCGTGGGCGGGGAGTCATGACGTCGGATGCCGTGTGGTCGGCGAACAGCAGCGTGCGGTTGAGCAGGGTGGCCGTGTCGCGCTCGAGCACGCCGGCGCTCGCCGAGCGGCGCACCAGGCTCGAGAGCTCCTCGGCCGTGCGGGCACCGGACAACTCCTCCTTGGGCTCGACTCCGACCATGCGCAGGATGCCGTTGGCGCTGCCGTTCAGCACGATGATCGCGGGCTTGAACACCCAGGTGAACGCCGTCTGGAACGGGATGACGAACTTCGCCGTCTTCAGCGGCAGCGCCAGCGCCAGGTTCTTGGGGATCAGTTCGCCGAGGATCATCGACAGCAGGGTGGCGAGGGTCACGGCGACGATGGTCGACGCGACGACGGCGACGGCATCCGGGATCCCCCACCCCTCGAGCGTCGGAGCCAGCAGCGAGCTGATCGCGGGCTCGAACATGTAACCGGTGAGCAGCGTCGTGATGGTGATGCCGAGCTGCGCACTCGAGAGGTGCGTGGACGTCTGCGCCAGGGCGGAGATGGTCATCTGCAGCCGGGTCTCGCCGCGCTCGCGGCGCGCCTCGAGATCGGCTCGATCGAGGTTGACCAGCGCGAACTCGCTGGCAACGAAGAAGCCCGTGCCGACGGTCAGGATGAGGCCGATGCCGAGCATGATCCACTCAGACACGGGCGACACCTCCGCAGTTCACGGGCGAGGGTCTATGGCCGGGGGTGCTACTGGGCGGGTCATCCATTGTCAGCCGAGTATATCCGTCTCGGATGCGGCTTTCCCCTACGGTTGGGGGCTCTGCGCTGTCGTCGTCTTGGCCGCGCGGCGCCAGAGGACTACCAGCTGACCGGCAGCGCCTTGCCCTCCTCGTAGCCGGCGGCCGACTGGATGCCGACCAACGCGCGGTCGGAGAACTCGGCGAGCGAGCGGGCGCCGGCGTACGTGAAGGAGCTGCGCAGTCCGGAGGTGATCATGTCGAGGAGATCCTCGAGGGAGGGTCGCAGCGGGTCGAGGTAGATCTTGCTCGACGAGATGCCCTCGGCGAAGAGTTCCTTGCGGGCGAGGTCGAACGCGTCGAGGCGACCGAAGCGTTCGCGCACCGCCTTGGTCGACGCCATCCCCCAGCTCTCCTTGTACAGGCGACCCCCGCCGTCGACCGCGAGCTGACCGGGGGCCTCGATGGTGCCGGCGAACCACGATCCGATCATGACGGATGACGCTCCGGCGGCGAGCGCCAGGGCCACGTCGCGCGGATAGCGAACCCCGCCGTCGGCCCAGACGTGCGCGCCGAGCGAGCGAGCGGCCTCGGCGGTCTCGAGCACGGCCGAGAACTGCGGGCGCCCCACCGCCGTCATCATGCGGGTGGTGCACATGGCGCCGGGCCCCACACCCACCTTGAGGATGTCGGCCCCAGCGTCGACGAGGTCCTTCACGGCATCCGCCGTCACGATGTTGCCCGCGACGATCGGCAGGCCGAGGCCGAGGGCCTTCACCGTGCGGATCGCCTGGAGCATGCCCTCCTGGTGGCCGTGGGCCGTGTCGATCACGAGCACGTCGACACCGGCCGCGGCGAAGGCCTTCGCCTTGGTGGCGATGTCGCCGTTGATGCCGAGGGCGACGGCGACCTGGAGGCGGCCGTCGGCGTCGAGCGTCGGGGAGTAGATGGTGCCGCGCAGTGCGCTCTTGCGGCTGAGCGTCCCGACGACGGCACCGCGCTTGAGCACGGGCACGAACTCGAGGTCGGCGGCGAGCATCAGATCGAAGGCCGCCCGGGCGCTGTCGACGTCCTCGGCGTCGATGGCCGTGATGCGGCCGTGCAGCAGATCGCCGAGTCGGGCGTCGGGCAGCGCGGTCGCGAGGCGAGCAGCGGCGATGGCTCCGAGGTAGGCGCCGTCCGCGTCGTTGAGGACGATGCCGTGACCCTGCACCGCCGGGACCCTGACGAGGGCGTCGGCCACGGTGTCGTCGGGACTCAGCACGAGGGGGGTGTCGAATTCCACGGGCTGGTCCTTGACCCACCGGATGGCGGCGTCCAGCTCCTGCAGGTTCATGTCCTGGGGAAGCACTCCGAGTCCGCCGCGGCGGGCGAGCGTCGCCGCCAGACGGGGACCGGTGACCGAATTCATGTTCGCCGACACGATCGGGATCGTGGCGGCGGTGCCGTCATCCGGCGCCAGGGAGACGTCGAACCGGCTCTTCAGCTCAGAATGACTGGGCACGAGGAAGACGTCGGAGTAGGTGAGGTCGTGGGTCGGCGCGGTCCGATAGAACTCCATGACTCCCACGCTAGACCTCGGCACAGCCTCCCGCAGCCCTGCGAACGGGGAGATACCTCTTTCGGGGGAACCGAGCCGCCGACAAAGAGGATTAGGCTTGTCACGGTGCGTGCTCGTCGTCTGGAACGACGGGTTGACAAGTTGCAGGGAATCAACGGAGAGAGTGGGCGATCGGCTGTGTCGAGCCAATTGACCGGAGCAAGTTCAGACGAAGCGGCATCGGCCGAGTTCGGAGCCAATGAATGGCTCGTCGACGAGATGTACGAGCAGTACATCGTCGACAAGAACTCCGTCGATGAGGCGTGGTGGCCGGTCCTCGAGACCTACCACTCACAGACGCAGGCCAAGGCGGATGCCGCAGCCCGTGCGACCGTCGATGCTCCGAGCGACGATGCTCCGACCGGTGAGCAGGTTGCCCCCACGGGCGAGGCCCCCGACAATGTGCCGGCGGCATCCGCCGCACCGGCGGCCCCAGAGGCCCAGGCGGCTCCTGCAGCGGCACCGGCGGCCCAGGAAACCCCTGCCTCCGAGCCGCGACCGCTCACGGCTCCCATCCCGATCATCGGTTCGCAGCCGGCTGCCCGCACCACGTCGGTCGCGCCGAAGCCGCTGCCCGTTCCCGCGGACGTGCCCATCACGAGCCCGCAGGCGGTCGTCAAGGACGGCGCCGTCGAGGCACCGCAGGACCAGGTCTCGCCCCTGCGCGGCATGGCCAAGAGCCTGGCGACCAACATGGACGCGAGCCTCACCGTGCCCACGGCCACCAGCGTGCGCACCATCCCGGCGAAGCTGATGATCGACAACCGCATCGTCATCAACAACCACCTGAAGCGCTCCCGCGGTGGCAAGATCTCCTTCACCCATCTCATCGGCTGGGCTCTCATCCAGGCCCTCAAGGACTTCCCGAGCCAGAACGTCTACTACCAGGACGTCGACGGCAAGCCGTCCATCGTGAAGCCCGCCCATGTCGGCCTCGGCATCGCCATCGACATCCCGAAGCCCGACGGCTCGCGTGCCCTGCTGGTCCCGGCCATCAAGCGCGCGGACACCATGACCTTCGGCGAGTACCTCTCGGCCTACGAGGACCTCGTGTCCCGCGCGCGCCAGAACAAGCTCACGGCCGACGACTTCAGCGGCGCATCGATCTCGCTCACGAACCCCGGCGGCATCGGCACGGTGCACTCCGTGCCCCGCCTCATGCGCGGCCAGGGCTGCATCATCGGCGCCGGCGCCCTCGAGTACCCGGCCGAGTTCCAGGGCTCCAGCGAGAAGACCCTCGCCGGCCTCGCCATCGGCAAGACCATCACCCTCACCAGCACCTACGACCACCGCGTCATCCAGGGTGCCGGGTCCGGCGAGTTCCTGAAGATCGTGCACGAGCTCCTCACGGGCAAGCGCACCTTCTACAGCGACATCTTCGCCGCCCTCCGCATCCCGTACGCCCCCATCGAGTGGGCGCCCGACATCAGCGTCGACATCGCCAGCGCCATCGACAAGACGGCTCGCGTGCAGGAGCTCATCAACGCCTTCCGCGTGCGCGGCCACCTCATGGCCGACATCGACCCGCTCGAGTACGTGCAGCGCTCGCACCCCGACCTCGACATCTCCAGCCACGGCCTCACCTTCTGGGACCTCGACCGCGAGTTCGTCACCGGCGGCTTCGGCGACAAGCGCTCCGCACTGCTGCGCGACATCCTCGGTGTGCTCCGCGACTCGTACTGCCGCACCACGGGCATCGAGTACATGCACATCCAGGACCCCGCCCAGCGTGCCTGGGTTCAGGCGCAGGTCGAGCGCAAGTACGAGAAGCCCACCCACGACGAGCAGATGCGCATCCTGGGCAAGCTCAACGAGGCCGAGGCCTTCGAGACGTTCCTGCAGACCAAGTACGTCGGCCAGAAGCGCTTCAGCCTCGAGGGCGGCGAGTCCACGATCGCCCTGCTCGACCAGATCCTGCAGGGCGCGGCGGAGGACGGCCTCGACCAGGTCGCCATCGGCATGGCCCACCGAGGTCGCCTCAACGTGCTCACGAACATCGCGGGCAAGACCTACGGCCAGATCTTCCAGGAGTTCGAGGGCCACATGGCCGGCTCCGGATCGGGTGACGTCAAGTACCACCTCGGCACCGAGGGCACCTTCACCGGCGCCAACGGCGAGGAGATCGGCGTGTACCTCGCCGCGAACCCGTCGCACCTCGAGGCCGTCGATGGCGTGCTCGAGGGCATCGTGCGAGCCAAGCAGGACCGCAAGCCGGTCGGCACCTTCTCGACCCTCCCCATCCTCATCCACGGCGATGCGGCCATGGCGGGCCAGGGTGTCGTGGTCGAGACGATGCAGATGTCGCAGCTGCGCGCCTACCGCACGGGTGGAACCATCCACCTCGTCGTGAACAACCAGGTCGGCTTCACCACGCCGCCCACCGAGGGTCGCACCTCGATCTACTCGACCGATGTCGGCAAGACCATCCAGGCGCCGATCTTCCACGTGAACGGCGACGACCCCGAGGCCGTCGTGCGGGTGGCCCAGCTCGCCTACGCGTACCGGCAGGAGTTCCACCGCGACGTGGTCATCGACCTGATCTCCTACCGCCGCCGCGGTCACAACGAGGGCGACGACCCCTCGATGACCCAGCCGCTGATGTACAACCTGATCGAGGCCAAGCGCAGCGTCCGCAAGCTGTACACCGAGGCTCTCGTCGGTCGTGGCGACATCACCGAGGAGGAGTACGAGCAGGCGCACGCCGACTTCCAGGACCGCCTCGAGCGCGCCTTCCAGGAGACCCACGCCGCGCAGACCACCCCGATCACGGCCATCGGCGAGGACGACCAGAGCGACGCGTCCGGCGAGCCGGAGACCACCGGCGTCTCGGAGCAGGTCGTGCACCTCATCGGTGACGCCTTCAACAACAAGCCGTCCGGCTTCACCGTGCACAACAAGCTCCAGCAGCTGCTGCAGAAGCGCCTCGACATGAGTCGCAACGGCGGCGTCGACTGGGCGTTCGGCGAGCTGCTCGCACTCGGCTCCCTGCTCACGGAGGGCACCCCGGTGCGCTTCGCCGGCCAGGACGCCCGTCGAGGCACGTTCGTCCAGCGCCATGCCGTACTGCACGACCGCACCAACGGCCAGGAGTGGCTGCCCCTCGCCAACCTCTCGCAGAACCAGGCCAGGTTCTGGATCTACGACACGCTGCTCAGCGAGTACGCGGCCATGGGCTTCGAATACGGCTATTCCGTCGAGCGGGCGGATGCGCTGGTGTTGTGGGAGGCCCAGTTCGGCGACTTCTCCAACGGTGCGCAGACCATCATCGACGAGTTCATCTCCTCGGCCGAGCAGAAGTGGGGCCAGCGCTCCAGCGTCGTGCTCCTGCTGCCGCACGGCTACGAGGGACAGGGTCCCGACCACTCCTCGGCGCGCATCGAGCGCTTCCTGCAGCTCTGCGCCGAGAACAACATGACGGTCGCGCGTCCCTCGACGCCGGCGTCGTACTTCCACCTGCTGCGTCGTCAGGCCTACATGCGCCCGCGTCGTCCTCTCGTGGTGTTCACCCCGAAGGCCATGCTGCGCCTGCGCGGTGCGACCAGCGAGATCGCCGACTTCACGAGCGGCCGGTTCGAGCCCGTGATCGACGACGTGCGCATCGACGACAAGGCGGCCGTCAAGCGCGTCCTGTTCATGGCGGGCAAGGTCTACTACGACTTGCGCACCGAACTCGAGAAGAACCCGAACCCCGAGATCGCCCTCGTGCGCCTGGAGCAGTACTACCCGCTCCCGGCCGCGGAGATCAAGGACGTCGCCGCACAGTACCCGAATGCCGAGCTCTACTGGATCCAGGACGAGCCCGAGAACCAGGGTGCCTGGCCGTACTTCATCCTCGAGACCAGCAAGCTGGGCCCGCGGCCCGTCGGCGTCATCTCACGGCCGGCATCCGCAGCCCCCGCAGCAGGTTCGGCCAAGCGTCACGCCGTGGAGCAGGCCGAGCTCATCAAGCAGGCGCTCACGCTGTAACGCGCGGCGACGCGGCCACGCGTCGAGCACGAGAAGAGGCCGGTCCCGTCAGGGAGCCGGCCTCTTCTCGTTCCGTCATCGCGCGGATCAGGCGACGGATGCCTCTTCCCGGCGCACGCGCGCGGCCCCGAGGGCGTTGCCCAGCCAGCGGATCAGCACCGCCAGCACGAGAAAGCCGACGATCATGACGGCGCAGTACGCGGCCACTCCCCCGTAGCCGTTCTGGATCACCGGACTGAAGAACGGGTACGGGTAGAAGTCGGTGATGGCACCGCGGATGAGCGAGTACGCCACGTAGACCGCCGGGAAGATCATCCAGTAGAGCACCGAACTCCACGGCAGCGGGCGGCGCGGCGGCCAGATCAGCCAGTCGACCACGGCGGCGATCGGCACGATGAAGTGCACGACGGCATTCACCCACGGGATCAGGCCGCCCAGGTCCACATCACGCAGCAGTGTGTTGAAGACCAGGCCGACGAATGCGATGTAGACGACGGATGCACCCCGCACCGCGACATCCGACGTGCTCGGTGCGACACCGCGCAGCAGCCTGACGGCGCTCACGATGAACACGACGCTGACGATGATGTTCGAGAGGTTCGTGAAGTAGCTGAAGAAGTTCACGATGCTGTGCCCCTGCGGCACCGTGACCGCGAAGAACTGCACCCCCACGGCCGTCAACGACAGCGCGGCGAAGAACAGGCGGAAGACGGCGGCGACGATCCGAGAGCTCATGGCTGAGAATCTATCGCCGCTCGGCCGCCTCCGGCTGCTCGGCGCGCGCCAGCTTCGACGGCCACCAGACGGCGCGCCCGATGTCGTAGGCGAGCGCAGGCACCAGCAGAGAGCGCACCAGGAAGGTGTCGAGCAGCACACCGAAGGCCACGATGAACGACAGCTGCACCAGGAACAGGATCGGCAGGACGCCGAGGGCGGCGAAGGTCGCGGCCAGCACGAGGCCGGCGGAGGTGATCACGCCGCCCGTCACGACCAGTCCGCGCAGGACGCCCTGGCGGGAGCCGTGCACGATCGACTCCTCGCGCACCCTGGTCATGAGGAAGATGTTGTAGTCCACCCCCAACGCCACCAGGAAGACGAAGCCGAACAGCGGCACAGTCGGGTCGGCCCCCGCGAAGCCGAAGACGCCGTTGAACACCACCGCGGACACGCCCAGAGCGGCGCCGAACGAAAGCACCACCGTGGCGATGAGCAGCACCGGCGCGACGATCGAGCGCAGCAGCAGCATGAGGATCAGCAGGATGACGCCGAGCACCAGCGGGATGATGAGGTTGCGGTCGTGGATGGCCGCGTTCTTGGTGTCGAGTGCCACGGCGGTGGCCCCTCCGACGAGCACGGGGTCGGCATCCGTGCTCACAGCCGCCAACTGGTCGCGCAGGTCGGCCACGACGGCCTCGGCCTCGTCGGAGTCGCTGGCGTAGTCGAGCGTCGCGTTCAGCTGGACCTGACCGTCGACAACGGTTGGTTCACCGGCAGGGGTTCCGGGAGGGCCGAGCGGCTGGATGCCGTCGGTCGTGACCGGCAGCGACCCGCTGGGCGAGTCCTCGGAGAGGACGGCGACGTCGGAGACACCGTCGGTTCCGAGGGCGATGTCTGCGACCTCCTGCAGGGAGTCCTCGGGCGCGATGATGACGGCGGGGGTGCCCGAGCCGCCGGGGAAGTGCTCCCCGAGCACGGCCTGGCCGTCGCGGGCCTGGGATTCACCGAGCACGAACTCGCTGGTCGGGACGCCGTCGGCCTTCAGCTGGGTGACGCCGAGCGACAGGACGAGGAGGATGAGCGTCGAGACGATCCAGATGAGTCGCGGTCGCCTGGCCACGAGACGCGCGACCCACGGCCAGACGCCCTTCGTCGCGATCTCGTCGTCGGCGGCCGTGTGCGCGGCCACCTTCGGGCGCACGGGCCAGAAGGCGACGCGACCCGCCCAGAGCAGCAGCGCCGGCAGCAGGGTCAGCGAGCCGAGCACGGCGAACACGATGCCGATGGCCGCGACGGGCCCGAGGATCTTGTTGGAGTTCAGCTCGCTGGCGAGCAGCATGAGCAGACCCGCGATCACCGTGCCACCCGAGGCGAGGATGGGCTCCCACGCGCCCTTGAGCGCGGCGATGGTGGCATCCCACTTGCGCTCGTGCACGTGCAGCGCCTCGCGGTAGCGCGAGATGTAGAGCAGCGAGTAGTCGGTCGCCGCGCCGATGACCAGGATGAACAGGATGCCCTGGGTCTGGCCGTTCAGCAGCAGGATGTCGGCCTTCGCGAGCGAGACGACGGCGAGCACGGCCGCACAGAGCGACGACAGGCTGGTGCCGAGCACGATCACCGGCAGCAGCGGAGAGCGGTACACGATGATCAGGATGATGAAGACGGCCAGCAGGGCGACGCCGAGCAGGATTCCGTCGATGCCCGCGAAGGCGCCGGCGAGATCGGTGGTGAAGCCGGCCGGTCCGGTGACGGATGCCGTGAGCCCGTCGACGGCGGTGTCGGCGATACGTTCCCGCATCTCCCCCACGACGTCCTTCGTCTCCGCGCTCGCGTCGATCTGCACGAACAGTTCGGCGGCCTCGCCGTCCTCGGAGACCACGGCGGGCGAGACGCCGTCAGCGATGACGCCGTCGATGTCCTGGAAGTACTCGGCGTCGGCGTCGATGGCCGAGTCGTCGGCATCCGTCAACCCGCCATCGCGCTGGTAGACGACGATCGCCGGGATCACGTCACCGTCGCGGAAGCCCTCCTGGAGCTCCTGCACCTGCGTGGCCTCGGAGTCGGCCGGGAGGAACTGGGACTGGTCGTTCTCGACGACGCTGCTGAGGGACCCGAACGAGGCGCCACCGGCACCGAACAGGCCGAACCAGACGAGGATCAGGACGGCGGGGAGGGTGACCCTCAACCAGACCGGAACACGGGAGGACGATGCGGCTGCGGGTTTCTTGGAGGGGCTCACCCGCCAATGCTAACCGAGTTAGCTTCTCTGTGACGAAACGAAAATTCTCCGGGCGGGGCGGCGATCACCGCCGACGTGCTCCGGGCCTAGTGCGTGGCCTGCAGCGAACGCAGGCTCGCGAGCACCTGGGCGCGCAGCTCCTCGGGAGCCGCCTCCTTGCAGGCACGCTGCACGGCCTCGGTCAGCACGCGTCCGACGTGGTGCTCCGACGTGCAGTCGGGGCAGTTCGCCAGGTGGTCGCGGATGTCCTGCGCGTCAGCGCTGCACAACTCGTTGTGCAGGTACTCCTCGAGTTCGGCCTTGGCCTTGTCGCATCCACAGTCGGTCATCTGCTGCTCCTGGTCTGGGCGGGGGGCGTCGTGCCGATGCCCTGCTCCGCCGCGTATTCGGCCAGTGATTCGCGAAGCATTCGCCTGCCACGGTGCAGACGGCTCATCACTGTGCCGATCGGGGTTTTCATGATGTCGGCGATCTCCTGGTAGGCGAATCCCTCGACGTCGGCGAGGTACACCGCCAGCCTGAAGTCCTCGGGGATGGCCTGGAGGGCATCCTTCACCGCGCTGTCGGGCAGGTGGTCGATCGCCTCGGCCTCGGCGGACCGGCTCGACATGGCCGTCGTCGAGACGGCCCCGCCCAACTGCCAGTCCTCGAGCTCGTCGATCGTGCCCTGGTAGGGCTCGCGCTGCTTCTTGCGGTAGGTGTTGATGAAGGTGTTGGTGAGGATCCGATAGAGCCAGGCCTTCAGGTTCGTGCCCTGCTCGAACTGCGTGAAGGCGGCGAACGCCTTCACGAAGGTCTCCTGAACGAGATCCGCGGCGTCTGCCGGGTTCTTGGTCATGCGCATGGCTGCTGCGTACAGCTGGTCCATGAAGGGCAGGGCCTGCTGCTCGAACAGTGTTCCGAGAGCGGGCTCGGATTCCTCGGCTGGTTCCGGATTCATCACCGGCCATCCTAGATGCTGACGCTCGGTGAGGGTCGACGGGGAGACGGATACGGCTGCCGCCGAATCGCGCTCGAGCACGCCTGTCACACTCACTGATGCCTCCATCCGTCGTTTCTTCACCGACTATCGTGATAACCGATGCTCATCTCGCGATATTCCGCACCGGACTTCAATCCCTACGGCGATGAAAGCCCCGACGACCCCGACGTGCTCTGGGCCGCACCCGTGGCGACCACCGGCGTGCGCTCCGTCGTCGCCCTCCCGGGCTCCAAATCGCTGACGAACCGCGAGCTCGTGCTGTCCGCCCTGGCGGATGCCCCCTCCCGACTGCGGGCTCCCCTGCGCTCCCGGGACACGGCCCTGATGATCGAAGCCCTGCGATCGCTCGGCGTGAGCATCGAGGAGACGCCGGGCGGCGGCGATTTCGGTCCCGACCTGATCATCACCCCGGCCCAGGAGCTCACCGGATCCACCACCATCGACTGCGGCCTCGCAGGCACCGTCATGCGCTTCCTGCCCCCTGTCGCCGGTCTCGCGCTCGGCCCGACGACCTTCGACGGCGACGAGGGCGCACGCCGTCGGCCCATGGCCACGACGATCTCCTCCCTTCGCGACCTCGGCGTCGACATCAACGACGATGCCCGCGCCGCCCTGCCGTTCACTGTGCACGGCAGCGGCAGGGTCGCGGGTGGCGCGATCACGATCGACGCGACCCTCACCAGCCAGTTCGTCTCCGGCCTGCTCCTGGCGGCCGCCCGCTTCGAGAGCGGCCTCGACCTCCGCCACGACGGCGAGCGCCTCCCCAGCCAGCCGCACATCGAGATGACGATCGCCACGCTGGCCCAGCGCGGCGTCGTGGTGCGCCAGCCCGAGACCGGGCAGTGGATCGTCGCCCCCGGTTCCATCGCGGGCGCGGATGTCGCCATCGAGCCCGACCTCTCGAACGCCGCGCCGTTCCTCGCCGCAGCCCTCGTCACCGGCGGCAGCGTCACCATTCCCGGCTGGCCGGCCGAGACGACGCAGGTCGGCAACGACCTGCTCGACCTGCTGCCGCTGTTCGGGGCGACCGTGGAGCGCGACGGCGACAGCGTCACCGTCACGGGCGGAGACGGCATCCGGGGCGTCACCCTCGACCTGTCCACGGGCGGCGAGCTGGTTCCCAACCTGGTCGCCCTGGCAGCTCTCGCCGACGGACCGAGCGAGTTCACGGGCATCGGTCACATCCGCCACCACGAGACCGACCGTCTCGCCGCCCTGGCCGCCGAGATCAACGGACTCGGCGGACGGGTGACCGAGCTCGAGGACGGCCTGCGCATCGAGCCTGCGCCCCTGCACGGTGGCGTCTGGAAGAGCTACGCCGACCACCGCATGGCCACGACGGGCGCCATCATCGGCCTCGCGGTCCCCGGGGTCGAGATCCACGACATCGCCACGACGGCGAAGACCCTCCCCCAGTTCCCGCAGCTCTGGCACACGATGCTCGGCACCGCCGGGACGGCGGCGTCGGCGACGGCGGACACCACCATCGACCTCCCCCCGCTCGGGACGGGTTCCCCGGCATGAGCTGGTGGGAGTCAGACGAGGACGAGGACGAGCCCGAGTTCGACGAGGCCGACATCAGGGTCCGTCCGAATCCGAAGGCGAATCGTCCGCGCACGAAGACCAGGCCCGCCTACACGCAGGCCATCACCGCCCGCGTGCTCGGAGTCGACCGCGGGCGCTACACGGTGCTCGTCGACGAGAACCTCGAGACCGAGCACGAGGTCACGGCTGCCCGCGCCCGCGAACTGCGCAAGCAACCCGTGGTCAACGGCGACCGCGTCGACATCGTCGGCGACTCGACCGGTGACGAGGGCACACTCGCCCGCATCGTCCGCATCCAGCCGCGCACCACGCTGCTGCGTCGCAGCGCCGACGACACCGACGCCATCGAGCGCGTGGTCGTCGCCAATGCCGACCAGATGCTCATCGTGGTGGCTGCGGCCAATCCCGAGCCGCGCGTTCGGCTCGTCGACCGCTACCTCGTGGCCGCCTACGACGCCGGCATCCGCCCGATGCTCGTCGTCACGAAGACCGACCTGGCAGACCCGTCCGAGTTCCTCGCGAACTTCGCCGGTCTGGGCCTCACCGTCTTCACGAGCCGCAGCGACGACATCCCCCTCGACATCATCACGGCCGACCTCATCGGACACGAGACCGTGTTGGTCGGCCACTCCGGCGTCGGGAAGTCCACGCTCGTCAACGCCCTGGTGCCCGACGCCAACAGGGCGACGGGCGTCGTCAACACGGTCACGGGTCGGGGAAGGCACACCTCGTCGTCGACGGTGTCGCTGCGCATCGACGTTCCGGCCGGCCGTGGCTGGGCCATCGACACCCCCGGCGTGAGATCCTTCGGCCTGGGCCACGTCGACACGGCGAACATCCTCAAGTCGTTCACCGACCTCGACGCCATCGCCCAGCGCTGCCCGCGCGGCTGCACGCACCTCCCCGATGCCCCGGACTGCGCCATCAACGAGGCCGTGGCAGCCGGGGAGCTCGGCGAACAGGGTGTCGCGCGCCTCGACTCGCTGCAGCGCCTGCTCACGACGTTCTCGGAGCGACCGACGTTCTGACCCGTCGCTCCCGTGCGGGAGGATGGAGGGATGACCGAACCGTTCCGCCTGCAGACCGGCGACACCGCGCCCGCCTTCACCCTCCTCGACCAGGACGGCACGCCCGTCTCCCTCGCCGACTACGCGGGTCGCCGCGTCATCGTGTACTTCTACCCCGAGGCGATGACTCCCGGATGCACCACCCAGGCGTGCGACTTCCGCGACAACCTCTCGTCGCTGGCCGGCGCCGGGTACCAGGTCCTCGGCATCTCGAAGGACTCCGTCGCCAAGCTCAAGAGGTTCCAGGAGGAGGACTCCATCTCCTTCCCCCTGCTCTCTGATGAGGATCTCGCGGTGCACGTCGCCTACGGAACCTGGGGCGAGAAGAACTCCTACGGACGGATCGTCACGGGGACGCTGCGCTCGACCTTCGTGATCGACGAGGCCGGCGTCATCAGCCATGCCCTCTACAACGTCAAGGCGACGGGACACATCTCGATGCTGCGTCGGAAGCTCGGCATCGACTGATCCGCGCCGGGCGGAGATTTCCCTGATGCCGAGGCCGATGTTCTCGCTACGCTGGGGACCAGTCCGGCGCACCGAGGCGCCGACTTCGACTGGCATGCTCGATCGCCCCGCGACATGGGAGACACCTGAGATGAAACGACACGTCATCGCCACCACCGGCGCAGCTCTCCTGCTCATCCTCCTGACCGGATGTACGCCGAGCGGCCAGGCGGTGGAGGACTTCTCCGGTGTCCCCGACGACATCACGACGTCCGAGAAGATCCCGGTCGACACCGATGGCGCTCCCCAGGCGTTCTACCTCAACGACGGCGGGGAGCTCGCCGTCGTCCTGTGGGGCAGTTCCACCTGCCCGTACATCGGCACGGACATCTCGGTCGTGAAGGAGGCGGACGAGGGCAACGAGGTGGAGGTCGCCGTCGCCCCGCTCCCCGACCAGCCGTGCACCATGGACCTCGTTCCGCACACCACGGTGTTCTGGACCCCGACCAAGACGACGACGACCAAACCGCTCATCGTGCGCGTGCTCGACGCCGTCATCGAGGTTCCGGTCAAGTAGCCGGCGAGCCGACCTCGTGCGGCCTCAGTAGGCCGGCCGCTCCAGTTCGTGCGTGAATGCCACGCGGACACCGGGCACGAGCAGCAGCACGATGACGGCCACGGACGGCACCAACAGGGCCCAGCCGATGTCGGGGCGGGCATAAAGGCCCTGGAAGCAGCCGACCGCGATGGCGATCTGCAGCACCTGCCAGGTGACGGCCGCCCCGCGGATCCACGGCCTGTCCCGCGCTGCGCCGATGGCGATGGCAGACACGAAGACGGCCGCGATCACGACGATCACGAAGATGGCGACGGCGCTCGTCAGCGAGCTCGGTTCGGCCGTCAACAACTCGAGCAGGAACCACACGGCGACCCCGATGACGAGGGCTGCCTCCGCGAACAGGATCACACGGAGAACCGCGATCAGAGCCCTGTTACGAACCGGCGCGCTGGGGGAATCCTCAGGTTCTGACCCCCGAACAGGACGGGCATTCACAGGGTTATCCCATTCAAAACTATTGATCCGATTCTTTTACTATGCGACCATATTTGAGGTCAAGTTTTGCTCACAGGGTCGTGAGCTGTTCACTCCTGAGTTTACTTCCTGCAACTTGACCTTCACCCCCCGTTGCATTCTGAGGCCATACGGCCATGCACCCCCGCAATACAAAGGAGCACCCCCATGGATTGGCGCGACAAGGCCGCCTGCCTCACCGCAGACCCCGAACTGTTCTTCCCGGTCGGCAACACCGGACCGGCCGTCGACCAGATCGAGAAGGCCAAGACCGTCTGCTCGCGCTGCAACGTCACCGAGATCTGCCTGCAGTACGCCCTCGAGACCGGTCAGGACTCGGGCGTCTGGGGAGGCCTCAGCGAAGACGAGCGCCGCGCACTCAAGCGCCGCGCCGCTCGCGCCCGTCGCGCTTCCTAGCCCGACCAGAGCACAGCAGAACGCGCCCTCGTCCGCGAGGGCGCGTTCTTGCTGCCACCTCCGACTGCTACGGCTTGGTGAGCCAGCGCAACGGGATGTCGATGGTGACCTCGGTCCCACTCCCGAGCACGGTGTGCCAGTCGATGGTTCCGCTCAGCTCACCCTGGATGAGCGTGCGCACGATCTGAGTGCCGAGACCCGATCCCACTTTGCCCTCCGGCAGGCCGGAGCCGGTGTCGCGCACCTTGACGCTCAGGGTGTCGTCGGTGCGCGAGGCGATGATCTCGACGTCGCCCTCGCGCCCGGCGAGCCCGTGCTCGACGGCGTTCGTCACGAGCTCGGTGAGCGCCAGGGCCAACGGCGTCGCGTACTCGCTCGGAAGCACGCCGAAACTGCCCGAGGACTTCGGATGCACGGTCGTGTTGTGGGCCGAGGCGACCTCGGCGATGAGCAGCAGCACCCGGTCGAACACGGCGTCGAAGTCCACGCTCTGGGCGAGGCCCTCCGACAGGGTGTCGTGCACCACGGCGATGGCGGCGACGCGGCGCATGGCCTGGGTGAGTGCCTCGCGCGCCTCGTCGGAGTGGGTGCGCCGCGCCTGGATGCGCAGCAGCGACGCCACGGTCTGCAGGTTGTTCTTCACCCTGTGGTGGATCTCGCGGATCGTCGCGTCCTTCGTGATGAGTTCGCGTTCCTGGTGGCGCAGCTCTGTCACGTCGCGGCTCAGGATGATGGCGCCGATGCGCTCCCCCCTGTTGCGGATCGGGATGGCGCGCAGCGACACCGTGACCCCGCGCGCCTCGATGTCGGTGCGCCAGGGTGCCCGGCCGGTGACGACGAGGGGAAGCGATTCGTCGGCAACGAGGGATCCGCTCAGCACCCGCGTGGTCACCTCGGCGAGGGACTCCCCCTCCAGCTCGTCGGCGAAACCCATCCGGTTGAACGCCGAGAGGGCGTTGGGGCTGGCGAAGGTGGTCGTGCCGTCGACGTCGAGGCAGATCAGGCCGTCCGAGGCACGAGGGGCACCGCGGCGCGGCCCCGTCGGAGCTCCCAGATCGGGGAAGTCGCCCGAGGCGATCATCGCCGACAGGTCGTTCGCGCACTCGTTGAAGGTGAGCTCCTGACGACTCGGCGTGCGTGTCTCGCTGAGGTTGGTGTGCCGGGTGAGCACGGCGATCGGCTCGTCGGTGATGCTCGAACCCGTCGGCGAGAGCCTGCGCATCACGGGAACGGCACGCACCCGCGTCGGTGTCTCCTCGTACCAGGCAGGGGTCGACGAGTCGACGATGCGGGCCGTCTCGAAGGCCTCGGTGACCTGGGCGACCCATTCCTGCCGGATCTCCTGCCCGACGAAGTCGCGGTAGAAGAGTGTCGCGGCACTCGACGGACGCGCATGGGCCACGGCCACGAAGCTGCCGGCCGCCGTCGGCACCCAGACCACGAGGTCGGCGAAGGCGAGGTCGGCGATCAGCTGACCGTCGGCCACGAGCATGTGCAGCCAATCCACGTCGGCCTGGCTGCCGCGCCCCTGCGCGAGTACGAGATCACTGAGCGTCGACACGTTTCCAGCGTAGCGGGGATGTCTCAGCGTCCGGACGACGGGACCGATGCCGCGACCGAAGCAGAACCGACTGCTCCGGATGCCGCACGGGTCCGACGCCGGACGCGCCGCGGGACCGCATCCGGTCGCGGCAGCACCTGCTCCTCGACGAACCGCTCGATGGCCAGCCGCGCCGGCGACCGTCGCGACACCTCGCGGAGAGTCCCGCCGGCCAGCACGGCGGCGTCGACGCCGCGGCGGTCGTCGGGCACGATGTGCGCCCGCTCGATGCCGCCGAACCGGCGCAGCGTCGCCAGCGCGTGCCCCGCAGCCCCCACGCCTGAGGCGCTGCTGCGCAGCCTGTTGATCACGACGCTCACCCGCCGGGGCTCGATGGCCTCGGCGAGGTCGGCGTAGCCGCGGAGGAAGCGGGGCAAGGCGATCGGATCGGCGCCCCCGACCGCGATGACGTGGTCGGCCGCCCGCAGAGCGGCGATGGTGGCACCGTTCCGCCGAGGAGCGAACAGGTCGCTCGAGATCTCCTCATCGGACTCGAGGCTGAATCCGACGTCGACGACGACGATGTCGACCCACCGCCTGCAGGCGTCCAGCACGGCCGTCACGCGGCTGCCTCCGAGCTCGGGCCACCGGGCGGCACGACTGATGCCGGTGAGCACTCTGAAGGCGCCATCGCGGGTGCCGTGGCGCTGGGCGATGCGATCGAGCTCGGCCGGGGTGAGGCTGTCGGCACCGGCGAGGCGGCATGCCGCAGCGAAGCCCGGTGCCTCGTCGAGGAGACCCAGCGCCGGCGCGATGGTGCCGCCGTACGGATCGACGTCGGCGAGCAGCACCGAGTGGCCGCGGGCCGCGACCTCGGCGGCCACATTGACGGCGAGCGTCGTGCGCCCCGGCGCTCCCGTCGGCCCCCACACGGCGACCACCCCCGAGACCGGGCTGTCGACGAGCGGGGCGGGAATTCCGACGGGTGGCGGCCCTCTGTGCCCCAGCAGGTTCTCGACGTCGTCCCAGGTGGAATCGGCAGCGAGCACCTCGAACAACCCGAGTTCGGACGCATGCCGGCGCCCGCCGTCGTTCGCCGCGATGCCGATCACCCGCACTCCGCGGCGGTCGCACACGTCGAGGAGCTCGCGGGTGATGCCGGCGGCGGACGCCACGACGGCGTCGAGCTCCAGCCCGTCGAGGATGAGGACGAGCTCCCGCGCGGATGCGGCCCTGGCCACGACGGAGTGGCCGTGCTCGATCATGTCCGCGAGCAGGGCGTCCTCCACTGCCCTGTCGAGCAGAAGGGCGATGGCGGCCATCCTCAGCCGTCCCCGGGCACGACGGAGAGCGCATCGTCGTCGGCGATGGCCTCGAGCACCAGGGCGACGTCGTCGCGGGGCACGAGCAGTTCGACGGCCCGGCCGTCACCGTCGGCGAGGAAACCGTCGGCCTCGCGCACCACGGCGACGGTCGCATCCGACACCAGGACGACCGGCGGATCGAAGCCGTCGGTCTTCGCGGCCCGCGCGGCCCAGAGATCGACGACGGTCCCAGGCGCGATGCTCTCCGGCAGACGCCCGCTCACCGTCACCACCACGCTGGTGAGTCCGGCCTGCGTCGTGGTCGACACCGCGGATGCCGGGACCATCTCCCCGGCGAGTACGGAGCGGGTCATGACCAGTCCGTCGGTCGGCGGGCCGCCAGCCGACAGGTACACATCGGCACCATCGCCGAGGCGCACGCTGGTGGCGACGAGGTCGTCGGCATCGACGGTCTGGCCGACGATGAGGGCGTCGCGGGCCACGTAGACCTGCGTCGTGCGGTCGGTGGCCGCCACGACGGCGTAGACGCCGACCACCGAGCCCACCACGAGCACGACGCCGACGATGAACCGCGGATCGATCCAGAACGAGCGGGAGCCGGCCCGCGACGCTGCGACCCCCATGAGCACCCTCCCCTGACTCCGGCGTCGGAGCCTGTGCTCGATCATGCCGAGTCCCCCTCACGCACGCCGAAAGTTATACACAACGCGGCGCATGCGGTGTCGACGTGGCGACGGCGACGATAATGGTCAGATGCCCCCTGTTCCTCCCGATGGCGATGTCGCGCGATTCCTGTCGCTCGCCGACACCGCCGAGATCCTCGCGATCACGGTGGCCGAGGCCGCAGAGCTCGTGCGCACGGGCGAGCTGCCCGCCATCAGGGTCGGCAGCGCCTGGCGCGTCGAGCGCGTCGTGCTCGAGGCCTTCATCGAGGGCCAGTACGAGGAGGCGCGGCGCATGTCGCTGTGGCAGGAGTCCGCGTACGCCGACATCCCCGAGCTGTCGGAGGGCCGCATCCTGCGACCGACGCAGAAGCCGGCACCCGAGTCGGAGTGAGCGCGGTTCAGCCCACCAGGCGCACGAGCCGCACGTGGGCGAACGGCACCACCTTGTACTGACGCACGGCCCGATCGCGACGCGGAGTCCCGGCCTCGTGCACCGCGAGGTCGAGGTGGTCGCGCCCCACCCTGTCGATCGTTCCGTGCAGCGATCCCGTGGCCGTCACCAGCTCGACGGAGCTGCGTCGGCGGCCGAGGTCGCGCAGCACGAACGGGAGGCCGATCCGGTCGATCAGGCGATCCTGCGTCTGGGCCGAGGGCTCGAGGCTGGGGTCGACCTGTGCCCTGTCGAGCACCAGGGCTGCGACGGCCGCGATCGGGACGATGCCCTGCGGATGCCACGGCGACCCGTCGATGAGATCGCCGGCCAGCCAGTCCTTGCCGAACGTCGTCGGCCGCACCACGACGACGGTGCCCCCGACCAGCTCGAGCCGCAGCGCCGTGACGGCGCCCGTCGACCGCTCTCGCGCCAGCGCCATCATCCTGTCCCGGAGGCCCAGCCTGCCGAGTCGCAGGCGCTCCTCCTCGATGCGCAGATCGGCCTCCTCGGCGTGCAATTCCTGTTCGAGCTGGCCCTCGAGGTCGTCGAACAGGTCGTCGAAGCGCATGTGCCGAACGTTAGCCAGTCGCTTCAGGGCGGCACGGGAGTTGTCCACAGTGCCGAGACGACTCTGGACAAGTGAGTCACCATCATGATTGAGTCTCCCCAGACACCCCCGGACGGGGGTGTCGGTCCCCGAGTCCTGGAAGCGGCGCCATGAGCCCAGATCCAGCAATTCCCGAGACGCCGCACGAGAACGCAGCACCACCGTCTTCGTCGTCGGCGTCCATCATCGGTGCGAACGCACTCGGTCGCTATCTCGACGACGACTTCTTCGGGGCCCAGCCGACGCCGCGCAGCTCGCTCCCCGACCCCCAGCCCCTGCTGTCGAACCTCACCCGCTGCGTGATGGAGGTACTCGCCGGGGCCCGCGAACTCGACCAGCTCAGCCGTTGGGTCACCGACGACGTCTACCGGCACCTGCTGAAGCGCGTCGTGCTCGCCTCCAGGGCGCGCGCGGTCAAGAAGCAGCAGGCTCAGCGGCCGACGATCTCCATCGGCAGCATCATCGTGACCGAGCCGCGCGACGGGGTCGTCGAGGCCGTCGTCATGGTGCACAGCCGCTCACGCACGCGCGCTGTCGCCATTCGTCTCGAGGGCCTCGACAACCGCTGGCGCGCGAGCAGCATCAACGTGCTCTAGACGCACGAACGCCGCCCCGAGACTGCAGGAGCAGTCATCGGGGCGGCGTGCGACGGATGCGGCGGGTCAGCCCTTGCGCTTGTCCTGGGCGCGTCGCTCGGCGCGGTTGGCCGGGGCGGCGTCCGGAGCAGCGGACTTCTGGCCGAAGGCGCCACGGGCGGAGGACTCGTCGGCTGCAGGCGCCGGCTGGGAGGCCGCGACCTGACGGCGGGCGCGCTCGGTGGCGGCCTGCTGGATCTGGCCGCGCTGGTTGCGCACCTCGACTCCGCCGGAGTCGCTCGGAGCCGAGTAGCTGAGCTTCTCGGCCGGTGCCTCCATGCCGCCGAGGCCCTTGGCCGCGACGCGAGGTGTCGACACCTCGCCGGGACCCTGGTTCACCTCGACGTCCAGGTTGAACAGGAACCCGACGGTCTCCTCGCGGATCTGTCCCATCATCTGCTGGAACATGGCGAAGCCCTCGCGCTGGTACTCGACCAGCGGGTCGCGCTGTGCCATCGCGCGCAGGCCGATGCCGTCCTTGAGGTAGTCCATCTCGTAGAGGTGCTCGCGCCAGCGACGGTCGATGACCGACAGCACGACGCGGCGCTCGAGCTCGCGCATGGCGGGAGAGCCGAGCTGGGCCTCGCGGTTCTGGTAGGCGATGCGGGCGTCGGAGAGGATCTCGCGGCGTACGAAGTCGCGGTTGATGCGACCCTTCGCCCCGGCCTCGGCCACGACCTCGTCGATCGTGACGCCGACGGGGTAGAGCGTCTTGAGCTCCGCCCAGAAGGCGTCGAAGTCCCAGTCGTCTCCCGTGCTCTCGCCCGTGTGCTGGTCGACGACCTCGTCGATGACCGACTCGAGGAACTTCTGCGTGCGCTCGTGCAGGTCGTCGCCCTCGAGGATGTGACGGCGGTCGGAGTAGATGGCCTCGCGCTGACGATTCAGCACGTCGTCGTACTTGAGCACGTTCTTGCGGATCTCGGCGTTGCGCGCCTCCACCTGCGACTGGGCGCTGCGGATGGCGCGGCTGACGACCTTCGACTCGATGGCGACGTCATCCGGAACACCACGCGACATGAGAGCTTCGGCGGCACCCGAGTTGAACAGGCGCATCAGGTCGTCGGTGAGCGACAGGTAGAAGCGGCTCTCGCCGGGGTCGCCCTGACGGCCGGAACGACCGCGCAGCTGGTTGTCGATGCGCCGCGACTCGTGGCGCTCGGTACCGAGCACGTAGAGTCCGCCGGCCTCGACGACCTTGGCGGCATCCTCGTCGACGGTGGCCTTGACGCGGGCGAACACCTCGTCCCACTTCTCCTCGTACTCCTCGGGAGTGTCCACGGGGCTGAGGCCAGCGGCGTTCATCTCCGAGACGGCCAGGAACTCGGCGTTTCCGCCGAGCATGACGTCGGTTCCACGGCCGGCCATGTTCGTGGCGACGGTGACGGAGCCGAGGCGCCCGGCCTGGGCGACGATGGCGGCCTCGCGCGCGTGGTTCTTGGCGTTCAGGACCTCGTGGCGCACGCCCTTCTTGGCGAGCAGGCGCGAGAGGTACTCGCTCTTCTCGACGCTCGTCGTTCCCACGAGGACGGGCTGGCCCGACGCGTGACGCTCGACGATGTCCTCGACGACCTGCGCGAACTTGACCTCCTCGTTCTTGTAGACGAGGTCGGACTGGTCGATGCGCACCATCGGTTTGTTGGTGGGGATGGCCACGACGCCGAGCTTGTAGGTCGACATGAACTCGGCTGCCTCGGTCTCGGCCGTACCGGTCATGCCGGAGAGCTTCGAGTAGAGGCGGAAGTAGTTCTGCAGCGTGACCGTGGCGAGGGTCTGGTTCTCGGCCTTGACCGCGACCTTCTCCTTGGCCTCGATGGCCTGGTGGATGCCCTCGTTGTAGCGGCGCCCCATCAGGATGCGGCCGGTGTGCTCATCGACGATGAGCACCTCGCCGTTCATGACGACGTAGTCCTTGTCGCGCTTGAACAGGGCGTTGGCCTTGATCGCGTTGTTCAGGAAGGAGATGAGCGGGGTGTTGGCCGACTCGTACAGGTTGTCGATGCCGAGGTAGTCCTCGACCTTCTCGATACCGGGTTCGAGCACGCCCACGGTGCGCTTCTTCTCGTCGACCTCGTAGTCCTCGCCGGGGACGAGGCGCGTGGCGAGGGACGCGAACTCGTTGAACCAGCGGTTGGCCTCGCCGGATGCCGGACCCGAGATGATGAGCGGGGTGCGGGCCTCGTCGATGAGGATCGAGTCGACCTCGTCGACGATGGCGAAGTAGTGGCCGCGCTGGACCATGTCCTGCGCCTGCCAGGCCATGTTGTCGCGCAGGTAGTCGAAGCCGAACTCGTTGTTCGTGCCGTACGTGATGTCGCACGCGTACATCTCACGGCGCACCTCGGGGGTCTGGCCCGCGATGATGCATCCGGTCGTCATGCCGAGGGCGCGGAACACGCGGCCCATGAGCTCGGACTGGTAGCTCGCGAGGAAGTCGTTGACCGTGATGACGTGAACGCCGCGGCTGGTGATGGCGTTCAGGTAGGCGGCCGTCGTCGCGACGAGGGTCTTGCCCTCACCGGTCTTCATCTCGGCGATGTTGCCGAGGTGCAGGGCCGCGCCGCCCATGAGCTGCACGTCGAAGTGCCGGAGGCCGAGCGTCCGCCGAGCGGCCTCGCGCACGGCGGCGAATGCCTCGGGCAGCAGATCGTCGAGCGACTCCCCGTTGCCGTAGCGCTCGCGGAACTCGACGGTCTCGTGCTTGAGCTCCTCGTCGCTGAGGGCTCGGAAGTCGTCCTCGAGGGCGTTGATCGCCTTCGCGTAGTTCTCCAGGCGGCGGAGCGTGCGCCCCTCGCCGACACGAAGGACCTTTTCCAGGATTGAGGCCACGAATGCACTCCAGATAGTCAGTACGGCGTGCACGCACGCCTCGCATCCGCTCGGATGCGCGGGTCATCACCCAACGGGCAACCCTACCAATGGTAGACGGAGGCGAACTGTGATTCGCCTGACCCACGACCCCCGAACGGATGCCGAGGCGGGCGGTGCCTCAGCTGGCCTCTTCGATGTTCTCGTCGAGTCCGATCACGCCGTAGTCCCATCCCTTGCGGCGGTAGACGACACTCGGGCGATTGGTCTCGGTGTCGAAGAACAGGTAGAAGTCGTGGCCGACCAACTCCATGTTGTAGAGCGCGTCGTCGATCGACATCGGCACGGAGGCGAAGAGCTTGCGTCTGATGACGACGGGGCTGTAGTCATACTCGCTCTCGGGCTCTCCGGCCGGCTGAGCTCCTTCGACGACGGGGATCGATCCCGTGCGTACGCGTTCCAGGACCTCCGACGACGCCGGCGCTATGTGGATGGCCTCGAAGCCACCGTCCGTCGCCTCGCGGAGGGATGTGGGGCGGTGCTGCCCCCGGTGGATCTTGCGACGGTCCTTGGCCCGGCGCACGCGCTCGAGCAGTCGGCCGTAGGCGACGTCGAAGGCCGCGTACTTGTCTGATCCGTCGGCCTCGGCCCGAACGACGGGCCCCTTGCCGATGAGCGTCAATTCGACGCGGTCGTTCCCACTCGTACCGTTCGTCTCGTGATGACGGCAGACCTTCACCTCGAGCGCGACGGCCCTGTCTGCCAGGTGGGCGACCTTGTCGGCCTTCTCCGTGGCGTATTCACGGAATCGATCCGTGATACCCGCGTTTCGTCCGACGATGTTCAGCTCCATGTCGACCTCCCCGTTTTCCGGCGTGTCACCCGGCTGTTGCGAGGGCGAACGTTCACGCCTTTAGGGCCACGGTAGCCCGCCCCGCTGGAGATGTCACCAGTTGTTTCACTCAGGTTCGACGACTACCCTCGACGACCGCGCAGCCGGGTCTCCGCGAGGACGGCGCACCCGACGACGCTCCCGCCTCCCGCCCGGACGGCCCGCACGGCCTCGCGCATCGTCGACCCCGTCGTGAGGATGTCATCGACGACGACGAAGCGTCGACCGGAAAGCGGATGCGGCCCGCCCGTCACGCCGCGACGCACGGCGAGGCCGCCGGCGACGTTCGCCCCGCGCTCCTCCCGGCCGAGGCCGGCCTGATCGGCGTGCGCCCCCACGACACGCAGCACGGGGCTGGCCCGCAATCCTCCGGACCGGAGCAGGGAAGCGATCGGGCTGAAGCCGCGTCGACGGTACGCCGAGCGTGACGACGGCACGGCGACGATCTCGAGGCCGCGAACCCCAGTCGGCACGTGGGTACCAGATGTGCCGGCGTCTGGGTCAGGGCCGGGGCCGGCCGCGACGACGGCCGCCAGCACCGCCTCCCGCAGCGCGGGGCCGAGTGCGCCGGCGAGGGTGGGTCGGCCGCCGTCCTTGAAGGCGCCGATCACCCGCCGCGGGATGCCGCCGTAGTCGAGCGCGCAGTGCACCGACATACCGTCGCGGTCGGCCCGGTGCACGTCGGCGACGACGAGCGGGCGGCACGCCGTGCAGAGCACACGGCCGGGCGTGCCGCATCCGGAGCAGTCCACGGGCAGGACGAGAGCGAGGGCGTCGCGCAGCGCCTCGCTCGCAGCGAGAACCGACGGCCTGGGCATCATCGATCCACTCTCCGGCTCCGGCGGTGCCGACCGGCGCACGGATACGACCAGCGTGGAGTCGGACGCGCCAGCCGCCACCGGGGAGGAAGCCCGGACTCAGAGACCCTGCTGCGTCGCGAGCACCTGCACCTCGTCGATGCGGGGTTGCCACCCGATGCCCTGCCGCTGCTCGAGCGTGCCGTCGTCGAGCAGCAGCCTCAGGTCGCGGACGGTGTTGCCTCCGGAGATGTTGACGGCGTCATCGGTGCCGTCGATCCTCGAGCTGGGCCCACCGATCTGCTGCGTGGTGATCGTGGTGGCCCCGTCCGGCGACCGGGTGAGGGAGGCGACGGTGAGGTCGTCGACCCAGGAGGCGTCGAGAGGCAGGCCCTCAGCCGACGGCAGCGGGATCCAGGTGCCGAGCTTCACCGGCACTGAAGGCAGCCCGCCGTCGCCCCGGATGATCGCGGCGGCGACGAATCGGCTGCGCCCCTCGCTCTCGAGTTCGGCGACGAGGCGTGTGCCGTCTCGCGACAGCCTGAGGGCGACGATGCCCGTCGAGGCCGGCCAACTCGTGGCGACGTCATTCACCGACCCGTCCAGCCCGTAGGCGCGGATGGCCCCGGGATCATCGCGCGGGACGCTCCAGACATAGCCGGCCGGGTCGATGGACGGCGCTATGAGGCCGCTGCGATCGTCGCGCTCCACCGGCTCATCGCCCTTGCGGACGCTGTACACGACTCCGTCGGCGAGCGCGGCGGCCGCCGTCCGGCCGTCGCCCATCGTGACGGCCGTCGGCGACAGCGAGGCGATGGCGTCGGAGAGACCGTCGATGGGCACGAGGGTGTCCTCGGAAGCCGGCAGGTACCCGAACACTCCGTCGCGGAGGATCAGCGCGCGCGAGTCGACTCGGGGGATCTCGTAGGGCGTGAGATCACGGATGTCCCGCTCGATCCCGTTGTTCAGGATCGTCACGCTGGAGATGGTCGGAACTCCGGACAGGCTCTCCTTGAGCTGCTGCTTCATGTGCTGCAGGGTCTCCTGATCGGCACGCAGGGCATCGCTGTTGAGCGGAACCTGCGCGTCGCGCGCGAGCACGGTGACGGTGTCGGCCGTGAGGGTCGCGCCCTCGGGGAAGGCCGACACCACTGCACCCTGGAGCCACTCGCTCGGGCCGGCGAGCAACTCCCGGACGATCTGGGTCGGCGTCGAGAGCCGGCGCGGGAACCACCGCAGGTCGGGGACCATGTCGGTGTAGGTGGGATCCCAGAAGTACAACGGATAGGAATTGAACACCTGCGGGAAGGTGGCCTTGTCGATGAGGGTGCCCTGCGGCGCCTTGTCGATGCGCCACTCACCGCGCACACTCTTGAACTCGTACGGCAGGGACACTCGCGCGTCGGGCACGTCCTCGGTGTAGTCGCCGTGCTGGCCGACAGCGGCCTCCGGCGTCACGGACAGCGTCATCCCGAGATCGCCCGACTGGTCGAAGACGCGGTCGCTGCCGGCGTCGATCGTCGTGCCGGCATCCGGATCCCAGACGTCGTCGAACGTGCCGGTCAGGTACTGCCGCGCCACCGCGTAGCGATCCTGCGGCGTCGCTGCGGCGTCGATGAAGCCGCGCAGGATCTCCTCCTGCGTCGCGCCCTTCGTCGGGCCGCGCGCGATGAGGTCGAGTTCGAGTGCGTTATCGGTGTCGGAGCCCGTACCCTCCTGCACCGGACCCGACGTGGGGATGGTGGCGCAGCCCGTGAGCAACGCGATGCCGATCAGGACGGCGACGGTGGCCAGGCGCCTGGAGCTACGCATCGGTCCCTCCGATCAGCTGGGGGGACGCGGGCCCGTCGACGGGAGCGACGGGTGCTGCGGGCTCGGTCGCCCCGGCGTCCTCCGGCACGAGGGCGAGCGGGCTGTCTCCGCGGGGCGAATCGGCGGTGCGCGGCAGCACGATCAGGAAGTTGCTGCCGGCGTCGGGCTGCGACCACACCTCGATGGCACCCCCGTGCACGACTGCGTCCTCCAGGGCGATGGCGAGGCCGAGGCCCGTGCCGCCGATGGTGCGCTGGCGTGACGGATCGGCGCGCCAGAACCTGTCGAAGACGTGCTCGGCCGCCTCGGCGGTCATGCCGACGCCGTAGTCGCGGACGCCGATCGCCACGGCGGTCGCATTGGAGTCGACCGACACGACGATGGGGCGATGCTCGCCGTGCTCGATCGCGTTGCCGAGCAGGTTGCGGAGGATGCGCCTGATGCGCCGAGGGTCGACGAGCACGTCGACGTGGCCGCCCGGGGCCACGAGCTGCAGCTCGCAGCCGTTCCGCTCCGCCAGGGTGTGCATGCTGGCGACGGCATCCGCGGCGAGGTGGGCGAGGTTGGTCGGCTCCCGGGCGAGGTCGACCGATCCGGCGTCGTAGCGGCTGATCTCGAGCAGGTCGGCCAGGAGCACCTCGAACCTCTCGACCTGGGTGTGCAGCAGCTCGACCGTGCGCTCGGCGACGGGGGTGAAGGAGTCGCGCTGGTCGTAGAGCACGTCGCCGGCGAGCCTGATCGTGGTGAGGGGCGTGCGCAGCTCGTGGGAGACGTCGGAGACGAAGCGCTGCTGCACCTCGGACAGGTCGGCCAGCTCCTTGATCTGCAGCTGCAGGCTGTCCGCCATGCCGTTGAACGACCGCGCCAGCGTGGCGATCACGTCCTCGCCCTTCTCGGGGATGCGCACCTCGAGGTCGCCGGCCGCCAGTTGCTCACTGGTCTCGGCCGCCACCCTGATCGGCGTGACGACGAGGCGCACGACCACCCAGGTGACGGCGGCGATGAGCAGCAGCAGGGCGAGCGCCGCGACGGCAGCGGTCTGCTGCACCGAGGAGAGGGTCTGCTGCACGTCGGCCAGGTTGTAGCCGATGTACACCTCGTACCAGCCGGCCGACGGCAGCAGCAGCTGGGAGCCGACCACGATGCCCGGCACCGCCTGGCCGTCGACGTCCGTCAGCGTCACGGACTGCCAGAACTGGCCCGCACGATCAGACTGCACCTGACGGCGCAACTCGGTGGAGATGACGCTGCCGCGCAGTTCGTTGGTGGTGAAGTCGAGCGGCGCATCGGTGGACGGCGGCTGGCCCGGCGCCCGCGACATGGCGATGAGCCTGCTCGAGGAGGCCGCGCTGATGGAGGCCTGCGCGCTGCTGAGGACGGCCTGCACGGCGTCGCGTTCCGAGGCGTCCGAGGCGTCGAGGATGCGCTGGGCCGACTCCGTCGCCCGGCTGGAGTCGGAGAGCACCAGCTCGAGCCGGGACTGGAACAGGTTGTTGCTCACGCTCACCGAGAGGTAGACCCCCGCGAGCAGGATGGCGAGGCCGGAGAGCCCGAGCGTGATGAGAGTGGTGCGGAACTGCAGCGAGCTGCGCCACAACCGCACGGTGCGGGTCGGCCACGTGCGCCAGCTCGCCCAGTCGACGCCGAGCAGCCTCGGCTCGGCCGGAGGGGCGGTCATGAGGGGTCAGGCCACGCTGCCGGCCCGGTACCCCACGCCGCGCACTGTCGTCACGATGCGCGGGTTGTCGGGGTCGTCCTCGACCTTCGCGCGCAGGCGCTGGACGTGCACGTTCACGAGGCGGGTGTCGGCCTTGTAGTGGTAGCCCCACACCTGCTCGAGCAGCATCTCGCGCGTGAACACCTGGTGAGGCTTCGACGCGAGGGCGAGCAGCAGGTCGAACTCGAGGGGCGTGAGGTTGATGCGGCGGTCTCCGCGCCGCACCTCGTGCCCGGCGGCATCGACGGTGAGGTCGCCGATCTGCAGGTGCGACGGCTCCGAGGCCTGCGTCGGGCGGAGACGGGTGCGCACGCGGGCGATGAGCTCCTTCGGGTTGAAGGGCTTGACGATGTAGTCGTCGGCTCCGGCCTCGAGGCCCTTCACCACGTCTGCGGTGTCCGACTTCGCCGTGAGCATGATCACGGGGGTACCGGATTCCGCCCTGATGAGGGTGCAGACCTCGATGCCGTCGAGCCCCGGAAGCATGAGGTCGAGGAGGACGAGGTCGGGTTTCGACGCCCGGAACGCCTCGAGGGCGAGCGCTCCGTCCGCGCAGAAGAAGGGCTCGAAGCCCTCTCCGCGCAGCACGATGCCGATCATCTCTGCCAGGGCCGTGTCATCGTCGACGACCAGAATGCGTGCGTTCATCGTTCCGTTTTCCACTGAGGCCGATCCGATCCTTCTCATCGCCCGACCGCGCGATCTTCAGTCACAGAGTAGTCGAGAGACATGGGTCGCGGCTGGCAACGGCGCGGCTGCCCTCGTATGCGAGCATGGACGGGTGACGGACGGCGCGGAGAAGCACTCAGGACAGAACTCGGTTCCGGCGACTCCGGATGCCGCCCAGCCCGAGCAACCGGCGGCTCCGGGGCAGGCGCCGTACGGCCAGCCGGGGTACGGCCAGCAGCCTCCCCAACCGCAGTACGGCGAGTACGCGCAGGCCCCGTACGGCCAGCCCGCGTGGGGCCAGCCCGATTGGCAGCAGCAGCCCGGGATGCAGCAGCCCGCCATCGGCACCCCGGGGTGGACTCCTCCGCCCAAGCCCGGCATCATCCCGCTGCGGCCGCTCAGCTTCGGCACCCTGCTCGGCGCGCCCTTCCAGATGCTCAAGCGCAACCCCAAGGCCACCTTCGGCAGCGCACTGCTCATCCAGGGCATCGTGGGCGTTGCCACGATCGCCGCCATCGTGCCGTTCACCCTCTGGATCGTCGGCAGGGTAGACAACGCCTCGGTCGAGGACCAGTCCGAGGTGATCGCGGGCTCCGTCGGCCTCGGCATCCTGGTGGGCGTCGTGCTGTTCGCCGTCTCGCTGCTCGCATCAGCGCTGCTGCAGGGAGTCATCGTGCTCGAGGCCGCACGAGCCACCCTCGGCGAGAAGCTCAGCCTGGGAGCCCTGTGGAAGCGCGTGCTGCCCCGCGTGCTCCCCCTCGTCGGCTGGCTGCTGCTGCTGGGCATCGGCTTCACGCTCGCCCTCGCGTTCCTCGTGCTCATCGCCGTGCTGATCTTCGCCCAGGGTGAGGGATTCCTCGGCCTCGGCATCGCCTACTCGGTGCTGGCGGGCATCGGGCTGCTCGTGCTCTCGGTCTGGATCTACACCAAGACCCTGCTCGTGCCCTGCGCCATCGTGCTCGAGCGACTCGGCATCGTCGCCGCCGTCAGGCGATCGTGGGTGCTGGTGCGCGGAGCGTTCTGGAAGGTGTTCGGCGTGAACCTGCTGGTCGCGGTGATCGTCAACACCATCGCGCAGATCGTCACGGCGCCGCTGTCGATCCTGGTCGGCTTCGGCACCACGATCCTCGACCCGAACGGTTCCGGCGATCAGGTGGCGTTCCTCGTCATCACGAACGGGCTGGTGCTCCTCGTCACCATCATCATCGGGGCTGTGGCCTCGGTCGTGCAGTCGGGAACCATCGCGTTCCTCTACATCGACCGGCGCATCCGCACCGAGGCTCTCGACCTCGACCTGCAGCGTGCGGTCGAAGCGCGCGAGTCCGGCACCGAGGCTGCGGACCCGTACCTCCCGGCCGACCGGCTCTCCCCCGCGACAGCATGAGTGGTGGCCTGCACCAGGCGTTCGAGGTCCCCGTCGACCCGAGCGCCGATGAGGCCAGACGACTGCTGCTCGACGAGCTGTCCCAGGCCGAGTACCAGGCCGCGCGTCCGACCTGGTTCGACCAGCTGTCGCAGGCTGTTCGCGACTGGTTCGTGAGCCTGTTCTCCGGCGGCGGCGACGGGGCCGGTCCCGTGCTTCCGGCCATCCTCCTCGTGCTGGTCGTGGCAGCACTCGTCAGCGCCCTCCTCATCTACGGTCTGCCCCGCATCAACCGTCGTGCGCGACAGGACGTGAGCGCCCTGTTCGGCGACGAGGACGCCCGCAGCGCCGACGACATCCGCCGCGCCTCGGCCGCCGCCGCTGCAAGCTCCGACTTCGCCACGGCCATCGTCGAGCGCTTCAGGGCCATCGCCCGCACGGCATCCGACCGCGCCGCCGTGTCGGTGCACCCCGGCACGACGGCCGACGACTTCGCCAGGCGGGCCGCCGTCGCCTTCCCCGACGCCCGGACCCGGCTGGATCGCGCGGCCCGCGTCTTCGACGGCGTGCGCTACCTCGGTGCGGTCGGCACCTCGGAGGACTACGTCCTGCTCGTGGACCTCGACGACGAGGTGCGGGCCGTGCGCCCGGCCTCGGCATCCGTGCAGAGTCCCGTCTCGGCGGAGGCTCCGCGATGACGCTGACGGACTCCTCGACACAGCAGCCTCGGGAGGCCGCCCCCGGCACGGCGTCCGTGACCCCGACGGTGCGCCAGGCCGCCCGCCGCGGGGTGTTCTGGGTGGTGCTCGGCATCATCGCCGTCGGCTTCGTCATCGTGACGGCTCTGGTGCGCGGCGACGGCGGAGCGGCCGGCATCCCGCTCGCGGCAGACAGTGCCGGGCTCGCAGGAAGCAAGGCCGTCGTCGAGGTGCTGCGCGACTCCGGGGTCGACGTGGTGTCCGTCGGATCGCTGGAGGCTGCGCGCGACGCCGCTGGGGACGGAACCGACGTCACGCTGTTCTTCTCGGACCCCGCTGGCTACCTCGAGGCCGACCAGCTCGGCGCGATCGTCGACCTGGCCGTCGACACCGTCGTCGCCGACCCCGACTTCGCGACCCTGCAGGCCGCCTCGGCCGGCGGTGTCAGTGCCGGGGGAACGCCCGACGACGACACCGCGGCGGCCGCGTGCAGCGTTCCCGCCGCGGAGCGAGCCGGTACGGCCACCCTCGGCCAGAAGTCCCTCGCCATCGATTCCGCGACCGCCGCCTGGACGGGCTGCTTCGCGAGCGGCGACGACTCCTGGGCCATGCTGCAGCAGCAGGCGGATGGCGCGACCCTCAGCCTGCTGGCCGACGGCTCGCAGCTGCGCAACGACACCATCGCGGCCGAGGGCAACGCGGCGCTCGCCCTGTCGCTGCTCGGCCAGCACTCCACCCTGATCTGGTACCAGCCCACCCTCGCCGACGTCGTGGGCGGCGCGGCTCCCACCCTCGGCGAGCTCTCGCCGGACTGGGTCACCCCCGTCGTCGTGCTGCTCGCGCTGGTCGTGGTGGCCGCGGCCGTCTGGCAGGGCCGCCGCTTCGGCTCGCTCGTGGTGGAGAACCTGCCCGTGACCGTGCATGCCGGCGAGACCCGCGAGGGTCGCGCCAGACTCTACGCCCGCACCTCCTCGCGGCTTCGGGCGGCGGATGCTCTCCGCATCGGCACGATCGGACGCCTCGCCGCGCGACTCGGCCTGGCGCGCACGGCCTCGGTCGACGAGATCGTGGGGGCTGCGGCATCCGTCACCGGCCTTCGACTCGGAGACGTGCGCGACACCCTCGTCGACGCCCGCCCCGAATCCGACCGGGCCCTCGTCGATCTCTCCGACCGGCTCGTGGACCTCGAGCGGGCCGTGACGGCCGCAACCGAGGTCGGCGCCGCAGGCTCTCCGGCATCCGCTCCACCCTCGACAGAAAGAATGGGTTCATGACCGATCCGTCCTCCCCCGTCTCCGACCAGCCCGTGGCACAGGACCTGCGCCACTCGCTCGCCCGCGTGCGCACCGAGGTGGGCAAGGCCGTCGTCGGCCAGGACGGTGCCGTCACCGGCATGCTCATCGCCCTGCTCGCCCGGGGACACGTGCTCCTCGAGGGCGTGCCCGGCGTGGCGAAGACCCTCCTGGTGCGCAGCCTCAGCACGGCGCTCTCACTCGACACGCGGCGCGTGCAGTTCACGCCGGACCTGATGCCGGGCGACGTGACGGGCTCGATCGTCTACGACCAGAAGGCCGGGGACTTCGAGTTCCGCGAGGGCCCGGTGTTCACGAACATCCTGCTCGCCGATGAGATCAACCGCACTCCCCCGAAGACGCAGTCGGCCCTGCTCGAGGCGATGGAGGAGCGCCAGGTGAGCGCGGACGGCGTCTCGCGGCCCGTGCCGGAGCCCTTCCTGGTCGCGGCGACGCAGAACCCCATCGAGTACGAGGGCACGTACACGCTGCCCGAGGCGCAGCTCGACCGCTTCCTGCTCAAGCTCGTCCTCGAGGTGCCCGACCGCGACGTCGAGGTCGAGGTGTTGCGGCGGCACTCCGCCGGGTTCGATCCCCGAGACCTCGCCGCGGCCGGCGTCACCCCGGTGCTCGGGGCAGCCGAACTCGCTGCGGCGCAGCACTCCGTGGCCTCCGTCGGCGTGAGCGCCGACGTGCTGGCCTACGTCGTCGACCTCGCTCGAGCGACCAGGCGCAGCCCCTCGGTGAAGCTCGGCGTGAGCCCGCGCGGAACGACGGCGCTGCTCGCGTCGGCGAAGGCGTGGGCCTGGCTCTCGGGCTACGACTCGATCACCCCCGACCACGTCCAGGCGATGGTCGTGCCGGTCTGGCGGCACCGCATCCAGCTGCGACCCGAGGCCGAGCTCGAGGGCGTTGCCGTCGACGCCATCCTGGCCTCGATCGTGCAGCAGGTCCAGGTTCCGATCTGATCCATGACTCTCTCAGGTCGCTTCGTCGCGCTGCTCGCCCTCGGGGTGCTTCCGATCATCCTGATCGACAGCGCTGCCCCGGGCTCCGCCGCGCTCGTCCTCGCCGGATGGGTACTGCTGGCGATCGTGCTCGCCGGCATCGACCTGGCGACGGCAGCGTCGCCGCGTTCCGTCATCGTCGCGCGCGACCTGCCGGCCCGCGTGCGCCTCGGTGAGAGCGTCGCCGCCGAGCTGTACCTGACGAACGGAGGCACGCGGCGCCTGCGCGGCGTCGTGCGCGACGCCTGGCAGCCGTCGGCCGGCGCATCCGTCACCCGCTCCAGAATCGACGTGCCTGCCGGGGAGCGTCGGCGGGTCACCGTCGTTCTCACTCCGTTCCGCCGCGGGGAACGCCGAGTGGAGACCGTGACGGTGCGCAGCTTCGGCTGGCTCGGCCTCGCCGCTCGCCAGGCGAGCCTCGTGGCGCCCGGGCGCATCAGGGTGCTGCCGCCCTTCACGGCTCGCAAGCACCTGCCCTCCCGTCTCGCCCGCCTGCGCGAGCTCGACGGGCGGACGGCCGTCATGCTGCGCGGCCAGGGCACGGAGTTCGACAGCCTGCGCGAGTACGTGCGCGGCGACGACGTGCGCTCCATCGACTGGCGCGCCACAGCCCGTCAGGGCGTTTCGGGGGCCGCGCCGCAACGGCTCATGGTGCGCACCTGGCGGCCGGAACGCGACCGCCGCGTCGTGGTCGTCGTCGACTCGGCACGGACCGCGGCAGCCCGTATCGAGAACGAGCCACGCATCGACACGGCGTTCGAGGCGTCACTGCTGCTCGGTGCCCTGGCGTCGCACGCCGGCGACAGGGTCGACTTCGTCGCCTGGGACCGGCGGGTACGCGGTCGCGTGCAGGGGGCGGCCGGTGCCGAGCTGCTCTCGCGCATGGTCGACTCGATGGCCGTCATCGAACCCGAGCTGATCGAGGCCGACTGGGCCGGCGTCCCGGCACTCGTGCGCGGGATCACCAATCGGCACGCCCTCGTGGTGCTGCTGACATCGATCGACGCCCCCGGCGCGTCGGGGGCCCTGCTGGCCATGCTGCCGCAGCTGACCCGTCGGCACACCGTGCTGGTGGCATCCGTCACCGACCCGGCGACGCTCGCCGCCGTGTCCGATCGCGACGACCTCGAGGCCGTGTACCGGGCCGCGGCCGCCGAGCGCGCCCTGCTCGACGTGGCCAGGGTCTCGGCCGCCATCCGGCGTCTGGGCGGCGAGGTCGTCACGGGAGCGCCCGCCGACCTGCCCCCGGCACTGGCTGATCGGTACATCGCCCTGAAGGCGGCCGGACGGCTCTAGCGATGCCTGATCCGGCGGTCGGATGCCCGAGCAACGACGTCGGGCTTATTTTTAGCCATTCACGATAAGTGCTAGGGTCGACGGATGCGATCGAGTGCGGAACACGAGATCCACCGGGCCGGTCTGCGTGTCACGGAGGGTCGTCTCGCACTACTCGAGGTCCTCGACAGGTTCCCCCACAGCGACGCGGCCACACTGCACCGGCACCTCGTCGAAACCGACGCGAGCATCTCCATCCAGTCGGTGCACAACATCCTCTCCGACCTCACCGCGGCAGGGCTGCTGCGCAGGATCGAGCCGGCCAACTCGGCCGCGCTGTTCGAGCGCCGCGTCGGAGACAACCACCACCACATCGTCTGCACCTCGTGCGGCGCCGTTGCCGACGTCGAGTGCGTGGTCGGCCACGCGCCCTGCATCGCTCCATCCGACACCGCGGGCTTCACCCTCGCGACAGCGGAAGTGACCTTCTGGGGCCTCTGCGCCCCCTGCCAGAAACCGCACGTAGTTCCCACAAAGGAGATCCATGACTGACAGCCAGTACACGACGAGCCAGACCGGTTCCGCGATACCCAGCGACGCCCACTCGCTCACCGCAGGCGCCGACGGCGTCACCGCGCTGCACGACCGCTACCTCGTCGAGAAGCTGGCTCAGTTCGCACGCGAGCGCATCCCGGAGCGGGTCGTTCACGCCAAGGGCGGTGGCGCCCACGGCGACTTCGTCGTGACCGGCGACGTGTCGGCGTACACCCGCGCGGCCGTGTTCCAGCCCGGCGCCTCGACCCCCACGCTCACACGCTTCTCGTCTGTCGCCGGCGAGCAGGGTTCGCCTGACACCTGGCGCGACGTGCGCGGCTTCTCGGTGAAGTTCTACACCTCCGAGGGCAACTACGACATCGTCGGAAACAACACCCCCGTCTTCTTCATCCGCGACGGGATCAAGTTCCCCGACTTCATCCACTCCCAGAAGAGGCTCCCCGGCTCCGGCCTCCGCGATGCCGACATGCAGTGGGACTTCTGGACCCTCTCCCCCGAGTCGGCCCATCAGGTCACCTACCTCATGGGCGACCGCGGCCTCCCGCGGTCCTGGCGCGAGATGCCCGGCTTCGGATCGCACACCTACCAGTGGATCAACGCGGCAGGTGAGCGTTTCTGGGTGAAGTACCACTTCACCTCGAACCAGGGCAACATCGAGATGGCAGGCGCCGAGGCACAGGACATCGCCGGCGCCGACGCGGACTACTACCGTCGCGACCTCTACGAGGCCATCGAAGCCGGCGACTTCCCCTCGTGGGACCTCCACGTGCAGATCATGCCGTACGACGACGCCAAGACCTACCGCTTCAACCCGTTCGACCTCACCAAGGTCTGGCCGCACGCGGACTATCCGCTCGTCAAGGTCGGCACGCAGACGCTGAACCGCAACCCGGAGAACTTCTTCGCCGAGATCGAACAGGCGGCATTCTCACCGGCCAACACGGTTCCGGGCATCGACATCAGCCCCGACAAGATGCTGATGGCTCGTGTGTTCTCCTACCCCGACGCGCAGCGTTACCGCGTCGGCACGAACTACAACGAGATTCCGGTCAACGCGCCGAAGTCCCCCGTGCACAACTACTCGCAGGACGGTGCGGCCCGCCACGGCTTCAAGCCCGCATCCGCCCCCGTCTACGCTCCCAACTCCTTCGGCGGCCCCGTGGCCGACCCCGCGATCGCGGGAGCCGGCAGCTGGGAGTCGGACGGCGAGCTGATCCGAGCCGCTGCGACCCTCCACAGCGAGGACAGCGATTTCGGTCAGGCCGGGACCCTCTACAGGGAGGTCTTCGACGATGCGGCCAAGGCCCGCTTCCTGGAGACCATCACCGGAGCCGTCGGCGGCACGACGGTGCCCGAGATCCGCGAGCGCGCCATCCAGTACTGGACGAACGTCGATGCTGCACTGGGGGCCGCCCTGCGCGCCAACCTCGCCGCGCCGGTCGAGACGGCGAACGAGGCCGCCGAATTCGTGGGCGTCGGAGAGTAGCCACCCGTCATCACGGCGAAGCCGCCGCGCCCGGTCGCGCGGCGGCTTCGCCGTTCCTACGCGGCGATGATGCGCCGGGACCCGGCCTCGTACTCGCCGAGGTCGCCGGTCTCCCCCGCTCGCGCCGCTCGCGCGCCGAGGACGAGCATGTAGGCGTAGAACGCTGCAGCCGCTGCGATCCCGATCGAGATCTTCACGGCCCACGGCCAGGGGGCCGGCGTCACGAAGCCCTCGATGATGCCCGAGATGAACAGCCAGATGGCCAGGCCGATGGCCACGGTGAACAAGGCCCGGGCGTCCTCGGCGAGAGCCTGACCGCGCGTGCGCGCGCCCGGCGCGATCCATGCCCAGAAGATGCGCAGACCCGCGGCACCGGCCACGAAGACGCAGGTCAGCTCGAGAAGGCCGTGCGGCAGGATGTACTCGAAGAACACGTCGCCCTTGTCGTAGGAGAACATGATGGCCGCCGAGACGCCCACGTTCTGGGCGTTCCCGAGCAGCGCATAGGGCACGAAGACGCCGGTGATGCCGAGCGCGATGCACTGGGCGGCGATCCAGGCGTTGTTCGTCCACACCATGCCGGCGAACGAGGCCGCCGGGTTCTCGGAGTAGTAGTCGACGAAGGCGCCGTCGGCCAGCGCCTGTCGCTGAGCGTCGGTTCCGTACGACGCGAGGACCTGCGGGTCGGCCAGTGCCCAGACCGCGTACAGGGTGGAGACGAGCACCGTGGCGAGGATGACGCCGAGGGTGATCCAGCGCAGCCTGTAGAGCGCGGCCGGAAGCTGGAGGATGAAGAAGCGCGGCAGCATGGCGAGGGCGTTGCCGCTCGCTCCGGTGAACCGCAGCCGGGCGCGAGACAACGTCACGGAGAGCCTGTCACCGGGGATCGTCGACCCCGACGCGGTACTGAGCACCGAGAGCTGGGTCGCGCCGGCCTGATAGCCCGCGATGAGCTCGTCGGCTTCCTCGCCTGAGAGCCGCCGCGTGCGGGCCAGCTGGGACAGCCTGTCCCACTCCGCGCCGTGGGCGGTCGAATATGCGTCGAGATCCATCTGATTAGATGATCGCATGGCAGACCCCGTCGTGCAGCGCACCGCGTCGAACGATCGTGAGGATTCCGGTCTCGTCACCGGCGAGGCCGTCGCCCTGGACGTTCGACCGGCGAGCGTCATCCTGAGGGGAGCCGGCACAGCGATCGATGCCGTCGTCTACGTCGGCCTGCTGCTCGGGGTCGCCTGGCTCGTCGTGCAGTACGGCTCCGCCGGGATCGATCAGGCGGCGCTGCGGGCGCTCGGCGTCGTCGGTCTCGTGCTGTTCCTGCTCGTCATCCCCATGGTCGTCGAGATCGCATCGAATGGTCGGTCGCTCGGGCGTCTCGCCATCGGCGCCCGCATCGTGCGGGACGACGGCGGCGCGATCGCGCTCCGGCACTCCTTCGTGCGTGCGCTCACGGGCGTCATCGAGATCTACCTGACCTTCGGCGCCGTCGCCGCCATGACAGGCCTGCTCAACGAGCGTTCGAAGCGCCTCGGTGATCTGCTCGCCGGAACCCACAGTCAGATCGAACGCGTGCCGCGCTATGTGCCCCCACGCCAGGGCATGCCGCCCATGCTCACGCAGTGGGCGCTGGTGGCCGACGTCGCCCGCCTGCCCGAGACGCTGTCACGCCGCATCGCCCAGTTCCTGTCGCAGGTCGACGCCCTCGTGCCCGCCACCCGCGCGCGCACGGCGGAGCAGCTGGCACGCGAGGCATCCGCCTACGTGTCGCCGCTGCCGCAGGTGCCCGCCGAGACGTTCCTCTGGGGCGTCGCGGCGCTGCGGCGCGGACGCGAGGCCACGGCGTTGCGTCTCGAGCAGGAGCGCCTCGACGCCCTGGAGCCGGTGCTCGCCGGGCTGCCGCACGGCTTCCCGGAGCGCTGAGGCCGCGCACGCGAGTGATCTCGATACGTGTCCGCGCTGCGCTCGGGCACCACTCGATCAGCGGGATGCGCATGCTCGGGCACCACTCGATCAGCGGGATGCGCACGCTCGGGCACCACTCGATCAGCGGAGGCTGTCGTGGCAGCATCCGCTGATCGAGCAATGAGGCTCAGTAGCGGTAGTGATCGACCTTGTACGGCCCGTCGACGGGCACGCCGATGTAGCCGGCCTGCTCGGGCGTGAGCTCGGTGAGCTCGACGCCGAGGGCGTCGAGGTGCAGGCGGGCGACCTTCTCATCGAGGTGCTTCGGCAGCACGTAGACGCCGATCGGGTACTCCTCCGGGCGGACCCAGAGCTCGATCTGCGCGAGCACCTGGTTCGTGAACGAGTTGCTCATCACGAAGGACGGGTGTCCCGTCGCGTTTCCGAGGTTCATGAGACGTCCCTCGGAGAGGACGAGGATCGACCGCCCCGTCGGCAGGCGCCACTCGTGCACCTGCGGCTTGATCTCGATCCTCTCGGCACCGGCGAGCGACTCGAGGCCGGCCATGTCGATCTCGTTGTCGAAGTGGCCGACGTTCGAGACGATGGCGAGGTGCTTCATCGCGAGCATGTGCTCGAGGGTGATCACGTTCATGTTGCCCGTGCCCGAGACGAAGATGTCGACCTCGCCGACGACGGACTCGATGCGCGAGACCTGGTATCCGTCCATCGCGGCCTGCAGGGCGCAGATCGGGTCGACCTCGGTGACGATCACACGGGCGCCCTGGCCGCGCAGGGCCTCGGCAGCACCCTTTCCGACATCTCCGTAACCGGCGACGAGGGCGACCTTGCCGCCCATGAGGACGTCCGTGGCGCGGTTCAGGCCATCCGGGAGCGAGTGACGGATGCCGTACTTGTTGTCGAACTTGCTCTTGGTGACCGAGTCGTTCACGTTGATGGCCGGGAACAGCAGCTGGCCGGCGGAGTGCAGCTCGTACAGGCGGTGCACGCCGGTGGTGGTCTCCTCGGTCACTCCCTGCAGCTCGGCTGCGATGCGGGTGAACCTGTCGGAGGAGAGGCCGAGCGAGGTGCGCAGGGTGTCGAGCACGACACGGTACTCGTGGTTGTCGGCATCCGTCGCCGCAGGAACAGCACCGGCCTTCTCGAACTCGAGACCCTTGTGCACGAGCATGGTGGCGTCGCCGCCGTCGTCGAGGATGAGGTTCGGCCCGACCCAGTCGGCACCGGCCTCAGCGGCCTCGGCGCTCCAGTCGAAGATGCGGTCGGTGCACCACCAGTACTCCTCGAGGCTCTCGCCCTTCCAGGCGAAGACCGGAACTCCGGCCGGGGCATCCGGGGTCCCCGTCGGTCCGACGGCGATCGCGGCTGCAGCCTCGTCCTGGGTGGAGAAGATGTTGCAGCTCGCCCAGCGCACCTGGGCGCCGAGAGCGGTCAGCGTCTCGATGAGCACGGCGGTCTGGACCGTCATGTGCAGGGAGCCTGCGATGCGGGCGCCGGCGAGGGGCTGCGTCGCGCCGAACTCCTCGCGAAGCGCCATGAGGCCGGGCATCTCGTTCTCGGCGAGACGCAGCTGGTGACGGCCGGCTTCGGCGAGGCCGAGGTCACGGACCTTGAACGGGAGTGCGGTGGCAGTGGAGGTCATGAGAGTCATTCTGTCATTCGCGGCGCTCGGATGCCGCTCCAGAACGCACGGGACGAGCCGAGCTCGTCTCGACGGGGCTCAGACGCCGAACCCGGCCTCGCCCAGCACCGCGTGCCGGATGACCTGCCAGCCCTGCGGTGCGGAGAGTCGCTCGGCGTGACGGACGCAGAGGTCGTAGCTGTGCGGCTCGTGACTCATCGAGAGCGGGCCGAGCACGGCCATCGAGTCGGCGTACACGTAGGTGAGCGTTGCCACCGCGTCCGCGGTGCACGCCACCCGCGAGCAGGATCTGTTCATGTCACCATCAGATTACCCGCGCGCCCACGCGAACTAGGATGGCGACATGCCCCGATCACGACGCACACCGCGCACCGCGCCCTCGGCGCGGCGGGGCATCATCGACCGCCACGGCCGGGGTCTGCGCTCGGCGGTGACGGGGCCGTACCTGCCGATGATCCGCGGCCGCATCGACCTGTTCGAGTCGACCGTCGCATCGACCGCCGAGTACCTCCGCGGCATCTGGCCGGAGCTGGACGACGTGCGATTCGAGATCGCCGCCGCCCCCGCCGAGGCCCTGCACGGCGACCACGTCGACCGGTGGCACGTGAACCTCGAGGAGCGCCGGGTGGTGCTGTACCGCATCCCCATCCAGCGGATGGCGAAGCTGCATCGCAACGACGACCTGCACCAGCGCATGATGGTCGAGAGCTGCGTGTTCCGCGCTGTCGCCGACCTCATTGGCAAGGATCCCTGGGACCTCGATCCCGACCGCTACCGCGGCCTCTGAGGCAAGCGGGCATCCGACTGCTCACACCCCCGGCAGGCCCCTCGCGAGGCGTTTCTCAGCGCGTGTAGACGGTGACCGGCGCCGCGAGGCCGCCGACGGGGTTGACGGCGAACGAGGCCAGACGGGTCGAGGTCTCGTAGCCGATCGAGGCGATGATCCCGGCGGCGTCACTGATCTCGTAGCCGACACCGGCATCGATCTCGAAGGACAGCGCCGTCGCGGCCGGCAGGTCGAGCTCGCGCGAACCGCGCTCCGAGGTCAGAACGACTGTCGCGTCCTCTCCGCTCGGGTTCCAGGCGTGCAGCACCGGTGAGGCGCCGCGGGCCGCGGCGACGAGCGTCGGCTCGTCGGTGAGCGGCGCCGATGCGGTGAACCACCCAAAGTCCCGGCCGCTGTTGCCGCTCACGGCGGAGCGGGCCGCTGCCACGACGGGCTGGTCGGCTTCGACGCGCACGGTGTAGGCACCGGAGCCGAGCTCGGTCAGTGGAGCCTCGATGCTCACTCCGGGCTCGAGGTCGACCGTGAACGAGGTGCCGGGCGCGCCGTCCTCCCCCACGACGCTGACCGTGGCCTGCGTGCCGGTGTCACCGGGCACGAGCAGGCGCAGTCCGGGCTGCTCGTCGGAGTAGCCCTCCTCGGCTCCCGGTTGGGCGTCCGGATCGGCTGCGGTCGATGACGAGACCGTCAGGCCCGCGATGAGGGCCGTGGTGTCGGGGTCGGCCGTGGGCCCGACGATGTCGACGCCGCCGGGCTCCAGGCCACGCACGGTGCTCTGCTGCAGGGATGCCGCAACCTCGCCACCGCTCGCCGTGACGTGCACGACGGGAGATGCGACATCGGGGGCGAGACCGGCGAGCGACACGACGCGCTGCGACTCGGGCTGGACGAGGATGCCCGTCGATCCCGGCGCATCGATGGGGCCGGACTCTCCGTAGACCGCGAGGTCGACGGTGGCGAGGACGCTCGACGGGTTCGTCAGCAGCACGAGGGTGGTGCGGCCGATCTCGGTGGACCCTCCCACGAGCCAGGCGTCGGGGACCGCCTCGGTGCACGCCGCGACGGCGAGACCGGACTGGGTGTCGGTCGACGCGACCTGCGACTGGCTCGCCGCGACCAGGGGCGGTTCGGTCGCATCCGCGGCGGCCGGTACCGTCACCAACGTCGGGCCGCCATCGGAGTCGGCGGCGTCGTTGTCGGGCGCGTCCAGGCTGGATTCCTCGGGATCGGGCTCGCCGGATGCCGCAGCAGCCGTCACGCTCGCACTGCCGATGGACGATGCCGCCGTCGCCTGGGTCGCATCCTCCGCCAGGGCGAGGATGGGGCCGGGGCAGACTCGCTGGGCGTCGGTCGGGACCGGCACGACCCTCTGGGCGACCGGAGTGACCGAGTAGCTGGGCCACGGCACCAGGACGGCAGCCGTCACGGCTCCCACGGCGATGGCGATCCCGGCGAGGCCGACGATCGAGCGGCCGCCGACCACGGCGATCCTGCGCTTAGTCGACATCGCGCTTCTCCTCGGTCGGGTCCGTCTGTTCGGTCGGGTCCGTCTGTTCGGCCTGTTCGGCCTGGTCGGTCTGTTCGGCCTGCTCGGTCTGGTCGGTCTGGTCGGTCTGGTCGGTCTGGTCGGTCGGTTCCGGAGAGGGTTCCTGATCGGAGTCGGGCACGGCATCGGACTCCGATCGTGCCTCGGCCTCGGGATCGGGCACCGGATCCGGCTCGGCATCCGCCTCGCCAGCACCGCTACCGGCCGGCGACGCCGTCGCATCGTCGGGCCCCGACGTCGCCGCGGCATCCGCTTCACCGGCTTCGGCTGCGGCTACCGCTGCCGCGTCTCCTGTCGACTCCTCGGTCACGCCGTCCTCCGGCAGCTCGTCGTCGGCGATCACGACCCCGGCGGCTGCTCGACGGGGTGAACGGCCGGCTCGCCGCTCACGACGCTCCCTGGCCGCGCGACGCCGCGCCGATTCCGGCGGGAGTTCACGGCCGACGCCCGTGGGGATGGAGAGCAGCAGGGCGGCCCCGAACACGACGGCGGCGACGATCAGCGATGCCGTTCCGATCCACCCGCCGGCGTTGGAGGGAATCGCGGCCGATGCAGCGTCGTCCTCGTCGGTGTCGACGCGCCAGAGCATTCCGTAGTCGGTGCGTCCGACGGGGACGAGGGTGGAGTTGCCGTCCATGGCCGCAGTGGCGCGACGGGTGACCTGCACGGCGGCGGCGGACGGCGCGGCGCCATCCACACGCACGGCAGGCTCGAGCAGCACGAAGCGGATGCGGTTGGCGTCGAAGGCCGCGGCGGCATCGAAGGCGCTGCGCGACGTCAGGTTGCCGGCGAGGGTGGCGATCTCCTTCTGCGCGGCACTCACGTCGAGATCCGTCGAGGCCAGGACGGACTGGTCGTCGAGTGTCGTTCCCGACCCGTGCTGGAGGTCAGCGAGGATGCCGCCGTCGGGCTGCGGCACGATGGCCAGCGTTCCCGCGCGCGGGTCGCCCGCGGACTCCGCCGACACGAAGGCCGGCAGGATGCGGTTCGTCGTCGCGTCGACGGCCGACTGTCCGAGCGGAACGGCGAGGGCGAGAGGAGCCGCGACGGCCACGAAGCACACCGTGGCCACGATGGCCGGAATGATCGAGTAGCGCGGAATGGCGTTGAGGCCGATGGTGACGGCCCCGACGATGCCGAGCCAGTACAGGCTGAGGCCCGTCCCGGCCCACACGGGCACGAGCTGCGAGCCCGTCGTGGCCACGACGATGAGAGTGGCGGCGAGTGCCGTGCCGAACCCGAGCAGGGAGACCCCGAGCGCGAAGGCCGCGCTGCGGAATCCGGGCAGGAACAGGGCGAGGAGTCCGAGCAGTGCCAGGGGCGCGAGGAGGATCGGCACCACGACCTGGGGCAGCAGGCCGTCGATCGGGATCAGGCCGAGAGCCTGGTCCCAGCCGCCGAATCCACCGCCGGGAAAGCCGAGCAGGAGTTGCCAGACGGATGCCGCCGTGCCTGCCAGCGGCACACCGGGGTCTGCCACCAGGGCGATCCAGTTCGCACGCAATGCCTGGTCCAGCACCAGCGGAGCCGCGAGGGCGATGGCCGGGATCGGGATGCCGATGATGCGGAAGAAGCCGCGTCCGCTGATTCCGAGCAGCACGAGCCAGATGATGAGCAGCGCCGGGGTCAGCGACGGGGCGCAGGCGACAATCGCCGCGAACAGCAGGGCCGTGGTGGCGGATGCCGACCAGGACCTGGCCGCGGCGAAGCCCGCGAACACGAGCCACGGCAGCAGGAGGTGGGTGAGCACGGCGGCCGGGCGACCGTCGGCGATGGCGGTCATGAACGTCGGTGCCAGCATCCAGAGCACGGCGGCGATGGCGCGCAGGCCTCCGCGCTCGGTGAGGCGGGTGGCCGCGAACCAGGCGCCGAGGGCCGCGAGCGGCACGGCTGCCACCCAGAGGGCGAGCATCACGGCCGACGGAGACCAGAAGGCGAGCGACCCGAGCACCGCGAGCACGGCGGCGAACGGGTCGGCAGCGCCGACGAAGCCGGGTCCGAGGTCGCGCCATCCGTAGCCGATGTTCTGCCAGAGCTCGGCCGGAGTCGAGCTCAACGGAAGCAGGCCGCCTCCGCCGACGGCGGCAGACCCCACGAGCGGAGCGGCGACGACGAGGCCGACCACGACGGCGCCGAGCACGGTCCAGGCTCCACCCGAGGTGAGGAAGCCGATCTCGTGCCTGGCCCCACGGGCCCTCGCGATACGGGCCTCCCTGGCGAGGGCACGTCGACGACGCATCTCGGCCGGGGTGACGCGCAGCGACGCTATGACCGACCAGGGGTTGCTGCGGGTGCGCGCGATGCTGCGGCGTGCTGCCGTCGTCCGGATTCCGCTGAATGCCGCCGTGAACGCCGCCGCGAACTCGCCGCCGATGCGGCCGGGCTGCTTGCCGAGGAGCGCGATGATCGAGCGCACGATCGCCAGGGGAACGAGCGACAGCCAGTGCACGGGAACGAGCACGGCCGGCGCGTAGACCAGCCGTCGGTGCAACTGCGCCGTGCGCTGCTGGCGGGCGCGACGTCGACGGATGCGGCCCTTGTGCGAGGTGTTGGCCCCGGCGACGCCGTCACCGGCCGTCGCGACGCGCGCTGCCGGCGCGACGGACACCCTGTGCCCGGCCAGTCGCGCTCGCACGCAGAAGTCGAGGGCGTCGTCGACGACGGGCAGCCCCGGGTCGAAGCCGCCGAGGGTCTCCCAGACCGTGTGACGCACCAGCATGCCGCCGGCCACGACGGCGAGCACGTCGCTCAGCACGTCGCGCTGTCCCTGGTCGAGTTCGTCGGAGACGAGGGCGACGGTCGCTCCCTGCGTCGTCAGCGATTCGCCGAGCGAGCGGATGAACTCCCCGCGCTCCCAGTCGAGCAGCTTCGGCCCGGCGATGGCGACGGAGGGTGCGGTCTCCAGTGCCGCGACGAGCTCGGCCAGCGCCGTCGGCTCGGGTGCCGTGTCCTGGGCGATGAGCCAGAGCAACTCGTTCGGGGCCGTCGGCGGGGTGGTCACGCGGACGGCGGTGGCGATCGCCCCACCGAAGGTGAGGTCGGAGTCTGCCGTGATCAGGTGCGTGGGGCCGAACTCGGCCAGCAGAGTGCCCGTGGCATCCGTCGACCCGCAATCGACGGCGATGATCGCGTCGGGGGCGATGGTCTGGGCGGCGAGAGCCTCGAGAGTCCGCGGAAGGTGCTCCGCGCCGTTTCGGGCGACGATGATGGCGGTGACTCTGGGTGACATATCGGGGAAAGCCTAAGTTGCCCTCGTCGACTCGCACGGAGTGCCGCCGGGCGTGGCCGATATCCGATCGGCCGGATCGTGTGGCCCGTTGGGGTGCCACACGTCAGTGATCAGACGGCGCGCTTGCGCAGCTTCCGACGCTCGCGCTCGGACAGGCCGCCCCAGATGCCGAACCGCTCGTCGTTCGACAGCGCGTACTCCAGGCACTGGGTGCGGACCTCGCAGGAGGTGCAGATCTTCTTCGCGTCGCGCGTCGATCCGCCCTTCTCCGGGAAGAAGGCCTCGGGGTCGGTCTGGGCGCAGAGCGAGTCCGACTGCCACGCGAGTGGGTTGTCGTCGTCGACATTCTGCCGAACACCGGGAACCCCCAGCGTGATCGGATCGACGAACCAGTCGTCGGGTACCCCAGCACGATAGTCATTGGCTGCCATATCGTCACCCGCCTTATTTCTTCCGACCTGCGAACCGCGTGTCTGAAGTAATTACACCGGTGTAACTCTCAGGAGTCAAGTCGCAAATCGTAAACCCTCAACGAACCCTCGAGAGTTGCGACGCGCCGCGGAAAACCCGGCGTCCTCGCCCGCCCCACAACTCCCCAGAGAGGGTTATCCCCGTTGAGGGGTCAATTCTGTCGAGGAGGGCCGCCGCGGCTCGCCGGGCGCGTCGCGGCGGGTCGCGCCGAGAGCGAGGCAGCTCCATACCATCTCGAGATCGCCGGAGCTTGGAAGTCGCTCAGACTCCGGATGCGGCCCTCCGCCGCGAGTCCCACGCGCTCTGCACCATCTCCTCGAGGGTGTGGCGCATCCGCCAATCGAGATCGCGGGCCGCCTTCTCCCCCGAGGCCACGATGCGGGCGGGGTCGCCGGGCCGCCGGGGCGCGCGCTCCGGCTCGAAGTCGATGCCCGTGACCCGGGCGATCGTGCTCATGATCTCGCCGACCGAGACGCCGTCGCCGCTGCCGAGGTTGTAGACGGCCTCGATGGCCTCGCCGGCGTCGAGCCGTTGGGCCGCGACGACGTGGGCCTGGGCGAGGTCGGCGACATGGATGTAGTCGCGCACGCAGGTGCCGTCGGGCGTCGGGTAGTCGGTGCCGTTGATGCGGGGGGTGCGGCCATCGAGGAGGGCCTCGAAGACCATCGGGAACAGGTTGTGCGGGCTCGAGTCGTAGAGGTCGCTCGCGCCCGATCCCACGACGTTGAAGTAGCGCAGGGAGGTGTGGGCCAGGCCTGTCGCGACCTCCTGGTCGCGCAGCAGCCACTCGCCGATGAGCTTGGACTCGCCGTAGGGCGACTGCGGGTCCTTCGGAGTGTCCTCGGTCACCAGGTCGGTGTCCGGCGTGCCGTAGACGGCAGCGCTCGACGAGAACACGATGTTGTCGACACCGGCATCGGCCATGGCACCCAGAAGCACGGCCGTCGCGGTGACGTTCTGCTCGTAGGTGTGCAGCGGTCGCTGCACCGAGACCCCGGCGTACTTGAAGCCGGCGACGTGCACGACTCCGGTGATGTCGTTCTCGACGAAGATGCGGGCGAGCAGCTTGCCGTCGAGGATGGTGCCCTCGTAGGACGGCACCGAGTCGGAGACGAAGCTCCGGTGGCCGCTCGACAGATCGTCGATCACGACGACGTCGGTGCCGGCATCCGTGAACGCCCGCACCACATGCGACCCGATGTAGCCCGCTCCACCCGTGACCAACCACGCCATGGGGCGCCTCCCTCGTCCTGAGTTCCGGTGCATCCGCCCGGGATCTCCAGACTATCGGCGCGCAGGGCCCGTGCGTCGACGCACGTCACTCCCAGCGAGCGTCCCAGCTGTCGCCGTGGCCGGCGTGCCGGGTGCGGTCGCGGATCTCGGGTCGGCCGTAGCCGTCGTTGTCGAGGCCGAGGATGGTGGCCAGCACGCCCCAGAACACGAGGGCGACCAGTGCGATGAGAAGAATGATGGACATGGCAGTAAATCTAGGTCTTGCGAGTTACCGCCACGAGTGGCAGAGTGGACAGTGTTCGGTACATTCCTGCCAATCGAGAGAAACCGCCATGGCCCTGAAGAAGATCGTCTGCCTCACCATCCCCGGGATGGCGCCGTTCGAGTTCGGCGTGATCTGCGAGGTCTTCGGCATCGATCGGCGCGAGCACGGCGGCCCCGTCTTCGACTTCCACATCGTGGCAGCCGAGCCCGGCCCCATCCCGATGAAGATGGGGTTCGACATCGTCGTGCACGAAGATCTCAGCGCCGCGGCCGACGCCGACCTGATCGCCGTGCCGGCGTACCTGGGAGACGGCAGCGCCCACCCCGAGATCGTCCGCGTCATCCGCGAGGCCGAAGCCCGGGGCGCCTGGGTCATGAGCGTGTGCAGCGGCGCGTTCCTGCTCGGCGAGGCCGGCATCCTCGACGGACGTCGGGCGACGACGCACTGGATGTACACCGACAGGCTCTCAGCGGAGTATCCGCTGACGGATGTCGACCCCGACGTGCTCTTCGTCGAGGACCGCCGGGTGGTGACCGGGGCGGGAACCGCCGCCGGCATCGACGCCGCCCTGCACATCGTGCGCAAGGAGCTCGGAGCGTCGGCGGCCAACGTCGTCGCCCGCCGCATGGTCGTGCCTCCGCAGCGCGACGGCGGCCAGTCGCAGTTCATCCAGACGCCCGTCGTCGAGTGCCGCAGCGACTCCTTCGCCCTCGTGACCGAGTGGATGCTGGAGAACCTCGATCAGGACCTCACGGTCGACCAGCTCGCCCGCAAGTCGCTGATGTCGAGCCGCACCTTCGCCCGCCGCTTCCGCGCCGAGCTGGGCACCACCCCGACGGCCTGGCTGAACCGCCAGCGCCTGCTGCGAGCGCAGCAGCTGCTCGAGGAGAGCGACCTCAGCCTCGAGGAGATCGCCGGCGACTGCGGCTTCGGAGGTGCGGCCGTCATGCGGCACCACTTCGTGAAGGTGCTGCAGACCACGCCGACCGCGTACCGGCGCACCTTCGGGGCCCGCCAGCTGGCCTGAGGCATCCGCTCGCCCGAGTCGTGCCGAGCCAGCCGGCTCCTCACCCACCCCCGAACAGGTGACACCCGATGCTCACGCGACGGACACGGGGAGGAAACACCCGCTCCCTAGCGTTGAGCCATGGCAGGTCGGGGACAGCGCACTGACATCCAGGGCATGCGTGCCCTGGCTGTGGGCATCGTCGTGCTGTTCCACTGCGGCGTACCGTGGCTGCCCGGCGGGTACGTGGGCGTCGACGTGTTCTTCGTCATCTCGGGGTTCCTCATCACCACGCACCTGCTGAGCTCGCTCACGGGTGACGGCGGCATCCGCTTCGCCGACTTCTACGCCCGACGGGCACGGCGCATCCTGCCGGCCTCGCTCGTCGTCGTCGCGCTCACGGTTCTCGCGTCGATCCTCTGGGTGCCGCCGCTCATGCTGCGCCAGATGTTCGCCGCGGCCATCGCGACTGCGCTCTACGTGCCGAACCTGCTGTTCGCCGTGCAGGGCACCGACTACCTCGCCGAGACCACTCCCTCGGTGTTCCAGCACTACTGGTCGCTCGGCGTCGAGGAGCAGTTCTACCTGGTCTGGCCGGCGGTGCTGGCGCTGGCCTTCCACCTGTGCCGACGCTCGACGCGTGGCCTGTTCGCGGTGATCGCCGTGATCGTGGCCGCCTCGTTCGTCGGCGGCCTGGTCCTCACGTTCACGAACCCGCCGTGGGCGTTCTTCTCGCTGCCGACCCGCGCGTGGGAACTCGGCGCCGGAGGGCTTCTGGCGATGGTGATGCGCACGGATCCGGCCTGGGTGCGCTCTCGCGTGGCGGGCATGGCGGCCTGGCTCGGCCTCGCGGCCATCGTCGGCGCCTCGGTGCTGTTCGACGAGACCACGCTGTTCCCCGGCTACGCGGCCCTGCTCCCGGTGATCGGCGCCGTGCTCATGATCGCCGGCGGCGACGTCGCGACATCCTGGTCACCCGGTCGCGCCATGAGCCTGAGGCCCCTGCAACTGCTCGGCCTCATCTCCTACTCGGTCTACCTCGTGCACTGGCCGCTCATCGTCATCCCGCAGCAGGCGGCCTCGCCATCCGCACCGCTGCCGCCGTGGGCGCTGCTGGCGCTCGGAGCCGCCAGCGTCCCGCTCGGAGCGCTGCTGTACCGCTTCGTCGAGACCCCGGTCCGCAACCCGCCGGCGCTGGTCGGGGCCAGGCCGCGCCGCAGCCTGCTGCTGGCGGGAGCGGCATCCGTCGTCATCGTGGTGTTCTCGGCCACGGCCGCTCAGGCGAGCTCGGCGCAGCGTCTCGACTCGGGAACCGCGGCCCCGGTGAGTGCGCCGCGAGCGCACCCCGTCGGCACGGCCTTCGTCGCGTCGAACATCAGGCCGGCCCTGCGGCTCACGTCCGACGACAACCCGGCGATCTACGACGACGGATGCCACCGCGACATCCCGAGCACCGACGCGAGTGCCTGCACCTTCGGCAGCGACCCCGAAGCGCCGCGGGTCGTGCTGTTCGGCGACTCCCACGGCGCCCAGTGGTTCCCGGCGCTGCTGCCTCTCGCCGAGGCCGGAACCATCCTGCTCGAGACCGACACCAAGAGCGACTGCCCGTCGGTGCTGGTCGACCCCGAGGCCGTCGAGCCCTATCCGCAGTGCGAGCGCTGGCGGAACGAGGTGATCGAGAGGCTGAACGCCGAGCCTCCTGCGCTCATCGTGCTGGCCAGCTACTCCGAGCACTATCGGCCCCCAGCTGCGTCGGCCGAGAGCTACGGCGAGCAGTGGCACGCCGCGCTCGAGAAGACCGTGGCAGCACTGCCGGACGTGCCCGTCGACTGGATCACCGACACCCCGCACCAGGAGTCGACGCCGTCGATCTGCCTCTCCGCCCACCTCGACGACGCCGACGCCTGCGCCGTCGATCGGGACGACGCCATCGACACGGCCCTGCAGGAACAGGAACGCACGGTCGACGGCATCGGCTGGATCGACATGAACGACTACGTCTGCGGACCCGAGAAATGCCCGGCCGTCATCGGCTCCTACCTCGTGTACCGAGACAGGGACCACCTCACGGCCACGTACTCCCGGGCCCTGTCCGAGCTGCTCGCGGCGAAGCTAGACCTGGCGTCGCTCGACGGGGACGTCGACGACGGCCTCGACGGCTGAGCGGGCGGCTACTCCCCGACCGTCGCCAGGTAGAGCCTGCCGGCTCCCGTGACGGCCAGGGTGTCCTCGTCAGGGGTCACGAAGACGGCGTCACCGCGCTCGATGGTGACGGATGACCTGGCACCGGCGATCGTGACGGTTCCCGCGGTGCAGAGCGCTATCGCCGGTCCAGTGAGGGGAATCGAGGCCGACGTGTCCGCGGACGCGTCGACGTCGTAGAGCACGAAGTCGGGGACGTCGGGCCTGAACACCCGCACGCCGGCCGACGGCGTCTCGGGGTTGAGCAGGGGCTCCTCGACGGGGGTGAAGTCGAGCACGTCGAGCAGCTCCTCGACGTCGATGTACTTGGGCGTGAGGCCGCCGCGCAGCACGTTGTCCGACGCGGCCATCAGCTCGATGCCGAGACCGGAGAGATAGGCGTGGATGTTCCCGGCCGGAAGGTACAACGCCTCCCCTGCGCGGAGCGTCACGTGGTTGAGCAGCAGAGACAGCACGATGCCGGGGTCCCCCGGATAGCTGGCCGCCAGGGAGCGCACCGTCGCGTACTCGACCGCGAAGCGGCTGGTCTCGGGCGCGGAGCCGGCGATCTGCACGACGCGGTCGACCAGGGCCTCGACGGCGCCGCTCTCCCGGCCCGAACGCAGCAACCACTCCACGGCGCTCCGCAGGGGGTCCGGGCCCGAGAGGCGCTCCCAGAACGGGTCGAAGACAGTCGGATCGGGGGCGTCGGCACGCCCGAGGACGGTGAGCTCCTTGACGATGTCACGCGCCTCGGCGAGCGGGCGGAAGCCGCACAGGGCGTCGAAGGTGGGGCTCACGGCGACGACCAGCTCCGGCTTGTGGAAGGCGTCCTTGTAGTTGCGGTTCGCGGCGTCGAGCGGGATGCCCGCCGCGTTCTCGCGGGCGAACCCGGCCTGAGCCTGGTCGGGCGACGGATGCGCCTGCAGCGACAGCGGTCCCCCGGCGGCGAGCACCTTCAGCAGGAACGGCAGCCGGGCTCCGTGCTCTGCGACGTTTCCGGCGCCCAGCGCCGTGGCGGCATCCGACTCGATCCACTCGACCAGGTCACCGGCTCCCCCGACCTGCGCCGGGTCGTCGATGAGGCTGGGTGAGCCGGAGTGGGCACCGAGCCAGAGCTCGGCCTCAGGGGCTCCGGATGCCGGGGTTCCGAGCAGGCCCGCGATGGCCGTCGTCGAGCCCCAGGCGTAATCGCGCGGGGTGTTGCTGATGGCTACAAACATGCGGCGTCCTTCTCGGTGGCGGTTGCCTCAAAGCTACCAACGGGTTTGGACGGTCGAACGCCGGGCGTATCGTGGCCCGAGGATTCCAGACCCCCGTCCCGCGGGGGTCGCCGTATGCACTGGAGCAGACATGACGTTCGACATCCTCGCCAGCGACTTCTACAGCTACGAGAGCCTTCTGAGCCCTCAGGAGCAGGAGGCGCTCGCCGCCATCCGCGCCTACCTCGAGACCGAGGTGCAGCCCATCGTCGGCGACTACTGGAACCGTGCCGAGTTCCCCATGCAGATCGTGAAGCCCCTGGCCGAGTTGAACACCTTCCGCTTCGGCTGGGCCGAGACGAAGCCGTTCGAGAACTCGGCCGTGTTCCGCGGCTTCGTGGCCCTCGAGCTCGCACGCATCGACGCATCCGTCGCCACCTTCGTCGGAGTGCAGAACGGCCTCACGACCGGCGCCATCTCGGTCGGCGGCTCGCAGGAGCAGAAGGACGAGTGGATTCCGAAGCTCGCCAGCGGCGAGGTCATCGGCGCCTTCGCCCTCACCGAGCCGCTCTCGGGCAGCGACAGCGCCCAAGGCCTGCGCACGACGGCCACGCGCGACGGCGACAGCTGGACCATCACCGGGTCCAAGCGCTGGATCGGCAACGCCACCTTCTCCGACATCACGGTCGTCTGGGCGAAGGACACGGCCGACGGCCAGGTGAAGGGCTTCATCGTCCCGACGACGACTCCCGGCTACACCGCCACGAAGATCGAGAACAAGATCAGCCTGCGCTCGGTGCAGAACGCCGACATCACCCTCGACAACGTGGTCGTTCCCGAGAGCCTGCGCCTGCAGAACGCCAACTCCTTCAAGGACACGGCCAAGGTGCTGCGCCTCACCCGCGCCGAGGTGGCCTGGGCTGCCGTCGGAACCGCCGTCGGCGCCTACGAGGCTGCGGTGAAATACGCCGGCGAGCGCGTGCAGTTCGGCAAGACCATCGGATCGCACCAGCTCATCCAGGACCTGCTGGTCAAGTGCCTCGGCAACATCACGGCCTCCATCGGCATGGTCGTGCGCGTGTCGGAGATGCTCGACCGCGGCGAGCAGCGCGACGAGCACTCCGCCCTCGCCAAGGCCTACACGACGGCACGGATGCGCGAGACCGTCGCCTGGGCGCGCGAGTCGCTGGGCGGCAACGGCATCGTCGTCGACTACGACGTCGCCCGCTTCTTCGCCGATGCCGAGGCCATCTACTCCTACGAGGGCACCCGCGAGATGAACACCCTCATCGTCGGTCGCGCCATCACGGGCAAGGCCGCGTTCGTCTGATCCGATGGTCCAGTCGATGGCCCTGCTCCTGGTGGAGTGGGGCCATCGTCGTTCCCGGATCCGACAGGGCTCAGACCTCGGTCGACGGCACGGTGGCGAATGCGCGCAGCTCACGGGGAGCCGCCCGGAAGCACACGAGCGGAACCGCGGCATCCGCGTCGCCCCAGAACGGGAGCTCGACGTACCAGACGCCGTCGACGTCGACCAGCGGATGCCGCAGGAGGTCGAGGCCACCCGCGGCGATGTACGCGCGAGCTCGCCCCACGTCGCCGCGGAGCAGCAGGTCGTAGAGCACCTTGGACTCGGCCGGAACGTCACTCCACAGCGCATCGGACCAGGCCGGCGCGAGGGACTCCAGCCCGTCACGCAGCGCTGACACAGCCTCCTCCGCCATACCGGGAAGCTCGGATGCCGCGATGGCGATGTCGTTCGACAGGTACTGGGTCAGACGAGCCGTGCGCACGGCATCCGTCGATTCACGGGCGAGCACGTCGAGTGCACCGAGCGCCGTGCCGAACCTGTCGCGCACCTGCCCGGCGCGCACGCCCTGCTGCGTCATCGAGCTGCCGTCGTCCCGGATGCGCCACGAGACCGTCGGTCGCGCGAGCACGTCGAACCCTGAAGCGCGGGCGTAGGCCCGGGCGCTCACGAGCTGGTCCTGGAAATGCCCACCCTCGGGGAAGGAGAGCTCGGCAGCCCGCCAGAAGGCCGTGCGGTAGAGCTTGGTCCACTGCACGGCGTTGACCAGGATCCCGGGGTGATCGACGATGCGGATGCCGGCGCGCTCGACCTCGTGCGCCTCGTCGATCCAGAACGCGGCCGGTGCCCGGACGGAGCCGCGCAGCCTGTCGTACGAGCCGACGACGAAGTCGGAGCCCGACGCGGCCAGGCTCGCCACCTCGTCGCGCAGGGCGCCGGCGAGCAGCACGTCGTCGCCGTCGAGGAATCCGAGGAACTCGCCGCGAGCGAGCGAGATCCCGTGGTTCCTGGCGGCGTTGGGGTCTGAGACGGAGACGTCCACCACACGCACACGGGGGTCTCGCTGCGCCCAGCGGCGGAGAAGTCGAGGGGTGGCATCCGTCGACCCGTCGTCCAGCACGATGACCTCGACGCGCCAGTGGCCCTGGCCGAGCACGGACCGGAGGCACGCGTCGATGTACTCGGCCACGTCGCGGACGGGGATCACGATGCTGACCCAGCCGGCCCCGGATGCCGCTACGAGTGCGGATCGGCGAGCCCGACGGCGTCCTCGCAGCATCCGGACGGACACGGCCGCAGGGCCGACGAACGACCGCACTCTGCTGGGGAACTCGCTCGGACGCATCACGCTCCCCATTATCTGGTCACACGGTCGGCGGGCGACGCCGCCGCCGCGAGCCGCACCATAAACTCGTCACCGTGGGAAACGATCTTGAAGAGACAGTCGACGGCGTCGCCTGCATCCGCTGGAATCCGACGCGACCGGTATCCGAGGAGGAGGGTGCTGAGTCTCGGCCGGTCTCGAACTTCGGGGACCTGCTCGGTCCTCTCGTCGTGCGCCGGATCGTGTCCTCCCTGACCGGTCGCAGGCACCCCGACCACAGCCGTCACCTGCTCAGCATCGGGTCGACGATGCACTTCGCCAGCCCCCGCGACGTGGTCTGGGGAACCGGCATCAACGGCAAGCTCCTCGGGCAGTCCATCCCGCTGTCGCTCGATGTGCGCGCGGTGCGCGGCCCGTACACGCGCGCGGTGCTGACGGGGCGCGGAATCAGGACTCCCGAGGTCTACGGCGACCCGGCGCTCCTCATTCCGCTGCTGTGGCCGGAGGTCGTCCAGCAAGTGCACGCCGAACGCGAGCTGCTGGTCATTCCGAACCTGAACGAACTCGAGCGATTCCCCGCCGAGGTCTCCCGGAGCCCGATCGGCGACCCGTGGGAGGTCATCGCAGACATCGCCACGAGCGCCTTCGTCACGGGATCCTCGCTCCACGCCCTCGTCCTGGCCGACGCCCTCGGCGTGCCGAGCCGGCCTGTGCTCTCGGAGGCCGAGGACCCGCTCAAGTACCTCGACTACTACGCCGGCACGGGTCGACGGGGCGTCCGCTTCGCCGAATCCGTCGACGAAGCCCTCGCCATGGGTCCGGTCGATCCCCCCGAGTTCGACGCCGACGCCCTTCTGGCCGCATTCCCGGAAGATCTGTGGCTCGGAACCACACCTCCCCCGCTGGACGAGTCCACCGACGTCCAGCGGTACTCCGAGATGAGGATCGCGTTCTCCCGCCAACTCTCGGCATTGGCTCCGGATGCCGGTCCGACCGAACTCGAGAAGTACGCAGCGGACCGGGCCAGCGCCCTCGCCGGACGCGGCATCCCCTTCGAGGGCCTGGCGCACGAGGAGATCGCGGAACTCGCCGCCGAAGGGATCGGCGATCCCGGTGAGCCCGAACGACGGGCACCGCTCCTGTCCGTCGTCATCCCGACCCACAACGTCGCATCCTGGATCGGCGAGACTCTCACCTCGGTGCTGTCGCAGGACGTCGACATGGAGGTCATCCTCGTCGACGACCATTCGACGGATGCGACCCGCAGCATCGCCGAGGCCTTCGCGGCCCGGGATGCCAGGCTGCGCATCGTCGACACGGCCTCACGCGGCGGCGGTACCGCCCGCAACGTCGGCGCCGATCGTGCCAGGGGCCGCTACCTCGTGTTCTGCGACGGAGACGACCTGATCCCGTCGGGCGCCTACCGCGCACTCGTCGACAGCCTCGAGGCCTCGGGGTCCGACATCGCCTTCGGCGACTACCTGAAGTTCTCCCCCGTGGCCACGTGGCGCCCGACGGCGAACTGGCCGGCGTACGCGGAGGCCCGCCAGGGGTTCCGAGCCGTCGACGAGCCGTCGATCATCTACGGCCGCCCGTGCTGGAACAAGGCGTTCCGAACCTCGTTCTGGGTCGAGCAGGACATCCGGTTCCCCGACGTCCCTCGCTCCAACGACATCGTCCCGATGACGAAGGCCTACCTCGCCGCATCCGCGATCGACATGATCGAGGACGTCGTCTACCTCTACCGTGAGCGCCCGGGCGCGAGCTCGATGACGGCGAAGGCCGAGTCGGCCACAGCCCTGGTCAGCTATCTGACGCAGGAGCTCGCGTGCGCCGAGTTGGTCAGGGCAGCGGGCTCCGCGAACCTCAGCCGGGCCTACGCGACTCTCGTGTTCGAGCGCGACGGGTGGGTGCACCTCGCGAAGTACCTCCGGGCTGCCGGCCGAGACCGTGCCCAGGAGGGCACCGTCTCGAGCCTCGTCAACCAGATCGTGGTCGTGACCGGCCGGGATCCGGCCCGCTTCAAGGACAGGTACAAGCGCCTCCTCTTCACCCTCGTCCGCAACGGCGAGATCGACGTGGCAGCGGGTCTTTCAGGAGCCGTGACCGGACCAGACGTAGGCGCCGCCAGAAAGGTCCGGGGATGGGCCGACCTTCTCGCTGCCGTGGAGAAGCGCGGGCGGGGACTCGACATCGACGAACGACAGCTGCTTCCGCGGATCATCACCGATGTGGCCCTGGCGATCAGCACCGGCACGGCCGACGCAGACGACGACATCCTTCGAGCGACGCGCACCCTCGCGACGTCTGCCGTAGACAGGCTTCGCGGAGTGCCCGAGCTCGCGGGAATCGATGGCGACGCCGACGACCCCACTCTCCAGACTCGATTCGCGGCGACCAGAGAACTGAACGCCACGCTCACCGACCTGACGATGGGGCGGGCCATCAGGTTCTCGATCACCGGCGTCGATCCGGCAGGGG
>LMOK01000001.1:1041915-1062051 GCA_001423545.1 Leifsonia sp. Leaf325
GATCGACTCGGACGGGACGACCACGTGGGAGGCGCAGGTGAGCGCCGGCGCCATCGGCGTCGGGCGGGCCATCAGGGTCGCGCTTCTCGACACGGCGACGGGGAACGTGTCGTCCACTCGTCTGGCTCCGGCCGCGACGACCCCGCCCTACAACCGGCTCGACCCCTTCCTCCTGATGATCGACGATCGTGGAGTGAGGCTGACCCGGCGATCGGGCCTGGTGTCACGAGCGGCGAAGCAGGGCGCCGCGCGGATCCTTCCGTCACGGTAGCTCGCACGCGCCGTCGACCGCGTCGCCTGGCCTCAGCTAGCGGGCGACGAGTTCCCGCAGGAGCGTCGCGTACTGCTCCGAGACGCGCCACGGAGTGATCGCGGCGTTGAAGTCCTCGATGCGCGCCACGTGGTCGCGTGCCTCCGGGATCGACTCGAGCAGGCTCGCGAGCGAGGGGACGGCATCCTCCGGATCGAAGAAGCCGACCCACGGCTCGTCCGAGAACTGCTCGACGAGGTGCGCCTCTCCGGGCAGGACGGCCGGAACGCCGAAGGAGGCGGAGAGGTGCAGACTTCCCGAGTTCAGGATGGCCTGGTACGGGAACACGGCGAGGTCCGCCGCTGCGAACCACTGACCGACCTCGGCGTCGGGGACGAACTCGTAGCGCGGAATCACGCGGACTCCCTCGGGCAACGCCTCTTCGATCTCGGCCTGCACCTCCGGCGTCGCAGCGCCGGCGAGCAGGACCGTCGGGGTTCGCTTTCCCTCCTCGGCCAGGCGTGAGAGTGCGGCGAGCAAGACGCCGAGGCCCTTGTACGGGCGCATCTGCCCGAGGAACAGCACGGTCGGTTCGTCGTCGGCGAGGTCGAAGCTGGCACGGGCGTCGACACGGGACATCGGCGACCCGTAGACGCCGACGTAACTGGGATGAGGGATCTCGACGACCCGATCGGCCGGGAGCTCGCAGATGTCCTTCAGTACCGTCGGGGTCTGCGGGGACATGATGTGGATCGCGTCGGCACTGGTCGCCAGCAGTCGATAGAGGCTGATCTCAGCCTCACGGTACGGCACCTCGTGCGGCAGCTGGTTGTGGATGGTCCAGATCAACCGGACTCCCCTGGCCTTCATCTCCGCCAGGAGGGTCCGGAACGACTCCAGCGCGGCCGCTGCGGCCTCGAGAGTGGGCTCGCGCTGCAGGATCGGCGCAGTCCAGTGCAGGTGGAGCACGTCCCCGGCGTCGAGGAGGGATGACGCGTCGAAGAGCGAACGCGACGTCGTGACGCCCTTGAACTCGAACCCCGCGGCCCGTGGGGCCAGGCTCATCAGGTTCAGGTAGGGGTTGTCGCTCCACGCCGGGAACACGAGGATCCGCTGTAACTTCCGCACGACGTCGAATCTACAGGCTCGCCGGCGTCAGCCTGCGCGGTTCACGAGGTCGACGAGGCCCTGCTCTGCGAGCCGCTCGCGCATGAATCCCGAGGTGGTGGCGGCATAGGTGTTCGTGATGTGCGACGGGTCCCTGTACACCTTGACGTGACCGGCGACCGACCAGCACGTCTCCGAGTCGCAGAAGGCATCCGTCAGGTCGATGCCGTGGCCACCGGGCAGGTTCTGAGCTGTCGTGAACACCGCATCGCTCTCACTGAGGACGTCGTCACGGCTCCGGGCGCACGACGTGGTGGCGTCGACACCCTCTCGGTCGACACAGGCGAGATTCGACGGGGACGACCTCGGATAATCGCGGATGGCGACGATCTCCGCACCCTGGTCCATCATCGGCCCCCAGGCTGCAAGCAGGGCATCACGGGCTGCGTCCGCGGTGCCGTCCTCTCCGGACCCTCCCCACGTGCTTCCGCCGTGAGCGGATGTGAAGATGAGGGCCAGGCTCGGCCCGGCGGCCATGTCGGCCTGGACGTTCGAGACCCATTCGTCGCACTCCGTCGCCAACCGCTCGGCCGTGTTGAACCGCTGCGGTGTCGACACCTGGCAGCCCCGCTTGTACCAGACGCGGAGTTCCCATCCCTCCTGCAGTGCGATCTTCTCGAGCGCGGGGAACCAAGCGATCGCGTGGGAGTTGCCGACGAGGCCGATCCGACGGTCGGAACCGATCGCGCCGTAGCTGCACATCTTCGCGTCGGCATGCCACTTCTTGATCGCGCACTCGAGCTCCGGTGTCGGGAGGTCCTCCTTCACGGCCCCGACGGGCACGACGCGCTCGCCGAGCTCCGACGAGCCGCAACCCGGATCGCCCTGCAGGACCGCCTGCGCTCCCAGGCAGGTGCCGTCAGCATTCGCGATCTGAACGAGTTCCGCTCCTTCTGCGACGTTCATCTGCCGCACGGCGACGAGTGAGGTCGCGGCCATCGCGAGAACGAGCACCCAGGCCGCGATCAGGCCGGCATTCGCCCGACGGCTTCTCGGGCGGTCGCTCGATCGAGCTGCAGCCGTCACGGGACGTTCGATCATGGACGAGCTCAGCCACGCGAGAACGACGGCGACGGCGATGACCAGCAGACCGGAACGCAGACCGAGGGACTCGTGCCCGAGCAGGGATCTGGCGATGATGAGGAGCGGCCAATGCCACAGGTAGATCGCGAACGCGAAGCCGCCCATCCAGACGAGCGGACGAGCGTTCAGGAAGGCATTGGCGCCGAGGCCGTCGCCCTTGCTCCCGGAGATCAGGATGAGCGCCGCGGAGAGGGTCGGCCACAGGGCCGCATATCCGGGGAAGGCCGAGGCCACCGGCATGAACGCAGCGCAGGTGACGATTCCCACGATGCCCGTCCAGACCATCGCCACGCGCAGCCACTGCGGCAGGGAGATCCGCGAGAGCGTCAGCGCGACGGCACCGCCGATGGCGAACTCCCACACCCTGGTCGCCGGGCTGAAGTAGGCGAACGCCTGGTCCTCGTTCGTCTGCACGATCGACCAGACGAAGGAGGCCAGAGCGGCCAGGGTCAGGATGCCGGCGAACCATCGCCGACTCGACCGCTCCGCCCGACGTCCCAGGAACACGGCGAGGAGAGCGATCCCCAGCCAGAAGATGTAGAACTGGCCCTGCACCGACATGGCCCAGAACTGCTGAACCGGGGAGCGAGGAACGTCCTGGGCCAGGTAGTCGACGGACTGGAACGCGAGGTACAGGTTCTCCGCAGAGAAGAGGGCCGCGATCGACTGCGTGAAGGCCTCAGCGCGCACCGACGGAGTGAGGAACGCCCACGTGCCCGCGATCGTGGCCGCGAGCACGAGAAGTGCCATCGGGGCGAGGCGTTGACCGAGCCGGGCCAGGTAGAGCCCGGGACGAATACGTCCGAATCTCCGCAGCTGGCCCAGGAGGGTGAGGGTGATGAAGTATCCCGACACCACGAAGAAGACGTCGACGCCACCGGAGACCTTGTCCGCCCAGATGTGGAAGCTCGCGACCAGCAGGGCAGTGACGGCTCGAAGGCCCTCGATGTCCTTCCGGAACGACGGCTTCGCGGATGCGAGCGAAGCGCGCCGTGATTCGCCGACTGGCGCGCTCACCTCTGAGATTGTCACCGAAACCCCTTCACGGACTCGAACTTCGCCTGGAGGGGCAACATGCAGCGACTGCATCAATTCGCATCGGATCATACCCGCACCGGGCCCATGACGCACATCCGTCCCGCTTCGTGATGCGAGAATGGCCGCATGACCGCCGAAATCGAGCCCGACTGCACGATCGACTCCTCCGTCCGGATCATGGGCGAGGGAGTCCGTGTCGGATCCCGCTCGAAGATCCTCCGCGGCGGTGAGATCCTCGGCCCCGTCGTCATCGGGGCCGACGTGTTCATCAACCGGGATGCATACCTCCGTCCGGGCACGACCATCGGCGACAGGGTGAACCTCGGGCCCTTCGTGCGCCTGATCACCGACACCCACGAGATCGGACAGGCGATTCGTCGGGCCGGGAAGGTACGCCACGACCCGATCTCCATCGGCGACGGCACCTGGATCGGTGCGAGCGCCACCGTCATCGGCGGCGTGACCATAGGTTCGGGAGTCATCATCGCCGCCGGGTCGGTCGTGACGACCGACATCCCCGACAACGTGATCGCCGGAGGAGTCCCGGCGCGGGTGATCCGCACGCTCGAGCCGTAGCGGTCGCGGGTGCGGCCGGGCTGAAGGTCCACCGAACGGGCCGCGCGGGGACGAACAGCCGCGCTGGCGGAATCCCGTATCCTTGCACAGGTTCAATGCGCGACCGCGCGGGGCAGGAGAGGATCCTCGGTGATCGACACGGACACGTCCGCTGATGTGGAGCGCGACATCTCACCACGCCGGTCTGCACGCCCTCGGCAGATCGGGACCCTGGTGTTCGCCGCCGTGGGTGCGGCCGTCCTCAGCCTCCTGTACGGCCTCACGCCCCTGGCCATCCGCTCGTCCGTCATCTTCTACATCGCGACCGGCCGGATCGACTGCGGCGTCAGCTCGCTTCGTGATGCCGCGCGATCGTACTGCGACCTCGTGGGCGGCCCGCTCGGCGGCCTGTTCGCCACCAACCTGCCGATCATCCAGCCGGCGGTACTGATCTCGCGACTGACAGGGATGCCCCCTGAGTGGAGCTACGCGCTCATGTCCTGGGTGGTTCTCGCTGCCGGTCTCTACGGCGGATACAGATTCCTCCGGTTGGTGGCCGTGCGCTCCTGGCTCGCGATGGCCGGTTCCCTCGCCTACGCCGCGTCGCTGAACGTGTTCGGCGTCCTGGGATTCGGCGGCATGCTGTTCGGGGCCGTGCTGCTTCCGAGCCTCGCGTTCATCGTCCTGAGCACACTCCGACGACTCCGCCGGGCCGGCGCCCTGAGAAAGCTGGGTTGGCTCGCCGGCTGGACCGCACTCGCCACCGCGATGCTGTTCGCCGACGGCTACACGGCGATCATGGGCAGCGCCCTCGCCGCCGTTCTCGTGCTCAGCTCGGGATGGGGCCGGTGGCGATCCGGTGCGTCGTGGCTCGGCCTGGCGGCGCTGGCCGGAATCACGGCGGTCTCCTACCTCCTCTACAAGGCGATCATCCCGAACGCCGGAAGCTGGGGCGTCGACGACCTGGACAAGTTCCGCGCCTTCGGCCTCGACCTCAGCACACTCTTCGTCCCGAGCGACGCCGTGTGGTGGGCGGAACTGCTCGGGATCGGTCGGGACTCGTCGACGCTGTGGGGAGACGGCTCGAACTCGCAGTACAACTACCTCGGCATCGTGATGGTGGGCCTCGCGATCGTCGGCGTCATCATGCACGCACGGGGCGCACGACGAACCGTCATCGCCCTGACCGTCGTCGGCCTCGCCGCTCTCGCCGTCGCCGTGGGCCCGACGTTGAAGATCGCCGCGCTCTACGATCCATCACTCTCCGATGCGGCGACGAGCATGCCTGCGGGGTCGGGCGTGGTAGACCTGCCGACATCCTGGCTGTTCACCCACGTTCCGGGCGTGGAGTACATGCGGGCCATCTACCGCTGGGTCCTCCTCCTCCGTCTCGCGGTCGTCGTACTCGCCGTGGTCGGTGTCGAGGCTCTGCTCCGCAGGCGCAAGCGGGTCCTCGCCATCACCCTCGGCGTGATCGCTGTCGTCGAGGTCGCGTTCAACCCGGTCGCAGCCGTGCAGACCAATCTCGGGAACGCCCAGGAGATGAGCCAGTTCAACCGCGACGTCGTGGATCCGATGTCCGAGGCCTTCGGCCCGGACGACCGGGTCGTGTTCGTGAGCGGAACCCCGAAGGCGAACGACTACCTGTCCGTCTACCTCGCTCCGAAGCTCGACATCCACACCTGGAACATCGGTAACGACAAGGCACTGCGGCGCGCCCGTGCCGCCTGGCCGTCCCGCATCGACCAGCTGATCGCCAGACAGCCGCAGGGCGACAAGCTCAAGGACCTCACGGCGAGTGTCCTGGAGGACGGCACCGTCACGAAGGTCGTCGTCCTCGACTTCGACCTGCGGGAGAACGCGAAGGCCTGGCCGCCGAACGACCGGACCCAGGAGCGCGGCGAGGCGATCGCCGACACCCTCGAGGCCGACGATCGGTTCACGGTGGACCGGCACGAGTACTTCGACGTCGTCACCCTCGCCGAGTGATCAGCCGGACCCCTTAGGCTGGGTGATCGACTCTGGCACCACCCGGTTCGCCATCACTTCCCATCCCGAACTCCGGAGGCCACAGCATGCTGAAACGCGTGAAGCAGATCGTCTACACGCTTCTGGCGATCACCTGGATCCGGAAGACGTACGAGTTCGCCAACACCGTCGTCCTCGAGACGTTCGGCTCGAGCCGCATCCTCACGCATTTCCTGTACTTCGTCGCCTTCCTGACGTTCAACCGCGAGCAGGCCGCCGTGTTGCGCGGCCGCAGGGACTACTACCGCAACAAGCGCCGTCGCGATCGCGTCACTCGCGTCGAACTCCGCAGGAACGTTCACCGCATCGAGAAGGCGCTCCTCATGCGCCCTCGACGCTCGGTGTTCGCCACCGACTACATCGGCGAGACCATCGAGTTCTACGCGACGGCCCACGCGCAGTGCAGCACCGACCCTGAGGGAATGGATGCCGAGGAGGTCGCGTGGGCACATGATGTGCTCGCCGCCTACTTCGCTGCGATCGAGGCACCCAACGCGGCCGTCGACTCCGCCCGGTCACGATTCTCCACCCTCGGCCTCCCCTCGACGGGCGAGCGCCGACCGTACGCGCGCAGCTCGAGCCCCGTGTCCGAGGTGTCGTACGACGACCTCCTCACCCTGTCGCACCAGCGTCGATCGGTTCGCTGGTTCGAGCAGAAGGCCGTCCCCCGCGACCTCATCGACAAGGCCTTCATGGTGGCGCGTCAGGCTCCGACGGCCTGCAATCGCATGCCGTACGAGTTCCGCGTCTTCGACGACCCGGCGATGGTGCGCACCGTCGCCTCGCTCCCCTTCGGCGCAGCGGGCTACTCGGAGAACATCCCGACGATCATCGTTGTCGTCGGCAAGCTCGACTCCTACTTCAGCCCGCGCGACCGGCACGCCATCTACGTCGACGCCGCACTCGCGTCCATGTCGTTCATGTTCGCCCTCGAGACACTCGGACTGAGTTCGAGCGTGATCAACTGGCCCGACTTCGAGCCGCTCGAGGCGAAGATGCAGAAGACCCTCAAGCTCGGCCTCTCCGACAGGGTGGTCATGCTCATCGCCATCGGCTACGCCGATCCCGATGGGATCGTGGCGTACTCGAACAAGAAGGAACTCGACACCTTCCGTTCGTACAACTCAGCAACCTGATGGCCCGCTGGTCACCCCGTACGCGTCGCGCCATCCGCTGGACCGCGTCGATCGTCGTCATCGGCGTCGTCACGGTCCTGTTCGGCAAGGCGCTGGCGGCGAACTGGGATCAGGTCGCTGCCCTCGACATCCACTTCAACGGCTGGACGGCCGCGGCCATCCTGATCTTCGCCGCCGCCGTCCCTCTGTCGGGCGTGCTCTGGTGGCAGATGCTCCGGATGCTGACGACCCAGCCGGTGCGCCTCATCGACGTGATCGCTGTGCAGTGCCTGTCGTGGATCCTCAAGTACATCCCGGGCCAGGTCGGCTCCGTCGCCAACAAGCTCGTCTGGGCCGGCCAGCGCGGCATCGACCGGTCGCTGGTCGCGATCACCTTCGTGTACGAGAACGCGTTCCTGCAGATCGCATCGATCGTTCCGGCGACGGCGATCCTGCTCGTGTCGCTCGGTTCCGGCATCTTCGTCGAGAACGCCGGCTACCTCCTGCTGCCTCTGCTGGTGCTGATCCCGTTCGCCGTCATCGCGAACCCGAAGTGGTTCCACTGGCTGGCCTCGCAACTGGTCCGCCGCACCCTGAAGCGCGAGGTGCGGCCCGAGTACTTCCTCAGCTCCCGCCAGGGCGTGCTGCTGCAGCTCGAGTTCTTCGTCCCCCGGGCCCTCAACGGCATCGGATTCCTCTTCACCGCCGCATCCGTCTTCGAGGTTCCGCCCGAGACGTGGCTGCCGCTGGCCGCAGCGTACGTACTCGGCGGCGCGATCGGCATCCTGGCGTTCTTCGTCCCGTCAGGACTCGGAGTCCGCGAGGCCGTGATCGTGCTGATCGCCTCCCAGTACATGCCCACCTCCGACGCGATCGTGCTGGCCGTGCTCAGCCGACTGCTCGCCACGGCCGCCGACGTCCTCGTCGCCGGCCTCTACGGACTCCTCAGACTCATCGACCGCAAGAAAGGCTCCACCGCCCCATGACCTCCATCGTCATCATCGGCTCCGCCCTCTCGGGCAACAAGGGCGCCGCCGCCATGCTCGAGAGTGCGATCGAGACCCTCGGGTCGCGGCTGCCCGACGCGAAGTTCACCCTCCTCAGCATGTACCCGGAGCGTGACGCTGCCCTCAACACCTATCCCAACCTCGAGATCATCCCGGCGGACCCGGTGCAGCTCGGCGTGGCCATCAACTCGCTGGCGCTGCTGCACCGCATCCTGCCTCCCCTGCGTCGCACCATCCGCAAGCGATCGCGAGCAGTCGACGCCCTCGTGAACGCCGACGTCCTGCTCGACCAGGGCGGCATCACGTTCACCGACGGCCGTGAGAAGTTCCTGCTGTACAACGTCGCATCGATCCTCCCGGCACTGAACACGAAGACCCCGGTCTTCAAGTGCGCGCAGGCCGTCGGCCCGTTCCGGAACCCTGTCAATCGGTGGGCTGCGAAGACCTTCCTCCCCAAGGCGCACACTGTCGTCACCCGCGGCGCCATCACCCAGCGCTTCGCCGACGAGTTGGGCCTCACCAACACCTTCGCCGGTGCCGACTACGCCTTCTCCCTCGAGCTCACAGGGGGAGAGCAGGCGGCCCTCGAGCCGCGCGTCGACCTGCAATCCCTCGACGGCGAGCGCCGGCTGGTCGGGCTGTCTCCGAGCGTCGTGATGGAGAAGAAGATCGCCGCGAAGGGCGGAGACTACGTCGGCATGATGGTCGGCTTCGCACAGCGCCTCATCGCCGCCGGGTACGACGTCCTCCTCCTCCCTCACAGCGCTCGTGCCAACACGGAGAAGACGCACAACAACGACCTCCCGCTGTGCCGCACCATCGCCGACCGGGTCGGCGACGACACGCACCTGCACTTCATCGCCGACGAGCTCACCTCTCAGGAGCTGCGGTATCTGATCGGCCTGTGCGCCTTCTTCGTCACCAGCCGGTTCCACGCGATGATCTCGAGCCTCTCGATGGGTGTTCCCACCCTCGTGATCGGATGGAGCCACAAGTACGAGGAAGTCCTCGAGATGTTCGAGCTCCAGGAGTGGGCATTCGGCAGCGACAAGGCGACCGACGCCTACGTGTGGGAGCGCTTCGAAGCCCTGGTCGCGGCCGAACCCGATGTTCGCGCGAAGCTCGGGGCGCACCTCGGAGAGGTCAAGGCACGCTCACTCAAGCAGGCGGACCTCATCGCGGAGCTCGTGCGGAGCGCCTAGCGGGGCTGGTCCGCGTCAGTTGCCGTTCGACGGAAGCTGGGCGCGGATCTCCGCTGCCGACTGGCCGTACTGCAGCCGCTTGGTGCGCTCGATGGTGTCTTCGAGCAGGATGCGGTTGATCCGCATCAGGTCGGCGAGCAGGCCGAGCGCGAAGCTCAGCAGGCCTCCCACGAGAAGGGCTGCACCCAGGATGAGCGACTGGATGTGGTCGCCCGCGGCACCGGTGACCCACAGAACCAGGTACCGCACGAACGGGACGAGGGACACCACGGTGAGTGCAGCACCCAGGGTGATGAAGAAGGCCAGCGGCCGGAACATCAGATAGCTGCGGATGATGGCGCGAGACGATTCGGCGATGTGCTGCCACATCGAACTGAAGAGCCGCGACTCGCGAGTCTTCGCGTTCGTCGTGATCGGCACCGTCGCCAGGCGCAGACGCTTGTGGCCCGCCTGGATGATCGTCTCCATGCAGTAACTGAAGCTCGTGACGACGTTCAGCCGCATCAGGGACTCGCGCGAGTACGCCCGGAATCCGCTGGCCGCGTCGGGGATGTCCGTGCCGGCCGCCTTGTTGACCACCCAGCTGCCGACACGCTGCAGCATCCGCTTGAGCGGAGAGAAGTGCGCGATGGTGGCCGTCTGGCGGTCGCCGACGACGATGTCGGCCTCCCCGCGCTGGATCGGGGCGATCAGGTCGCCGATGAGTTCGGACGGGTACTGGTTGTCGCCGTCGGTGTTCACCACGATGTCGGCGCCCTGACCGAGCGCATAGTTCACACCGTCGGCGAAGGCCCTGGCCAGGCCCATGTTCCGCGTGTGCCGCACGAAGTGCACGACACCGTGCTCCTTCGCGACCTCCACCGTGCGGTCGCTCGATCCGTCGTCGATGACGAGGATGTGGATCTCGTCGACGCCGTCGATGGCGGTCGGGATCGACTCGAGCACGGCGGGAAGCGTTTCTTCTTCGTTGAGGCACGGAATCTGAACGAAGATCTTCATGGAACACTCTCTGTGAAACGGCACACGGCAGGCCCGAGCGTACAGCATCCGTGCGAGGTCACGAGACTCCCCCTGATCGGCCTCACCCGGCTGAACCTCATCATGGCGCGGCACCGCGCCCTCGTCGATAGGGGATAATTCTCACGCGGTCCCCGACTGCCGCCGCCCGCCGCAGAGAAAGACCGCCGTCCCACCTCCGATGAGTTCCACCATCATCCGCGCCGCCGACCACCCGTCGCCCGCGTCCCCGACGAGTCGGCTCAGGACCGACATTCAGGGCCTCCGGGCCTTCGCGGTCGTCGTCGTGATCCTGGACCACCTCTTCCACTGGCCGTCAGGTGGCTTCGTCGGCGTCGATGTCTTCTTCGTGATCTCCGGGTACCTGATCACGTCGCACATCCTGCGCGAACTCGACCGCACGGGCCGACTGTCCCTCTCGGACTTCTATCGCCGGCGCGTGCGCAGGATCGCCCCGGCAGCCACCCTCGTCATCGTCGTGACGGTCGCGGTCTCGGCCCTCCTCCTCCCCCGAAGTCGCGCGCTCTCGATCGCGGTCGACGGAGTGTGGGCCTTCTTCTTCGGCGCCAACTGGCGCGCGATGCTCGTCGGAACCGACTACTTCCAGCTCGGTCAGTTGCCGTCACCGCTGCAGCACTACTGGTCTCTCTCCGTCGAAGAGCAGTTCTACTTCGTCTGGCCGCTTCTTACGATGCTCGTCTTCACCGTCGTGCTGCGTCGGGCCGGCTCCACGCGATCCGCTCGTGGAGCGACCATCGCCGTGTTCTCGGGCGTGGCCGCGATCTCGTTCATCTGGGCACTGATCGAGACGACCACCACTCCCACGGCGGCCTACTTCTCGACAGTGTCGCGGGCGTGGGAACTCGGTGTCGGTGCGATCCTCGCGGCCGTCTCGATGCGCGCCTGGCGCATTCCCTTCGCGACGCGGATGACGCTGGCGTGGCTCGGCACAGCAGGGCTCGTCGTGAGCGTGTTCTGGATCGACGCCGCGTCGCCGTTCCCGGCGCCCTCGGCGGCCCTTCCCGTTCTCGCAACGGCTGCCGTCATCGCTGCCGGCATCGGTGAGAGGACGCGCGGGTACGACAGGGCGCTCTGGCCGCTCACGAATCGGGTCAGCGTCTACCTGGGCTCGATCTCGTACTCGCTCTACCTGTGGCACTTCCCCGTGATCATCCTCCTCGCCTCCTTAGTGCCCATCGACTCACGGCGCTACTACGTGCTGGCGATCGCGATCATGGCGGCCACCTCAGTGCTGTCGTACCACCTGGTGGAACAACCCGTGCGGAGGTCGTCGTGGCTGACGCCGAGGACATCGGACCGGGCCTCGACGGTGCGGTCCCGGTCGCCGCGGGTCGTAGTCATCGCGGCGTGCACGGCACTGCTGGTCGTCCTCGGGCTCGGCGCCGCCCGTCTGGCGACCCCCGAGCCGACGCAACCGATCGTGTCTGCCTCGTCTCCCTGCTTCGGAGCGGATGCCGCGCCCGGCGCCGGCGGGTCGTGCCCACCATCCGACCCCCTGCGGATCGACCAGGTGACACCGACGTTGGACGGCCTCTCCGACGACACACGGGGAGGCTACGCGTGCTGGAGGCCCAAGGGCGGAGAACTCAGGACCTGCACGTACGGATCGACGTCACCAGATGCCATGCACGTCGCACTCGTGGGCGACAGCCACGCCGCAGCCATGCTCCCGGCCTTCCTCGACCGAGCGGATGCCCTCGGGTGGAGCCTCGACACCTACCTCGGCTTCGGATGCCAGTGGCGGGATCAGCCGGCGGGTAGCGGCTGCGACAGGGTGGCCGATCAGGTCCAGCAGCGGCTGGTCGATGGTGGCTATGACGTCGTCATCACGACAGCGGCCCGGTGGGCCATCGCCGACGCCAGCCCTCGATCGTTCAGCGATCGGTGGAACGCCGTGTCGGCATCCGGAGCACAGGTGGTCGTCGTGAACGCGGTCCCGACGGTCCCGGAGTCGACGTTCGCCTGCCTCTCCCGTCTCGGCGTCGATCTCAACGACTGCTCCACGTCATTAGCCGATGCCGGCGACCCGGTCGACGCTCTGGTCGCCGCCGCGGAGCGGTCGAACGCCGCTGTCGTCGACATGACGGACTTCTACTGCACGGACACGGGCTGTCCCGCCGTGATCGGCGACGTCATCCTGTATCGAGACACGGCGGGCCATATCTCGGGCACCTACATGAGATCGATGGCTCCCTATCTCATCGAACGGATCGAGAAGGCGATCGGCTGAGTGATTCGCGACCGGGAGTCCGCCTGTTCGGGCGGAGGCCGCCGATTCCGACGCGGCCCCGTGCACGGCGAGAAGGTACTATCTGATTCGACATGACTGCCGCAACGCTCGCCTCTCATCCGTCGTCTGAATCCTCTCCTCCACGAAACGTCGCGGTCATCCTCGCCGGTGGAGTGGGGTCGCGCGTCGGCCTCGGAATCCCCAAACAGTTGATCAAGATCGCTGGAAAGGCGATCGTCGAGCACACCCTCGAGGTCTTCAACGCGAATCCACTCATCGACGAGATCATCATCATGATGAACGGCGCGGCCATCGATGAACTGCGGCACCTCGCCGGGACCCAGAGATTCCACAAACTCTCGCGCATCCTCCCCGGAGGGTCGACCCGCAACGAGTCGACCAGGTTGGCGATCGCATCCCTGGGCGACACGGACTGCAAGGTGCTCTTCCACGACGCCGTGCGCCCCTTCGTCGACGACCGCATCATCACGGAGTGCCTCGACGCCCTGGACTCGTTCGAGGCCGTCGACACCGCCATCCCGTCGGCGGACACGATCATCGAGGTCGACGACCGGGCTGAGATCGTGGCCATCCCGTCCCGATCGCGCCTCAGACGTGGTCAGACCCCTCAGGGCTTCAGGCTGAGCACCATCAGGCGCGCCTACGAGATCGCGGCAGGCGACGAGGATTTCGAAGCCACCGACGACTGCAGCGTCGTCTTCCGCTATCTCCCCGACGTCAGGATCCACGTCGTCGAGGGCACGGCCGAGAACATGAAGATCACCGAGCCCATCGACGTGCACATCGCCGACAAGCTCTTCCAGTTGCAGTCATCGAGCCTCTCCCTCGAGATCAGCCAGGGCGGACTCCCGAACCTGACAGGTCACCGCATCGTCGTCTTCGGCGGCAGCTACGGGATCGGGCGCAGCGTCGTGACTCTCTGCGAGAAGGCCGGCGCCGTGGTGCGGTCGTTCAGCAGGTCGACCACGGGAACCGACATCCGTTCACGAGACGACATCAGGTCGGCCCTCGATTCGACCGCCGCGGATCTCGGGGGCATCGACGCGGTCGTGGTCACGGCGGGGACGCTGCGGATGACGACGCTCGCGCAGGCCGTGGACGAGGACATCACCACAACGCTCGACACGAATCTCCTCGGTCCGATCGTGGTGGCCCAGGAGTCGCACCGGCACCTGACCGCGTCGTCGGGTCAGCTCCTCCTCTTCACCTCGAGTTCCTACACGCGAGGGCGCGCCGGCTACAGCGTGTACTCGGCGACGAAGGCCGGCGTCGTCAACCTGACCCAGGGCCTGGCTGAGGAATGGGACGAGGAAGGCGTGCGGGTGAACTGCATCAATCCCCAGAGGACGCGCACGCCCCTTCGAGAGGCGGCATTCGGGGAGGAACCCGCAGACACCCTGCTCGAGCCCGACGTCGTGGCGACCGCCGCGGCCCATGTGCTCGCGGCCGGAACCACCGGTCAGGTCATCGAGGTCCGGATCGAGGGGACCCTCACCGCGCAGTGACGACCGCGCTTGCATCAGGGATCGCCGACACCAGCGCTCAGCGCCGACCGAACACCCTGTCCCGCAACCGTCGTGACGTGCCCGACTCCGGTTCCGCGGACGCGGGCCCGGCGGGCGCGGGCTGGGTCGACGCGGGCGTCGGGGCGGGAGACGCGGCAGGTACCGCGGGGGGTGGCGGGGGCGGGCTGTAGACGCCCATCAGGCCTCGGAGCTCCTCCTCCGGGACCAGGGCCTCGGTCAGCCCGAACCGGTCGCCGAACAGGCGGGCCTGACGGCCCTTCTCACCGCCCGTGAAATGAACGAGGAAATGCTCGTCGGGCGCGTCTGTGAAATGGAAGGGCCGCGCATTGAATGCGTCGAACGGCAGGCGCGCGACGAATCCGTCGCCATAGCGGGGGTTCGTGTTGAGCTGGTACACGAAGGCATCCTGATCGCCGCGCGTGAAGTACCCGTAGAGCGCCGGGTCCCACCACGCCTCGACGACGTCGAGGTCGGTCGCGATCACGTCGGCGAGCAGTCGAGCTGCGTCCGGCGTGTTCCGCAACAGGAAGTTCCCCGAGCTCAGCCATGTCCACTTCCCCTCGTTGACCGGGCTCTCGCACACGATCAGGGTGGCCTCGGGCGACTGCTCGATGAACGTCTCGAGCCGCACGTCCCGCTTCATGATGAACGCGTCGTCGTCCAGCCAGAAGACCCAGTCGAACAAGGGCAGGAACTTGCCCACCTTCTCGACCTTCGCGAGGAAGCGCTTGTTCGCGGTCGGGGCGATGTCGAAGATGTAGGTGTAGCCGTTGTCCCGTGCATAGAGCTCGTGGTTCGCCGTGGCCAGGGTGCGGATCCGGTCGCAGTAGCTGATCACGCCGATCGATTGCGTCATGCTCAGTGCCTAGGCCGGCCGAGACGACGCATGGCGCTGCGACTCGTCGTCCGCGTGGTCGCCGGTGCTCGCCGATGTCGATCGCTCGAACTCGGCCAGCTTCAGCACGACGAGATCGGTCAGCTCGGCGATGCGCAGGCTGTCTCGACGGGACTCGTCGACCTCGCGCTTGAGGTTCGCCACGGTCTTGCGGAGCTCGGCGACCTCCTCACGGAAGGCGTGCACCTCCTCCATGGCGGCCATGGTCTCCGGCGACATCTTCCAGCCCATGCGGATCATGCGCTTCTTGGTTCTGTCCTTCATGTGCGTGCACCTCTTCTTCGCAGGATCGACTCGAGCACCACCCGCTCACCGTACGGCGTCTCGGCCGTCTCGGTGTGCAGCAACTCGAGGTGGAGGTCGTTCTCCAGTGCCAGGCGCATCTGATCGCGCAACGGCACATGCCAGCTCATGGGGTCGACCGGGCTGAACCCTTCGGCCGAGTCCCCGTAGGCGGTCAGCCATCCGATCGATTCCGGATGCATCGTCCGACGCAGCAGCTCCAGGATCGTGAGCCTGTCGCTGTCGACCAGGCCGTCGAGCGAGTGCCGCAGGAAGAAGTTCACGGGCTCTCCCCCGGCGACGAGCTCCACGGTGAGGCCGAGGATGTCACGCCGGTCGGCGACGTTCAGCACCCGGAAGTCGACCTCGACTCCGGCATCCGTCGCCAGGGCCCGAGCGCGCTCGATGGCGGGCCAGACGAAATCGAACGCGATGACCCTGTGGCCGAGGGAGGCGAAGTAGCGGGCATCCGCTCCGTCGCCGCAGCCGACGTCGACGACGAGCGAGTCCGGCTGGAGTCGCTCGGCGAAGCGGCGCGCCTGCTCGCTCTCCGGTTGCACGGTTCCGGCGGCGGCAGCGGCGTACTGGTCGAGCCAGAGGCTGCGGAACAGGCTGTGCTCGCCGAACCAGCCGTAGAAGCGGCGTCGCGTCGCCCGCGGGGTCCGGAATCGGAAGGACGGATCCGGTGTCCTCCACTCCGGGCCGTAACACGCGGCGAGCCACGCATCGGGGTCGGCCGGGGCGGGCAGGTCCGCTCCGGCGAAGGACACTGTGCCCAGCGGCATGATCGCCTCACGGGGAAGCTCTGCCTGCATGTGGATCGGCTCGAAGAACTCGCCGTCCTTGAAGAAGGCGGTGAAGATGTCGACGTAGTGGTCGGTCTCGCCGTTCGGCAGGCGGAACAGGATCTGCAGGTGTGCTCCGCTGTGCCTCAGCACCTCGAAACCCTGGGCGCGCAGGTCGCGTTCGATGGCGAAGCTCTCGAGCACCAGGTCGGCGGGGTGGGAGTGCTCGCTCAGGTAGGCGAGGTCGACGTCGTCGTCGTTCGGCAGGAACGTGCCGGAGCGGATGGCGCCGAGCAGGGTGCCGCCGACGATGAAGGTCGGCCTGCCCAGCTCTTCCACGGCGCTGATGACGCGCTGGGTGCTGGCGAGCACGCGCTCCTGGATGTCGCCCTCGGCATCGCCGTCGAAGCTGGCGGACAGGCGCCCCCACTTGTTGACCGAGAGACGTCGTCCCGAACTGTCGACGACGAGGATCGGGGCAGCCGAGGTGCCGAATCTGAGTCGCCGGCGTGTGAGCGTCTCGCCGCTCTCGGAGTCGACGACGGTGAACTCGCTGGTGCCGTGCAGCCGCGCCCGCAGGGCGTCGGGCCAGGCCAGGAGCAGGGTGCCCGGCCGACCGAACTCCTTGGCCTCCGCGGTCTTGGCAGACCAGACCCGCTGACCGTCGATGAGCACCGACACCGTCGAGTATCTTCCGACGTCGGCGAGGGACAACTGGATGCCGCGCTGGCCCAGACTCACGCCCACTCGTCACCCCCCACTCAACGATCGTTCAGTTGACAACTATAGGGCGGCACTTTGCAGCGCCTGCACCCCGCGGGTTCGCCCGCCCACCTGCGGGCCCCGGTGACCCGCTCCGACTAATCTGGAGACATGGCATCAACGCGCAGCAGGTTCCTCGTGCACCCGCTCGCGACCCTCACCGTGTTCACCGCCTTCGCCGGCCAGTTCTGGCGCAACCTGCTCGACTGGTGGGGCTTCGGCATCATCGCAGGGCTGTGCATCGTCGGGGCTGCTGTCGCTCTCGCCGTCCTGCGGCCCCGCCTCGAATGGCGCAGGGTCCCGAAGGCCCTCCTCGCCTTCGTGGGCCTGTGCACGCTCTCCGTCGCGTGGTCGTTCTATCCGGCGGCTTCCCTGATCGGGGTGGGGATCCAGCTCGGCACGGCCGTCACCGGTGTCTTCCTCGCCCTGTGCCTCAGCTACGCCGAGCTCATCCGCGCACTCGCGGCGGCCTTCCGCTGGATCCTCGTGCTGTCGGTCCTGTTCGAAGCCTGGGTGGCCATCGTCGTGCGTGGCCCCGTGCTGCCGTTCTGGGTGGACTACGGGGAGCCGCCCTACCCGAAGGCCTTCTACTGGTCGCGAGGGCTGCTGCTCGATGGCGGCCCGATCGAGGGCATCGTCGCCAATCGCAACCTGCTCGGTTTCATCGCCCTGCTCGCACTCCTGGTCTTCGTCGTGCAGCTCGTCGAGGGCACGGTACGTCGTGGCTGGGCCGTCTTCTGGGTCGTGGTGGCCGCCGTGGTGTTCGCCCTCACGCGCTCGACCACGGTGATCCTCGCCCTCGTCGTGGTCGCCGCCGCCCTCGGATTCGCACTCTGGGCGCGGTCACGGGGCGCCGAGAGTCGTCGACCCGTGTACCTGACCGCCGCCGCATCCGTCGTCGCCGTCGTCGTCCTGCTCATCACGCTCAATGGCGCCCTGCTGAAACTGTTCGGCAAGAGCGAAGACCTCACGGGGCGCTTCGACATCTGGAACGCCGTGATCGGCCTGGCCCAGCAGCGGCCCGTGGCCGGATGGGGCTGGATGGGCTACTGGGCGCCGTGGGTCGAGCCGTTCGACGGTCTCGCCGTGCGCAAGGGCGTGACCTACCTCCAGGCCCACAACGCCTGGCTCGACGTCTGGCTGCAGGTCGGCATCATCGGACTCGTGATCTTCATCGCCCTCATCGGCTCGACGCTCTGGCGCAGCTGGTTCGCCGCAGTCGATCGCCCGCGCACCGGCATCTCCGACACCGATCCGTACACGGCCCGGTCGCTCCTGCCGCTGCTCATCCTCGCCGCCCTGCTCGCCCAGAGCCTCGCCGAGAGCCGCATCCTGTACGAGGGCGGGTGGATGCTCGTCGTCGCCCTCTGCATCATCACGAAGCGCGCCCAGTACTCGGCGGTCGAGGCTCCGGATGCAGCATCCGCCCCCGTCTCCCCCGTCTCCTCCGACTCGGTACGGATGCGGTGAGTCGTGGCTGAGCGTCGGTCGCTGCTGCCGCCCGGCGGGCAGGCATTCCTCGGGTCGGCGGTGTTCGCCTCCGCTGTGACGACGGCCATCTTCCTGACGGCGTTCAGCACGCAGCTCCTCCGCTCGCTTCTCGGCTGGCCGGGGCTCCTCAGCATCATCGCCGGGCTCATCATCGCCGCGCTCGCCTCGCTCTGGTATCGCCGCACCCACCTGGAGTGGCACGGCACCCTGCCGATCTCGGTGGTCGTCTTCGTCGGATGGGCCGTACTGTCGGTGTTCTGGTCCGACACGACGATCTCCACCGGGATGCGCCTGGTCTACCTGCTGAGTTTCGGTTTCCTGGGCTTCTACATCGCCGTGCTGCGCGACACCATCCAGATCGTGCGGGCCGTCGGTGACGCATTGCGCATCCTGCTGGTGGTCTCCCTCGTGCTCGAGATCCTCTCGGGCGTCCTGATCGACCAACCGATCAGGTTCCTGCGGATCGACGGCAACATCGCGACGCTCGGTCCCATCCAGGGCGTGTTCGGCACTCGCAACCAACTCGGCTTCATCGCCGTCATCGCGCTCATCACCTTCGCCATCGAGACCGCGACCAACTCCATCCCCCGCCGCGTCGGTCGCTGGTCGCTGCTGCTCGCCGCTGCGAGCCTGCTGTTGTCCCGGTCGCCCGTGGCCATCGGCGTCGTCGCCGTCGTCGCCGCGGCCACCCTCGCCCTCTTCGGACTGCGCCGGGTGCCCGCGGCGTCACGCTGGATCTGGCAGATCGGCTTGGTGACGGGTCTCGCCGTGCTCGGGGTGATCGTCTGGATCGCCCGCCTGCGCGTGATCGAGCTGCTGAACGCGGGCAGTGAGTTCGAGGTGCGCTACAGGCTGTGGCGGTCGATGGTGAGCTACCAGAGCCAGGATGGGCTGCAGGGTTGGGGCTGGGTGGGCACCTGGCCCGACAACCCCCCGTTCCTCTGGATGAACCTCGCCACAGGACGCGACAACTCGACCGGCCTCAACGCCTACCTCGACGTGTGGTTCCAGCTCGGCCTCGTGGGCTTCTTCGCCTTCGTCGCCCTCGTGGGCCTCGCACTCGTGCGCTCCTGGCTGCTCGCGTCGGACAAGCGCAGCATCGTCTACGTCTGGCCGGCCCTCATCCTCGTCGCCCTCGCGTCGGTCTCCTTCGCCGAGAGCTCGACCCTGTTCGAGAGCGGATGGATGCTGCTCATCATCTGCGCGGTCAAGGCCTCACGCAGCATGAGCTGGCGCGACGCCCTCCCCAAGCGCGATCCCGTGCCGCTGGAGCCGTCGCCGAAGTAGGGCTCGCGTTGATCTTGTCGTGCCCGACACCCCTCCCGGTGATCGAGTAGCGACTCCCGCTGATCGAGTAGCGACCCCGCTGATCGAGTTGCGACCGAGCTTAGCGAGGACGCGTATCGGGATCACACTCACCCGCCCCGGGCACTCCTCCACAGGCACTTTCCGCAGCCCGCCCATCCACAGGGTGTGGATGAGAATAGCCCGATCAACTGCGCATTCTGCGTGGTTCGAGTGTCGGTGGGTGCTGCTTGAGTAGGACTATGCCCAGCACCGCGACCACTGCCCTCGCGATCGACCTCGCGTCGCTGGACGCCGCCTGGAACGACGCCCTCCCGCCTCTCGGGATTCCCGACTCCGACCCGCAGGCACAGCTG
>LMOK01000001.1:1062123-1062388 GCA_001423545.1 Leifsonia sp. Leaf325
GGCCGGGGAAATCGCGACCCGCTCTACCCCGGAGCTCGGCCGTGACGGGCTGGCGAAACAGCAGGGCTACCGGTCTCCCGCCGCGCTCGTCGCTGCCGCATCCGGTGGGTCCACCGCGGAAGCGGCCCGCCTCATCGCGATAGGCGCGGCGACAGCATCCCGGCAGGCGTTCTCCGGGCACCGGATGCCGCCCCGACACCCGCACATCGCCACCGCCGTCAGCGCCGGGCGGCTCAGCGTTGATGCGGCCGCGCTGATCATCACC
>LMOK01000001.1:1062450-1063074 GCA_001423545.1 Leifsonia sp. Leaf325
CAGCTGGTCGCAACGGAACGCGCCCTGGCCCGGCGGGGACCCACGTTGACTCTGGAGCAGTTGCACAAGGTGGTCGCGACTGCGGAGGCGTACCTCGACACCGACGGGGTCGGCGACCGGGAAGACGCCCTGACCGCCGAGCAGTCGGTACGCATCCGGCAGGAACCCTCCGGCATGCTCCGCTTCACCGCCCGCCTCGACCCGGTCAACGGTGCCCTCCTGAAGACCGCCATCGAAGCACAGGTCACCGCCCGCATCCGCCACAACCGCGACGACAGCGACCCCGGAACTTCAGCACCGGTGGGCATCGCCCGCATGCAGGCCGACGCGCTCGTCGCGATCACCGAACACGCGTTGTCCTGCCGGGAGACCATCACCCCGCTCGACCTGGCCACCATCATCATCCGCATCAACCACACCGACCTCGTCAGCGGGGTCGGGGCGGCGGTCATCGACGGCATCGACCAGCCCATCAGCGCGGGAACCGTCCGCCGCCTCGCCGGCCAGGCCGGTCTCATCCCCCTGGTCCTCGGTGGCCCCTCCGAAGTCCTCGACCTCGGACGCACCCAACGCCTGTTCAGCATCGCGCAACGCATCGCCCTCGCCGAACGCGACGGCGGCTGC
>LMOK01000001.1:1063176-1185943 GCA_001423545.1 Leifsonia sp. Leaf325
ACCATCACCACCCAGGCCGGACAGGTGTGGTTCACCCCACCCGCCCACATCGACCCCGCCCGCACACCCCGCCCCGGCGGCCGAGCCCGCTTCGACTACACCCCAGACCAAGCCGACGGACCATAAGCGGCGTCGAGGCGGCCGCAGCGGCGGCGCGTGCTTCACGCGGCCGAGGCGGAGGGTGCGCCCGATTCAGAAGACGAAGATGAAGACGAAGATGAAGACGAAGAAGGCGGAGACGAAGCTGTCAGGACGCCGCTACCCGGCGACTCCTACGCGTCGGCGAGGAGTCGCTCGATGACGTCGGCCGTGTCCTCCCAGCCGTGCACGGCCACGCACTCCACACCGAGGGCCTTGACCGGGTAGTCGTTGCCCGTGGGGTCGAGACGGTCGCCCACGAAGAGCATGTCGTCGAGCGGAACACCGGTGATCTCGGCGAGACGCTTCATCCCGAAGGCCTTGTCGATGCCACGGCGGGTGATGTCGACGGAGGTCGAGCCGCCGCCGCGCACCTCCAGGTCGGGCAGTTCGGCCTGGGCCGCGTCGCGGAGGGCGTTCTTCTTGTCTCCGGTGGGGTCCCAGGCGACCTTGGCCGCGACGGGTGCCGCCTGTCCGAGGGCCGAGAAGGTGATCTGCGATCCGCGGTCCTCGAGGATCGGGCCCCACGTCTCGGACTCCCAGTAGCCGAGGCCCTTCGCAGTGCGCTCGACGACCTCGAGCGCACGGTCGCGCTCATCCGTCGTCAGGTTCTCGGCGTAGACCTGCGCCCACTCGCCGTCCTGGCGTCGGTAGTACTGCGTTCCGCAGGTGGGCATCAGGTGCAGGCGACCGAAGGTGACCTCGTCGGCGATGGGCAGGTTGTCGAGCACCTGCGCGCGGAACTGGGCGATCTGGCCGCCCGAGATGATGCACACCTCGGTGCCCGCGAGCAGGCGCACGAGGAGCTCGGCCATGCGCGGGTCGACCGGCGACTTGGACGGGGCGAGGGTGTCGTCGAGATCGAATGCGACGAGTCTGGGCAGAGGCATGGTTGGTGCCTTTCGGGTGAAGGAGGAGCGGATGCTCACTCGGTCTGGCGGAGAAGCTCGAGGTCGTGGTCGACCATCAGTGTGACCAGCTGGCCGAAGTCGACGCTGGGGTTCCAGCCGAGGCCGCGAAGCCGGGACGAGTCTCCCACGAGCTCCTGCGGATCGGCCGGGCGGTAGAACGCGGGATCGATGGACACGTAGCGGTCCCAGTCGTCGATGCCGACGTGCCTGAACGCCGCGTCGACGAAGTCGCGCACGGAATGCGCCTGGCCCGTCGCCACGACGAAGTCCCCGGGCTGCGCGGCCCTGCCGATGTGCAGCATGGCGTCGACGTAGTCGGGTGCGTAGCCCCAGTCGCGGCGCACGTCGATGTTGCCGAGGGTCAGCTGCTCGGACTGCCCCGTCGCGATGCGCGCGACCTCGCGCGAGATCTTGCGCGCCACGAAGGATGGCGGGCGCAGCGGCGACTCGTGGTTGTAGAGGATCGCCGTGCTCGCGAACATGCCGCGCTCCCGGTAGACCCCGGCCATCTCGTGGGCCAGCGTCTTGGCGACTCCGTAGGGGGTCACGGGCACGCGCGGCGTCGACTCGTCCTGAGGGACGACGGATGCGTCGCCGAAGATCTCGGCGCTCGACGCCTGCACGAAGCGCACGGTCTCGCCGGTGCGCTCCCCCAGCTTCCAGGCGGCCTCAAGCAGCCGAATGGGGCCTGTGCCGAGCACGTCGGCCGTCTCGGCCGGGAACTCCCAGGAGCGGGCGACCGAGGTGTTGCCGGCGAGGTTGTAGACGTGGGTGGGGCTGATCTCGTCGATCATGCGCGTGATGCCCGCGGTGTCGCCGAGGTCGCAGACGTGCGCCGTCGCCTCGGGGAAGTCGGCGACGAGCCGCGCAGCCCCGGCCTCGGAGTGGCACATGCCGTGAACGGCATGTCCGTCGGCGAGCAGGGTGCGCACGAGGTAGGTGCCGTCCTGCCCGTTCGCTCCGGTCACGAGCACGCGCTCGTCCCGGCGGTCGGCCGTCATCGACGGGCCTCGGCCGTGCGCGCCGCGGCGGCGTACGCGACGAGGTGCGCCTCGAGGCAGCTCTCCCACGTGAAGGTGGCGGCGTGGGCGACTCCGGCGACGGAGAGTCGCGGGGCGTCGGAGAGAGCCCGCAGGATGCCGTCGGCGATCGACTCGGGCGAGAGCGGATCGAACAGCACCGCCGCGTCGCCGACCACCTCGGGGATGGAACCGGCGTTCGAGGCCGCGACGGGGCATCCGGATGCCATGGCCTCCAGAGGCGGAAGACCGAAGCCCTCGTAGAGACTGGGGAACGCGAGCACGCCCGCCGTGCGCAGCAGGGTGGTCAGTTCCTCCTCGGACACGAGACCGCGGCGATCGACCCAGTCGGGCAGCTCTCCGAGGGTGTCGAGTCCGCCGCCCGTCAGCACGAGACGCAGCGTCGGATTCGTCGTCCGGGCGATCTTCATGGCCTCGACGAGCCTGGCGTGGTTCTTGTGCGCCCAGCCGCGCGCCGGGTAGAGCACGAAGTTCTCGCGCTCACCGACGTTCGGGGTGAAGCGTGCCGTGTCGACACCGAGGTGTGCGACGTGGATCCTGTCGGCGTCGAGTCCCAGGAGCTCGACCATGCGCTTCTTCGCGAAGTGACTGATGGTGACGACGGCATCGGCTTTGCGCGCGAAGCCCTCGTAGGAGACCCGGCGGTAGAGCAGCTCCGCCCGGCTGAACAGCTGCGGCAGTTCGAGGTGCTGCACGTCGAGCAGGGACTGCACCGACGCCTGTCGCCTGGCCGGCTTCGGCGCGGGCACGGTGAACGGGTAGTGCACGACATCCGCGTCGCTCATCAGACGGCGGAGTTCGGGCGCACGCCGGGTGACGCTCGCCACGGTGCGCAGCCGCTCCGTGGTCGACGAGCCTGAGGGCAGCGAGCCCACGACGCGCTCCGGCAGTGCACCACCGAAGCCGCTGGCGGCCTCAGGGACGTACGCCGTCGCCTCGACCACCGAGGTCGTGGCGAGTTGCCTGGTGAGGGCGCGCGCGTAGGTCTCGCTTCCCCCCATGCCACCTGGCACGAGCGTCATCATCGAGAGAGCGACGCGAAGAGGGTGCTGAGAGCCGCCGGGCTCGCTGCTCACGCGAACGTGACTCGATCGATCCACGGCGTTCCGCCGGCCTCGAGGGCGGCGATGTCGGCGTCGACCATGATGCGGGCGAGCTCGGGGGTGAGCACCTTCGGCACCCATCCGAGGAGCTCCTCCGCCTTCGCGGCACTGCCGACGAGGGCGTCGACCTCGGTCGGGCGCAGGTAGCGCTCGTCGAAGCGCACGTACTTCTCCCAGTCCAGCCCCACGTGCTCGAACGAGAGCTGCAGGAAGTCGCGCACGGTGTAGTTCGTGCCGGTGGCCACGACGTAGTCGGTCGGCTCGTCGTGCTGCAGCATCCGCCACATGGCCTCGACGTACTCGGGGGCGTAGCCCCAGTCGCGCACGGCGTCGAGGTTGCCCATGAACAGCTCGGACTGCGTACCGGCGGCGATGCGCGCCACCGCACGGGTGATCTTGCGCGTCACGAAGGTGTCGCCGCGACGCGGGGACTCGTGGTTGAACAGGATGCCGTTGACGGCGAACATGCCGTAGGCCTCGCGGTAGTTGCGCGTGATCCAGTAGGAGTAGACCTTGGCGACGCCGTACGGCGAGCGCGGCCAGAACGGGGTGTCCTCGTTCTGCGGCGGCGGGGTGGCACCGAACATCTCGGAGCTCGACGCCTGGTAGAAGCGGCAGTGCAGGCCGGTCATGCGGATGGCCTCGAGGAGACGGGTGGAGCCGAGGCCCGTGGTGTCACCGGTGTACTCGGGCTCGTCGAAGCTCACGCGCACGTGCGACTGAGCGGCGAGGTTGTAGACCTCGTCGGGCTTGATCTGGTCGAGCAGCGTGACCAGTCGGGATCCGTCGGTCAGGTCGCCGTAGTGCAGGAACAGGCGGGCGCCGGATTCGTGCGGGTCCTGGTAGACGTGGTCGATCCGGCTCGTGTTGATGGTCGACGAGCGGCGGATGAGGCCGTGCACCTCGTAGCCCTTGGAGAGCAGCAGCTCTGCCAGGTAGCTGCCATCCTGTCCGGTGATGCCGGTGATGAGCGCGCGCTTGGTCTGGCTTTCGGTCATGAGGGTGTTACTCCACGTGGGGTGTCGAGGGCGCCGTGTCATACGGGCGCCCGGTCAGACGAAATCGCTGCCAGCCTAGCGCAGCGCATTTCACTCGGGTTCGGTACGGCGCGGCGCTATTCCGCGCCGACGGATGCCGCGGACGCGGCGATCTTGCGGGCCTGGTGGCTCACGCGCTTGGCCGCATAGGCCGAAGCCCACCGCCAGGGCAGGTGCCAGAGCGGGCTGATGGGCTGCAGCACCCTGGGGAGGTGCCGACGCTTGACGGACTCGGCCTCGAGGCTCGAGTTGAGTCGGCCGGCCACGGTGAGCGAATCGGGGTGCCAGCGGAAGGCGGACACCGTCTCGCGGGTGTAGGCGAACGACCCGGCGCTCCGGAGGGTGAGGAAGGCGTCGAGGTCCATGGCGTACTTGAGCTTCGGGTCGAAGCCGCCGATTTCCTGCAGGGCGTCGAGCCTGATCATCGTTCCGGGGTGCGGGATGAGGTCGGGACCCCACGGCAGCAGGATCTGCGCGAGCCGGCCCGCGTTGCTGGTGGCGATGGTGGCGCCCTGCGGGTCGATGTAGTCGCAGCCGCCGTAGGCGAGCACGGCCTTCGGGTTCGCCTCGAGCAGGCTCTGCAGCTTCGCGAGGCCGCCGGGACGGAACAGGTCGTCGTCGCCGATCCAGGCGTAGTACTGCTCGTCGGTGCGCTGGGCGAGTCCGCAGTTGATGGCGTCGGAGATGCCGGTCTTGGGGTCGTCGACGACCACGGCTCCGGCCTCGACGGCCATGGCACGGGCCGTGTGGGCCGCGGCGGGAAGCACGACGACGAGCGTGAGCTTCGTCGTGAGGCGCTGCTCGGCTACGGTCTTCAGCGTGACGGCGAGCATGTCGATGCGGTCACCGAGCGTGGGCAGGATGACGAGGACGTCGGCATGGGGCATCGTGGCTGTGCTTTCGCGTTTCGAGGGATTGCTAGCATGCAGGGACGAGATGATCGCGCCTGAGCGGAATTCTCGTGGCGGATGACGAGTTGCATCCGGAACACCACGATCAAGCGAGTATAACGACTATGAATTCACCCCAGACTCTCGACCGTTCCTCGCGCGTCTACATCGCCGGGCACCGCGGCATGGTGGGGTCGGCCATCTGGCGCCACCTCGAGAACGAGGGCTTCACCGACCTCGTCGGAGCCACCTCGAGCGAGGTCGACCTGCGTGTTCGCACCGCCGTCTTCGACTACGTCACGAGCGTCAAGCCCGACGTCGTCATCGACGCGGCCGCCAGGGTCGGCGGCATCCTCGCGAACAACACCTACCCGGCATCGTTCCTGAGCGACAACCTGCAGATCCAGGTCAACATCATGGACGCGGCCAACGAAGCCGAGGTCGACCGCCTGCTGTTCCTCGGCTCGTCGTGCATCTACCCCAAGTTCGCCGAACAGCCGATCAAGGAGTCCTCGCTGCTCACGGGCATCCTGGAGCCCACGAACGACGCCTACGCCATCGCCAAGATCGCCGGGATCATGCAGGTGCAGGCCACTCGCCGCCAGTACGGCCGCCGCTGGATCTCGGCGATGCCGACCAACCTCTACGGCCCCGGCGACAACTTCCACCCCGAGCACTCCCACGTGCTCCCGGCGCTCGTGCGTCGCTTCCACGAGGCGGCGGAGTCCGGAGCCGACGACGTCGTGATCTGGGGCAGCGGAACACCGCGCCGCGAGTTCCTCTACGTCGAGGACCTGGCTGCCGCATCGCTGTTCCTGCTCGAGAACTACGACTCCCCCGAGACCATCAACGTCGGCGTCGGCCTCGATGCCCCGATCCGCGAGATCGCCGAGCGCGTCGCGGCCACCGTCGGCTACACCGGCAGCATCTCGCAGGACACGTCGAAGCCCGACGGCACCCCGCGGAAGCTCCTCGACGTCTCCCGCCTGCACGACCTGGGCTGGGACGCCCCCACCGGGCTCGACGACGGACTCGAGCGCACCTACGCGTGGTACCTCGAGAACATCGACGCGTTGCGGAGCAAGTGAATGGCGGACAGCCCGATCAGCGACCGCATCGCCCGCACCCTCGTGGTGCTTCCCGCCCTCAATGAGGAGGGGGCCGTCGGTGAGGTCGTGGCCGAGGTCCTGCGCTCGAACCCGGGCATCAGCTGCCTCGTCGTCGACGACGGGTCGACAGACGACACAGCGGGCGTCGCCGCGCGTGCGGGTGCCCATGTCGCCAGGCTGCCGTTCAACATCGGCGTCGGCGGGGCGATGCGCCTCGGCTTCAACTACGCGATCGAGAACGGCTTCTCGACGGTCATCCAGGTCGACGCCGACGGGCAGCACGACCCGTCGGAGATCCCCGAGCTGCTGAGCGAACTCGAGGGAGCGGACCTCGTGCTCGGCGCCCGGTTCGCCGGCAAGGGCGAGTACGACGCCAGCGGCCCCCGCCGCTGGGCGATGGTGCTGCTCTCGGGCATCCTGAGCCGCGTGGCCGGCACGAAACTCACCGACACGACGTCGGGATTCCGGGCGACCGGGCCGCGCGCCGTCGTGCTGTTCGCGGAGCACTACCCCTCGGAGTACCTCGGCGACACCGTGGAGTCGCTCGTGATCGCCGCCCGCTCGGGGTGCGTCATCCGTCAGGTCCCGGTTGCGATGCGTCCGCGCGCCGCCGGAATCCCGTCGCACAACCCCCTGAAGGCGGCCACCTACCTCGGCCGGGCCATGATGGCCCTGGTCTTCGCCCTGATGCGACCCCCGATCGCCCTCACCACCGGGAGCATCGACAACCGATGAGTCTTGCGAGCTACATCCTCGGCATCCTCGCCGCCCTCATCACGCTGGGCGTCGTCATCGAGATGCTCCGTCGTCGGCGCCTGCGCGAACGGCACGCCATCTGGTGGCTCATCGCCGGCGTGCTCGCGCTCGTCGTCGGCGTCTTCCCGGGGGTGCTGGCCTGGGCGGCCGAGGTCGTCGGTGTCGCCGTGCCGACGAACCTCATCTTCTTCGTGAGTGTCGCGATCCTGTTCCTGGTCTGCCTGCAGCACAGCTCGGAACTCACGGCTCTCGAGTCGCAGTCGCGCATCCTCGCGCAGCGCACGGCGTTGCTGACGCTCCGCATCGAGGAACTCGAGAAGGCGGCTCAGGCCTCGCCGCCGGCGCCGCCGGCCTCCCCCGTCGACTGAGCAGCGGCATCCGTCACCGCACGACCGTCGAGCACCTCGTCGCGGGGATCGATCGGCGCCGGATGCCGTGAGGCGATGGTGTGCACGATGACGCCGATGACCGGACCGACGGCGAGCGACAGGACCATGCGCTCCTCGATCGCCAGCGGGACCAGCAGCAGGCCGATGGTCGTGACCGCCGCGACGACCCAGCCTGCGGTGTAGGCGCCGTGGCGCCCCCGCGCGAGAGTGAGCGGGCCGCTGACGCACAGGATGCCCAGCACCCCACTGGTGGCGACCAGTCCGGCAACGGTCCAGCCGTCGAGGTGGTACGCGGGCCACAGGGCGTCGAGCACCGCAGGCACCACGAACGCGGCGATCACGGCCAGCACGGCGGCGACGACGGCGATGAGCAGCGCGAGCCTGACGAACAGCCTGTACGCGTGCGCAGCATCGTCGCGGAACCGCACGACGAGGAAGCTCTGCAGCGACAGCACGACGATGACCAGAGGCGCCCGCACCAGGGAGATGCCGAACACGAGGGCGCCGAGCCTGGCGGCGGGGACCCCGACGGACGTCGCACTGAGGAGCAGGGGGTATCCGCTGATCAGGATGCCCGTCGACACCGATGCCGCCAGAGTGCGCGCGATGTTCCAGGTGAGGCGGCGCGGACCCACGTCGAGCTGCGAGCGGCCGCGCACCCGGCGACGCAGGAACCACCAGAGCACCAGCGGCGTGATCGGGAACGGCAGCACGACGGCCCACATGAGCTCCGAGATGCCGCCGCCGGCAAGGATGACGATCACGACCCCCACCAGGCGCAGCACGCCGTCGATCGAGATCATCAGGCCGATGGCCGGCCACAGCGACAACCCGTACAGGGTGCCCGCGAGCACGGCCACGACGACGTAGCTCGCCGTGCCGAGGGCTATGGCGAGGGCGGGGGTGACGCCCTCCCCCGGGATGAGTGCCGTGAGGAACGGGGTCGCCGCCAGGACGACGATCGCCGTGATGGCGGCGACGGATGCTGCGAACCGTGCGGCGAGCGGGAAACGCGGCCCGCGTCCGGCGTCGGCGGGCCGGGGATGCGTGCCGCGCGTGATCTCCTGCTGCAGGCCGGAGAGGGCCGCGATGACGAGGTAGAGGGTCGACCAGAACACGGCGAAGCCCGCGTACTCGGCCGGCGGTCGCGTGGCGCCGACCAGCGTGGTGACCAGGTAGCCGCTGGCCCCGGCGACGACTGTCGCCGCGAGGATGGGCGTCGCCCCCGAGAGCAGGGCCCGCCGCAGTCGTCCGCCACCGGGGGCGGCGTCAGGAGAGGGGTCCGGAGTCACTGACATGCCGTGACCTGGTACAGCCGGGCGTCGCCCTGCTCGTCGACCAGCTTCACGGCGCCGGAGTCCTCGAGGTCGGCGAAGCCCGAGAAGACGTGCTCGCCGTTGTGCACCTCGCGGCCCCCGAAGTCGAGCACGTACCAGGTGTTGGTGTCGCGGAGGGCTTCGCAGACCGTGGGATCCGAGTCGGCGTCGCGCAGGCCCTCCATGATGGCGACAGTGTCGACGCTGCGGTCGCCGAAGATGGCCGGGAGCAGGGCGCTGCGGTCGGCGTAGGCGTAGACGAGGGAGGCCCCGGTCCAGGGGCTGCCCGCCACGACCACGCCGGCGGGCACGCTGTCGTCGAGGCGGGAGAGCAGCTCCATCTCATCGGTCGAGAGCACCGGAGCCTGGACGCCGGCGGAGTACGAGGCGCGCGCCGAGGTCGACGCCGCGGCGAGCGGGGCACCGAGCTGCGTCGTCAGGGCGATCGCGACCAGCAGCACGGCTCCGACGGCGGCGCGGATGGGGGTCGTCGGCCGACGGGTGGTCGGAGCCGACGGGGCGGCATCCGTCGCAGGCTCGCCGACGACTGCGGTGTCCGCCGCCTGGTCATCGACGGCTGCGGCATCCGTCACCGGCACAGTCTCCGGCCCGACGCTGCGCACCCCGAGGCGCACCAGCAGCGCGTTGACCAGGTCGTACAGCCAGACGACGCCGAGCATCGCGACGGGCAGGGCGACGGCCGGGATCAGGGCGGCGAGGCGGTTGGAGTCGCTGTACCAGGTGCCGGTGAAGAGGTAGCGGAACATGCTGTCGGGGAAGCTCGAGACCACGACGTAGAGGAACACGCCGATCGCGTAGCTGAAGACGACCCAGCGGCCGCGCTTCATGACGAAGGCGCCGATGATGCCGAGCACGGTGAGCACGAGGATGACCCAGTCCACCGGCATGTTCTGCATGCTCGAGCTGAGGGCCTGCCAGAACGCCTTCGGCGTGTTCTGCCACGGCTGCCAGAAGGCGAGCTCCGAGGCGGGACGCGCCTTGATGAACAGGATCACTGCGCCGGCGAGGACCACTGCGGCGATGACGCCGCGCACGACGTAGGCGAGAGGCTTCGCGTGCGCCGCCCGCATGCGCCCGACGAGCCTGATGCCGGCGACGACGGCGATCGGCACGGTGAATCCGAGGAGGGCGACGAGGGTGCTCGGATGCGCGAGGGCGAGGCCGGGCACGACCGCTGCGACCAGCAGCCACCGCACCAGCGGAGACTGCGCAGGCCGGATGCCGAGGCCGAAGCCGGCGGCCACGACGGCCAGCACGCCCGGAAGCAGCGAGATGGAGAGCAGGTTCGGGTAGAGGACGCCGAAGTCGAGCATCCGGAGCGGGAAGGCGCCGAAGGCGGCGGACAGCACGCCGGCCGCGAGCACGGCGATCGGGCGGTTGCCGAGGATGACACGGCTGAGCAGGAGGCCGCCGAGCGGCCAGATGACGGCGGCAATGGCGATGTTCGCGGCGTTGACGGCCACGGGGATGGTCGCACCGCTCAGCTGGGCGACGGTGGCCACGAGCGCGTGCCAGGTGTCGGGGTAGTACGACGAGATGTGGTCGACGTTCCAGGTGAGGCTCGCGATGTGCAGCGGGGAGGCGTCGCCGGTGTCGAGGATGTAGCGCACGGCGTTCAGGTGGTAGATGTTGTCGAACGTCTGCGAGATGTTGCCGGGGTCTCCGAAGGCGTCGACGACGCGCCAGGCGACGAGAACGAACGCCCCGACGGCCGCAGCGGCGAACGCCCAGCCGTAGCGCCGGCCGTCGCGCACGACGGCGCCGGTGCTCCAGTGCGGCCGCAGCAGCAGGCGCAGGCCGACGACGATCGCGCACAGGACGACCGTCATGATGGCGATCGGGAGCGCGCTCCACGGCAGGGGCAGCACGGTTCCGAGGAGCGTCGTCAATCCGATGATGGAGACGCTCGCGAGCGGGGTGAGCACGACGGCGGTGACGCCGCGCACTCCGAAGGCGAGAGTGATCGCCGCCCCGGGGACCACGAGGACCGCGATCGTCACCAGGAACGCCGGAAGCGCCTCCAACCAGCTCATCCGCCCCGTCCTTCAGTCTGTAGCGCAGACATCCGACCCGGCGCTGCAAAGCTGTTCGAGTATCCCATCCCGCCCTGCGGGTTCGGTGCGCACACGCGCACGGGTGCGCGCTCCATGTCCGCGAGGCCACGCCGGGGCCACTCAGGGTGCATCGGCTAAGGTTGAACGTCGGCTCCGCGGCCTGTTCGCGCGCGCCCACCCCCCAGTTGTCAAGCAAAGGAACCAACTCCATGCAGGTCGATCTTCTCGTCGTCGGTGCCGGATTCTTCGGACTGACCGTGGCCGAGAGGGCCGCGGAAGAGCTCGGCCTCAAGGTGCTCGTCATCGACCGTCGCTCGCACATCGGCGGCAACGCGTACAGCGCGCCCGATCCCGAGACCGGGATCGAGGTGCACCAGTACGGCGCCCACCTGTTCCACACCTCGAACAAGTCGGTGTGGGAGTACGTCAACCGCTTCACGAAGTTCACCGACTACCGCCACCGCGTCTACACCGACTACCACGGCGAGGTGTACCCGCTGCCGATCAACCTCGGCACCATCAACCAGTTCTTCCGCTCGGCGCACTCGCCGGCCGAGGCCCGCGCCCTCATCGCCGAGCAGGCGCAGGAGTTCTCCACCGCCGACGCCGCGAACCTCGAGGAGAAGGGCATCTCCCTCATCGGGCGTCCGCTCTACGAGGCCTTCATCCGCGACTACACGTCCAAGCAGTGGCAGACCCCGGCCACCGAGCTTCCGGCCGAGGTCATCAGCCGCCTCCCGGTGCGCTACACCTACGACAACCGCTACTTCAACGACACCTACGAGGGCCTGCCCGTCGACGGCTACACCGCGTGGATCGAGAAGATGGCCGACCACCCCAACATCGAGGTGCGCCTCGACACCGACTTCTTCGACGAGTCGCAGGAGTGGAACAAGGCGGCGACGGTCGGCCGCCTGCCGATCGTCTACACGGGCCCGATCGACCGGTACTTCGACTACAAGGGCGGCGAGTTGTCGTGGCGCACGCTCGACTTCGAGCGCGAGGTCGTCGAGACCGGCGACTACCAGGGCACGCCCGTCATGAACTACGCCGACGCCGACGTCCCGTACACCCGCATCCACGAGTTCCGGCACTTCCACCCCGAGCGCGACTGGTACCCCACCGACAAGACCGTCATCATGCGGGAGTACTCGCGCTTCGCGTCGCACGACGACGAGCCGTACTACCCCGTCAACACCGCAGCCGACCGCGAGGCCCTGCTGGCCTACCGCGAGCTGCAGTCCGGAGAGGACGCCGTCTTCTTCGGCGGGCGCCTCGGCACGTACCAGTACCTCGACATGCACATGGCCATCGGCTCGGCGCTGTCGATGTTCCAGAACAAGCTGGTTCCGCACTTCGAATCCACCCAGGCCTGAGCGCCCCCTCCCCGAACCCCAGAGGATCCATCAGTGACCGACTCCGTCGTCCTCCACAAGGTCGTCTTCCCGACCACCGCCGACCCCGATGTCATCCCGCTGTACATCGACGCCGACGAGTGGACCGACGTGCGCGAGGAGCGCCAGCCCGAGGCTGCAGCGGTCAAGCACCGCCGTGGCCCCGTGCCGGCCGAGACCTTCACGACGCCCCTGCGCATCTCGCACATCAACGCCGTCACCATGATCGACGGCCGCCGCGGCATCACTGTTCCCGCCGGCCTCCGTGTCTCGCTCGGCACCTACTTCAACGCCTTCCCGGCGAGCTACTGGCAGCGCTGGACGACGCTGACCGGCATCCGGCTGACCGTCGAGACCACCGGCGTCGGCGACGTCTCGGTCTACAGGTCGAACGCCCGCGGTGTCGTGCAGACCGTGGCGTCGGCGCACGTCGAGGGCGAAGGAGTGAGCTCGAGCTTCGACCTGCCCCTCGACAACTTCCTCGACGGCGGCTGGTACTGGTTCGACCTGGTCTCCTACGGCACCCCGTTCTCCCTCACGCAGGCCGACTGGCGGGCGCCCGAGAACGCGCCGGAGCCCACGACCGGCGGCAACCTCACGGTGTCGATCACGACGCTCAACCGCACCGCGTACTGCGTGGGACTGCTCGAGACCATCGGCGGCGACGCCGACACCCTGCTCGGCATCGACGAGGTACTCGTGATCGACCAGGGCAGTGACAGGATCCGCGATCACGCCCGCTTCGGCGAGGCCGAGAAGGCCCTCGGCGGTCGACTCCGACTCATCGAGCAGGCGAACGTCGGCGGCTCCGGCGGGTTCTCGCGCGGCATGCTCGAGGCATCCACCAAGGGCGATTCCGACTTCCTGCTGCTGCTCGACGACGACGTGGCCATCGAGCCCGAGGGCATCCGTCGGGCCCTGCAGTTCGCCCGGTACTGCTCCTCCCCCACCATCGTGGGCGGGCACATGTTCGACATGTACGACAAGACCAAGCTGCACGCCTTCGCCGAGGTCGTCGACCGCTGGACCTTCATGTGGAACCCGGCCACTCCCGACCGCCACGACTTCAGCTCGTCGAACCTGCGTCAGACCACGTGGATGCACCGCCGCTTCGACGTCGACTACAACGGCTGGTGGATGAGCCTCATCCCGATGAAGATCATCCGCGAGATCGGCCTGTCGCTGCCCGTCTTCATCAAGTGGGACGACGCCGAGTACTCCCTGCGCGCCGCGGACCACGGCTACCGCACGGTCAGCCTTCCCGGATCGTCGGTGTGGCACGTGTCGTGGGTCGACAAGGACGACTCGCACGACTGGCAGGCGTTCTTCCACGCCCGCAACCGCCTGGTCGCAGCCCTGCTGCACTCGCCGCACAAGAAGGGCGGGCGTCTCGTCATGAGCAACCTCGCCAACGACATCCGGTACGTGCTCACCCTCGACTACTACGCGGTCACCCTGCGCCAGCTCGCCTACGAGAGCGTCCTCGCCGGCCCCGGCTCGCTGCACGGCGAGCTCAAGACCCGCCTGCCGTCCATCCGCGGGCGTGCCGGGGAGTTCCGGGAGTCCGTGGCGGAGAAGGACCCGGCCGCCTTCGCAGAGTTCCCGCCGACGGCCTTCTTCGGCCCGAACCCGATGAACGACGGCACGCGTCCGACAGGCTCGAAGCTCCTGCGCGTCGTCGCCCGCAACAGCACCAGGCACTGGTTCCGCAAGGTCGATCCGCGGGCCGTCGAGAACCCGCAGACGCACCTCCCCCACAACACCCCGTGGTGGAAGATGCCGTCTCTGGACAGCTTCCTCATGAGCAACGCCGAGGGGTCGGGCGTCACCTGGCACGTGCGCGACCGCGCCACGTTCCGCTCGCTCATCAGCTCGAGCATCCGCCGCAATCGCCGCATCCGTCGCGAGTGGGCCACCCTCAGCGCCGATTACAGGTCGAACCTCGACCACATCGTGTCGGCCGAGACCTGGGCCGACACGCTCGGGGTCGACCTCGACGCCATCCGGGAGAAGGCGGTGACGGATGCCGCTGCCGCCGCGACAGCCGCATCGACTGCCGCTCCGGCCGCCGCCGCCAAGCCGCGGGCCAAGCGTCGGCCCGCTGCGACCAAGACCGCCCCGAAGCCGCTGGCACAGGACTGACGCAGGGTCGTCGGCAGGACTCCCTGTCGACGACTCTCAGTCGCCCAGCAGGCCGCTCAGGTACCGGCCGTAGCCGCTCTTGGCGAGGCCGTCGGCGAGCTGGCGCACCCTGTCGTCGTCGATCCAGCCCGCACGCCAGGAGATCTCCTCGATGCAGCCGATCTTGTGGCCCTGGCGTTCCTCGATGACGCGCACGTACTCCGAGGCCTGCATCATCGAGGCGAAGGTCCCGGTGTCGAGCCAGGCCGTTCCGCGGTCGAGGATCTGCACGCTGAGGCGTCCGTCGGCGAGATAGCGCTCGTTGACCGCGCTGATCTCGAGTTCGCCGCGCGCGCTGGGCGTGATCGACTTGGCGATCTCGATGACGCTGTTGTCGTAGAAGTAGAGGCCGGGCACGGCGTAGTTGCTCTTCGGCTCCGCCGGCTTCTCCTCGATCGAGACCGCTCGCATCTCGTCGTCGAACTCCACGACGCCGTATGCCCCCGGATCCATCACGTGGTACGCGAAGATGAGCGCACCGTCGATCGTGGCGTTCGCCTGCAGGGCCGTACCGAGTCCGGCTCCGTGGAAGATGTTGTCTCCGAGCACCAGCGCGACGGAGTCGTCGCCGATGAACTCCTCACCGATGATGAAGGCCTGGGCCAGGCCGTCGGGCGACGGCTGCACGGCGTACTCGAGCCGCAGTCCGAGTTCGGCGCCGTCGCCGAGCAGGGCGTGGAACTGCACGGCGTGCTCCGGCGAAGTGATGATGAGGATCTCGCGGATGCCGGCCATCATCAGCGTCGAGAGCGGGTAGTAGATCATCGGCTTGTCGAAGATGGGCATCAGCTGCTTCGAGATGCCCTTGGTGATCGGCCACAGGCGCGATCCCGTGCCTCCGGCGAGGATGATGCCGCGCATCGTCACGCTCCCCTGTTCAGTGAGTCGTAGAACGCCCGCGCGTCGTCCCAGGTGGGGAGCAGGCCGGATGCCGCGGCTTCGGCCAGGCTCGGGGCATCCGTGTCCTTCTGCGAGAGCAGCAGGGAGTCGGCGTCGAGACCGAAGTCGAGAGCGATGTCGGGGTCGAGCGGATGGATCCCATGCTCGCGTGCCGCCGCGAAGGGGGCCGTGACCAGGTAGCTGACGGTGGCGTCGTCGCTCAGCGCCACGAAGCAGTGGCCGAGACCCTCGGAGATGTAGATGGATCTCCTGTCGACGTCGTCGAGCAGCACCGAGTCCCACTGGCCGAACGTCGGCGACCCCACGCGGATGTCGATCACGAAGTCGAGGACGGCCCCGTGGGTCGCCGTCACGTACTTCGCCTGGCTCGGCGGGATGTCGGCGAAGTGGATGCCGCGCACCACTCCCCGCTTCGACACCGAGGTGTTCGCCTGCGCGAGGGAGAGCGGATGCCCGATGACCTCCTCGAGGCGATCGAACCTGTACCACTCGAGGAACACGCCGCGGTCATCACCGAAGAGCTTCGGGGTGACCTCGAAGCTGTCGGGGACCTTCAGTTCGCGGATCTGCACGCACGAAGTCTAGCCAGCCGCCGTCGCCGAGCGGCGAGCCGGCCGGGCGCGGACCATCCGAGTCGCCTCCGATGCAGAACGATAGGATGCGCAACGTCACTCATCACACGAACGGACGGACCGCGCGAATGAAGATCCTCGTCACCGGTGGGGCCGGTTTCATCGGCTCCAACTTCGTGCGACGCACCCTCCAGGACGCGTACCCGGGACTCGAGGGGGCCGAGGTCGTCGTGCTCGATGCCCTGACCTACTCGGGCAACCTCGAGAACCTCGCTCCCGTCGCCGATTCGCCGCGCTACAGCTTCGTCCACGGCGACATCAGGAACGGAGCCCTGCTCGACGAGCTGTTCCCCGGCCTCGACGCCGTCGTGCACTTCGCAGCCGAGAGCCACGTCGACCGCTCCGTCCGCGACGCCGGTATCTTCGTCGAGACGAACGTGCTCGGCACGCAGCAGCTGCTCGACGCCGCCCTGCGGACGGGCCTCCCGCGCTTCGTGCACGTCTCCACCGACGAGGTCTACGGATCCATCGCCGAGGGCTCGTGGGACGAGCAGCGAGCCCTCGAGCCCAACTCCCCCTACTCGGCCTCGAAGGCCGGGAGCGACCTGCTCGCGCGGTCGTACCACCGCACCCACGGCCTCGACGTGTCGATCACGCGCTGCTCGAACAACTACGGCCCGTACCACTTCCCCGAGAAGGTCATCCCGCTGTTCGTCACGAACCTCATCGACGACAGGCACGTGCCCCTCTACGGCACCGGAGAGAACATCCGCGACTGGCTGCACGTCGACGATCACACGCGCGGCATCGCCCTGGTGCTCGTGAACGGCCGTGCCGGCGAGATCTACAACATCGGCGGAGGCACCGAGCTCAGCAACACCGAGCTCACGCAGCTCCTGCTCGACGCCACGGGCAAGGACTGGTCCTCGGTCGACCGCGTCGCCGACCGTCTCGGCCACGACCTGCGCTACTCGGTCGACATCTCCAAGATCCGCGCCGAGCTCGGCTACGAGCCGCAGGTGCCGTTCGAGCAGGGCCTCGCCGACGTGGTGCAGTGGTACCGCGACAACCGCGACTGGTGGGAACCGCTGAAGGCGCGGGCTGCGCTCGGCACGCGATGACGCGCTATCTCGTGACCGGGGCCTCCGGGATGCTCGGCCACGACCTCGTCGAGGCACTCGAGTCCCGAGAGACGACGGCGCTCACGCGAGCCGACCTGGACATCACCGACCTCGCCGCCGTGCGCGCCGCCGGCGCCGGCCACGACGTGATCATCAACGCCTCGGCCTACACGGCGGTCGACGAGGCCGAGACCCACGAGGATGACGCCCACGCCGTGAACGCCGTCGGGGCGGCGAACCTCGCCCGGGTCGCGGCGGAGACCTCGGCACGCTTCGTGCAGTTCTCCACCGACTATGTGTTCGACGGAACGGCGACATCTCCCTATGCGGAATCCGAGCCCCTGCGCCCGGTGTCGGCGTACGGTCGCACCAAAGCGGCCGGCGAGCGCTTCGCCCTCGAGCTGCATCCTGCAGGCACCGTCATCATCCGCACCGCCTGGTTGTACGGCGCGCATGGTGGCAACTTCGCGCGCACGATGCTCGCCATCGCCGCCCAGCGGGAGACCTGGGGCGTCGTCGACGACCAGGTCGGCCAGCCCACGTGGACCCGCGACCTGGCGCGACGGACCGTGGAGCTCCTCGACTCCGACGCCCCGGCCGGCATCTACCACGGCACGAACAGCGGATCGACGAGCTGGTACGGGTTCGCCCGCGCCGTCCTCGAGGACGCCGGACTCGATCCCGACCGGATCACGCCGACCGACAGCGGCTCGTTCCGCCGCCCGGCACCCCGGCCCGCGTACTCCGTGCTCGGCCACGCCGGCTGGGCCGCCGCCGGACTGCCTCCGATGCGCGACTGGCGAGCCGCGCTCGACGAGGCATCCTCACTCGGCATCTTCTCCTGACGCGAGTCGATTGGATCGCCCACGCGCGTACGAGGTAGGTTGGCTGACGTCGATTCGCCGCCGGATCGAGAACGATGGGAGCACGCTCGGTGAATCGCCGCAGACTGTTGACGGCGACGAGCGCCTACGGGCTCTCCGTCGCGATCAGCGGCATCGTGAGCATCGGCGTCATCCCGACGGTCATCATCGCCGCCGGCGAAGAGGCCTGGACGACCATCGCCGTCTCGCAGGCCGTCGCCGGGTTCTCCTTCGTCATCGCCGTCTTCGGCTGGGGAGTCACGGGGCCGACGGATGTCGCCAGCCGCGAACCGGCGCTCCGGGGGCAGTACTTCTTCGACTCCGTGCTGTCGCGCTCCTGGCTCAGCCTCGCGATGCTGATCGTGTCGATCCCCCTCGCCATCCTGTTCTCGCGCGGTGATCCGTGGCTGGCGACCTTCACGGTCTCCAGCGGCATCCTCGTCGCACTCGGTGCCGGCTGGTTCTACGTCGGCGAGAAGAGCCCCCTCCGCTTCCTCCTCATCGACACCATGCCCCGCATCATCGGCACGGTGGTCGGAGCCGGCGTGCTGATCGCCACGGGGAACGCCACCTGGTTCGCCGGACTCCAACTGCTGGGAGTGCTGCTCGCGGCCGCCCTCGCCTCGGGCGACATCCTGCGGCGCAATCGCGGATGGCGCTTCACCCTGTCGCCGGTCCGCGCCGCCAGGAATCTGCGCGGGCAGGCAGCGCCCGTCACGATGGCCGCCACGACGTCGCTCTACGTCAACGTGCCGATCGTGATCGTGCAGATCTTCATCCCGAGCGCGACGGCCGTGTACGCCCTCGCCGAACGCATCGTGAGACTGGCGCTCTACTCGACCCGCCCGGTGGTGCAGATCGCCCAGGGCTACGTGCCGTCCCCCGACCCCGCCCAGCTCGTGCGGCGCGCCAAGCGCGTCACGCTGATCGGGCTCGGTCTCGGATTGGTCGGCGGACTGGTCTACGCCCTGCTCGGGCCCTGGATCGGCGACGTGCTCTCGGGCGGAGCCCTCACCATCAGCTACGCCCTCGCCGCAGCGATGGCCGTCAACCTGGCGGCCCTGCTCGCGTCGCAGCTCACGGGCTTCGCCTGCCTCACAGCCCTCGACCTGGCTCACGTCCTGGCACGCAGCACCATCGTGGGCGCCGTGATCGGCACCGTGCTCATGATCCCGCTCACCTTCGCTTTCGGCGTCGTCGGCCTGGCGTGGGGCCTCGCGCTCTCGGAGGTCGCCGTGCTGCTGGTGCAGCTGGTGGCACTCCGGAAGGCCTTCAGGCGGCCCCTCGCCGACGGCGCGGATCCGCTCGACGAGCCGACGATCTTCCCGCCCGGCGAGTTCTCGACGCCGGACTGACAGTCCACCCGGCTCGGTGACGGTCGAGCGCAGTGACCGCGAACAGCGGTCTCTTGCCCGCGCTTCGGCCGCGGACTTCGTCCGAGCCTCAGCGAGCGGGCGAAGCGTGCGAGAGCGAGCGGCGGCTAGCGGACTCCGCCGCCGCCGATGACGAGGCGCGGGGTGCCGGACCAGAGGGCGGCATCCGTGGTGTTGCGACCATCGACGAGCAGGCGCACGCCGGGCAGATCGGCCGGCGCGAGGTCCTTGTAGTCGGCGTGGTCGGCCTGCACGATGGCCAGGTCGACGGCGTCTCCGAGCGCGAACGGTTCCCAGCCGAAGGCGCGGAGCTCGTCATCCGTGTAGAGGGGATCGTGCACCAGAACGGATGCTCCGTGCTCACGCAGCGCTTCGACGGTCGCGAAGACCCCGGAGAAGGCGGTCTCCTTGACACCGCCGCGGTAGGCGGCGCCGAGCACGACGGCGCGGAGACCCGTGAGGTCGCCGAGGATGCCTGCCGCGTTGGCGACGGTGCGGGCGGGCATGGAGGCGTTCAGCAGCCTGGCCGTGCGCACGATCTCGGCGTCGCCGTCGGTCGAGAGGTAGAGCCGCGGGTACACGGGAATGCAGTGGCCGCCGACGGCGATGCCCGGGCGGTGGATGTGGCTGTACGGCTGCGAGTTGGTCGCCTCGATGACCGAGTAGACGTCGACGCCCACGGTGTCGGCGAACAGCGCGAACTGGTTCGCGAGACCGATGTTCACGTCGCGGTAGGTGGTCTCGGCCAGCTTCGCCATCTCGGCGGCCTCGGCCGAGCCGAGGTCCCAGACGCCGTTCGGCCGCGTGAGGTCTGCGCGCTCGTCGAACTCGAGCACGTCCTCGTAGAACGAGGTCGCTGCGTCAGCGCCGGCCGCGCTCAGTCCGCCGACGAGCTTGGGGTACTTGCGCAGGTCCTCGAAGACACGGCCGGTGAGCACGCGCTCCGGTGAGAACACGAGGTGGAAGTCCTCCCCCTCGGTGAGTCCCGACACCTCTTCGATGAGGGGCTTCCAGCGGGTCCTGGTGGTGCCGACGGGCAGGGTGGTCTCGTAGGAGACGAGGGTTCCCGGCGTGAGGTGCTCGGCCAGCGAGCGCGTCGCGGCGTCCATCCAGCCGAAGTCGGGCTCCCAGGTGGCGTCGTTCACGAAGAGCGGAACGACGATGACGACGGCGTCGGCGTTCGGAACGGCGTCTGCGTAGTCCGTGGTGGCCCGCAGGCGACCGGCCGGAACCAGATCGCTCAGCTTCTCCTGGAGGTGCGCCTCGCCCGGGAAGGGCTCGCGCGCGGCGTTGACGAGATCGACCGTGGTCGCATTCACGTCGACGCCGATGACGTCGTGGCCGCGGTCAGCGAACTGCACGGCGAGAGGGAGACCGATCTTTCCAAGGGCAATGACAGCGATACGCACGTACTCCATTCTACGGGCGGGTCGGCTGCGGCTCCGACGCGCTCTAGCCGAGAGGCGAGCCCGCGAACCAGGTGGCCGCCGCGAACCGCACGGGAGCCTCCCGCGCCAGGATGCGCCCGGACCGCGCCGGGAGCAGGGCCGCCGGAGTCGCGAACCGGCGACGAGCGCTGGATCGCGCGTCGAGGGCGGCATCCGGGACCGACTGATCCCTGATCGCCGCGACGAGGGCGCTGTCGGCGCGGGAGAGCACCTCCAACGCAGCGGGGGCGAATCCCCCGAGAGCATCGGCGACTCCGGCCAGCGCAGCCCTGTCGGCGGGGAGCCAGGCGCCGGCGCGATAGTGCACGGCGCCGAAGACGGCGAGGCGCCACAGCTTGACGGCGATGGCCACGCGTGCGGCATCCGGAAGCCCCAGCACCCAGTCGTCCGCGGTGAGGAGGACGACAGCAGCCAGTTCCTCGTCGATCGGCCTGCGCGTGAACGTCACCCTCTCGGCGTCGTCGTGCACGAGGTAGTCCGCCCCGGATCGCACCCGGGTGATCGAGGCGCCGGAGAACCACAGGCGCGTCGCGTAGGCGAGGTCCTCCCCCGTGGCGAGGCCCGGCGTGAGGCGCAGGGTGCCGAAGCGCTCCCGCGAGACCAGTCCCAGGGGTGCCGTGCGGTACGAGAGGCGATCACGGATGCCGTCCAGGCCGGCGACCCGTCTCGGCCTGGTCGGCGGTGTCGGCACGAGGCCGCCGCCCGCGTGGCGCAGGGGCGGGACCACGACGTCGGCCCGCTCGCGCACAGCCGCCTGCGCCCAGGCATCGACCGCCCCGCTGGCGAGTTCGTCGTCGGAGCCCATGATCGAGGTGAATCGCGCCGTCGCGAGATCGAGCCCGCGGTTGAAGGGGCCGGCAGGGCTGCGCAGCCCGTCGTCGAACGCCTCCAGCTGCACGCGGCTGTCGTCGGCGAGAGCACCCAGCCCGGCCGCGATGCCGTCGACGGGTGTGTTGTGGCAGACGACGATCACGCGGGCCACCGACGCCGAGGTCAGGGCGGAGCCGACGGAGCGGGCGATGTCGCGTCGAGGGTCGTGGATCGCTATCACCACGTCAACGTCAGGCGCGACCACGGGCGGCTCCTTCCGCCTCGGCGTAGACAGCGGCGTAGGCGTCACGTCGGGCGTCATCGGTGAAGCGCTCGGAGACGACGCGCGCCACGTCCGCCGCCGAGCGGCCGGCGTTCAGCTCGATGACGCGCTCGACGGCATCGGCGTAGGCGACCCCGGTGCGCCCACTCACGAGCACGCCGTCGGGTTCGTGCACGAAGTCGGTCTGGCCGCCCTGCGCACCGACCACGACGGGGCGCCCGTTCATCAGGGCCTCGGCGATGGCGACACCGAAGGTCTCACCCTCGGTCGGCAGCAGGAACACCTCGGCCTCGGCGAGCAGCGACGGAACCTCCTCGGGAGCGGTTCGCCCCTTCAGCCCGACCCTGTCTGCGACACCGAGTCGGGCGGCGAGGGTCTCGACGGCCGACCGCAGCGGCCCGTCGCCGACCCACACGAGCGTGGCGTCGCGACCGCGCCGCACGAGCTCGGCGAGGGCCTGCACCGCCACGTCCGGGCCCTTGCGCTCGATGAGCCCGCCGACGCCGATCAGCCTGAGCACGCCGTCGCGGCGAGGCTCCACGAGGGAACCCGGCTTGTCGACGGCGTTGGGGATGGTCGCGATCGACCCGAGTCGACGTCGGCCGATGGCCTCGGCCAGCAGCGAGCCGACGGCGACGACGACGTCGGGGCGGGTGAGCAGGCGCATGGTCAGCGGCAGCGCGAGCCGGGCGGGCAGGGCGACCGTGCTCGGAGCGAGGATCGCCGACCAGTGCTCGGTGTGCACCCACGGTGACGTCGGGTGCAGGGTGCGGAACGGCAGCAGGGCCGAGGCCGCCATCGTGTGCACGAGGTCGTAGCCGGGCAGCAGCTCCCGCAGCTGCCTCGCTGCGGCCGCGACGCTGAGCGGGTTGGTCGGCGACATCCTGATGGTGCGCACCGAGTGGGGACGACCCGCGGATGCCGCATCCGTCACCGGATCGGACGACGCGGAGAGGTGCACGACGTCGACGTCGTGATCGCGGGCCAGCAGGTCGATGTCACGCTCGACGAAGATGCCGATCTCGGGTGCGGCGGTCGTCGGCAACCACGTCGTCACCACGAGCACTCTCACACCCCGACGCTACCAGCGACCCGGGGGTCGAGGCTGCGGGCACCACCTCGCTCGCCTAGACTCTCCCCTCGTGAAGATCGTCAGCGTCGTCGGCGCGCGCCCCCAGTTCGTCAAGCTCGCTCCTATCGCCGTCGCCGCCGCGGCCGCCGGCGTCGAGCACGTCATCGTGCACACGGGCCAGCACTACGACCCGATGCTCTCCGACGTCTTCTTCGACGACCTGGGCATCCCAGCGCCCGACGTGCACCTCGGCGTCGGATCGGGCAGCCACGGCGTGCAGACCGGCGCGATCCTGGGCGCCCTCGACGCGATCTTCGAGGAGCACGCTCCCGACTGGGTGCTCGCCTACGGCGACACCAACTCGACCCTCGCCGCCGCCGTGAGCGCGGTCAAGCTGCACTACCCGCTCGCCCACCTCGAGGCCGGCCTGCGCTCGTTCAACCGCCGCATGCCCGAGGAGCACAACCGCGTGCTGACCGATCACGCCGCGGACCTCTGCCTCGCCCCCACCGAGGTGGCCATGGGTCATCTCGCCCACGAAGGCCTGGCCGACAGCTCCGTCATGGTCGGAGACGTCATGACCGACGTGCTGTTCCAGACCCGGGACGCCCTCGCCGGCGCGCCGTCCGTGCTGGTCGATGAACTCGGCCTCACGCCGGGCGAGTTCCATGTCGCCACCATCCACCGGCCCGACAACACCGACGAACCCGCCCGTCTCGCCGAGATCGCCGCCGCGCTCGGGTCGCTCGAGCGCCCGGTGATCCTGCTCGCCCACCCGCGGGTCGTCGCGAAGGCGGCCGCCCACGGCATCGACCTGACGCAGGGCTCGCTCGTCGCCCACGCGCCGCTCGCCTACCCCGACCTCATCGCCGCCGTCCTGGCCAGCCGCAGCGCCATCACGGACTCGGGCGGGCTGCAGAAGGAGGCGTTCCTGCTGCGCGTGCCCTGCACGACCATCCGCCCCGAGACGGAGTGGGTCGAGACCGTGGAGCTCGGCTGGAACGTGCTCGCGAACACGCCTGAGGAGATCGTCGCGGCCGTCAGCCGTCCGACGCCCGAGGCGACGGATGCCGCCCCCTACGGCGACGGACACGCGGCCGACCGCGTGATCGCCGAGCTCATCCGCCACCAGCGCTGAGGCCGTTCAGGGCCGGGTCGCCACCAGCGCGGCGACGGCCCGCGCCCAGCCCTCGGTCTGCGACTCGCCCGACAGTTCTGCGGCGGCAGCATCCGACGCCGCCTTCCAGCCCGCGACGACCGAGGGCGTCACGGTGTCGAGCACACGAGTGAGGTCTGCGACGGTGAACCCGTCGGCCACGGCCCCGAATCCGTGCGCGGCGAGAACCCGGCTCATCTCGGGAGACGGACCGATGATCACGCCGAGCCTGGCCTGCACGTAGTCGAAGAACTTGTTCGGCAGGGCCCAGCGGTTGTTGAAGTTCACCGGCGGCAGGATGTGGATGCCGACGTCGTGGGCGTTGAGGGTCTGCAGAAGGTCGTCGTAGGCGACGGGCTCGTGGAGGATGATCCGCCCGCTCGCCGCGGCACGGGCGCGCACCTCCTCGAGGAAGGCCGGGTCGTTCGGCGTCAGGTAGAGCGCGAGGACGACGTCGCTGCTGGTCGCCTCGACGGCGTCGAGGATCGCACCGATGTTGCGGTCTCGGAGGGCGGCACCCGAGTGCACGAGGCGCAGCGGCGACGATACGGGGGTGGGGGCGAGCTCGGCGTAGGGTGCCGCATTCGTCACGACCTCGGCACGGATGCCGAAGACGCGGGCGTACTCGTCGGCGATCCCCTGCCCCACCGTCGTGACCGAGGCCGCCTGCGTCACGAAGGTGCGGCACATCCAGCGGATGAACGGCGCGACGAACACCCGCCAGCGCGGGAGGTCCTCCTTCTGGCGTGGTGCGTACTCGTGCAGGTCGGCGTGCACGCCGTGCACGGGCTTCAGCGAGAGCGCCAGCCCGACGGTGTCGACGTCGTCGGCGAGAACGACATCCCAGCTGGTGCCGCGAAGGGCGTCGACGACGAAGGCGATGGCCGGGTTCCCCCAGTACGCCGCGCTGAAGCGCCTCGTCGCCACCGCGAGCCTGTCGTACTTCCAGATCGCGAGCTCGTCGGGCACCCGGATGTGGCCGGCCACTCCCTCGGGGGCCGGGCCGTGGCCGACGGTGTGCAGCTCATACTCCTCGGCGAACCGCCGCACCTGCTTCAGCACCCGGGCATCCGCTGCGATCGACGAGAACGAGATGATCAGCAGCCTGGGCCGGGTCACCGACGCTTCCTCTGCAGCTGATCACGGATGAGACGCTCCCACACGTCGACCTGACGATCGGCTCCGAGCTCCTCGGCGTGAGCGTCGGAACTGGCCTTGAACGCCGTGACGGACTCCACGGTCAGCCGTTCGATCGCCTCGCGGGTCGATTCGACGGTGAAGTCGTCCGCGACCTCTCCGATGCCGTAGTGCTCGACGTAGTACTCCATCTCCTGCGACGGCCCGATGACGACTCCGAGCCGGGCCTGCACGTAGTCGAAGAGCTTGTTCGGCAGCGCCAGCTTGTTGTTGAAGTTGATCGGCGGGAGCACGTGGATGCCGATGTCGTAGCCGTTCAGGGTCTCGCCGAGTCGGGCGTACGGAACCGGATCGTGCACGGTGATGCGCGCCGAGGACGCCGCCAGGTCCTTGAGCTCCTGCAGGTACGGCGGGTCGTTGGGCGTGAGGAAGAAGTCGAGCGTCACGTCGGAGGACGCCGTCGCCACGGCCTCGGCCATCACGTGCAGGTTGCGGTTGCGCAGACACGCTCCGCTGTGCACGAGTCGGATCGGGGTGGAGACCGGTCCGGGCGTGGCCTCGGTGAAGGGGGCCGCGTTGGTGACCAGTTCGGCGCGGAAGCCGAAGTTGCGTTCGTACTCGTCGACGATCCCGCGACTGACGGTCGACCACGACCATGCCTTGGTGACGTAGCGGCTGACGACCCAGGTGAACCACGGGGTGATCCGCTCGAACCAGGCGGGGTTGTCGTCGTGCAGGCGCGGGCTGTACTCGTGCAGGTCGGCGAGAACGCCGTGGCGCGGCCTGAGCTTCACGGCGACGGGCACGGCCTCGACGTCATCGGCGATGGCGACGTCGAAGCGCCGCCCCTTCAGGCGCTCCCGCGACCAGCGCACGGCGGAGAGCCGCCAGTACGCCTGCCTGTAGCGCTTCAGCGTGATCAGCCGGCCGTCGAGGTCGTTGTACCTCTGGTCGTCGGGGATGCTGATGTGCTCGACGACGCCGGCAGGAGCCGGACCGTAGCCGCAGGTCGTCACGTCGAAGTCCCGGGTGAACCGCGAGACCTGCTTGAGGAGTCTGGCATCGGTCGCGATCGGCGAGAACGACAGGATGAGCATGGTGGGGCGTGTCGTCATGGGCTGGCGGTCCTCACTCTTTCTCGCTTGAGGAAGTACAGCAGGTAGCGGCGCAGGGTCGACTCGCGGTCGAGGCTGTGCAGCGGGTTCCTCGTGAGCCACCGTTCCCGGCGGCCGGCGGCCGACGGATGCCGCGCATCGGCGGTGACCCTGGCGACGGTCGGCTCGGCGAGCAGGCCGTCGAGGATGCGGCGGTCGGCGAGGTTGAACGGCACCAGCAGGCGCGGGGAGATCGCGATGAGACGTCGCAGCAGCGCCGCGAGGGCGGCGACCTCGTCGTCTCCGCGCCAGTGCTCGGGGAGCGGTCGGCTGCGCGCAGCCCCCACGACGCCGACCCTGGCCAGCTTCACGGCGAGGGCCCGGCGGTGCGCGGCCGGCAGCCGAGACGGCAGTCCGTCGTCGAGCAGCCGGGTGATCGGCTCGAAGGTCTCCTCGATCGGGAGCCTGGCATGCGTGGTGCGCTCGGCGGCGTCCACCCCGATCACGTAGCTCGGGGCGTCTCGCAGGAAGTCGATGCGGCGTCCGAGCGACCAGAGCGTGATGCCGAACTCGACATCCTCGCCGACGCGCATCCCCTCGATCATCCGGAGCCCGAGGCGACGCACCTCGGCGGTCTCGATCAGGCCGAGCGGTGCGGTGCGGTAGAACAGGCGGTCCTTCGCGGCATCCATCCGTCGCCGACGTCCGAGTCGCACCAGCGGGTTCGGCATCACGGTCTGGCCCTGGATCCGGATGCGCGCGATGGCGGCAGCCGGTCGCTCGGCGTCGACGTGGCGGAGCCATGCGCTCATCGCGCCCGGTTCGAGGAAGTCGTCGGAGCCCATGACGGCCACGTACTCGGCGTCGGCGAGGTCGATGCCGTGGTTGAACGGGCCGGCCGGGCTCCTGATCCCGTCGGCGAAGGCCACGACCCGCCACGAGCCGTCGGGCACGTCCAGGGTGCCCAGGCGGCTCTCGAACGCCTCCGCGGGCAGGCCGTGGGCCACCACGGTGACGCGCACGCGCTCGCGAACGTCGGCATCCTGCAGCACCGATGCGACGGCACGTTCGATCGGCCGTGCCTCGTCATGGCAGGCGATCACCACGTCGACGAACGGAGCGGTCACGCCAGCCCCGCGAGGTGCGCCTGCTCCGCGAAGTTCGGCACTGCGGCCACGAGCTCGTCGAAGGTGCCCTGGGCGGCGATCGTGCCGTCCTGCATGAAGCAGATGAGCTCGCTCTGGCGGATGGTCGAGAGGCGGTGCGCCACCGACACGACGGTCACCTCGCCCTCGAGGGCGCGGATGGCGGCCGTCACGAGGGACTCGGTCTTGGTGTCGAGGGCGCTGGTCGCCTCGTCGAGCACCAGGATGAGCGGGTCGCTGTACAGGGCCCGGGCGATGCCGAGGCGCTGCCGCTGGCCGCCGGACAGCGCGAGGCCCCGTTCGCCGATCCGGCCCCGCATGCCGCCCTCGCGAGCGGCGACGGTGTCCCAGAGCTGAGCGCGTTCCAGGGCGCCGCGCACCTTGTCGAAGTCGATCTCGTGGTCGTCCCAGGCGAGTGCGACGTTCTGGGCGATGGTTCCGTCGAAGAGGGCGACGTCCTGCGGCACGTAGCCGACGCGCGAGCGCCAGGCGGCCAGCACGTCCTCGAGCTTGCGATCGTCGAGCATCATGCTGCCGCGCTGCGGCACGAGGAGACCGAGGAGCACGTCGATGATGGTCGACTTGCCGGCTCCGGATGCGCCGACGAAGGCCAGCGAGCTGCCGATGCGAACCTCGAGGTTGATGCCGTGCACGGCGGGCGTGTCCTCGTGGCCGGGGTAGGCGAAGGAGACGTCGGTGAGCACGAGCTTCTCGGGAGTGCCGACGATGGGGTCGTGGCCGAGGTTCTCGGCGACCTCGATGTGCACCTGCGACGCCTTGATGTCGAAGATCACCGACTGCACGTGCGGAACGTTCGACGTCGTGGTCGTGATGATCGACTGGAATCCGGTGAGCGAGGGGATCAACCGGAAGCCGGCGACGGCGAACAGGGCCACCGATGCGAGGGCTGCGTCCATGCCACCGGTGAGCAGCCCGATGCCGCCGACGAGGATGAACCCGCCGACGAGGGCCGCGTTCAGCACGAAGCTCGGCAGCGAGGCCAGGAAGTTCATGTTGGCGCGCGCCTTCGTGCTGAAGGAGCGGTTGTAGTTGACGACCTCGGCGATCTCCGCCGTCTTGTTCCTGAGGGTGATCTCCTTGAGCGCCTGCACCATCTCGGTCATGAGCGCCGCGACCTTGAAGGAGTAGTCGCGTGAGACGCGACCGGCCTGCACCGACTTGCCGGAGACGACCCAGTACAGCAGGGCCATGATGGCGCCGAGGTAGAGGATCGTGACGATGGCCGTGATGGGCTGTGCGACGAGGATGATCACCAGGATGAGCAGGAAGCTCACGATCAGGCCGGGCAACTGCACGAGCGGCAGCAGGAATCCGCTGGTCGCGTTCGCGATGCCGACGTCGGCGATGCGCACGAGCTGCGAGGTGTTCCGGGCCAGGCGGTGCGTCCACGGCGCCTGGATGTAGGCGTTGAACAGTCGCCGCCCGATCTCCAGTTCGAAGCTCGCGAACTTGCGGGTGGCGAACCACTGCTGCACGATCGCCAGCACCGACTTGGCCAGGATGAGGAACGCGACGGCGGAGAGGATCCAGACGTACGCGTCCTTCGGGATGGTGATGCCGATGACGGGCACGCGGATGGGGTTGCCGGTGAGCATGGGCGACAGCGACAGTGCGAGCAGCATGATGGCCGCGATGTCGAGGACGGCCAGGAGGCAGGAGATGGTGACGTAGCGCCACAGGTAGGAACGTGCGTCGTCCGGCAGCCACGGCAGGAGGTCGCTCAGCGTCTTCCGTACGAGCTTCATGGGCGCACGGCTCCGGATCTCTGGCAGGTGGGCATCGTGACAGTCTCCCACGGACCTGCTGGCGAAACGCTCACAGCCCGACCCCCAGGAAGCCGCCGATGACCTCGGCCGAGCGTCGCCCGTCGTGCACGGCGGCAGCGAACCCCGGGCCCGAGCGCGCGATGGCGGCGAAGCGCTCCCGATCATCGAGCACGGCGCGGAGCACGGTCTCGAGGTCGCCCGCCCGAGCCTCGACGACGGGCAGCGCCTGCCCCGTGGTCTCGAGCACCGTCGAGCGCACGGCATCCGACACGTGACTGACGACCAGACGCCCGGCAGCGAGGGCCTCGACGGCCGCGACGCCGTAGATGCCCAGGGAGAACTGGTCGAGCACGATGTCGGCCGATCCGTAGACCTCGGCCATGCGCTCGGCCGGCACTCCCCGCACCTCGCGGTACTCGATGAGGCCCTCGGCGTCGAGCCGCTGCACCGTCTCGGCGATGAGCTCGCTGCCCTTCAGGCCGGCGTTGCTCGGAGCGTGCACCACGACAGGCGTCTCGCGGGTCAGAGCCGGAAGCGATGCCGCCCCCGCCCAGTGTTCGACGTCGATCGCGACGGGCAGCCACGTGGCTGCGTCGGTGTAGGCGTGCAGGTCGGGGGTGGAGACGAACACCGGAAGCCCACTGTCGCCGATGAGCGCGCGATTGCGCAGCGCCGTCTGCTCGAGGAGTGCCGTGTCGGGGTAGCGCCCGCCGTGGAAGGGCGAGTCGATCTCGGAGGCGGCGTGCTCGCTCGGCACGCGCAGGTCGCTTCCGTGGAACAGCAGGGCGACGGCGACGTCGTGTGCCCGCAGGCCGTCGATCTGCTCGAGCACGGTGCCCGAGGTGCCGAAGATGTGCCTGCCCGACTCGATGATGACGTGGGTGAAGCCGCGCGTCACAGCTTCCCGCTGCTCGCGCTGCCAGCGCCGGTTGCCGATGAAGAAGGCCGTCGGAACCGCATGGTCGGCCGGGAAGGCGAAGACGTCGCCGGGATTGCGATACATGAAGTCCACGGCGGACACGCCCGGAAGACGTTCGGCGGCACGGGCCCACGCCCAGCCCTGGCCTGCCGAGTTGACCGGGCCGATGAAGAGCCGTCGGGGAGCCTCGGCGGCGCGACTGACGCCGGCCTCCGCGACGGCCCGACGGCGGCCGGGCAGCACGAGATCGGCGACGGGTTCCGGCAGCTTCCTCGCGACGAGGCGGGCGCCGCGCACGAACACGCTGGTCATGATGCCGCTCCCTTCCCCGCCGAACCCGTGCGTGCGACGGCTTCGACGACGGATGCCGCCCCGCGCCCGGTCGCGGCGATCGAGGCGTTGTCGATCGCCCACCGAGCGCGATCGTGGCGCGCCTGCGCACGGTCGACGTCCGAGGACTCGGCCGCCTCGAGGAGCAGTGCGGCGATGCCGTCGGCGACGGCGACAGGGTCCCAGGAGACCGAGCGGCCGAGCGGGCCGGTCACTATTCCGGCCGACGGCCCGGTGCCTGCGAACAGCACCGGGGTGCCGCAGGCCAGGGCCGCGAAGATCTTGGTGGGCACGGCGAAGTCGTAGCCCTGGCCCGGCGTCAGGCTGACGGCGCCGACCTGGGCCGTGCGGAGGCGCACGGCGGCCTCGGCGGGCGGCACGGGACCGACGAAGTCGATCGAGTCCGGGGCGGTCCGGGCGGCGAGGGCGCGGAGATCCTCCCACGCCGTGCCCTGCCCGACGTAGACGAGGCGCGCATCCGGCACGCCCTCGAGGATCCGGGGCATGGCGCGCACGAAGACGTCGGCGCCCTGCCACTCACTGGTCGTTCCGGCGTAGACGATGGTCGGGCGCTGTGCCGACCCGGCATCCGTCGCGTCGTGCTGCGCACCGTCGGGCGTGAACACCGTGGTGTCGACGCCGTTGCGCACGACGACGACGTGATCGCGCCCGGAGATGTCCCGCACGCGCTCGGCGACGCCGTCGCTCACGGCGATCACCGACCGGGCACCCCGGTACGCCGCACGCTCAAACGCCCGGAGCACCCGCACCACCCAGGCCGGAGAGCCCGCGGTGGCCGCGGCATCCGACCACACGTCAGCGGCGTAGTAGACGTACGGCTCCCGGCGGAGCGCGGCTGCCAGGCGCACGACGACGCCCGTCGTGGGTGGGGGTTCGACGACGACGGCGTCGGCCCGGCGCGAGAACAGCAGCCGGAACAGCAGCGGACCGTCGAAGCTCAGGTACTGCACGTAGCCACGGAGCTGACCGCGGGAATCGCGGAGCACGGGAGCACGACGCACGCGCACCGCACCGTCGGCATCGGGCGCGAGGCCGGCCGGTGCGGCCGAGGTCAGCACCTCGACCTCGTGCCCGTTCGCGACCAAGGCCTCGGCGAGGGCGCGCAGCCTGAAGGCGGCGGCTGCGGCCTCGGGTTGATAGATGCGCGTCGCGATGCGGATGCGCACGGCGTCAGATCCCGGACTGCGCCGACGCGTCCTGTGCCGACGCCTGCTGGGCCGACGCGATGGCCGCCTCCACGAGTTCGAGGGTGCGCATGCCGTCCTCCATGGTCACGACGTCGGTCTCCAGACCGAGGACGGCGTCGCGGAAGGCCTCGTGCTCGACCCGGAGCGGCTCGCGCTTGGCCAGGGCGAAGCGGGTGACGTCACCCTCGCTCACGCCGCGGAACGCCGAGACCGACTCCCACTCGGTGGGGAAGGTTCCGTTCTTGTAGTGCGTGAGGTCGCCGCTGGAGGTGTCGGCGACGAACGCGCCGAGCTCGCCGGTGACGATGGTCACGCGCTCCTTCATCGGGCTCAGCCAGTTGACCGTGTGGCTGACGATCACGCCGTTCTCCAGCGTGCCGACCATGATGATCATGTCCTCGTGGGCGCGACCGCTCTTGTGCACGGTGCGGGCCGTGATGTCGCGGTAGCGCGACTGGGCGACCCAGGCAGTCAGGTCGACGTCGTGGGAGCCGAGGTCCTTCGCGACTCCGACGTCGGCGATGCGTGACGGGAACGGCCCCTGACGGCGCGTGGCGATCTGGTAGATGTCGCCGAGTTCGCCCGCGGCGACGCGCTTGCGCAGTTCCTGCAGGGCGGGGTTGAAACGCTCGATGTGGCCGACGGCGCCGACGAGTCCGCGTGAGGCGAAGGCGTCCACCATGCGACGACCGGCCTCGACGGAGTGGGCGATCGGCTTCTCGACCAGGGTGTGCACGCCGGCGTCGGCGAGCTTCAGGGCGGCATCCTCGTGGAAGGCCGTGGGCACGGCGACGACGGCGATGTCGATGCCCGCGGCGATGAGTTCGTCGACGTTCGAGAGAACGCTCAGCTCGCCGGCGACGTTGTGGGGGTCTCCGCCGGGGTCGGCGATCGCCACGAGGTCGACACCGGGCAGCTCACGCAGCACGCGGGCGTGGTGACGGCCCATCATGCCGATGCCGAGCAGGCCGGCGCGCAGGTTGCCGGCCATCAGGCGCCGGCCCCGGCGAGGGCGTTGACGGCGCTGACGATGCGCTCGAGGTCGCCCTGCGACAGCGAGGGGTGCACCGGCAGCGAGACGACCTCGGATGCCGCACGCTCGGTCTCGGGCAGGTCGAGGGCCGGGGCGAACCCGGCGAGCGAGGGCAGACGGTGGTTGGGGATCGGGTAGTAGACGCCGGAGCAGATGGCGTACTCCTCGCGGAGGGCTGCGACGAAGCCGTCACGGTCCTCGGGGACGCGCACAGTGTACTGGTGGTAGACGTGGCGGGCACCGGGGGCGACGGGCGGGATGACGACGCCGCTCAGGTTCTCATCGAGGAAGGCCGCGTTGGCGCGGCGGGTCTCGGTCCAGCCGCCCACCTTGGTGAGCTGCACGCGGCCGATGGCGGCGTGGATGTCGGTCATGCGGTTGTTGAACCCGATGACCTCGTTCTCGTACTGCTTCTCCATGCCCTGGTTGCGCAGCAGCTTGACGCCCCGCACGATGGTCTCGTCGGCGCAGGTGACCATGCCGCCCTCGCCGCTGGTCATGTTCTTCGTCGGGTACAGGCTGAACATGGCGAAGGTGCCGAAGGTTCCGACGCGGTGACCGTCGATCTCGGCGCCGTGGGCCTGGGCCGCATCCTCGTAGAGGGCGACGCCGTGGCGATCGGCCACGGCGCGCAGCTCGGCCATGAGGGCAGGGTGACCGTAGAGGTGCACGGGCATGATGCCCTTCGTGCGCGGCGTGATGGCGGCCTCGACGGCACGCGGGTCGAGCGAGAAGTAGTCGGGCTCGATGTCGGCGAACACCGGGGTGGCCCCGGTGAGGGCGACGGAGTTCCCCGTGGCCGCGAAGGTGAAGGACGGCACGATGACCTCGTCGCCGGCGCCGACTCCGGAGGCCAGCAGGCCGAGGTGGAGTCCGGAGGTGCCGGAGTTGACGGCGACGCTGGCGCGCCCCTCGACCATCTCGACGGCGAACTCCCGTTCGAACTCCGCGACCTCGGGGCCCTGGGCCACCATTCCTGAAAGAAGCACGCGGTCGACCGCTGCGCGCTCGTCGTCGCCGATGATCGGCTTCGCAGCGGGGATGAAAGTGTCAGTCATGTTCGGCAAGCTCTTCGAGCGCCCCTTCGTTCTCTCTGTACCGGGTACCCGTCGCCGGGCACACCCAGTGCGAACCGTCTTCGACGAGTCGCTGTCCTGCTCGCCCGACCCAGCCCAGCCGGCGAGCTGGCACGCCGGCCATGAGGGCGAAGTCGGGCACGTCCCGTGTGACGACGGCGCCGGCGGCGATCGTCGCCCAGGCGCCGATCGTCACGGGAGCCACGCACACGGCGCGGGCGCCGATGGAGGCGCCGTCCTTGATCGTCACCCCGACGGGTTCCCAGTCGTGCGCGCTCTTCTGCGTGCCGTCGGGGTTCACCGCCCGGGGATAGGTGTCGTTGGTCAGCACGACGGCGGGGCCGATGAAGACCCCGTGGCCGAGATGCGCGGGCTCGTAGACCAGTGCGTAGTTCTGCACCTTGCAGTTGTCGCCGAGGACGACGCCGGTTCCGATGTAGGCCCCGCGCCCGATGACGCAGTTCTCACCGAGAACCGCGGTCTCGCGCACCTGGGCGAGATGCCAGATGGAACTGCCTGATCCGATGGTCACATCGTCGGCGACATCGGCCGAATCCACGATTCGGACGCCCGGGCTCGTCGGCACTGTGCGGTTCCTCCTGGATCTGGTACTGGCTTGCGCTGCAGCGCCCAGCCTATCGCGTTCTGCAAGAATGGTCTGATGCACGCACCTGCCCCCAGCCCCGCCGTCGACCCTCGGCGACACGCTGCGGACACGTGGATCGTCATCCCCCTCTACAACGAACGCACCGTCATCGAGCAGGTCATCGTCGACCTGCGCGTGCACTTCGACCACATCGTCTGCATCGACGACGGCAGCGTCGACGGATCCGCCGCCGTCGCGGCCTCAGCCGGGGCGCGGGTGGTCCACCACCCCGTCAACCTCGGGCAGGGAGCCGCCCTGCAGACGGGATTCGAGTACGTCGAGGCGCATCCGGAGGCCCGCTACATCGTCACCTTCGATGCCGACGGCCAGCACCGGGTGAGCGACGCCGTCGAGATGGTCGACCTCGCCAAGGCCGACGACCTCGCCATAGTGTTCGGCTCGAGGTTCCTCGACGACCGCACCAACCCCGGGTGGCTGAAGCACGTCATCCTGAAGACGGCCGTCTGGGTCACCAACCTCACCACGGGCCTCCGGTTGACGGATGCGCACAATGGTCTCCGCGTCATCCGCACGGATGCCGCCCGCCGGATCGAGCTGGAGCAGGACGGCATGGCGCATGCCACCGAGATCGTCCTGAAGCTCGGGCGCACCAAGCTTCCCTGGAAGGAATACCCCGTGGAACTGCTCTACACGGACTACTCGAAGGCCAAGGGCCAGTCGGTGCTGAACTCCGTCAACATCCTCGTCGATCTGCTGGTGCGCTGATGTGGATCCAGATCCTCCTCGTCGTCGGCGTCCTCGTCGTCGGGCTCTTCCTCGCCCGTCCGGGCGGAAGCGACAGCCACCTGGCGCTGCGGCGCCTGTTCATGGCCGGCTTCGTGATCGTGGCGATCGTGTCGATCATCTTCCCCCAGTGGCTCAGCTGGCTCGCCAACCTCATCGGCGTCGGCCGCGGAGCCGACCTGCTGCTCTACGCCCTCGTCCTGGCGTTCCTCGTGTTCGTGGCCACGACCTATCGCCGCAACGTCGCGGTGAACCGGCGCATCACGAGGCTGGCCCGTGAGGTCGCCCTGGCACGCGCCGCCGCCGAGGACGCCGGGATCGAGCGCCCCCAGGCCTGAGGGCCGAGCAGGACCTTCCCCGGCCGATCAGGACCGGGCTCAGCCGATCAGGGCGGGCCCCGGCCGATCAGGACTGGCAGTCGGGCACTCGGTACAGCACGGCCGGACCGGCACGGTCGACCTCCTCGAAGCCCGGCGCCGTGGCGAGGTCGAGCAGACCCGGGTACGCGGCCGTCGCATCGAAGTTCAGCAGCTTGGCCGCGTCGCCGAAGTAGGTGCCGAAGTCGAGGGCGTATTCGACTCCGAGACGCTCGGCCGTCGCGCACACCTCGGGGTCGGAGGCGATCTCGTTCAGTCGTGAGTTCAGGAGCACGTGGTCCGGATCCTGCGAGAAGTTGAAGTGCGGATTCAGCACGCGGCGGTCGGCGATGGCGTAGGCGAGGTTCGTGCCCGTCCACGGGTTCCCGGCGATCACGGCGTCGGGATCGGTCGTGTCGGGGAGCCGCTCGAGGAGCGTGCGCTCGTCGGTCGAGAGGATCGGCGCCCACTCCCCTGAACCCCAGGCGTAGCGACCGGCCGTCGAAGCGGCGTCGAGGGCCGGCACCTGGCCCGCGGTGGCGACGACGACGAACAGCGCGACCGAGACGATCCGGCCGACCACCGAGGTGATCGGGCGGGACGGGAAGCGCCTGTCCCATCGCACCGAGACGAGGTCCCACAGCTTCACGACGCCGACGATGCCGACGACGATGCAGACGACGCCGAACAGCGCGGCCAGCCGGGGCGGATCCTTGTAGAACAGGCCGAGGAAGAGCACCCTGATCTCCGCCGACCCCACAGCCTCGGCGATGAAGAACAGCAGGGCGGAGATGGCCCACGCGCCGACCAGCCAGAGCCGTCTGCGGGTGACGACCATGATCACGAGCCCGATGAGAACGAACAGCGCCAGGCCGAAGGAGGGCGGCTGACCGTCGCGGAACAGCAGGAAGGTCTCGAGCAGGCCGAACCTGTCTCCGACCTTCGGTCCCCACGGCGCGAACCTGCCCATGCGGCCGATGACGATCCAGGCGGCCGCGAAGGCGGCGACGGCGACCACGGACACGGCGATGATGGTGATCATCCGGCCGCGGGATGCAGCGCCTCTGGCTGCGGCGACGACGAACCAGGCGAAGGCGGGCAGGGAGACGGCGACGGCGAAGAACGCGACGGCCGGCTGGGCGAGGGCGATGGCCAGGAGCACGAATGCTGCGGCGATGATCCGCAGCGGCACGGAGGCGCCGAGGTCGGAACCCCGGCCGAACACCGAGAACGCCAGCGCCAGAGCCAGCGGGAGCAGCGCCGTGGCGAGGAAGAACGGGAACAGCACGCCGAAGGTGAGCATGAGCAGCGGGAACCACGGCAGCACGGCACCGAGCACGGCCGCGGCGATGAGGGCGGCGAGGCGCCCGGGGAACAGCACGCGGGCGACCAGCAGCAGGGCGCCGGGCCAGATGACGGCGGCGACGGCGAGGTTGATCATGTTCGCGGCGAGCGGGATGCCGACCCCCGGCGTCATCGCGACGAGCGAGACGATGTCGTGCCAGGCGGCCGGGTAGGCGCCGCCCGAGGAGATGACGCCGCTCAACGACAACGATGACGCATTGCCGGTGTCGAGGATGTAGCGCACGGCGTTCAGGTGGAAGCCGTTGTCGAAGGTCTGGGAGATGGCGTCGGGGCCGCCCCACACGAGTGCGAGCTGGATCAGGATGGCCACGGCCGCCGCGGCCCACGGGATGACGACGGCGAGCCGCGGTATCCGTGGGACCGATGCCACCCGACGACGGAAGACGAAGCGGCGGAGCAGCCACGCGACGAGGGCGAGGATCCCCACCACGATCACGACGCTGAGCGGGCTCCACTCGACGCCGACGCGGCCGAACCCGATGGCGATGACTCCGACGAGGGCGACGCTCACGGCCGGGGCCACGGTGATCAACAGCAGGCCGCGGGCGCCGAGGGCCGCGAGGACGGCGGCGCCGGGAAGCAGGAGCCACGCGAGCGCTACGAGCAGGGCCGGAGCGGCCGCGATCCAGGTGTCCATCAGCGTGCGATCAGGGCATGGCGAGGACGACGGTGGAGCACGGGCACGTCGAACAGTGTAGACGGCTGGGCTGACCTCTTCCGGCGCCGCGAGCGCGTTCGGGGAGATCGCCGAGTGTCGGACGGATGTCGGGCGCGTGAACGCACCTTCCCCGCCCGACTCATGAGCGACCGCTCGGCCCCGCAGGCCTCGCCTATCGGACCCGACCGACGGGCATCAGCCGCAGTAATACAGCATGCGAACGCGGTCGGTGAGGGCTCCGGTTCCGCCGAGCACCACGAGCTTCGTGGCGTTCTTGGCGGTGATGGACTCGCGGACGGCCTTCGGCAGGCAGTCGGTGAAGCTGAGGTACAGGGGCATTCTGGTCTTCGCCGCGGCGGCGGCTCCGGCGAGGGCGTCGGGGAACGATGCACCGGCCGCGACGTAGACCGTGGCCGACGACCCGAAGGCGGCGTTGGTGATCGCGACGCTGGTGGCGTAGCGGTCGATGCCCGATCGGCGCACCACGGTGGCTCCCGCCGCCGTCACGCTCGATGCGAAACCTGCGGTGATCGCTCCAGTGCCGCCGGCGAGAGTGATCTTCGTCGCGCCGATCGCCTTGAGCACGTTCAGCGTCGCCTTGTCGGCCTTCGTGGCCGTGCCGTCAACGAGCAGCACGGGCGTCTTCGCGGCGCCGGCCGCCGCACCGGCCGACAACGCGTCGGCGAAGTCCCATCCCGTGGCGAGGTAGGCCGAGGCGACCTTCGGGAACACCGTGGCCGCGATGAGCTGGGAGGTCTCGAACCGGTCCGCGCCGGCGATGCGCTTCACGGTCGCGATGGCCTTCAGCGAGGTCGCCACCTTCGAACTGATGACTCCGTTGCCGCCGACCACGACGATCGTCTTCGGTTTAAGGCGCTTCAGCTCAGCCAGGGTCGATGCCGGGACGGCCCACTTCGCCACGAGCAGCAGCGGTCCGCCCTGGGCCGCTGCCGCCGGGGCTGCCGAGAGGGCGTCGGCGAACCCACCGCCGGAGGCGATGTAGGCCACGGGGATGCCGGCCGACTTGTAGGTGTCCTTCGAGATCTCGACAGCGGTCTCGTAGCGGTCGTTTCCGCCGAGACGGGTCGTGGCCATCGGAGTCGTCGAATTCGGGTTGCCGAACCAGGCGTTGTAGTAGAGCGAGAAGTTCCTGTTGCCGTAGGACGCGCATCCGTCCCATGAGGCTCCCCACCCTGCAGCGAGGCTGTTCGCGTTCGGCTGGTAGGGCGTGTAGAAGTAGAGCGCCGACGTGGCGAGGTTCTGGATCGTGACCGACGACGAACCGCAGGCGACGTTCGGGCTGTACTGGATGGGCCGCGGCTGGCCGACGCGGAACCTGCCCCCCTGGTACATCGAACTGCCGGGGTTGGTGTACCAGAGCAGCTGACGAGCCGCCGCGTAGACCTGGTTGAAGAATCCGTAGAACTGCGAGTCGCACACCGATGTGTCAGGGCACCCCATGCCCATCGCCTTGCGCATGACGCCGTCGCTCGGAGAGCGAGAGGTGATGAGTCCCTGCTCCTTCTGGAGAGTGACGAGGATGACCTTCGCGCTCAGACCGCAGAGACGCTGCACGCGGTAGATGATGCGTGCCGCCGACTCCCCGCCCGCTCCGCGGTAGGCGGCACAGGTGCCGAAGCTCCACGACGCGTTGGGCGTGTTCATCCGGAACGCCGCGAGGCAGTTCGAGTTCAGGCAACCTCCCTGGGCGTTGATCTGACGCTCGAGGAAGGCCTGGATCTCGGCCTCGGTCATCGCCCAGGAGTTGAAGAAGTTGAAGTCGCTGATGATGGAGGCTGGATTGAACGTGCCTGCAGCGAGGGTCTGGACCTCGCCGAACGTCAGGGGTGCCCGGGCGGGACTCTCGGGAGCGACCGGCGCCTCCGTGGCCGGAGCCTCGGTGGGCGTCGGTGTGGGCGTCGCGGATGGCGTGGGCTCGGCCGACGGCGTGGGCTCGGCGCTGGGCGTCGGCTCGGCGGTCGGCTCGGTGGTCGGTTCCGCGGTGGTCGGCTCCTCCGTCGGCGCCGGGATATCCGTGGGATCGGGCGACGGAACGGGCTCGGCGGACGGATCCGTGCTGGGGTCCGGCGTCGGCGTCGTGGCCTCGCCCGGTTCGCCGGTCGTCGCATCCGTGGTCGCGCCATCGGGCGTCTCCGCCGACGATGCCGTCGCCGACGATGCCGTTGCAGACGGTGTGTGGGGAGCCGCGACGGCCGGAGTCGCGACGATGCCCGGCATGCTCACCCCGAGGGCCGCGGCGAGGAGGATGGCGACGACAGACTTCATGGTGCGGTACTCCAAGCGCGGTGCGCGGCCAGCGCCCGACCGCTGCCCGTCGCGCTCCACACTATCCCGCAGGCTCAGCATGGGCAGGAACCGGGCCGAAGGAAACGCCGATCGAATGCGAGAACGAGCAGATCAGTGCTCGCCGGCGCGGGCGATGCCGGGGCCGCGAGCGATCAGGCGCCGGTACGCCACGCGCCGTACGGGTTCGGGAACGAACCTGTAGGCGCCGCGGACCGCGACGTTGCGCAGGTACTGCGCGCGGGTGGTGAAGCCGATGCCCAGCAGCGCCTTCTGCAGGGCTCGTTCGCTGCGCCACTGCTCGCGACCACCGCGGCGGGCATAGGCCCCGGCGCCCACGCGGTACATGACCAGGGGCTCGACGACATTGCCGACCCTGGCCCCGCTCGCGATCATGCGGGCGAACAGCCAGTAGTCCTCCATGAGACCCATGGCCTGATAACCCCCGGCCGCATCGACGGCACTGCGCCGGTACACGACGGTCGGGTGACTGAACGGATCGTGGAATCTCGCGTAGTCCTCGATCTCGGTCTGGCCGGTGCGCGGGATCCGCTGGCCGACGATGGAGCCGACATCGTCGAGGAATTCGTACATTCCCGTTCCTACGAGGTCGAGGCCGTCCTCGATCAGGGGGAGCTGGCGCTCGAAGCGACTGGCGAGGGAGATGTCGTCGGCGTCGATGCGCGCCACGATGTCGTGGACGCAGACGGAGAGTCCGCTCGTGAGAGCCGTGGCGAGGCCGACGTTCTCGGGGAGCACGTGATGCACGACGGGAACCGGGCTGTCGGCCACGATCTGGTCGATGGCGGCGGTGAGTTCGGAGGGCACCGGGCCGTCCTGCACGACCACGACCTGTGCGGGGCGCCGGGTCTGCGCCGTGACGCTGCTCGTGAACGCCTTCAGGAAGTGCGCGGGGTCGTCCGCCCGGTAGACGGGGAGGAGCAGCGAGAACTCAGCCGGTGTCGCCTCGCTCATGCTGTCGCGCGTTCGACGGCGACGACGTCGGCGGATGCCCCATCGAACCCGGCGAGGGCGTCGCCGTTGGCGCGGGGGCGGGTGCTGAACCCGTCGCGCCAGCCACGACGGAAGCCGTCGCCGAGGACGCTCCGGTCACTCGACCTGGCAGCCGTGCGGATCCAGCGCCGCACGCTCGACGCACCGTAGAGCAGCTTCTCGCCGCCGCTCAGGCTCTGCGAGTGCCGCAGCATCCACAGCTTGTTGCGCACCTCGTAGTAGAACCTCGGGCCGGGATCGACGTCGGTCGAGCCGAGCACCTTGGTCTTGTGCACGACGACGCTGTCAGGCACGAACACCCCGCGACGGCCCCGCAGCAGCCTGGTGGAGTACTCGAAGTCGTCGTTCCAGATGAAGTAGTCGGCGATCGGCAGGCCCACCTCCCGCACGACATCGGCACGGGCGAACATCGACACGAACGAGGTGCTGCGCACGGGAAGGTTCCCGCGGGATCCCGCCTGCTCGCTCTCGACGGCCGAGACGAACGGCTTCCGGCGCGGAGTGTTCATGGGGTGGTCCTGGCCGTCGGTCCAGACCACGCGGGAGCCGGCGACGACGAGGTCCGAGCCGTCGACCGCCGCGAGCAGGGCCTCGAGCGCCGTCGCCGTCGGGATGGTGTCGTCGTCCATGATCCAGAGCCAGTCCGGCCGGTGGTGTTGCAGCGCTCGCGCCATGCCGACGGCGAACCCGCCGGCTCCCCCGGTGTTGCGGTCGAGGGACACCAGGTCGACGGCGGCCCCGAACGTCGCCACGACGGCGGCGGTGTCATCCGTCGACGCGTTGTCGACGACGACGATCGCCTGCACCGCCCGCTTCTGGCCGAGCAGGGCCTCGATGGCCTCTCGCAGCAGCTCGCTGCGGTTGTACGCCACGATCACGGCGACCACCCGGGTGGCGTCGGGCGCGGCTGAGGCAGAGGCGGCTGAAGACATAGACCTCTATCTTGCCGTTAATTCCTGAGCCGGGCATGCGCGTGCCGGGGGCACGGATGCCGCCGGCGGACGCCCCGCGCCGCTCGCCGTGACGGCCGCGTTCGCATCCGTCGCCCGGAACCGGGAGAATCGGGGTGGACAATCGATCGGGGGCACCATGGACGACGGCCACACGGGTCAGCGGCGCGGCGTGCTTCAGCGCACGGCGACAGGGAAGGCGGCAGGCGCATGACGACACTGCGTGTGATCGCCGACCACCTCATCTCCGGTCCGACCGACGTCCCCGACGGCTACTCCGTGGCCATAGCCCGCGCCATCATCGCGACAACACCAGAGGGCTGCGACGTCGAGGCCATCGTCCCCGGCGGCTCCGACGATCTGGTCAGCCAGGTCCGGGCCGAACTGGCCGGCCTCTCCGAGGTGCAGCCCACGTCGCTGTCCACCCGCGGACTCGCCTTGGCCTGGAGCCTCGGCGCGATCGCATCGAGCGGCCGGGGCCTCGTGCACGCCCCCGGCCTGCGCGCGCCGCTCCGTTCGCACGACCGCGCGCGCGGCGACCAGATCTCGGTGACGGTGCACGACACCCTCGCCTGGACCACGCCCTCCGCCATCGGCCGCGATGCCGTGACGGTGCGGAAGGCATTCCTGCGTCGGGCCCGCCGCTTCGCCGACGCCATCGTCGTGCCGAGCCACGCCGTTGCCGATCAGCTGGCCGAGATCGCCGACTTCGGCGACCGCATCCGCGTGATCGCCGGCGCGGGAAGCATCGGGCTGACCGTGCCGCCGGATGCCGATCGCCGGGCCGCCGCACTCGAGTTGCCTCCTCGCTTCATCCTGGCCGAGGGCTCCCTCGGCGCCGGGGACGGCGTCACCGACCTCATCACAGGGGTGCGGCGCAGCGACCCGGGCATGCCGCTCCTCGTTCTCGGCGCCGACGCGACGGTTCCCGACGGCACGGAGCACGACGAGCTGCGCGCCGACGTCGAGTCGGGCCGGGTGCGTCTGCTCGGAGAACTCGGGCCCGAGGATCGCGCCGTGGTGCTCGACCGCGCTGCCGTCTACGTCTTCCCGGGCATCGAGGCCGGCTTCGGCGCGCCCATCATCGACGCCCTGCGCTTCGGGCTGCCCGTCGTGCACTCCGACGCCCCGGCGCTGGTCGAACTCGTCGGCGAGGCCGGAATCTCCGTGGAGCGTGGTGACGCCGACAGCTACCCCGAGCGGCTGAGCAGCGCCGTTGCCGCGATCATCGGCGACGACGAGCGCGCGGCCCGCCTGCGGATCGTCGGGTCGGACCGCGCGAAGGCGTTCACCTGGCGCGATGCCGGTGAGCGCATCTGGCAGCTGCACGCCGATCTCTGAGCTTCACGCTCGCTGAGGCCCGGACGAAGTCCCCGGCCGAAGCGCCTCACGCAAACCGCCTCACTCAGCAGGAGCAGGCGTCTCCGTCGGCGGATACACGGCGGCGTTCACCATCGCGTGGATGGCGTCGAAGTCGGGCTCGGATGGGTCGATGCCGTTGGCGGGAACGAGTTCCACGTTCGTGACGGGGAGCTCCTTGGTCTTCGACGCGAGGTCGACGAAGTAACCCAGCATGCTCTGCGGGACATCGGTCTTGACGACCTGCGCCCCGGCGCTGGCCACGGCCTGGAACTTGGTCAGCACGTTCGCCGGGTTGAACTGCGAGAGGATCGCGTCCTGCAGCACACGCTGGCGGGCCATGCGGTCGTAGTCGCTGGTGCCGTGCCTTGCGCGTCCGTACCAGAGCGCGTGGAAGCCGTCGAGGTGCTGCGCTCCGGGCTCGATCCAGCCCTCGACGCCGTTCAGGTCCTCGTCGCCGCCGATCGGGATGCGCTGGTCGACGGTGATGTCGACACCGCCCAGGGCGTCGATGAGGTCGGAGAAGCCCTGCATGTCGATGAGCACGTAGTACTGGATAGTGAGGCCGGTGACGCCCTCCGCCGCATCCCGCATGCCCTCGATGCCTGGCTCGCTGCCGTTCGCCTCGGCATCCGGGTACATCTCAGGACTCTTCAGCTCCACCTCGGTGTAGATGGAGTTCAGGAGGCAGACGTCGACGTCGCACTCGTCGTCCCAGCCGTAGCCGTTGGGGTACTTGTCCGCCATCGGCCCCGGGGAGAACGGTGCGTACATGAGGTTGCGCGGAAGGCCGATCGTGACGGCCTGCCCGGTGGTCGCGTCGATGCTCACGACCGAGATGCTGTCGGGACGCATGCCCTCGCGGTCGGGTCCGGCGTCGCCGCCGAGCAGCATGATGTTGTACTTGCCGTCGACCGGAGGAACGCTCGGTCCGGCCTGGAAGACCGTGCTGAGGAATCCGCTCGCCGAGGTGGCGATGTACGCCCCGTACACGGCTCCGCCGCTGAGGAAGATCATGAGCAGCGCCGTCAGCCCGCCGATCCAGGCCCTCGCGGAGGGTGCCGTGCGCACCAGGCGAACGAGGCGCAGGGTGTCGATCGAGAGGATCAGCCAGAGGACGGCGTAGAACACCAGCACGATGGCGGCGATCCACAGTGTGATCGAGGTGCTGAACAGCGTGTACAGAGTCGTGCGCGCCCCGAGATACAGTCCGAGCAGGATGGCGACGATGGCCCAGAGCACGAAGGTGCTGACGAGGCCGAAGCGGCCGAGCCTCCGGTTTCCCGCGAGAACCTGCGGGGTTCCGGGGATGAGGAAGTTGAGGACGATGAGCCACCACGCACGGCGGGTCATCACCTCGGAGGACGTGGTGTTCGGGTAGCGGATCGGGCTCGCCACTGAGGTCATGGTGCTCATAGCTGGGACTGCAGGTCCGTGTTCTTCTTCTCCACGAGGGCGGCGAGGTCCTCGGCATAGGCGGCCAACTGGTCGGCGAGTGCCTCATCGGCCGTCGCGAGGATCTTCACGGCGATGAGGGCAGCGTTCTTCGCCCCGCCGATCGACACCGTCGCCACAGGCACACCCGCAGGCATCTGCACGATCGAGAGCAGCGAGTCGAGTCCGTCGAGCCGGCTGAGCGGCACGGGCACACCGACGACCGGAAGCACCGTGACCGAGGCGAGCATGCCGGGGAGGTGGGCTGCACCGCCGGCACCCGCGATGATGACCTTCAGACCGCGGCCACGGGCATCCGTGCCGTAGTCGATCATCTTGCGCGGGGTGCGGTGCGCGGAGACGACCTGCACCTCGAAGGGCACGCCGAACTCGCGCAGAGTCTGCGCGGCATCGCTCATCACCGACCAGTCCGAGTCTGATCCCATGACGATGCCGACGATCGGGCTTGCTTCACTCACCCGTCGATCCTAGATCCGGCGGCTGGGAGATGCCGCCACGGCGCGCCCCTGTCAGTCGGCGAAGTACGCCGCAGCCGCCCGAGCCTGGTAGGTGACGTCGTCGAGGTCGTCGCCGACTGCCGTGACGTGCCCGACCTTGCGACCGGGTCGAGGAGCCTTGCCGTAGTTGTGCACCTTGACCGACGGATGCTGCGACATCGCCGACGCGTACCTGTCGGCGAGCGTGCCCTCCACCGGGCCCCCGAGGATGTTCACCATGACGGACCACTCGTCGTGGGTCTCGGTCGATCCGAGCGGGAGGTCGAGCACGGCGCGCAGGTGCTGCTCGAACTGGCCCGTCGTCGAACCGTCCATCGACCAGTGGCCGCTGTTGTGCGGCCGCATCGCCAACTCGTTCACGAGCAGCCGTCCGTCGGTGGTCTGGAAGAGCTCGACGGCGAGGGCACCGGTCACGCCGATGCCCTCGGCGACGGTGACGGCGATCTGCCTGGCCACGTCGGCCAGGCGACCGGCCGAGTGCGGCGCGGGCGCGATGACCTCGCTGCAGACTCCGTCGGCCTGCACGGTCTCGACCAGCGGCCACGACACGATCTCACCCGACGGGCGACGGGCGACCTGCTGGGCCAGCTCACGACTGAAGTCCACGAGTTCCTCGACCAGGAGTGCGTCGCCCTCGGTGAGGGCGGCGAACCAGTCGTCGGCTTCATCGGCTGCCCGCACGACTCGCACACCCTTGCCGTCGTAGCCGCCGCGCGGCGTCTTCACGACGGCCCGGCCGCCGTGGTCCGAGAGGAAGGCCGCCAGCTCGTCGGAGTTCTCGACGCGCGCCCAGTCGGGAACGGGGAGGCCGAGCTCGGTCAGCTTCTCCCGCATGAGCAGCTTGTCCTGGGCGTAGAGAAGCGCGTCGGGTCCGGGGTGCACGGCGACTCCGCGGTCGACGAGCTCCCGCAGGATCTCCTGCGGAACGTGCTCGTGGTCGAAAGTGAGCACGTCGACCGTGTCTGCGAAGGCCAGAACGGCGTCGCGATCGCGGTAGTCCCCGACGCCGACGGCGGCGAGTCCGGCCGACATCCCGTCGGCCTCGGCGAGCACGCGCAGCTCGATGCCGAGCTCCACTGCAGCGGGAATCATCATGCGGGCGAGCTGGCCCGCACCGATCACACCAACGATCATCGTCACGTCTCTCCTGGCTCTCAGCTCGCGGAGGACATCCGCAGCCGGCATTCAGATTGGCTTGCTGCGCGGTGGTTAGACTTCCCTGCGCACGTCTATCTTCGCCCATCCCCTTTCCTCTTGGATGCAGTCATGACAACGACCACGACCGGCGGATGGCGCGTGCTCGCTTCCCAGCTGGCGCGGTTCGGCGCCGTCGGGGCCGTCGGGTTCCTGGTGGACGTGGGCGTGTTCAACCTGTTGCGCGCCACGGTGCTCTCGCCGGAGGAGGTGCACACGGGTCCGTTGATCGCCAAGGTGATCTCGACCGTGCTCGCCATCTTCGTGAACTGGATGGGCAACCGCTACTGGACCTTCGCGGACAGGCGCTCGACCAGCACGGCCCGCGAGGGCATCGAGTTCTTCGTCGTGAGCATCATCGGCATGGTCATCGGCCTGGCCTGCCTGTGGCTCTCGCACTACGTACTGGGATTCACCTCGGTGCTCGCCGACAACATCTCCTCGAACATGATCGGCCTCGCGCTGGGGGCGGCGTTCCGTTTCTTCGCCTACCGCCTCTGGGTGTTCGCGCCGCACCGCACGTCACCGACCGCCGCGTCGCTGCTACCGGCCGCCCCAGACGACCGACTGGTCGGGGAGAGCTGACGGCTCCTCCTGCCAGCGCATGCTGATTCCACTGCCGTGGGCGGCGTCGGTCAGATCGTGCAGGGAACGCTGGACCAACGCGGCTCCCGGCACGTCCCGCAGGACCACCGGACGATCCGCGCCGGTGTTGATCAGCACATCGCCGCTACGGAAGGCGCTCTGCAGCCAGGAGGTGCGCACGCTCACGTCGTAGATGCGCGAGTACAGCACTTCTTGGCGCACGCGCACGAAGAATCCGCTGCGCACGATGACCCGGCGCGTCGTGACCGTCGTGCGCTGTCCGAGCCACCAGAGCACGGGGAACAGCCAGCCGAACACGATCACGGCGGCGAGAGCACCCCACGCCATGATCTGGGCCCAGGTCTCAGTCAGCCGGGGCAGGCCGTAGCCGGCCACTCCGCAGGCGACGATGAGCAGCAGCGACGGCCAGAACAGCGCCCGCGCGTGCCTGCGCAGGCGCGCGACGATGCGCTCGGCCGGGACGGTGGGGCCCGTCGTTCCGGTCGGCGGTTCGCCTGCGATGCTCATAGGTCATTCTTACCCCAGACCCGTGCGCTGCCCGGGCGTGTGGGGCCGCGGGTCGGCTCAGCCCTGGAGCGCCTTGATGGCCTCGTCGACGGGTCCGTCGAAGATCTTCTTGCCCTTGCGCAGAACGACACCGCGGTCGCAGAGATCCTTGACCATGCCGAGGCTGTGGCTGACGATGAGCATCGTCTTGCCCTGCTCGGCCAGCTCCTTGATCTTCTTGGTGCACTTCTCCCGGAACGGCGCGTCACCCACGGCGAGCACCTCGTCGACGAGGAGCACGTCGAGTTCGACGTGGATCGCGACGGAGAACGCGAGCCGCACGAACATGCCGGACGAGTAATGCTTGACCTTCTGGTCGATGAACTCGCCGATCTCGGAGAACGCCACGATGTCATCGAAACGCGCGTCGGTCTCGGCCTCGTTCATGCCGAGGATGGCCGCGTTCAGGTAGACGTTCTCACGCCCGGACAGGTCGGGGTGGAAGCCTGCGCCCACCTCGATGAGGCCGGCCACGCGGCCTCGGGTCAGCACCGTTCCGGCATCCGGCTCGAGAACACCCGAGACCAGCTTCAGCAGGGTCGACTTGCCCGAGCCGTTGAGGCCGAGCACGGCGACGGATTCGCCCTCGCCCACCTCGAAGCTCACGCCGTCGAGGGCCTGGAACGTGGTCGGAGCCGCGTTCTTCCGCTGGATGCGGGCGACGAACGCCTCCTTCAGGGAGTGCGTGTGGCGCAGGAGGAAGTCCTTGCGCACTCCGTCGACGATGATGCGCGGACGCTGGTCCATGGTCTTCTCCATCACAGGTCCTGGGCGAAGCCGCGCTCGAGGCGTCGGAAGGTCAACTGGCCGATGGCGATCATCACGGCCGAGAAGACGAGGGCACCGACGGTGTACCACACCATGTGCGGCGGGAACCCGGCCCCGTTCTCGACGGTGGGATCCCAGAACGCGTAGTGCAGGTACTCGACCGCCACCGCGATCGGATTGACCATGTAGATGTGGAAGGCCCAGGCGGGAAGGGTCGCCTGCACCATGGCCCAGCCGTAGAGCACGGGAGCGGTCCAGGTGGAGAGCATCTTGATGATCTCGACGAAGTTCTGGGCGTCGCGGTAGCGCACGTTGAAGGCGCCGAAGAACAGGCCGAGTCCGAGCGAGAACGCCAGGATGATGAGCATGCCCAACAGGAAGGCGCCGATGGCTGCAAAGCTCGGCACCCAGCCCACGAGCAGGCAGACGAAGAGCAGGATGGCGATCTGCGGCAGGAAGTGCACGAGCGCGCCGATGATGGCCGCGATCGGGAACAGCTCGCGCGGCAGGTAGATCTTCTTGACCAGAGCGCGGTTGTCGACGATCGAGTTCGTCGCGTTGCCGAACGCCTCGTTGAAGAGGTTGATGACGACGATGCCCGAGAAGAGGTAGATCGCGAAGTTGGGGATGTCCTTGTGGAACTGCAGGATCACGCCCATGACGAAGTAATAGACGAGGAACTGCGCGGCGGGCTTCACGTACGACCAGGTCCAGCCCAGCACCGAGTTGCGGTAGCGGGTGGAGGTGCCCTTGCGGATGAGGAGGCGCAGCAGATAGTGCCACCGGAAGATGTCCAGGATGCCGCGACCACGGCCCGGAGTCTGGAATCCGGTAAGGTCTTCCGTTGTCACGTAGTGCTCTCTTACTTCCCGCGCAGGGACATCGACCGGCCCGTTCAGGCCGATAGGTATCCTACGGGACACGATTCTGGAAGAAGCGTGGGAGCAATTCCCAGCCCCGGAGCCACCGTCTCGGGCTCTCCGTCCCCGGCATCCCCGCCGATCAGTAGCGCAGGTGCGTCACGTCTCCCGCGGAGACGGCCCGGCTCTCGCCGGACTCGCGGTCCTCGACCACGAGACGCCCGTCGGCGTCGATCGCGGCGGCGGTTCCGATGAGGATGTCGCCACCCGGGAGCTCCACCCGCACCTCGCGGCCGAGGGTTCCGCAGAGTCCTGTGACCTCGGCGTGGAGCCCGCTGGCCCCAGGGTCGCCGTCGGCGGCGAGCAGGGCCCGGTACAGCTCGGTGAACGCCTCGAGGTAGAACGCGAGCACCTCGTCGGGATCCGGGGCGACCCCGGTGACGAGCAGGATCGAGGTGGACGTGAGCGTCGGCAGGTCGTGTTCGTCGAGGGCCAGGTTGAGGCCGGCGCCGATCACGACGCCGCCCGGCTCCTCCCCCGGCACGGGCGGAAGCAGTTCGGCCAGGATGCCGCTCACCTTGTAGCCGTCGACCAGGACGTCGTTCGGCCATTTGAGCGAGACGTCGATCGAGCCCGGCGCGCCGTCGTCGTCGGGAGTCTGCGCGAGCCTCTCGGCGTGATCACGCACGGCGGCACGCACGGCGCGGGTCATGGCGGCTCCCGTGAGCAGTGGCAGCCACCCGAGCCTGTCGGCCGGAAGCGCCGATCCGTCGGCCAGGCGCGGCCGCACGAGCAGGGAGATGGCGAGGGACCGGCCGGCCGGAGCCGTCCACGTCCGCCCGAGACGACCGCGACCGCTGGTCTGGCTGCCCGTCACCAGAACGGAGAGGTCCGGCCACGCCGAGGCATCCGGGCCCACCGCCCTCTGCACCAGCTCGTCGTTCGTGGATCCGGCCTCGTCGAGGTACTCGAACCTGGCGGCGAGCGCCGTGCTCCGCGTGAATTCCATGACGGGCATCCCTTCGTCGCGTTCAGAGTAGCGGTTGGTGCTCATCACGATGGTTCGGGGTCATCTTTGTAGGCATCCGTCAACGGGCGGCGGGGAGGTGCCCCGGATAGGCTGAACCGCGTGACCGAGAACAGTGCTGCGCAGGCCCCCGACATGACGACGACGGCAGGCAAGCTCGCCGACCTCAAGAACCGCTTCCACGAGGCCGTGACGGCGAGTGGCGAGGCCGCCATCGCCAAGCAGCACGCCAAGGGCAAGATGACGGCGCGCGAGCGCATCACCGAACTCCTCGACCCCGGCAGCTTCGTCGAGCTCGACGAGTACGTCCGCCACCGCACGCACGCCTTCGGAATGGACGCGAAGAAGCCCTACGGCGATTCCGTGGTCACCGGTGTCGGCACCATCCACGGGCGCCAGGTGGCCGTCTACTCCCAGGACTTCACGGTCTTCGGCGGCTCCCTCGGAGAGGTGGCGGGCGAGAAGATCATCAAGGTGATGGAGCTCGCCCTGAAGACCGGTGTTCCCATCATCGGCATCCTCGATTCCGGCGGAGCCCGTATCCAGGAGGGCGTCGTCGCCCTCGGCAAGTACGGCGAGATCTTCCGACTCAACACCCGGGCGTCCGGGGTCATCCCGCAGATCTCGATCATCTGCGGCCCGGCAGCCGGTGGCGCCGTCTACTCCCCTGCCCTCACCGACTTCGTCATCATGGTCGACAAGTCCAGCCAGATGTTCGTCACCGGCCCCGACGTCATCAAGACGGTCACCGGCGAGGACGTCGGCATGGAGGAGCTCGGCGGCGCGCTCACCCACAACAAGGTCTCGGGCGTCGCCCACTACCTGGCCAGCGACGAGTCCGACGCCCTCGACTACGCCCGCAGCCTCCTCGGCTTCCTCCCCGACAACAACCTCGCCGAACTGCCGGTCTACGACAGTGACACCGAGTTGGAGATCACGGATGCCGACCGCCGCCTGAACACCGTCATCCCCGACTCCCCCAACCAGCCGTACGACGTGCAGAGCGTCATCGAGGGCGTCGTCGACAACGGCGACTTCCTCGAGGTGCAGCCGCTGTTCGCGCCCAACATCGTCATCGGCTTCGGCCGGGTCGAGGGTCGCTCCGTCGGCATCATCGCCAACCAGCCCAACGCCATGGCCGGAACCCTCAACATCGACGCGGGTGAGAAGGCGAGCCGTTTCGTGAGGTTCTGCGACGCGTTCTCCATCCCGATCGTCACCCTGGTCGACGTTCCCGGATACCTGCCGGGGACCGATCAGGAATGGACCGGCGTCATCCGCCGCGGAGCGAAACTGCTCTACGCCTACGCCGAGGCGACGGTGCCCCTGGTCACGGTGATCCTGCGCAAGGCCTACGGCGGCGCGTACATCGTGATGGGCTCCAAGCAGCTCGGCGCCGACATCAACCTCGCCTGGCCGACCGCTGAGATCGCCGTCATGGGAGGCCAGGGCGCGGTCAACATCCTCTACCGAGGCGAGATCAAGCGGGCGGAGGAGGCCGGAGAGGACGTGGCCGCCGTGCGCACCAAACTCGCCAACGAGTACACCTACAACGTGGCCAGCCCGTTCCTGGCAGCCGAGCGCGGAGAGCTCGACGGCATCATCGAGCCGGCCGCCACCCGCGTCTCCGTCACGAAGGCCCTGCGGGCCCTCCGCACCAAGCGCTCCAGCCTGCCGGCCAAGAAGCACGGGAACATCCCGCTCTGATGGGCAGGCATGCTGCAACCGATCGGCCGGACGACGCGCAGGCGCTGACCGACATCACCTTCATCACCCAGGGCGTCACCGACGAGGAGGCCGCCGCCGTCGCTGCCGTGCTGTCGGCGATGCTGGCCGAGGAGTCGGCCGGGGCCACAACCGCTCCCCCAGCCGGGCAGAACGCATCGCAGCGCTCTCAGCGCGCACTGCGCCAGCCGCTCACGCCGGGCGCCGGTCAGTGGCGCGGCTTCAGCGGCTGAGCAGCCCGACAGGCACCGGTGTACCCCTGCGATTCCGCACCGCTCCATCACCCGTTCTGGGGGCTGGTGCGCTCGCGCGGAGTGAACGAAGACGCTTTCGCCGGGGGTCCTCATCCGTGTCCCCCGAAATGATGACTGTTATTGATGTTGCCCGTGAGTCACACTAGATAGCGAAGGTAGTCCCGCAAGGGGCCACCGCCCACCGAAGTCCAGCTGTTTCAGCAGGCGCGGTAGGGACGAGTCAGGGCGATATTCGGGTTATCGCCGCGACTCGGATACACGAAGGGGAGCGGGTCTCAGACACGCTCCCCTTCGTCATACCCCCAGCACGTTCCTCATACCCCCAGCACTTCGGCCGGCCCGGGGCTCAGCGCGGGATCTCGAGCCAGAGATCGACCTCTTCGCCATCGTCATCGTCATCGTCGTCGACTGCGACACTGGATCCGCCGTCACCCAGGGCTGCAGTGCGCTGGTCGCCCCCGCGCAGTCCGACGACGGTGACCGCGACCTCGTCGTCCGAGACCGTCCGCACGATGATGCGATCGGCGGCGGTTCCCACGATGGCGTCGCGGAGGGTGGTCAGGGTGCGCCTGCGGTCGTCGTCGTCGAGGTCGTCGATGCCGCCCTCGTCGAGCAGCGTGACGCTCGCCCCGCGCTGCCTCGCGTCGCGCACCGCCGCGCGCACCCCGTCGTCGAGCAGCATGCGGCCGCGGATCTCGTCGCGGATGGCCGCCTCCAGCTGGCGGCACTCGAGGCGTTCCGCGTCGCTCAGGTCGCCATCGGTCTCGACGATGCGGCGCAGCATGGGGGCGGCCATGCGATCCGTCGTCGCCAGCCGCACCTGCCGCTCGTGCAGGTGGGCGTCCTGGGCCGCCTGCCAGTCGGCCGCCTCCCGCTCCGCGAGGCTGTAGGAGCGCGCCTCGCGGGACGCCCTCGACAGCGCACGGGCGCCGAAGTGGGCGACCCCCACCCACACCACGCTGCCGATGACTCCGATGAAGCCGAGCGCGGCCGGGCCTGCCCAGACGAGGGTCTGGAGCACGAGGAAGCCCACGCCGACCCAGGCGACGACCAGCCGGCCCCGCACGGCCGTGATCGTCATGAGGGTTCCGATGGCCGCGACGTACCAGGTGGCGTAGCCGTTGTCGGCCGTCGCATCGAGGGTCGAGCAGACGAGCAGCGGCATGGCGATGCTCGCGGCGAGATCGAAGGCGGCCACCCAGAGCGGCATCCGCCCGGGACGGGACGGCCACAGGCTGAAGACCGTCGCGAGCACGTACAGGCAGATCGCGATGATCGGGGCGACCGGGGAGTCCGGCACGCCGAGCGATGTGATCGCCAGGACGACGTGGTAGGCCGAGAACACGGCGGCGAGGGCGACGATGAGCCCGCGCGGAATGGTGATCATGCGCCGGCTCCGCTCGGCTCGATCGAGGCACGATCAGCGTCGCTCTCGGCCGCGATCTCAGCTGTCTCCGTGTCCGCGGGCCACTGCAGGGTGACGGTGGTGCCCGCGCCGGGCGACGACTCGATGCGGGCGGTGCCGCCGACGCTCAGCATCCGCTCGATGATCGACACCCTGATGCCCAGGCGTTCCTGCGGAATGCCCGCGGCGTCGAAACCCCTCCCGGTGTCGCTGACCGTGATGCGGCATCCGTCGGCGAGCCCGGTCACGGTGAGCCTGCGGCGCACGAGACTCGCCGCACCTCCCGCGTGCTGCATGCTGTTGACCATCGCCTGCACCGATGCCGAGTACAGCGCCTCCGCCGCCTGCACGGGCACCCCGTGGGAGGCGACGTGCGTCGCGCGGATGACGAACGGCGTCGAGAACTCCGATGCCGACGAACGGATGCGGCGGGCCAGCCGATCGAGCGGTACGTCCCGCTCGTCGTCGACAGGCGGTGCCGCAGCGACCTCGAGGTGCTTGAGCGCCGTACGCGCCATGCGGGCGGCGAGAACCTTCTGCTCGGGCCTGTCTGCGTTGGCAGCCGAGAGCAGGGTGGTGAGCACGCTGTCGTGCACGATGGCATCGACCTGCACCCGCTCGACGTCGGTGGCGTGCTGGCGTACTGCCTCCGCATACTTGGCCAGCGCTCCGGCTTGAGCATCGTCGACGGCCTCTGCGGCCTGCCGCAGGGAGGTGAAGATGATCAGGGCGGCCGAGCTGAGCAGGATGGCGTAGACCGTGTCGAGGCTGGCCCGGGTGAACCCGACGTCACCGCCCGCCGGCGACACCCTGATGATGCCGTAGGCGAGTGGAGTCAGGATCGTGTAGAGGATGGCGACGGGCAGTCTGAAGGCTATGGCGGCATTGGTCGTCGCCACGGTCACCAGATACCAGATCCACGGCGTGTTCTCCGCGAAGTCGGCGGGGTCACCGACATTCAGGGGCCAGACCAGGACGGCCAGCAGGTACACGACCGCGAAGAAGCCGAACACCACGCGGTGGGCGCGGTTCACCCACGCGGAGACGGCCACGGCGATCAGGGCGCTGAAGACCGTGGCGCCGAGGATGTACGAGAGGGGCGCGATGAGCTCGGGAAGCTGCTGGAGCATCACCGGGACCGTCTGCACCACGAAGATCAGGCCGAAGAAGGCCGTCGCTCGCGCCAGTGCCACGTTGATGCGGCGGGCGCTCAGCGCTGCCCGTGGCTCCGACGTGGTCGGCAGAGCACTGCGCAGTCGTTCACCCCGCTCGGTCGTGCGCGGTGATGGGGCCGTCGTCATCCAGCCGAATCCTGTTCGAGGCCCGGCAGGATGCCGTCCTCGACCGCCCGGCGCAGCAGGTCGACCTTGGTCGGGGCGGGGCGCCCGACCTCGACGTACTTCACCCGCACCCGGTCGAGGTACTCCCTGGCCGTCGAGTGGGCGATGCCCAGCTGCAGGGCGACGGTCTTGAGCGGGAGGCCGGAGGCGTAGAGGTGCAGCACGTCGCGCTCGCGACGACCGAGCTGAGCCTTGCCGAAGTCGGCGTCGGCGTCGATGGCCGACGCCCACTCGAGGTTGTTGAGCACCTCGCCCCGCGCCACCGTGGCGATGGCGGCGAGCACCGTGGCCGTCGGAGCGGACTTGGGGATGACTCCGGCCGCACCGGCAGCGAGAGCCTCCCGAACGCTGGCGACGCGGTCTGCGATGGAGTGCACCAGCACGGCGGCCCCGGTCGCCTGGGCGGCCTTCACGTTGTCGGTCACGCTCGATCCGTCGCCGAGCGACAGGTCGAGCACGACCACGTCGCATGGCCGGCCGAGCACGTTGTCGATGAGGTCCTGGGCTCGCGCCGTCGTGTAGATGACGTCGTAGCCCGCCGCCTCGCAGGCCGCCTTCAGTCCGAGGACCACCGACTCGTGGTCATCGACGATGGCCACCTGGATGGCACCTGCCGCACCCGCATTCGACTCCGTCACGTGCGTTCCCTCCACTGACGCGACACCCGTGCCGCGTCATCCCACACTACGGCGTCGCGCCTCCGTCAGGACGCGCGCATGAAGCGCGCCACGGCTTCGACATGGTGAGTGTTCGGGAACAGGTCGAAGGCGCGCAGAGCCTGCAGCTCGTAGCCGCGTTCGCGCAGCAGTCCGGCATCGCGAGCGAGGGCGACAGGATCGCAGGCGACGTAGACGAGCTGGCGCGGCCGCAGGTCGACCAGCGAGTCGACGACCTCGCGCCCGGCACCCGAGCGCGGAGGGTCGAGCACCACCGTCGCTCCCTCGAGCCGACGTCGTTCCGCTGCCGGAGCCTCGGCGAGCTCACGCAGGAACCTGTCGACGCGGGACGTGACGGCCGCGGCGCCCAGCCACTCCGAGAGGTTCTCGCCCGCGTGGTCGGTGGCCCGGGCGTCGCTCTCGACCGTCGTGATGCGCACGGTCGAGCCGAAGCGGTCGCCGACGGCCGCCGCGAGCAGGCCGACCCCGCCGTAGAGGTCGAGGTTCGCAGCCCGCGGGTCGAACTCGTCACCGTCGATGGCGTCCTGCACTGCCCGGCTGAGCGTCTCGGCCGCGCGGGCGTGCACCTGCCAGAATCCCCCGGCCTCGAGCCTGAAGCGACGCTCCCCGACGATCTCGTGCACGACGGCGTGCGGCGGCGCCTTCGGCTTGCCGCGGCGATCGTTCTCGGACACGACGATACGGGCGACGGCATCGCTGGGCGCGATGAGGTCGACGTGGGCCGCGCCCGGGAAGCGCTGCGTGAGGGGTGCTATCGCCTCGACCGCAGCCGTGGCGAGGGGCAGCGATGTCACGGGCACGACATGGTGGGAGCGTGCGGCGAACGGGCCGACGCGGCCGTCGGGTGCCACCTGCAGACGCACCCGGGTACGCCAGCCCGTTCCGGTGGACGCGGCGTCGGGGCCGGCATCCGGAGCAGTCGGAATGGCCTCGACCTCGACGTCGGTCTCGATCTTCGCCATGCGCGAGAACGAGTCCGTGAGAACGCGACGCTTGAGTTCGCGCTGGAAGTCCTGGTCGATGTGACCGAACTCGGCGCCTCCGGCCCTCTCCGCCGGCACCCTGTCGACGGAGGACTCCGGCCAGACGTGGTCACGGCGTTCGGGGGCTGCGGTGAGGACGCCGACGGTCTCGGCACGCCAGAAGCTCGCGTGCGCGTCGTCGCTCACATGGGCGAGAACGCGCTCGCCCGGCAGGGTGTCGCTGACGAAGACCACGCGTCCCTCGTGCCTGGCGACGAAGACACCGCCGTGGGCTACGTTGGTGACGTCGAGCTCGACTGTGGTTCCCGCCCCGGTTCCCGCCTTCGACCCCGCCGTGGACCGGACCCCGCCGCGGCGTCCGGAGGGCTCGGCGGACGGGGTGCGGTTTCTGTTCTGGGCCATCGTCCGAGCATTCCACACGACTCTGCACGAAAGCATCATGCGCCTCTACCTCGCCTCCACCTCCCCCGCCAGACTCGCGACCCTCCGTGCGGCGGGCATCGAGCCCATCACCATCTCCCCCGACGTCGACGAGGAGGCGCTGGTCGCCTCCGTCGAGGCCGAGCTGGGAGCCGCGCTGCCCGCACCCGAGATGGTCGAACTCCTCGCCCGGGCGAAGGCCGAGGCCGTCGTCGGAGCCCTGGTGGACGGCGAGCCGATCGACGGGCTCATCCTCGGCGGCGACTCGGCCTTCCTGTTCGACGGAGCCGTCTACGGCAAGCCGCACCTGCCCGAGGTCGCCAGGGAACGCTGGCTGCGCCAGAGCGGCCGCAGCGGCGAGCTGTACTCCGGCCACTGGCTGATCGACCACCGCGCTGGGCGAGCGGATGCCGCCGTCGGCGCCGTCGCCTCGGCCCGAGTCACCTTCTCCGAGGTCGACGAGCACGAGATCGACGCGTACGTCGCCAGCGGGGAGCCGCTCAAGGTGGCCGGTGCCTTCACGATCGACAGCCTCGGGGGTCCGTTCATCCGTTCCGTCGACGGCGACCCGAGCACGGTGATCGGTCTGTCGTTGTCGACTCTGCGCGACCTCGTGCGCGAACTCGGCGTCGGCTGGCCGTCTCTCTGGAACCGCCCCCGCCCCTGACGGACCCGTCCGCGTCTTGTACCTTTCCGAAGCGGTCGCGCCGCATTTTTGGAGGAGACGCCTAAAAGGGATGCGTGGCGCGGCAATAGGCTGGTGAATCATGACGCGTATCTCCAAGGTCCTCATCGCCAATCGGGGCGAAATCGCCGTCCGCGTCATCAGGGCTGCCCGCGACAGCGGCATCAGCTCCGTCGCCGTCTACGCCGACCAGGACCGCGACGCCCTGCACTCCCGTCTCGCCGATGAGTCCTACGGACTCGACGGAAGCACGAGCGCCGACACCTACCTCGTCATCGACAAGCTGCTCTCGATCGCCCGCCGGTCGGGAGCCGACGCCGTGCACCCCGGATACGGCTTCCTGGCCGAGAACGCCGACTTCGCCCGAGCCGTCATCGACGCCGGTCTCATCTGGATCGGCCCGTCGCCCGAGGCCATCGAACGCCTCGGCGACAAGGTCTCGGCCCGTCACGTGGCCGAGAAGGTGGGCGCCCCGCTCGCTCCCGGCACCCTGAATCCCGTCTCGGACGCCTCCGAGGTGCTCGACTTCGTCGACGTGCACGGACTGCCCGTCGCCATCAAGGCGGCCTACGGCGGCGGCGGTCGCGGCCTCAAGGTCGCCCGCACCCGCGAGGAGATCCCCGAGCTGTTCGACTCCGCCACGCGCGAGGCCATCACGGCCTTCGGTCGCGGCGAGTGCTTCGTCGAGAAGTACCTCGACGAGCCCCGTCACGTCGAGACCCAGTGCCTCGCGGATGCCGAGGGCAACGTCGTCGTCGTCTCGACCCGCGACTGCTCGCTGCAGCGCCGTCACCAGAAGCTCGTCGAAGAGGCACCGGCGCCGTTCCTGACCGAGGAGCAGAACACCGAGCTGTACCGCGCGTCGAAGGCCATCCTGAAGGAGGTCGGCTACCTCGGTGCCGGCACCTGCGAGTTCCTCATCGGCAAGGACGGCACAGTCTCGTTCCTCGAGGTGAACACCCGTCTGCAGGTGGAGCACCCCGTCTCGGAAGAGGTGACGGGCATCGACCTCGTGCGCGAGCAGTTCCGCATCGCCGAGGGCGGCGTCCTCGACTACGAGGACCCGACTCCGCGCGGCCACTCCTTCGAGTTCCGCATCAACGGCGAGGACGCCGGCCGAGGCTTCATGCCCGCCCCCGGCCCCGTGCACGTGTTCCGCCCCGCGAGCGGCCCCGGCATCCGTGTCGACACCGGAATCCAGGCGGGCGACGTGATCAGCGGATCGTTCGACTCGCTGCTGGCCAAGCTCATCGTGACCGGCTCCGACCGCGAGGAGGCGCTCGAGCGCGCCCGTCGCGCGCTCGACGAGTTCGAGGTCGCCGGCCTGCCGACGGTGCTGCCCTTCCACCGCGCGATCGTGCGGGATCCGGCCTTCGCACCCGAGAACGGCGAGCCGTTCTCGATCTACACGCGCTGGATCGAGACCGACTTCGACAACACCATCGAGGCGTGGAGCGGAGAGGCCGAGACTCCGGCCGCCCCCGAGCAGCGCAACACCGTCACCCTCGAGGTCGACGGGCGCCGCATCGAGGTGAGCCTGCCCGTGCGCCTGCTGCCGAGCTCCTCTGCCGAGAAGACCGGCGGACCCGCACCGCGCCGCCGTGCGACGCACCACGCTGTGAGCACCTCGACCGGCGACTCGGTGAAGGCGCCCATGCAGGCGACGATCGTGAAGCTGGCCGTGGCCGAGGGCGATCAGGTCGTCAAGGGCGACCTCATCGTCGTGCTCGAGGCCATGAAGATGGAGCAGCCGTTGACGGCACACAAGGACGGCCGCATCGAGAACGTCAACGCCGCCGTCGGCTCGACGGTCGCGTCCGGCCACCTGTTGCTCAGCATCGCGGACTAGGAGTATCGCCGCTCCGCGCGCTTCGACCGCGGACTCCGCCCTGGCATCCGCGAGCGACGACCCCGCCTCCGCTCGCTGAGGGCCGAGCGAAGCGACCGCCCGAAGCGCACCTGCGAGCGGGCGCGGTGCGCTAGGTGTTGACGATGTGCATGGCGCGGGCGGCATCCGAGATGGATCCCGACAGCGATGGGTACACGGGGAAGGCCTCGGAGACCTGATCGACCGTGAGCCTGTGCACGACGGCAAGCGCCACCGGGAGGATGAGCTCGCTGGCCTTCGGGGCCACGATCACGCCGCCGATGACGGTACCGGAGCCCGTGCGGGCGAAGATCTTCACGAAGCCCTCCTTGATGCCCATCATCTTGGCGCGGGGGTTCGTGGCGAGGGGAAGCTTGTAGATCTCGCCCTGGGCGATGCCGTCCTCGATCTGCTTCTGGGTCCAGCCGACGGTCGCGATCTCGGGCTGGGTGAAGATGTTCGAGGTGATGTTGCGCTCCTCGGGCGGGTTCACGATGTCGCCCATGGCGTGGAACACGGCCGTGCGGCCCTGCATCGACGCCACCGAGGCCAACGGCGTGAAGGTCGTGCAGTCGCCGGCGGCGTAGATGTTCGGCACCGACGTGCGTGCCACGCGGTTCACGCGGATGTGTCCGCTCGGCGTCAGCTGCACGCCGGCGGCCTCGAGACCGATGCCCGCCGTGTTGGGGATGGAGCCGACGGCCATGAGGGCGTGCGAGCCCTCGACGATCCGACCGTCGGACAGCGTCGCCTTCACTCCCGTCGCCGTGCGCTCGACCTTGTCGGCACGCGACTTCGAGAGCACCGTCATGCCGTTGCGGCGGAAGGCGTTCTCGAGCACGCGGGCGGCATCGGCGTCCTCGCCCGGCAGCACCTGGTCCCGACTGGAGATGAGGGTGACCTCGCTGCCGAGGGCGCGGTAGGCCGAGGCGAACTCGGCGCCGGTGACACCGGAGCCGACCACGATGAGGTGCTCGGGAACGCTCTTCAGGTTGTAGAGCTGCGTCCAGGTGAAGATCCGCTCGCCGTCGGGCACCGCCGAGTCGAGGATGCGGGGGGTCGCTCCCACCGAGATGATGATGGTGTCGGCCTCGATACGGTCGAAGTCGGTGCCCTCATCCCCGAGGGCCGTCGACACGATGATCGCTCCGGCGCCGTCGAGTCGCCCCTCGCCCTGCACCAGGCGAACGCCGGCCTTCTCGAGGTTGGCCGTCATGTCCTCCGACTGCTGGCGGGCGAGCCGCAGCAGGCGCTTGTTGACGGCGGCCAGGTTGATGGCGACCTCGGGGCGGAGCGGCTTGCCGGACTCGCCTCGGGCGTAGAACTGCACGCCGAGATCGGCGGCCTCCTTGATCGCGTTCGACGCCTCCGCCGTCGCGATGAGCGACTTCGACGGCACGACGTCGGTCAGCACGGCTGATCCGCCGACTCCCATGCGCTCGACGAGGGTGACCTCGGCTCCCAGCTGGGCCGCAGCGAGGGCGGCGTCGTAACCGCCGGGCCCTCCACCGAGGATTGCGATCCGTTGGGTGGTCTCGAACTCGTGGGCCATGCCTTCCATTCTCGCAGATGCACGAGAACCTCAAGATCCGCTGAGCGTCGCGCAGATGAGCAGCGGATGCCGCCCCTTCCCCGCATCCCGAGTGACGCATCCGCCCGCCGTCAACCGGCTGGGTCGCGCATGGGTGCCGGCTCTAGAGTGGACGGATGACGAATTCGACGACGAATCCCCTCGACGAGCCCGGAACCGACCCGTTCGAGGTCGCCAGGCAGGCCGCGGAGCAGATCGCAGAGCGCACCGGCGTCGAACGCCACGACATCGCCCTCACCCTCGGCAGCGGATGGGGGAAGGCCGCCGATCTCATCGGCGAGACCACGGCCGTCATCCCGGCGCACGAGATCAGCGGCTTCAGCAAGCCGGCCCTCGAGGGCCACGGCGGCATGCTGCGCTCGATCGCGCTGTCGAACGGCAAGCACGCCCTCGTCATCGGAGCACGCACCCACTACTACGAGGGCCACGGCGTGCGCCGAGTCGTGCACAGCGTGCGCACCGCTGCGGCGACCGGCGCCACCACGATGATCCTCACCAACGGTGCCGGCGGCATCCGCGAGCACTGGACGCCCGGCACCCCCGTTCTGATCAGCGACCACATCAACCTCACGGCCGACTCGCCTCTCGAGGGCGCGACCTTCATCGACCTCACCGACCTCTACTCGCGGCGCCTGCGCGACCTCGCCCGCACGATCGACCCGGGGCTCGACGAGGGCGTGTACTGCCAGTTCCGCGGCCCGCACTACGAGACGCCGGCCGAGGTTCAGATGGCCAAGACCATCGGCGGCCACATCGTGGGCATGTCGACGGCGCTCGAGGCCATCGCCGCCCGCCAGGCCGGCATGGAGATCCTCGGCATGAGCCTGATCACCAACCTCGCCGCCGGGATCCAGAAGAGCCCCCTCAGCCACGCCGAGGTCATCGAGGCCGGCCAGAACGCCGAGGCCGTCATCAGCGCCCTGCTCGCCCGCATCGCGAACGCCCTGTGAACGACGCCATGACGACGGATGCAGCTGCCCGCGTTCTCGATCAGGCCCGCGCCTGGCTCGCTCAGGACCCCGACGTCGAGACCCGGGCCGAGCTGCGCACCCTGATCGACGAGGCCGAAGCCGGGTCGACGGATGCCGTCACCGAACTCCACGCCCGCTTCGACGTGCGGCTCGCCTTCGGCACCGCCGGCCTCCGCGGCGAGATCGCCGCCGGCTCGAACCGCATGAACCGCGTGCTGGTGTCGCAGGCCGCCGCCGGCCTCGCCCGCTTCCTGCTGAACCACGCGAACCTCGGAGAGGCGCCGAGCGTCGTCATCGGCTACGACGGCCGCAAGAACTCGCAGGTGTTCGCCACCGACACCGCCGAGATCATGGCCGGTGCCGGCATCCGGGCCATCCTGCTGCCTCGACTCCTGCCCACGCCGGTGCTGGCCTACGCCGTGCGCCACCTCGACGTCGACGCCGGCGTGATGGTCACGGCCTCGCACAACCCGCCGAACGACAACGGCTACAAGGTCTACCTCGGCGGCCGCGACAGGGGCTCGCAGATCGTCTCGCCGGCCGATGTCGAGATCGCCGAGGAGATCCTCCTGATCGCTGCCGGGTCGAGTGTGCTCGAGCTGCCCCGCGGCGGGTTCGAGACCGCGGACGAGTCCGTCATCGACGCCTATGTCGACGCCACGGCTGCCATCGCTCCGACACCCCGCGCCCAGGTGAACGTCGTCTACACCGCCATGCACGGTGTCGGTTGGGAGACATTCGCCCGCGCCGTCTCGTCCGCCGGATTCGACGCGCCGCACATCGTGCACGCGCAGATCGAACCCGACCCCGCCTTCCCGACGGTCGCGTTCCCCAACCCGGAGGAGCCCGGCGCCATGGACCTGGCGACCGAGGAGGCGCGCGCCCAGCAGGCGGAGCTCGTGATCGCCAATGATCCCGACGCCGACCGTCTCGCCATCGCGATCCCGGATGCCGCAGCCGACGGGGGCTACCGGCGCCTGTCCGGCAACGAGGTCGGACTGCTGCTCGGCTGGTGGGCCGCCGAACGCAACGCCGCCGGTCGCACCCCCGGCGACGGCACGCTCGCCTGCTCGATCGTCTCCTCCCCCGGCCTCGCAGCCATCGCCCGCCACTACGGCCTGCACTTCTCCAACACGCTCACCGGCTTCAAGTGGATCTCCCGTGCGCCCGGCCTGGTGTTCGGCTTCGAGGAGGCGCTCGGCTACCTCGTCAACCCCGACGACGTGCGCGACAAGGACGGCATCTCGGCGGCCGTCGCGTTCCTCTCGCTCGCCAGCGAGCTGAAGGCCGATGGTCGCACCGTCTCCGATCACCTCGCGGCCTTCACCGAGACGTTCGGCGCCTTCGCGTCCTCGCAGATCTCCATCCGCGTGACGGATCTCGCGCGCATCGCCAGCACCATGCAGCGACTCCGCGATCAACCGCCGTCGCAGATCGGCGGCATCCGTGTCGACCGCATCGAAGACCTGGCCGACGGCTTCGGCGGCCTGCCGCCGAGCGACGTGCTGCGCATCCAGTTGACCGACGGCTCGCGCATCATGGTGCGCCCGAGCGGCACCGAACCGAAGCTCAAGGTCTACATCGACTCCTCGAGCGACGAGGGCAGCGTGGCCGAGCGCACGGCGGCGGCATCGGCATCGGTCGCCGCGCTCGACGCCGGCATGCGGGAGCTGGTCGGCTAGAGGGCGGCGGCTACCCGACCGCGATCTCGAGCTTCGCGGTGATCTCGTCGAGATCGAAGTAGTTGTCGATCACCACGATGTCGGCGTTGGTCGCGCCGATGTGCTTCACGAGCTCGGGCGAGGTGAGGATCACCTGCGCGTCGGATGCGGCGACGCCGACGCTGGCGACATCGGTCGCCGAGACCCGTGCCTCGACTCCCAGGCGTTCGAGCGCACGTTCCGCGTTGAGCTTGAGGATGGCGGAGGTGCCGATTCCGGCACCGCAGATGGCGACGATCTTCATGATGTGTACCCCAGCAGTTCCCGGACGGTCTCGTGGTCGCTCGCGGCGGCCAGCGCGGGGATGACCGCGCCATCGTTGAACACGTTCGCCAGCGTCGCCACGGCTCCGACGTGCTCGTCCGTGGTGGTCACCGCGAGCCCGATGATGACGCTCACGGGGTCATTGTGCGGATGCCCGAAGCGCACGGGCTCGGCGAGGGTGACGACGGCCAGGCCGTCGGTCCTCACGTCGCTGCCCGGTCGAGCGTGGGCGAGGGCGAAGCCCGGGGCGATGACGACGTAGGCCCCGAACTCCTCGATGACGCTGATCATGCGCTCGGTGTAGGCATCCGTCGTCGCCCCGGAGTCGCAGAGGGCTGCGCCGCAGATGCGCACGGCGTCCTGCCAGTCCGTTGCGGCGGCGCCGAGCCTGATGGCACTCTCTGGCAGTGGGGGCAGCACGGTGGGGCCTTCTGTCGTTCGGGGAACTGCGGAGCTCGCGGGTCAGGCCGCGTCGAATCCCGCACTGATCTGCTCGATGAGCTCGTCGCGGTCCTCGAGGGGGAGGAACGCGGCGGAGGCGGCATTGAGCTGGAAGACCTCGAAGTCGTCGAGGTCGTAGGAGAAGGCATCCGCCAGCAGTGCGAGTTCCCGGCTGATGGTGGTGCGGCTCATGAGTCGGTTGTCGGTGTTGACGGTCACCCGGAAGTCGAGCTGGTAGAGCAGGTCGAACGGGTGGTCGACGAGCTCGTCGCCCCAGGCCGCGATGGCGCCGGTCTGCAGGTTCGACGACGGCGACAGCTCGAGGGCGATCTCGCGGTCCCGCACCCACTGGGCGACGGGGCCGAGGGTCACGTAGGTGTTGTCATCGTCTTCACGCTCGATCGAGATGTCCTCGGCGAGCCGCACACCGTGGCCGAGGCGCAACGCGCGGCCGTCGAAGAGCGCTCCGCGGATGCTGTCGATGCCGTCGGCCTCGCCGGCGTGCACGGTGACGGGCAGGAACTCCTTGGCGAGGTAGTCGAAGGCGCTGAGGTGGTTGCGGGCGGGGAAGCCCAGCTCCGCCCCGGCGATGTCGAATCCGGCGACTCCGCGATCGCGGTGCCGCACGGCCAGCTCGGCGATCTCGAGGCCGCGGTTCGCGTGGCGCATGGCCGTGACGAGCTGTCCGATGCGGATGCCGTTGCCCGTGCCGGAGGCCACGTCGTCGATTCCGGCCTCGATGCCGGCCTGCACGGCCTCGACGGCCTGGTCGAGGGTGAGGCCGCGAGCGAGGTGCTGCTCGGGAGCCCAACGGATCTCGCCGTAGATGACGCCGTCGGCAGCGAGGTCCTGCACGAACTCGCGGGCGACCCTCTCGAGACCCTCCGTGGTCTGCATGACGGCCGTCGTGACGTCGAAGGTCTTGAGGTACTCCACGAGCGATCCGGAGTCGGCCTGATCGGCGAACCAGGTCGCCAGAGCCGTTGAGTCGGTCTCGGGCACGTCGATGCCGATGGCATCGGCCAGTTCGATGATGGTCTGGGGGCGCAGGCCGCCATCGAGGTGGTCGTGCAGGGAGACCTTGGGCAGCGAGTTGATGCTCGTGCCACCGCCAGGCAACAGGTAGTCCGTCGGAATCGTGTTCACGTCGTCAAATCTACCGGTGCGACCGGGCCGCCGTGCGCGCTGATTTGTTGCGCGCCTCCGCCCGTCGGCGCCTGGAAAGCGAGGGAAGTCGCCCGTCGCCGCGACCTCGGAGACGGTTTTCCGGTCGCCGGGGCCCGAAAGTCCTCGCTTTCCAGAACTCTCGGTCCCGAACTCCTGATCCAGAACCCCTGCGACGGATGCCGCGCGTCAGCGCCCGATGCGCTCGGCGATCAGCGGGCCGCCGTCCTGCACGGTCTCACCGACGTCGCCGATGCGCCAGGCGCCCTCGACGGCCTCGAGGGCACGGGCGAAGCGCTCGGGCTCATCGGCCGACAGCGTGAACAGCGGCTGGCCGGCGGTCACGGCGTCGCCGGGCTTGGCGTGCAGGTCGATGCCTGCGGCGTGCTGCACGGGGTCCTGCTTGCGGGCGCGTCCGGCGCCCAGACGCCAGGCGCCGATGCCGAACGGCAGCGCCTGCTGCTCGACGAGCACGCCATCGCGGTCGGCGACGACGGTGTGGGTCTCCCGGGCGATCGGCAAGGCGGCATCCGGATCCCCGCCCTGGGCACGGATCACGTCGCGCCACTTGTCCATCGCCCTGCCGTCGTGCAGCGCAGCCTCGACGTCGACGTCGGTCTGGCCGACGAGGGCGAGCATCTCCCTGGCCAGGGCCACCGTGAGCTCCACGATGTCGGCCGGCCCGCCACCGGCGAGCACCTCGACGCTCTCGCGCACCTCGTTGGCGTTGCCGATGGCGAGGCCGAGCGGCACGTTCATGTTGGTGAGCAGGGCGGATGTCGCCACTCCGGCGTCCTCCCCCAGCTCGACCATCGTGCGGGCGAGCTCCCGAGAACGCTCGATGTCCTTGAGGAACGCGCCCGAGCCGAACTTCACGTCGAGCACGAGCGCTCCGGTGCCCTCGGCGATCTTCTTCGACATGATCGACGACGCGATGAGCGGGATCGCCTCGACGGTGCCGGTGATGTCACGCAGCGCGTAGAGCTTGCCGTCGGCAGGGGCGAGGCCGCTGCCGGCCGCGGAGATGACGCCGCCGCGGTCGCGCAGCTGGGCGAACATCTCATCATTGGTGAGGTTGGCACGCCAGCCCGGGATCGACTCGAGCTTGTCGAGGGTTCCGCCGGTGTGCCCGAGGCCGCGCCCGGAGAGCTGCGGCACGGCGACGCCGAACACGGCGACGAGGGGCATGAGCGGCAGGGTGATCTTGTCGCCGACGCCGCCCGTCGAGTGCTTGTCCGTCGTCGGCATCGGCAGGGCGTCGAAGCTCATCCGCTCGCCGCTGGCGATCATCGCCATGGTCATGTCGCGGATCTCCGTGCGACTCATGCCGTTGAGGAAGATGGCCATGGTCATGGCCGACATCTGCTCGTCGGCGACGTAGCCGCGGGTGTAGGCGTCGATCAGCCAGTCGATCTGGGCTGTCGACAGTGTTCCGTGGTCGCGCTTCGTGCGGATGAGGTCGACGACGTCGAAGGCTTCAACGGCCATGGGGTCCTTCTTTCAGTTGCGGAGAATCGCTGCCGCGCACCCTGCCGTGATGCCCGGCATCAGGTCGGTCGTCGGCGTGCGGCTGCCGTCGGAGGGGCTCTCAGCCCCGGTATTCGGCGAGCTGGCGCGGGCCGAAGGCATCCGGCAGCACCTCGTCGATGGTGCGGATGCCCGAGACGGTCTCGAGCAGCATGCCCTCGGTGGAGTGCTCGTAGAGCAGCTGGCGGCAGCGGCCGCAGGGCATGAGGGTGTCGCCGTTGCCGTCGACGCAGGTGAAGGCGACGAGCCTGCCGCCGCCCGACATGAACAGGCCGGAGACCAGAGTGCACTCGGCGCACAGCGTGACGCCGTATGAGGCGTTCTCCACGTTGCAACCCGACACGATGCGACCGTCGTCGACCAGGGCGGCGGCGCCGACGGGGAACTCCGAGTAGGGCACGTAGGCCTTGCCCATGGCCTCGACCGCGGCGGTGCGCAGAGCTGCCCAGTCGATCTCGGGAACGGATGCTGTGGGCTCGCTCATGATTTCACGTATGGCTTTCCTGATGCCGCCGGCGGTCTCACCTTGCCGACGAGGCCGGCCACGGCGAAGACCGTGACGAGGTACGGCAGCATGAGCATGAACTCGCTCGGAACCGGCGATCCGATCACGCTGAGGGTGTTCTGCAGGTTCGACGCGAAGCCGAACAGCAGGGCGGCCAGGGTGGCCTTGATCGGGTCCCACTGGCCGAAGATCACGGCGGCGAGGGCGATGTAGCCTGCTCCGGCCGTCATCTCCTTGTTGAAGGCGATGCCGGTTCCGATGGTGAAGAACGTTCCACCGAGGCCGGCGATGGCACCGGCCAGCGCGACGTTCCAGAACCGGGTCTTGTTGACCTTGATGCCGACGGTGTCCGCGGCCTGGGGGTGCTCGCCCACGGCGCGGAGGCGGAGACCCCACTTGGTGTGGAACAGCCCGACGTACACGGCGGCGACGGCCACGTACATGATGTAGACGATGATCGTCTGCTTGAACAGCACCGGTCCGATGATCGGGATGTCGCCGAGCAGCGGGATCGGCAGGCGCTCGAAGCGCGGCGGGGCGTTCAGCACAGCGGCGTTCGGCACCAGCACCTGCGAGTAGAAGAAGCTGGTGAGGCCGACGACGAGCACGTTGAGCACGACACCGACGATGACCTGGTCGACGAGGTACCTGATCGCGAACACGGCGAGCACCATGGCGACGAGAACACCGGCGATCATCGCGGCGATGACTCCGAGCCAGAGGTTGCCGGTGACCGAGGCCACGACCGCGGCGGTGAAGGCTCCGGCGAGGAGCTGGCTCTCGATGGCGATGTTGACGACGCCGACGCGCTCACCGATGACACCGGCCAGGGAGCCGTAGATGAGGGGAACCGCGAGGCTGAGCGAGCCGAACAGCAGCCCGATCATCGGCAGCGATGAACCGGCGGCGGCCCAGGTGAGGAAGCCGAACATGAACAGCACGGCGAAGATCACGATGAGCCAGAGCGGGACCCGCTTGTGTGCGCGCACCATCGCGGCGCTCACGATGGTCACCACGGCGAGGAGGATGGCGACGACCCAGACGGTGGGAGCCGACGGCACGACGACCTCGGGGAGCTGGATGGCATCCGCCGGGCTCGACAGCCTGAACGTGGTGTCACCGGGGCGAGCGCCGAAGATGGCCAGCGCGAACATGGCGAGGGTGAAGACCAGGAAGGCGACCGGCGCCTTCCAGCTGGTGATGACGGTCTTGGCGAGCACGACGACCGGAGCCGGCGTCGGTGCTGGTGCGGTGTTCTCGGTGGTGGTGCTCACTTCGCCGCCACCTCCTTCGTGACGTTGGGAACTGTTCGTTTCTGTCGCGAACCGGGCGACGGCAGGCGGAAGATCGCGCGCACCAGCGGGGGTGCCGCGATGAAGAGCACGATGAGCGACTGAACGACGAGCACGATCTCGACGGGCACGCCCTCTGCCGCCTGCATCGAGAATCCGCCGGCCTTGAACGCGCCGAACAGGATGCCGGCGATGAAGATGCCCCACGGCGTCGAGCGACCGAGCAGGGCCACGGTGATCGCGTCGAAGCCGATGCCGGCGTCGATGCCCGAGCTGAAGCCCGTCGTGACGGTGCCGAGCACCTGGGCGACCCCCGCGAGACCGACGAGCGCACCGGAGATGAGCATCGCGTAGACGTACATCGACTTCACGTTGATGCCGGCGACGCGCGCGGCGTTCGGGTTCTCACCGACGGCCTTGAACTGGAAGCCGAGGTTGGAGCGGTTGAGGATCCACCAGACGATGATCGTCGCGACGATCGCGAGGAGGAAGCCGAAGTGCAGGTTGTACTGCGGGCCGAGGATCTTGATGAAGACGGCCGTCTCCTTGATCGCCGGGGTCTTCGGGTTGCTCGAGCCCGGCGCCTGCAGCAGGCCAGGGGTGCGCAGCATCCAGGACACCAGGTAGTAGGCGATGTAGTTGAGCATGATCGTCACGATCACCTCGTGGGCTCCGGTGCGTGCCTTGAGAAGTCCGGCGATGCCGGCCCACAGGGCGCCGCCGAGCATTCCGGCGAGAACCGCGACGATCATGTGGATGCCCCAGGGCAGGTCCCAGCCGAAGCCGACCCAGCCGGCGACGGATGCCGCGATGAGCATCTGGCCACGCCCACCGATGTTGAACATGCCGACCCGGAACGCGAGACCGACGCCGAGGCCGGCTGCGATGAGCGGGGTGGCGAAGGTGAGCGTCTCGGTGAGCGGCTTGATGCCGGCCTCGAATCCGGGGCGGCGGAAGTTGTAGATCGACCCCTGGAACAGCGCGGAGTACGCTCCGGACACCGACTGCCAGACGGCCACGACGGTGTCACCGGGACGCGCGAAGAAGTAGACGGCCGTCTTCTGCACGTTCTCGTCGGTGAAGGCGATCATGATGGCGCCCACGAGCAGGGCCAGCAGCACGGCGAGCACCGAGATGATGGCGTTGCCCGTGGCGATCTCGCGCAGCGCCACGGTCCAGCGCGACGGCGGCTCGATGGCCTCGGCGGTGGCCCTGTCGGGGGCGACGGATGCCGGAGCCGGCGCGGCGGGCTTCTGCGGGTTCTCGTCGCTCATGCGGCGACTCCTTCTGAGGTCGGGGCCTCTCCGGCCATCATGAGGCCGAGGACTTCGCGGGGGGTGTCGCCCGGCACGATGCCGACGATGCGGCCGCGGTACATGACCATGATGCGATCGGCGAGGGCTGCGACCTCGTCGAGCTCGGTCGACACGACGATCACGGGAACGCCGGAGTCGCGGGTCTCGACGATGCGCTTGTGGATGAACTCGATCGACCCGACGTCGACGCCACGCGTCGGCTGGGCTGCGACGAAGAGCGTGAGGTCGCGGCTGAGCTCACGGGCGAGCACGACCTTCTGCTGGTTTCCACCGGAGAGACGGCCCACCTTGGTCTCGATGCTCGGCGTGCGCACATCGAACTCGGCGACCTTCTCCCGGGCGAAATCGGCGCGGAAGCCGAGCTGCAGCGTCGCTGCCTTGACGAAGGGCTTGCCCGTCGACCTGTCGAGCATGAGGTTCTCGGCGATGGTGAACTCACCGACGAGGCCGTCCTCGTTGCGGTCCTCGGGAACGAACCCGACACCGGCGTCGAGGATCTTCCGAACGCTCGCACCCGTCAGCTCCCGACCGTCGAGGTTGATGCGGCCGGTGACGCGCGGCTGCAGGCCTACGAGAGCCTCGGTGAGCTCGGTCTGGCCATTGCCCTGCACGCCGGCGATGGCGAGGATCTCGCCGCGGCGAACCGAGAAGCTCACGTCGTTCACGACGAGCTGGCCGATGTGGTCGACGACGGTGAGGTTCTCGACGACGAGGGCCTCCTCGCCGAGGGTGGGCTCGTCCTTGTGCACCGTCAGCTCGACGGCCCGGCCGACCATGAGCGAGGCGAGCTCGGCGTTCGTCGCCGTGGGCTGTGCCTCGCCGACGACCTTGCCGAGGCGCATGACCGTGATGCGGTCGGCGACCTCGCGCACTTCGCGCAGCTTGTGGGTGATGAAGACGATCGCGGTTCCGGCGTCGCGGAGCTGCCGCATGATCTGCATCAGTTCATCGGTCTCCTGCGGGGTGAGCACGGCCGTCGGCTCGTCGAACACGAGTACGCGGGCGTCACGGGAGAGGGCCTTGATGATCTCGACGCGCTGCTGCACGCCGACGGGGAGCTCATCGACGAGGGCATCGGGATCGACGTCGAACCCGAATCTCTCGGAGATCTCCGTGACCTTGGCCCGTGCCGCCGGAAGATCGAGCAGGCCGCCGGCGCGGGTCTCCTCGTGCCCGAGCATGACGTTCTCGGCCACGGTGAAGACCGGGATGAGCATGAAGTGCTGGTGCACCATGCCGATTCCGGCCGCCATGGCGTCTCCGGGACCCGCGAAGTGCTGAACGGCGTCGTCGAGGAGGATCTCGCCGCCGTCGGCCTGGTACAGGCCGTAGAGCACGTTCATGAGGGTGGACTTGCCTGCACCGTTCTCGCCGAGGAGACAGTGGATCTCCCCGGGTTCGACGGTGAGATCGATGTGGTCATTGGCGACCAGGGCACCGAATGTCTTCGTGATGCCGCGAAGTTCGAGCTTCATGCTCCCGATCCTAGTTATTCACGTGATTCCGCGCCCCTGCGTGCGCAAAGGTGGGCCGACCTTCGGGGCGGATGCTCAGATGTTGCAGATGCTGCGCAGAAGCGCCGGCATGCAGAAGGGGAGGTCGGCTCTCGCCGGCCTCCCCTTCCGTCGGAGACTGTCTTAGCCCGCGAGGTAGGACTTGACGGGGATCGAGCCGTCGATGATGCCGGCCTTGATCGTGTCGATCTCACCCTGGAGGGTCGGTGCGACCTTGTCCTCGAAGGAGTGGAACGGCGCGATGCCGACGCCCTCGTTCTCGAGGGTTCCGACGAACGGAGTCGGGTCGAACTCGCCATTGCCCGCTGCGAGGACGGCGTCGTACGTTCCGACGTCGATGCCCTTGAGGATCGAGGTCAGCATGAGGTCGGCCACGTCGGGCGCGGTGACGGTGAAGTCGGCGTCGACGCCGATCATGGCGATGTCACGGCCGGCGTCCTTGATGGCGGCCGCTGCGCTCTGGTAGATCGGTCCACCGACGGGCAGGAGCACGTCGACGTTCTGGTCGATGAGGCCCTGGGCCGTCTGGCGAGCGGTGTCGTTGGCCTCGAAGCCACCGGTGAAGAGACCGTCGGTGCCGTCCCAGCCGAGAACCTTGACTGCGGTTCCCTTCTCGGTGTTGTGGTACTCGACGCCCTGCTTGAAGCCGTCCATGAAGATGGAGACGGTCGGGAAGTTCATTCCACCGAAGGTTCCGACGACGCCGGTCTTCGAGTAGTCGGCTGCTGCGTAGCCGGCGAGGAACGCCGCCTGGGCGGTGTCGAAGAGGATCGGCTTGATGTTGTCGGCGTCTGCCTTGCCGTCGAAGTCGGCGTCCGCCGCGTCGTCGATGATCGTGTAGTCGACCTCGGGGTTGGCCGTGGCCGACTCGATGGTGGCGGCCGAGAGCGCGAAGCCGACCGTGACGATGACGTTGCAGCCCTGGTCGACGAGGTTCGTCAGGTTGGGAGCGAAGTCGGTCTCAGCGTCGGACTGCACCTTGATCGGCTCGACGCCGAGTTCCTCGGCCGCCTTCTCGAGGCCCTCGGATCCGAGCTGGTTGAACGACTTGTCGTCGAATCCACCGGAGTCGGAGACCATGCAGGGCACGAAGTCGGAGGCTGCTGCGCCACCGGACGACTCGCCGCCCTCTTCGGGCGCCGAGGCGCAGCCGGCCAGCAGGAGCGCTGCGCTGAGCGCGGCAAGTCCGCCGATGGCGGCCTTGCGGGTAGTGATCGTCAAGATGACCTCCAAGATTGCAGGCCCACAGGGATGGATGGGCCGGGATGTGCAATCACGTTACCGAATATTTCCTTGCTCAAAAGAGCAAAAGGGGTGCGCGCGCGAATGGTTATGAATCTGCGACCCGGGGCGCATCCGACGAAACGAACTCGCAACAAAACTGCGCGAAAAGGGCCCTGCGGCAGACTATTCCGGCGTGCTCGGCGACGTGACGACGACGGACCCGTCGACGATCTTCGCCTTCAGCGCGTCGAGCTCGTCCGACAGTTCCTGCGGAACGGAGGAGGCGAGATCGTGGAAGGGGGCGAGGCCCACTCCCCCGTTCTCGAGCGTGCCGATGAACGGGGCGGGGTCGAAGGTGCCCGCAGCGTCATCGGTGACGATCTGCGCCACGGCGTCCTCGGTGTTCTTCAGAACGCTCGTCAGGAGCACGGGGTGGTACTTCGCCGGCAGGGTGTCGAAGCCGTCGTTGTCCACCCAGATGACCGAGACGCCGGGGTTCTCCAGTGCGGCGGCTGCCGACCCCTCTCCGACCTGGCCGGCGACAGGGAGGATCACGTCCGCACCCTGGTCGATGAGGCTCTCGGTCAGCGTCTTGCCCTTGTTGATGTCCTCGAAGTCGCCGGTGAAGGTGCCGTCCTGCTTGACCTTGTCCCAGCCGAGCGCCACCACCTGCGTGCCGTGAGCGGCGTTGTAGGCGGCGACACCGTCGACGAAGCCGTCCATGAACAGCGTCACCGGCGGCTGGTTGCCGCCGCCGAAGGTCGCGACCTTGCCCGTCTTCGAGACGCCGGCGGCGAGGTACCCGGCGAGGTAGCTGGCCTGGGCGGTGTCGAAGATGACCGGCTTGACGTTGGGGGCGTCGACGACCTCGTCGACGATCGAGAAGTGCACGTCGGGGTTCGCAGCGGCTGCCGAGGTCGTGGCATCCGCCAACTCGTAGCCGACGGTGAGCACGAACTGGCACCCGGAGTCGACGGCCTGCTGAACGTTGGGCGCGAGGTCGGTCTCACCGGTCGAGACCAGGGCCTGCACCTCGATGCCGGCATCCTTCTCCGCCTTCTGCAGGCCCGCCCAGCTGGACTGGTTGAACGATCGGTCCTCGAGGCCGCCCGAGTTCGTCACCATGCGAGCGCAGTAGTCACCGGCGGCATCGCTCGATGCCCCGGTCGAGCTGGGGGCCTCTGCACAGCCGACGAGGGCTGCGACGGAGATGACGGCGACGACGGATGCTGTGAGCAGTCGGTTTCCCATGATGGGGATCCTCTCGGGGCTTGTAAGGAAGGGTCGCGTCAGAGCACGTCGCCGCGGCCGGAGAGCCGGAGCGCGTCGACGACGGACTTGACCTTCTGGGCGTTCGCGCTCGTGGTGACGAGGAGGGCGTCTGGAGTGTCGACCACCACGATGTCCTCGACGCCGATGAGGGCGATCGTGCGGCCGCCCTGGCTCACCACGATGCCGCTGGACGAGTCGGCGAGCACCCTGGCGTCTGCGCCGAGGATGGCGAGGTCGTGCTTGCGACCGCCCGAGTGGATCTTCGCGATCGAGGCGAAGTCGCCGACGTCGTCCCAGTCGAACTGGGCGGGCACCACCGCGAGACGCCCGGCGGCTGCCGCCGGCTCGGCCACGGAGTAGTCGATGGCGATCTTCTCGAGGTTCGGCCAGATGCGGTCGACGGCCGGTCCGCGAGTGGCCGGATCGTCCCACGCGGCTGCCAGCTCGATGAGCCCGGCGTGCAGCTCCGGCTTGTGGCGGGCGATCTCCTCGAGCAGGCGATCGGCACGCGTGATGAACATGCCCGCGTTCCACAGGTGCTTGCCGCCGGCGACGTAGCGCTCGGCCGTCTCCAGGTCGGGCTTCTCCACGAAGGAGTCGACGATGCTCGCCGACGGCGCTCCAGCGACCTCGAGGGATCCCCCGGTGTGGATGTAGCCGAATCCGATGGCCGGCTCGGTGGGACGGATGCCGATGGTCGCGATGTAGCCGGCGTCGGCCAGGGCCGCGGCCTCCTGCACGGCGTGACGGAACAGGACGGTGCCCTTGATGACGTGGTCCGCCGCGAAGGACCCGATGATGACGTCGGGTTCGCGCAGCGCCAGGATCGCAGCGGCCAGGCCGATCGCCGCCGATGAGTCGCGGGGCTCGCTCTCGAGCACGACGTTGTGGTCGGCCAGCTCGGGAAGCTGGGCCTCGACCGCTGCGCGGTGGGCGCGACCGGTGACCACCATGATGCGGTCGGTTCCCGAGATGGGAGCGAGCCTGTCCCAGGTGTCACGGAGCAGCGTCTGCCCGGACCCGGTGAGGTCGTGCAGGAACTTGGGCGCATCGGCGCGGGAGAGGGGCCAGAGCCGGGAACCGATGCCGCCGGCCGGGATGACGCTGTAGAAGCGCTCGATAGCAGTCATGCAGCACAGACTATCTGCCGCCTCGGGGCGGCCGCGGGTCGGCATCCGTCGCCGTCGCGGTAGAGGTCTCTCGACGTCGAGATACTTAGGTTCCCCTTACGGGAACTGGGCGAAATGAAAGGAATAGACTTGGGCTCACGCTCGTCGAGCGGTTCCGGTCGGTGGTTCTCACGGCCGTCAGACACAGCCAGGGAGGGTTGTTCATGCCTCAGGACACGGCAGGAACCCTGACAGCAGACACCAAGCGCGCATCCCGTCCGGGAGGAACCCTCTACAGGGGCCGCGAGGGCATGTGGTCATGGGTTCTGCATCGCATCACGGGCGTCGCCATCTTCTTCTTCCTGCTGGTGCACGTTCTCGACACCGCGCTCATCCGCGTCAGCCCCGAGGCGTACAACGCCGTCATCAGCACCTACCAGACGCCCATCATGGGCCTCGGCGAGGTGGCCCTGGTCGGTGCGATCGTCTTCCACGCCTTCAACGGCATCCGCATCATCCTGATCGACTTCTGGTCGAAGGGCGTGCGGTACCAGAAGGTCATGTTCTACGTCGTGATCGGGCTGTGGGTCGTCACGATGCTGGGCTTCACTCCCCGCCACCTGATGAACGTCTTCGGACACTAGGAGGGACTGACGTGACCGCCATCGACAACGCCCCGGCCATCGAGCCGCCCCGTTCCCCCTCGCGTCCCGCCCGCAAGCGCGGCGTGAACTGGGAGAAGTGGGGATGGATCTACATGCGCGTCTCCGGCGTGCTCCTCCTCGTGCTCATCTTCGGCCACCTCTTCGTCAACCTCATGGTGGGCGACGGAGTGCACGCCATCGACTTCGGCTTCGTCGGAGGCAAGTACGCCTCCCCGTTCTGGCAGGTCTGGGACGTGCTGATGCTCTGGCTCGCCCTCATCCACGGCGGCAACGGCATGCGCACGATCGTGAACGACTACGCCACGCTCCCGACGACCCGCCGCATCCTCAAGGGCGCCATCTTCGTCGCCGTCGCAGCGCTCATCCTGCTCGGAACCCTGGTGGTCTTCACCTTCGAGCCGTGCCCGGCCGGATCCCCCGCCGACCTGCTGCCCTCCTTCTGCCCGGTCGGATAAACGAAATAGATATGAGTACGGCACCTGTGAATCCTGAATCCGAGTCCACCGTCGTCGACGGCGTGCACTACCACCAGTTCGACATCGTGATCGTGGGGGCCGGCGGTGCCGGCATGCGCGCCGCCATCGAGGCGGGCCCCGGCGCGAAGACCGCGGTCATCTCGAAGCTCTACCCGACCCGCTCCCACACGGGTGCGGCGCAGGGTGGCATGGCTGCAGCCCTCGCGAACGTCGAGGAGGACAGCTGGGAGTGGCACACCTTCGACACCATCAAGGGCGGCGACTACCTCGTCGACCAGGATGCCGCGGAGATCCTCGCGAAGGAGGCCATCGACGCCGTCATCGACCTCGAGAACATGGGCCTGCCGTTCAACCGCACCCCTGAGGGCAAGATCGACCAGCGTCGCTTCGGCGGCCACACCCGCGACCACGGCAAGGCGCCCGTACGTCGCGCCTGTTACGCCGCAGACCGCACGGGCCACATGATCCTGCAGACGCTGTTCCAGAACTGCGTGCGCCTCGGCATCAACTTCTTCAACGAGTACTACGTGCTCGACCTCGTGATGACGAACGTCGACGGCGTCGACCAGCCGTCGGGTGTGGTCGCCATCGACCTCTCCTCGGGCGAACTGCACGTCTTCCAGGCCAAGGCGATCATCTTCGCCACGGGCGGCTTCGGCAAGATCTACAAGACCACCTCGAACGCCCACACCCTCACGGGCGACGGCGTCGGCATCATCTGGCGCAAGGGCCTGCCGCTGGAGGACATGGAGTTCTTCCAGTTCCACCCCACCGGCCTCGCCGGGCTCGGCATCCTGCTCACCGAGGGTGCCCGCGGTGAGGGCGCCATCCTCCGCAACGCCAGCGGCGAGCGTTTCATGGAGCGCTACGCCCCCACCATCAAGGACCTCGCCCCGCGCGACATCGTCGCGCGCTGCATGGTGCAGGAGGTGGCCGAGGGTCGCGGAGCCGGCCCCAACAAGGACTACGTCTACCTGGACTGCACCCACCTCGGCGCCGAGGTCCTCGAGACCAAGCTGCCCGACATCACCGAGTTCGCCCGCACCTACCTGGGCGTCGATCCCGTGACAGAGCCGGTGCCGGTCATGCCGACGGCGCACTACGCCATGGGCGGCATCCCGACCAACGTGTCGGCCGAGGTGCTGCGCGACAACGACACCGTCGTCCCGGGCCTCTACGCCGCCGGCGAGTGCGCCTGCGTGTCGGTGCACGGCTCGAACCGTCTGGGCACCAACTCGCTGCTCGACATCAACGTCTTCGGCAAGCGCGCGGGCAACAACGCCGTCGCCTATGTGCAGAACGTCGACTTCACGCCGCTGCCCGCCGACCCCGCCCAGGCCGTGCGCGAGCTGCTCGAGCACATCAAGGGCTCGACCGGCACCGAGCGCGTCGCCGTGCTCCGCAAGGAGCTGCAGGACCACATGGACCGCAACGCCCAGGTGTTCCGCACCGACGAGTCCCTCGCCGAGGTCACGGAGACGATCCACACCCTGCGCGAGCGCTACAAGAACGTCGCCGTGCAGGACAAGGGCAAGAGGTTCAACACCGACCTGCTCGAGGCCGTCGAGCTGGGCTTCCTGCTCGACCTCGCCGAGGTCGTCGTCTATTCCGCCCGCAACCGCAAGGAGAGCCGCGGCGGCCACATGCGCGACGACTTCCCCAAGCGCGACGACGAGAACTACATGAAGCACACCATGGCCTACCTGTCCGGCGACGCGGATTCCGCCGACGCGGCAGACCACATCCGACTCGACTGGAAACCCGTCGTCATGACCCGGTACCAGCCCATGGAGAGGAAGTACTGACGGTGACCACCGCCACCATCGCCGCCGACCGCCCCGGCAACGCCGACCCGTCGGTCATCCCGTTCACCGTCACCTTCATCATCCGACGGTTCGACCCCGACACCGACACCGAGCCGCGCTGGCAGGACTTCGACGTCGAGATGTACGCGACCGACCGCGTGCTCGACGCACTGCACAAGATCAAGTGGGAGCAGGACGGATCGCTGACCTTCCGTCGCTCGTGCGCCCACGGCATCTGCGGGTCGGATGCCATGCGCATCAACGGCCGCAACCGCCTGGCCTGCAAGACCCTGATCAAGGACCTCGACATCTCGAAGCCCATCTACGTGGAGGCCATCAAGGGCCTGCCGCTGGAGAAGGACCTCATCGTCGACATGGACCCGTTCTTCGCGTCCTTCCGCGAGGTGCAGCCGTTCCTCATCCCCGGCTCGAAGCCCGAGCCCGGCAAGGAGCGCGTGCAGTCCGTCGCCGAGCGCGCCCGCTTCGACGACACCACGAAGTGCATCCTGTGCGCCGCGTGCACGTCGAGCTGCCCCGTGTTCTGGACTGACGGCCAGTACTTCGGCCCCGCAGCCATCGTCAACGCCCACCGCTTCATCTTCGACTCGCGCGATGACGCGTCGCAGGTGCGCCTCGACATCCTCAACGACAAGGAGGGCGTGTGGCGCTGCCGCACGACCTTCAACTGCACCGACGCCTGCCCTCGCGGCATCCAGGTCACCCAGGCGATCGCCGAGGTCAAGCAGGCCCTCATGCGAGGCCACGCGTAGGCATCGGCCGACGCCGTGAGGGAGGGGCCCGGATCTCGCGATCCGGGCCCCTCCCTCATGTCCGGCGACATCGTGCGAGGCGGCATCCGATCGACACCGTTCTCCTCCCCTACGCTGGCAGGGTGAACGCTCGACGGACGGCACCGGCCGAACCACCGGCGGAGGATCCGCTCGACCCTCCGACCCGCGGCGAGCGCATGAGCGCCGAGATGCGCGAGCGCGTCGAGTCGCTCGGCGAGCGCTTCGAGGAGCCGATCCAGACCGTCACCTCGATCACGCAGAAGACCATGGCGCTGTTCCCCGTGCGGGTCTGGCGCTGGTTCCTGTTCCGGAACGGCTTCCTGCTCTCGTCGGGCATGAGCTATCAGGCGCTCTTCGCCGTGTTCGCAGCCGTCTACGTCGTCTTCGCAGCGACAGGCCTGTGGCTCGGTGGCGACCCTGCCACCCTCGACCGCCTCATCGCCCTGATCAACACCTACGTCCCCGGGCTCATCGCCGAGGGTGGTGCGATCACGCCGGAGCAACTGGAGGAGATCGCGTCATCGTCGACGAGCCTGTTCGGGTGGACCGGCGCCGTCGCCCTCGCAGGATTCATCTGGACCGCGATCGGGTGGATCACCTACTCGCGGACCGCCGTGCGCAGCCTCTTCGGCCTGCCGAAGGACATGCGCTCGTACGTGCTCCTCAAGGCGCGAGACCTGCTGGCAGCCCTCGCCTTCGGCGCGATGATCCTCCTCGGCTCGCTGCTGTCCGTGGCGAGCACGACGGCGGCCACCTGGGTCTTCACGCTGCTCGGCTTCGACATGGCCAACTGGCTGGTCCAGGCCTCCATCGGAGGCGCCGGCTTCCTGGTCGTGCTGATCATCAACACGGCCGTCCTCCTCGCCATGTTCCGCTTCCTGTCCGGCGCCAGCGTCACCTGGAGCCGCCTGTGGAGCGGATCGGTGCTCGGCGGGGTCGCGATGTACGTGCTGCAGATCGGAGCCGGCTACCTCGTCGGCAGCGCGACGAACAACCCGCTGTTCGCGACGTTCACGGTCTTCATCGGCCTGCTGCTGTGGTTCCGGCTGACGTCCATCGTCACGTTGGTCGCCGCATCCTGGATCTACGTCGCCGCCAGTGATCGCAGCGAGTCGCTCCGCCGGGTCACCCCGGCGCAACTGGAGGCCGAGCGACGGCAGGCCGAGCGGGAGGCGCTCATCCTCGCCACCCAGGTGGAGCTGCGCCGGGCACGCGAGGAAGCCGTGGAGGTGGGCTGGATCCGTCGTGCCGGCGTCAAGCGGCGCATCGCGCGACTGCAGGCCGAGCTCGACGAGCTGCAGATCGCCTCGGCGGCGGCGGCGGCGGCGACGACGACGCACGCACGTGTCCGTCCGTCGCCGACGGATGCCGCTCCTCCCGCCTCGCGCTGACCGCCCGCCCCACCCGACGACGTCGGACGCCTCCCATAGGATCGAAGGCATGGCAACACCCCTCCGCATCGCATCCGTCAACGTCAACGGCATCCGTGCCGCCTACCGCAACGGCATGGGTGCGTGGCTCGATGCCCGCGGCGTCGACATCCTCGCCCTGCAGGAGGTGCGCGCCGAGACCGAGCACGTCACCGAGCTGCTCGGAGACGAGTGGAGCGTGCTGCACGACGCCGCGACGGCCAAGGGCCGCGCCGGCGTCGCCCTGGCGAGCCGGGGAGCGGCCACCATCCACCGCGTCGAACTCGGGGCCCCTGATTTCGACAGCGCCGGCCGGTGGCTCGAGGCCGATTTCGAGGTGGGCGGGCGCATCGTCACCGTGGTGAGTGCCTACGTGCACTCCGGCGAGGCCGGCACGCCCAAGCAGGTCGAGAAGTACAAGTTCCTCGACGCCATGCAGGCGCGCCTGCCCGAGCTGGCCGCGCACAACGAGCTGAGCGTGGTCATGGGCGACCTCAACGTCGGGCACCGCACCCTCGACATCAAGAACTGGAAGGGCAACGTGAAGCGCGCCGGCTTCCTGCCCGAGGAGCGCGCCTACTTCGACAGGATCCTCGGAGCCGAGGGCGATGCGGACTACAACGCCGGGGCCGGACTCGGATGGGTCGACCTGGGCCGCCGCGCCGCGGGCGACGTCGACGGCCCGTACACCTGGTGGTCCGCCCGGGGTCAGGCCTTCGACAACGACACGGGCTGGCGCATCGACTACCAGCTGGCGACGCCCGCGCTCGCGGCATCCGTCACCTCGTACACGGTCGACCGCGCCGCCAGCTACGCCGAGCGATGGTCGGATCACGCCCCCGTCGTCGTCGACTACTCGATCTGAACCCCTCCTCTCTCGTCACAGCCGAAGGTCCCCCACATGAATGACGTCCGTCCCCTCCTGTTCTCCGGCATGCAGCCGTCGAGCGATTCGCTGCACCTGGGCAACTACATCGGCGCCCTGCTCAGCTGGGTCGCCATGCAGCGCGACTTCGACGCCTACTACTGCGTCGTCGACCTGCACTCGATCACCGTGCCGCAAGACCCGAAGGAGTTGCGCGCCAACACGCGCCAGACGGCAGCGCAGTACATCGCCGCAGGCATTGATCCGTCGCAGTGCACCCTGTTCATCCAGTCGCAGGTGCCGGCGCACGCCGAACTCGCGTGGGTGCTGGGCAGCATCACCGGCTTCGGCGAGGCCGGACGCATGACCCAGTTCAAGGACAAGTCGGCCAAGCAGGGCTCCGACGCGACGAGCGTCGGCCTGTTCACGTACCCGGTGCTGATGGCGGCCGACATCCTGCTGTACGGCACGGAGCGGGTGCCCGTCGGAGAGGACCAGCGTCAGCACCTCGAGCTGACCCGCACCCTCGCGCAGCGGTTCAACAGCCGCTTCGGCGACACCTTCGTCGTGCCAGAGGCCTACATCCCGAAGGAGTCGGCCAAGATCTACGACCTGGCCAATCCCACGGCGAAGATGAGCAAGTCGGCCGCCAGCCCGGCCGGCCTCGTCAACATCATGGACGACCCGAAGGTCACCGCGAAGAAGATCAAGAGCGCGGTGACGGATGCCGACCGCGAGGTGCGCTTCGATCCCGAGACCAAGGCGGGCATCTCGAACCTGCTCTCCATCTACTCCTCGCTCAGCGGGCGCACGATCACCGCACTCGAGCAGGAGTACGACGGGCGCGGCTACGGAGACCTCAAGAAGGACCTCGCCGAGGTGGTCGTCGACACCCTCTCCCCCGTGCGCACCCGCACGTTGGAGCTCCTCGAGGACCCGGCCGAGCTCGACAGGCTGCTCGCCGTCGGCGCCGACAAGGCCACGGCGACGGCCGAGAAGACCCTGGCCACGGTCTACGACCGCATCGGCTTCATCAGGCGCCGCTGATGCAGCCCGTCGTCCTCCGCACCGAGCGGCTGGTGCTCGACCAGCCGACGGAGGCCGATGCCCCGAGCATCGCCGAGTACTGCCGCGATCCGCTGTTCGAGCGCTGGCTGACCACGCCGTGGCCGTACGAGCCTCGGCACGCCGAGGGCTTCGTCGCGACGGTCGTGCCCCTCGGCTGGACGACGGACACCGAGGCGACCTGGGCCGTGCGCACTCGTGACGACGGACCACTGATCGGCGTCATCAGCTACCGCACGCTGCGGTGCGACGTCGGATTCTGGCTCGGAGCGGATCAGCGCGGGAACGGCTACATGCGCGAGGCCCTGGCGGCCGTAGTGCAGTGGGTGTTCGTCAGCGGTGACGTTCCCCGGACGGATGCTGTCACATGGGAGGCCATGGCGGGCAACCGGGACTCCGCCGCCGTCGCACGCGCCGTGGGCTTCGCCTTCACCGGCACGGCACCGTCGTCGCACCCCGTGCGCGACGGTTCGCACGTGCCGAGCTGGCACGGCGTGCTGCTGCGATCCCACGACGGCGAACAGGCTCGGGCGAGCTGGCCCGAGGAGACCCGCCTGTGAGCGGCCTCCCAGCCGCCGTGCTGTTCGACCTCGACGACACGCTGTTCGCGCATCGGGGCGCCGTGGCCCGCGCGATCGTGGTGCACATGGACGCCGTGGGGTTCTCCTCGCCCGACCACGCCCGTGACGTCGCCCTGTGGCACGACCTCGAGGAACGGCACTACCACTCCTACCTGGCCGGCACGCTCGACTTCCAGGGGCAGCGGCGCGCACGAGCGCGGGACTTCGCCGCCGCTCACGGTGTCGTGCTCGCCGAGGCGGCGGCCGGTGCCTGGTTCGACGACTACTTCGAGCACTACCGTGCCGCGTGGGTGCTGCACGACGACGCGCTCGATGCTCTGGCCTCGCTCCGGGCCGCCCGAGGAGACATCCGGATCGGCGTGATCACGAACGGCGACCCCGTCTTCCAGCAGTCCAAGCTCGACGCCGTCGGTCTCACCGGCCTCGTCGACGGCATCGTCGCCTCGGGCTCGCTCGGCATCACGAAGCCCGACCCGCGCATCTTCGAGCACGCCTGCCGTCACCTCGGCGTCGCCACGAGCGATGCCGCCTATGTCGGCGACAGGCTCCGCACCGACGCCATCGGCGCCGCAGCGGCCGGCATGACGGGCGTCTGGCTGAATCGCACCGGCGTCGTTCCCGAGCCGAAGGATGCCGCCGAGGCGCGCGATCGCGGGGTGCTCGAGATCACGGGGCTCGATGACCTGGTGGGGGCGCTGGAGGGCTGACCCCGCTGGGGAGCGTGCTCCCTCAGGCGTGCGCGATCCGACGCTCCTCGATGGCGACACCGTGCACGTCGTGCAGTTCTGCGCGAGCGTGCTCGATCTCTCCGACCCGACGGGCGGCGGACCAGTCGAGGGCATCGCCGACGACGTCGGCCACCTCGGCCAGCACGTCCGCTGTCACCGCTCCGACGAAGGCCAGGCTGGTGCGGCGCTTCAGCACGTCGATGAGGTGGACGACCTGCTCCTCGCGGGCCAGGGCCGTGATCTCTCCGACGCTGTAGGTCGGGACCGACACCAGAGGGACGTCCGTTCCGTTCTCGGCGAGGTCGGCGATGAGCGACTCGGCGCGGGTGCCGTAGCGCTCGAGCAGCTCGGCGGCGCGGGTGCGGCCGAGGACCTCGCCGTGACTGGCGAGCCAGACGGTGCGTGCGGCATCCGTCGTCGGGTACCCACGGCCGCCGCCGATGGCCAGGCCCTCGGTGCTCGTCGTGCGGGTGCGGCCGAGCTTGGCGAGCACCTCGTCACCCAGGTGCTCGGCGAGAGCGCGGAAGGTCGTCCACTTGCCGCCGACGAGACTGAGCAGAGGGATCGCTCCACCGCTGCCGGGCACGGTGGCCTCCTCGATGCGGTAGTCGCGGGAGACGAAGCCGGGCTGGGTCTCGTCGTGGCGAGGCAGCGGGCGCACGCCGGCGAACCTGTAGACGATGTGCGAGCGGTTCACCGTGATGCCGGGGAAGACGTGCGAGATCAGGTCGAAGAAGTAGTCGACCTCCTCCTCGGTGGTGCGGATGGGCTTCCGCATGTCGTGCTCGAGGTCGGTCGTGCCGACGAGCACGCGCCCCTTGAGCGGGTAGATCAGCACGATGCGGCCGTCCTCGTGCTCGAAGAAGATCTCGCGTCCGTCCGTCGCGGCGAGCAGCTCGGGGTGGTCGAGCACGATGTGCGACCCCTTGGTCCCACCCATGAACCGGGTGGCGCCTCCCAGAGCCTCGTTGGTGAGGTCCGTCCAGGGTCCCGAGGCGTTGACGACGACGGATGCCGAGAAGCCGAACTCCTCGCCGGTCACGCTGTCGCGGAGCGTCACGCCATCGCCATCAGCGCCGACGGCCTCGACGTAGTTGGCGGCACGCGCGTGCGGACCGGCGGCCAGGCCGTCGTTCAGGACGTCGAGCGCCAGACGCTCCGGATCGTGCATCGAGGCGTCGTAGTAGGTGGCCGTGTACTTGATGCCGGGGTTCAGCGCCGGGAGCTCGGCGAGCGAGCGCTTGCGGCCGTGGAACTCATGGCGGGGAACACTGCCACCGTCGCGCGAGAAGGAGTCGTAGGCGGTCAGACCCACCTTGATGAGGGCGGCACCGCGCTCGGTCGGCTTGCCCGCCTTGTGCGTGAGGAAGCGGAGCGGGGCCGAGAGGATGCCGCTGAAGGTGGAGAAGATCGGCACCGTGGTCTTGAGCGGGCGCACGTAGTGCGGCGCGATCCTGACGAGGGCGTTGCGCTCCTCGACCGACTCGCGCACGAGCCTGAACTCGCCGTTCTCCAGGTATCGGATGCCGCCGTGGATCATGTGCGACGACGCCGCCGAAGCGCCGGACACGAAGTCATCGCGGTCGATGATGACGACGTCGACGCCCTGCAGGGCGAGGTCGCGGAACGTCGCGATGCCGTTGATGCCGGCCCCGATCACGAGGACGTCGGCCTGGGGCCGCGCGCGCAGGGCCTCGACGGTGGGGCGGAGCGCATCGGCTCCGGAGGAGGAAGTGGAAGTCGTCGACGACGTCGCCATGGTGCATCCCTTTGTTTCGCTGGTCGGCACGCATTCGCCCCGACACCTCAAGTCTCAGCGCGGTCGCACCTTGTTGCAAGTGAACTGCACATACGTGCAAGATGAACGGATGGCGACAGATCACCCCGACCTCACGACCCGGACGCGCGACGCGCTCCGGGCCTCGCAGCTCTACTACCTGCAGGACCTCACGATGGAGGCCATCGCGCACGAGCTCGGCACCTCGCGTTCCTCGGTCTCCCGGCTGCTCAGCCACGCCCGCGAGACCGGGCTGGTCGACATCAGGGTGCGGTCGCCCAGGGAGATGCCGAACATCCTCGAACGGCAGATCCTCGGGACCTTCGGCGTGACGGCGCACGTCGTGCCGGTACCCGACCACACCAGCGACGTCGACCGCCTGGAGCGCGTCGCCCTCTCGGCTGCACGGATGCTCGGCGAGTACGTGGACTCGAACTCCACTCTCGGGGTGGCCTGGGGCGCCACAGTCAGCGCGGTCTCGCGGCATCTCATCCCCCGGGCCGTGCACGACACCCAGATCGTTCAGCTGAACGGGGCGGGCAACCTCACCAGCACCGGCATCGTCTACGCCAGCGAGATCCTGCGGAGATTCGGCGAGGCCTACAACGCCCAGGTGCAGCAGTTTCCCGTGCCGGCGTTCTTCGACGATCCCCTCACCAAGCAGGCACTCTGGCGCGAGCGCAGCATGCAGCGCGTGCTGGCCCTGCAGGAGCACCTCGACGTCGCCCTCTTCGGAGTCGGCTCCCCGTTCGCCGAGGTCCCGAGCCACGTGTACTCGAGCAACTTCCTCGACCCCGACGACGTCGTGAGCCTGCAGGAGCAGAACGTGGTCGGAGACGTCGCGACGGTCTTCTACCGGATCGATGGCTCGACCGACGGGATCAGCCTCAACGACAGGGGAAGCGGCCCGGCCTTCGACGTGCTCCGGCGAACCCCGCGGCGCATCTGCGTCGTCTCGGGGGCCGCCCGTCTGGCGAGCATCCGCGGCGCCATCGCCGCCGGACTCATCACCGACCTGTACGTCGACGAGGGCACGGCGCGACTCCTGGTCGCGTCGCACGATGACACGGGAATAGGACGCGCGTCTGTGCGTTGATCTATCATCGAAGACAAGAACGTGCTCCGGGGTCGGTGAGAATCCGAACCGGCGGTGATAGTCCGCGACCCGCCCTCACCGGCGGTTGACCTGGTGGAATTCCGGGACCGACGGTTAAAGTCCGGATGGGAGGATGCACGCGTCGTTCGGCGTTCGCGCCGGATGGCGGAATCGGGCGATGCCCGAGACCCCGGAGCTCAACAGGATTGAGACCGGGATGACCAGCACGACGGCCCAGCGGCTGAGCGGGGATGCGATCGAGCGCGCGATGCTGCGCGCCGTCGAGATCGCCGCGAACGGCCCGGCCCGCGGGGTCAACCCGCAGGTCGGCTGCCTCATCCTGGCGGCCGACGGCAGCATCCTCGCCGAGGGCTGGCACCGCGGCGCCGGCACCCCGCACGCCGAGGTCGACGCCCTCTCGAAGCTCGCCGCCGGCGAGGCGAACGGCGCAACGGCCGTCGTCACGCTCGAGCCGTGCAACCACACCGGCCTCACCGGTCCGTGTTCCGAGGCTCTGATCACCGCCGGGGTGTCCCACGTCGTCTTCGGCGTGAGCGATCCGGGCGACCACTCCTCCGGCGGAGCCGCGCGACTGCGCGAGGCCGGCGTCGAGGTCGACGGCGGCGTGCTCATCGCCGAGACGACAGCACGCCTCGGCGACTGGCTCCCGGCAGCGAGGCTCAAGCGCCCCGTCGTCACGGTCAAGTGGGCGTCGAGCCTCGACGGCCGGGCGGCCGCAGCCGACGGCACCAGCCAGTGGATCACCGGGCCGGAGGCCAGGGCCGACGTGCACGCCCGTCGTGCGGCATCCGACGCCATCGGGGTGGGGACCGGCACCGTGCTCTCCGACGATCCCTCCCTCTCCGCACGATTCACCGACGGTGGCCTGTACGAGACCCAGCCCATCCCCGTGGTCTTCGGAGCGCGCGAGACGCCGACGGATGCCGCCATTCGACGGGGCACTCACGAGCCGATCTTCGCGACCGGCGGCGATCTCACCGCCGATCTGCGCACTCTCCACGCCCGTGGCATCCGTTCCCTCTTCATCGAAGGCGGACCGACTCTCGCCAGCGCCTTCATCGCCGCCGGCCTCGCCGACGAGGTGCTCGTCTACCTCGCCCCGGCGATCCTCGGCGGACCGCGGACCGCCATCGGCGATGTGGGAATCACGACGATCGACGACGCTCTGAGGCTCTCCATCGAGAGCGTCGAGACACTCGGCGACGACCTGCTGGTCGTCGCCACCCCGAAGAAGAAGCCGTAGGAGGCAGCAGTGTTCACCGGAATCATCGAGGAGATCGGGCGCATCGAGCGAGTCGAGACGAGCGGCGACGCCGCCCGCATCACCGTGCGCGGACCACTCGTCGTCTCGGATGCGCGCCACGGCGACTCGATCTCGGTGAGCGGCGTGTGCCTGACCGTCGTCGCGTCGACCCCTGAGACCTTCACCGCCGACGTCATGGCCCAGACCCTCGCCATGTCGACCCTCGCCGGTGTCGCCGAGGGCCTCGCCGTCAACCTCGAGCGCGCCGCCGCGGTCGGGGACAGGCTCGGCGGGCACATCGTGCAGGGCCACATCGACGGCACGGCCACGGTGCTCTCGATCACCGACGGCAGCGCCTGGAGGGTCGTGCGGTTCAGCCTCGACCCGCAGCACGCGCCGCTCGTCGTCGACAAGGGCTCCATCGCGGTCGACGGCACGTCCCTCACCGTCAGCGCGGTCGGCGGCGGCCTCACCGACGGCTGGTTCGAGGTCTCGCTCATCCCCGAGACCCTCACGGCGACCACCCTCGGGGAGCGCGCAGTCGGCGACAGCGTGAACATCGAGACCGACATCCTCGCCCGCCACGTCGAGCGGATGCTGTCGCTCGGCCTGCACCACACCCTCCCGTCCTCGGTCGCCGACGGCCCCGGCATCGCGCCGGCCGCCCCGCCTGCATCCGTTCCGGAATCCGCCACGACAGTTGGGAGCTCACGATGAGCCTCGCCACCATCCCGGAAGTACTCGACGCCCTGCGCGCAGGCAAGCCCGTCATCGTCGCCGACGACGAGGCCCGCGAGAACGAGGGCGACGCCATCATGGCCGCCGAGCTCGCCAGCCAGGAGTGGATCGCCTGGATGGTGCGCAACACCTCCGGGTTCCTCTGCGCCCCGATGCCCGACGAATACGCCGACCGTCTCGAGCTGCCGCTCATGACGACGCAGAGCCAGGACGCCCGCGGCACCGCGTACACGATCACCGTCGACGCCTCCGACCGCGTCAGCACGGGCATCAGCGCAGCCGACCGCGCCCACACCCTGCGGGTGCTGGCCGACCCGAACTCGCAGCCCGACAGCCTCATCCGCCCCGGCCACGTGCTGCCGCTGCGCGCCAAGGAGGGCGGCGTGCGCGAGCGCGGAGGTCACACCGAGGCGGCCGTCGACCTCATGAAGCTCGCCGGCCTCTCCCCCGTCGGCGTGATCGGCGAGATCGTCGCCGATGACGGCGAGATGATGCGACTGCCCGGCCTCATCGAGCTCGGCGCCCGCGAGGACCTTCCGGTGACCACGGTCGCAGCCATCATCGACTACCTGCAGGAATGGCACTGCGACACCGACGTTCCCGTCGCGACTCCGATCCCCGAGAGTTCGCGCGTCGACTTCGAGGTCGAGACGACGGTGCCCACCACGCACGGACCGTTCAAGGTGCGCGCCTACCGCGACCGGCAGACCGGCGCCGACCACGTGGCCATCGTCGCCGGCACGCCTGCGGCATCCGGGGCCCTCGTCCGCGTGCATTCGGAATGCCTCACCGGGGAGGCCTTCGGTTCGCTCAAGTGCGAGTGCGGCCCACAGCTCGACGCGGCGCTCGAGACCATCCAGCGCGACGGCGGCATCGTCATCTACCTGCGGGGTCACGAGGGACGCGGCATCGGCCTCATCAACAAGCTGCGCGCCTACAGGCTGCAGGAGGACGGCCTCGACACGCTCGACGCCAACCTCGCGCTCGGGCTGCCGGCCGATGCCCGCGACTACGGGGCGGCCACGGCCATCCTCGACGAGATGGGCATCACCTCGGTGCGACTGCTCACCAACAACCCCGAGAAGGTGCGCCAGCTCGAGGAACGCGGCGTCACCGTGACCGAGCGGGTTCCGCTCGTCGTCGGCGTCGGCGCGTTCAACGAGTCGTACCTCGAGACCAAGCGCGAGCGCATGGGTCACGCCATCGCCGATCAGCAACTCGCCGAGAGCGTGCGACTCACCGCCGCAGGCACAGAACCCCTCCTGGAAGGACACGCATCATGAGCGGATCAGGCTCCCCCACCCTCGACATCGACGGCACCGGGCTGCACGTCGTCATCGTCGCCGGGCACTGGCACACCGAGATCACCGACGGTCTCATCGCCGGTGCGGTGCGCACCCTCGATGCTGCCGGGGCGTCGCACACCCTCGTGCGGGTTCCCGGCAGCTTCGAGCTGCCCGTCGTCGCGAAGGCGGCCCTGGATGCCGGAGCCGATGCCGTGGTCGCACTCGGAGTCATCATCCGAGGCGGCACCCCACACTTCGAGTACGTCTCGGCTGCGGCGACGGACGGGCTGACGCGCGTCGCCCTCGACACGGGCAAGCCCGTGGGCTTCGGTCTGCTCACCCTGGATGACGAGAAGCAGGGCATCGACCGCGCCGGCCTCCCGGGTTCCAAGGAGGACAAGGGGACCGAGGCCGCCGAGGCTGCGATCTCGACGGTGCGCGTCCTGCAGGCACTGCGCGCCGACCGCTGAGGGCGCTGATTCCGCTCGCTGAGGCCCGGACGCAGTCCGCGGTCGAAGCGCCTCTGGCGCCCTACGGCTTCCAGACCATGAGCACGACGACGGCGAGGAGCAGCAGCGCCACCACTCCACTGCCACCTGCGATCCGGCCGTAGTACTGCGACGCCGCTCCGCCGTCCGATGCGGTGCCTCCGGATGCAGTCCCGCCGCCTGCGGTGGAACCCAGCGCAGCCGCGGCCTTCCGCATCGACGGCACCACGAGAGCCTCACTCACGACGGCAGCGGCGACCCAGAGGATGAGCGACCAGAGGATCCAGGGCGTGAGGAAGGTCAGGCCGTACTTCGGGTCGCTCGTGCCCATCACGGCGAAGCCGAGCAGGACCACGAGAATCGACAGCCGTCCGAAGATCGACGTCGAGGTGGCGAGGGTCGCGACCTGGGCTCCATTGCCCGAGCGCAGGGCACGCAGAGCCGTCATCGGCAGGATCGCCAGTGGCCCCACGATGAAGACGGCCGTGACGACGTGCAGCACGTTGAAGAGTTCGTTCATGGCGCCAGCCTAGAAGCGTCGGTTGCTCGAGGGCCAGCATCCGTCCCCCGATTGGCCATCGCGGGGTACGAGGGCGTAGCGTTGCAGGGTTGCCACAAGCGACTTTCGACATCCCAGCTGCGCGCCCTGGCGCCGGACCGACGCATTGCGCGGCGCAGCAGACGCCCCCTGCACCGAAAGCGCTCCATCATGTCAGCACCAGTCGCCGAGACATCCGCCGCTCCAGCGAACACACGCAGCCGTGTGATCCTCGCCAGCCTCATCGGAACCTCGATCGAGTTCTACGACTTCTACGTCTACGCGACGGCCGCCGTACTCGTCTTCCCGACGCTGTTCTTCGTCAACGCCGACCCGACGGTCGCGCTGCTGCAGTCCTTCGCGGTCTTCGGAGTCGCGTTCATCGCACGCCCCATCGGGTCGATCGTGTTCGGCCACTTCGGCGATCGCGTCGGACGCAAGGGCACCCTCGTGGCGTCGCTGCTCACCATGGGCATCGCGACCTTCATCATCGGCATCCTGCCGACGGCGCTCACGCCCGGCTGGGAGATCCTCGCGCCGGCCCTCCTCGTCGTCATGCGCTTCGGCCAGGGCCTCGGCCTCGGCGGCGAGTGGAGCGGTGCGGCCCTGCTGGCGACCGAGAACGCCCCAGCCGGCAAGCGCGCCATCTGGGGAACGTTCCCGCAGCTCGGCGCCCCGATCGGCTTCATCCTCGCCAACGGCGTGTTCCTCATCCTGTCGTCGACGATCGACGCCGACGCCTTCCTCGCGTGGGGCTGGCGCGTCCCGTTCATCGCCAGCGCCGTGCTCGTGATCATCGGCCTCTACGTCCGGCTCAAGCTCATCGAGACCCCGGCCTTCACGAAGGTCGTGGAGCAGGGCGAGGTCGCCAAGCTTCCGCTGGCGCGCGTCTTCAAGACCAGCTGGCGACCGCTCATCCTGGGCACGTTCATCATGCTGGCCACCTACGTGCTGTTCTACCTGATGACGACCTTCACCCTCACGTACGGGACCACGGCGACGGATGCCCCTGTCGCGGGTCTCGGCTACAGCCGCGAGTCATTCCTCATCATGCTCATCATCGGTGTGGTCTTCTTCGGAATCTTCACGCTCGTGTCGGGACCCCTCGCCGAGCGCTTCGGACGCCGTCGCACCCTGATCATCACGACGATCGGCATCATCGTCTTCGGGCTGCTGTTCGTGCCGCTGTTCGCCGGTGGCACCATCGGCGTGATGACGCTGCTCATCGTCGGCTTCACCCTGATGGGGCTCACCTTCGGCCCGATGGGCGCAGTCCTTCCCGAGCTCTTCCCGACCAACGTGCGCTACACCGGTTCGGCGATCAGCTACAACGTGGCGTCCATCCTGGGAGCGGCCCTCGCCCCATTCATCGCCGTGGCACTCTGGCAGGGCGCGGCAGGCAGCCCGGTGCTCGTCGGTGTCTACCTGAGCCTCGCGGGCGCGATCACGCTGGTGGCCCTCATCATCAGTAAGGACACCGGCGACGTGGCATATACCGACAACGTGAAGTAGGCGGGCTCGCGCGCGCTCAGTCGAGGAAGAGCGCGCGCAGCCGCTTCGTGGTGACCACCAGGCCGACCACGATCATCACGGCGTAGTAGAGCACGTGCCAGAGCAGACCCCAGTTCACGTCACCCGTCGTGAGTCCGCGCACCAGTTCCACGCCGTGCCACAACGGCATCGCCTGGATCACGTACTGCAGCCACTGCGGGTAGACGCTCAACGGGTAGAACGTGGCCGAGAACAGGAACATCGGCAGCATGATGAAGTTGATCCAGTCCATCTGCTGGAAGCTCTTCATGTAGCTCGTGATGGCCATGCCCACGCTCGCGAACCCGAACGCTATGAGCAGCACGGCCGGCAGTGCGAGGAGGGCCCACCACGACAGGTTGAGCCCGAGGACCTGCATCACGAGCTGGAAGCCGACCGCGTACAGCGCGCCGCGCAGCAACGCGAGCAGGATCTCGCCCAGGGCGACGTCGAGCGGCCCCAGCGAGGTCGACAGCATGCCCTCGTAGAGCTTCGCGAACTGCATCTTGAAGAAGACGTTCCAGGTGGAGTCGTAGATCGCGCCGTTCATCGCGGCCACGGCGAGCAGGGCCGGGGCGATGTAGGCCGGGTAGCTCACCTCCTGCCCGTTCGACAACGTGACGGCTCCGACGAGGGTTCCGAGCCCGATGCCCATCGCGAGGAGATAGAAGATCGGCTCGAACAGGCCGCTCACGACCACCAGCCAGTTCGTGCTCGCCGTCGCGCGCCAACCACGCAGCATCACTGCGCGGGCATTCCCCGCGTACAGCGACCGCACCGGACGAGGGCGGATGCTGCTCGGGGCGAAGTCCTGCTCCGTGGCCCCGGTCACGAGTTCAGCCTCCTCACGGCGATGCGTCGCGACCACGCCCAGCCGATCACGGTCAGAGCGACCAGGTAGGCGACGTGCACGAGCGTCAGCCAGATGGGCTCCGCATAGCCGTAGGAGAACACCCGGGCCAGCTCCGTGGCGTGCCAGAGCGGCGAGATCCAGCCGATCCACTGCAGGTAGATCGGAAAGACTGCGAGCGGGAAGAAGGTGCCGGAGAACAGGCTCATCGGCAGCACGATGAAGCGCTGCACCATGGCGAGCTGCCCGGTGTCCTCCTGCAGCGTCGACGTGTAGCCCATGATCACGGTGCCGAAGGCGAGACCGCCGAGAAGCGAGGCGACGATGCCGAGGAAGCCGACCGGCGAGGGAGCCGCTCCGAAGAGCAGCATCAGGCCATAGAACAACACGAGGTTCACCAGCATGCGGATGATGACCGAGTACACGACTCCGTCGACGATCTGAACGGGACGGATCGGAGAGGCCGCGGCCCCGGTGAAGGTCGGATTCCACTTGTACCCGAGCATGATCGGGTAGGTGAACTCCTCGCTGGCGACGGTGATGGCGGCGGTCGCGAGCAGTGCGGGCGCCACGAAGACGAGGTAGCTCACGCCGTCGACGGCATCCGGCCCCATGTTCGCATCGACGATCGTCGCGAGGCCGACGCCGAGGGCGTAGAGGTAGAGCAGCGGGCTGCCGATGCCGGCGATCACCACGGTGCCCGTGTAGGTGCGCATCATGCGCAGCCTGTGCTCGGTCACGTACCACGCGCCCCAGCGGCGCGAACGGCGACCGGCCGCGATGGCGCGGGCGGCATCCGTCGACGGCTCGGTGGTCACGCTCATTCGACGAGACTCCGACCGGTGAGCCTCAGGAAGACGTCTTCGAGGCTCGACCGGCGCACCAGGCTCGTGACGGGGCGCAGCCCGGCCTCGGTGATCTTCACGAGCTCGGCCTCGCCGTTGTCGCTGTAGATCAGCACCCTGTCGGGCAGGACCTCGACACGGTGGCCGTCGACGCCCTGAGCACGCGCGAGCTGGGCTCCGACCTCGGCGTTCCGGTCGCTGCCGAACCGCACCTCGAGCACCTCGCGGGTGGAATGGGTGCGGATGAGCTCGGCCGGCGACCCCTCGGCCATGATCGCGCCCTTGTCGACGACGACGAGGCGGTCGCAGAGCTGTTCGGCCTCGTCCATGTAGTGCGTGGTGAGCAACAGGGTCGTGCCCTGCTCCTTCAGCCGGAACAGGCGATCCCAGAGGATGTGCCGCGCCTGCGGGTCGAGCCCCGTCGTGGGTTCGTCGAGCAGCAGGATGCGGGGGTCGTTGATGAGGGCGCGGGCGATGGTGAGCCGGCGCTTCATTCCCCCCGAGAGGGCGTCGACGCGCGCCTTCTCCTTGCCCTCGAGCTGTGCGAAGGCCAGCAGTTCATCGGCACGCTGTGCGACGAGCTTGCGCGGTAGACCGAAGTAGCGCCCGTAGACCAGCAGGTTCTCGCGCACGCGCAGCTCGGTGTCGAGATTGTCGGACTGGGGAACCACGCCCAACTGCGAGCGGATCTCGGGACCGTGCACGTCGGGATCGAGCCCGAGGATGCCCAGCTCGCCGCTCGTGCGCGTCGAGACGGCACCCACCATGCGCATGGTGGTCGATTTGCCCGCGCCGTTCGGCCCGAGGAGTCCGAACGACTCCCCCGGGGCGACCTCGAAGGAGATGCCGTCGACGGCGGCGAAGTCCTGGTACTTCTTGACGAGGTCATGGGCGACGATGACAGGGGCTGGCACCCGTCCAACCTAGCGAAGACCGCCGACGCTGCACCTCCCCCAGGCGCCGCATCCGGCACCACTCGCCCCGCGAACGGGGTGACAATGGAGGAATGACCTCCACCGATCCGACTCGTCAACCTGAATTGACGAATGTGCAGGAGTCAACTACGGTTGACGACATGGACGTCACCACGATTCACACCCTCGCCGCCAGCGCGGGCGGAGACGACCCGATCGAGTCGCTCCGAGCGATCCACCGCCTGCAGCGCGAACTCGACAGGGTCGAGACCGTCGCCGTGAGGCGGGCCCGCGCCCGCGGCGCCAGCTGGCAGCTCATCGCCCTCGCCCTCGAGGTGAGCAAGCAGGCAGTGCACAAGAAGTACGGACGCAGCTGAGGCATCCGTTCCCCCGCGGATGCCGGCAGACGCGACAGGCGTAAGACGTGCATCCGCAGCAATCAGAGAGAAGTCATGAGCGAAACAACCACGCGCTCGCGCGGCCTCGGCCGCCGTTCCACCCCGAAGGACGGCCCACGGGCCACCTTCAGCCAGTTGCTGCCCTACATCTTCGAGCAGAAGGGCGTGATCGTCGCCGTCATCGTGCTGAGCGTGCTCGGCGCAGCGGCGAGCCTCGCACAGCCGCTGCTCGTCAGCAACCTCATCACCCTGGTGCAGGCCGGAGACGACCTCGGCAACCTCGTGACGATCCTCATCGCGCTCGTCGTCATCTCGGCGCTCATCAGCGGCTACCAGCACTACCTGCTGCAGCGCACGGGGGAATCCGTCGTGCTCGCCAGCCGCAAACGCCTCATCGCACGGATGCTGCACCTGCCCATCGCGCAGTTCGACAGCCGCCGCACCGGTGACCTCGTCTCCCGCGTCGGTAGCGACACCACCCTGCTGCGCGCTGTGCTCACCCAGGGGCTCGTCGACAGTGTCGGCGGAGTGCTGCTCTTCGTCGGCGCCCTGATCGCGATGCTGGTCATCGACCCCGTGCTTCTCGGGGCGACGGCTCTCGTGATCGCCGTCTCGATCGTGGTCGTCACGCTGCTCTCGGGCCGCATCCGCGAGGCCAGCCACGCGACGCAGGCCAAGGTGGGCGAGCTGTCGTCCGGCGTCGAGCGATCCATCAGCGCCGTCCGCACGGTGCGAGCTTCGAACGCCACCGACCGTGAGATCGCCACCGTCGAGCAGCATGCCGTCGGCGCGTACGAGGCCGGCGTGAAGGTCGCCAGGATCTCGGCCCTGGTCGTTCCCGTCGCCGGCATCGCCCTGCAGGTCTCGCTCCTCGTCGTACTGGGCCTCGGCGGTTTCCGGGTCGCGTCCGGCGACATCGAGATCGGCAGCCTCGTCGCGTTCATCATGCTGCTCTTCATGCTCATCGCGCCGCTCGGATCCGCCTTCGGCGCGCTCACCTCGGTGAACTCGGCGCTCGGAGCCCTCGGTCGCATCCAGGAGATCATCGACCTGCCGACCGAGGACCAGAACGACCGCGACCTCGCCCCTCTCGCCGTCATCATCGGTGCCGCGAACGACGCCGTGCTCCCGGATGCCCCCGCCATCGAGTTCCGCGACGTGCAGTTCTCCTACCCGGCGACATCCGTCATCGTCGAGCCGTCAGAGGCCCCCGCTGCCAGCCTCAACCCGCTCGTCGAACTCGACGAACTCTCGCAGACGGGTTCGCTGGCCGCCGTCGAGTCCGCGACGACGGATGCCGCAGCCGATGCCCCCGCCGTTCCCCGCCCGGCCGTGCTCGGCGGCGTATCGTTCACCGCCCCACGCGGCAAGCGCACGGCCCTCGTCGGGCCGTCGGGCGCTGGCAAGAGCACCATCCTCGCCCTCATCGAGCGCTTCTACGACCCCACCGGCGGCGAGGTGCGACTGGGTGGCCTCGACATCCGTTCGCTCGATCGTTCCGACCTGCGAGCCCAGATCGGCTACGTCGAGCAGGACGCCCCGGTGCTCGCCGGGTCGATCCGCGACAACCTCGTGCTGTCGGCACCGGATGCGACGGACGAGCAGTGCATCTCGGTGCTCGCAGCCGTGAACCTGTCGGAGGTGCTCGACCGCGACCCGGCCGGCCTCTCGGCCGAGGTCGGCGAGAACGGCGTGATGCTCTCGGGAGGCGAGCGCCAGCGCCTCGCCATCGCCCGGGCCCTGCTCTCGGAGTCGCCCATCCTGCTCCTCGACGAGTCGACCTCGAGCCTCGACGGCGTCAACGAGCAGAAGATGCGCGACGCGATCGACGCCGTCGCCGAGGACCGCACGCTCATCGTGATCGCGCACAGGCTCTCGACGGTGGTCGACTCCGACCAGATCGTCGTGCTCGAGAACGGTCGGGTCATCGGCACCGGGACGCACTCGGAGCTGGTCGCGTCGACGCCGCTCTACCGCGACCTGGCGAGGCACCAGCTGCTGGTCTAGCCGCCTGCCCGGCCCCGGCTCCCCGGCCCCGGCCCCCGGCCCCGGCCCCGGCCACTCCGCCGAGTCGCCCACATTCGCTAGTGCCTACCCCGGCCGACTAGCGGAAATGGGCAACTCGACGCTCGTCGCACTCCTCCACACCTGAGCGCCGATCGTGCAACGCGCATTCAACGCCATCCAGGCCGACCAACGACGAGGCGATGACCGAACCTGTTCGGATGACACGTCGCGCTCCACTCCCCATCGCCTTGCAGCATTCGGCTTTCGCCTTCGGCACCGGACGCACCGCAGGAGTGTCTGAACACCGCCTTCGCGCCTCCGACATGATTCGTCCGTTCTGGGGCACGCGGGCGCACGCCGATGAACCGCTCACCCTCCACGACCTCTGCCGCACTGTGTTGCAGAGGCTTCCACCCGGCACGGTGATCAGTCACACCACGGCGGCATTGCTCCATGCCATCCCGTTGCCCACCAAGCTCGAGCAGGAGCATTTCCTCCACCTCAGCGTCGCCGCCCCCGCCCGTGCCCAGCATGCCCGCGGCATCCGCGGTCACAGCATCCGGCTGAGCGATGACGATGTGCAGTGGCTTGAGGACGTTCCGCTCACGACACCCACCCGCACATGGTGCGATCTCGGCTCCGTCCTTTCTGATGTGAACGATCTGATCGTGGCCGGCGACCGCCTCCTCTACTGGAAGGACCCACTCACGAATCAGGCGGAGTTGGTTGCGGCAGTCGCGCGCCACCGTCGGCAGCGGGGCTCGGCACGGCTCACAGCCGCGCTGTCTGAACTCGTCGACCGCGCGGAGTCTCCGCGAGAGTCTCGAGTTCGACTGGCGCTGATTGCAGGTGGCCTGCCGCGACCCGTATTGAACTACGAGCTGTTCAGTTCATCTGGACTCTTCATCGCGCGAGGCGACCTGGCTTACCCCGAGTTCCGGATGCTTCTCGACTACGAAGGAGAGCACCACCGTGTGGATCGCCAGCAATGGAATCGAGATCTGACGCGGTTCAACGACATCCAGGACGAGGACTGGTACAGCATGCGCATAGGGAGCGAGCATGCGTTGGATGATGTGGTCGCCCGCGTCCGCGCTGCGCTGATTCGTCGCGGCTGGAATCCCGCCTGTAGATGAAGTCGAGTTGCCCACTTCCGCTAGTTGGGGACTGCGTTCACTAGCGGAAGTGGGCAAATCGGCATTCAGTTCGCTCAGGCCTCCTGCTTCAGGTGGTACCGGATGCTGGCGAGCTCGGCGCGCAGCGCTGCCGGGACCCGACTGCCGAACTGGTCGAAGTACTCCTCCGTGAGGTCGCACTCCGCCAGCCAGGATGCGGCATCCACGTCGAACAGGGCGTCGACGGCCTCGGTTGACAGGTCGAGCCCGTCGACGTTGAGGGAGCCCTCGGCGGGCAGCAGCCCGATCGGCGTCGAGACGGCATCCGCCGTGCCTTCGAGGCGACGGATGATCCACTCGAGCACGCGCGCGTTCTCGCCGAATCCGGGCCAGAGGAACGAGCCGTCCTCGCCCTTGCGGAACCAGTTCACCTGGAAAATCGCCGGAGCCTGGGTGCCGAGCGTGCGACCCATCTTCACCCAGTGGCCCCAGTAGTCGGCCATGTTGTAGCCGCAGAACGGGAGCATGGCGAACGGATCGCGGCGGAGCTCGCCGACGGTGCCCTCGGCTGCGGCGGTCTTCTCCGAGGAGATCGTCGCCCCCATGAACACGCCGTGCTTCCAGGAACGCGCCTGCGCCACCAGCGGAACGTTCGTCGCGCGGCGCCCGCCGAACAGGATCGCATCGATCGGGACCCCGGCGAAGGACTCCCAGTCGTCCGCCATCGTCGGGCACTGGGCGGCCGCAACGGTGAAGCGGGAGTTCGGATGCGCCGCGGGCCGGCCGGAATCCGGCGTCCACGGCTGACCGGTCCAGTCGGTGAGCTGAGCGGGCACGGCCTCGGTGAGGCCCTCCCACCACACGTCGCCGTCGGGGCGAAGTGCGACGTTCGTGAAGATCGTGTTGCCCCAGAGCGTCTGCACCGCCGTCGGGTTGGTGGTCTCGCCGGTACCGGGCGCGACGCCGAAGAAGCCGGCCTCGGGGTTGATCGCCCAGAGACGCCCGTCCTCCCCGGGGCGCATCCACGCGATGTCGTCGCCGAGGGTCTCGACGCTCCAGCCCGGGATCGACGGACGCAGCATCGCGAGGTTGGTCTTTCCGCACGCGGATGGGAATGCGGCAGCCACGTGGTATGCCCTGCCCTCGGGCGAGGTGATCTTGATGAGCAGCATGTGCTCGGCCAGCCAGCCCTCGTCGCGGCCCATCACCGAGGCGATGCGCAGCGCGAAGCACTTCTTGGCGAGGAGCGCGTTGCCGCCGTAGCCCGACCCGAACGACCACACCTCGCGGGTGTCGGGGAACTGCACGATGTACTTCTCGGGGTTGCACGGCCAGTCGGCATCGGTGCGCTTGAAGCCGCGCTCGTCGCGCAGCGGGTACCCGACGCTGTGCACCGTGTGCACCCACGGCTCGCCGTCCTCGATCATGCGGTAGACCCTGTCTCCCATACGCGTCATGATGCCCATGCTGAGCACGACGTAGGGCGAGTCGGTGATCTCGACGCCCAGCTGCGAGATGGGGCCACCGAGGGGGCCCATCGAGAACGGCACGACGTACATCGTGCGGCCGCGCATCGAGCCCGTGAAGACACCCCGCAGCTCCTCCCGCATCTCACGCGGGTCGCGCCAGTTGTTCGTCGGCCCGGCGTCCTCCTCGTAGGTGGAGCAGATGAAGGTGCGATCCTCGACGCGGGCGACGTCCTCCGGATCCGTGCGCGCCAGGTAGCTGTTCGGGCGCCACTCCGGGTTCAGCCTGATCAGCCGGCCGCTCGCCACGAGCTCCTTCGTGAGCCTGTCTGCCTCCGCCATCGAGCCGTCGCACCACACGATCGCGTCGGGCAGGGTGATCGCGGCGATCTCGTCGACCCAGGTGCGCAGGCCCCGATCGGTGGTGCCGACACGGGGCGTGGAATCGTCTCGCTCGCGTCCGTCGGATGCCGTTCCCGTTGCGATGTCGGAGATGGTCATGGCACTCGCCTTTCGGTTGATCCTGCGGTGTGGGGGCGCTGGTTACTTAAGGTTCACGCATTTCTGACCGACGGATGCCACGAACTAGCCGTTAAGAATCGTGAAAGTTTCGCTATTCTCAAGTCATGAAGCAACGCGGCTCCGACCTCACCACCCTCGGCCATCGCATTCGACATTTCCGCGGCGAGCGCGGGCTCACCCTCGACCAACTCGGCGAGCGCGTCGGCATCGCCGGCAGCCAGTTGTCGCTCATCGAGAACGGCAAGCGCGAGGCCAGGGTCGGCACGCTGCAGGCGATCGCGGGCGCACTCGACGTCGATCTCACGGCGTTGCTGGCGACCGAGGCTCCGAACACGCGGGCGGCCCTCGAGATCGAGCTCGCCAAGGCGCAGCGGAATCCCCTGTACGTCTCCCTCGGGCTTCCGACGGTGAAGCCCACCCGCGGCACGACCGATGAGACCCTGGAGGCCATGCTCGGTCTGCACCGCGAGCTCGCACGCCGGGCCTCGGAGGCCATAGCGACACCCGAGGAGGCGCGGCGGGCGAACACCGAACTGCGCGAGCGGATGCGGGAGAGACAGAACCACCTCCCCGAGATCGAACAGCTCGCCGAGGACCGCGTGAAGGCGGCCGGGCACCGGGTGGGAGCCCTCACCCACCGCGAGGTCAGCGTGATGGCCGAGCAGCTGGGATTCCAGCTCATCTACGTGAACGACCTGCCCGACTCCACCCGCTCCATCACGGACATCGCGAACGGCCGCATCTACCTGCCGCCGGCGTCGATCCCCGGCGGTCATGGACTGCGGTCGATGGCCCTGCAGGCGATGGCCCACCGCATCCTCGGTCACGAACGCCCGGCGAGCTACGCCGAGTTCCTGCAGCAGCGACTCGAGATCAACTACTTCGCAGCCTGCTGCCTGATGCCCCAGGAGGCATCCGTCGCCTTCCTCCAGGCCGCGAAGAAGGAGAAGCGACTCGCCATCGAGGACTTCCGCGACGCCTTCGGTGTGACCCACGAGGCCGCGGCCCTGCGCTTCACCAACCTCGGCACCGCGCACCTCGACATGACCATGCATTTCCTGCGCGTCAATGGCGACGGAGCACTGCTGAAGGGCTACGAGAACGACGACATCCCGTTGCCGACAGACGTGACCGGCTCCATCGAGGGCCAATGGGTGTGCAAGAAGTGGAGCGCTCGCAACGCCTTCACCCACACCAACCGCACCACGGAGTTCTACCAGTACACCGACACCCCTGCCGGCACGTACTGGTGCGCGACCCAGACCGGCCGATCGGACGACGGCGAGTACTCCATCACGCTCGGAGTGCCGTTCAGCGAGGCGAAGTGGTTCCGCGGCCGCGAGACCACGGTGCGCGCGGTGTCGACCTGCCCCGACGAGTCGTGCTGCCGTCGCGCACCCTCCGAGCTGGCCGATCGCTGGGCCGGGCAGGCCTGGCCGAGTGCCCGCCTGCACGCGCAGATCCTCTCTCCCCTGCCGTCGGGCACCTTCCCCGGCGTCGACGACGCCGCCGTCTACTCCTTCCTGGAGGCCCACGCGGTGGATCGGGAGGCGTGAGCCGTTGCAATAGTGTGCGTCACACAGTATGGTGTGACGCATGGACGAAGACGAACTGATCACCGGACACCTCCAGGAGTTGCGCCGCGGCACCGTCGTCCTCGCCTGCCTGCTTCGCCTGCGCACGCCCGACTACGGCTATGCACTGCTCGAGGCTCTCGACACGCTGGGCTTCAGCGTCGACGCCAACACGCTGTATCCGTTGCTCCGTCGCCTCGAGAAGCAGGGCCTGCTCACGAGCGAGTGGAACACCGACGAGTCCCGCCCGCGCAAGTTCTACAGCACGAGCCCCGAGGGCGAGCAGATGGCATCAGCCCTCACCGATGACTGGGGTCGCATCGACGACTCCCTCCGCCGTCTCATTCGAGGAGAAGACTCATGACCACCCTCACCGACCGCTACGTCTGGGCCGTCGTGCGCACTGCGCCCGAGAAGCAGCGACCCGAACTCGAGCAGGAGGTGCGCGGGCTGGTGGCCGACTCCATCGACGCGCGTCTCGAGGCGGGCTCGCCGACGGCCGAGCGCGACGCCCTCGTCGAACTCGGCGATCCGCTGGCCCTCGCCGCGCGCTACGCCGATCGTCCGCTCACCCTCATCGGCCCGGAGTACTACCTGCTCTGGCTGCGACTGGTGAAGCTGTTGCTGGCGATCGTGGTGCCTCTCGCCGTCGTCGGCATCGGCATCGGGCAGTTCGTCGCCGGCGCCTCCGTCGGGGCCATCATCGGGTCGATGATCGGCGGCGCGATCCAGGTGACCGTCAACCTCGGGTTCTGGACCACCGTGGCCTTCGTGATCATGGATCGCAGCACCAGAGGCGCTCCGATCGTGACGTGGTCGCCCGATCAGCTGCCCGAGGTGCCTTCGCCGACGCAGCACTCGGCGCTCAGCCAGCTCATCGCGAGCGTCGCATTCCTCACGCTCTTCCTCGTGGCCCTGGTGTGGCAGCAGTTCAACCCGTACCTGACCGGCTCCGGCGAGGTCCTCCCCGTGTTGAACCAGGACCTCTGGACGTTCTGGATCCCGTGGTTCATCGTCCTGACCGTCGCCGAGATCGGCTTCGCCTTCGCCGTGTACTTCCGCGGCTGGAGCTACCCGCTCGCCGGCGTCAACGTGCTGCTGAACCTCGCCTTCGCCATTCCGGCGGTCTGGCTCTGGGTGACCGGCGGCCTTCTGAACCCGGAGTTCGTCGACGCCGGCGCCCAGCACACCGACGAGAACTTCGCCGAGGCGTGGCACATCACGAGCATCATCGTCGTCGTCAGCCTCGTCCTCATAGCGACCTGGGACGTCATCGACGGGTTCTCCAACGCCTACAGGGTGCACCACCCGCGCCTGTCAGCGAAGCCCTGAGAAGTCTTGGACCGCGGCGAGCGCCGTCCTACTTCGGCTGCATCCTGATGGCGCCGTCGAGCCTGATGGTCTCGCCGTTGAGCATCGGGTTCTCCACGATGTGCCGGGCGAGGGCGGCGTACTCGGCCGGTGTCCCCATCCGCGACGGATGCGGGATCTGCGCCTCGAGCGACGCCCGCACCTCGTCCGGCATCCCGGCCATCATCGGGGTCTCGAAGATGCCCGGTGCGATGGTCATCACGCGGATGAGGAGCTTCGACAGGTCGCGCGCCAGCGGCAGCGTCATCGCGGCCACTCCCCCCTTCGACGCCGAGTAGGCGGCCTGTCCGATCTGCCCGTCGAAGGCGGCGACGGATGCCGTGTTGATGATGACCCCGCGCTCCGCCGTCTCGGGCACTCCGGGCAGGGCGGATGCCGCCACGGGCTCGTTCACGGCCATGGCTGCGGCGGCCAGCCGGGCGACGTTGAAGGTGCCGATGAGATTCACCCTGATGGTGCGCTCGAAGGCACCGAGGTCGAGCGGACCCTCGCGTCCGACCGTGCGGCCGGCCGTGGCGATGCCCGCACAGTTGACGACGACGCGGAGCGGGGCCAGCTGCTGCGCTGCATCGATGGCGGCCTGCACGTCGGCTTCGTTCGTCACGTCGGCTGCGACGAAGAGTGCCCGCTCACCCAGCTCGGCCGCGACGGTCGCCCCGGCTGAGGATGGCAGGTCGACGAGCACCACGCTCGCCCCCGCAGCGTGCAGCGCCGTCGCCGTCGCCTTACCGAGGCCGGAGGCCCCTCCGGTCACCAGTGCCGACAGTCCGTCGATCCGCATCCGTTGTTCTCCTTCTGATCGTTCTGTTGTCCCGCTGTCCTGATGTCCTGATGGCCCCGCGGTCCTGCTGCTCCCGACCGAAACGGGCCGTCAGCCCAGGCGCTCGATGATCGTCGCGTTCGCCATCCCGCCGCCCTCGCACATGGTCTGCAGGCCATAGCGACCGCCGCCGCGCTCGAGGGAGGAGACGAGGGTGGCGAGCAGCCGCGTGCCCGACGACCCGAGAGCGTGCCCGAGGGCGATGGCCCCGCCCTGGGGGTTGAGCGTCGCCGGATCGGCGTCGAGCTCCTGCAGCCAGAGCAGCGGCACGGGCGCGAACGCCTCGTTCACCTCGGAGACGGCGACGTCGCCGATGGTGAGGCCGGCACGGTCGAGAACCTTCCGTGTGGCCGGAACGACGCCCGTGAGCATCAGCAGCGGGTCGCTGCCCGTGACCGCGAAGGCATGGAACCTGGCGCGCGGGGTGAGGCCGAGCTCGGCGGCCCGCGCGCTGCTCATGATGAGTGCGGCCGAGGCGCCATCCGTCAGCGGCGAGGAATTGCCCGGCGTGATGCGCCAGTCGATCTCGGGGAACCGAGCCGCCAGCTCCTCGGTGCGGAACGCGGGATTCAGTCCGGAGAGGCCGGATGCGGTCGTGTCTGCGCGTACGGTCTCATCAACGAGCGACTCCACACCGCCCACCGCGACGAGCTCGCGGTCGAAGTCCCCCCGCGCAGCGGCCGCCGCGGCCCGGGCGTGCGACCCGGCCGAGAACGCATCCAGCTCGTCGCGTCCGAAGTCGTGGCGGGCGGCGATCAGCTCGGCAGAGACGCCCTGCCCGACGAGCCCGTCGGGGAAGCGCTCGGCCATGCGCGCGCCGTACGGCGACCGGGTGCCCAGCGACGACCCGAGCGGGACCCTGCTCATCGACTCCACACCGCACGCGATCACGATGTCGTAGGCACCGGCGATCACGCCCTGCGCCGCGAAGGAGGCTGCCTGCTGGCTCGAGCCGCACTGGCGGTCGACCGTCGTGCCGGGAACGCTCACCGGGAACCCGGCCGAGAGCACGGCATTCCGCACGACGTTGTAGCTCTGCTCCCCCACCTGGCTGACGCATCCGCCGATCACGTCGTCGATCAGCACGGGATCGAGGCCGGACCTGTCCACGAGCTCGCGCAGCACTCCGGCGAGGAGGTCGACGGGGTGCACGTGCGACAGCATCCCGCCGGGCTTGCCACGCCCGCTCGGTGTCCGCACGACGTCGACGATGACGGCGTCTCTCATCATGGGCCCAGCCTATTCCTGCGATCGAAGCGGCAGGGGCGACGGATGCGGCGCGACATCATGCACAGGAGCCCGGGCGGGAGGCGGATGCTCCTCCTGATCCCGCACGAGCGCAAGGGGTCGAACCTCTCGATCCGTCTCCCTACCGTGGAGGGGTTCGAAGGAGAACAGCATGACGACGACCGACACCGCGAAGATCATCCGCACCAACATCCCGGGCCGCATGGACCGGCTTCCGTGGGCACGCTGGCATTGGATGGTCGTCATCGGCCTCGGCACGGTCTGGATCCTCGACGGCCTCGAGGTCACCATCGTCGGATCGATCGCCGGACGCCTCACCGAGGAGGACAGCGGCCTCGGTCTCACGACGGCCCAGATCGGCCTCGCGGCGGCCATCTACGTGGCAGGCGCGTGCACGGGCTCTCTCGTCTTCGGCTACCTCACCGACAGGTTCGGCCGCAAGAAGCTGTTCATCATCACCCTCGGCGTCTACCTGGCCGCGACGGTGGCCACCGCGTTCTCCTTCAATCCGGTGTTCTTCTTCATCTGCCGCTTCTTCACCGGGGCAGGCATCGGCGGCGAGTACGCGGCCATCAACTCCGCCATCGACGAGCTCATCCCGGCCCGGCACCGCGGCAAGATCGACCTCGCCATCAACGGCTCGTACTGGCTCGGCACGGCGTTCGGCGCCATCCTGTCGGTGTTCCTGCTCAACACGGCGATCTTCCCGCCCGAGCTCGGCTGGCGCATCGCGTTCGGCCTGGGCGCCGTGCTCGGCCTCTGCATCCTGTTCGTGCGCCGCAACGTTCCCGAGTCCCCGCGCTGGCTGTTCATCCACCGCGATCTCAAGAGCGCCGAGGCGATCGTCGACGATGTCGAGAAGCAGGTCACGGAGTCGACGGGCGAGAAGCTCGAGGAGGTCGACGACTACCTCCAGATCAAGCAGCGCAAGAGCACGGGCTTCGGCGAGATCGTCCGCGTCGGTGTCACGAAGTATCCGAAGCGCTTCGTTCTCGGACTCTCGCTCTTCATCGGCCAGGCCTTCCTCTACAACGCGGTGTTCTTCACGTACGCCCTCGTGCTCACCGAGCTGTTCGACGTTCCGGTCGACGTGGCTCCGTGGTCGCTCGTCCCCATCGCCATCGGCAACTTCCTCGGCCCGCTCCTGCTGGGCCGCTTCTTCGACACGATCGGCCGCCGCGTGATGATCTCGAGCTGCTACATCGGGTCGGGAGTGCTGCTGGTCCTCACCGGCATCCTGTTCCAGAACGAAGTCCTGGATGCCGTGACCCTCACCGTCTGCTGGGTGATCGTGTTCTTCTTCGCCTCAGCCGGAGCGAGCGCCGCCTACCTGACCGTGAGCGAGATCTTCCCGATGGAGACCCGCGCCATGGCCATCGCCTTCTTCTACGCCGTCGGCACCGGCCTCGGCGGCATCATCGGTCCGATCCTGTTCGGCCAGTTCATCGAGGACGGCATCGGGGCCGTGGCGTTCGGCTACTACATCGGCGCGGTTCTCATGATCGCCGCAGGACTCGTCGAGGTGTTCCTCGGCGTCGACGCCGAGAACAGGTCGCTGGAGGACATCGCCACGCCCCTCAGCGTGAACTCCGACACGAGCGAACAATAGGATGGCGCCTATGACCACGACGACCCAGCTGCGCCTGTACGACCTCGTTCCGACCGAGGTCGACGCCTTCATCGAGTGGTGGAACGCCCGACTCGTCCCGGCGCGTGCGGCTCACGGCTTCGTCGTCGAGTTCGCCTACCTCGATCGTGAGGCGTCGAAGTTCACGTGGGCCGTGAGCCTGCCGACGGATGCCGCGGGCTTCGCAGCAGCAGAGGAGACGTACATGACCTCACCCGAGCGCGAGTCGGCGTTCGACGGCGTTCCGCAGCGAGTGGCCTCCAGCCACGTCGCCCTCGTCGACGCGGTGGCCTGACGAGTTCAGGTCGCTGGGACCGGTGTTCCCGCTCGCTGAGGGCAGGGCGAGGTCCGCTGAAATGTGGCACGGAAGACGTGGCCGAACCGTCTTCGCCCAGGTCTTCCGTGCCGCATTTCAGCCATAGGCAAGGAATGAATACGCCCCTATGACGTTGCCTTCAGAATGACGAGTGCACCACTGTCGGTGGGGTTCCGCTCCGAGCGCGGGCCGATCCTCATCGCCCTCATGCTCGCGACGGGCCTCATCGCGATCGATTCGACCATCCTCGCCACGGCCGTCCCGTCGGTGGTGGCCGATCTCGGCGACTTCACGCAGTTCCCGTGGCTGTTCTCGATCTACCTCCTGGCGCAGGCCGTCTCGGTGCCCATCTATTCCAAGCTGTCGGACACCGTCGGTCGCAAGCCGATCATTCTCGTCGGCATCGGCCTGTTCCTGATCGGCTCCATCCTCTGCGGCTTCGCGTGGAGCATGCCCGCCCTCATCGCCTTCCGTGCCGTGCAGGGCCTCGGCGCCGGAGCGGTGCTCCCCACCTCGATCACCATCGTCGGCGACCTGTACTCGCTCGCGGAGCGCGCCAAGGTGCAGGGCTACATCGCCAGCGTCTGGGCGATCTCCTCCGTGGTCGGGCCGGCCCTCGGCGGCGTGTTCAGTCAGTTCGTGTCGTGGCGCTGGATCTTCTTCGTGAACATCCCGCTGTGCATCATCGCGGGATGGCGCCTCATCCGCTCCTTCCACGAGAAGATCGAGCCCCGCCGTCACCGCATCGACTACGCCGGCGCCGTCACCCTCACCATCGCCCTGACAGCGATCATCATGGCCCTGCTCGAGGGCGGGCAGGCGTGGGCCTGGAACTCGGTGCCGAGCTTCGCCGCGTTCGGCGTCGGAGTGATCGCCCTGGTGGCGTTCGTGCTCATCGAGCAGCGCGCCGCCGAGCCGATCATCCCGCTCGGCATTTTCACCCGCCGTCTCATCGTCACGACGACCTTCATCTCGCTCGGTGTCGGCGCCATCCTCATCGGTCTCACGTCCTACGTGCCGACCTACCTCGAGACCACCCTGGGAGTGGTCCCCATCATCTCCGGCCTCGCCGTCGCGGCGCTCACCCTCGGCTGGCCCATCTCGGCGGCACTCGCCGGGCGCCTCTACCTGCGCATCGGCTTCAGGTCCACCGTGCTCATCGGCATCGCCATCGCCGTGGTCGGCGCCATCGGGGTCACGCTCGTGGCGCCGCATCCGAACACCATCCTCGTCGCCCTGTCGTGCTTCGTGATCGGCTTCGGACTCGGCTGGGTGGCTGCGCCCAGCCTCATCGCGGCGCAGTCATCGGTGGCGTGGGGCGAACGCGGCGTCATCACCGGCACGAACATGTTCGCCCGCTCGGCCGGCAGCGCCGTCGGTGTCGCCGTCTTCGGCGCCATCGCGAACACCATCATCGCGGCCTCCCCGAACGGCGAGGCCGACAAGGCGGCGGTGGCGGATGCCGCGACGGCCGTGTTCCTCGCGGTCACGGTGGCCGCGGCACTCACCGTCATCGCCGCGCTGGCCATGCCCCGCGCGAGCGCTCACGACCTCGAGTACGTGGCACCGGCCGAGGAGACCGCCGGTCCCTGAGCAGTGCACGGAAACGGCCCGCCGCAACCCGGAGATCCGGGAGCGACGGGCCGAGGACACCTTCACACGGAAGGGCGCGACACGAGCGGACGCTACCGCGTGCGCTTCTCGCGGACCCGCATGTTGAGAACGATGGGCGTTCCCTCGAAGCCGTAGATCTCGCGCAGACGACGCTGGATGTAGCGACGGTAGCCCGGGTCGAGGAAGCCGGTCGTGAACACGACGAATGTCGGCGGACGGCTCGCGGCCTGCGTTCCGAACAGGATGCGCGGCTGCTTTCCACCGCGCACGGGGTGCGGATGCGCCGCCGTGAGCTCGGCCAGGAAGGCGTTGAACTTGCCCGTGGGGATGCGGGTGTCCCACGACTCGAGCGCGAGCTCGAGGGCGGGAACGAGCTTCTCGATGTGGCGTCCGGTGCGGGCGGAGATGTTCACGCGCGGGGCCCACGCCACGTGCGCGAGGTCCTGCTCGATCTCGCGCTCGAGGTAGCGGCGACGGTCGTCGTCGAGGAGGTCCCATTTGTTGAACGCGAGCACGAGCGCACGGCCCGACTCGAGCACCAGGTCGATGATGCGCACGTCCTGCTCGCTGATGGGCTGGGAGACGTCGAGCATGACCACGGCGACCTCGGCCTTCTCGAGCGCGGCGCTGGTGCGCAGCGACGCGTAGAAGTCGGCACCCTGGGCGAGGTGCACACGGCGACGGATGCCGGCGGTGTCGACGAAGCGCCACACCTTTCCGCCCAGCTCGACCTGCTCGTCGACGGGGTCGCGGGTGGTTCCGGCGAGGTCGTTGACGACCACGCGCTCCTCACCGGCCGACTTGTTCAGCAGGCTGGACTTGCCGACGTTCGGGCGACCGAGGATCGCGACGCGGCGGGGTCCGCCCACCTCGTCCTTCGCGACGGCCGACACGGTCGGAAGCACCGTGAGGATGGTGTCGAGCAGATCGGCGACGCCACGGCCGTGCAGGGCGGAGACCGGGTAGGGCTCGCCGAGTCCGAGGTTCCACAGTGCTGCGGCATCCGGCTCGCGACGAACGTCGTCGACCTTGTTGGCGACGAGGAAGACGGGCTTCTTGGCCTTGCGCAGCATGCGCACGACCTGCTCGTCGGTCGAGGTGGCGCCGACGGTGGCGTCGACGACGAACATGACGATGTCGGAGAGGTCGATGGCCACCTCGGCCTGCGCCGCCACGGAGGCGTCGATGCCCTTGGCGTCGGGCTCCCAGCCGCCGGTGTCGACGAGGGTGAAGCGCCGGTCGTTCCACTCGCCCTTGTAGTTCACGCGGTCGCGGGTGACGCCGGGGGTGTCCTCGACGACGGCCTCGCGGCGGCCGAGGATGCGGTTCACGAGCGCGGACTTGCCCACGTTCGGTCGCCCGACGATCGCGATGACCGGCAGCGCCGGCAGGTAGCGGATGGCGTCGGGGTCCTCGGTGACGGTGTCGAGGACGTCGAAGTCGTCGTCCTCGAGGTCGTAGGCGTCGAGCCCGCGACGGAGGGCTGCGGCGCGCTGGGCTGCCGCCTCCTCGTCGACGTCGGCCAGACGCGAGGCGAGGGCGCCGTCGACGTCTTCGTAGTCGTCGTTTTCGTCGGTGCTCATGTTGATGCCTCCTCGATGACCGTGATCACGGCATCGACAGTTCGATTGAAATCCAGATGGGTGGAATCGACGGTGGTCACACCGTCAGCGGCGTTCAGGAAGTCGACGACCCGGGCATCCGCCCTGTCACGCTCCGCCAGTGCTCGACCGACGGAATCCGCGGCGAGATCGGTCAGCTCAGCCGACCTTCTCGCCATTCTAACGGTCTCATCGGCTGTGAGAAGAATGCGAACGGGGGCGTCAGGGGCCACGATCGTGGTGATGTCGCGGCCTTCGATCACGATTCCGGGCCGATCCACAGCTGCGGCGATGCTCCGGAACATGGCCACGAGGTGAGCGCGAACCTCGGGCACCCGCGCGACGGCGCTCACGACGGCAGCGACACGGGGCTCGCGGATGGCCTCGGTCACGTCGTCCTCCCCCACCCGCACGCTGTAGCCGTCGGGGTCGGTTCCGATCGCGTAGTCGAAGTCGTCGAGCAGTGCGATGACGGATGCGGCACTCTCGGTGTCGGCGCCACGCTCGAGTGCGAGCCACGCGAGGGCGCGGTATGCGGCACCAGTGTCGAGGAAGCCGTAGCCGAGGCGTCGTGCGACGGCCTTGCTCACGCTGGACTTGCCGCTGCCCGCGGGTCCGTCGATGGCGACGACGACGGGAGTGACGGTGGGAGTGGAGTTCATGGTCGGCTATCCGGCAATCCGCCAGCCGCGGGCGGCCAGCTCGGTGGTGAGGTGTTCGACGGTCTCGGGCAGCACAGCGATCTCCGCGAGGCCGACCTGGATGCCGGGCGCGTGCTCGAGGCGGAGATCCTCGAGGTTCACGCCGATCTCGCCGATCTCGGCGAGCAGGCGCGCCAGCTGTCCCGGACTGTCGTCGACCATCACGGTCAGGGTGGTGAAGCGCTTGTCGGTGCCGTGCTTTCCGGGCAGGCGGGCCACGCCGACGTTGCCGCCGGCGAGCTCCTCGGCCACACGGCGCCGGGCACCGGGCGCCTCGGGGTCGTCGAGGGCTCCGATGAAGCGGTCGAGGTCGTCGCGGTAGGCCACGAGGATGTCGCGTACCGGCGCGGCGTTCGCTCCGAGGATCTGAACCCACAGGTCGGGGTCGCTCGCGGCCACGCGGGTGACATCGCGCACCCCCTGGCCGGCGAGGTTCACCGCTGCACTCGGAGCGTCGATGAATCGCCGAGCCATGAGGCTGGAGATCACCTGCGGCACGTGCGAGATGAGGGCGACCCCGGCGTCGTGCTGCTCGGGGGTCATCTCCACGAGGGTCGCGCCGAGGTCGAGGATGAGGTCGTCGATCGCGCCGGCACGCTGGTAGCTGATGGCGTCGTGAGCGGCGACCACCCACGGGCGGCCCACGAAGAGATCGGCGCGTCCGCCGAGCGGTCCCCCGCGTTCGCGGCCGGCCATCGGGTGCGAACCGATGTAGCGGCTGAGGTCCGCGCCGAGCTCGGCGAGTTCCGACAGCACAGCCAGTTTCACGCTGGCGACATCGGTCACGATCGCGTCGGGGAACGCGGCGAGCTCTGCGGCGACGACGGATGCCGTCACGTCGGGCGGCGTCGCCACCACGATGAGCTGCGGTGCATCGTCGGCCGTGGCCCGGCGACCCGCGCCGAGGTCGACGGCGATGCTCACGTGGGTCGGCGAGGCGTCGGCGAGGATCACGTCGATGCCCCGTGCGGTCAGGCCCAGGCCGACACTGGTGCCGAGCAGGCCGGCGCCCACGACGCGCACGGGTCCGATGAGGCGGGACTCCACGACCACTCAGCGACCTCCGGCGTTCTTATCGGCGTCCTGATCGGCGCCCTGGTCGGCGCCGTTCTCGGTCTGCTGTCCGGCGCCCTTCTCGGCGCCGTCCCGCGAGAGCGTGAGCACCTGACCGAGCTCGGCCGAGGTGAGCGGACGGATCTGCCCGATCTGCAGCGTTCCAAGGTGCAGCGGCCCGAACTGGCGGCGCACGAGGTCGATCACGGGATGCCCGACGGCGTCCAGCATCCGTCGCACGATGCGGTTGCGACCGGAGTGCAGGGTGATCTCGACGAGGCTCGACGTCGAGTCCGAGGCGCTCGTCATCAGTCGTGCCTTGTCGGCGGCGATCGGGCCGTCCTCGAGGTCGATGCCGCGGGTGAGGGTGGCGATGGTCTGGGGGCTCACGCGCCCCTCGACCTTGGCGACGTAGGTCTTCGCGACGCCGAACGACGGATGCGCCAGCGTGTGGGCCAGGTCGCCGTCGTTCGTCATGATGAGCAGGCCCGTGGTCTCGGCATCCAGCCGCCCCACGTTGAAGATGCGCTCCTCGTACTGCTCGGCCCAGTAGCTCAGGTCGGTGCGGCCGCGCTCGTCCCGCATCGAGGAGTACACGCCCGCCGGCTTGTTGAGCATGAGGTACAGCTTGGTGTTGTCGAGCTGCACGGCGATGTTGTCGACCGCCACGAGGTCGGTCTCGGGGTGGATGCGGCGCCCGAGTTCGGTGACGACGGTGCCGTTCACCCGCACCCGACCCGCCACGATGAGGTCCTCCGACACCCGGCGCGAGGCCACGCCGGCACTGGCCAGCACCTTCTGCAATCGGATGCCGTCGTCTGCTGCGTTATCGGATGTCACCGTCGAACCCTTCGTTTCCGCCCTCGAGGAGCGGGGAGATGTGCGGAAGCTCGTCGAGGCTGTTCACTCCGAGCTGGGTGAGCAGGAGCTCGGTCGTTCCGTAATTGATGGCGCCGGTCTCGGCGTCAGCGAACAGCTCGGTCACGAGGCCACGGCTGAGCAGCGTACGCACGACCGAGTCGACGTTGACAGCGCGGATGGAGGCGATGGCCCCGCGCGTGATGGGCTGCTTGTAGGCGATCACGGCGAGGGTCTCCAGGGCCGCCTGCGAGAGACGCGTCGGGTTCTGGGTGAGCACGAAGTCCGTCACCAGCGCGTCGTGCTCCGGACGCACGTAGACACGCCAGCCGCCGCCGACCTCACGGAGTTCGAAGCCGCGACGGATGCCAGTGGGCTCGCCGTTCCGGTCGAGGCCGTCGTAGTCGGCCACCAGGGTGGCGATCGCCGCCTGCACCTCGGCGACGGGCCGGCCGACGGCAGTCGCCAGGTGGATGACGCCCTGGGGCTCGTCGGTCACCATGAGGATCGCCTCGAGGCGTCGCTCGAGCTCGGCGATCGCCTCGTCAGCAGGCGCCTCGCGAGCCGACTCGAGAAGTCCCGCGGAGCGAAGGTCGGCGAAGCCGACATCGTCGGATTCCGATCCGGAGCGAAGCGATGCGTTGGAATCTTCGGCGGCAATGTCATCGTCACGCATCGTAATCGGCTCCCAGGTTGGCCAGGTTCTCGTCCGACCAGTGCTCGCTGGTCCATTTCACGGTGAGCTCCCCGAGGGGTTCGAGCTGCTCGAAGGAGAGGGCTCCGTGGCGGTACAACTCGAGCACGGCGAGGAAGCGCGCGATGATGACGCCCTTCACCGGAGCGTCGGCCACGAGCTCGCGGAACGAGAGCACGTCGCCGCGGCGCAGCATCGCCACGACCAGGGCCGCCTGCTCCCGGATGCTGACCAGCGGCGCGTGCAGGTGGTCGAGGCCCACGACGGGCACCTCTCGCGGCGCGAGCGCGAGCATCGCGATCGCAGCGAAGTCGGCGGCTGACAGCGTCCACACCAGCTCAGGCGTGCGCTGGCGGTACTTCTCCTCGAGGCGCACAGACCGGGCGTGCCTCGAGCCTTCGGCGTCGAGGTGCTGCTGGAACCAGGTCGACGCCTGCTTGAACGCCCGGTACTGCAGCAGGCGGGCGAACAGCAGGTCGCGGGCCTCGAGCAGGGCGACGTCCTCGGCGTCGACGAGCTCGCCCTGGGGCAGCAGGCCCGCGATCTTCAGGTCGAGCAGGGTCGCAGCGACGACGAGGAACTCCGTCGCCTGGTCGAGTTCCTCGACGCTGTCGAGGCCGCGCAGGTACGACAGGAACTCGTCGGTCACCGCGCTCAGGGCGATGTCGGTGATGTCGAGCTCGTGCTTGGTGATGAGCGAGAGCAGCAGGTCGAACGGGCCCGCGAAGTTCGCGAGCTTCACCCTGAAGCCGGGCTCCTCGGCATCCGCGGGATCGACGACGCTCAGCGCGCCAGACGGCTCAGCCTGCCCGACGACCTCAGGCGACTGCGCCACGGAAGACCAGCTCCCTGGCCAGCTGACGGTAGGCGTGCGCTGCAGCATGCTCGGGCGCGAACTGCGTGATCGGGCTGCCGGCCACCGAGGCGTCGGGGAACTTGACGGTGCGACCGATGACGGTCTCGAGAACCTTGTCGCCGAAGGCGTCGACGACCCGCTCGAGCACCTCGCGGGAGTGCAGCGTGCGGGAGTCGTACATGGTCGCGAGGATGCCGTCGAGCTGGATCGCGGGGTTCAGGCGGTCGCGCACCTTGTCGATGGTCTCGATGAGCAGGGCGACACCGCGCAGTGCGAAGAACTCGCACTCGAGCGGGATCAGCACGCCGTGAGCGGCCGTCAGGGCGTTGACCGTGAGCAGGCCGAGCGACGGCTGGCAGTCGATGAGGATCACGTCGTAGTCGGCGGACAGGCGGCGCAGCACGCCGGCGAGGATCTGCTCGCGGGCGACCTCGTTGACGAGGTGCACCTCGGCGGCCGAGAGGTCGATGTTCGCGGGGATCACGTCGAGCCCGGGGACTCCGGTCTTCTGGATCGCCTCGACGGGGTCCTTGGACCGGGACAGCAACAGGTCGTAGATGGTGGTGACGTCGTGCGTGGGAACGCCGAGGCCGGCCGAGAGGGCGCCCTGCGGGTCGAAGTCGATGGCGAGCACGCGCCGGCCGTCTTCGGCGAGCGCAGCTCCCAGGCTGATGGTCGTCGTGGTCTTGCCCACGCCGCCCTTCTGGTTGCAGAGTGCGATGACGCGTGCCGGGCCGTGCGACTTCAACGGCTTCGGCTGGGCGAACTTGCGCTGAGGGCGGCCTGTCGGGCCGAGTACAACGTCGTCGGGGAAGGTGAGTGTCACCGAGTCGTCCTGCTTACCGGTCACTGCATCTCTCCTCGACTAGGCCGCACATCCCGTGCGCCCGTGACGATTCTACCGAGCGCGAGGGTGGGCGCTGGTGTACATATCCCGGAGTGTGTCGGCTGTGACCATCGTGTAGATCTGCGTGGTCGCCACGGAGGAGTGTCCGAGCAGCTCCTGCACCACCCGAACGTCGGCGCCACCCGCCAGCAGATGGGTGGCGAAGGAGTGCCTCAGGGTGTGCGGAGACACTTCGGCGGTGATGCCGGCGCGCTCTGCTGCAGCCCGGATGATGAGCCACGCGTTCTGTCGAGAGACGCGCTGACCGCGCAGGCCGAGGAACAGCGCCGGGGTGGCCGCACCGCGTGCCGACAACGTGGGACGCGCCCGCACGAGGTAGGCGTCGATGGCCGCCGTGGCGAAGCTGCCGACCGGAACGATCCGCTGCTTGCCGCCCTTGCCGAGCAGCCTGATGACGCCGTCCTCGAGGACGTCGTCGACGTTCAGCGAGACGGCCTCGCTCACGCGCGCTCCCGTGGCGTAGAGCAGCTCCAGCAGCGCCTTGTCGCGCAGCTGCTGCAGGCTCTCGCCATCCGTCGCCGCGAGAAGACGCTCGACGTCCTCGATCGAGATCGCCTTCGGCAGCCGGGTGCCGAGTTTCGGCGGCTTGGTCTCGCGGGCGACATCCGTCGTCGTCACGCCCTCCTCAGCGAGGAAGCGGTGGAAGCCGCGCACCGAGGAGAGTACCCGCGCGATCGACGATGCCGTCAACGGCGACTCCTCCCGCGTGCCCAGATGCTGCACGAAGGCCGAGAGGGCCGATTGGTCGACGGATGCCGGATCCTCGATGCCCTGCTCGTCGCACCATGCGGCGTACAACGCCAGGTCCCGCCGGTACGCGGCGATGGTGTTCGCCGCCAGCCCGCGCTCCACCGAGACATGCCGCAGGTAGGAGTCGATCGCCGGCTGCAGCTTCATCTAGACGGAGGAGCCCTTCCGCGGCCGGCGCGGCCACGGTGCATCGGCGGCTGCCAGGGTCGACCAGTCCCTGGCGCGAGCGGCGTGCGCCGTGAGCGCGGCGACGACGAGAAGCGAGTTCTGCACACGCCGCGCCAGTACGGCATCGACGAGGTCGTCCAGCGCCACCCAGCGCTGCTCCATGTCGGCTTCCTCGGCCTCGCGTTCGAAGTCGTGGGAGACGACGCTGAGGCCGCGCGCGAGGTACACGCGGATCGCCTCGGTGCTGCCTCCCGGCGAGGACTGGTAGTCGCTCAGCACGGCCCACTGCGTGGCGGCGAGGTCGACCTCCTCGGCGAGCTCGCGCTGCGCACCGGCCAACGGATCCTCGTCCTCGACGTCGAGGAGTCCGGCCGGGATCTCCCATTCGCGCTGACGCACCGGATGCCGGTACTGGCGGATCAGCAGTACCCGGTCCTCGTCGTCGATCGCCAGGACGCCGACGGCTCCGGTGTGGTCGACGTACTCCCGGGTGATCTGGTGCCCATTGAAGTCGAAGGTGTCGCGACGCACGTCCCACACCATGCCGCTGAACGCGGCGCCCGTGGCCGTGACCACGGGGTGGAACGGGTCGTCCGCGATTCCCGCGGACGACCCGTTCTCAGACCCGGACAGCGGCTCAGGCATCCTCGAACAGACGGCTGGCCTGCTGGCGGTCGAGGGCTGCGCCGACGAGGCCGCGGAACAGCGGGTGCGCGTCGTTCGGACGCGACCGCAGCTCGGGGTGGGCCTGCGTGCCGACGTAGAACGGGTGCTGGTCGCGCGGCAGCTCGACGAACTCGACCAGGTGACGGTCGGGCGAGGTGCCCGAGAACCACAGGCCGGCATCGGCGATCTGCTCGCGGTAGGCGTTGTTCACCTCATAGCGGTGACGGTGGCGCTCGGAGATCACGGGAGCACCGTACAGCTCGGCGACGAGGGAGCCCTCGGCGAGCGCGGCGGGGTAGAGACCGAGGCGCATCGTTCCGCCCATGTCGCCGCCGGCGATGATCTCGACCTGCTCCTCCATCGTCGCGATGACGGGGAAGGCCGTCTCGGGATCGAACTCGCTCGACGAGGCGTCGCTGAGCCCCACGACATCGCGGGCGTACTCGATGACCATGCACTGCAGTCCGAGGCACAGGCCGAGGGCCGGCAGGCCGTTCTCGCGCGCGAACTTCAGCGCCCCGAGCTTGCCCTCGATGCCGCGCACGCCGAAGCCACCGGGGACGCAGATGGCGTCGAGGTGGGACAGCTGGCGCGCGGCGCCCTCCTCGGTCTGGCACTCGTCAGACGGGATCCAGTGGATCTTCACCTTGGTCTGGTGCGCGAATCCACCGGCGCGCAGCGCCTCGGTGACCGACAGGTAGGCGTCGGGCAGGTCGATGTACTTGCCGACCAGGCCGATGTTGACCTCGTGCTTGGGGTCGTGCACGGCGTCGAGGAGCGGCTGCCAGCCGCTCCAGTCGACGTCGTGGGCCGTGAGGCCGAGGGTGTCGATGATGTAGCTGTCGAGGCCCTGGTCGTTCAGCATCGTCGGGATGTCGTAGATCGACGGAACGTCGACCGCGTTCACGACGGCCTGCTCGTCGACGTCGCACATGAGCGCGATCTTGCGCTTGTTCGACTCGGTGACAGGGCGGTCGCTGCGGAGCACGAGCGCGTCGGGCTGGATTCCGATGGAGCGCAGGGTGGCGACGGAGTGCTGCGTCGGCTTGGTCTTCTGCTCTCCGGATGCGCCCATGAACGGCACCAGCGAGACGTGCACGAAGAACACGTTCTTGCGACCGAGTTCGTGACGCACCTGGCGTGCGGACTCGATGAACGGCTGCGACTCGATGTCGCCGACGGTTCCGCCGATCTCGGTGATGATCACGTCGGGCTGGGGATCCTCGGACGCCTGCAGACGCATGCGTCGCTTGATCTCGTCGGTGATGTGCGGGATGACCTGCACGGTGTCGCCGAGGTACTCGCCGCGCCGCTCCTTGGCGATGACCGTCGAGTAGATCTGGCCGGTGGTGACGTTCGCCGCCTGGCTCAGGTTGATGTCGAGGAACCGCTCGTAGTGACCGATGTCGAGGTCGGTCTCCGCGCCGTCGTCGGTCACGAAGACCTCGCCGTGCTGGAACGGGTTCATCGTTCCCGGATCGACGTTGAGATAGGGGTCGAGCTTCTGCATCACGACGCGGAGACCACGCGCCGTCAGAAGATTGCCCAGGCTCGCGGCGGTGAGGCCCTTGCCCAATGAAGAAACGACACCACCGGTCACGAAGATGTGTTTGGTGATGCCGTCTGAGATTCCCGCGCTAATGTCCGCCACGGGCTTCCACCCTACCATGTCGATTCGGGAGATCGTCGGTGCCCGCGAGCTCCACGAGTTCGCGAGCGTGGGCGAGACCGCTGGCGGAATCGGCCAGGCCGGAGAGCAGTCGAGCCATCTCGGCGATGCGCTCCTCCCCCGAGAGCTTCTCGACGCTCGACGCCGTGACGGCTCCCGAGCTGTCCTTCGCGACCCGCAGGTGGTTGGTGGCGAATGCCGCGACCTGGGCGAGGTGCGTGACCACGATCACCTGCGACGACTCGGCGAGACGGGCGAGCCTGCGGCCGATCTCGATCGCGGCGGCACCGCCCACTCCGGCGTCCACCTCGTCGAACACGAAGGTGGGCACGGGGTCCGTCGCGGCGATGACGACCTCGATCGCCAGCATCACGCGCGAGAGCTCGCCGCCGGAGGCGCCACGTGCCAGCGGTCGCGGTTCGGCGCCGTTGTGGGGCGTGAGCAGGATCGCGACGACATCGCGTCCTGCCGCCGTGAACTCGTCGCGCTGTTCCACCTCGACCACGAGTCGAGCGTCGGGCATCGCCAGGGCGGAGAGTTCGTCGGTGACGGATGCCGCGAGCCTGCCCGCCGCATCCGTTCGAATTCCGCTGATCCTCGTCGCCCACTGCTCGACGGCTGCCGCGTCGGCGGCGATCGCGTCGGTCAGGGCCACGATGCGGTCGTCGTCCTCGTCGATGTCGAGCAGACGGATGCCGCCCTCGGTCGCGAATCGCAGCACGGCGTCGAGGTCGGCTCCGTGCTTGCGCACCAGCCCGGCGAGCACGGCCCGCCGCTCCTGCACGATCTCCAGCTCACGGGCGCCATCGGCGTCGAGCCCGGCGAGATAGCTCGAGAGCTCGGCGGCGATGTCGGCGACGAGGAAGCTGACGTTCGTCAGCGACTCGAGGATGGGGGCGAGGCTCGCGTCGTGCTCGACGACCCGCTCGAGCTGGCGCCGGGCGGAGTCGACCGCACCGACGGCGTCGACGACGTCGTCGGACTCCTCGGCCGAGACTCGTTCGCGGGCCCCGGCTGCGGCCAGGCGCAGTTCCTCGAGGTTGCCGAGCCGTTCCGCCCGCTCGCCGAGCTCGACGTCCTCGCCGGGCTGAGGGTCGGCCTCCTCGATCTCGGCCAGGTCGACGCGCAGCGCCTCGGCCTCACGGGCGCGACGGTCGCGGTCGTTCTGCAGGGTCTCGAGAGCCTCGACGTTCGAGCGCCAGCGTGTGAAGACCTCGGTGTACTCCTCGAGGGCCGTCGCCAGTTCGGTGCCGGCGAAGCGGTCGAGGGCGGCCCGCTGGGCCGAGCCGGAGCGCAGACGGATCTGGTCGGACTGCCCGTGCACCACGACGAGTTCGTCGGCCAGGTCGCCGAGCACACCGACGGGGGCCGCCCGGCCTCCCACCACAGCTCGCGAGCGCCCCTCGCTCGACACCGAGCGTCCGAGCAGGAGCTCCGGCCCGTCGAGGTCTCCCCCGGCGTCGCGCACGCGCTCGGCCACGGGCCCGTCCTCCGGCACGATCCAGCGTCCGTCGACCCGAGCCTCACGCTGGCCGGCGCGCACGGCACCGGCGTCGGAGCGTGCGCCGAGCAGGAGCCCGAGCGCCGTCACGACCATGGTCTTTCCGGCGCCGGTCTCCCCCGTCACGGCCGTGAAGCCGGGCCCGAGGGGCAGGGTCGCATCGGCGATGACACCGAGGTCGCGGATGCCGAGTTCCTCAATCACTGGTGTCGGGTCCTCGCCATCCAGTGACGGGCAGCTGGAACTTGTTCACGAGACGGTCGGTGAACGGTCCGGGATGCAGCCGAGCGAGTCTCACGGGAACTGGGGACCGTCGCACGACCACCCTCGCCCCCGGCTGCAGATCGAACGAGCGCCGGCCGTCGCACCAGAGCACGCCGGAGGCCTCTGTACGCCGCAGCAGCTCGATGGCCATGGCGGAGTCCGGCCCGACCACGATCGGGCGCGCGAAGAGGGCGTGGGCGCTGAGGGGAACCATGAGCATCGCGTCGAGGGTGGGCCAGACGACGGGCCCACCTCCCGAGAAGGCGTACGCCGTCGATCCCGTCGGGGTGGACAGCACGACGCCGTCGCACCCGAAGGTCGAGAGCGGTCGGCGGTCGACCTCGATGGCGACCTCGAGCATGCGCTCGCGGCTGGCCTTCTCGACCGTGGCCTCGTTCAGGGCCCAGTCCTCGTGCACGATCTCGTCGCCCTGCTTCACCCGCACCGAGAGCGTCATGCGCTCTTCGACGACGTAGTCGCGTGCGAGGCCGCGGCCGATGGCCTCGCCCAGGTCGTCGCGCTCGCTCTCCGCGAGGAAGCCGACGTGCCCGAGGTTCACGCCGAGGATAGGCGTCGCAGCGTCGCGCACGAGCTCGGCCGCGCGCAGGATGGTGCCGTCGCCCCCGAGCACGACCACGAGCTCGAGATCTTCAGCGCGCACGCCGGACCCCAGCCGCTCGGTCTGCCCGTCGAGTTCTGGAGCGTACTGGTGCAGGTCGTCCCACTGGTCGCCGGGAAGCACGGGCAGGGCGCCGGCTGCGGTGAGCTGACGGCAGGCGTCGAGCGCGGCCGCCAGCGATTCAGCACGACCCGTGTGCGCGACGACGAGGATGGGGCGGGCATCTGCCACGTCTCTCACACTCCCGTCATCGAAGAAACCAGACTCAACCATTCTGTCGGATTGCTGCCGTGACTCCGGCTCATCCAGACCAGATACTCATGGTTTCCGGCGCCTCCGGCGATCGGTGAAGGAGTGAGACCGGCCGTGCCGACGCCGAGGTCGAAACCGGCCCAGAGCACGTTCGAGACCGCGTCCGCCCGACGCCCGGCATCCTTGACGATGCCCTCGCGGATGCCGCTCTTCCCCACCTCGAACTGCGGCTTGATCAGCAGCACGAAATCGGCGTCGTCGACGGCTGTGTCGACGAGTGCCGGCAGCACCAGGGGCAGTGAGATGAAGGAGAGGTCGGCCACGACCAGGTCGGGTCGATCGGTGATCCCGGATGCCCCTGCCAACGACGACGGACTCATGTCGCGCACGTTGAAGCCCTCGACCAGGGTGAGCCGCTCCTCCGTCGCGAGCAGCGGCGAGAGCTGTCCGTGCCCGACGTCGACCCCGATCACGCGGGCGGCGCCACGCTCGAGCAGCACTTGCGTGAAGCCTCCGGTGGAGATGCCGGCGTCGAGCGCGACGCGGCCCTCCACCGGGATCCCGAAGGCGTCGAGTGCGGCGTTCAGTTTGTGGGCGCCGCGGCTCACGTAGTCGTCGGTGCCGGCGACCTCGATCAGCTGGTTCTCGCGCACCTTCGCCGCGGCCTTCACGACGGGCTTGCCGTCCACGGTCACGAGGCCGGCGGTGATGAGCGAGACCGCGTGGGTGCGAGAGCGGGCGAGACCGCGCGCCGCGAGAGCGGCGTCCAGGCGGGAGTCCGTCATCATCAACCGCGCGAGCGCGCCACGTCGCCGCCCTCGAGGCGGTCGCGCAGCTGGTCGTGGAGCTGGGCGTAGGCAGTCGCACGCTCGTCGAGCGGCTGGTCCTCGATCACGCGCAGGCGCGGTAGCAGCCCGTCGTCGTTCGTTCTCTCGTCGGCATCCACCCCTCAAAGGTACCGCGTGGAACGGATGCAGCCGCGTACCGCGCGACGACCCGTTAAACACGAACGACCGCCCCGGCGGGGCGGTCGTGTCAGTGCGGATCAGTCGGTGCTGATCAGTCGGTCCTGGCTTAAATGCGAAAAGGCCACCCAGTGTGTGGGTGGCCTTTTCGTGAGTTAAGTCCGGCGGTGTC
>LMOK01000002.1:0-153349 GCA_001423545.1 Leifsonia sp. Leaf325
TGTGTGGAAGCCGACCGAGAACGCCACGGCGAGTGCCCGCGTCGGCCTGCAGACGTACTGGGCGGTCAACGCCGGGGACATGGCGACGATCGGGGGCGCTGCTGCCGGTGCGATCGAGATCAAGCCCGATGGCACCTTCCAGGTCGAGGTTCCGGTGTCCGCGGTCAACCCGAAGGACCCGGGAACCGGCAACTACGGCATCTACACCTACCCGGGTGGCGGCGCGAAGTACGCAGCCTTCGAGACCTACACCTCACTCGCCTTCGCCGACCCGACGCCGCAGCCCGAGCCCGACGTGCTCACGACGACCACTCTTGCGGTGTCGGATGCGGCAGTCACGGCCGGCAGCTCCGTCACCCTCACGGCGACTGTCGCCCCGGCGACGGCATCCGGAACCGTCACCTTCTTCGAGGGCTCCACGGCTCTCGGTGACGCCGTTCCCGTGAAGGACGGCATCGCGGCCTCGAGCGCGACGCTCGCCACAGTCGGCGCCGCGAAGCTCACCGCCCGCTTCGCACCGGCCGCAGGGTTCGCGGCCAGCACCTCGCCGGTGGTCACGGTGACCGTGACGAGCGTCGTCGTTCCGCCGGTCACCCCGACCGAGAAGGGCGCCCTCACCTGGGGCATCGACGCGGACTTCCGCGCCTACGTCACCGGCCCGATCGCCTCGGGATCCGTCACTCCGGGCTCCGGAGCCACCAGTGCGGGTGGAGCTTTCCGCTTCGCTCAGTCAGGCGGATCGTTCACGGCCACCACCGGCCGCGGCACGGCCGAGTACGCCGGCTCCGTGCGGTTCACAGGCCACGCGGGTGCTCTCGACCTGACCTTCTCCGATCCGATCCTGTGGGTCACGAGTGCCACCGCAGGGGTGCTGACCCTCTCGGTCAACGGCGCCCGCGTCGACTTCGGAACGGTGAACCTCGAGGCCGCGAAGCGCACCACGGTGAAGGGTGCCACGGTCTTCACCGACGCCCCGGTCACGCTGACCGTCGCCGGTGCCGCCGCGTTCGACGGCTTCTACCCTGCCGGTCGCAGCCTGTCACCGCTCACCGCCGTCATCGGAGCTGTCACCGTCACGCCGGAGCCGCCGACCGATCCCGTCGCCACCACGACCACCCTCTCGGCATCGCAGAAGAGCGTGACCGCCGGAGCATCCGTCACCCTCACCGCGAAGGTCGCCCCGACCAAGGCGACGGGCTTCGTGACGTTCTACACCGGTGGGAAGGCCATCGGCACCCCGGTCGCGCTCTCCTCGGGCAGCGCGAAGACGACGGTGAAGCCGAGTACGGTCGGCGCCCACAGCTTCACGGCCCGGTTCGCACCGGCCTCGGGCACTGCCTTCGCCGCGAGCACCTCGAGCGCGGTCTCCGTGACGGTCACAGCTGCCGTCGCGCCGCCGGTCGGGCCGACAGCACCGCCGGCATCCGACCCGACCTCGACGGGCTCCCTGCGCTGGGGCATCGACTCGGCGTTCAACTCCTACGTGACCGGCCCGATCGCCCACGGAGCCATCGCCGTCAGCGGCGGAGCCACTGCGGCCGGGGGAGCCTTCCAGTTCGGCCAGTCGGGCGGATCGTTCGACCAGGCATCCGGAACCGGCACCGCCGACTACAGCGGCGCCGTGCGCTTCACGGGCCACGCCGGAGCCCTCGACCTCACCTTCTCGAACCCCGTGCTTCGGGTGACGGATGCCGCCTCCGGCGTGCTCTCGGTGTCGGTCAACGGCTCACGCGTGGACTTCGCGACCGTCGATCTCGGCGCCGCATCGCGCTCGTCGGCCGGCGGTGCGACGACGTTCACCGCGGCCGCGGTCACGCTGACCGCAGCCGGAGCCACGGCGTTCACCGGCTTCTACTCGGCTGGTCGCTCGCTCGCTCCGCTCACCGCCGTCATCGGCGCGCAGGGCGCAGCGCCGGCCGGTACCGGCGGCACCGTGGCCTCGGCGCCAGCTGCGGCTGCGGCATCCGTCACCGACATCCCGGCGACCCCACCGGCGACCACGGGCATCGAGCTCGACGAGACCACCCTGGCCTCGCTCGTGAACGGCGACGAGGTCACGATCACCGTCGGCGGCTTCGAGCCGAACGAGACGGGCGTCACCGTGGTGATCTATTCGACGCCGACCGTGCTCGCCCGCGATCTCACGGCCGACGCCTCGGGCGTGGTGACCTGGACCGGAACCCTGCCGGCCACCTTCACCGGCACGCACACGCTCACCTTCCAGGGATCGACGGCGAAGGGCATCGTGCTGACGATTCCCGAGCGCGCGTCGGTCGCCGGCCAGTGCACCGTGGCCGACGCCACGCTCAGCTGGGGCTTCAAGGAGTCGTTCCGCGGCTATCTCACCGGCGGCATCGCGAACGGCGACTGGGCTCTCACCGGCGTGACCGAGCAGAACGGCATCTTCGGCTGGACCGGCGGCACCGGCTCCGTCGACCCGCCGGCCTCGCGCGGCTCGGTCGGATATCCCGGCACCATCGAGTTCACCGGCCACGAGGGAGCTCTCGACACGATCATCGCGAACCCTCGCATCGAGCTCACCGGCCCCGCCGAGGGCTACCTGGTGCTCGACGTCACCGGAACCACCCAGCAGGGCGAGCCCGTGACCGCGGCCGGCATCCGTTTCGCGACGCTCGATCTGAGCGGAGACGTGCTGACGACGACGGATGCAGCTCTCACCGGAACCGCGATCCCCGCCGTTCTCACCGAGGAGGGTGCCGCCGCGTTCGGCACCTACCCTGCCGGCGAGGCGCTCGACTCCGTGTCGTTCACCGCTCCGCTCCCGGCGGACTGCGGAGTCGTGGCCACGACGGTGGACGAGCCCGTCGCCGAGGCAGCCGATGGCGATGCAGCCGCCGCGCCTGCCGCCGACGTCGAGCCCGTGAGCGACTCGGGCTGGTGGATCTGGGCCGTCGTGGCACTGCTCGCGCTCGCGGCGGTCGTGGTCGCCGTCATCCTGCGCCGCCAGGCCGTGGTGGCAGCGCGGGCCGGCAAGCAGTAGCGAACAGCCGCACTCGACGTGCGGGGAAGTCCGGTCGTCCGGACCTCCCCGCACGTCGCGCTGCCGCGAATGGGCGTCGTGCTCCCGGCGGGTGGGACAATGGAGGGGTGAGCCTCGAGAACCCCTCCGATCGTCCGTCTTCCGAACCCGATGGGGTGACGGATGCCGCTGACGACGCCGCGATCGTCGAGATCGAGCGCGGCGAGGCCGTGGTGCGCCGCTCGCCCCGCTACCTGCGATTCCTGCTCTCCGGCGCCATCGTCGGAATCGTGGTGGCGCTCATCCTCACGGTGACGTTCCCGGCCAACGACGAGTTCAGCCTCGGCCAGGTCTTCGGCTTCCTGCTGCTGCTCTGCGGCGTCATCGGCATGACTCTGGGTGCCGTGGTCGCGCTGGTCTTCGACCGCGTTCTGGCCAAGCGCGCCCACACCGAGCAGGTCGAGCACACGACGCTGACGAATCCCGAGGGCTGACGCCCTCCCGCTCGTCAGATGACGGTGCCTCGCAGGCTGTCGATGGGTAGTTCGTCCCAGGTCGTGAAGGGATCGTCACCGACCTCGGCCATCAGCGGCCCGGAAGCAGCCCGGGCATCGCTGGCGGATTCCCACAGTGCGATTCCGACGAGTCGCCCGCCGGCGTCATCGACGATGCCGGTCCAGACGAAGCCGGGCTGCTGACGAGCCACCTGGCTGTATCGCTTCATCGACTCGATGACGGCCTCGCGATGCCCCGCACGAGGAGAATGAACGGACACGACGGCGTAGGTCATGCGGCATCAAACCACACGATGGCCCGTCTCTCAATCGCGGGACGGCCGCCACGTGGGCTGTTGGAATTGCTGTCCAGGCATTCGTGCACTGTGGTAGACCGGCGGGATGCACGGGTTTCTCACGTTCACCGATCAGCTGCGGCTGATCGACGAGCGGTCGGAAGCCTTCCGCGCTGCGGCCGCCGAGGCACCCGACCTCGACGTTCAGATGCTGACCCATCCCTCACGGACGCTGGTCGATCACGTGCAGCACGTGGGCATGGGGCGTCGCAAGGCAGCCGCCATCGTCGCCGCCGGGCCCGCGAACGGCCCGCCGGAGGAGTCGGCGTGGGGTGGCGGCACGGGTGCGCCTCGGGAGCGCGAGGCTCTCCTGGCCTGGTGGGTCGAGTCCGTCGAGCACCTGCAGGGTGTGCTGCGCGAGGCTGGCCCCGATCGCGAGTGCTGGACGTGGTGGGCGGACTCGCCGTCACCGCAGACTTCCGGGGCCTGGGCGCGCCGCCAACTCCACGAGATCGCGGTGCACACCTACGACCTGCAGCTCACTGAGGGTGCCCCGCAGCCGATACCGGAGATCATCGCCCTCGATGGATTCGACGACTGCCAGTTCACCCTCTGCGCGACGACGGTCGCCTGGCCACACGACCCCGCCGTCGTCGACTACCACGCCACCGAGGGCCGATCCTGGCGCCTCCGGCTATCCGAGGACGGCGCACAGGTCGTGCACCTCGCCCCCGGTTCCGACGAAGACCCGGTCACGGCCGACGTCTCCGCCCGGGGCACGGCCAGCGACCTGGTCCTGTTCTTCTACGACCGCATACCGCTGGACTCGCTCGATTTCGAGGGCGACCCTCGAATCTTCGGTCAGCTCGCTGACTGGGATCCGTCCGTGTGACCGTCGAACGACCGGGCGGTGGACCGGTGGGTTCAGGACTGCGCCAGCTCATCGAGACGGCACCGTGTTCGCTTTTCAGACGGCGACCATGGCTGCCGATGCGCTCCGGTACGGGAGCATGAGAGCCGCCGAGGCGAGCCAGATGAGCCCGACGAGGCTGAGCAGCACGCCCCCGTCGAGGCCGACGAAGGGCGCTACGAGCGCCGCCCCGAGCGCTCCCGCGGCGGCTCGGAGTCCGGATCCGACTGTGAAGACCTGGGCGCGAACTGAGGCGACGCTGTTGATCGTGCGCAGCTCGAACATGGCCGCGACGCTCGGCGCCGAGAACAGGCCGGACAGCCCGACGAGGACCATCGTCCACGCGAGAGAGACGTCGAGGGCGCCGAGGGCCGTAAGAATTCCGGTGAGAGCGAAACCACAGGCCATGACGAGCGCCGGAGGCACCTTGTCGATCGGACGGATCGCGACGGCGACGGCGCTCACGAGGGTGCCGATGGAGAACGCCGTGACGATCCATCCGCCGGTCTCCGCCTGGTCCCAGTGTTGCAGCGAGAACACGACAGCCGCGATGGGGAAGGCGCCGGCTCCGATCTGGGTGAGGGTGCTGGAGGCCGTCACGAGCAGGAGCGGGCGGTGCCGCACGAGATAGACGGCGCCCTGTGTCATACGCCTCCACAATCCGTCCGACAGCCCGTGGGAGTGCGGCTTCGGTCGAAGCGCCAGCATCGTGACGGCTCCGGCGAGGCCGGCGGCAGCGAGCGACAGTGCCGCCCAGCGCGGGGACGCGATCGCGATGACGGCGGAGCAGAGGGCCGGGCCGCCGACACCGGCGATGCTGTACGCGAGGGTATCGGTGGCGTACGCCGTGCGCTCCGGAGCGATCAGGCCGGTGACGAAGCTCGACAGTCCTCCCATGAGGACGGGTGTCACGCAGCCCGCCGCGACCAGCGCGAGCAGCACGACGCCGAACGGAACCAATCCGAGCAGGGCGGCCGTCGCGTAGCCGCCGGCCGACACCACGCCGGCACCGAAGAGGAAGAGGCGGGGATGCCTGGCCGAGTCGAGCACGGCGCCGACGAGCGGTGAGAACACCACCGTCGGAGCCAGAGCCGCGGCCACGAGGACTGCTCCGGCCGCCAGGTCGTCCAGCTCGCGCAACGCGAGGATCGGGAACACGACGACCCCGCCCGCCGCGACGATGCGCGACAGCACAGCCGCGACGAGGAATGTGAAGACCCGCACCCCGCCATCCTTCCGCCTGGCTCTGACACCGGCTTCTCGCCCATCATCCCAGCCGAAGCGATGGGGGCACGACAGAAGCCTCAGCCGGCAGTCACATCACGGCGGCGTCCGCAGGCGGATCCGCCCGCGGACGGATCGGCATACGCTGTCGGTGATGCCGACCGAAGGAATCGCCGTGTCCGATGAGACCACTCCTGGCCACCACATCCCGTCCGCGGATGAGTCGAACTTTCCTGAACTCGAGGCTGACGAGACCATACCGCCGCGGCCGGAGGAGGAGATCGCCGACGTGCTGCGCGCCGAGCCCGACCTTGAGGACCACAGCCGGCATCCAGAGGCCTGAGCCGCGTCAGTTTCGATCGTTCAAAGGACGTCCGCAAGCGGATCGGCATTTGGAACAGTCGTTCCGGCTTAGAGCGGTCCGAGGACGTCGCGTACGTCGGCGTGCAGCTGCAGGTCTTCGAGGACGGTGAGCAGCTGTTTTTCCTCGTAGCGGAAGTGGTTCTCCATGATCGCGGACACGCCCTCGAGGTGCCGGTCGAGCTCTGTGGGCGAAGCGGCTCGGTCGAGGGCCTCACGGAGACCGCCGAGCAGGTGGCCGATCATCGAGTGGTCCCTTTCGAGATTCCGCAAGATCGGCGCGAGGTGTGGGTGAGCTTCCTCGATCGCCGGGAACAGCGCACGGTCCTCGCCGCGATGGTGCCCGTCCAGAGCTGCGCAGAAGCCGTGGCAGAAGAGCAGCAGGTCACGGCTGGCCTGCTCCGTTGTTCCGCCCTGCTGCACGGCCTCTCGGGCAACAGCCAGAGCGTCTCGGAGACGCTGGTGCACGGTGCGCAGTTCGATGCTCCAGGCGAGGAGCCTGGTCGTGTCGCGCTCAACCACGCGGCGACGAAGGGAGTGATGCAAGCATCCGAAATCCTTCGGTTCGGCGCCTCCATGCCTGACACAGTCAGCCACCGGCACGCGACGCTTGTACAAGCCTAACCGGGGACGCCGTGGAGTGGTGGACACCATTATGCGGGGTCCGCCTGTCGATTGTTCGTCGCGTCTGCTTCGACGCCGTCGGGCCGCAGCATCCGCTCAGACGAGTGACGAAGCGTCGGCGGCGTGTTCACCTCAAGTCGCCGACGCTTCCGTGGGCTTATGCGGCGGCCGTGAGCTCGAGGCGCGATCCTTTGAACCTGCGGCGCAGCATCCGGTCGTGTGTGACAAGCACGATTGCGCCGTCGTAGGAGTCGAGTGCGGACTCCAGTTCGTCGACGAGTTCCGGGGCGAGGTGGTTCGTCGGCTCGTCGAGCAGCAGCAGGTCATGCGACCCGCTGACAAGCAGCGCGAGCTCGAGTCGCCGCCGCTGACCGTAGGACAGCGCGGCGACGGGAACGGCCAACTCCTCCGGACGGAAGAGTCCGAGGCGCAGTATCCGGTCTTCTGCGGTGTCGAGGTCTTCACGGATGCCGCGGGCGAATGCTTCGCGCACGCTTCGCGGGCTCGTCGTGATCGTCGAGTGCTGGCGGAAGTACCCGACCCGGCCGCCCACCCGCACCTCACCCTGCGTCGGGACAAGCTCGCCGGCGATCACCCCGAGCAGGGTGGTCTTGCCCACGCCGTTCGATCCGGTGACGAGCAGGCGATCACCCGGACCCAATCGCAGGGCGTCGACGGAGGTCGCAGCCACGCGCACTTCCTCGAGCTCGAGGATCGGCATGGCGATATCCGCTGCGGCATCTGCTGCATCCCTCGACAATCGCGGCGCGAATACGAGCGGCTCGGGCGGTGGCGCGACCGGCTGCTCGGCAAGGCGGGCGAGGCGCTCCTTGGCATTGCGGATGCGGCTCATCGCACCGTGATCGCGCCCGCGGGCCCGGAACGCTCCCGCGCCCATGCCGGCCTTGTCGAGCTTGCGCGGGATCGCGTCGAGACGTCCAGCGTTTGCCGCGACCAGCGCGCCCTGGCGTGCGACCTCCTCCTTCCACGCCTCGTGCGCGAGACGGTGGCGCTCGCGCGCCGTCGCCCGTGCGACGAGGTAGCCGCGATATCCGTCGCCGGAGCGAGTGACCGTGCCGTCGCGGACCGTGAGGATCACGTCGGTGAACTCCTCGAGGAACGCCCGGTCGTGCGTGACCGCGATGACCGTGCCCCGATGTGCGCGCAGGGTGGCGAGCAACCAGTCCCACGCGTCGTCGTCGAGGTCGTTCGTCGGCTCGTCGAGGAGCAGCAGTTCGGCGTTGCCTGCGGTCGTCGCCGCGAGTGCAACTCGTGATCGCTCGCCTCCCGACAGCGACGCCCACGGACGGTCGCGATCGATGTGGGCCACGCCGAGCGCGTTCAGCGCGATATCCAAGCGAGCGGATGCCGCGTACCCGTCACGTGCCTCGTACCGGTCGACGAGTGCGGCGTACCGAGCGAGAGCGACGTCGAGTGTGTCATCTGTGGTCGCGTCGAGCGCTGCCGCCGCGGTCTCGATGGCATGCTCGAGCGCTCGCAGGTCTCGCCAACAGGTATCGATCGCGTCGCGCACGGTCGCGTCCTCAGGCAGGTCGAGCGACTGGGGAAGCACGCTCATGCCGCCGGGCGCGACGACGGTGAGCTCGCCGGCTTCCGGCTGCAGCTCACCGGCGATCAGCCGGAGCAGCGTGGACTTGCCGGCACCGTTGTCGCCGATGATGCCGACACGCTCGCCGGCGCGGATGGACACGTCGACGCGATCGAGTACGACTCGGTCGGCGAAACGCTTGGTCACGGAGTGCAGGGACAACTGAGATGGGAACATGTGAGTCTCGATTTCCCGACCGACGCTGCGTCGTGAGTCCGATCGCCTCGAAAGCCCGGTGGCGGACACGGCGAACTGTTCACGCGATGCGAACGCGGGTCGTGATCAGGTGGTGGAATGCGCACAGCACATGCGCTCGGATTTCCGTGGAGCAGAGCTCGACACGGAACCACCTAGGAGAAAATCAGGGTACCCACCTGCGAGAAGGTAGCAGCCGGGGCCGCAGTTGGTCAATGCCTCTCCGCGGATCGGCGCCTTCGACCGCAGCCGTCCGCGACCAACCGGCCGCGGACGAGGCACGCGATACGTGCCGGACAGGATAACGAGACTGCCCGTACCGTGTGGCTACCAGCTCGATCATCTCGGGCGCAGAGGCATTCGCCGCTCAGCGTCTTGACAAACCTGCAAGGTCGATACCCTTCCGCCTCGGCGCGGGGGGTTTCGCGTTTCGTCACCCCGCGGCGAACGTAAGGATGTCGGATGCCGCATCGCGCAGCGTCGGGTACCACCGTTCGGCACCGGGCACCGGGACGGCCCGATTCACGCACCACACGGTCATGCCCGCGGCGACGCCGGCAGCAACGCCTGACGGTGAGTCCTCGATCACGAGGCAGTCGCCGGGGTCCGCACCGAGCAGCTCGGCGCCTCTGAGGTACGGGTCGGGCGCGGGCTTGCCACGCAAGGTCGCCGCGTTGTCGACGATGACGTCGGGCATCGCGAGGCCGACCCGCTCGAACCGACGCACCACGCGACGCTCTGCATTTGAGGTCACGAGCGCCCACTGGCGCCCTCGCAATGCGGCGAGCAGCGACGTGGCACCGTCTATCGCGCTGACCTCGCCGTGCGCCGCATCGATGTCTTCGAGCTCGTCGAAGCGAGCAGCCGCGGCCCGTGGATCGTGGTGAGGCAAGACCTTTACTGCCGTATCGATGGGCCTGGTGCGCAGCGCGATCTCGTATACCGCGACCGGGTCGAGGTCGAACTCGCGCGCCCACTGCTCCCAGATCCGGCGCTGGCCCGCGATTGCGTCGATGAGCGTGCCATCGACATCGAAGAGCACCGCGTTGGTCACACCTCAAGCCTGACACGGGCAGTGCACCGACCACTGATCGACTGAGGGCTTCTTCGGGCCGCCTCGTGATCGCCCGCAAGCGGATCCTTCAACGGGCACCTACCAGACCAAACCGTCAGGTCGTTACTGATGCAGCCGTGGCTGGCGGGCGTCGCCTTCAACTCGGAAGCACGGGCTGCCCGGTTGTGATGCCATTCTCATTAAAGCTGTCGACCGCAAACCAATACGGGCGTCCGCGTTGAGGGAGCCGATCTCCAGATCTGCGGGTCGCCGCGGAAGCTCTGCGCCGATGCATCTCATACGCGCCGCTCGGGCACCACTGCCGTGACGATCGAGTCGACGATTGCCGCGACGGCATCGGTACCAAGAAGGTCGGGCATCGTGAGGTGATCGAGCAATAGTCCGCTCATCGCGAGGTAGAGCACGAGGGCGGTCGATCGATCGCCCGGGAAACCGTGGTCAAGGTGGTCTGACGTCGCCAGGGCTAGATTTCCGGCGAACTGTCGGGTCACGGTCGGTGCGACGAGCGGATTCCTGGTTGCCTCAAGTCGCAGCTCGAGCAGCGCGAGGTGCGCCGCCCGATCGGCGAGCGCCCGCTCGACGAGCCAGATCATGAGCTCGCGCTCGCTCTCGCGCGTCGGCTCGACGGCCATGCGTGTGGCGGCCTCGTCTGGATCGGGAGCCAACCGGGCGAACACGTGCTCGGCGAGTTCGGCTAGCAGTTGGTTGCGAGACGAGAAGTAGTTCGACGCGGTGCCAGTCGGCACCCCCGCCTCGCGGTCGACGGCACCGAACGTGAGCCCGCGGCCGCCCTCGACCGCGATCACCTCGACGGCAGCATCCAGCAGGCGATGCCGTCGTTCCCGGTTCCTCGCCATGGCGGGCCTTTCTGCTCTCGCACGCTAACCACTATGACTATAGTGGATGCCGAACACACTTGGAAGGACCCATGCGAAACCTGATTTACTACATCTCTCTCTCCCTTGACGGCTTCATCGCCGGCCCCGACGACGAAGTCGACTTCTTCCCCGGCTCCGACGACTACATGGCCTGGATGGTCGGCGACTACGGCGACGCCCTGCCCAGCCACGCCCGAGCACAGCTCGAAATCGCAGACGCCCCGCTCACACGCTTCGACACGATCGTGATGGGTCGGCGCACCTACGAGCCCGCGCTCCAGCTCGGCATCACCTCGCCGTACTCGCACCTGCGCCAGTTCGTCGTCTCGAGCACACTGGAACAGCTCGACCCTGCCGTCACGATGGTCTCCGGCGACCCCGTCGCCGCCGTGCGCGCCCTCAAGCAGGAGAACTCGCCGCTCGACATCTACCTCGCCGGCGGCGGCATCCTCGCCGGCCAACTGATCGACGAGATCGACCGGCTCGTCATCAAGCGGTACCCCGTGGTCGCCGGAGCCGGCCGGACCGCCTTCGGCCCCGAGTTCAGCCCGACCACGTTCGCGCTCGACGAGGTGCGCTCGTTCACGGGCGGCAACGTGGTCGAGTGGTACTCGAGGATCCGAACGGATGCCACGGCACCGACCTCAGTATCGGGGGCCGCCGAATGAGCATCGCCTTCGAGATCCGCCACCTTAGCGGTGTGCATGAGATCGAGCTCTTCAACCGCATCCCGTACGCGCTGAACGACGAGATCGCCGACGACCTCAAAATGGGACGCCGCCGCGTCGAGTGGACCTGGCTCGCGGTTCACGAGGACCGCCTGCTCGGTCGAATCGCGCTCTGGAGCCCGTCAGGAGCAACGGATGCCACCCAGTTCGACATCTTCGACCTCGACGACGCCCTCACCGACGACGAGCAGCGCGCGGTCGGAGCTGCCCTGCTCGACGCCGCGCGCGGCGAGGTGATCGCAGACCAGGCGGTCCCGCCCGAGTTCGCCCGCTACCTGCCGGCCGATTGGCGGGAGCGCCCGGCAGAGCGACGCGCGACCGAGACGATCATGGCCCTGCTCGAAGCATCCGGCGCCCGATTCGTGGTCGAGCGCCTCCGCCTCCAGTGGGAACCGAACGCAGGAGTGCCGACACCGGACTCACGCCTGGGGTTCCGCGCCTTCGAGGGCGACGACGAGGTGCTCGAGCTGACGACGCGCGCGCTCGTCGGCACGCTCGACGCGCACAGCCGTGGCGAACTCGGGCACGCCTCACCGAGCGAGGTCGCCCGCGCCCAGTTCGAGGAGGAGTTCGCGCTGTACACGACGCCTCGGGAGTGGTGGCGGGTGGCCGTCGACGGGGCAGGCGAAGCCGTCGGCTTCGTCTTCCCGGCACGCAACTCGTACCACTACATCGTTGCGTACGTCGGCGTGCTGCCCGAGCACCGCGGCAACGGCTACATCGACGGCCTCCTCGCCGAGGGCACACGGATCCTGGAAGAAGCGGGCGCACCGCACATCCGCGCGTCCACCGATGTCGGAAATCTGCCCATGGCGAACGCGTTCGCGCGCGCCGGCTACGGCACGTTCCAGCGGCTCATCAACCTGTCGTGGGACTGAATACGAGCGGCAAGAACCGACGTCACCCTCACGTGATGGGCTACTCGGGGGCGCCGCCGCGTTCCACCTTGAACTGCACCTCACCACACAGATGGATCTATTTATCGCGGACCGTCTGCGAGGAAACGCTTGACCCTAACGGTACTGTCCAGTACCGTACTCGGCAACAGTACCGATCGGTACTGCGCTTCTCATCAAGAAGGGACGATCCAATTGTCATTCCAGGCGTACCTCGACACCATCGAGGACAAGACCGGCTTCGCTCCTCGCCAGTTGTTGCAAGTCGCCGAGACGAGAGGATTCGTCGGGCAGGACGTCAAAGCCGGTGAGGTCCTTGAGTGGCTGAAGGCTGACTACGGCCTCGGGCGGGGCCACGGCATGGCGCTCGTGCACGTCATCAAGAAGGGTCCACAGATCGACAAGAAGCACGTCGGCACCACCGGTTCCCACCGAGACGAATCGGAGATCCTCTGGCTCGATGGAAAGGCGAGCAAGCCCGCATGATCACCATCGTTGACCGTGAGCAGCTGAGGGCGAACGGAACCGGGACTGCTCGATTCGTTGGCCTGGACCACAGCGCCGGCGTGTCGATGTTCTGGGTCGATACGCAGCCGGGCGAGGGGCCGGACACGCACTGGCATCCGTATAGCGAGACGTGGGTCGTGCTTCGAGGCGAAGCCTCGATCGAAGCTGATGGTGCCACAGTGCGGGCCGGCATGGGCGCCATCGTGACCGTCCCTGCAGACACCCGGCACCGGTTCCGCAGCACTGGTATCGAGAATCTGGAGATGCTCTGCATCCACGCGTCGCCCGAGATCATCCAGGAGTTCGTCTCGTCGGTCGAATGACAACGGTGGCCCCGGGCCTTACCCCTCCATGCGTGGCGCACGCCGGTTGACTCGGTAGTGCGCCACTCGTAGGTAACGTCTCCCACCCAACGCGCACCCCAAGCCGCGCGAGGACGCTCCATCGCCTGACGGCATGCTCGGCTGCGGCTACCGCCCGTATGCCGCGAGAAAGACACGGATGCCCGCTTCTCGGCCAGACTTCAGCTCAGCTTCGGTCATGGCGTCGAAACGACCCAACATCATGATTCGGTTGCTCGGGACCCAGAGCAGAAGCCCCGCGAGGTGATTCGCGGCGACTTGCGGGTCGTCGATGCGCAGCCAGCCGCGCTGACTCGCACTCCCGAGAAGATCAGCCATGAAGCCAAGGGTGTGCTCGAAGGCACCCTCGTAGTAAGCGCGTCCGATGTCGGGAAACCGCGCGGCCTCCGCAATGACGAGCCGCCGGAAACGCTGCACGCGACGATCCAAGACCGAGTCCGTCAATTGAGCTGCGATGGCCCGCACGACCTGCTCGCCATCCTGGAAAGCGTCAACGTCCAGGCGCACGATCGACGTGTGGACACGGTCGACAACATCGGCGATCAACGCCCGGAAGAGACCTTCTTTGTCCCCGAAATACTTATATACCGTCTGCTTCGACGCTGTGGCGGTGGAAGCGATCACGTCGGTGCTGGCGCCCGTGTACCCATCCAGCACAAAGGCATCGAGCGCGGCGTTCAAGATCCTGGCTCGAGTGGCTTCGATTCGTGAATTGGCACCCATGCGCACCCCGTCCGTACTTGTCAGTACCGTACCACTCGGTACTGTTCGGAAGGCCGCGTCACCGCCGGCGTGCGAGCCTCCTCAGGCAGTGTGGGCAGCGCGCGAATAGCAGGTGAGCGAAACCGACGTCACAGGTTTGGCAGCCTGCGACGACGTGTCAGCAGTAGCATTCCCGCTCCGAGCAGGGCGAGCACCGTCGCGAGTGGGGGCAGGATGTCGAAACCAGTGCCTGATAGCTGTCCTGTTTGCGGTGGTGTCGGCGGAACCGGCGGCGTCACCGGGTCGAAGCGGTTGTCGATCGTGATCGTCACCGTCTCTCCGGAATCGACCGCCACCGGGTCCGTCTCCGTGGCGCTGATAGACACTGCCGCCGCACCGCCGGAGTCGGTCTCCGTCGCCCAGCAGTCGGCGCCTACGGGCAGCCCGTCGATTGTCTGAGTCTGTCCTCCGGCTATCAGCACCGGTGATCGATCGAGCGCGATGTACGGGTCGTTCGAGCCTTGGTCGAGCACACACGTGACCTCGACGCGGAACAGCTTTCCAGTGGCTTGGTCGCCATCGCCGCTCACGGTCTTGGCGATCTCGATCGATCCGTCATCGAAGGTGTTCGTCGCTGTCACTGTGAGCAGTTGTGGCTCGTCCTCGACGTTGATAATCGCCGCGTTTTCGTAGGAGTCGTAGTCGACAGCTGTGGCTGATGCGCCTGCCGCATCCGTCTCGGCAGCGAAGCAGTGCGTCTGGTACGGCAGCTTCAGGGGCCGTCCGTCCTCGCGTACTACTGGGACAGTTTCACCGGCTCCGATCTCCACCGGCTCGTCGAAGATCGTGACGCGGATGCCGAGGAGTTCGAGCTGGCATGTCAGCTGCACGGTGAAGACCGCATCTTGGACGTACGGCTCGTTGGCCGCGGTGCCGTCGACCTCCTTCGTGAGCTGGATGGTTCCGAGGGAGAAGACGTTGAGGAACCCTGCGGTGACGACGGTCTCGACGCCGTCTTCTTCCTGGTCCGTGATCGTGACAGTGACCGGGGGCGGGGTCACGTCGGCATCGGCCGCGAAGGTCTCGCGAACGATGCAGCGCGCTCCGACGGGGATGCCCGTGATGGTCTCGCTGGTGAACGGTCCTTCGGTTCCGTCGCCGATCACGATGAGTGCCCGGTCGACGACGGTCTGTCGTTCGTACCGGCAGGTGACCTGGAACACGAAGGGTCCGTTCGAGAACTCGGGAACTCCGGGGCCAGTGACGGCCTTGAGCACGTTCAGGGCGCCGGTGCGGAACTCGTTGTCGACGGTGACTGCGACCGGCTCGGTGGTCGCGTCGTCACCGACGACGAACGTCGATGGCGTAACTGTCGACTGGGTGGCGCCTCCGTCGGCGTTCTCGGCCTCCGTGACGGCGCAGTCTGCTCCGGTGGGCAGGTCGTCGACGACCCAGACGTTTCCGGGAGCTTCCTTCGTCATGGTGTGGGTCGCGTCGAAGACCGTGTTCGGGTCCGCCGAGTCGAGCGTGCACACCATGCGTACGTCGAAGTCGCCGAACTCCCCGCCCCACGCGTCTGCTCCTGTGCCAGTGACGGCCTTAGTGATCGCGACGGACCCGACTGTGTAGGCGTTGGTCACGGTAACGGTTGTGGTGACGGCGTCGTCGTCATCGGGAGTGAGCGTGAACTCCGCCTCGGTGACACCGCCGAGGTCGTCGTCGACGCCGCCTTGGGTGACGACGATCGAGGTGGACGCGCCGCCCTGATCGGTCTCGGTCACCATGCAGTCGGACCCGGCCGGCAGGTCGGTGAAGGACTCGACCTGCCCATCGGTCAGGTCGAACGACTCGTCGAGCACCGTCTCGCCCTCGAACTCGCAGGTCGCGGTGAAGGAGAAAGCCGTGTCGTATTGGATGGGCTCGCCATCCTGGTTCACGGCGCCGCCGGCATCGACCTGCTTCGTGACGGTGAAACCGGCGTCGGGGAAGACGTTTGTCACGGTGATCGTGATGTCCTCCTGGGTCCCGACAACGACTGGGTCGTCTTCGCTCGCGCTGATGACGACCTCGGATGCTCCGTGCGAATCAGGCTCGGCGGCCCAGCATTCGGATCCGACCGGGATGTCGTCGAGCGTCGTGACTTCCCCGCCCTCGAGCTCGACCGGCTCCGCGTCGAGGATGGACAGCGGAGGATTGTCTGGGCCGCGGTCGAGGGTGCAGGTCACCAGGATCTCGAAGGTCACTCCTTCAGTGAAGGCTGGGTCCCCTCCGATCTCCTTCTCGATGGAGATGGAGTTGAGAGCGAAGGTGTTCGTCGCAGCGACGTCGAGCACCTGCGGGGCGTCGCTCTGGCTCGCGACAACGATGGCCGCGTCCTCGAATGAGTCGTGGTCGACCGAGGAGTCTGAGGCGCCCGCATCGTCGGTCTCCTCGCCCCAGCAGTGCGTGCCGACCGGGAGCAGGAGCGGCTCGCCGGTGGTCTCGTCGAGGATCGTGACGGTCTCCCCGCCCGTGACCTCGACGTCGGCGTCGTAGAGCGGGTCGCCATCGGCGGTCAGGGCACAGGTGAGGTGCACCGTGTACGTCGCGTCGGCGACGTCGGGATCCTCCGCTCCGGCGCCGCTGAGGATCTTGGTCACGGCGATCGTTCCGGCGCTGAAGCGATTCTCGAAATCGGCCGTTGCGACCTGGGCGACGCCATCGACCTCGTCGGGGATCGTGACAGTCACGGGGGTGGGCGTCGCGTCGGCACCTCCGTCCTCCGTCTCCGTGATGACGCAGTCGGAGTTGACGGGCAGTCCGGTCACGACCTCGGACTGGAGCGGGCCGGCCGTGCCGTCGCCGGAGATCGTCAGCTCGCCTTCGCCGACGATGTCGCTGTCGTAGGTGCAGCTGTAGTCGTAGACGAAGTCGACATCCTCGCTGAAGCCGACACCCGGGCCGGTCACCGTTTTGGCGATGTCGAAGCTGCCGACGCGGTAGTCGTTCGTGACGTTCACTGCGACGGGATCGGCGGTCTCACCCTCCACTCCGATGATGACGGGCTGATCCGGCGAGATGGTGACTTCAGTAGATCCACCAGTGTCTGGCTCGCTCACCGTGCAGGATGCTCCGGTCGGGAGGTTGTCGACGGTCCATGTCTCGCCGTCGACGATGGTGTGCGTGGTGTCGTAGACCGGGTTCGTCGTCGCTTCATCCCAGGTGCAGGTGAGGCCGACTTGGAAGTCGTCGGCTGCCCAGTTGTCTGCGCCGGCGCCTGTCACGTCCTTAGTGATCGCGATGCTGCCGACCGTGTAGCTGTTCGTGACCGCGATGGCGGTGAGGTGCGTTCCGTCGTCCTCGTCCGGGAGGATGGTGAACGCGGCAGGAATTTCCATCGCATCCTGTGCCTCGCCGTCCTCTGTGACGACGATTCCCGTTGTGGTGGCACCGGCGGCATCAGTCTCCGCGACTTCACAGTCCGCGCCGACTGGAAGTGGCCCGAAGTCCTGCGAATCACCGTCGTGCAGGGTGAACTCCTGTTCGGCTTCGGGAATGACCTCTTCGCCGAGGAAGGTGCAGCTCGCGGTGAAGCTGAACTCTGGATCGAACGAGATCGGCTCACCGTCCTGGTCGGCTGCGGTGCTGCGCTCGACGTCCTTGGTGATGCTGAAGCCGCCGATCTCGTAGGTGTTCGTGACCTGGAGGGTCACCTCGTCCACGGGATCCGGAGGGAACGGATGAGCGACGTCGTCGCGACCGGTGAGGTCGCGTGTAGCGATGACTTCGCCCGACCTGTCGCCGACGCCCGGGGGGTCGTAACTGACAGTGGAGCCCTGAGCGAAGTTCTCGGCGACGGTGCAACTCGAGAACAGCGGAAGGTTCGTCGCAGGACCCACGGAGACGAGCGATCCGTCGGAGGGCACTGGGATCGGGGAGACAGCGTTTCCCGCGGTGTCGACCAGGTCGACGGGCTCGCCGTCGGAGGTGCACTGCACATCGAAGTCGTAGGAGTCCGGCACACCGAACGGCCAGGTCTCCGGAACGTCGATGGCCTTCTGGAGCTGCACCTCGCCGGTTGCGTACGCGACACCCGAACGCACGGGTTCGACGGGTCCCTGGTAAATCTCGGCTCCCTCGAACGTCGCTCGTGAGCCCGCTGCTGCGGTGTTCCAGGCGATCGGCAGACCGTCGTCGTAGGCGTCGGGGATGAAGGAGGGTGTCTGCGTCTCGAACGTGATCGAGCCTGTCTGCCCAGGCGCCAGGCCCTCGCCTTCCGGGTAGTCGACGACGGTCTTCAGTGCGCGAGCCGTCGCCAGCTCTGCCGCAGGGGTGCTCTCGTCATAGGGGATCCACGCCCGCGATGAGACGTCGGCGAAGCAGGGATCGCTGTCGGGGATCGGGGTTCCGAGGGTGCTGTACTGGATGTCGGCGGCGTTGCAGGCGGTGTCGGGCACGCTGGTCAGGTAATAGGCCTGGATGACTGCCGATGTCGCCTGCAGGGCGAAGTTGCCGATGAAGATCGGAGCCCACTGCGAGCCTCGCGGAGACCCGACGACGACGCCTGTGTCCCCGATGGCGGGGAGGACATCGATGCCTCCGACAGCGTCGGCCGGAACGTTGCCGCGGTTGGTGAAGCTGATGCGCCACTGCTCGATACCGCCCGGTCGGGTGATCGGGACGCACTCGTTCACGTAGTAGCCGTCCGCGGCGTTCGGTGTGGCGCACGCTTCGGCGGTGGGGGTTGCAGACGTGTTGAGCACTCCGAGGTCGTCGTAGTTGGGGTCGGCCTCATCGACACCGGGTACTCCGGCGGCCACGCCCTTGACGGATTTGACCATGCTGATCGGGGCGGCTGCGGCCGGAGTGACGGTCGTGTCGGCTGCGCAGTCTTCGACGTTCGCCGTGTCGGCGATGGGGACGTTGTTCGCCGTGTGCTCGCAGGTCTCGAAGTCACGGTCGCTGGTCGCGGAGACCTCATTGCCGACCGGCGTGCCCGGCGCGAGACCCGCCCGGAACACGAGGTGCGCCTGGATGACCAGCACATCGCCGGGGCTGAAGACGAAGTCGTCGGGCACGGTGATGCTGACGACGCCGGTGGTCTCGTCGAGTTCACCGGTGAAGCCGTCGGTGGGCAGGGCTGCGCCGTTCGCATCGGTCAGCGCGAACTCGAACACCGGGTCGGCCTCATCGTCGGCCACGAGGTAGGATCCGGACGCGTCAGTGCCGACCTGGTCGGTGAGTTCCAGCCCGGTCATCTCCCATGCGCCGGTGTTGGTGATCGTCATGGCGTAGGGAATCTCGGCGTCGGGCGGGAACTGCTGCGACGCGGCCCCTCCCGAACCGTTCCCGGGTGACTTGACCACACTGATCGAGTTGACCCGGTGTAGGAGTTGCGTTGTGTCTCCTGCATTGGCATCGGCCTCCCAGGTCACGCCGTTCGGCGCCTCCCACGAGCCGGTCCCGTGCACATCGACGTCGTCTGTGGTCGTGCCCTGCACCGACTCCCCTGGCGCTGTCTCCAGTCCGGGCAGAGTCGACGGCACCGGATAGCTGTCGACCTCGCCATCCGGTCCGAGGTGCAGGTTCTCCAATCTGTCTGCGATGAAGGAGAGGGTAATGATCGGAGTACGCGGTGACTCCCAATTCGATTCCGCAGCGTCTCGTCTGATCTCGAACCGAAGCCCGCGCACGTCGGCTGCTGCGACACCAGCCGGTAGCTCCGGCGTGATGGCGCCGCCCGCTGCGGCATCCTGCCACTCACCGGTCTGCCAGCATTCTTCAAGCGGCCCCGCTGGACACGAGGCTTCCAGGTCTGCTCCAGCGGCGGCGTATTCGACTCCGACGAGCGCTGACACTCGCAGCTGGCCAATGCCGTCCGGGAGCAGTGACGCCGGGAACGAAGCGAACTCGAACGCGTTCCAGAAGGTCGGGGTGTCGTCGGTGATGGTGAGGAGCGTGGTGCGTACATTGCCGGTTGGTTGCCCGCCGATCGTGACCGTGTACCCGTCAGCGGAATCGTCCTCGTAGCGCGATCCCGGGGAGATGGACTTGCCGGCGTTCACGCCGTACACGGCGTCGGCGAAGATCAGGGAATCCTCGTCCGTCGTGTACGCCGCATCGAGATCCGGGTCATCGCCGGGGCGCGACGCATCGACCGAGGCGACGTTGCTGACAGTGTCGGCCGTCGTGGGGCTCACCGTCGGTTCATCCCGCAGGAACTCCCGCAACTGATAAGTGAGCGACACGACGGTGCTCTCCTGGGTCCTGATCGACACCGCATCGGGATCGCTGTGCACGACGCTGAAGCCGATGACGTCGGCGAGGTCGTCTGGCGTCAGGGCCGTGGCCTCGTCGATCGAATAGTCGGTAGTTGCACCACCTTCGCGGGTGAGGGTGACGATGGACTGCGTCGCGTCGACCGGCACGCTGATCGAGTCGATGCTGTAGAGGTTGAGGTAGTCGTACGTCGTCGTCTCCGCGGGGGGCGGCGTCGGTGCTGCCGGTACCCTGGCCGGGTCGTCGACGCGCAACTGGCTGATGTTCGCTTCGGTCTCGTTCGTGCCGACGAGTGTGGCTGTCACGAGGGGGTAGTCGCTCGGATCGGTGTCCTCGGGTGGAATCGGGAGGCTGTCTTGGTCGAAGGACTTCGACACTGATGTGTTGATGACGGTGTCGAGGATGGTGATGTCGTCGGAACCCTGATCCGTGACCGGTTGCGGACCGTCGCCGTCGGCCTGTGCGGTGTTGGTGACTACGCCGGCGAGGCCGGAGTTGTAGGTGTCGTCATGCAGGCTGCCGACGACGGGACCGCCGCTGCGCTTCTCCTCGCGGAGCTGGAAGGTCAGGTCGAGGTTACGCTCGAAGTCGTTCGACGCCGCGACGCCGGTGCCGGCTGCGGGGCCCCCGGCTCCCCCGCGGTTCGTGCCCTCCACGTAGGTGAGTCGTACGCCGACGGTGCTCGCGCGCTCGGCTTCCGTGAGTTCGTAGCCCGGGAATCCTCCATCGCAGGAGGTCCCGGTGGTGTCGACAGCTCCACACGCCTCAGCCGTGATGTCGACCCAGTCGTTCGCCTCGCCGTCGTACAGCTCGACCGCTGAGATGCGGTCGTAGGCCATGACGGGATCGAGGGTGCCGTCGATCGGGTCGATACGGGCGAGGTCCCAGGCGTCGAACGTAGACGCGGCGATGTTCGCGAAGTCGTCTCCGGCGGTCGGGTCGTCGGTGATGGCCACGGCGTCGAATGGCAGTCCTTCGGTTCCCCAAGAGATGCGGGCTGTGCGCTGGTCGTCGCTGAAGGCGTTGACGTCGTCATCGAGCCACTGCTTCTCGAGTAGGTCGACGCCCTCGTCGGGGTCGAACGGGTTGACGTTGATGGTGTCGCCGTCCGTGGCTGAGTTGTCCTCGGGCGAGGTGTCATCGGGATTCGTGATGGTCGACGATGCCGTGTTGTCGACGACCAGTGGGTCCGCGGCGACCGCGGCGTCATGCACGCTGCCGCCGGTGCGGAACTGGTCGCGCGTGGCCACTGAGATGCTGGGAGCGACCTCGAAGCCTGGTTCCAGGGTCTCGCCGTCTTTTGGGGTGTACACGAACCGGATGCCCTGGATGTCATCCTGGAGATCGGCGGGGATCGGGTACGAGGTGTCGGGCGACGGGCCTTCGATGGGTCCCTCGAGGGTCTGCCAGGTCTGGCCGTCCCAGTACTCGATCGTGAGGTTCGCATTCGCGGGAACGCCGACGGTCACCTCGGTGAGGTTGAAGGTGTTCCAGAACGCCGACGGCGGATCACCCGCGACAGGATCGGCGGGGTCGCTCACGATGAACTCGTTCACGCCGACAGTGGAGGCGTTCTCGCCCTGGTCGTTCACCGAGGCGAGGAAGGTCACGTCGGTGACGCTGCCCGGCACGTCCCAGACGTCGGTCTGGACGATGTTCTTGTCGATGACCGTCGAGACCCGAACCGGCTGGCGCGTGACATCGGCGGCGTCCTCGTCGGTTCCGGTCTGGCCGGTCGAATCGGTCACGGTCGAGGTGGTGTCGTTCGTGCTGACGACGTCGTCTTCGCCGTCGACGGCCTGTGCTGTCACGTTGAATGGGAGCGCGGCGGAGGCGTTGGGCAGGATGGGCCCGGAGAAGGTCACGGAGAAGCCGACCACATCACCGGTCGGGTCGGGCAGGGTGTCGGGCGTGGTCGTGTCGAGGGTTTCCTGGGTTCCGTCGGCGTAGGTGTAGGTGATCGTTGCGCTCGTGGCGTTCTGCGGCCAGGTGATGTCACCGAATCCATCGAAGGTCAGCCCCTGGCCGGCGAGATTCGGGGTACCCGCCGTCGGCTCATCGATCGTCATCGAGGTGACCGGCCTCGGGCCGTTGGCGGCCTCGATGGTCGCGGTGGTGGAGTCTCCCGCGAGCAGCGTCGGGTCGGCGAAGGACTTCTCCACATCGACGGTCGGGCCTGTGTTGCTGATGACGACATCGCCGTCGGCTGTGTTCGGATCGGTGGTCGTGTCGTCGACGGTCACCGACGAGGAGGCCGTGTTCGGAACGTCGACCGACTCGTCGAGAGGGATGTCGAGGACACTGTCGTTGGTCTCCGACGAGATTCCGATGGTTCCGTTCTCACCCGGTGGAATCTGGCCCGTTGTCGACGTGAAGGTGAATCGGAGGCCCTTGACGTCGGAGGGCGGATCAACGCCGGGAATGTCCGTGAAGTCGGTAGGGATCGAGCCCGTGGGATAGGCCACGACCCAGTTGCCGTCAGCGTCGAGATACTCGATCTCGACCTGATCGGCTCCGGGCGGCGGGGTGATCGAGGTGATGCCCGTGAAGTCGAGGTAGCTGTCGAAGGGACTGGCGACGCCATCCGCCGGATCCTGCACGACCACGGAGTCCACGGACTGGTTCGAGGCGTTTCCCCCACCGATCGTGTAGTCGATCGGCTGCCCGGGCAGCGACGGCACGGACGCGCCATCGGCGACGTGATCATCGACGGACTTGACGACGGTGGAGTCGAGGTCGACCGGAACGTCGATGACCACTGGCACGGATGCATCCTTCGGCAACGCATTGTCTGCGGACGCCGTCGCGGTGTTGACGATCTCGCCGTTGTAGTCGGCGCTGACGTCGTCGGGCACCTGCACGAATACTGTGATGCTGACCTGCTGGCCTGTCGCGAGGCCGGTGCCGGCGGTTCCGGTCTCGGTGAACGCGGCAGTGAAACCATCACCGGTCGTCGTCACGGTCGCTCCAGCCGGAGACACCACAACTGGATTGGGTACCGACGGGTCGAAGATCAGCGGAGCGGGAAGGGTATCGGCCACCTGAGCGCCGACACAGATGTCGACGATCGGACTGTTGCACGTGAGGCTGATGGTGTAGCTGAACTGCTCCCCGGCGTCGTAGGGGGACGTGTCCGGAGGGGTCACGACCTTGGAGAACGTGGTGAACTCAGCGTCATCGGGTGCGGCAGCCACTGGTGCAGCCCCTGCGGCAAGGAAACCGAGGGTCAGGGCGCCCGCAGCCACTCCGGCCAGTATCCGGCGAACGATCGACATGCGGCTCCCCACGCTCATGCGATGCGTCGCACAACCCCGTGACGACGCCTCATCTCGACTCTAACCTGAGGCTTCTTCGGCCCGCCATAGCCGTTGTGCCGTCAGGCAGCCGGTCGATGGTGTCGGCAATCTCGCCCGCGACTTGAGAGCTCGTCAGCACCGCACCCCCGCCGCGCAACGACTGAGTGAGGCGCGGGAGTCAGACCGTGGAGCATGGATGTCCGCCTTGCGGGGCGCCGTCCCTGCTGCTTCAATCAGGATTCGGGGGACACCATGACATCGAATGAAGAAGCCACCCGGAGCCGTGAGAACCGCATCCTCGACATAGTGACGGTGTTCATGTTGTCGATCACAGCCGTGCTGACCGCGTGGTGCGGGTTCGAGGCGTCGAAGTGGGGCGGCGAGATGTCCATCGCCTTCAGTCAGGCCTCCAGCGCGCGCATTCAGGCCGCCTCGGCCGAGGCGACCTCTCGCGACGCACGCCAGTACGACCTCACGATCTACACCGAATGGGTGCTGGCCGTCGAAGATGGGCGAACCGAACTGCAGAAGTTCATCGAAGACCGCTTCACACCGGAGTTCCGGACAGCATTCGATGAGTGGACGGCGGATGGCCGCGTCGATCAGGGGCCGTTCGCGACGGACGCCTACGTGCCGCCTGGTACGCAGAAGGCCGCACTGTTGAACGCGCGGGCCGACGCCAAGTTCGATGAAGCCTTAGAGAACAATCAGCGCGGCGACAACTACTCGCTTCTCACGGTGCTGTTCGCCTTGGTTCTTTTCCTGACGGCGATGTCGCAGCGCGAGCTAGCGCCATGGATGCGACGAGCGCTGCTCGGGATGGCCATCGTGGTTGGAATCGGCTGCGTGGTGGTCGGAGCCACCTTCCCTATCAAGATCTGAGTGACCATGGCAGTCGAGAGCCCGGCGCCCAACACCGAGGCGACCGTCCGGCCGGTTCGTCTTGAGAACCGACCGCCGGTCGCTCGCCGCTACGGAAGGACGATCTCGAATGCGGGGTCTCCGGGGCTCAGCACGCTGAACAGCTGCTTCAGGATGCCGAGGTCTCCCTTGACATCGAGACCGTCGGATTTTAGATCACCGCCGGCGAGTCTGATGAGCCGAGCCTTCTCCAGCGTGAGGTGCAACGTGGCATCGGCCTCCCACTCGCGTTCGACGTAGACGAGCACGCCGTTGCGGAGCGCGACGCGGAAGCTGCGGTCGAGGTCGCTGACAGTGACACCGAACGCAAGGTCGAGATCCCAGGCCTTGGGACCGTCGACCGTGATCGCGATGGCGTCGAACACCTGCTCGGGGGTCAGCTGTGCCAGGATCGCCGGTGCGTTCGTAGTGGTCGGCGTGCCGAAGTTACCCCCGCGGAGCTCAGTCGCGCCGGACAGGAAGAAGTTGCGCCAGGTGCCGTTCTCGGCTCCGTAGCCGAGCTGCTCGAGGGTGTCGGCGTAGAGCGCCTTGACAGCGTCGTTAGACGCGTCCACGAACACGGCGTGGTCGAGGAGCGTCGCTGCCCACCGGAAGTCGCCGCCGTCGTAGGCGACCTGTGCGAGTTCGAGGACTCGATCGATACCGCCGAACGCGTCGACGTACCGTTCGGCGAGTGCTGCCGGCGGGTGCGGCCAGAGCCTGGCGGGGTTGCCGTCGAACCAGCCCATGTAGCGCTGGTAGATCGCCTTGACATTGTGGCTGACCGATCCGTAGTAGCCGCGCGCATGCCACGACCTCTCGAGAACGGGAGGCAACTGGATCACCTCCGCGATCTCAGCGCCATTCAGGCCTTGGTTCAGCATCCGCAGCGTCTGATCGTGCAGGTATCCGTAGAGGTCGCGCTGGAGGCTGAGGAACTCTGTGATCTCCGTGTTGCCCCAGGTGGGCCAGTGGTGCGAGGTGAATACCACCTGCGCGCGGTCGCCGTAGCGCTCGATGGCTTCGGTGAGGTATTGCGACCAGACGTGGGGGTCGCGAACGACGGCGCCGCGGAGAGTGAGCAGGTTGTGCAGAGTGTGAGTCGCATTTTCGGCCATGCACAGCGCCTCGTATCGCGGGATGTAGAAGTGCATCTCGGTGGGCGCCTCGGTACCCGGAGCCATCTGGAACTCGATCTCGACGCCGTCGATCGTGTGCGTCTCGCCGGTCGTCGTGATCTCGAGCGTGGGCGCGAGCAACGTCGCCTCACCGGTCGAGGTCGTCTGCCCGAGCCCCGCGCCGACGGCGCCTCTCACACCGCGGGGCAGCGCCGCACCATACATGTAGCCGGCACGGCGACCCATCGCGGTTCCCGCATACACGTTCTCGGCGACGGCGTGCTCCACCAGGCCCTCCGGGGCGATGATCGCCACGTCGCCGGCGTCGACCTGTTCCTGGGTGACGAGTCCCTGCACACCGCCGAAGTGATCGATGTGCGAGTGTGTGTGGACGACGGCCACGATCGGCCGGTCACCGCGGTGCTTCCGGTAAAGCCCGAGGGCAGCCGCGGCGGTCTCCTTCGAGATGAGCGGATCGATCACGATCACGCCCGTGTCGCCCTCGACGAAGGACATCACTGAGAGATCCAGACCACGAATCTGGTACAGACCGGGCACGACCTCAAAGAGACCGTGCTTGGCCACGAGCCGGCTCTGGCGCCACAGGCTCGGGTTCACCGAGTCGGGTGCTTCGCCCTGGATGAAGTCATACGTGGACGCGTCCCAGACGACGTCGCCCGCCGCATTGAGGACCTTCGGGTCTTCCAAACCCCCAATGAATCCCCTGTCCGCAGCAGCGAAGTCCGCGTCATCTGCGAACGGCAGGCGGGCCGCGAGCTCCGCCTGTGCGGCGATGATCGCATCGGTCGGTTCCTGATTCTGCATTCGTCATTCCCCCTCAGACGTGGGCGCGTTCCCACCCTTTCAGTCTGTCGGCCGGCTCGCGGATGGGCAACCAATCGGCCCTGGAGCGCGAGTGACATCTACCGACCCCTTCACCGATCTCAACGGGATCCAGGCACCCAGGCGCGCCGGTTATGCCGCGCGATGCACCCCCAACGTCCACAGCGGGTCCATCCCCGGGGAGGATCGATGTCCAGATGTCGGCGCGGCCAGCGATACTCGAATCGATGATCACCGCAACGCCTCGTCTCATGCTCACCCCTCTTTCCCTCGATGACCTCGACGACGTTTTCTCCGTCTACGGCGACACCGGTACCTGGTTCCACCTGCCGAGCGGCAGGCACCAGTCACCAGAAGCATCGCAGCGGTTCATCGAACGCCAGATCGAGAGTTGGCAGACCGCGGGGCTCGGCCACTGGGCCGTCAGGCTTCACCGATCCGGGTCACCGGGCTCGACCGAGGCCCAGTTCGTCGGAACCGCAGGTATGACGATGACCCCGGCCGGCGTCTGGAACCTGGGCTACCGTCTCGCGCCAGCCGCGTGGGGTCAGGGCTACGCCACCGAGTTGGCCGAGACTGCGATGCAGGCCGCCCGCGATCTGGCACCGCAGACACCGGTGACTGGCCGCGTCCTGTCGATCAATCCTGCGTCGAGCCGTGTGCTGGAACGGGTCGGACTCGACCTGCTCTGGGAAGGGGAACCCGGGCCGGGTGTGGTCGTGCTCTCCGACCCTCCCACCCTGCGGCGCATCTACGCCGACCGTCCGCTCGCGGCGAAGGCCTGGGCCTGGTTGCTCGAGAATGCCTGACCTTCCGCATCCCGTGTTCATGCTCTCTTCGAAGGATGCGATGGCCGGCCCGCAAGCGGGTCCTTGAGCGGCTGGTGTCACCAACCAGGCATCGCGTAGGCATTCAAGCCCCCGCACGGACGTGCAATTCGCACAAGACCCGCCCGCGAAATTGCCCGCCGAGGGTTCGCCAACTGCGCCACCGCTTCGACCGCCGGCCTCAGCTGACGAGAATCAGGAGAGCTGCGTGCGCTCGACCCAGTCGAGGTACTCCGGCGTCACCGTGCCGGTGACGTACTCGCCCGTGAAGCACGAGAGGTCGAGGTCGGTCACGTCGCTGCCCTCGATGATGGCCGAACGCAGGTCGGCCACCTCCTGGTAGATCATCGCGTCGGCACCCAGCTCGGCACCGATCTCAGGGATCTTGCGTCCGGCGGCGATGAGCTCGGTGCGCGACGGCATGTTGATGCCGTAGACGTGCGGGTAGCGCACGGGGGGTGCAGCCGAGGTGAAGGTCACCTTGTTCGCACCCGCGGCGCGCGCCATCTCGACGATCTCCTTGGAGGTCGTGCCGCGCACGATCGAGTCGTCGACGATGAGGATGTTCTTGCCCTTGAACTCCGTGCCCATGGCGTTCAGCTTCTGGCGCACGCTCTTCTTGCGCTGGGCCTGGCCGGGCATGATGAAGGTGCGGCCGACGTAGCGGTTCTTGTAGAAGCCCTCGCGGTACTCGATGCCGAGCTTCTGGGCGACCTGCATGGCAGCCGGGCGCGACGAGTCCGGAATCGGCATGACGACGTCGATGTCGCCCTTGTCCATGTGGGTCGCGATGGTGTCGGCGAGGCGATCGCCCATCCGGAGCCGCGCCTCGTAGACCGAGATGCCGTTCATCACCGAGTCGGGGCGGGCGAGGTAGACGTACTCGAACGAGCACGGCACCAGGCGGGGGTTCCGAGCGCACTGCTTCGAGTGCATGGTGCCGTCGAGCGAGATGAAGATGGCCTCGCCCGGAGCGACGTCGCGCACGATCTCGTAGTCGCCGTTCTCGAGCACGAGCGACTCGGATGCGACGATCCACTCCTCTTTGCCGGCATCCGTCACGCGGCGACCGAGGATGAGGGGACGGATGCCGTACGGGTCGCGGAACGCGAGAAGGCCGTAGCCCGCGATGAGCGAGATGACGGCGTAGGAGCCCTCGACGCGCTCGTGCACCTGGGTGACGGCGTCGAAGATCTGGGCGGGGTCGAGCGAGAGCGAGGTGATCTGGCCCTGCAGCTCGGTCGCGAGGACGTTGAGCAGCATCTCGGTGTCGCTCGCCGAGTTCACGTGGCGGCGGTCGATGCGGAACAGGTCGTCGCTGAGCTCGCGGGTGTTCGTGAGGTTGCCGTTGTGCACGAGGATGATGCCGTAGGGCGCGTTCACGTAGAACGGCTGAGCCTCGTCTTCACGCTCGGCGGCGCCCTTCGTGGCGTACCGCACGTGGCCGAGGCCCATGTTGCCCATCAGGGAGCGCATGTCGCGGGTGCGGAATGCCTCGCGTACCTGTCCCTTGGCCTTCGTGATGTGGAAGGTCGGGCCGTCGGCCGTCGCGATTCCGGTCGAGTCCTGCCCACGGTGCTGCAGGAGGAGGAGGCTGTCGTAGACCTGCTGATTGGCCGCCTCAGTCGAGACGATGCCGACGATGCCGCACATGCGGAAAGGGCTCCCGGGGGGTTGGCTTTTCGGCCCTGATTCGGACCGCGTCAAGTCTCGCACATCGCAGCCTGCGGATTCGCTGCACGGATGCCGCACCTCGCTCATGTGAGCGGGAGAGACGTGGTCTCGATTCGCCTGCTCGCTGCGCTCGCGGCTACGCGATCTCCGCGATGATCGGATGGATCGCCGCGTCGAAGGCTGCGGCATCCGTTCTCAGCGAATCGGTCACGGCCACGGTGAGCGATCCGATCCACCAGACTCCGCGCTCGGCCAGTGGAAGCACCTCGACGTTGAGCTCGAAGGAGTGCGCCCGACGCCCCACCTCGCGTTCATGCTCGGCGATGGTGCCTGCATAGGCGCGGTAACTGTCGGACGGGCGACCGCTCGATGCCTTCGTGTAGCCGCTGCGCGCCCATTCCACCCACGAGGTCGCGGCGACGTGCAGCGGACGGATGGCTGCGGCCAGATCGTCGGCACCCGTGGTCGGCAGGGCCACCCAGGTGCCGTACTCCTCGATGAGCTCGAGGGGCACCGGCGACGGATGCGCCTCGGGTTCGACCGTCATCGCCCACCACTCGCGCCACTGGCGTTCGAGGCGGTCCTGCTCGTCGACGTCACGGTCCGGGGTCTCGCCCACGGGGACTCCGCGCAGGCGGGGCAGGTCCGTGGGGGAGGCGATGTGCAGCGTCTCACGCAACCACAACGCGAGGAGCACGGGGATGCTCGAATCCTCGTGGATCATCCAGGACGGCTGACCGTCGGCGCTCATGGCGTGGATTCTACGCCGCGGACGGGGCGCAGGCGCGGATCGACGCGGAACCGTCGCCTCGGCGAGCCGGTACTCTGGACGCGTGAGCGCCAACTCGTCCTACGCCGCAGCCGGAGTCGACACCGCTGCTGGCGATCTCGCCGTCGAGCTGATGAAGGAGGCCGTCGCCAAGACGCACGGCCCCAACGTCCTGGGAGGCGTCGGCGGATTCGCCGGGCTCTACGACGTGTCGTTCCTCACCCGGTTCACGAGGCCGTTGCTGGCCACCTCGACCGACGGCGTCGGCACGAAGGTCGCCATCGCGCAGGCCATCGACAAGCACGACACCATCGGCCAGGACCTCGTGGGCATGGTCGTCGACGACATCATCGTCGTGGGCGCGACCCCCCTCTTCATGACCGACTACATCGCCTGCGGCAAGGTCGTTCCCGAGCGCATCGCGTCCATCGTCGGCGGCATCGCGAAGGCTTGCGCAGAGACCGGAACCGCTCTCGTCGGCGGCGAGACCGCCGAGCACCCCGGACTCCTGGGCCCGGACGACTACGACGTGGCCGGCGCTGCCGTCGGCGCCGTCGAGGCCGACGCGCTGCTCGGCGCCGACCGGGTGCAGCACGGCGACGTCGTCGTCGCGCTGTCGTCGTCGGGCCTGCACTCCAACGGCTTCTCGCTCGTCCGCCACATCCTGAGCGAGGGCGGCATCCGCTACACCGACGCCCTCCCCGAGCTCGGTGGTCTCGTGGGCGAGGCGCTGCTCGAGCCCACGAGGCTCTACACCGGCCCACTCGTGCGCCTTCTCGGCGACCCCGACCTCGCCGGGGCCGTGCACTCCCTCAGCCACGTGACCGGTGGCGGTATCGCCGCCAACCTCGCCCGTGTGCTGCCCGTCGGAAGCTGGGTCGAGCTCGACCGCGCCAGCTGGTCTCCGTCGCCGGTGTTCCGCGTGCTGAGCGACATCGCAGGCTCCAGCCTCGAGAGCTCGGAGGGCACCTGGAACCTCGGCATCGGCATGTTCGCCGTCGTGGCGGCGGATGCGGCATCCGACGTCATCGCCCGCATGCAGGCCGAGGGCATCCCGAGCTGGGTCGCCGGCCGTGTCTCGACGGTGGCGAACGACCTCAGCTCCTTCGTGCAGGGCGAGAAGGGCGTGAACGGCGGAGCCGTGCGCCTGGTCGGCAGCTACGCGGCCTGATCCGCGCTCACCAGGTCACCGCGGCAGCCGGTCGCACCTGCGATCGCCATCGGCCGCGTTCGGACGCGCTGCGAACGCGAAAGCGCGACGCGAGTGATCGCGCCGCGCTGAAGAAGACGATAGAGCGCTACGCGCGCTTCTGCTCGTCTTCGGTCGCATAGTGGTCGACGTACTCGTCGGACCCGCTGGCCTCGTACTCGGGCCACTTGGCGAGGTCCTCATCGAGCCGTTCGTCGACGACACGAGCGTCGCCGTGCGTCAACTCACGCTCCAGGGCACCGTAGTTGGTGTCGGGGCTGAAGTACTTGAGCTCGCGAGCGACCTTGGTGTGCTTCGCCTTCTGACGGCCACGCCCCATGCGAGACCCCCTCACAATGCTGGCCGGTGGCGTGATCGCCTCCCGGACTGTGGACCGGATTAATGAAAACTTCCCCGTAGTTTAGCATGGAGGACTGGCCGGACTTCCGTCTGTGCCCACAGTGCCGCCACGGGAAGAGGGTGTATGTCCATCGCGGCGACCACTGTGGTGGTCATCGGTGCCGGTCAAGCCGGATTGTCGGTGGCGTACTACCTGAAGCGGTTCGATCTGGAGCCCGGAGTCGACTTCCAGGTGCTCGATCGCGGCCCGGCGGCGGGCGGCGCCTGGCAGCACCGCTGGGAGGCCCTGAAGCTCGGTACGGCTCACCGCGTGAACGATCTGCCGGGCATGGCCGAGATGGGCCTGAGCTTCGACACCGCCGACCGCAGTTGGGCGGCGCGGGAGATCGTCGGCGCCTACTACGGCAGCTACGAGCAGTTCTACGGACTCAAGGTGCGCCGGCCCGTCGAGGTGTCGAGCGTGGAGAACGCCGGCGTCGACCTGCTGGTGCACCACTCCCAGGGGGAGACCCGCACCCGCTTCCTGGTGAACGCCACGGGCACATGGGGCTCGCCGTTCGTGCCCTACTACCCGGGCATGCGCGACTTCGCCGGCCGCCACGTGCACACCTCCGACTACGTGTCCGCTGAGGAGTTCCGCGAGCAGAACGTGGTCGTCGTGGGCGGCGGCACCTCTGCCATCGGTTTCCTGCTCGAACTCGAGGGCGTTGCCGCAAGCACGGTCTGGGCCTCGCGCCGACCCATCGACTGGGTGGAGGGGGAGGCGCTCGATCTCGAGGGAGCATCCGCCGCCGTCGCAGCGCAGGATGAGGCCGCTCGCTCCGGCCGCGCCCTGCCGAGCATCGTGAGCGGGACGGGCGTGCCCAGGAGTCGGCGCATCGCTGCGGGCATCGAGCGCGGCGTGCTCGACGCGCGTCCCATGTTCGAGCGCATCGAGGCCGACGGCGTGCGCTGGAGCGACGGATCGTTCTCGCCGGCGGACGCCATCATCTGGGCGACGGGATTCAGGCCGGAGCTGCGCCAGCTCGCACCGCTCAAACTGCGCGAGAAGGCCGGCGGCGTGAGCGTCGGTGCCGGCGCATCGTGGAGCGACCCGCGGGTGTTCCTCGCGGGCTACGGACCCCAGGCGTCCACGATCGGTGCTCAGCGCGCCGGCCGCATGATCGCGCGGCAGATCGTGGCGCTGCTGTAATTCCCGCGCGCTTCGTCCGGTCCTCAGCGAACGGCGATATACGCGCCCAGCGTGACCGCGAAGCCGAGGGCCAACGTGATGGCGATGTTCAGCACTGCCGCCCTCCATCGTCCGCCCTCGGCGAGTTCGATGGTCTCGACGGTCCAGGTGCTGAACGTGGTGAGGCCGGCGCAGACACCGCTCAGGATGACGAACTGCCATTCGGGCGAGATCGCCGCGCGTTCGGCGAGCCCCAGGGTGAGTCCGCCGACCAGCGATCCGACGACGTTGACGATCAGCACGCCGCGCGGCAGGTGTCCGGGTACGACGGGCAGGGCCTTGGTCACGAGGTAGCGGATGACGGCACCGATCGCCCCGCACAGCAGGGTGGCAATCACGACGAGAGGGGTCACAGGGTGTCCCCCTCCTGGATCTCACCGGGCATCATGAGGTGCGCCAGCGTCGATCCGAGGCGGAGGCCGGCGAACGCCGCAGCGAGGCCGAGCACGAGCGAGGCCACGAGGTAGACGGATGCCGGGCCGACGGCATCCGCAGCACCCATGCCCACGACCGAGACCATGACGGCGGAGAACGTGGTGAATGAACCGAGCACGCCGGCGCCCAGCCCGGAGCGCACCCAGTGCGGCAGACCGGGCCGCTTCCAGAGCATCCCCACCAGCAGCCCGAGCACGAGTGCGCCCAGCACGTTGATGATGAGCGTCGACCACGGGAACTGCCCGCCGGAGTGCGGTAGTGCCGCGTCGATGGAGAGGCGCAGCGCGGTGCCGATCAGCCCGCCGACGAAGACGGCGACGAGGTCACGGGGCATGCCTCGAGACTACTTGCGCTTGCGTCGACGGGACGCGGCCGGCCGCGAGACGCCGGGCGCCACGGGGGGAGGAGCGACGGTCGTGGTCGTGATCATCGCGGGGGGCATCGGGGCACGGGGCACCGGCCGCACCGGCTCGCCGCGGCGGTCCTGGCCCGGCAGCGGGCGCGACCGACGGCCGTAGAGAAGATCGGACGAGTCGAGCAGCCACGGCACGAGCGCGATGGTGACGCCGTGCACGAGCATCAGCTTCTGACGGATGCGGCGGGCCTTGTGGTTGTGCAGCAGGGACTCCCACCAGTGCCCCACGATGTACTGCGGCATGTAGATGGTCGTCACCTCGGATCCGTGCTCGGCCCGGCGATCCTTCACATGACGGATGACGGGATAGCTGAGGTCGCGGTAGGGCGACTGGATGATGCGCAGGGGCACCTGGATGTTCATGCGCATCCAGTCCTTCTTGACCTGCTTGGTCTCCTCGTCGTCGATGGAGACATGCACCGCCTCGAGGCTCTCGTGACGGGCGGCGATGGCGTAGTCGAGGGCCTTGAGCACGGGCTTCTGCACCTTGCCGACGAGCACGATGGCGTGGTCGCCCGTCGCTCCGAACGTCGTGGTCGGGTCGGCTTCGACCTCCGTGGCGACGTCGCGGTAGTAGCGGTTCACGCCCATCATGAGCAGGAACAGGATCGGCATCATCACGAAGACGATCCACGCGCCGTGAGTGAACTTGGTGATGGTCACCACGACGAGCACGATGCCGGTCATCGCGGCGCCGAGAGCGTTGATCGACAGGCTCTTGACGATGGAACCGCGGTGGGCGCCCGGAGTTTTCAGCTCGCGCAGCCAGTGCCGCACCATGCCCGTCTGGCCGAGCGTGAACGACACGAAGACGCCGATGATGTAGAGCTGGATGAGCACGGTGAGGTTCGCCTGGAACACCACGAGGATGAGGATGGCGGCGAGCCCCAGGAGCAGCACTCCGTTGGAGTAGATGAGTCGGTCACCACGTGTGGAGAGCGACTTGGGTGCGTAGCCGTCCTTGGCCAGCACGGAGCCGAGCAGCGGGAAGCCGTTGAAGGCCGTGTTGGCCGCGAGCAGGAGCACGAGGGCGGTCGCAGCCTGGATCACGAAGAAGAAGATGGTGTTGTTGCCGAACACGGCGGCGGCGACCTGAGCCATCAGGGACAGCTGCGGTTCGGTGGCGCAGTCGGCCCAGCCCTGGAGCGAGCACGGGTTCTCCGCGTAGTGCACATTCGAGATGAGGGCGAGAGCGGTCAGTCCGACGAACAGCGTGATGGCGATGCCGCCCATGATCACGAGGGTGTGCTGTGCGTTCTTGACCTTGGGCAGCCGGAACGCCGGAACGCCGTTCGCGATGGCTTCGACGCCCGTGAGCGCGGAGCATCCGCTTGCGAAGGAACGCAGCAGCAGCAGCACGATCGCCGCCTGGGTCAACTGCTCTCCCTGCACGGTGTACGCGGCGGACGCGGCGACCGGTGCGGTCCCGAAGAAGGTCTGGCCGAGGCCGACCACGATCATCAGGAAGACGCTGCCGATGAAGATGTACGTCGGGATGGCGAAGGCCTTGCTGGACTCGCTCACTCCGCGCAGGTTCACGGCCGCCAGGACGATGACGAAGAACACGGCCAACTCGACCCGGAACGGCGCGAGCCAGGGGAGGGCCGAGATGATGTTGTCGACTCCGGATGCCACCGACACGACGACGGTCATGACGTAGTCGACGAGGAGGGCCGAGGCGACGACGAGGCCGGCCTTCTCGCCGAGGTTCTTGTGTGCGACCTCGTAGTCTCCACCGCCGGAGGGGTAGGCCTTGACCAACTGGCGGTAGGACAGGACGACGGTGACGAGCAGTACGACGACGGCCAGTGCCACCCACGGGGCGAAGGTCAGGAACGACAGTCCGCCGAGCAGCAGGATCATCAGGAGTTCCTGGGGCGCGTAGGCCACCGAGGAGAGCGGGTCGCTCGCGAAGATCGGGAGGGCGAGGTGCTTCGGAAGCAACTGCCCCTCGAGTCGTTCGCTCGGGAGCGGGTCGCCGATGATCCAGTGTTTCGGCGACTTCAGTTCTGGTGGAGGCGTGGATGCCCCGTCATTTGCCACGGGGGACAAACCTACTCACTCGGCGACCACTGTCAAGTTCCACACGTTTCCCTCACGGATCCCTTACGCGTGACGCTACTCCTCGGCTCCGACGACGGGAGGAGGCTCGAGGGGGAATTCCCAGTCGGTGCAGCGGATGGGGGTGCCCGGCGGGTACTCGAAGTCCATCTCGCCGTTCACGGTCATTCCGGCCTTGGCGCAGATCGCGTTCGACGCCGCGTTGTCGGTGCGCGGATACGCGTGCACCGAGCGCCTGCCGCCGACGAACCGGGCATGGTCGAGTACTGCGATGAGTGCTCGCGTGCCGATGCCCTGGCCCTGTACCCGGGTTCGACGCTCCAGCCCGTCTCGTAGACGGCCGCGTCGTCGTGCACGGCGTTCCAGTAGCCGATGACCCCGACGCCCTGCGGATGCTCCGGCGTCACGATGCGGAACATGTGGGCCTCGCCATCGCGGCCGAGGCGGAGGTAGCGCTCGTGGCGGGTGCGCAGCTTCTCCTCGGTCTCGGGTCCCCCGAGGTAGGTCATCATCTCGGGGGCGTTGCTGCGCCTCAGTGTCTCGAGATCGTCGGCGGCCCACGGCTTCAGTGTCACGTCTGCCATGACCACATCACACCATGGGCCGCCGACAGGTGTCAGTCCTTCGTGGGCAGCGAGTCGACGAACTCCGTGCGCAGTTCGACGAGCCGCTGGCGCAGCAGGTTGACGTTCGCGTCGGTCACTCCCCCGCGCGCGGCCTGCAGACGCAGGTCGGTGCGCAGCTGCTGACGGAACTCGTTGATCGCGACGTCGGCATCGCGCACGGCGCGGTTGGTCTCCGACGTGACGCTGTCGCTCGCGCGGGTGGTGGTGCCCGAACGCCGGGCGTCGCGGGCGGCGCTCGCCAGGTCGGCGCGCAGGCTCTTCATCGCGGAGCTGACCTCGGATCGCACCTCGTCGGCGAGGCGCCGCACGGAGTCGGTCACCTCGTCCTCGATGCCGGCGAGCTCGGGCTCTCGGGCGGCCAGTTCGGCGCGACCGGCATCCGTGATCTCGTAGACGGTCTTGCGGCCGTCGGTCGACTTGGTGACCAGTCCCTCCTCCTCGAGCTTCGCGAGGCGGGGGTAGATGGTGCCGGCGCTCGGGCTGTAGGTGCCGCCGAAGCGGTCGCTCAGCGCTGTGATGAGCTCGTAGCCGTGGCGGGGCTGCTCGGCCAGGAGGCTGAGCAGGTAGAGGCGCAGATTGCCGTGGGCGAAGACGGGCGGGGTCATTCTGCGGCCTGCCCGTCGTTCTGCTCGGCCTGGTCGGTCGAGGCCGGGGACTCGGCCGGCACCACGGTACGGCCGACGATGGACACGTCGCCGGCGACGGAGTTGGCCTGCAGGTCGAGCCAGGATCCGCCGTCGAGCGAACCCGTGACGCGCTCGAAGCCCTTGCCCAGCGTGCCCTTCACGGTCACGTCGTCGAGCTGCACCTTTCCGCTCACGGTGTTGATGCGGTAGCGGGCGCCGTCGCCGCGGACGAGCCGCAGCGTCAGGTTGCCCGACACGGTGTTGCTGTTGACGTACGAGGGAGTGCCCGAGGCATCGACGACGATGTTGCCCGAGACGCCGTCGGCCGAGAACCGGCTGATGTCGCCGCTGGCGATGAGGTCGCCCGAGACCGTGTTGGCCCGGATGCGACCCGTGTGGTGACCGACCGACAGCTCGCCGCTGACGGAGTTGAGCTCGAGGTCGCCGGTGATGTTGTCTGCGACGATGTCACCCGAGACCGTGCTGAGACGGGCGTCGGTCTCGAGCCCGGCGATCAGGGCGTCTGCCGTGACGACTCCGAGCTTCAGCTCGACGTCGCGCGGCACGAGGACGCTGACCTCGGCCTTGGCGTGCCCGCGGAAGCCCTTGAACACCTCGATGAAGTTGTCCCAGCGCACCATGGGGTGATCGATCACGAGGCGGTCGCCGTCGATCTCGACGGTGAGCTCCTTGCTCGTGACGGTGCTGATCTCGACCCGGGCGTTCGGCTCGTCGTGGCCGATGATGTTCACGCGTCCGCCGATGAGGCTGACCTTGAGCTTGCGGACGAGCTCGAGGTCGATGACCTTGGTCTGGCCGGGCTGGATGACCCATTTCTCGATCGCCATGGTGTTCTCCTTGCTGTGTCCTGCGGGGTGGCATCCGCGTTTCGGATGCTCGAAAGTCGTCGTTCGCGATATATCGCGTGTGGCGCTGGAATCACGATATATCGCGTTATCCGTCTGTGCAACACAATCAGCGAAAACACAGCTTGACCTTGACGCGACGTCAACTTGTACCGTGAAGATATCGGCACGGAGGAACGAGAGGAGGTCGACGGATGGACTGGTCCATTCAGGAGATCGCCCGGCTCGCGGGGACCACGAGTCGAACGCTTCGCCATTACGGCGAGGTCGGACTGCTCGAGCCGACCCGCACCGGGAGCAACGGCTACAGGTACTACGACGAGCAGGCGCTGGTGCGGTTGCAGCGCATCCTGCTGCTCCGCGACCTGGGGCTCGGGCTCCCCGCCATCGGCGAGGTGCTCGAGAACGAGCGGGACTCCGGGCGGGCGCTGCTGAACCACCTCACGTGGCTGCAGCGCGAGCAGGACCGGCTGGCGCGACAGATCGCATCGGTCGAGAACACGATTCTGGGAATGGAGGGAGGTGAACAACTGATGGCAGAGAACATGTTCGACGGGTTCGACCACACCGAGTACAAGGAGGAGGTCGAGGACCGTTGGGGACAGGACGCGTACGCGACGAGCGACGCGTGGTGGCGCTCGATGAGTGCCGCGGAGAAGAAGGACTGGCAGCAGCGCCAGGCGGCGCTCGCCGCTGACTGGGCCGAGGCCGCGACTCGCGGTGTGGCACCGGACAGCGACGAGGCCCAGTCCCTGGCGAAGCGCCAGGCCGACTGGCTCGGCGGCATCCCGGGAACTCCGGGCAGCGCGCAGGGCCGCCCGACGAAGGAGTACTTCGTGGGGCTCGGCGAGCTGTACGTGGCCGACGAGCGCTTCGCGGCGAACTACGGCGGAACGCAGGGGGCGACCTTCGTGCGCGACGCGATGAAGGTCTATGCGGAGAAGCTGGGCTGATCCGCTGCCCCTTCTGCCTCCGCTGATCGAGTGGCGACCGAGCGCAGCGAGGACGCGTATCGAGATCACACCGGCGTCAGCGCGACGCTGGGCGTGGTCCCGATACGGCTGCTCGCTGCGCTCGCGGCCTACTCGACCAGCGGGGGGTCAGAGCCGGAGTCGGCATGGGCGCTCAGCGGGTCGGCGTGCGCCGGTACCCGTCGCGGGCGAGGGCGACGACAGTGCCGGCGATGGCCCACAGGGCGAGGATGGCGATGGCTGCGAGGGTGACGAACATGGGGCACCTCCTGGTGCGTGGGGTGGATTGAGGGCTCGTTCGACTTCTCGCCGCGCGCTGAGGAGCGCTTCGACCGCGGACTACGTCCGGGCCTCAGCGAGCGGGTTCGGTGAGAGTGAGTGGCGCCTAGTTCGCCGGGGAGTCCACGGCCGGCTCCGAGGGAGTCACATCCCCTTCGAGCACCTGTTCGGTCGCGGCATCCGTCGCCTTCGTGGGTTGCCTGATGGCGAAGAACGGGATGGCCCAGCCGCAGAGCGGTCCGACGAGCAGCGCGAAAGCGAGTGTTCCGATGCCGACGTTGCCGCCCAGCGCCCAGCCGATGGCCACGACGATGACCTCGATGCCCGTGCGGACGGTCCAGATCTTCCAGCCGGTCCGGCGGTGCAGGCCGGTCATCAGGCCATCGCGCGGACCGGGACCGAAGTGGGCTCCGATGTAGAGGCCGGTGGCGCCCGACAGCACGAGCAGGCCGGCGATGAAGACGAAGATGCGTGCGACGAGCGGCAGGTCCGTGGGGATGAGCGCCAGGCCGATGTCGGCCGACGGGCCGACGAGGAGGGCGTTCAGCACGGTTCCGATGCCGGGTCGCTGCCGGAGGGGGATCCAGAGCAGCAGCACCACGCCGCTGGTGAGGATGGTGATGAGTCCGAAGCTCAGGCCGGTGTGCTTCGCGATGCCCTGGGTGAGCACGTCCCAGGGGGCTGCTCCGATCTGACCGCGCACGATGAGCGAGATGCCGATTCCGTAGAGGAACAGTCCGACCAGGAGCTGCGCGATGCGGCGGCTCATGAGGAGGGGTGCGGATGCGGCGGTCGAGGTCATGATGCAATCCAATTACACGATTGGCCTTTCATCCAATATCCAATTCACCTAAAGTGGCCTTATGGCCGAGACAGTGCTGACCGCCCGCTCCGTGGAGAACCTGCTCGGGGACTGGCGCGCCGGGGGAGCCGCGGCCTATCTGGCCCTGGCCGAGCGCATCCGTCTGCTGATGCTCGACGGGCGCATCCCCGTCGACACCCGACTGCCGGCCGAGCGCGAACTCTCGGAGCGCCTCGGCGTCAGCCGCACCACCGTCACCGCGGCCTACAGGCACCTGCGCGAGGCCGGCTACCTCGACAGCGTGCGCGGTTCCGGCAGCGCCGCGAGGCTGCCGGGGGCGCGCCCGGCCGCCGCACCCTCGCACGACGCCGGCTTCCTCGACTTCAGCCAGGCGACGACTCCGGCCATCCCCGGCCTCGCCGATGATGCGCGCGCCGCCGTGGAGGAACTGCCGCTCCACCTCGGCGGCCACGGCTTCGACCCCGTCGGCATCCCGTCGCTCCGCGAGGCGCTGGCGCAGCGCTACAGCGACAGGGGGCTGCCCACCAGTCCGGACCAGATCATGGTGACCATCGGCGCCCAGCACGCCATCGCCCTGCTGGCGCGCACCCTCGTCAGCCGTGGTGACCGCGCCGTCATCGAGGTGCCGACCTATCCGCACTCCTACGAGGCCCTGCGCGCGGCGGGAGCCCGGCTCGTGCCCGTCGGCATCACCCCGGAGAGGGATGTCGCGGCTCGTGCCGGCGGTGTCGCCGACGACGGCTCCGACGATGACAGCCCCGACGAGGCCGACGACCTCGTGCAGGCCATCAGCTTCAGCAACCCGGCCCTGGCCTACCTCATCCCCGACTTCCACAACCCGACCGGTCGCTCGATGACGGTGGAGGCGCGCGAGAGGATCCTCGCGGCCGCATCGCGTCAGGGCACGATCATCGTGGCCGACGAGACCACCGCCGAGATGGACATCGACCGTCGGCAGTCCTACCTGCCGCTCGCCGCCTACGGCGACGCCGTGATGATCGGGTCCGTCGGCAAGACGGTCTGGGGCGGGTTGCGTCTCGGCTGGATCCGTGCCGAGGCTCCGCTCATCCGCCGGCTGGTGGCCAACAGATCGCACAACGATCTCGGAACGCCCATCCTCGACCAACTGGTGGTGAAGCAGGTGCTGCGCCGCATGGACGAGGTGCTCGCCATCCGCCGGGAGCAGTTGCGGGTCGGGCGGGATCACCTCGAGGGACGCCTCGCCGAGACCTTCCCGGAGTGGACCGTGCCGCACGTGAACGGCGGCCTCGCCACCTGGGTGAACCTCGGCACTCCGGTGAGCTCGCAGCTCGCCCTCGGCGCCCGGGCACACGGACTCATCATCGCGGCGGGCCCGCGCTTCGGCATCGACGGCGCCTTCGAGAGGTTCCTGCGCATCCCGATCGGCTACACGCCGGACGAGACCGATCGCGCCGTCGAGGCTCTGGCGCGTTCGTGGGCCGCCCTCGGCTCGCACCCGGTTCCGGATGCTCCCTATCTGGCCGCGGTGGTCTGAGGCGTCAGCCCGCTCGCCCCTACTTCTTCGCCGCCGCCTTCGCGGCCCGCTTCGTCTCGCGCACCTGGGCGAGCGAGTCGGCGTCGACGATGTCGGCGACGGAGCGGTGCGAGCCCTCCTCGCCGTACGCCCCGGCCGCCTCGCGCCATCCGTCTCCGGTGAAGCCGTACTGCTTGCCGAGCAGGGCGACGAAGATGTGCGCCTTCTGGTCGCCGAAGCCGGGCAGGGCCTTGAGGCGGCGGAACACCTCGGCGCCGTCGGGGTCGCCGCGGGTCCAGAGCTGCGCGGCGTCGTCGCTCCAGTCCTCGGCGATGGCGGCGCACAGCGCCTGCACGCGGCCTGCCATCGAACCCGGGAACCGGTGAACCGCAGGGGTGGTGCGGAACAGCTCGACGAATTCGTCCTCGGGGAACGCCGCGATGGTCGACGCGTCGAGGGTCCCCATGCGGTCGCGGATCTTCGCGGGGCCGGCGAACGCCGTCTCCATCGGAACCTGCTGGTCGAGCAGCATGCCGATGATGAGCGCGAGGGGGCTCTGGGTGAGGAGGTCGTCTGCGGCGTCGTCGCCGGTGATGTGGAGGGCCATGCCTCCAGTCTGCTCCGACGACAGGGCGCGGGTCGAGCGATCCGGATACGCGTCGTCTGCGTCGGCACTGCTCGATCAGGGGGAGTTCTTCGGGAGCGCCGGGTTCACAGCTCTCCGTGACCTTTGTGCAGTCACTGCAATGCGATACTGAACCCTGGTGAGTCGCCGCCGACCACTTCCCGCCGCAGTTCGCGGCACCCACACCTGTTCCCGAGGGGATCATCCGTGCACTTCCTTGCCGTCCTCAGCATGAAGAACCGCGCACTCATCGCGCTCATCACCGTGGTGGTGGCGATCTTCGGTGGCATCACCCTCACGACGCTCAAGCAGGAGCTCGCGCCGTCGATCCAGTTCCCCCAGCTCGCGATCGTGGCGAGCTACCCCGGTGCGTCGCCCGAGGTCGTGAACAACGACGTCAGCACCCCCGTGGAGTCGGCGATCCAGGGTGTACCCGATCTCGAGAGCACCACGGCCGTCAGCAACACGAACCAGTCGCTCATCACGGCGCAGTTCACCTACGGCACCGACCTCGCGACGGCCGAGCAGAAGCTCACCCAGGCCATCAACCGCATCAAGGGCACGCTGCCGGACGGCGTCGACCCGCAGGTGTTCAGCGGAAGCTTCGACGACCTGCCCATCGTGCAACTCGCCGTCACGAGCGATGACGACGAGAAGAGCCTCGCGGCCGACATCACCAAGCTCGCCCTGCCCGACATCGAGGAGGTCGACGGCGTCAACGGCGCGCAGCTGACCGGTGCCATCGGCCAGCGCGTCACCATCACCCCCAACGACGCCGCGCTCGCCGAGGCGGGGCTCACCAGCCAGGCCATCAGCGACGCCCTCAAGCAGAACGGCGTGCTGCTCCCCGCCGGCTCCATCACCGAGGACGACCTCACCCTCACCGTGCAGTCGGGCGCGAAGCTCGACTCCGTCAATGCCATCTCTGCACTGCCGCTGGTGCCGACGGATCCGGCGGGGTTCGCATCCGGAATCAAGACCGTCGGTGACGTGGCCACGGTCGCCGAGACGGATGACCCGACCACCTCGATCTCGCGCGTCGACGGAAAGCCGGCCCTCACGATCGCCGTGACGAAGCTGCCGTCGGCCAACACCGTCGACGTCTCGAAGGGTGTCAACGCCCTCATCCCCGACATCGAGGACAAGCTCGGGTCGAACGCGACGATCACCGTCGTGTTCGACCAGGCTCCGTTCATCGAGCAGTCGATCCAGTCGCTCACCGAGGAGGGGCTGCTCGGCCTCTTCTTCGCCGTGATCGTCATCCTGATCTTCCTGATGTCGGTGCGCTCGACCCTGGTGACGGCCATCTCCATCCCGACGAGCGTGCTCATCACGTTCATCGGCATGCAGGCGACGGGCTACACGCTCAACATCATCACGCTCGGCGCGTTGACCATCGCCATCGGCCGCGTCGTCGACGACTCCATCGTGGTCATCGAGAACATCAAGCGTCAGATGGTCGCGGGCGTCGATCGCGCCGAGACCATCCTGCGCGCCGTCAAGGAGGTGGCAGGCGCCATCACGGCGTCGACCATCACCACCGTCGCCGTCTTCCTGCCGATCGCCTTCGTCGGCGACGTGACCGGCGAGCTGTTCCGTCCGTTCGCCCTCACCATCACGATCGCACTGCTGTCGTCGCTGCTGGTGTCGCTGACGATCGTGCCGGTGCTGGCGTACTGGTTCCTGCGCCCGCCGAAGAGCCGCAAGCACGAGGCCGTCGACCTTCCGGCCGACGAGGGCGGCTCCGCCGACTACGACGAGCTCGAGCACCCGTCGCGCCTGCAGAAGGGCTACCTGCCGGTCATCCGCTGGACGCTCAGGCACTCCGTCGCGACCATCCTCATCGCCGTGCTGGTGCTGCTCGGCACCCTCGCCCTCACGCCCCTCATGAAGACCAACTTCCTCGGGGCGACGGGCCAGAACACCCTGACCGTCACGCAGACGCTCGAGCCGGGTACATCGCTCGAGGCTCAGGATGCCGCGGCCACCGTCGTGGAGAAGGCGCTGCTCGACACCGACGGCGTCGAGACAGTGCAGCTCACCATCGGCTCGTCCGGCAGCGCACTCCGCGACGCCTTCACCGGCGGCGCGGGCGGCATCACCTACTCGATCACGACGGACCCCGACGCCGATGCGACGGCCGTGCAGGCCGACATCGAGGACCAGCTCGCCGACATCACCGACCAGGGCGAGATCGCCGTGACGGCGTCGAGCGGATTCGGCGGCGGCAGCGACATCCTCGTCGACGTGACGGCCTCGTCGAGCGACGACCTCCAGAAGGCCTCCGACGAGATCGTGGCCGCCCTCGGCGACCTCGACTCGATCAAGGCGGCCTCGTCGAACCTGAGCGCTTCGCTGCCGTACATCGCCGTCACGGTCGACCGTGACGCCGCCGCCCAGGCCGGCCTCAGCGAGGTCGCCATCGGCAGCATCGTCTCGCAGGCCATGCAGCCGAGCACGATCGGCAGCATCGCCATCGACGACTCGACGCTGACGATCTACCTGCAGTCGGAGAACCCGCCCACGACGATCGCCGAGCTCGCCGCCCTGCAGATCCCGACGCTGGCGGGGCCCGTCGCACTCGACACGCTGGCCACGGCGGAGAACACCGAGGGTCCGGCATCCGTCACCACGGTGAAGGGACTGCGCAGCGCCACGATCACGGCGACGCCGGGCACGGACAACCTCTCGGTGGCCAACACCGAGGTGACCGCGGCCCTCGCCGATGCGAAGCTGCCGCAGGGTGCGAACGCCGAGATCGGCGGCGTCACGGCCAGCCAGGGCGACGCGTTCAGCCAGCTCGGCCTCGCGCTGCTCGCGGCGATCCTCATCGTGTACATCGTCATGGTGGCCACGTTCCGCTCGCTCCGCCAGCCGCTGCTGCTGCTCGTCTCGGTGCCGTTCGCGGCGACGGGCGCGATCATCCTGCAGATCATCTCGGGCATCCCGCTCGGTGTGGCCTCGCTCATCGGCGTGCTGATGCTGATCGGCATCGTGGTGACGAACGCCATCGTGCTCGTCGACCTGGTGAACCAGTACCGACGGCGCGGCATGGGCGTCGAGGAGGCCGTCATGCACGGTGCCTCGCGTCGTCTGCGCCCGATCCTCATGACGGCTCTCGCGACGATCTTCGCGCTGCTGCCCATGGCGATCGGCCTCACCGGCCACGGCGGATTCATCTCGCAACCCCTCGCCATCGTCGTCATCGGCGGCCTGGTGTCGTCGACGGTGCTCACGCTCGTGGTGCTGCCGACGCTCTACAACCTGGTGGAGGGCGCCCGCGACCGCCGGGCCGCGAAGAAGGCGTCCAAGGGGGCCGAGGCCGAGGTTCCCGAGGCTGCGGCTGCCGAGTAGCCGTTTGCAGGATGAGAGCCGACATGGGCGCCATATGCGCCTGTGGCGGCTCTCATCCTGCATAGGCGGCCGATGGATAGGGTGACCACATGCCCACCCCCGACTTCGTGCTCGACCTGCGCCGCGCCATCGGCACCTCCCCGCTCTGGCTGAGCGGAGTCACCGCCGTGATCCTGCGCGGCGACGAGGTGCTGCTCGCCCGCCGTGCCGACAACGGCCGCATCGCCCCGATCGCCGGCATCATCGAGCCCGGCGAGGAGCCGGCCGTCGCCGCCGTGCGCGAGGCCTTCGAGGAGACCAACGTCGTGATCGAGGTGGAGCGTCTCGTGTGGGTGCACGTGCTCGAGCCGATCACCTACGAGAACGGCGACCGGTCGGTCTACCTCGACCTCGCATTCCGCTGCCGATATATCTCGGGCGACCCGCATCCGACCGACGGCGAGAACACCGAGGTGATGTGGGTGCACGTCGACGATCTCGACTCCGTCGGCATGACGGATGATCAGCGCCGCCGCATCGACTACGCCCTGTCGGCCGACGAGGCCGCGCACTTCGAGCGGTGACGGGCGCAGTCGTGCCATCGAGGTGACACGAACGGCCGCTCCCGGAGCCCCGGAGCAGCCATTCGCGTCACTTCGGTGACTCCGTGCTCAGCGGCGCACCGACACCTCGGGTCGCAGGTCGAGTCGGCGCAGCAGCTGCGCGTTGGCGGCCACGATGATGGTCGACAGGCTCATCAGGATGGCACCGACCGACATCGGCAGCACGAAGCCGATCGGCGCGAGCACGCCGGCCGCGAGCGGCACCGACAGCAGGTTGTAGCCGGCGGCCCACCAGAGGTTCTGCTGCATCTTGCGGTAGCTCGCCGTCGACAGCTCGATGACCGACAGCACGGAGCGCGGATCGGAACTGGCCAGCACCACGCCGGCCGAGGCGATGGCGACGTCGGTTCCGGCGCCGATCGCGATGCCGACGTCGGCCTGGGCCAGGGCGGGAGCGTCGTTCACGCCGTCGCCGACCATGGCCACGCGCAGCCCCTCGGCCTGCAGCTCCTGCACCTTCGCGGCCTTGTCCTCGGGGCGGACGCCGGCGAAGACGCGGTCGATGCCGAGGCTCGCGGCCACGGTGCGAGCCACGGGCTCGGCATCGCCGCTGATCATGACCACCCTGATGCCGCGACGGTGCAGGGCGTCGACGGCCTCGCGCGACTCCGGCCTGACCTCGTCGGCCAGCGCGAGCGCGCCTGCCACCCGTCCGTCGACGACGACGTGCAGCACGGTGGCTCCGGCCTCCGACCAGCCGAGCGACGACGCGAGCGGCTCGAGGGCGTGCTCGGCGAGCAGCGCCGGACCGCCGACGTGCACGTCGCGTCCGTCGACGACGGCGGTGACGCCCACGGCGGGCGAGGAGCGGAAGCCTGTCGCAGGCGCGACCTCGAGACCGCGGAACGCGGCATTCGCCACGATCGCCCGGGCGAGCGGATGCTCGGAGTCGGCCTCGGCGGCGGCTGCGAGAGCGACCACGGCGTCGGGGTCGAAGCCCGGCGCGGCTGCGGCATCCGTCACCACGGGCTCGCCCTTCGTGAGGGTGCCGGTCTTGTCGAACAGCACGGCGTCGACGGTGCGCATGGTCTCGAGGGCCAGGCGGTCGGTGACCAGCACTCCGCCCTTCGCGGCGCGCTCGGTGGCGATGGAGACGACGAGGGGGATGGCGAGACCCAGGGCGTGCGGGCAGGCGATCACGAGCACCGTGATGGTGCGCACGACGGCGTCGTCGGGGTTGCCGAGCGCGGTCCAGACCACGGCGGTGATGAGTGCCGAGCCGAGGGCGAACCAGAACAGCCACGCGGCGGCCTTGTCGGCGATGCGCTGGGCGCGCGAGCTCGAGGCCTGCGCCTTGGCGACCAGGCGCTGGATGCCGGCGAGGGCGGTGTCGTCTCCGACGGCACTGATGCGGATGCGGATGGCCGTGTCCGTCGCGACGGTTCCGGCCACCACGTGATCGCCGGGGCCTCGGGTGACAGGGCGCGATTCGCCGGTGATCATCGACTCGTCGACGTCGGCTGCGCCCTCGATCACTTCGCCGTCTGCGGGCACACGGCCGCCCGGACGCACGATCACCACATCACCGAGCGCGAGCTCCGAGGGGGAGACCAGCTCGGTGCCGGCATCCGTCACCCGCTCCGCCTCATCGGGGAGGAGGGCGGCGAGGGCGTCGAGCGCCGACGACGCCTGCGCGATCGAGCGCATCTCGATCCAGTGGCCGAGCAGCATGATCACGATGAGGAGGGCCAGCTCCCACCAGAAGTCGAGCTGGTGGTCGAGCAGGCCGAGGCTCGCGCCGAGGGAGGCGACGAAGGCCACGGTGATCGCCAGCGCGATGAGCAGCATCATGCCCGGCTGGCGGCTCTTCAGCTCGGAGACGCCGCCCGAGAGGAACGGCCAGCCGCCCCAGAAGAACATGATCGTGCCGAGCACCGGCGAGATCCAGTCGACGACGGATGCCGCGGGGAGCTCGTAGCCGAGCAGCATCGCGAACATCGGACTGAACGCGATGACGGGCACGGCGATGACGAGCATGATCCAGAACAGGCGGCGGAACTGCGCGACGTGGTGGGCGTGGCCGCCGTGACCGCCGTGCCCGCCGTGCCCGGCGTGAGCGTCGTGTCCGGCGTGGGCATCATGTCCCGCGTGGTGCTCGTGCGCGTGCTCGTGCCCGGCGTGGGCGTCGTGTCCGGCGTGGGCATCGGGCCCGGCGTGGGCGTCGTGCCCACCGTGCTCGTCGTGCTCGTCGTGGTGATCGTGCGTGCCATGCGCGTGCTCGGCGTGCGCATCCGTCGCCGCGTTCTTCTCAGCCATACCGGCGTCACTCCTCAGTCGTTGTACGAATACCCCTGGGGGGTACTACTCCATACAACCACAGATCTCGGTTTCTGTTCCCGATTCCCCCGAACCGGCCCACTCGTTAGGCTCGAAGCGTGACCGATCCTGCGACAGACCCCGCCTCCGATCTCGACGCCGAACACGGTCTGCCGCACGACCCGTCCTGGCCCCGCGCCGGGGACTGGCCGTCGCTCGACGAGCTCGAGCCCGGCATCCATCCCGACCTGGCAATCATCGGCATCCCGGCCTGGCGCACCTCGCTCTCACCCACGGGCGCGCATGCCACCCCGGCGGCGATCCGCGAGGTGCTGCGACGCTACAGCCCGGCCCTGATGCCCGACCGCAGCTCCACATCGAGGCTCGTGCTCGATCACCTCGACCTGGGCACGCTCGTCACGGTCGACGCCGGTGACGTCGAGGATCCCGACGGTCCCATCGGGGAGGGGCGGGCCATCGCGGCCGTGGCGGATGCCGCCGAGCAGGCCGACCTGCTCGTGGCCCTCGGTGGAGACAACTCCCTGACCGTCGCCACGGCGCTCGGCGTCTGGGGCGAGCAGCTTCCGACCGCCGGCCTCATCACGCTCGACGCGCACTACGACCTGCGCGACGGGGAGTCCAACGGCTCCCCGGTGCGCCGCCTCATCGAGGCCGGCCTCGACGGGCGCCGGATCGTTCAGATCGGCATCGCCGACTTCGCCAACTCGGCCGAGTACGCCCGCCGCGCCTTCGACCACGGCATCACCGTCGTGCACCGCGACGAGCTGCACCGCCGCCCGATGAGCGACGTCATGGCCGAGGCGCTCGACATCGCCGGAGCTGCCGGCGGCCCCATCCACGTCGACCTCGACGTCGACGTCTGCGACCGATCGGTGGCACCGGGGTGCCCGGCTTCGGTACCCGGCGGCATCTCGGCCTACGAGCTGAGAGTGGCCGCCCGCGCCGCAGCGGCCGACGACAGGGTGCGCTCCATCGACATCGCCGAGGTCGATGCCACCGCTGATGCCGAAGACGGTCGCACGGTGCGCCTCGCCGCCCTGCTCGTGCTCGAAGCTCTGGCTGGAGTCGCGCTGCGCTGACGACGACTCGCCGAGTTGCCAGTTCCGAGGGGTCGAGCGCTCAACGCACCCCATGAACGTGGCAACTCGATCTCAGTCGAGGCGCTCGTGCAGGAAGGCCACGACGCGCGCGCGGGCTTCGAGGGCGAGGTCGCCCGGCGTCTCGCGCAGCTCTCCGGTCAGCACCGAGTGCGCGCTGGATGAGAACCCGCCCGCGTTGCCGGGCGATGAGTCGAGCTCGATGATCTCGAAGGCGTCGCCGAGGCGGGCCTTGACTGTGCGGAAACGTGCGCCCTGCGCTGCCCGGTCCTCGCTGAAGCGCAGCCCGATCGCACACAGCTCGCCGGATGCCGCCCGCTCGGCTACCCGGTCGAACTCGGCCGGGCTCAGGCCGGGGTCGGCGATGCGCCGCGCTCCGAGGGGGAACGGAACCGACGGCTGGCTCGCGACGGCCGCGAGCACGGAGTCATCGACGGCGGCAGCCAGCGCGAAGCCCCCGGTGAAGCACATGCCGATCACTCCGACGCCCGGGCCCGGGGTGCGCGCGTTCAGGTCGGCGGCGACGGCGCGCAGGTAGGCGCTCACGGGGCGGGCGGCATCCGTTGCGAAGGCCCGGAACTCCGTCGAGACGCAGAGGCGCGCCACGACGCCGGCCGTGTAGCCCACGGTCATCGGGCGGCCGGGTTCGCCGAACGGCGACGGCACCACCACGGTGAATCCCGCGGCCACGAGGTGTTCCGCGAGGCCGAGCACCTCGGGAGTGATGCCCGGGACCTCGGGGATGAGCACGACGCCGGGGCCACTGCCCTTCTCGTAGCAGTCGTGGGTGAGGCCGGCGCCGGTGAACGGCGCCACGACCCAGCCGTCGAGGGTGGCTGTGGGAGCGGCGGCGGTCATGGGGCGATCGTAGTTCGTCGCCGCTCTCTGGGCGTCGCGGCGGTGCCGGAGTAGCGTGGACTGGCATGAAGACCCTCGTGATCGTGCGGCACGCGAAGTCCGACTGGGATGATCCCGATCTGAGCGACCATCAACGTCCGCTGAACGATCGGGGTCAGCGGGACGCTCCCCGCATGGGCCGACGGATGCAGGAGCGCGGCCTCGCGCCCGACGTGGTGTTCTCGAGCAGTGCCGTGCGGGCGCTCACCACGGCCACGATCATCGCCGACGAACTCGGCTACGCGCGGGATCGCATCCGCGTGCTCGATCGGCTCTACGGGGCGTCGCCGGCGACGATGCTCGACGTCGTCGCCGAGCTGGACGAGACGGATGCGGCCGCCGACGCCTCCAGCTCCACGGTCATGGTGGTCGCGCACGATCCGGGGATGAGCGACCTGGCCGCCCACTTCACGATGGACCGCGGTGCCGAGGCCATCGCGGCCATGCCGACCTGCGCCGTCGCCGAGTTCACCTTCGATGCCGACCAGTGGACGGGGCTGGCCGAGCGCCGGCCGAAGGAGGTGCGGTTCGATTCGCCGGGGCACGGGCACGCTCACGGGCACTGAGGTTGCTGTGAAAGGATGACCGCTCCTCTCGTCCAGCCCATGCTCCACCCCACCGGAAGGAACCCCGCCCACCCATGACCGACGTGCTCGAGACCACCGTCACGACCCCCCTCTCCGACGACGCCACCTGGTGGCGCCAGGCCGCCGTCTACCAGATCTACCCCCGCAGTTTCGCCGATGCGAACGCCGACGGCATCGGCGACCTGCCCGGGATCACGGCGCGCGTTCCCTACCTGCGCGACCTCGGCATCGACGCGGTCTGGCTGAGTCCGTTCTATCCCTCGGCGCTGGCCGACGGCGGCTACGACGTCGACGACTACCGAGACGTCGACCCGCGGCTCGGAACGCTGGCCGATTTCGACGCGATGGTGGATGCGCTGCACGGGGCCGGCATCCGGATCATCGTCGACATCGTTCCGAATCACACCTCGGATCGGCACGAGTGGTTCGTCGAGGCTCTCGCGTCGCCCGCCGGTTCTGCGGCGCGGGCGCGCTACATCTTCCGCGACGGCCTCGGCCCGAACGGATCGCTGCCCCCGGCCGACTGGACCAGCGCGTTCGGCGGCCCGGCGTGGGAGCCCGTCGGCGACGGCCAGTGGTACCTGCACTACTTCGCCACGGAGCAGCCCGACCTCAACTGGGACAACCCCGAGGTGCACGAGGACTTCCTGACGACGCTGCGCTTCTGGTCGGATCGCGGGGTCGACGGCTTCCGCATCGACGTCGCGCACGGCCTGGCCAAGAGGCTGGATGCCGAGCTGCCGACGCAGGCCGAGATGGACGCCATGCCCAAGGACGGCGGCCACCCGCTCTGGGACCGCGACGAGGTGCACGACATCTACGCCGAGTGGCGCCGGGTGTTCGACAGCTACACGCCTCCACGCACCGCCGTCGCGGAGGCCTGGGTGGATTCCTCGCGGCGCCCTCGTTACGCCAGCCCCGACGGGCTCGGCCAGGCCTTCAACTTCGACCTGCTCGAGTCGGAGTTCGACGCGGCCGAGTTCCGCTCGATCGTGACGGCGAACCTGGCCCTGGCCGCGGCATCCGGTTCATCGACGACGTGGGTGCTCTCGAACCACGACGTCGTGCGCCACGCGACCCGCTACGGACTGCCGCCGCGCTCGGGCATCGACGAGAAGCACGGCGCGCAGTGGCTGCTCTCGGGCGGTGTGACGCCGGTGCTCGATCGCGAGAAGGGCCTGCGCCGAGCTCGTGCGGCCTCCTTGTTCATGCTCGCGCTGCCCGGCTCCGCCTACGTCTACCAGGGCGAGGAGCTCGGCCTGCACGAGGTCGCTGACATTCCCGCTGCCGAGCGCCAGGACCCGGCGTTCTTCCGCAACCCGGGCATCGATATCGGGCGAGACGGATGCCGCGTGCCCATCCCGTGGACGCGCGAGGGGTCGTCGTTCGGATTCGGCGCCGAGTCGGCGCACCTGCCCCAGCCCTCGTGGTTCGGCGACTCGTCTGTCGAAGCCGAAGCTGCAGACCCGGCCTCGACCCTGTCGCTGTACCGTGACGCCCTGGCCCTGCGACACGCGTTGCAGGGTGCCGAGGAACTGGAGTGGGTCACCACCGATCGTGCCGACGTTCTGCACTTCCGCCGCCCGAACGGCTGGGAGATCGTGCTGAACTTCGGTACCGAGCCCGTCGCACTGCCCGCGGGCGAGGTGCTCATCGCGAGCGCCCCGCTCGTCGGAGGTCGACTGGCCGGTGAGTCGACGGCGTGGTTGCGCGCAGCGTGACCACCCGCTGAACCCTTTCGCCCGGCCTCTGCGAGCGGGGACGGCATCAGCGAGCCTGCACGCCGTCCTTCCAGACGGCAGCGATCTGAGGAACACCCGGGCGGTACGCGAGGTGCACGTGGGTCGGCGCGCTCAGCTGCACGAGGTCTGCGCGCGCGCCGCGCCTGATGACGCCGACATCGTCGCGGCGGAGCGCCGCAGCGCCGCCGGCCGTCGCCGCCCACAGGGCTTCACCGGGCGTCATGCCCATGTCGCGCACGGCGACCGCGATGCAGAACGGCAGCGAGCTGGTGTAACTCGATCCGGGGTTGCAGTCGCTCGCGAGTGCCACCGTCACGCCGGCGTCGAGAAGGCGGCGCGCGTCGGGATAGGGCTGGCGCGTCGAGAACTCCACGCCGGGCAGCAGTGTCGCCACCGTTCCCGATCCTGCGGCGCCCGATCCCGCCAGGGCCGCGATGTCGTCGTCGGTGAGATAGGTGCAGTGGTCGACGGATGCCGCTCCCAGCTCCACGGCCAACCTCACGCCGTCGCCCTCGCCCAGCTGGCTGGCGTGCACCCGGGGGAGCAGGCCGGCCGCGATCCCGGACTCGAGCACCCGCCGTGACTCGGCGATCGTGAAGGCACCGGTCTCGCAGAACACGTCGATCCAGCGGGAGTGCGGCGCACAGGCCGTGAGCATGTCGCCGACCACGAGGTCGACGTAGGCCATGCGGTCGGCGTATTCGCCCGGCACCACGTGCGCCCCGAGGAAGGTGACCTCCTCGGTCACCTCACGGGCGAGGCGCACGGCCCGCTCCTCGTCGGCGACGCTCAAGCCGTAGCCGCTCTTGATCTCGACCGTCGTCGTGCCCTGGGCACGCATCTCGGCGATGAAGCCGGTCAACCGCATCCGCAGCTCGTCGTCCGAGGCCGCACGGGTCGCTGCGACGGTCGAACGGATGCCGCCGGCCTCGTACCGTCTGCCCGCCATGCGCGCCTCGAACTCGACGGCGCGATCGCCGCCGAACACGAGGTGGGCGTGCGAGTCGACGAACCCCGGGATGACGGCCAGCCCGCCCGCGTCGACGACCTCGTGGACGACCTCGTGCCGAGTCGAGTTGCCCACTTCCGTCAGTGCGGGGTGACCTGGACCAGCGGAAGTGGGCAACTCGGCGTCGCCGGCGCCACCCACCCACACCACGCGCCCGTCCTCGACGAGCACCGCGGCGTCGCGGATGATGCCGAGCTTCCCGCCCTCGCGGTCGGGCGCCGGGTCGTTCGTGACGAGTTCGCCGATGTTCGTGATCGTCGTCCGCACGCTCACATCCTCCCGTCGAGTCGCCCGAATCCGTCGCCACGACCGCCCTCGGAGCGCGTCGAGGCGACGAAGATGGGCGACTCACGAAGTGCGTGGGGTGCGTGCAGTGCGCGGGGGGCGCGGAGTCGGGGTGCGCGGCGCGCCATCACTCCTCCATCGGGATGCGCAGGCCACGCTCGTGCGCGACCTCGCGGGCGCGCTCGTAGCCGGCGTCGACGTGGCGCATCACGCCGGTGCCGGGGTCGTTCACCAGCACCCGCTCGATCTTCTCGGCGGCGAGGGGGGTGCCGTCGGCGACGATCACCTGGCCGGCGTGGATGGAGCGGCCGATTCCGACTCCGCCGCCGTGGTGGATCGACACCCAGGTCGCACCCGACGCCGTGTTCAGCAGGGCGTTCAGCAGCGGCCAGTCTGCGATGGCGTCGGAGCCGTCGGCCATCGCCTCGGTCTCGCGGTACGGCGAGGCCACCGATCCCGAGTCGAGGTGGTCGCGGCCGATGACGACAGGCGCCGACAGCTCGCCCGACGCCACCATCTCGTTGAACTTGAGGCCCGCGAGGTGCCGCTCCTTGTAGCCGAGCCAGCAGATGCGGGCGGGCAGCCCCTCGAAGTGCACCTTCTCCCCGGCCTTCGTGATCCAGCGCCGCAGGTGCTCGTCCTCGGGGAACAGCTCGAGGATGGCGCGGTCGGTGGCGGCGATGTCGGCCGGATCGCCCGAGAGCGCGGCCCAGCGGAACGGACCCTTGCCCTCGGCGAACAGCGGGCGGATGTAGGCGGGCACGAAGCCCGGGAACTCGAACGCCCGCTCGTAGCCGCCCAGCTCAGCCTCGCGACGGATCGAGTTGCCGTAGTCGAAGACCTCGGCTCCGGCATCCTGGAATCCGACCATGGCGGCGACCTGCTTCGCCATCGACGCCCGCGAGCGTTCGGTGAAGGCCGCGGGGTCGGATGCCGCGAGCTCATGCCATTCCTCGACCGAGACGCCTTCGGGCAGGTAGTGCAGCGGGTCGTGCGCGCTGGTCTGGTCTGTCACGATGTCGATCGGCACGCCGCGCTCGAGCAGCTCGGTGAACACCGTCGCCGCGTTGCCGACGATGCCGACGGAGAGCGGCGTGCGCGATGCCTTCGCGGCGAGCGCCCTCTCGACGGCGGCATCGAGGTCAGTCGTGTACTCGTCGAGGTAGCCGTGCTCGACGCGGCGGGCCAGCCGCGACTCGTCGACGTCGACGATGAGCACGACGCCGTCGTTCATCGTCACGGCGAGGGGCTGCGCTCCGCCCATGCCGCCGCATCCGCCGGTCAGGGTCAGCGTGCCCGCGAGCGTCGCACCCTGAACTCCCGCAGAGTCGCCCACGTCCGCTCGTGGCGCGCGGCTCGCACTGGCGGAAGCGGGCACCTCGGTGGAGCGTGCGGCCCGGGCGGCGAACTTGCGCGCCACGGCCCCGAAGGTCTCGTAGGTGCCCTGCAGGATGCCCTGGGTGCCGATGTAGATCCACGAGCCGGCCGTCATCTGGCCGTACATGGTGAGGCCGAGGGCCTCCAACCGGCGGAACTCGGGCCACGTCGCCCAGTCTCCGACGAGATTGGAGTTGGCGATGAGCACGCGCGGCGCCCACTCGTGAGTGCGGAAGACGCCGACGGGCTTTCCCGACTGCACGAGCAGCGTCTCATCGCTCTCGAGCCCCTCGAGGGTGCGCACGATCGCGTCGTAGGCCTCCCAGCTGCGGGCGGCCTTGCCGGTTCCGCCGTAGACGATGAGGTCCTCGGGCCGCTCGGCCACCTCGGGGTCCAGGTTGTTCATGAGCATGCGCAGGGGCGCCTCGGTCTGCCAGCTCTTCGCGGTGAGGGTGGTGCCGCGTGACGCTCGGACTGTGCGCGCGACTGTGGGTGCATCGGTCATGCATCGATCACACCGCACCGGCCGGACGGTGGCAACGGATGCCGCAGGCCCGGTGTCCGGGATCCCAGACGCGCGGCAGCTCCGCCGGTGCCTCCCGGAGGTCGACCGCGCCGAGGATCTAGCCTCCGAGCTCGACCCCGCGTGCCGCGAAGAACGGCATCGGGTCGGCGCGCACGCCGTCGAGGCGTACCTCGACGTGCAGATGGCAGCCGGTCGACGCTCCGGTGCTGCCGACCAGTCCGACGGGATCACCGGCCTCGAGCTTCTCGCCGACCGTCACCACGGTGCCTCCGGTGGCGAGGTGCGCGTAGGCGGTCTCGACGCCACTGCCGTGATCGATGAGCACCCAGTTGCCCAGGGTGCCGAACCATCCGGCGTCGACGACGGTTCCGGCCGTGGCGGCACCGATCCAGGTGCCGCAGGCGGCGGCGATGTCCACTCCGTAGTGGAAGGGTCCGGCTCCGGCGGGCTGCTCGGGGCGAGGGCCGTAGCCGTCGGTGATCGAGCCGGTCACGGGGCTGGTCCAGCCGGCCTCGCTCAGTTGTCCGCGGTCGACGGCACTCGGAACGCTGAGAGCCTGGCCTGCCGTCGCCACCTGGAGCTGCACTGTGGCCAGGGCTGCTGTGGCCGTGCCCACGGTGCTGTCGGCGGCGTCCATGGCGAGCTGCATCTCGGTGAGAGGAACGGCTGCGGCCTTCTGGGCGGCATCCGACGCCTTCTCACGCAGTTCGTCGGCACGGGCGGCGTCGGCCTTCATGCTGAGGCCGAGTTCCGCCGGGTTGGCCGAGATGCGGTCGAGTTGCTCCACCGCGCCGAGCGAGGCGAGCAGATCGCCGTCGGGAGCATCGAAGAGGGCGTCGAGCGAGCTCGGTCCGCCGCGGGTCCCCGCGGCGTGCGCCACCTGGAGGAGTGCGCGTGCCGACGTCTCGGCCTGCAGATCGGCGGCGTCGGCGAGCGATTCGAGCTTGTCGGCCACGCTGCGCGCTGCGTCGACCTCCGCCTGGGCCGACTCGTACGCGCGCGTCGCCTGGGTGTAGCTGGCCCGTGCGGCGGCGAGCTTCGTCTTCGCGGCGAGCATGCTGGCCGCGCGGGCCTTGGCCGCAGTCGAGACCGACGTCGAGACGGGCGGGCGTCGCACCGGGATCTGCGCGGCGGCATCGTCGGGTGCCGGCGGAGCCGTCGGCGCCGTCGTGGGCGGCGTCGTGGGCGCGGGGGTCGGTGTGGGCGTGGGGGTGGGCGTCGGCGTCTCCGTCGGCTCCGGCGTCTCCGTCGGCTTCGGCGTCTCTGTGGGCTTCGGAGTCGGTGTGGGGGTCGGCGTCGGCTCCGTCGTCGGCTCCGGATCCGGCGTCGGCGTCGGTTCAGGGGTCGGCGTCGGCTCCGGTGTGGGGGTCGGCGTCGTCACCGCCTCGCACGCGGCGTCGGTCGTCGCTTCGGGCGTCGGGGCGGCCGTGGCCGAGGTGTGCGTCGTGGGATCGCATCCGTCGGCGAGAGCCGAAGCGGGAACCCCGAGGATGCCGAGAGTGGCGACGAGAGTGGCAGCGGAGAGCAGAGCGATGCGGCGGACGACTCCCCGCCGTACCGCCGGTCGTGCTTCCGTGTACGTCTGCATATGTTCTCGGTTTCCATCTTCGGGTGATGGATGTCAGGCCGTTGAGCCGGAACACTTTTCAGTCTGTCACTCGGCCAGCCCGCTGACAATGGATTCCGGGCCCGATCGGGGTACGGATCGGTGAATTCAGGCGGAACGAAGGCTGAGCCGGCGTCGAACGCGCGTTCAGCGCCCCGCCACGACGTCGCCGACGGCATCGGCCACGGCTCCGGAGGCCACGAGACCCACGATCGCCTCGATCTCGGGGGAGAGGAAACGATCCTGTCCCGGGCCGTCGGCGACCGTGCGGACGAGTCGGACGACGGCTCCGGTGGCGGCGGCCGGGAGGAGCGGAGAGCGCAGGTCGAGCCCGCGCGCCGCCGTCATGACCTCGATGGCCAGCACGCGCGTCAGGCCGTCGATCGAGCGACGGAGCTTGCGCGCAGCCGCCCAGCCCATCGACACGTGGTCCTCCTGCATGGCCGATGACGGGATCGAGTCGACGGATGCCGGAACCGCGAGCCGCTTCAGCTCGCTCACGATGCCCGCCGCCGTGTACTGCGCGATCATGAGGCCGGAGTCCACGCCGACCTCGTGCGCCAGGAAGGGCGGCAGGCCGTGGCTGCGGGCCTGGTCGAGGAATCGGTCGGTTCGGCGCTCGGACATGCTCGCGACATCCGCCACGGCGATCGCGAGGAAGTCGAGCACGTAGCCGACGGGGGCGCCGTGGAAGTTGCCGTTCGACTCGACGCGTCCGTCGAGGGTGAGCACGGGATTGTCGACGGCGCTCGCCAGTTCGCAGTCGGCGACGGATGCCGCGTGGCCGAGGGTGTCGCGCGCGGCGCCGTGCACCTGCGGGGCGCAGCGCAGCGAGTAGGCGTCCTGCACGCGGGTGCACTCCGGACCCTTGTGGCTGGCGACGATGGGGGAGCCGGCGAGCAGGGCGCGGATGTTCGCCGCCGAGACGGCCTGGCCGACCTGCGGGCGCAGGCGGTGCAGTTCGGGGGCGAAGACGGCGTCGGTGCCGAGCAGGCCCTCGACGCTCATCGCAGCACTGATGTCGGCCGTCGTGAGCAGCATCCGCAGGTCGTGGATGGCCAGGGCGAGCATTCCGAGCATGCCGTCGGTGCCGTTGATGAGGGCGAGCCCCTCCTTCTCGCCGAGCTGCAGGGGAGAGATGCCGGCTGCGGCGAGCGCGTCGGCTGCCGGATGCAGCTCTCCATCGGTCGTGCGGACCTCACCCTCACCCATCGCCACCAGAGCGCAGTGCGACAGCGGCGCGAGGTCGCCCGAGCAGCCGAGCGAGCCGTACTCGCGCACGATCGGCGTGATGCCGGCGTTGAGGATGGCGGCGTAGGTCTCGACGGTGACGCGGCGCACTCCCGTGCGGCCTGTCATCAGGGTCGAGAGGCGCAACAGCATGAGCGCGCGCACCACCTCGCGCTCCACTTCGGAGCCCGAGCCGGCGGCGTGCGAGCGCACGAGGCTCGCCTGCAGCTGGGCGCGGCGGTCGGCGGCGATGAAGGTGGTGGCGAGGGCGCCGAAGCCCGTCGAGATGCCGTAGTGCGGCTCCGGATCCTCGGCGAGCGCGTCGATGATGGCCCGGCTGGTCTCGACCTCGAGGAGGGCGCTCTCGTCGAGCACGACGCGTGCCTCGTGACGCGCGACGGCCACGACCTCCTCGATGCTCAGGGGTCCGATGCCGACGGTGACCGATGCCGCGCGGATCGTGTCGGAAGCCGCGCCGGATGCTGGGAGGGAGGTGCTCGTGCTCATGCTCTCGATCCCACTCCAGCACGGCCTCCACGGCCACAGTGGGAGCGGCATCCGTGTCCGGGATCCCAGACGTGCGCGCTCCCTTCACCTCTGATTCAGCAGAGTTCCCCCGGAATGTCACCAACGCGCGGGAGGGTGGACCGGTGACCGGGAGCCCGAGGATCGTCTTCTCGACCTTCTGGTCGGGCTCAGACCCGATGCTGCGGGCGTGGGCGCGCTTCCGCGACTCCGTCACCAGCGGCGGGCAGTCGGCCGGGCTCGTCGCGGAACCGATCGATTCCCGAGCGGAGCATCCGGGCGTGTGGCGCGTGCTGGCGTCCAACAATCGCGAGCTCGCGCGCAGCGCAGGCTGGTACGAGTCGTTCGCCTCGGCGCACGCGCACGCGATCGGCATCCGCCAGTCCGTGAATGATCTCGACATCCTGCTCGTCGCCGGGGCCGAACCCGCCACGCACGGATGGTATTTCACCCTCGACGGTTGTGCGGTCCTCACCTGCGGACGCTGGTACGGCAGCTCAGCGCTCAGCCTCGAGTCGGCGCTCGCGGCCATCGACGCCCTCCGGGTCGGCCACGTGGCCGAGCTCGCGCATGAGATCCGGGCGAGTCGACGATCGGCGCGTATCCGCTGACGCCGTGAGCGTCTGGGATGCCAGACTGAGCGCATGCCCGGCCCGAAGGTTCCCGCAGCCGACCAGACCCTCGCGATCCTGTCGCACCTGGCCGCCCAGCGCGGTCCGATGCCCGCGTCGACGATCGCGAGCGCGCTCGGACTGCCGCGCTCGACCGTCTACCACCTGCTCGGCGTGCTGCAGGAGCGCGGCTTCGTGGTGCACCTCCCCGAGGCGCGGCGCTACGGGCTCGGTGTGGCCGCGTTCGAGCTGAGCAGCGGGTTCTCGCGCCAGCAACCGCTCTCGCTGCTGGGGCGTCCGCTGGTCGCAGCGCTCGTCGACCGCACGGGGGAGAGCGCCCACCTCGCCGTGCTGCACGGACGTGACGTGCTCTACATCGTCGAGGAGCGCGCCCGGCGGAGGCCCTCCCTGGTGACGGATGTCGGGGTGCGCCTTCCCGCGCACCTCACCGCGAGCGGTCGCGCGCTTCTCGCGGCGCTGCCCTTCGCCCAGGTTCGGGCGCTGTATCCGGATGCCGCAGCCTTCGTGGCGCGCAGCGACGACGTCGAGGCCACGGGCCCCCGCACCCTGAAGGAGTTGCGCGGTGTGCTCGACCGGGTGCGCGCCGACGGATTCGCGGTCGAGGACGGCGAGATCACGGCGGGGTTCGCATCCGTCGCCGTCGCGGTGCTCGATCACGCGGGCTGGCCGGCCGCCGGCATCGCGAGCACCTTCCCGCGCGAGAACGTGGCGCCCGCGGATCGCGCCGACCTCGCCGTGGAGATCACGCGCACGGCGACGGAGCTGAGCCGTCGCATCCGCGGGGCTGCGACGCTGCCCGTCGAGCGCTGAGCGCTCAGCCTGCGGCGAGAGGCGCCGGCGCGGCCTCGACCGCAGGAGCGGCATCCGTCACCACGGGAGCCATCGGCGCTGTGAGCGTCGCGCGGAAGAAGTCGGCGACCTTGCCGCGCATGGCCTCGTCGAGGATGCCGATGGAGTGACCGACGCCCGGGACGACCTGCATCGTGTTGGCGATCCCAGCGGCGCTGAGCGCCTCGGAGAACGACGTCGACTGTCCGAGTGGGATGAACTCGCTCTCGGAGTGGCCGATGAAGACCGGCGGATCGCTCGGATCGATGAAGGTCGTCGCCGACGCGTCCGCTGCCTGCGGGCAGTCGGCGAGTCGGTCGCAGCCGAGGTAGTTGAGGGAGATCTGCTCGACCAGCTCACCGGCGCCGCTCGCCTGCATGGCGGCATCCGTCAGGTCGATGGGGCCGCTGAGTTCGGCGACGGCGGCGACGCGCGAGCCGGCGTCGAGGGCGCCCTCGCCCCGGGTGCCGAGGAGCGCGGCGAGGTTTCCGCCCGCTGACCCTCCGAAGGCGCCGATACGCGCGGCGTCGATCCCGTAGTCGGCGGCGTGCGCGCGCACCCACTCGACGGCCAGGCCGACGTCGTCGATGGCTGCAGGGAAGTGCACGGCCGGAACCAGGCGATAGTTCACCGAGAAGGCGACGAAGCCCTCCGAGGCGAGCCACTGGCAGACGTGCCGCCAGTCGTCGTTCGACTTGTCGCCGCGTGCCCAGCTGCCGCCGTGGATGGAGACGATGCCGACGCGGGTCTCGCCGGGGGCGGGGTCGGATGCGGGGGAGCAGACGTCCAGGTCGAGACGGGTGCCGTCCTCCCGGGTGCCGTAGGTGATGTCGGGCTCCACGGTGATGCCCGTGGCCACGGTCCAGGTGCGGATGCCGATGCGCTCGGTGGTGGTCAGCTCACTGGCGCGGTCGGAGCCGGCCGGATCGATGTCGTGAAGCTCAGCGTGGAAGCCCGAGAGCACGACGGCGCCCATCAGGGCGGTCGCCGAGGCGGCGAGGGCGATGAGCGCTCGACGGCGGGGTCGTCCCTGGGCGGGTCGGGAGAACTTCACGGATGCTCCGGTCATGCGGCGTGGATCGAGCTCCACGTGCCGAGACCGGTCGACTGAGCGTGAGATGAGGATAGATCCGGACGGCCCCGATTCCTAATCTCCCGTTCGAGGGAGCTCCTTCGCGAAGCAGACGCTGTGGGCCTCGCCCACGTACTGCCCGAACTGAGGGATGAGCACGTACCCGGCGTGACGGTAGAGCGCCTGCGCCGCGTCGTGCAGGTCGCCGGTCTCGAGCACAATGCGACGGATGCCGCCGGCAGCGGCATCCGCTTCGATGCGATCGAGCAGGCGACTGGCCACGCGCTGGCCACGCGCCGCGGGGCTCACGAACATGCGCTTGAGTTCGGCTGCCCTCGGCCCGGTGGCGTCGGGCGCGTCGGTGGCATCGACGACGAGGGCGGCGCAGCCGAGTGCGGTGCCGTCAGCGCCGCGAGCGACGTAGAAGGCGACTCCCGGCTGCTCCAGCGACTCGATGTTCAACAGGAAGTTGCTCTCGGGCGGATACAGCGCCATCGCGTAGGCGCTCGACTGGAGCAGCAGTTCTTCGATCTCGGGCTGGCGGGGCGGTTCCACAGTGATGCTGACTGACACGGAAATCATGCTAAACCGGGCATATTTCATCGACGTTTCCCAGCTTCGTCCGCTAGGCTCCCTCAGTCGGCTCTTGACACCGCACTGTGTGCGGATGGGTTTGTAAGTCTGTTGGGCCGGTTTCGCAGCAATTCTGCTGGCGAAAATCACACTGTATGTGAACGGCCCCGGGCGACGAAGATTCCGGGTTCTCAGTTGCGCTGCGCTTTCATGCGTACCGCTGTTCTGCCATGTACGCGAGAACAACCCAGGAATGAGCTATGCCCAATAACAAGAAGCCCGCTGGCGGTCGTCCCGCCAAGAACTTCGATCCCTACGCCCGGAGCGGCAAGGGTGGACCCAAGTCGGGTTCGCGCAGCCCCGGACACCGCGGCTACAAGCCCGAGTCCGAGGCCCCCGCCAAGAAGGCGCGCTGGAACGCCGACGAGCGCGCCGAGCGTGCCGCATCCGGTGCCGGCGACCGCCGCTCCTACGGCAACGACCGCCCGCAGCGCGGAGAGCGCAGCGAGCGCCCCGCGTACGGCCAGCGCTCAGAGCGTCCCGCCTACGGCGACCGCAACGACCGCGCTCCCCGCGGCGACCGCACCGAGCGCCCCGCCTACGGCGACCGCGCTCCTCGCGGCGACCGCCCCTCCTACTCCAACGACCGCCCGCAGCGCGGAGAGCGCAGCGAGCGCCCCGCCTACGGCCAGCGCTCAGAGCGTCCCGCCTACGGCGACCGCAACGACCGCGGTGCTCGCTCCGAGCGTCCCGCCTACGGTGACCGCAACGCGCGCACCGAGCGTCCCGCGTACAACGACCGCAACGCGCGCACCGAGCGTCCCGCGTACAACGACCGCAACGACCGCGGTGCTCGCTCCGAGCGCCCCGCCTACGGTGACCGCACTGCGCGTCCGTCCTACGGCAACGACCGTCCGTCGTACAACAACGACCGCCCGCAGCGTGGCGACCGCCCCGCCTACGGCAAGCGCGAGTCCGGCTACGGCGACCGCCCCCGCGAGGAGCGCGCACCCCGCGCCGAGCGCACCGAGCGCCCCGCGTACAACGACCGCGCCCAGCGCTCGGATCGCCCCGCCTACAACGCCAGCGAGCGTCCTCCGCGTCGCGACGACCGCGGCGGCTCCTACGAGCGTCCCGGCTTCAAGGCGTCGGACCGCAGCGACAGCAAGTTCTACCCGGCACGCGGAGCCGCAGCAGGCGCCGCCTACGCCGGCCGCGTGCACGGCGACCAGAAGGGGCATTTCACCCCCGAGGACGACGTCGTGCTCGAGCGTCTCGAGGCCCAGGCCATCGAGGCGACGGATGTCGACGGCGTGAGCTTCGGTGACCTGGGCCTCGGCGGCAACATCGTCGCAGCCCTCACCGCTCTCGGTGCAGCCAGCCCGTTCCCGATCCAGGCAGCGACCATCCCGGTCGTGCTCGAGGGTCGCGACGTCCTCGGCCGCGGCAAGACCGGTTCCGGCAAGACCATCGCCTTCGCGGCTCCCACCGTCGAGCTGCTCATGAAGCAGTGGGCGCAGAGCGGCAAGTCCGGCGGAAAGCGCCAGATCGGCCGCAAGCCCCGCGCGCTCATCCTCGCTCCGACGCGTGAGCTCGCCCTGCAGATCGACCGCACCGTCCAGCCCATCGCCCAGAGCGTCGGCCTGTTCACCACGCAGATCTACGGCGGCGTTCCGCAGTACAAGCAGGTCGGTGCCCTCCAGCGCGGCGTCGACATCGTGATCGGCACCCCGGGTCGCATCGAGGACCTCATCGAGCAGGGTCGTCTCGACCTCAGCGACGTGGCCATCACCGTTCTCGACGAGGCCGACCACATGTGCGACCTCGGCTTCCTCGAGCCCGTGCAGCGCATCCTCCGTCACACCAAGGACGGCGGCCAGAAGCTGCTGTTCTCGGCCACCCTCGACAAGGGTGTCGCCACCCTCGTCAACGAGTTCCTCGTGAACCCGGCCGTGCACGAGGTCGCCGGTGAAGACCAGGCCTCCTCCACGATCGACCACCGCGTCCTCGTCATCGAGCACCGCGACAAGGCCGCCATCATCGAGCAGCTCGCCGACCGCGACGGCAAGACCCTGGTCTTCGCCCGTACTCGCGCATTCGCCGAGCAGCTCGCCGACCTGCTCGACGACGCCGGCATCCCCGCCGTCTCGCTGCACGGCGACCTCAACCAGGGTCGCCGCACGCGCAACCTGGCGCAGCTCACCTCGGGTCGCGTCAGCGTTCTCGTGGCGACGGATGTCGCAGCCCGCGGCATCCACGTCGACGACATCGATCTGGTCATCCAGGCCGACGCTCCCGACGAGTACAAGACGTACCTGCACCGCGCCGGCCGCACCGGCCGCGCCGGCAAGCAGGGCACCGTCGTCACGCTCATCCCGCGTCAGCGTCAGCGTCGCATGAGCGAGCTGCTCGAGCGCGCCGAGATCTCGGCCGACTTCGTCGACACGCGCCCCGGCGACGAGCTGCTGCGCGAGCTCGCTGCTCTGTAGCCTGCGGCATCCGCCGTACGAGAAGCCCCCATCCGGTTCGCCGGGTGGGGGCTTTCCTCATCTCTGCTGGCGCATAATTCAGGCTGGATTCGCTCGGGCAGGGCGTGTCTGTCGCCACACGCCCTGCCCAGTGCGATCCGGCCTGAATTGTGCGCTGGATGCGCCCGATACCGACACGGCCGCCTCACGCGCTCATGTCGAGCCGGGCTGGCCCTAGCCATCTGATCGGGCAGGTGGGAGACTGCGGGAACAGCCCGATGTCGGAGGTGGTCATGCCCGGGGACGGTCGGCCCACCGGTGGGAAGCGACGCAGGATCCTCGGAGTGGTGCTCGCGAGTCTCGTGCTCGGCGGGATCGGAGCGGCCGCGACCGCAGCGGCCTGGGTCGACGAGACGCACTACACGGCGACAGCCGCGGCGTCCTCGTTCGACATCCAGGCGCGCACCTCGGTCGACGGCGAATGGCTGGACGTCGGCCTGCCCGGCGACCCCGACACCGACCTCGCGGGCAACGAGATCGTCCTCGACGGGATCGAAGACGCCCTCCCCGGAACCAGCTACGCCGTCCCGATCTTCCTCTGCAACGCCGGCGGCGCGGACGGCATCATCGCCGACGCCGAGATCGACGTCGACGGGACGCTGGTGGATCTCGCCAGCGTGAATGTCGACACGATCAGCCTCGGCACCGTCCTGCCGGCCAACTCCTGCAACGACACCGACCAGGTCGCCGGCTTCATCCAGCTGACCACCATCGCCGACTGGGGCGCCGAGAGGTCGGGGATTCTCGATGTCATCCGCATCCGGATCCTCTGCGAGAGTGTGTAGCGGATGACACGTCCGCGCACCGTGGCGATCGCAGCCCTCATCGGGGCGGCTGCGCTGCTGGCCGCGACGAGCGCGTCGCCTGTGGAGCCCACGTCGGCGGCCTGGGTCGATGCCGGCAGGACGCTGCTCTCCGTCACGGCGAACGATGACCCGCCGCCGCTCACGCCGCCGGTCACATCGGAGCATCCCGACACCATCATCACGGGCGGTCCCGACGACTGGACCTGGACCTCCTCTGAAGGTCCGAGTCCCCTGCCCAACAACTTCTGCGTGCAGTTCCAGATCACCTCCCCGTCGACGGACTTGGTGCCGTGGCGAGTCACTCTTCATCTCGGCGTCCCTCCGTTCAACTGGTCGGCGCCGTTCACCAGCGGGATGATCGGAAGCATCTACTTCCCGGCCGGCTACTACTCCACCCTCTCTGCTGCGCCGGGCTACGTCACCGATGGGCTGGTCTACATGACGCCCGATCCCTTCAACTCCGAACAGCTGGTCAGTGCCACCCATCCGGTCGATGCGAAGTTCTGCACGAATGTGCCCGACCCCCCGTGGCAACCCGAGGGGCCGACCAGCTACACGGTGACCAGCGCCACTCTCGACGTTCCCACCGGCTACAACCCCTGCGTCACCGTGGTCGTCACGGGACACCAGCCGTTCTTCGTCGGATTCACCGCGAACTTCGACTACAAGACGATCATCGACGCCGCGTTGGCCGGGGCCGTCATCGACCAGGTGACCTATGACCGATGGCTGCCGTTGGTGACCTGGGCCGGGCCCACGGCATCCGGGGCCACAGGGGCCAACTACCTCGTCACGTTCACCGGATACTCGTCTGCCACTCGCAACGTCGACCAGTTCACGCCAGTCACACTGCAATCGTGCGCTTACTGAGCGCCCAACCAAGGAGGAACCACTCATGTCAGACACGCAACCCCGTCGGCGACGCAACGCCCTGCGCATCGCTCTGGCCGCCGTGGCCATCGTCGGAATCGGCGCCGCTGTCACAACGGCCGTCTGGACCGACAATGTCTTCTTCTCGGCCACGGCCACCGCGTCCAGCTACGACCTGCAGGGCCGGGCCGGGACGAGCGGCGCCTGGTTGGACGTCGGAATCCCCGGCGACTCGGACACCACCCCGATCACCCTGACCTCCGACGACCTGGCTGCCCTGTCGCCCTCGATGGACTTCGACATCCCGTTCCAGCTGTGCAACATCGGCACCACCGCCGGCACCATCAGCGCGGTGTCGACCCCGGCCCTGACCGGAGACCTGTTCACCGCGGCCGGTGTCGAGATCACCGTGACCGTGACGGCGCCGACCGTGGGCGATGCCACTCCCTCCGACCCCGGATGCGCAGCACCCATCGACGGAACGCTGAACGTCACGACCACTGCCGACTTCCCGGCCACCGCGCAGAGCCAGACCGGGACGATCACCTTCAACGTGACCGGTACGTCCGACTGAACACTCGACCGGACATCTCGACATGAGGATGCTGCGAGGCATCGGTGGCGCCCTGCTCTGGGCGACCGCCGCGCTGGGTGTGCTCTCCGGCGCGCTCTGGATCGCGCACGCCCTCGGCTGGGTACAGCCACTCGTCGTGGTGTCCGGATCGATGGAGCCCGGCATCCGTCGTGGCGACCTGCTGTTCGCGCTCCCGGTTCCGGCGACCGATGTCGACGTCGGTGAGGTGACGAGCCTGCCCAGCCCGCTGGACGGGGTGCTCGTCACCCACCGGGTGATCGAGGTCACGCCCGAGGGCGAGTCCCTGTCCATCCGCATGGAGGGCGATGCGAACGGCACCCCCGACGGGCAGCCATACCCGGTGCCGGCAGCGTCGTCGGTGTGGCAGCCGATGCTCACGGTCCCGGGTGCAGGCACAGCCGTCATCGCGTTGTCGCGCCCCGCCGTCGCGATTCCGCTCGCTGTCGCCGTGCTCGCCCTGATCGCCCTCACGCTGCTTCCCCCTCCGTCGCCTCGTCAGCGGGCCCGCGAGAGCGAGGTGACCTGATGTCCGTCGGGGTGCTCCGTCGTGTCGGTGCGTGGTTGATGGCGCTTGGTGCGGTGGGCGCTCTGGCCGGCCTCGTCGTGGTCATGCCGGACACCGCTGCCCGCGCGGCGCCGGCACCGGTGTTCACGGTGGCATTCGACGGCCTGGCTCCGGGCGCCCCTCAATCCCGCACCGGAACGTTCCTCCTGGAGCGGGATGCCGTCCTCACCGGGTTCGCGTGGGTGGAGAGGCAGGGGATGATGGTCGATACCGTCCTCGGCGTCCGGGTCTGCGATACCGCCGGGACGTGCGCGAATCCGGAGGATGCCACGGGGACCGGGTTCGCCGAGGGCCGGATCGATGTCATCGTCACGGCCGAACTCGCAGCGGACGCCCCACCCGCATCCACCGGGTCCGTGATCGGTCAGCTGATGTTCACGGCCGACGATGCCGGGGCCGGATCGCCGGGCGGCGGGTTGGCCGGCACCGGCAGCGATGTCGCGGTGTGGCTCGCCATCGGTGCCGCAGCACTCGCGTTCGGATCGTTGGTCCTCGCACTCGGGCAGCGGCCGAGCACCCGCAGGCCCGACGTACGCGGGGCGTGACCCGCAGTCGTCTGCCTCTCAGACGGCGGCGACCTCGGCGTCGGCCGACGGCGCCGACTTCTTCGTCGGCCAGGGGCGTGACAGGCCGCGGGTCACCCCGGTGCGCTCGACGCGGGCCGCGATGAGGCGACCGAGCCACGTGAAGAACAGGCCGCTGGCCACCAGCAGGGCGACGAAGAGGGCCTGCAGCCAGAAGGCCCACTGGTCGACGCCGAGGCTGTTCATGGCGGTGAACGAGTACAGCACCTCGAAGACGGCGGTGCCGACGTAGAAGATCCACGCGTTCCAGTGCCGGTAGAGGCCGATGGCGAACGGGATCTCGAGCACCACGCCGATCATCACGCACGTCACCACGGCGGTGAAGCCGTACGGCGTGAACGGCACGTTGATGAGTCCGGCGATGAACGACGACAGCACGGCGACGCCCGGTCGCCGCAGCAGTGCGAGGGCGATCACGAACGGCAGCAGCCAGACCCCGGATTCGACAGCGTACGCCAGCGGGAACGCCTTCGAGATGCCGGCGCCGATGTTGTTCGCGGGAATGAGCAGCAGCCCGCCGGCCGCGCCGATCGCGGCGCAGGTGAGCAGGAGGCGGGTGGTGAACTTCATGACGTGATCCCTCGGCTTCAGACTGTGACGGATGCCGCGGGCACGGCGCTGTCGATGGGGTCGGCGCCCTTCGGCAGCCTCCAGTAGCCGCAGAAACTCACGGCCGTCTTGTCCCAGTCGCGATCAGCGACGAGATGGCGACGGATGCCGGTGGCCAGCGCCTGCTCGCCGACAGCGTAGGAGTGCATGACCGGACCGACCGACTCGACGACGGGCAGCTCGGCGGCGACGGTTGCGGCGTAGGCGAGGGCGGCGATGCGGACGCGTGCGTGGGCGCCCGCGTGCGAGCCGGTCGAGCTCACGGCATCCGTCGCGACCTCCGGGGTCGACTCCGCTCGAGGCAGCCAGACGACCTCGACACCGTCGGGCTTCGCGAACTCCTGCACGTCGGCGGCCAGCGGCACCTCGATGACGGCGAGTCCGCGAGCATCGGCTGGCAGCGATCCGCAGATGCCGGCGATGGCCGGGAGCCCGGTCTCATCGGTGACGAGCAGGTGCCAGTCCGTGCCGGGGCGCGGGTCGTAGCCGTAGCCCTCGTCGAGCAGTCCGACCTCGTCGCCGGGCGAGCAGCTCTGCGCCCACCCGGCCGCGATGCCCTCGACCTCGCCCGACTCGCCCTCGTGCAGCACGAAGTCGACGTCGATCTCGGCTCCGCCGCTTCCGCTGGCGCCCTCGCCGCCGGCGCGGTAGGCCCGCACCGTGTAGTTGCGCATGGTCGGCCGCAGGTCCTTGCGGGTCGTGAGCAACTGCGCGTACCCGCCCCAGCCGTCGCGGTTCGGCAGCACGAGTTCTGCGGCATCCGTCGGCGGAACGAACAGGCGGAACCACTGGTCGAAGCCCTTGTAGGTGAAGCGGTCGACCTCGCCGCCACCCAGTGTGATGCGCACGAAGCTCGGGCTGATGCGCTCGCGCCGGAGCACCTCGAGCCTGATCGGCACCGTGCGCTCGGTCTTGACGGCCATGCTGTGTGATTTCGCCATGGTGGTTCCTTAGGAATCGGTGCGGTCTGAGGTGAGGCTGCCGAGGCCGTAGTGCAGGCCCCAGGCGTAGATGGCGGCGGCGATGAGCCAGAACGCGATGATGAACACCGTGTCGCGGGTGCGCCAGAGTGAGATGGTGCGTTCCGTGCGCTGCGGATGCGCACCGAACGCCCGGGAGTCCATGGCCAGGGCCACGCGTTCGGCGTGACGGATGGCGCTGGCCAGCAAGGGCACGGCGTAGCCGAGGGTGCGGCTGATGGCGGCGATCGGACCGCGTCCGGCATCGGTGCCCCGCACTCGATGCGCCGCGCGGATGACCTCGAGCTCGTGGCCGAAGCGCGGCACGAAGCGGAACGCCGCGAGCGCCGTGTAGCCGATGCGATACGGCAGGCGGAGGTTCTGCACCAGGGCGCGCACGAGTTCGGGCCCGGTGGACGTGAGGCCGCTGATGAGGGCGAGACCGAGCAGGGCCGTGATGCGCATCGCCGTCGCGAGTCCGAGCAGGTAGGCGGCGACAGTGAAGCGCCACTCGCCGATCTGCAGCAGCACGATCTCCGATCCGGGGGTGCCGGTGAGGCGCGCCGTGTCGATCCAGATGCCGAAGCTCAGGCCCATCACGGCGACGAGCACGGGGGTGCCGAGCAGCAGGGCGACGAGGGTGCGGGGTCGCAGCTGCGCGCCGACGACGAGCAGCGCGAGCGTGAACACGATGAAGGCGAGCGGGATGCCGATGCCCCGCGTGAAGATGAGCAGCACCATGACCGGCAGCGGGGCCGCGATCTTGGCGAGGGGGTTGAGCCCGTGCAGGAAGCGTGCCGGATGCGTCGGCTGCTGCTCGGCGAAGGGGTCGCGCGGGGTGGGCCGAGCGTCGACGAGCGTGCTCGTGCCCGTGCCCGTGCCCGTGCCCGTGCCCGTGCCCGTGCCCGTGCTCGTGCTCGTGCGCACGCCCGCCGCCGTCATGCGATCACCTGTGCGAGCGGGAGCTCCGCCAGGCGGGTGATGCCGTTCCACTCCGGATGCCGCTGCACGGCGCGCATGGCCCGTGCGAGCGGCGGCAGCCTCAGGCCGGCACGCTCGATGAGGTCGGACCCCAGGATCTCGCCCGTGCGCCCCTGGCCGAGCAGGCGGCCGTCGGCCATGACGGCGATGTGGCTGGCGTAGTCGGCGACCAACTGCAGGTCGTGCGTGACCACGAGCACCGTCGTGCCGGCGCGGTTGAGGGTCGCGAGGATGTCGAGCAGTTCGGCGGCGCGCTCGCGGTCCTGCCCGAAGGTGGGCTCGTCGAGGGCCAGCACGGGGGCTCCGGCGATGAGGGCCGTGCCCACCGAGAGCCTGCGCTTCTGTCCGCCCGACAGGAGGAACGGATGCTGCTCCGCGTGCTCCTCCAGCCCGAAGCGACGCAGCATCTCGTCGACGCGCCCGCGGCGCTCGCCGTGCGCTCCGTACTCTCCCTGCTCGCCGCGCTGTCCATCGGCGACGCCCTGCACGCGCAGCCCGTGGTCGAGCTCCTCGCGCACGGTATGGGTGATGAACTGGTGCTCGGGGTTCTGGAACACGAAGCCGACAGTGCGAGAGAGAGTCCGGGCATCCGTCGTCGCCGGATCGAGACCGAGCACGTCGATGCGCCCCCACGGCGGAGTCGCCACCCCGGCGATGGCCTGCAGCAGCGTGGTCTTGCCCGCTCCGTTGGTGCCGACGATCGCGAGGAAGTCGCCGGCCGCCACGTCGAGGCTCACGTCGTGCACGACCTCGCGCCCGTGCCTGCCCGGCTTGCCGGATCGCCGGCCGCCGCGGCCACCGCGGGTGAGGGACAGGTTCCGGATGCCGATGGCCGGCAGCGCGCCGCGCGTGGCCTGGTCCGCGGCCGGCGTCGCCGGGCTCGCGTCGTCGGCTGGGGCCGGATGCGGCGCGGGCAGCACCTCGATCGCGTCGAGAGCGGCGGCTAGCTCGGCCGGGGTGAGCGGCAGCGGTTGCACCGGGATGCCGGCATCCGTCAGTCGGATCGCAGCGAGGGTCGAGACCGGCAGCCAGACGCCGAGCTCGAGAAGCTCGTCGGTGCGCTCCTGCAGAACCTCGCGGGCGGGGCCGTCGATCACGAGCCGGCCGCCGCGGTCGAGCACGATCACCCGGTCGACGATGTCGATGGCGGCGTCGAGGTTGTGCTCCACCAGCACGATGGAGTGGGTGGCATCGGCTGCGAGCCCGCGCAGCACGGCGTAGACCTCGTCGATGCCCGCCGGGTCGAGATTGGCGGTCGGCTCGTCGAGCACCAGCAACGGCGACCCCATGGCGAGGGCGCAGGCGATGGTGAGGCGCTGGCGTCCGCCGCCCGACAGGCGGTCGGGGTTCTCGCCACGCCGTTCCCAGAGGCCGACCTGGCGCAGCGCCTTCTCAGCGCGCTGCAGCACGACCTCGGCGGAGCGCAGCTGGTTCTCGGGGCCGAAGCACACCTCATCGAGAACGGTGCCGGTGACGATCTGGGCGTCGGGGTCCTGGAACACCATCGCGACGTGCTCGCTGAGCCTGCCGACAGCGGTGTCGGCGGTGTCGAGGCCGGCGACGTGCACCGAACCGTCGAGCGTGGCGGGAACGGCCTGCGGAACGAGCCCGTTCATGGCGAGGGTGAGCGTGGACTTGCCCGATCCGCTCGGCCCGAGCAGCAGCACCACTTCGCCGGCGTGCACCGTGAAGCTCACATCCACGGGCGTCGCCCGGGCCGCTCCGTCGTGCACGATGCCGACGGCCTGCAACTCGAGAGGCGCGGGCGTGCTCATGGCGGATCCTCAGGGCGGGGGTGGATGCATCCGTCGTCGCGCGGAGCTTAGGGCAGCCTAACCTAATCCGGCGGTGCGTCGCCAGATCCGGTGGCATGCTGGCGCGATTGCAGGATGAGACGAGACCTGGACGCATATCGCAGCCGTATCGAGCGTGGTCCTGCATTCCTCGACGGATCTGCGGGTGAGCCCTGAGTCGAGTGCCGGGTGGTCTCCGATGGGCGCTCGACGCCGCGGGTGTTCGATGGAGCTCGCGCCTCGTGCGGCGGAGGAGGGCCTCGGGCCCCGCCGATCGTGTTGAGGCATCCGCTCCGTGACGGAGCAGCTCCACCCGAGGAGCACCTCACCCGAAAGGAAACATCAGTGAACACCCCTGCGCCCTCTGCGCCCACCGCGATCGCCGGAATCACCGGATCGATCGCCGTCGCCGACTCGATCGCCGCGCCTGTCGCATCCACCACACCCGTCCGCGAACTCCTCGCCCTGCGCGACGCCCTCGACGGCTCGCTGCACCTCCCGGCGGATGCCGACTGGGATGCCGCTCGCACGGCGTGGAACCTCGCCGTCGACCAGCGTCCGACCGCTGTCGTCATCGCCGGAAGCGCCCAGGACGTCGTGCTGGCCGTCACTGCCGCCCGCGAGCTCGGCCTGCGCGTCGCGCCGCAGAGCACCGGGCACAATGCCGCGCCGCTGGGCGGACCCGACGGGCTCGCCGGCACCATCCTGCTGCGCACCAGCTCGCTGCGTGGCGTGAGCATCGTGCCGGAGTCCCGCATCGCGCGCTGCGAGTCCGGCGCCCTCTGGGCCGACGTCACAGCTCCGGCGGCGGCCTTCGGCCTCGCTGCCCTCGCCGGGTCGAGCGCCGACGTCGGAATCGCCGGCTACCTGCTCGGCGGCGGCGTGAGCTGGCTCGCCCGCTCGCACGGCCTCGCCGTCAACTCCATCGTCGCCATCGAGATCGTGACGGCCGACGGCCTGCTCCGCCGCATCTATGCCGACCACGAGCCCGAGCTGTTCTGGGCCGTGCGCGGCGGAAGCGGCAACTTCGGCATCGTCACGGCGATCGAGCTGCGCCTGTTCCCGATGACCGAGGTCTACGCCGGAACCCTGTTCTTCCCGCTCGCCGAGGCGAGCCGGGTGCTGCAGGCGTGGCGCGAGTGGACGGCCGAGGTGCCCGAGCAGGTCACCAGCGTGGGCCGCATCCTGCAGTTCCCACCACTGCCCGAGCTGCCGGACTTCCTGCGCGGGCAGAGCTACGTCGTCATCGAGGCCGCCCTGCAGGCGCCCCCGGTCGACGCCGACGCCGTGCTCGCACCGTTGCGCGACCTCGACCCGGTCATCGACACCTTCCAACCCACCCCGATGACCGAGTTGGACCAGCTGCACATGGACCCGCAGGGTCCGGTTCCCGGAGTCGGCGACGGCTTCGCGCTGGCCGAGCTCACGGCCGAGGCCGTCGAGGCGTTCGTCGCTGCGGCCGGAGCCGGCTCGGGCTCGGCGCTGCTGTCGGCCGAGATCCGTCACGTGGGCGGGGCGGCAGGTCGGGCTCCGCTGGGCGCCGGCGTCGTGTCGCACCTCGACTCCGAGTTCCTCGTGTTCGGTGCCGGCATCGCCGCGACGCCGGAGATGGGAGTCGCAGCGGCGGCATCCGTCGATCGTCTGGTGGGTGCTCTCGCTCCGTGGCGCGCCGCGGTGCTCTACCAGAATTTCGCGGAGGGAGCTCAGGAGCCCCGCGACATCTGGGGAGCCGACCTCGACCGCCTGCGCGCCATCAAGGTGGTCTACGACCCGAGCGACACCATCCGCTCGAACCACCCGGTGCTGTAGCGGGAGCTGCGGCATCCGTCATCGAGAACGGAGGAACTGCGGGTCAGATCGTCTTCTGACCCGCAGTTGCTTCGTTCTGGGCGTGCCGCCACCCGCTCGTGGGACGCGTGGAGCCGGGGGTCGTGCCGGTGAAGGGAGCCGCGAGCAGGTCGCCTGCGCGGAGGTCGCAGGGGAGGAGAGCGGAGGCATCCGTCGCTCGACGAGAGTCGAGGGAGCGGATGCCGAACGTCGTGGAGCGCGCAGTCGAGGCGCGACCGATGAGTCGCAGATCACCCCAGCAGGCAGCGAGGGTGGTCAGGTCGAGATCGAGGGTGACGGATGCCGTCCTGCTCGCGTCCGCGCCGACGTCATGCACGCGTACGACCACCACGCCGATGTCATCGACGACGTGCACTGCAGGGGTGGCGCTCAGCTCGACCAGTCGCAGCATCGAGACGCCGGAGACGACGAGGTCAGTCGTGGTTGCGATGGTCGCGGCCGGCCAGACGCCCGGTGCGAGCGGATCGGGGATCGAGCGACGCAGGCTCGGGATGATGGACGTGAGGGTCACGATTCAGTTCTACGTGGAGTGCCTCGGGCATCGGCGATTGTTACGGAACCTCGACGCCTGAGGGGGTGATCCTGACGGTTCCGTCACGGCTGTCCCGTCGCCGGCCGCTGATACCGGAATGGCGCGCGTGGAGTTTGCAGGAGCAGACTCGACATGGCTGCATATCGCAGCTGTATCGCTCCTGGTCCTGCAAACTCGGCGGCCGGCCGGCCGGCCGGCCGGCGGGCGGCCTAGAGCAGCTCGCCCGCCAGCAGCTCCAGGGACTGCGCACGGCCCGGGGTCGCGTCCAGCGGATCGCTCGCGAAGGCGCCGCTGATGGGCGACACCATCACCTCGTCGACTCCGTAGCGCGAGGCGAGCTGGCGGATTGCCTGGCCGGCGGCATCCGGTGCCCCGATGACCCAGCGCTTCTCCATGGCGGCGACGAGCTCGTCGGTCGCCGTGTCGCGGCCGGAGTTCTCGGAGTCCTCGACGGTCTCGAGCACGCTGAGCGGGCGGCCCGTGCGGAGCCGCGCCATCGCGCGCATCTGAGGCAGGGCGCGGCGACGGGCCTCTTCGGCCGTCGGGGCGACGGAGGCGTTGAGGGTGAGGAAGGTCTGCGGCTCGGGGTGCTCGGGGCTCGGCGTGTAGTTGGTGCGGTAGAGCTCGAGGGCCGCTTCGATGCCCTCGCCCGAGAAGTGGTAGGCGAAGACGTACGGGAGGCCGTGGCTCGCGGCGAGGCGGGCCGAGTAGTCGCTCGATCCGAGCAGCCAGATCGTGGGGACGCTGCCGGCGGCCGGCGTCGCGTGCACCGTGTACTCGCTGCCGCTCGTCATGCGGAGGGCGGCTCCACCGGGGTGGATGAGCGCCTGGATGTCGGCGATGTGATCGGGGAAGCGGTCGACGTCTGCCGTCGGACCGCTGATGCGCAGCAGCTGCGTGATGACGGGGTCGCTGCCGGGGGCGCGGCCGATGCCGAGGTCGATGCGTCCGGGGGCGAGCGCCTCGAGCGCCGCGAACTGCTCGGCGACGACGAGCGGCGCGTGGTTGGGCAGCATGACGCCGCCGGATCCCACCCGGATGCGCTCCGTCTTCGCCGCCGTCGCCGCGATGAGCACGGGCGGGGTCGTCGAGGCCACCGACGGCATGTTGTGGTGCTCGGCGTACCAGTAGCGGGTGTAGCCGAGGGTGTCGGCGAGCTGGGCGAGGCCGACCGAGGCTGTCATCGCCTGGGAGCTGGTCTGGCCGCTGCGCACGGGAATGAGGTCGAGAACGGAGAGGCGGAGTGGTGCAGTCATCCTCAGGGGCAACCGGCGGGGGCGGGTGGCTATTCCGCCGCCGGTGCCCGCGTCGTCGCGCGCCTCGTCGTCGGCGTCGGCGTCGGGCCGGCAGTGGCTCCGCCGTACGGGGGAGCTGTCTCGTTCGGTTGACGGATGCCTCGGCTGCGGCATCCGCCTACCGTGAAGGTATGGCTGACACGAAGAAGGCGGCGTTCGACTCGACGGATCCGACCACGCGCGGCTGGGCGCTGGGGATCGCCATCGGGATCGCCCTGGGGGCTGGCCTCGGAGTCGCCCTGGGGAACGTGGGCATCGGGATCGCGATCGGCATCGGGATCGGAACAGCACTCGCCGTCTCGTTCACGGAGATGTACAAGAAGGAAGACGCCGAGAAGGCCGCGGCGGATGACGACGATGAGGCCTCGCCGCCGACGACCTGACGCGGCCATAATCGAGGCATGCGCTTCTCCACGAACATGTTCCTGGTCGGCAACAACACGGGCATCCCTGTGCCCGAAGAGGTCATCGAGGCCCTCGGCGGCGGCAAGCGCCCGCCCGTGAACGTGACCGTGAACGGGTACCGGTACCGCAGCACCGTGGCCCCGATGGGCGGGCGGTTCCTCATCGCGTTCAGCTCCGACAAGCGCGCGGCGACGGGCATCCAGGGCGGCGATCCGATCGAGGTCGAGCTCACTCTCGACACGGAGCCGCGCATCACCGAGGTGCCCGACGACCTGGCCGCGGCGCTCGCCGCATCGGCCGAGGTGCAGGCCGCGTTCGACAAGTTGTCGCCGAGCGCGAAGAAGGCGCACGTGGTGAACGTCGAATCGGCGAAGACGGATGCCACCCGCCAGCGTCGCATCGAGACCATCGTGGCGAAGCTCGGCGCGTGAGCGGAGTGGGAGTGGAGGCGCGGGCGTGGGCGGCGTGAACTCGGCAGGCGGGAGCGTGGAGCACCTGTTCTCGTACGGCACTCTGAGGCTCGCCTCGGTGCAGCGCGGCACCTTCGGCGCCGAGCTGCCGACGCGCGACGACGCGCTGCCGGGGTTCCGACTCGGGGTGCTGAAGATCACGGATCCCCACGTCATCGCGCTGAGCGGCTCGGACGAGCACCCGATCCTGGAGCGCACCGATGACCCCGCAGACAGCGTGGCCGGCTCGGTGCTGGAGCTCACGCCGGAGCAGCTCGCGGCGGCCGATGCCTACGAGGTGGCCGACTACGTACGGGCTGCGGTGACGTTGGCGTCCGGGACGCGGGCGTGGGTGTACGTGAGGGCTGAGGGCTGAGGGGATCCCGGCACTCCTCCCCAGCTCGCTGTCGAGCTGTCTGATTCTACAGAAGATTATCCCGAAAAACCTGATCAAACGGTGAAAAAGCAGCCGTCAGTGTCGGTGGGTGCTGCGAGTATCAGGGTATGGAAACCCCGACACCGTTGGCGTCGTTGCGGCAGGATGTTGCAGCGCTGGCCGCCGCGTGGGCGGCAGCGCTCCCGGCGTTCGGCGTGGTGCCGCTCGATGCGCAGGGCTCTTTCGAACTGATGAGCGGTTCCGGTCTGGTGTCGGTGACGGATGCGATCGGCCAGCTCCGTCGCACCACTGATGCTCTTCTGGCGCGGGCAGCGGGAGAGGTTGGTCGCCGCTCCGGGCCCGAGTTCGGCACCGAGGGGCTGGCGAAGAAGAACGGGTACTCCACCCCGACCAAGCTCGTCGCCTCATCGACCGGAGGCGGCACGGGCGAGGCCGCCCGGTTTCTCGCGGTGGGTGCTGCGACGGCAGCGCGCCAGGACTTCAGCGGCCAGGCTCGCCCGGCACGTCATCCCCACGTCGCCGCCGCACTGGACGCCGGCATGATCAGTGTCGACGCGGCCGGAGCGATCACCGGGATGCTCGACCGGGTGGCACCCCGAGCGGATGCCGCTGTGGCAGAGGGCATCGAGAAGATCCTGGCCGAGCGGGCAGCCGAGCTGCCGTTGAGCCTGCTGCTGCGGGTCATCAAGCAGGCCGAGGCGCGACTCGACCCCGACGGTGCCGAGCCGCGTGATGAGGAGCGCTGGTTGGGCCGGTCATTGACCATCCGGGAGAACCGCACCGGCATGACCGAGCTCACCGCTCGCCTCGACCCGGAATCAGCGGCACTCGTGAAGACGGCCATCGAAGCGCTCGTCTCCGACGGGCTGCGCGGCACCGGCACCGGCACTGGCACCGGGGCTATGTCGTCAGGCGGTGGGACAGAAGCCACGGCTGGTTCCGGCGCTGGTGACGGAAGGCAACCGGTCATCACCGATGACCGCAGCATCCCGCAACGTCAGGCCGACGCGCTGGTCGAGATCATGCGCCACGCGCTCGGCTGCACACAGACCCTCGCTCCACTCGCCGCCGTCACCACAGTGACCCGTATCGACTTGGACGCCCTCCGCACCGGACTCGGGCTGGGCAGCATCGACGGCATCGACCAGCCCGTCTCAGCGGGAACCATCCGACGCATGGCCGCATCCGCCGATCTGATCCCGATGGTCCTCGGCACCGACAGCGTCCCCCTCGATGTCGGCCGCACAGCACGCCTCTTCAGCAAGACGCAACGACTCGCGCTGCACGAACGGGACGGCGGCTGCGCCAGCTGTGGACAGAACATCAGCTACACGCACGCCCACCACATCCGCTGGTGGAAACGACATCGCGGCCGAACCGACATCACCAACGGAGTGCTGCTCTGCAGCTTCTGCCACCATATGGTCCACCGCGACGGCTGGGACATCCGCGCCACCCTGACCGAGGTGTGGTTCATCCCACCACCACACGTCGATCCCGAGCGGGCGCCTCGGCTCGGCGGGAAAGCCCGGTTCCACCTGCCTCGAAGGGAGGCGGCATGAAGGCCGGGTGAGTCGAGGCGGGGTGGCCCTACGCGGCGACTGCCTCGAGCTTGGAGCGCAGGGTGGCATCCGTCGGCTCGACGAAGTGCTCGCCGTCGGGGAAGACGACCACGGGAATCTGGGTGCGACCGCTGATGGCCTTGGCACGGTCGGCGCCGTCTTCGACGGTCTCGAGGTCGATGTAGTCGTACTGCACGCCGAGGCCGTCGAGGAGGCGCTTGGAGCGGCGGCAGTCGCTGCACCACTCGGCGCCGAACATGGTGATGCGGTCGAAGGTCTCAGAAGTCATTGATCCAGCCTAAGCTCGCGCTGCTGAACATCCGCTGGCCGCTGGCCGCTGGGCGCGGGCTGCGGCCCCCTTGCCCCAGACCGTCCGCCGGCGGCACTGGCCCACGCGCAGCCTGCAGCGGGCAGTGTCAGGAAGCCGGGAGCGGCTCGGATGCCGCGGCAGGGGCCGCGAGAGCCCCCGGCGGCAGCCCCAGCGCGTGTTCGAGGGCGTCGGTGACGAGTCGTCCACGGGCAGCCGGGTCGCGGTACGACACCAGGCCCTGCGCGCTCAGGCCGTCGACCATGCCGAGCAGGTGCCAGGCGACGGCCTGTGGGTCGGATGCCGTGAACTCACCTGTGGAGCATCCGTCGTCGACGATGCCGAGCACGAGGTGCTGCCAGGCGTCCATCTGCGCGCGCACGGCCGTGGCCAGCGGTGCGCTGCGCCGTCCGAGGCTCCAGCCGTCGAGCCAGACCGTGGTCACGTCGTCGCGCCCGGTCTCGATCAGCGTGTGGATGAGCGCGGCGAGTCGCTCCGTGGGGGAGGTGCACGGCTCGATGATGCCGGCGACCTCGGCCATCTCGGCGGCGACGACAGCGGTGAAGGTGTCGGCGACCAGTACTTCCATGTTCGGCTGGTAATGCGCGATCAGGGCCGGCGTCACTCCGACGCGAGCGGCGACGCTGCGCAGGGTCACCGCCCAGAGTCCGCCCTCGAGCGCGACGTCACGGGCGCCCGCGCGGATCTCGGCCGCGCGATCCTCGGCGCTCTTGCGCGCCGCTCGGGGCCGAACCGCTCTTGACATCGTCACCTCCCGCTGGGTAGCCTCGTCCCCATCTTATTGATCGCACGATCAATAGCAAACGATCACGATCACGATCACGATCACGTGGCACTGGAGCTGAACGCATGACCTGGTTGATGCCCCCCGAGACAGCTCCGCACGACCGTCTTTGGATGGCCTTCCCCGTTGCCGGGCTCACCATCGGCGAGTCCGAGGAGGAGCGCGAGGCCGCCCGTGCCGCCTGGGCCTCCGTCGCCCACGCCGTGCTCGACTTCGAGCCCGTGACGATGGTCGTCGACCCGTCCGCCGTCGAGGACGCGCGACGGCACCTGAGGCCCGACGTCGAGATCGTCGTCGCCCCGCTCGACGACTTCTGGATGCGCGACTTCGGCCCCACCTTCGTGTTCGACGAGCAGGGGAGGCCCGGCGCCGTCGACTGGATCTTCAACGGATGGGGCGCCCCCGCTTGGGCGACCTGGGGGAAGGACCGCGAGATCGCCCGCTTCATCGCGGCTGAGACATCCGTTCCCGTCATCTCGTCGATGCTCGTGAACGAGGGCGGCGCCATCCACGTCGACGGCGAGGGCACCGTCATCATCACCGAGACGGTGCAGCTCGACCCGGGCCGCAACCCCTACGCCGACAAGGCGCGCGTCGAGGAGGAGCTGGCCCGCACCATCGGCGCGACCAAGGTCATCTGGCTGCCTCGCGGCCTCACCCGCGACTACGAGGACTTCGGCACCCGCGGTCACGTCGACATGATCGCCACCATCCCGTCGCCCGGCGCGATCCTGCTGCACCAGCAGCCGAACCCCGCGCACCCCGACCACGCGGTGATGCGCGATCTGCGCGCCTTCCTCGAGACGACGACGGATGCCGCCGGCCGGTCGTGGACCATCATCGACCTGCCGGCACCCGCCCAGCTGGAGGACGATGAGGGCTTCGTCGACTACAACTACGTGAACCACGTGGTGGTCAACGGCGGCGTGATCGCCTGCGGCTTCGGCGACGACGAGGCCGATGCCCGCGCCCGTTCGATTCTCGAGGGCGCCTACCCGGGCCGCCGCGTCGTCACCGTCGACGCCCGCGAGATCTTCGCGCGCGGCGGCGGCATCCACTGCATCACCCAGCAGCAGCCCGTCGGAGTCGCACGAGCAGTCGCGCGAGGATTGGCGCGATGACCTCGGGCGACGCGCGGGTGCCGTTCGACGTCGTCGAGGCGTCGATCGCCCAGCTCGGTGCCGCCCTGTCTTCTGGAGCCGTGACGAGCGTCGACCTGGTGGCCGCCTACCTCGACCGCATCGCCGCCTACGACAGGCAGGGCATCAGGCTGAACGCCGTTCCGGTGTTGAACCCCGAGGCCTTCGCCGAAGCCCGTGCCTCGGACGAGCGGCGCGCCCGCGGCGAGGCCCGAGGACCGCTCGACGGCATCCCGTACACCGCGAAGGACAGTTACAAGGCCCGCGGTCTCACCGTGGCAGCCGGCTCCCCCGCGTTCGAGAACCTCGTGGCGACGGATGACGCCTTCACCATCGCGCGACTGCGGGCGGCCGGCGCCGTGCTGCTCGGCCTGACGAACATGCCGCCGATGGCCAATGGCGGCATGCAGCGCGGCGTCTACGGCCGGGCCGAGAGCCCGTACAACCCCGAGTTCCTGGCCGCGGCCTTCGCCTCGGGCTCCTCGAACGGATCGGGCACGGCCACGGCCGCGAGCTTCGGAGCCTTCGGGCTCGGCGAGGAGACCTGGTCGAGCGGGCGCGCGCCTGCCTCCAACAACGCGCTCGTGGCGTACACGCCCTCGCGCGGGGTCATCTCGGTGCGCGGCAACTGGCCGCTCGTGCCCACGATGGACGTCGTCGTTCCGCACACCCGCACCGTCACCGACCTGCTCGCCGTGCTCGACGTGATCGTGGCCGACGACGCCGAGACGCGCGGCGACTTCTGGCGTGCTCAGCCGTGGATCGCCATTCCGGCGTCGTCGGAGGTGAGGCCGGATTCCTACGTCGGGCTGGTCGGACTGGTCGGGCGCGCGGATGCAGCTCCGGATGCCGCGCTGGCAGGCGCGCGCCTCGGCATCCCCCGCATGTATATCAACGCCGACCCCGAGGCCGGTACGGCTGAAGACGGGGGGATCGGGGGCCCGACGGGTCGGCGCATCGAGACCCGCGCATCCGTCATCGCGCTCTGGGAAGCCGCCCGTCGCGACCTCGAGGCCGCCGGTGCCGAGGTCGTCGAGGTGGACTTCCCGGTGGTGTCGAACTACGAGGGCGACAGGCCGGGGGCACCCACCATCGCCACGCGCGGACTGGTGAGTGCCGAGTACCTGAAGCGCGAGATCGTCGACCTGTCGGTCTGGGCGTGGGACGACTTCCTCGCGGCCAACGGCGACCCCGTGATCGGCGGTGTCGCCGACGTCGACGGCGCGCTCATCTTCCCGCAGCCGCCGGGAGCCGTGGCCGATCGCTACACGGGCTTCGACGACGACATCGCCGACTACCCCGACTTCGCGCGGGAGCACCCGTCGGGGTCGCTCACCGACATCCCGCTGCTCGAGAGCGGCCTGCGCGGTCTCGAGGAGACCCGGCGCATCGACCTCGAGGAGTGGATGGCCGATCTCGGCCTCGACGCCGTGGTGTTCCCCGCCGTCGCCGACGTCGGGCCAGCCGACACGGACGTGAACGAGGAATCGGCCGACCGAGGCTGGCGCAACGGCACCTGGGTGGCCAACGGCAACCTGGTTCCGCGGCACCTCGGCATCCCGACGGTGACGGTGCCGATGGGCATCATGGCCGACATCGGCATGCCCGTCGGCCTGACGTTCGCCGGAGCCGCGTACTCCGACACGGCGTTGCTGCGGCTCGCCGCCGCGTTCGAGGCGACGGGTGCGCCCGGATCGCGACGGGTGGCTCCCGGGCGGACGCCCGCGCTTCCCGGCCGGGCGATCGATGCGGTGACGGATGCCGCTGCCCCTGCCGCTTCCACCGCGGATGCCGCTGCTCTGGCCGGCGCCCCGAGCCTCGTGCTTGAGGCCGAGGCGCTGCCGCCCGAGGGTGGACGCGTCGAGGTCGTCGTGCGCGGGTCGTTCGCGGCGCCAGCCGGCTTCGAGACGCTCACGATCTCGGTGGATGGAGCGCCGGCGGCCGTCGATGTCGATGGCACCGCCTTCAGCGCCCACGTCTCGGTCGACGAGGAGTCGCACGCGGTGCGGCACAGTGTGTGGCGCGAGCCCTACGGATCGATGGTCGTCGCGGTGCTGCGTGATGCGGCCGATACTGCGGTGGGGGCGATGGTGAGCGTGGGCGGAATCTAGCAGCGGCAACCCGAGTACCCGCTCGGTGAGGGCCGGACGAAGTCCGCGGTCGAAGCGCACCAGAGGCTGCGGTCTCGTCTGGTGCGCTTCGGGCGGTCGCTCCGCTCGGCGCTCAGCGAGCGGGAGGGCCACCCATCTCGCTCGTCTGCTCTCCCGCCACTGCAGTGCCGGCCGTTGAGCCGTCGACGGTCACCGTGTACGTCTGGCCGTTCACGATGTCGGCCGAGGAGTAGACCACGGAGGCGAAGTTCTTCGTGGCGGTGAACTCGGCGACCACGGTGCCGTCGTCGGCCGTCACGGTCACGGCGCTGCCCGCGCCGTGACTCGAGTCGAGGGTGGCCGAGAACGACGCCTGGTCGGCGTCGGCATCCGGAGCCACGACCATGCCGGCGCTGCCGACCGCCAGAAGCGACCCGCCGCTGATGGCGAAGCTGCCGTCGACGTCGAGCGCGCCGTTTCCGCTGCCGGTCGGGCCGTTCACGACCACGGTGCCGCCGGTCATCGATGCCGAGCCGTTGGAGTCGAGGCCGTCGCCCTCGGAGTTCACCGTGAGGGTTCCGCCCGAGATGGTGAGGGTCATGTCGCCGATCGCAGCGGTGTCTGTCGAGTCCGTCGCGGCGGCGTCATCTGCCGCGGCATCGGCCGCGGCGGCCGCCTCCTCGGCTGCGGCATCGGCGGCCTGATCGGGCCCGCCTCCCATCGGTCCGCCGCCCATCTCGCCGCCTCCGCTGCCGTCGGACACGTTCACGCCGTCGTCGCTGGCCGTCACCGAGGTCGTGCCGCCGGCGACCGAAATCTCGGAGCTCTCGAGCCCCTCGTAGGACTGCGAGATGGTGAGGGCGCCGTCGGAGACGAGCAGGGCGGTGTCCGCGTGCACGCCGTCGTCGCCCGTGGCGAGACTGACGGCGCCCCCGGCGATGTGCACGGCGGTGTCGGAGTGCACGGCGTCGTCGGCCGCGTCGACGGTGACGTCGCCGCCGCCGAGCACGATGATGGCGCCGGCCTTGACGCCCTTCGCCGAGGCGTCGTCGGCCACGGTCTGGTCGGCGCCTCCGCCGGCCGTCACCTCGAGCGAGCCGCCCGTCGTCACGACGTCGGTGGTGGCCGAGAGGCCGTCGCCCGTCGCATCGACAGTGACAGCGCCGCCCTCGATGGCGATGTAGCCGCGCGTGGAGTCCTCGTCGTTGTCGCTCTTCAGGCCGTCGCCGCCCGCCGTCACCGCGATGGTGCCGTCGAGGATCACGAGGTGGTCCTGGCCGCGGATGCCGTCGTCGGCCGCCGCGACGGTGATGTCGCCACCGGCGATCACGAGGCCGTCCTTCGACGAGATGCCGTCGTTGCCGCTGCCGGTCACGTCGAGCGCGCCGGTTCCGGTGACGGTGAGGTCGGCCGCGCTCGACAGGGCTGCGACGGGGGTGTCGGCATCCGCGTCGGCGTAGCTCGCGGCATCCGTCAGCGTGTTCGTCGAACCGTCGGCCAGGATGACGACGGCCTCGTCGGCGGCCACGATGCTGATCGCGGACCCCGTCGAACTGGTGATGTCGACGCCGTCGAGCACGAGCTTCACCTGCCCGTCGCCGGTGCTGTTCACCACGACCTGGCCATCGGTGAGCGTTCCGCTGAGGTGGTAGATGCCGGCGTCGGAGATCGTGACGGTGTCGCTCTCGTCGTCGAGGTCGATGGCTGTGGCGTCTGCCTCGCTCCACGCGGCGTCGTCGGCGCTGTCGTCTGCGGTGGTGTGGGTCTTCTGGTTGGCGGCGAGCACCTCGGCTGCAGTCTGCGTGACGTCGACGGATGCCGTGGGCACGAGGTCGGCTGTGGTCTCGCTGGTGCCGGTCGTGCTCGACCCGCTGCCGGTCTCGGCGTCGGTCGAGGTGACGGCGCAGCCGGCGAGCACGAGGCCCCCGGCGAGGATGGGGACGAGGAGGAAGTAGGTGGGGGATCGCATGATGGCTCCTGGAGGTCAGGCCGCGTCGGACGCGGAGGTGGGGAGGGTCTGGATGGTCTGCGTGGTCGGGAGGGACGGATGCTGGCCGCGCGCGGCTGCCGCGGTGAAGTGCCGGCGCAGCACCTGCGTCCACTTGTTCGACGGCAGGTCGGGGCGGAGGGCGGCGAGTCCAGTGCCGAACTTCGACACCGTGTCCGGTCTGTGCCCATGCCGCCAGAGTGCGCGGTCGAGGCTGCCCGTCGCGCGTCCCGACTTGGTCTCGACGATCACCGAGGCGGGAGTGCGCAGGCGTCGCGGGACGAGGCCGGCGCCCTCATCGAGCCACTCCAGGTCGACGTCGATGGTGGCGCGGCTCTCGTCGCGCCCGGCTCGCGCCGGAAGCAGCAGCGTGGTGCGGCGGTAACGGGTGATGAGCGTCGGGGCGAGCGTCGACCACTCGCCGTCGGCGACGCCGGAGTCGCCGAGCACGCTGCTCGTGTAGGCGAGGCCATCGGCGGTGAGCCTGTCGTGGTCGGCGGGGTCGTACTCGAGGCGGTCCTTCACGGTGAGGCTGCGCCCGCCGCGGGTCTTCACCTCGAGGAAGGTGGCGCCCGAGTCCAGGTAGGAGCGGGTGCGCACCTTGAATCTACGGCGGCGACCGCGGGCGGCCAGGTGGAATGCGATGAGCTCGGGGGTGTCGAAGTACACCGACTCATAGGCGGCCGAACGGATTCCGGAGGGTATGCCATTCGCGGCATGCATCTCGTGTGGCCCTGCAGGAGTCTCGAATTCCAGCACGCGGGTGTCGTCATCGAGGTCGGCCAGCACCTCGCCGAGGTCGGCGAGAGGCAGCATGTACTTGCGGTCGACTCGGGTCTGCAGTTCGGCGCGCTCGGTGAGCTCGCCGAGGGTGACGGGCGGAAGAGCGGTGATGGTGGCGAGGGCCGTGCCGGTCATCGGGTCACCGCCAGCTCGTCGCGGCGAGCGACGGTCGAGCCTGCCGCATCCGTCGACGAGGTACGCAGCTGGTAGCGCACATTGACGGAGGTGGTGTCGTTGACCAGATCGAGCTCCTCGACCTTCACGCCGTGCACCTTCGCGTCGAGCAGCTGCTCGAGGTGGGCGATGAGCGCCGGCTCGGAGGCGATGGCGCGGTCGAGAACGACCAGCTCCTGGCGGTAGCGGGCGAACAGGCGCGGGTGGTCGCCGATGAAGAGAACGACCATGACGAGGCCCATCAGCGCGAAGGTGAGCCAGTCGAAGTTGATGCTGAGGCCAGCGATGAGGCCGAGCGCGAGCGAAGCGAAGTAGTAGGCGACCTCGTGCTGCTCGATCTCGCGCGAACGCAGCCTGATGATCGAGAGAACACCGAACAGGCCGAGACCGAGGCCGGCGCCGATGGCTGTCGAGCCGAGGATCATCGAGACGGCGAGGACGCCCACGTTGACGCCGAGGAAGGCGACGACGAGGTCGCGGCGGCGGTGGCGTGGGAAGTAGATGCCGAAGGTCAGGACGCCGATGGCGATCAGGTCGATGGCGATGGTGATGGCTTGCATGCGGATGCTCCAGGGGTCTCGGTGTGTGTCCGAGTTCCATCAAGCCGGATGCGCCTATGGCGACCCTTGCCGGGGCTGACGGAGCCCCTGTGCGTTCGCTATGCGGTCGCTATGAGCGCTCGTCCTCCACCAGCCTGATGAACGCGCTCAACTCGGTGACTCCCTGGGGCGTCAGCGGCAGGTACTCGGTGAGTTCGGGCGAGTAGACGAGGTAGGCGGCCCATTGCGCCCGCGAGATCGCCACATTGAGGCGGTTCTTCATGATGAGGAACTCCATGCCGCGAGGAACGTCGGCCGCCGACGATGCGGCGAGCGACACGACCGCGATCACGGCCTCCTGGCCCTGGAACTTGTCGACGGTGCCGACCCGCACCTGCGGCAGCTCGGCCGCATCGAGCACGCTCCGCACCAGTGCGAGTTGCGCGTTGTACGGGGTCACCACGATGAAGTCGGCCTGATCGAGCAGCCTGGCCGCGGCGTCACGGCTCGAGCGCCACGGTGTTCCGAGGAGCGATCGCACCACCTGCACGACGACGGCCGCCTCCTCGGGCGACTCCGTCGCGTTGCCCCAATGCGCGACCGGCACCGTGTGGAGCCCGGGTTCGGTCTCGAGCAGCAGGCGGTCGGCGGCATCGGGGTGCGAGCGCAGTTCTCCCTCGTAGGAGAGCGTCGACACGGGCTCCGCGACCGCCGGATGCATCCGTCTGCTCTCGGCGAGGAAGTAGCCGAACTCCTTCGGGAGCACGTCGTGGCCCGCGGCCACCCAGCCGAGCGCGGAGCTGTCGATGGGCTCGGGGTGGGTGCCCTGGCTCACCTGCGGGAGCTGCTGAGGGTCGCCGAGGAGGAGCAGGTTGCGGGCGCTGACGCTCGTGGCGACGGTCGACGCCAGCGAGAACTGGCCGGCCTCGTCGACCACGAGCAGATCGAGGCCGCGCCGCGGGAAGCGGGCGGGGTTGGCGAAGTCCCACGCCGTGCCGCCGACGACGAAGCCCGTCTGGGCGTGCGCCTGCGCGAACAACAGGGCGGCGTTCTTGTCGGCGAACAGCGTGTAGTCGTGGGCGGTCTCATCCCCCGCCTTGGGTGCCTTGCCCACCAGGGCGGGGTCGAGTCCGGCTCCGGCGAGGCGATCGAGCAGGTTCTCGACGACGGAGTGCGACTGGGCGACAACGCCGATCTTCCAGTGGTGGTCGTTCACCAGCCGGGCGATGACGTGCGAGGCGAGGTAGGTCTTGCCGGTGCCGGGCGGGCCCTGCACGGCTAGATAGGAGGAGTCGAGATCGACCAGGCTGGCGACGACGGCGTCTTCATACGCGCCGGTGGTCACGGGAACGAGCTCGCCGCGTCTGGATCTCGGCGGGGTGCGCCGGAGAATGTCGATCAGGGGATCCCGCGGCCAGGCCGGATGCTCCCGCACGAGGGCGGCGCCCCACTCGCTGATCGCGTTCTCCAGCGGGGTCGTGCGCAGCGGCCACCCGGGCACCACGGCCATAGGGGCCTGACGATGCCGTGCGGCTCCGACGGGCAGCGCCTCCTCGACCACCAGCCCGTCGTCGAGCACCTCGAGAACCGTCACGTCGCGCCTGATGCGCTGACCGGGATCGGCATCGTCGTCGATCACCGCGCCGTCGGGCTCGTACAGGGCGAAGAGGCCGGCGCCGGCCGAGATCCTGGTCCCGGGGCCGAAGCGCCCGTGCAGCCGGAGCGTGCGGCGCTCCTTCTGGCTCCGGCCCTCGGGAAGATGCCAGTCGACCTCGACACGCGATGACGCAGTATCGACGACGAGGACGTCGCGGGTGTCCTCCCACTCCCGCACAGGCTGGTCGAGGCGGAAGAAGTGCGCCCACCAGAAGCTCTTGCGCTCGCGCGGGTAGTAGTCGATGGCGGCGGATGCGAGTGCCAGCGCGGTCTGGTCGGGCGTGCGGTGATCGATGGACGCGTCACCGGCGCCGGCCAGGTGCGACAGGGCGATGGCGAGCTCGGACTGCACGTACTGCTCGCCCTCGCGAGGAGCCCGGGGAGCCGGACGCACTCCCACCTCGGCAGCGCGGTCCAGCAGCCACTCGCTCAGCCGCAGGGTGGACAGCACGTCGTAGCGGTTGTAGCGGGCGATGTCGTCGAGGATGGCCCGCGACTCGGCGACCTCTCCGGCCGCGGCGAGATCCATCGCCCGCTGGTACTCAACGATCGAGTCGGCGGCGTTGGTCACGCCCTCGCGCTCCTCGTCGCCCATGTAGAGCGGCTCGAGCTTCTTGATCGAGTAGGAGCGGCTGCCGACGAGCATGCCGCGGCGCACGATCGGGTAGAGGTCGATGAGGACCCCGTCGCTGAGCAGTTGGTCGACCCGGGCCTCGCAGGTGCCGTGACGGGCGGCGATGGAGAGCAGGTGGGTGCGCTCGTAACTGGCGTAGTGGTAGATGTGCAGGCCGGGGTGGGCGGCCCGGCGCTCGTCGACGAAGTCGAGGAAGCGCTCGAGCGCGACCTTCTCCTCGGCGAAGCTGTGCGCCCAGAACGTCGTGAACTCGTCACTCCGGTCGAGCACGCCGAACAGGTAGTCGATGCCCCAGCTGACGCCGGCGCCCTCGGTGTAGAGCGGATCACCCTCGAAGTCGAAGAACAGGTCGCCGGGATCCGGTTCGGGGACGGCGGCCAGCGCCTGCGCGTCACGCACGGCGACGGGTGGCGCGAGGTGCACCTGCTCGGGATCGGCACCCGCCGCGATCGCGTCGTCGCGTGCGGCATCCGTCGCCCGATCGGCCTCGACCTGCAGGGCCGCCTGCACGCTGAACGACTCGAGCGTGCTGCGTGCCATGCCCTCGACCGGCGACTCCCCGTCGGGGCGCAGGTCGACGGCCGCCAGCTCGTCGATCGTGGTGATGCCCGCGGAGCGCAGGGCATCGCGCTGCGAGATGCGCATGCCGGCGACGAGCAGCACGTCGCGGCTCGCATCGACCTCGGCCGAGCACGTCGCGCAGCGGCCGCAGACCGTGTAGCGCGGGTCGCCCCACGCGACCGGTGCGTCGGCAGCCACGCGTTCGTCGACGATCTGCAGCAGCCTGGCGCGACGCTTGCGGTAGACCGGCAGGATGTCGTCGACCCGATGCACGCTCACGCTGCCGTCGCCGAGAAGCAGCTCGACGGTGTCGGCGCGGGGTACCCGGAGCGCGTCGAGCTGGTCGGCGTAGGCGGCCAGCTGCAGCAGGGCCGTCACCCGGGCGCGACGGGCGAGCTTGGTGTCCTGCACCAGGTAGACGCCGCCGGGGCGGCGCACGATGAAGTCGGCGAAGCCGAGGAACGCCCCGTCGAAGAAGGTGGCCTGGAAGACCACATCGGCTCCGGATGCGAAGGCCGAGCTCGTGGAATCCGTCGCGTACTGCAGGGTCTCGGTCGTGAGCTCGGGTGGACGCGCCACCTCGACGACGCCATCGCCGAAGTGCTCGCGGTAGTCGGCGAGCACCCGGTTCTCGTGCTTGTCGCCGAGCACGGCCGTGCGGGCGAGCATGGCGTCTTCGGCATCGGGGACGGCGGCGATGCGGCCGAGCTTGGCGTCGAGCTTGCGGAGGAAGGCGAACTCGCACTTCGAGGCCGTGGTGAGGTCGCTCGCACTCGTCACCACAGTGCCGTCGAGCAGGAACATGCCACCTCCGCCGTCGTCGTCGCGTCCGTCGCGCCGCCTGCCTGCACGATAGCGCGAGCCGACGACAGGACGGGGTGTCGCATCGTTCAGCCGGGCGCCGCCGTCGTGTCATGGGACGCCGGTATTCTCGAGAGTGGTGCGTCGACGATCGACGCCCGGAGCGGGAGTGCGATGTGGTTCAGTCGGTGGCGCAGGATGAAGCCGCCGCCGTTCGACTTCTCCACCCTGCCGTGGGCTGAGCCCCCCGAGGAGGCTGACGCCCGCGAGGAGGGCGTCATGCTCGCCGAGTACTCCAGCCGCATGGTGCTGAAGAACCGCATCCTGGTGAGCGTGCTGGGCGAGAGCATCGACTTCGACATCGACTCCTTCCTGCCCGACGCTCGCGACGCGCTCGCCGGGCTGGCCGCCGAGATGCGCGGGGCCGCCGAGAGGGTGGCCCAGGAGAGCGCGGCTGCGGCGACGCTGCACGGCAATCCGCAGGACATGCACGACTACAGGTCGAAGGACCTCGTCAACCTGGGACTGCGCGAACGGGTGAACCTCGCCGTGGCGGCAGAGCTCGAGAAGCGCGCGGCCGACGACGAGTACCTGCGCACCTTCATCACGGCGGCACGCGACGATGCCTGGGATGACGTGGCCGGTGCCATCGGGGTGCGCCTCGACCTGGAGCGCCCGCAGAGCGCCGTCGACGCCAACTACAGACGCACCCGCAAGGAGCGCATGCGCATGGTGCGCAACGTCGACCTGGCGCGGCTCGAGATCGAGAAGCTGGACTACTAGGCACTCGCCGACCGCCCCCTCGCCGCCCGCCCCCTCGGGCCCGCTCGCTGAGGCCCGACGCAGTCGGCCGAAGCGCCTTCAGTGCGTGGAAACAGGCCAGTTTTCGGCATTCGCACGAATACCGGCCAGCGTGGCCTGCACCCGATGATCGGGCCTGTTCTGGCGGAGAGCGGAGAGCGGAGAGCGGAAAGCGGAAAGCGGGGGCGCTTCGGCCGCGGACTCCGTCCGGGCCTCAGCGAGCGGGAGAAGTCAGCGAATGACGGGCTCCGTCGCGACCTCGGCCACGGCGGCATCCGAGAAGGCCAGCTTCGGCACGAAGACCAGCAGCACGGCGGCCACCACAGCCGTCAGGCCGCAGACCAGCCAGACCGTGATGTAGCCGCTCAGTGAACCGGCGGTGCCCTCGGTCGCGGCTCCTCCGACGTGGCTGAGCAGGGCGATACCGAAGACGCAGGATGCGATCGCCCCGCCGACGGTCTTGACCGAGTTGGTGAGACCCGTGGCCACGCCGGTCTGGCGGCGCGGGGCTGCAGCGGCGGCCGCGGCCGGCAGGGCCGCGACGAGGGCACCGGATCCGATGCCGGCGATGATCATGTTCGAGAGCACGTTCACGTAGCCGTCGTGGAACGGCAGGAACAGGAGGTAGCCGATCGCCACCAGGGAGCTGGCGCCGATCAGCGCGATGCGCGGCGTCACGAATCGGGTGGCGACGGGGAACAGCATGGCGCCGACGATCATCGACAGCACGTACGCCCCGATGAGGATGGAGGTCTGGCCGCTGGTGGCCGAGAGTCCGTAGCCGTAGGTGGCCGCATCCGTTCTGGCGAAGGTGGAGAGGGGGGCCTGCGCTCCGAGGACGCTCACGCCGAACAGGCCGGCGGTGAGGAAGATCGGGCCGAGGGCCGGCGAACGGAACAGGCGCACGTCGATGAGCGGATCCTTCTGGCGCAGCTCGTAGCGGGCGAAGGGGATGACGAGCAGCACGCCGAGGAGCACGACCGCCCACGAGAGCAGGTCGCCGGGGCCGGCGAGACGCAGCAGGCTGAGGCCGCCGGTGAGGGCGAGCAGGGCGAGCGAGATGAGGATGAGACCGCCGGTGTCGAACCTGCCTCCGGTGAGGTCCGGCGACTCCTTCACACCGAACAGCACGACGAAGAAGCAGATGGCCACGGCGATGCCCGGGATGAGCAGGGTGGTCTGCAGCGGGATGACGTCGGCCAAAGCACCGGCCGTGAGGGCACCGGCGATCGCGCCGAGCTCGAGGGCCGCCACGAGCAGGCCGGCCGCACGGCGGGTGATCGCGGCGGGGGAGCCGAGCGAGCGACTGCGCGACCAGACCAGCGCGATCTCGAGCGGCAGCCACACCACGTAGAAGCCCTGCAGCGCCCAGGCCACGAGGAACACCCAGAACACGTCGGTGAACGGCAGGGCGAGCGAGGCCACCGCCGTGACGGCTGTCGAGATGAGCAGCATCCGCCGGTGACCGACCATGTCGCCGAGCTTGGCCATGGCGGGCACGACGAGAGCCGAGAGCATGAGCTGCGTGCCCTCGAGCCAGTTGACGTCGGCGTCGTGGATGCCGAGGTGGCGCGCGATCTCGGTGAGCAGGGGCGTGTAGTAGCCCTGCAGGATCCCGCTCGTGAACTCCACGAAGGCGAGGAAGCCGACGACGCCGGCCACCGATCCGAGTTTCACTGCGCGCGACATCGCGGCTCCTTAGGCAAGAGGACGGCCCGTCGATCCGGGCCGACTCACACTCTAGGCAGACGAATGTTTCAGGCGGGCAACGAACGCAGCAGAGCGGCGTAGAAGCGCTCCCCCCGTTCGAGGCTGTCGATCGAGACGTGCTCGTCGACGCCGTGGATCGAGGCGCGCTGGACCCCCGTCATCATGAGCGGCGCGAAGCGGTAGGTGGCCGGCGAGAAACGGTGGAAGTGCCGCCCGTCGGTGGCCGACATCTGCACGTAGGGCGCCGTGACGGCCTCGGGGTAGGCCACGCCCACGGCATCGCGGATGAGCGCGAACTGGGCGTTCTCGGTCGACGACTCGGGCGACGGGTCGTCACCCTCGAGCACGGTCACCGTGATGTCGAGGCCGCGGATCAGGTGACGGATGCGGGCGACCGAACCGGCGACGGTCTCACCGACGGCGATCCTGATGTTGAGGGTCGCCGAGGCCTGGGACGGCAGCACGTTCGCGGCCGTTCCGCCGTCCAGCATGGTGACGGCGACGGTCGTGCGCACCATGGCTCCCGCGTCACCGGCGAGCCGGGCGAACAGCCGGGCCGTGAGCGGGGGAACGGCGAGCAGCGCCGACACGATGGCGCGCGGTCGGCCCGTGGTGTTCTCGCGGAACACCCGGAACATCGTGCGCGCCGCCCGGGGGAAGTGCGGCCTGAAGCCGTGCCTGTTGATGCGGCGCACGGCGAGCGCGAGCCGCGTCGTCGCCGTCTCGCGCGGGGGAGCCGACGCGTGGCCCGGCTCGCCGCGGGCGTCGAGGCGCACGGTGAGGGCGCCCTTCTCGGCCACGCCGACGACGGCGGTGACCAGCGGGATGAAGGGGAGCGGAGCATCCGTCACGGCACCCCCCTCGTCGAGCACGAGCCAGGGGCGGATGCCGCGGCCCTTGAGCGTGCTTGCGATGGTCCTGGCGGCGTCCCCGAAGGTCTCTTCATTGCCGCCGAAGGAGAGATAGACGTCGCGCGCCGGCGTGAAGCCGGCGGCGAGCAGGTTCTCGACGGCGTCGAGGATGAGCACGAGCTCGCCCTTGTCGTCGAGGGTGCCGCGCCCCCAGACGTGCCCGTCGGCGACGGTGCCATCGAAGGGCGGGTACGTCCAGGGATCGGTCTCGTCGACCGGAACCACGTCGTAGTGCGCCATGAGGATGACGGGTTCGTTCGCGCTGCCGGCACCGGGGCCTCCGCTACCGGCCCAGCGGTAGAGCATGCCGAACTCGGTGATCTTCTCGAAGGCCAGGTGCTCGTGCACGAGTGGGTAGAGCTCGCGGAGGAGGGATTCGACACCGTCGAACGGCGCCTTCCCGCGGGTCTCGAGCTCGGCCGATACCGTGGGCAGCTGCACCAGGCGCGAGAGCCTGTCGGCGATGCCGGGACGGGGACCTGATGCGGCGGGGGAGTCTGCGGCTGGCACGTGTTCCACCCTAGGCGGCGGCGCTCCGGGCCCGGAAACCCGACTCAGGCGGGGGTGGAGATGAGGGAGAACAGCAGGTAGCCGAGGCCACCGATGGCCAGGACGGCGCCGAGCGTGCGCACGACGATCGACTCGATGCGCGCGAGCTTGGGCTGGAGCAGTCCGAGCGGATTGAGGATGTCGGACATGTCACTCGGGTCTCCGAGGCGAGACTTCGCCGCGGTTTCCTCGTCGGTGACGGTGGTGCTGAGTGGAGTAGGGCTCACGTTTCAACGCTAACCGCAGGGATGCGGCATCGACATTCCCCGTATGCGGGACAAAAAGCCGACGGATGCCCCCAAAGTGCGGGGTCGCACACTGCACGGCGGCGTGGTTCGGGGTACAGGACCGCCATTCATGTCGGCGCTTCGGCCGACCGAAGAGAGGTGGGGGTGCGAACCGCCGGGGCGCTGCAGCGCTGATGTCGGTGGGCCGACGTACCGTCTTTCACATGAGCACCATCGAGATCAACACCCCCACGGAAGCCCGCCGCTTCGCGTGCCCCGACTGCCGCTCGGGTGCCACGGTGCAGATCATCTACGGAGTCCCCGACGACGTGCTGCGCGCAGCAGCCGACGAGGGCGACGTCGTGCTCGGCGGCTGGCTGACCGAGATCGACGCTCCCACCCGCCACTGCCGTGCCTGCGGATCGGAATGGGTCGACGCCGACGAGTACGTGGAGCGGTTGCACTCCTCCTGAATCGAACGCAGCCGCTTAGGCTGGACGTGATGACGGATGCGCCGATCACGCAGAACATCCCGCTCACCCCGCAGAAGCGGTGGCGAGCCTACTGGGTCTGCGTTGCTGTCGCCGCTCTCACCATCCTCGACCTCTCGAAGGTCAATGTGGCCCTTCCCTCGATCGAGAAGTCCTTCGGCGCGAGCTCGACCGAGCTGTTGCTCATCGTCTCGGGCTACGTTCTGGCCTTCGGCCTCACGCTCGTGCCGGCCGGGCGGTTCGGCGACATCCGCTCGCGCAAGGCGTTCTTCATCGTCGGTCTCACGCTGTTCACCCTCGCGAGTGTCGCCTGCGCCCTGGCGCCCACCAGCACCTTCCTGCTCGTCGCCCGGCTCGTCCAGGGCATAGCCGCCGGCATCCAGATGCCGCAGGTGCTCGGCCTCATCCAGCAACTGTTCCCCGGCGCCGAGCGGGCGAGGGCGTTCGGCCTGTTCGGGGCCATGATCGGCATCGCCACGGCCGTCGGGCCGACACTCGGTGGGCTCCTCATCGCGATCGGCGGCGACGCCGACGGCTGGCGCCTGATCTTCTGGATCAACCTGCCCCTCGGCGTCGCCGCGCTCGCCCTGGCGATCTGGCTGTTGCCGAAGACCCGGGAGAGATCATCGCGATCGGTCACCATCGATCCGGTCGGCATCCTGTTGTTCGGCGTCACGATCCTCGCTCTGATGTGGCCGTTCCTGCTCACCACGGGTGCGCCGACCGATGACCCGGCGCGCTGGTGGCTGCTTCTGGTGTTCGTGCTCGGAGCCACGGCGTTCATCGCCTGGGAGACGCGCTACGCGGCGGGGGGTCGAGATCCGTTGATCCCGCTGGTCCTCTTCCGCATCTCCTCGTTCCGCAACGGGTCGGCCCTCATCGCGGTGTACTTCGCGGCGCTGCCGTCGGCGTTCCTGCTCACGACGCTCTACCTGCAGCAGGGGCTCGGGCTCGCCCCGGTGTTCGCCGGCATGGTGTCGATCGGGTTCGCGCTCACCAGTGCCCTCTCCTCCTGGCGGGGCGGCACCCTCGTCTCGCGCTATGGGCGAGCGCTCGTCGTGTGGGGGCTCGTCGGAGTGCTGCTGGGTGCCGGCCTGCTCGTGGCCGCGGCCATCCTGACCCCACCGGATCTCACGCCGTGGTTCATGGCCGGAGCCATGCTCGTCGCGGGCACCGGCGGCGGCTTCGTCGTGTCGCCGAACCAGACGCTCACGCTGCACGACATCCCCGTGCGCCAGGGCGGTCTGGCCGGCTCGGTCGGCCAGTTGGGCCAGCGCATCGGAACGGCCATCGGAACCGCCATCGCGCTCTCGCTGTTCTACTCGACCATCTACCGCGAGAAGGGCAGCGGCGAGAGCGACATCACGCTGTACCACCACGCCTACGCCTACGGGATGCTGTCGGTCGCCCTGTTCGTCGCCGTGGCCTTCGCCATCGCCGTGCTCGACCTCGGCTCGCGCCGCAGACGCGGTGCGGCACCGAGCGACGACGCCGCTTAGGCGACTGTCGCGGCCGGGATCCTGTCGGGGTCCTCGGTCGTCGCGCGCAGTCGCGCCACGATGGTGACGATCACAATGGCGACGACGGCGATGATCGCGGCGACGGCCGTCGGCGTCGAGAGCAGGTCGCCCGTGAGGCGGGCGATCGCGACCCAGGCGATGCCCCAGCAGAGTGAGGCCGTCGGGGCGAGCCGGCCCTCGCCCCGGAGCGCCAGTCCGATGCCGATCAGGCCGGCGACGGCGATGACGATCACACCCCACACGTCCGGATCGAGCCCGAATCCGTCGAAGCCGACCGCGACCAGGCCCGCCGTGATGTTGGCGACGGTCGCGATGGTGACCCATCCGAGGTAGAGCCCGATGGTGCCGTCGGTGATGATGGCGTCGATCACCCCGTCGCCGCGGTACTGCCGGGCCAGCAGGAAGCTGCGGATGAGCACCAGCAGCAGGGCGACGATGATGGGGATGCTCAGCCAGAGCTGGTCGAACTGGATGCTGAGGATCCACGCGGCGTTCAGGATGAGCGACGCCGCGATCCAGTAGCCGAGCCGGCGGTGGCGCTCGGCGCTGCGCTGACCCGGGAAGAACTGCCAGACGGCGTAGGCGAGCAGCCCGGCGTAGATGACGCTCCAGATGCTGAAAGCACCCGAGCCCGGCGCGACCACGGTGGCGTCTGCAGCGAGAGCTCCCCCGGCGGCATCCTGGATCGGGGTTCCGCCTGCCGCCCCCGAGCCGATGAACGAGCCGACGACGGCGATGACGGCGCTCACCGCCACGGTGATCATGCGGGCGTAGTCGCTGCCCGTCGCCTGCTGCTGTGTCTGCTGTGTCTGCTGTGTCATGGTTCTCCCCGTCGTCCACCCGGGTCCAGCGTAGGGCGCGTACCCCGTTCAGGGGGCATCCGTTCAGTGAATACACGGATCCGTCGAGCCGCGTCGGGCACTGCCGTCCCCCGCGAGACGGCGAGCGTCAGAGCAGGTGCAGAGCGAGCGTCAGTGTCCGATCGTGAGCGCGATCGCGCGGTGGTCCGATCCGTTGGCATCGAGCACGTGAACGGATGCGGCGTCGATGCCGCGCGTCAGGGCGTGGTCGAGCGCCACCAGGGGGATCCCGGCCGACCACGTGAACGGGAATCCCGCCGTGTCGGTGCGCACCAGGGGAGCCTCATCCGTCACCGGAACGAGCATGTGGTCGTCGGTGGAGGTGTTGAAGTCGCCGATCACGACGAGGCGGTCCGACGTGTCATCGGCGAGGGTGCCGGCGAGGTTCTCGAGCATCCGGTCGCGGTCCTCGTATTCGCCGGGGCGGAAGGAGGCGAGGTGCACGGCGAAGAGCCGGGTGATGCCCTGCGCCGTCTCGACGTCGACGCTGAGAGCACGCTTCCAGCCGAGGCCGAGGTCGAGTCGCTGACCGTTCGAGAGCTCCGTCGTGCTCCAGACGCCGACGGTGCCGGCGACGAACGAGTACGGGTAGCGGTCGGCGAGGGCGTCGGCGACGGTGTCGCGGATGTCGCCGCTGAGCTCCTGCAGCACGATCACGTCGGGCTGGTCGTCGGCGAGGGCGCTGACCATGGCCGCGGCGTCGCCGTTGCCGGCCTCGAGGTTCTCGCTGACGATCGTGGTCGTCTCGGCCGTGGCGGCGACGGCCGGTACGGGGAGGGCGGCGGGCAGCACGACGAAGCACCACGCCAGCGCTGCGGCGCCGGCCCCGATGAAGGCCGCCGGAGTTCGCACGATCACCGCCCCGACGAGCAGTGCGATCACGACGACACCGAGCCAGGGGAACGCGGCCTCGACGAGCGAGAGCGTTCCCGCGAGACCGGGCAGTGCCCGATGGAAGACCAGCAGCGCCGCGAGCACCAGGCCCCACACGAGAACCGAGACTCCCCGCGCTGTGCGGCGCCGGGTGCGTGTGGTCATCGGTCGATCATGGCAGCACCGGATGCCCCGAAAGTGAACGGCAGCTGAGTGCGGACTGCGTGCCCGAGAACGCAGCGAGGGCCGAGCGCCCTGTGAGCGCCCGACCCTCGGAGTACTGCGTGGCGGTGCCTACAGCTTGGCCGCGACCTCGGACTTGCCACGCTTGGGCTTGGACGCGAAGGTGACCTCGGCCTCCTCGAGCGCCATGCCGCGGGTCTCCGGGATCTTGAAGAACACGAAGATGCCCGAGAGCAGCGCGAACGTCGCGTACATGCCGTAGGTGAAGGTGAGCGAGAACGCCGCCAGCGCGGGGAACGACACCGTGATGAGGAAGTTCGCGATCCACTGCGCTGCGGCGGCGAGGCCCAGGGCCTTGCCACGGATGCGGCTCGGGAAGATCTCTCCGAGGAGCACCCACACGATCGGACCCCACGAGGCGCCGAAGGAGATGACGAAGATGTTGGCGGCGACGAGCGCGATCGGGCCCCAGGCATCCGGCAGCGAGACCTCGCCGTTCGATCCCGTGACTGCGAACGAGAACGCCAGCGCCATGGCGCCGAGCGACAGGAACATGCCGCTGGAGCCGGCGAGCAGGATCGGGCGGCGCCCGAGGCGGTCGACCAGAAGGATGGCGACGACGGTGACGGCGACGTTGGTGACCGAGGTGATCACGCTGATGATCAGCGAGTCGGACTCGGCGAATCCGACGGCCTTCCACAGCGTCGTCGAGTAGTAGAAGATCACGTTGATGCCGACGAACTGCTGGAAGATCGACAGGGTGAGACCGATCCAGACGATGGGCTTGAGGCCGAACGCCTTGCCGCGCAGGGTGGCCTTCTCGCCCTCCTTGTCCTCGTCGATCGCCTTCTGGATGTCCTCGACGGCCCGATCGAGGTCGTCTGCCTCAACGAGGGTGGAGAAGATCTCGCGCGCCTCGTCGGTGCGGCCCTTGGTGAGCAGGTACCGCGGCGACTCCGGCAGTCGCAGGGCGATCACCCCGTAGACGACGGCCGGGATGGCGCCGACGAGGAACATCCAGCGCCAGGCCTCGAGTCCGAGCCACAGCACGTCGTCAGCGCCGCCGGCGACACCCGCGAGGAGGGCGTCCGACAGCAGGGCGGCGAAGATACCGATCGTGATGGCGAGCTGCTGCAGCGAGGCGAGGCCACCACGGATCTGGCGGGGCGCGATCTCGGCGATGTAGGCCGGAGCGACGACCGAGGCGATGCCGATGCCGAGACCGCCGATGACCCTCCAGATTCCGAGGTCCCAGACGGAGAACGCGAGGCCGGCGCCGACAGAGCTGACGAAGAACAGGATGGCACCGAGGAGCATGACCTTGAGGCGGCCCCAGCGGTCGGCGAGCGTGCCCGCGAGGTAGGCGCCGAGTGCGCACCCGAGCAGCGCGACGGCCACCACGAAGCCGGTGATGACGTCGTTGAGGCCGAAGTCCTTCTGGATCGAGTCGACGGCGCCGTTGATGACCGACGAGTCGAAACCGAACAGGAAGCCACCGACGGCTGCCGAGACCGCGAGGCCTATCGCCCGGCGTCGATACTTGCCGGTCGGGGCCTTGCCGCTCGTCTCCGTCGACTTGGCACTCTCATTGGAAGTCGTCACGACTCTCCCCTTCAATCGTTCCGGCGCGCTCGTCTGGGCGTGCTCGTGTCAGCTGCGCACTGCGGATGCGTCGACGTGGCTGAGTGGAGATTTGAACGGACTGCAGACGGCTTCCTCGACATCTCTAGGTCCTCGGCTCGCACAGGAGCCGCCCTTTCCACGGCATCCATCGTATGCCTGCGACAGGGTGCGAACGTCAACTCGGGGGAGGGTTGACAACGGGGGTTCCGGCGCGGCCGATCGCGGCGATGCCGAAGAGGAATCCGCTGACCACCAGCACGATGCCCGGCAGGAAACCCGTTCCGATCGGGGAATCGTGGGAGGCGAGGAACGCGCTCGACAGGATCACGTACTCGGCGATCTGACTGCCGAGGCACAGCCCGATGGCGAGCACGGCCCAGGCCAGGCGACCTCGGTGCGACCGGGAGAGCACGAACAGGACGATCGACGCGACGACCGGCGCGAGGAGTGAGATGAGGCCGAGAACGGATGCCGGAACCCAGCCGAGAACGCCGAGGGCGGCATCCGTCAGCGCCGCCAGAAGCTGGCCTGCGCCGATCACGACGCTCGCCGCCGCTGCCACGAGGCAGGCGACCAACGCTGTGCGCGACGCCGCGGCCCAGGATGCCCACACCAGCCAGAATCCCGTCATCACGAACGAGGCGAGGGCGGCGAGCACGACGGCCCCGAGGATCGGCTCGAACGGTGCGCTGACGATTCCGTAGTCGCGCAGGTGATCCTGCGCCGCGACGCACGCCGGGGAATCGAGGTCGATGATGCACGGACGCCACCTGATGCCGGCAGCGAGGATGAGAGCGGTTCCGGCGACCACGAGGAGGATGGCGGTCGGAACCCAGGGCGCGCGGGCTGCCGATCGGCGCGGCACCACCGTCGTCGCCGAGGCAGACGCCGAGCCGGGCGCCGACATCGCCGTCACCGCCGCCGGGCGTCGACGGCGAGAGCGCCGATGCCGGTGACGAACACGGGGAAGGCGGCCAGGACCAGCAGGAACGCGATCTCGGTGCCCGTCATGACGATGGCGATCCCGGCGATGGCTGCGATGACCGAGGTCGCCACGCACAGCACCCCCACGATCGCCGCCGGCGAGGTCGAGCGCGGCATCCGTTCGTCACGTGCTCCCATGGCACGAGTCTGGCCGGATCTCGCCGCCGGCGACAGGGAGTTCAGGTGAACTCTTGCGTGCCGGGTGCACTGTGCGGAGACGGACGACTACGCGTTCGCCGGGTCGCTCTCCGATTCGACGACGTCGGTTCCGGATGCCGCAGACACCGAGCCGGTGACAGCGGCGAGCTCGGCGTCGATGTCGGTCGCGCCCTGGAACTGCGAGTTGTAGAGGCGGAAGTACGCCCCCTCGCGCGCGATGAGCTCCTCGTGCGAACCCTGCTCCACGATGTCGCCGTGCTCCATCACCAGGATGAGGTCGGCGTCGCGGATGGTCGACAGGCGGTGCGCGATCACGAACGAGGTGCGACCGTTGCGGAGCGCCGCCATGGCGTGCTGCAGGAGCAGCTCGGTGCGGGTGTCGACCGATGAGGTGGCCTCGTCGAGGATGAGCACCGACGGAGCAGACACGAACGCTCGCGCGATCGTGATGAGCTGCTTCTCGCCCGCTGACACGTTGGACGCGTCCTCGTCGAGCACGGTGTCGTAGCCCTCGGGCAGCGAGTGCACGAACCTGTCGACGTAGGTGGCCTTCGCCGCCGCCACGATGTCGTCGTCCGTCGCGTCCTGACGCCCGTAGCGGATGTTCTCCCGGATGGTTCCGGCGAACAGCCACGGGTCCTGCAACACCATGCCCGTGCGCGAACGCACGTCGTGGCGACGCAGGTCGGCGATGTCCTGGCCGTCGATGAGGATGCGGCCGCCGTTCAGCTCGTAGAACCGCATGATGAGGTTCACCAGCGTGGTCTTGCCGGCACCCGTGGGCCCGACGATCGCCACGGTCTGGCCCGGCTTCACGCTGAACGACAGGTCGCGGATCAGGGGGCGATCGGGCGTGTAGGAGAAGGCCACGTTCTCGAACGAGATCGTGCCGTCGCCATCGACCGGCTTCGGGGCGTCGACGGCGTCGGGCTCCTGCTCCTCCTCGTCGAGCAGTTCGAAGACGCGCTCGGCAGAGGCGACTCCTGACTGCACGACGGCGGCCATTCCGCCCAGCTCCGACAGCGGCTGCGTGAACTGCTGCGAGTACTGGATGAAGGCCTGCACGTCCCCGAGGCGCAGCTGACCGCTGGCCACCATGAGCCCGCCGAGCACGGCGATGCCCACGTAGGTGAGGTTTCCGATGAACATCATCCCGGGCATGATCATGCCCGAGAGGAACTGCGCCTTGAACGAGGCCTGGTAGAGCTCCTCGTTCTCGGCCTTGAACTTCGCCATGGCGTCTTCCTCGCGGCCGAACACCTTGACGAGGGCGTGTCCGGAGAACGACTCCTCGACGCGGGCGTTGAGTCGGCCGACCTTGCGCCACTGGATGTTGAAGGCCTTCTGCGACTTGGGCCCGATGACGCCGAAGATGACGCCCATGAGCGGCAGGGAGACGAGGGCGACGATGCTGAGCTGCCACGAGATCGAGAACATCATGATCAGCACGCCGACCACGGTGAGCACGCTCGTGATGACGGTCGAGAGCGACTGCTGCATCGTCTGCGTGATGTTGTCGATGTCGTTCGTGACGCGCGAGATGAGCTCGCCGCGCTGCACCTTGTCGAAGTAGCTGAGCGGCAGGCGGTTGATCTTCGCCTCGACGGATTCGCGGAGGCGGTACATGGTGCGCATCATGATGATGTTGATCACGAAGCCCTGCACCCAGCTCAGCACCGAGGCGACCAGGTAGAGCGCCAGCGCGAACATGAGCACCTGGCTGAGTCGAACGAAGTCGACGCCCTCGCCCGGCGTGATGTTCATGGCGGCGATCATGTTGGCCTGATCGGTCTGCCCGTCGGCGCGCAGGCCCTCCACGACCTGGTCTTGGGTGACGCCGGCCGGCAGCTGCGCGGAGACGACGCCCTCGAAGATGATGTTGGTCGCCTCGCCGAGCACCTTCGGGGCCGCGACGGTGAGCAGAACGCCGATCGCACCGAGCAACGACACGAAGATGAAGGCGACGCGATGCGGCTTCAGCAGGCCGATGAGTCGACCGAAGCTTTCGCGGAAGTTGGCCGCCTTGCCCGGCTTGACACTGTCCCAGTCGCCGGAGGCGAGACGCGCCTGCTCGGCGAGTTCGAGTTCGAGCTGCTCCTCTGCGGAGATCGCGCTGGTTGTCCCGGTGCTCATGCGCTTGCCTCCACTCCGAGCTGCGATTCGACGATCTCACGGTAGGTCTGGCTCGACTCGAGCAGTTGCTCGTGCGTTCCGACCCCCACCATCCGGCCGTCGTCGAGCACGACGATGCGGTCGGCATCGGTGATGGTCGAGATGCGCTGGGCGACCACGATCTTCGTCACCTGGGGCAACTCCCTCCAGAGGGCTTGTCGTAGTCGGGCGTCGGTGGTGAGGTCGAGGGCCGAGAACGAGTCGTCGAACACGAGCACGTCGGGCTGGTGCACGATGGCCCGCGCGATGGCGAGGCGCTGGCGCTGGCCGCCCGAGACGTTCGTGCCGCCCTGGGCGATGCGGGCCTCGAGCTGGCCGTCCATCTCGGAGACGAAGTCCGCACCCTGCGCGATCTCGAGTGCGCGCCACAGCTCGTCGTCCGTCGCGTCCTCGCGCCCGAAGCGGAGGTTGGATGCGATGGTCCCGGTGAACAGGAACGGACGCTGCGGCACCAGGCCGATGCCGTTCCACAGGAGGTCGAGGTCGGCCTGGCGCACGTCGACGCCGCCGACCGACACGGAGCCGGCCGTCACGTCGAAGAGGCGCGGGATGAGCGAGACGAGGGTGGTCTTGCCGGCTCCGGTCGATCCGACGACGGCCACGGTCTCCCCGGGCTCGGCCCGGAACGTGATGCCGGAGAGCACGGGCTGCTCGGCACCGGGATAGGTGAAGCCGGCGCCGTCGAAGGCCACCGACCCGGGCTCGGGGAACGTGGTCGCCGGCTGGGTCGGGCGGATCAGCGTGCTCGAGCTGTCGAGAACCTCCCCGATGCGGTCGGCCGACACGGCCGCGCGGGGGATCATGATCGTCATGAAGCTCGCCATGAGCACGCCCATGAGGATCTGCATGATGTACTGCATGAAGGCGAAGAGCGTGCCGACCTGGATCTCGCCGTTGTCGACCCTGATGGCGCCGAACCAGATCACGGCGACGACGGTGACGTTGAGCACCAGCATCGCGAGCGGGAACAGGACGACGAAGAGCGATCCGACCTTGCGGCCGACGACCATGATGTCGTAGTTGGCCCCGGCGAAGCGCTCCTCCTCGATGGGTTCGCGCACGAACGCGCGCACGACCCGGATGCCGGTGAGCTGCTCGCGCATGATGCGGTTCACGGCGTCGAGGCGCTTCTGGTAGGTGCGGAACAGCGGCACCATGCGGCTGATGATGAGACCGGCCACGACGAGCAGGGCCGGAACCGCGATCGCGATGATCCAGGTGAGGCCGATGTCTTGACGGATGGCCATGATGACTCCGCCGATGGCCAGCAGTGGTGCCGAGACGAGCATGGTCGCGCCCATCATGGCGAGCATCTGCACCTGCTGCACGTCGTTCGTGTTGCGCGTGATGAGCGAGCCGGCCCCGAACTGCGACACCTCGCGCTCGGAGAATCCGCTCACCCTCTCGAAGATGTTGTCGCGGATGTCGCGGCCCATCTGCATGGCCGCACGGGCGGCGAAGTAGGTGGCGATGATCGACGCGACGATCTGGCCGAGGGAGATGCCGAGCATCATGACGCCGGTCGACCAGATGTAGCCGGTGTCGCCCGTCGCGACGCCCTCGTCGATGATCTGGGCGTTGAGGGTGGGCAGGTACAGCGACGCGAGGGCCGCGATGAACTGGAAGACCAGCACGCCGAGCAGCGCCCAGCGATACGGCTTCAGGTAGCGGACGAGGAGTTTTCCGAGCATCAGATCTCCGAAGGGTGGTGGAAGGCAGAGTAATGCGGGGTGTGAGGGCAGTATCCCCGAACCCACCGACACTGCAGGACGCAGGAGCTGTCGCCGGTGGGACGAGCGCGGTGGAGGGCGGTCCCCGCGCAGCCGATCAGCCTTTCAGACTCGCACGCGCTCGCGATGAGGTCAAGCGAACAATGCTCGTCTCAGGCGACGGATGCCGCAGCGAGCGGTCTCGGTCGCCGGGAGATCGAGATGCTCACGACCGCGGCCACGATGCACAGCCCGGCAGCGCCGAACCAGGCCAGCGTGTATTCGCCCGTCGCATCGCGCACCGTCGCCGCCGCGGTGGCGGCGATGGCGGCTCCGACCTGGTGCGAGGCGAACACCCAGCCGAAGACGATGGGGCCGTCCTTGCCGAACACCTCGCGGCAGAGGGCGACCGTCGGCGGGACCGTCGCCACCCAGTCGAGCCCGTAGATGACGACGAAGATGATGATGGGCGGTGCCACGGTGGCCGACAGCAGGAACGGAAGCACGAGCAGGCCGACGCCGCGCCCGGCGTAGTAGACGGCGAGCAGGATGCGGGGGTTCACCCGATCCGTCAGCCACCCCGAGGCGATCGTGCCGACGATGTCGAAGATCCCCACGACGGCGAGCAGGCCCGCAGCCGTCGTCTCGGCCATGCCGTGGTCGTGCGCGCTCGGGATGAAGTGGGTGCCGACCAGGCCGTTGGTGGTCGCGCCGCAGATGGCGAACCCCGCCACGAGCGCCCAGAAGGTGCGCACCCTGCTGGCCCTGGCGAGGGTCGACAGTGCGAGCTTCGCCGCGTTGCCCCGCGCCGGCGGCTGGTAGACGTAGGAGTCGGGGGCGCCGAACGGCGTGAGCCCGAGGTCGACGGGGTTGTTGCGCAGGAAGAGGAGCACCAGCGGAACCACGGCGAGAGCGCCGCAGGCCACGAGCAGGCTGGCCTGGCGCCAGCCCTGCTGCTCGACGAGGATCGCGATGAACGGGAGGAACGCCAGCTGGCCCGTCGCACTGCCGGCCGTGAGGATGCCCACCACGAGTCCGCGGCTGCGCACGAACCACTGGTCGGCCACGGTCGCCGCGAAGACCAGCGCCATCGATCCCGTGCCGATGCCGATGAGGAACCCCCACGTGAGCACCAGCATCCACGGCTCCGTCGCGAAGATGCTGAGGCCGGCACCGGCCGCGACCAGCAGCAGTGCGCAGGTGGTGACGATGCGCATGCCGAAGCGGGCCATGAGGGCCGCGGCGAACGGCGCCATCAGGCCGTAGAGCAGCAGGTTCACCGTCACGGCCACCGAGAGCTGGGTGCGCGACCACCCGAACTCGGCCTCGAGCGGCAGCATGAGCACGCTCGGTGCCGCTCGGAACCCGGCGGCACCGACCAGCGCGAGGAACGCGACTCCGGCGACGATCCACGCCGGGTGCACGCGCCAGTTCGGGTGCGGGCGCTGAGTGCTGTTCGGCGCTGGCGGGATGGACATGGTCTCGAGTATGGCCGACTCCCCGGCCGCATCCGCGTCCCCAGCCGCTTCCGAGACCGGTGCCCGACCTAGGCTGGGTCGTGTGAGAAGACTCATCGCCCTGACCATCGCCGCCGCGATCGCCGTCGGCGGAGCAGTGCTCCCGGCAGCCCCGGCGCTCGCCGACGCCGACGACTTCACCTTCGAGAGCTTCCACGGCGACTACTCGCTGGATCGCGACGCCGAGGGCCACTCCACCGTCGAGACCGTCGAGACCCTCGTGGCAGTGTTCCCGGATGCCGACCAGAATCGCGGCATCCGTCGCAACCTGAACGCCGAGTACGACGGGCATCCGACCGAGCTGAGAATCGTCTCGGTCACCGACGGCGACGGCCAGAAGCGTGCGTACGAGGAGGACAGCGACGACGGCGTCGTGAGCCTGACCATCGCGGGCGACGAGTACGTGCACGGGCGCCAGACCTACGTGATCACCTACACCGAGAAGTACCTCGACAGGTACTACGCCGACACCGACGCCCAGGAGTTCTACCGCGACACGAACGGCACGGACTGGGCGCAGCCCTTCGGCCGGGTCACCGCCAGCGTGCACCTCACCGACGAGCTCCTGGAGGCCCGCACCGGGAACGCGGATGCGGCCTCCGGGGCCGAGGGTGCAGACGGACCGGCCCAGATCTCCGAGACGGCCGATGGCTACGAGTTCGCGGCATCCGATCTCGGGCCTCACGAGAACCTGTCCTTCTCCATCGGATTCGAGAACGGCACGTTCGTCCCGCGCGACGACGGCTTCACGGCGGCGCCGTGGCCGATCATCGCGCTGGTGTTCACCCTGCTCACCGTGCTGGCCATGATCGGGGCGTTCGTCGTGCGCTCGACCCGGCTGAAGGATGCACCGGGCCGAGGGATCATCGTGGCGGAGTACCTGCCCCCGCCCGGGGTGGGCATCGCTCTGGCCGGTGTCATCCTCAACAAGACCACGACGGCCCCGCCGGCGCAGATCCTCGCGCTCGCCGTGGCCGGACGCGTGCGCATCGTCGAGGTCGCGAGCCCGCGCGCAGGCGGCAAGGACTCCTACGAGATCGAGTTCGTCCAGACCCGGGCGACGGGTCGCGAGGCGTACCGGAATCCCGAGCCGAGCGTCGACGACCTCGAGGTGCTGCACGCCATCTTCGGGGACCAACTCACCCCCGGCGAGCGCCGGCCGCTCGGGAAGACGGACTCGAAGGCACTGAAGCGCCTCACCGCTGCGGGCAAGAGAGTGCGGGCCGAAGCCGTGACGGATGCCTACCGCAAGCCGTTCCCCACGGGAGCCGTCACGCTCGTCATCGTCGGAGCGATCGTGGCCGGCATCCTGGCGGTCCTGTTCTCGGCCATCTCCCTGGCCACCGTCTACGGCGGCTTCTGGCCCGGCGTGTTCATCGGCGTCGCGCTGCTGGCCCTGGTCGTGGCGTGCATCGCCGTCGCGAAGTACCCTCTCGACGCCAAGGGCGTCGCGGCCCGAGACCACCTCAAGGGGCTCGACGAGTACATCGAGCTGGCCGAGGCCGACCGCATCCGCTACCTGCAGTCTCCGCAGGGAGCCGAACGCACGCCGATAGCCACCGACGACAGCGAACAGATGCTCGACCTCACCGAACGGCTGCTGCCCTGGGCCGTGCTGCTCGGTCACGAGAAGAAGTGGACTGCCGAACTCGCCCGCTACTACGAGCAGACCGGATCGCAGCCGGGCTGGTACGCCGGGTCCCATCCGTTCAACGCGGCGCTCTTCGCGACGAGCATCAGCTCCGTCTCGACGAGCGTCACCTCGAGCTACTCGGCCGCCGGTGGCGGGTCCGCCGGTGGTGCGTCGTCGGGCGGCGGCAGTGGTGGTGGCGGTGGCGGCGGGGTGTAGCTGATCCCCCGATCGCTGAGGACCGAGCGAAGCGACCGTCCGAAGCGCGCTTCGACCGCGGACGTCGTCCGGGACTCAGCGAGCGGGGATGCCTACGCGGTCGGCGGATGCGTCATGTCAGTGAACGACAGGGCCGAGTCCCACGCCAGCCGACTGGAGGCCTCGCCTCGGCCCGTGCGCACCCGGTACGCCGCCCACTTCGCGTACCGGCCGTCGGCCCGACGCGCCAGCACGGGAACGGCGCGCAGGTGCACGCCCTCCCGCGGCAGCTCCTCGCCCGGGAAGGTCAGCGGCGTCGGACTCAACGTGACACCGCTCGGAATCACCGGGACGCCGTCACGCAGCAGGGCGGCCTTGCGCAGCGACACCTGCCCGGGCTTCAGGGCCACCGGCGCCAGCGGAATCCAGTGCGCGGGCACCGGAGACTGCAGCCTGTACGCCCGCTCCTCCTGGGTGAGCCCGGTGGGCCACGGATCCGGCTCTGGAGCCCGCTCGCTGGAGCGTCGCCGCGGGTCTCCGCTGCGCCCCTGCACGGAGTTCTCGATGGCCCACGCCATGTTCGCCATCTCGTCGCGGAGGAACAGCACGTCCTCGAGGGCCTCGCCCACGAGGGTGCCGACAGCGGTGGGAGGCAGCACGATGCCGGGCAGCATCCGCCCGGCGGTTGACGCCACCCCGAACATCGTGAAAGCCGGATCGACGAGTTCCGGCACCGTCACGGCATCGCCGAAGTCGTCGGTGAGGGTGACGACGCCGACCCTGTTGACGGCTCCCAGCAGGCCGTCGACGGGTACGGCGAGCCAGTCGTCGCCGGAGGACAGCGCGAATTCGGCCAGGCAGAGTCTGGCGAGGTCGTTGGTCTGCGCCTCGATGGCGCCGAGGTCGACCGCGCCGTCCTCCAGCTGCCAGTAGCGGTCGGCCGGCATGCCCGGGAACCGCAGCGGCGTGGCGAGCATGGTCGCCTCGCTGGTCACGGGGGTTCCGGAGGCCGACTCATCGGGGAGCGCGCCGCTCGCGCCCTCCACCCACTCGAGGTCGCTCCAGCGCACCGACGCCGAGCCGAACTGGGTGCCGCGTGCGAACACGGCGTTGTCCTCGTCGCCGAAGCGCAGGGCGAAGCTGTACTCGAGCCGCTCCGTCGACCACGCTCCGCCCGAGTCCGGCGCGCCGCCCAGCCAGTCGAGCCACGCGACGATCACGGCGCGGGTGGCAGCGGCATCCGTCGCCTCCCCGATCCAGGCGGGGTCGCCCGCCCGCAGCTCGGTCGCGAGGGAGCCGCCGTCGGGCACGGCACCTCCGAGCACGGCGAACAGGCGCGCGGCCTGCGGGTCGTTGAGGCCCAGAGGGTCGTTGGGGTCGTCGTCGAGGGCGAGCGGATGCCGTCCTGCGAGCGAGCGCGCCAGTGTCTTCTCGCCGGCATCGGTCAGCAGGTCGACGAGCTGGGCGCCGGCCTCGGCCCGCTGCCGCAGCCCGTCGCCGAAGGCCAGCTCCGGGACGTCCTGCACGAGTTCCTCGAGCAACGCTCCCTCGCGCCAGGGCCGCCACTCGACCCCGGCCAGATCGGACGAGGAGGCAGCAGCCCCCACGAGCGGTGCCCATGCCGTGATCGGCAGCGCGCTCGACGCCACGTGCACGGAGACGACGGAGCCGGCGTCCTCGCCGGTGAGTTCGCCGAACTGCCACTGCCGCCCGAGCATCCAGGCCGCGTCGCCGATGCGCGCCTCGGAGCCGGGAGCCGGATCGCCGGTGATCGAATCCGGCTCGAGCCGAACCATGGCCGGCGGATCGGCCACCTGCAGCAGCTTCAGGATCGACTCCAGGTTCTGGTCGGTCACGGCGTTCACCATCATGTCGATGGGGATGTTGACGGCCATCACTTCACCTCCGACAGGAACGGGATGGCGTCCCCGGACCATTTCACCTTGGCCAGTTCGGTGAACTGGAGTCCCTTGCGGATCTGCAACCACGGGCTCGCCACGTAGATCGCGGGCAGGATGGCCGCATCTCCCGGCGTGTGCTCGTAGGTCACCAGTCGAGCCTTGGCCAGGTCGACGGCCTCGAGCACCGTCGCCACCACGGAGTCCGTCGTCCAGCGCTTCCCGTCCGGTGACACGGCCGAGAGCAGCACCTGCGGAGCCCGCGCCGAGGCTTGGTTGGCGTGCACGGCCAGCCCGGTGGTGGCCCGCGCGGCACGCAGCGGATTATCGGGAGCGGCCGGGTCGAACGCCCGAGGGTCGGGCTGGTAGGGCAGCGTCTCGGCCCAGCCGTCGATGGCGAGCCCGGCGAAGGCCCCGCCCACGGAATCGTCATCGCCCACGATCTCGACGACGAGATGGCTCGCGGATGCCGCGGGCCACGGCACGTCGTCGGGCAGGGGCCCGGCCAGCCAGCGGTCGGTGCCGGCCGCGGGGTCGCCCGTGGCCTCGTCGCGCTCGGTGAGCTGCACGACGCGCAGCGGGATCGGGGTGCCGAGGGCGCCGCCGAGAAGCTGCGCCTCGGCCAGCCGCCCCACGCCGGCCTGCACCGTCGCGTGATCGCGCACGAAGGCGTTGAGCTGCGCCCGAGCCGGCTGCTTCTTCAGGGCCGGCTTCGCGACGGCCTCCGCGAAGGAGTCGGCGCCGGACGGCTTCGCCAGCACCGGCAGCAGCAGGAAGCCGTCGCCGAGGATGCCCTCGGCCACGGCGCGGCAGGCGTCGACGATCTCGCCGTCGGTGGCGGCGGGGTCGCGGGCGGGGTCGCGCAGGGCGGCGAGAGTCGCCCTGGCCTGCTCGAGGCGAGCGGATGCCGCCTGCCAGGCGCCGACGGCCCAGGCCACGTTCGACGGGATGGCGGCATCCGGAACGAGGGGAACCCCGAAGGCCGCAAGTCCCCGAACGGCGGCGACGACGCCGGCCACGTCGTCCTCGTCCACCGCGAGGGTGTCTTCATCGACGGCGGCGATCACGGCCTGACCCGACGCGAGCACCGCGGCGAGGGCGTCGAGCACGGCGTCGCAGCGACCCTGCAGTTCGGCCGTGTCGAACCGGCGTTGGGGGGTGACGCCGGTTCGCACGAGGGAGTCGGGCCCGAGCGGGGTTCCGCCGGCCGCGAGGGAACGGAGGCTGCCGGCGAGAGCGGCAGCGTGCAGCAGGTCGTCGGCGAGCGGGGCGTCGGCCATCGCGGGGATCGAGGCGCGCAGCTCGCGGTCGAGAGAGGCCGCGTCGTCGGTGAACACCAGGTCGAGGGCTGCCCAGCCGGCCTCGGCGAGGGTGTGCCTGGTGCCTGCGGCATCCGTCACCGCGATCTCGGCCGGATCACCGAGACGTCTGGCCGCCCACGCCTCGAGCCGCGGTTCGGCGAGGGCCCGGGGGCGCGTGCTCGACCAGCCCGTCGCCCCGACCGGAATGACCGCGAACACGCCGTGGGTGAGGATGCGGCCGGTCTGGCGCACGTTCAGCACGCCGAGGTCGGGGTCGACGGCGGCGCCGCTGGCCATGGCGTCCATCGCGGCGGAGGCCCGCGACGGGTTGCCCGAGGAGTACTGCAGCACGCTCTCGCTGAGCAGGGCGTCCGAGACGGCGTCGAGGGTGGCCGCGGCTCCCCGCAGGGCGGCGACCACGAGGTCCCACTCGGCGTTCGAGACCGGTTCCCAGGTCTCGATGAACGCGTTGTCGGGCTTGCGCGAGAGGCGCGTGCGCAGAGGCGGGCTGCCGCCTTGCAGGGATTCGAGCGGGAACAGCCGCAGCAGTTCGGCGCCGTCGACGACGTCGCCACCGGCGACCCGTGCCGCAGCGACCTCCTGCGCCTCGTCGTTGCCGAGCTGGTCCGTGGCCTCGGGCGCGATCTGCCGCAGGCTCAGCTGGAAGCGGGCCGCCGACGTTCCGGCGAGTCCTCGCTCGATCTGGTAGCCGAGCAGGGCGCCGATCGACTGGCCGGCCTGCACGCCCTCGAGCACACGGCGGAGCTCCGCGCCCCGGCGACTCGACAGGTCGATCGCGAACGGCTGGGCGCCCGGCTTCGCGCCGATGTTGGAGCGGTGAGCGCTCGCGAGAACACCGGCGGCGACGGCGTGCGAACTGCTCGGCGCGTGGATCCAGCCGTCGGGATCGCGACGGGTCGCCCCCAGCCTGATCTGTTCGACGTAGCCGAACGCGCCGATGGTCATGCCGACGGGGGCGGATGCCGCGAGCGTGGCCCGGCGCGATGTCGCCAGGCCGGTCGCCCACGCGTCGACTCGGTGCGATGCGAGGTCGAGCGCGTGGGCGACGGCGATGCGGCGTTCCTCGAGCGGAGACGCCGCGAGCGCGATCATGGCCGCCCGCACCTCTCCGCCCACGCCGAAGGCGTAGAGCAGTTCGGTGATGGCGCTGCCGCCCAGCCACTTCGCCTGCGCCGTGTCGCCCAGGTCGAGGGCCACCTGTGCGAGCGAGGTGCGCGCTTCGGCGACGGGTTCGAGGGCGGAGATGCTCACTCGCTCGGCGGGCTGCCCATCGAAATGCTGCACGGCGGCCACAGTCTCCGCCGCGGCGAAGAAGCGGGCAGGGGCGGTGTCGTCGACGGCGGCGTCGGCGGATGCCGCGGTCTTCACGATCGCGGCGATGTCGGGGTCGAGCTGCACGAAGTCGAGCAGCGGACCCACGAACTCCTGCGGCGTCGCCCGGAAGCGCAGCCGCTTCGCACTGTCCCACGCGATGTCGAGCAGGGCCTGCAGCACGCTGTCGACCTTCGGGGTGGTGCCGGCGAGGATCTCGGCCACGACCTCGGCGTCTCGGTCCGACACCAGCGGCAGGCCGATGGTGCGGGAGTCGTCGTGCGGCGCCGGACTCTGCAGCACCTTGGCGGCATCCACCGAGAACTGCGCCAGCATGGCCGTGCGCAGCTGCGCCTCGGCGAGCAGCTGGGAGGGGTCGGCTCCCGTCGCCGCCCCGAAGGAGGCGAGCTGCGGCCCGTCGACGGCGGGCCTCGCCCGCACGCCCGTGGCCACGGGGCTGGTGCCGAGCATGTCGAGCAGGTCCTGGTCGCTGAGCTGGTCGCCGGGGCGTACGTGCGGCACCACGGGTGCCCGACTCGCCCAGCGCGCCAGCGTGCGGCGGATCAGCGGCACGAGGTGCGCCGTGATCTCGCCCGACCGCGGGCTCCAGGCGTCGAGATCCGTCACGGGGAGCACGCCGTAGGGCTGGGCGCCGATGCGCAGGGTGGGGGCCGGTCCGGCTCCGCGCACGTGATCGCGGTGCAGGCGCCGGGCCGACTCGATGCTGCTCGGGGTGACGGCCGGGATGGCGGCGTCGTCGAGGCGCTCGAGCACGCCCTCCCAGGTGGCGAACCAGAGCGCGGTGTTCGCGGCGGCCTCGGCCTGGTCCTGGGTCGAGACGGGCTCGTTCGGATCGAGGAGATGCTCGACGGATGCCGCATCGAGGCCGAGTGCAGCCGCGAGCCGCGTCGCGTCCCGCGACGGCGTGCGCGGCTCCAGCGCCGGGGCGCCGACGCTCGCGGCGGGGCGATAGGGCGAGCGCTCGGCGTCGGCGTTGTTGGTGGCGGTACCGGCGGCGAGCAGGGAGACGCCGTCGCTGAATCGGTGGCTGGTGAGCAGCTCGACGAAGTCCGCTGCATTGGCCTCCTCCGACACCGAGTTGCGGGTGCCGACCACCACGATGCGGTCGATGAGGGTGGTGCCTCCCGGCAGCGGTACCTCCACACCCAGGCCGGCCGTCATCGCCGCGGTGAAGTCGATCGTCCACTCCGAGCCCACGGGAACGTTCAGGCCGGCCACCTCGGTCAGCTCGTCGTCGCCGAAGGCTATGGGCGAGAGCGGAACGTCGGGAGCCACGGGCGACCCCGTCACGGTGATGGGCGCTCCGCCGCTCGGGAACACGCGCACCACGAACTGGTCGGGCAGGCACCGCGCCACGGTGCCGTGGGCGACCTCCTCGGGAGTCTCCGGGAAGGCCGGGTCGCCCTGACCTCGAGTTGCGAGGTTCGTCGGGGTCGTCACCTCGGCCACCCAGCCGGCGCGGCGGGCGCCGACGGCCTCGGTGAGCTCGGACCAGGCTGCGGGGTCGGCGGCGTCGACCCAGACAGCGCGCCAGTAGGCCTGGCCGGCGGCCACCTCCGCATCCGTCACCGACCGCAGCAGGCTGTCGATGTGCGCCTCGTCGGGCGAGATGCGCACCCGCAGCGTCGAGGTCCCGGGTGCGAGCTTGCTCTCGATGCGCACGGGCAGCAGTACGAGCGGCACCTCGGGGGAGGCGTCGCACGGGTCGAGTCGATCGCGGAGGCCGCCGATGATCTCGCGCAGGTCGTCGTCGAGCTTCAGGATGTCTCCCCGCAGCCCGCGGGCGGGCGGCTTGCGCAGGAGCGTGCGGCGTTTCTCGGCCAGGGTGGCGATGCTCTCGCGCACCCTGGCGAGGTCGGCAGGGGTCTCGACGGGCATGGTCTACGCCTCTCTCACGATGAGGTCGGTCGCCTGGAACGCGACCCGCACGGGGCGGTGCAGGTGGTCTTCGGCGTAGTCGGCGGAATGCGGTGCTGAGTCGGTGAGGAACTTCTGCGCTGCCGGCAGAACGGAATCGGCGGGGCGGCTGAAGCGCGTGGCGCTCGGATGCTCGGCGATGGTGATCCACCACTTCTCGCCGTCGAGTTCGTCGACGCTGAGGTCGACGCCCACGAGCGCGATGTCGGGATCGAGCACCTCGGAGAACAGGATGCGGGCTGTCTTCTGGGGCGAGTCGACCTTCTCGAAGACGGGGTCGCGCACGGTGCCCTGGTTCTCGACGGCCTGGATGATGAGGTCGGGGAAGCGCCGCACGAGTTCGCTCTTCACCACGATCACGGCGCAGTCCTTGCCGCCGCTGCCGCCGAGGGAGACCTGGTCGACCAGGGCCTTCTTCGGGAACAGGTGGATGGGCTTCGGGAGCTCGTCGACGTTCGGGTTCCAGAATCGATGGAAGTAGGTGCCGCGCTGGTCGGTCGGGTAGCCGCGCCAGAGCAGCTCGCGCCCCATCTCGTCACTGAGGCCGACGAAGAACGCCGCCATGAACTCGCGGTTGGTCGAGAGCACCGTCACGAAGTCGTCTGCCGGCAGCAGGCCGAGCCCCGGCACGAGCCAGTCGCGGTCGTACTCCTCGAGCGCTCGGTACATCGGCCGGTCGAAGCGCGGTGCCGCCATGATCGGCGCGATGCGCGGCTGTGCGACCCACCGCTCGGCGAGCCCGGCGCTGAGATGCAGTCGCCCGGCGAGCGAGGCGCGCACAGTGTGCCGTGGATCGATCGCCGAGGTGATGGCGGCGGATGCCACCTCCAGGGCATCGCGATGGGGAACCGTGTCGATCGTCAGCAGGGCGCCGGGGTCGATGAGGGTGGTCATCTCGGCGCGCAGCACGTCGAACGGCAGCTGGTCGATGCGATCGAGGGTCGGGGTGAGCTTCACCTCGGCCAGGTCGGCGAACTGCGCCAGCCCGGCGTCGAGCTCGGCGGCGTCGCGGGTGTCGCCGAGCTTCTTGAGGTGCTGCACGTCGATGACCCGCAGTCCGCGACCGCCGACGAGCACGTGGCCCTCGACCGGGATGCGGCGAGCTCTCAGGGCGCCTCCCCCCAGACCGCCGCCGAGCTCGCCACCGCCCACAGGGATCCGGACCGCGGGACCGGCGCCGCCCTGCGGCAGGCGGCCCACAGCTCCGCCGATGGGGGAACGACGGGTGAGCGGGATGCGCGGGTTGAGCGGCGAGACGACGGGACCGCGGATGATGGGGCCGTCGATGACCGGGCCGCGGATGATCGGGCCGTCGATGACCGGGCCGCGGATGATCGGGCCGTCGATCACAGGGCCGTCGATCACCGGGCCGTCGATCACGGGCCCGTCGATCACCGGCCCGTCGGGCCGCACATCGACCACGCCGAGGTCGACGAGCACCCTGTCGTTCAGCGTCACGGCCGTGCCCTTCAACTGCTCGCGCAACGGGCTGGAGCTCGCCGCCTTCGACAGCGACAGCTCGGCGGCGAGTGGTCCGACGCGCTGGGCGCGAATCGACTCGACGGCGGGAATCGGTGAGGAACGGAGCAGCTTCTCGGTCCACCGGGTGGCGACGGCGGCGCCGAGATCGAAGGTCGTGTCGGCCGCCTTCCACCGGCTCGGTTCGGTGAGGTAGGTGGCGAAGCCGCCCTGCCCCTCCACCTGGGCGTTCGCCTGCTTCAGCAGTCCGCCGACGGCATCGACGGGCGTGCCGATGGCGGCGCTCACCAGCTGCAGGTCGAGGTGGGCCACGACGTCGGAGGTGAGCCTGCCGATGCCCTCGGGGTTCGAGTACACCCGGGTGAAGTCGCGCAGGGTCGCCTCGGTGCCCACCACGTTGCCCGCGCGCTCCTGGGAGGCGGCATCCGTTCGCCGGATCATCGGACCGGCCGGTCGGGTGACCCGTCGGAACGCGCCGCTCGTGGCCGCGACGGGAGTGGCGCTCAGGGTGACGTCGGCGAAGAGGGTGCTGCCCGCGCTGATCGAGATGCGCGTGGTGAGAGGCGATGCCACCTGCAGTAGGTGTCCGGTCTGCAGCTCGCCGAGCCTGCTGTGCAGCCTGGTGGCGAGAAGCTCGGCGAGCTGGGCCAGACGGATGGCGCGGTTGGCGGCCTCGACCTCGCCGAGCTGCGCCCAGGCCGACTGCATGAGGCGTTCCTGGTCGCGCTGCACGACGCGGGTGCCGAGACCGCCGACGATGCGCTTCACCGGGGCGAGGTTGAGCTCGGCGAACCAGTCCGAGCCCTCGATGACGGCGCTGCCGCGGTGCAGCTTCGCGTAGATGCGCGGCCCGATGATGGGCAGGTCGGGCACTCCGTCGGTCTGCTCCTGGGTGCCCTCGATGGTTGCCGGGAGGTCGAGCTCGGCGTGCAGTTCGTCGATCATGGCGTCGGGCCAGACCGCTGTCTCGGCCACCTGCTGCTCGGGGGTCTTCGGCAGGCTGGGGGAGAACAGGGCGCAGCGCAGCACCTGCTTGCGTCCGGACTCGTCGGCTCCGAGGGCGCGCAACGGCTTGCCCGGCTGCGAGGTGTCGATGAACTTGCGTCCGACTTCGTAGGGTGCGGCGATTCCCTGCAGCTCGAGCGCGAGCGAGCGGAAGTCGCCGTCGGGTCCGGTGCGGAACTCCCAGCTGTCGTAGACGGGCAGGCGCACCGGGTCGGGAGAGGAGGTGGTCCAGGCCGGCTCGAGGGTGCCGCCGGTCAGGCCGAGTCCGCCGCGCACCCCGACGTCGGTCGTCGGGACGAGGGCGGCGATGTAGTCGGTGTCCTCGGTGAGGATGCGCGGAGAGATCACCCGCGAGAGGTTGACCGGAGCGTGCGCCGGCGAGAGCCGCGCACTCAGGTCTTGCCCCGTGGTGGTGGCCGGCGCCTGAGCGTGCGCCCAGAGGTCGGCGTGGGTGAGCGCCGGCAACTGCGCCAGCGGAACCTGGAACACCGGCAGAAGCGCGCTCGTCGCCGGCTCGCGGATGACGCTCGAACGCTCGAGCACCACGAGGGTGAGCCAGGGGCGCATCACGGCGGCCTGCTTCGTCGCGCTGAACGCCCAGGGCAGCTCGGGGCGGTCGAACTCGATGTGCGCGAGCACGGTCTCCTCGGCCGTCTGGGCGCCCGGCGCCGGGAAGCGCCGCACGATCTGCGCCGGGTCGATACCGCGCACGTCCCCGGGTCCGTAGAGCGTCACCGAGAGACCCGCGGATGCCGCTCCCCCGGCGCTGTCGGCCAGGGGCACCTCCACTCGCGACGTCGAGCGGACGGTGCCGGCCGCCGGGGTGCTCGCGGCCGACGACAGGCCGCCGACGGCCGACGAGGCGAACTCGAGCGACTCGATCGGGACGGCGCTCTCGTCGAACTCGTCCTCCGGCTCGATCACGAGGGAGAAGGCGTCGCGCACCACGTGGGTGGCCGTGCTGGTGAGAGGCGAGACGACGCTCGCGGCGATGGCATCAAGGTCGGCCATCAGGTCACCCCTTCACGATCAGGCGCGTCGCCGATGCGGCGCTCGCGGAGTTGACTGCCGCCGTCACGAGGGCGGCCTGCGTGGCGCTGAGTTCGCCGAGGCCGGCGACCAGGGCCGCGCCGGTGACGGCATCCGCGATGGTCGAGGTGCCCTTGTCGGAGACGGTGACGCCGGCGTTCGGCGGTTTCGGTTGGGAGTAGGGATTTCCGACCTCGGCCACGGCGCGCCCCACGTTGGTCTTCGTGGCGTAGGAGCTGGCGTAGACGCCGAACTTTCCGGCGAACTCGATGAGCGATCCCGGCTCGTCGGGGTTGCGCACGTAGGTCTCGTAGGCGACCTTCGCGGGAGTGGCGGTGCCGACCTTGGGAGTGGTGGCGGCTGCGATGCGGCATCCGCCCGTCATGTCCTCGAAGCCGGAGCGGGCGAGGAGGCCCTCACCCTCGAGCTCGAAGAACTGACCGGGGGCGAACGCCGTCTTGAGCTCGCTCACGGCGCCGACGAGGCCGGAGTCCGGTGTCGACGTGGGGGTGCCGATGGTGACCATGTCGGCGGCGACCGGAGCCGAGCCGATGCGGGCGATCTTGACCCCGAACGGCACCTGCGTCTGCGAGACCTCGACGCCGGCGAGAGGATGCGCGATGCGTCCGTCGATGTCGTCCACCTCGGCGAGGGTCACGAGCTGCGCGGCGTGATCCGGCAACTGCACCTTCCACGCGTCGTCCTCGTTCATCGCCTTCGCCGCGATCTGGAGCGCGTCGACCTTCGTCAGTATCGGGGCGGGCTTCTCGCCCCACTCGACCGGACCGAGGTCCTCGTCGAAGGTGGGCAGGAACCAGACGTCGACCTTGATGTGACCGGCCAGGCGGAAGGGCTTGGTGCCCTCAAGCGAGCCGCGGAACACGATGGAGCAGAGGGTGCAGCCGAACAGCTCGACCTCGACGCCCACCTCGATGGAGATCTTGAACGCGAAGCGCGGCGCCCAGATGAAGATCATGTCGAGGGTGAGCCAGGCCTTCGCCGAGATGACGGCGAAGTCGGCGTTCAGGCGGCCGTCGACTCCGAGCATGACCGATCCCGCGGTGATGGCGAAGTACGCCTTGATGACGAAGCTGATCGCCTTCGACGGCGACAGGTCGATGGTGACGCGGTCCATGTCGCCGAGCTTCGGCTTGCCGCCGGTGAGCTTCTCATACTCGGGGTGGAAGCCGCCGACCGAGAACTCGAACGCGCCGCTGCCCGACCACTGGATGTAGAGCCCGAGGTCGCCCGAGATCTTGATGCCGGCGACGGTGGAGTCGCGCATGCTGGCGAAGAGCAGCAGGTAGTCGGGCGTGATGGCGATGAACACGTCGGCGCGGATGTCGGTGATCGGCGCCTCCTTCGTCGGCACGCGCACCCGCAGGGAGCCGAGGATGACGATCATCGGATCGGGCAGGGCCAGCACGACGCCGAGCTTCATCTCGACGAACTTCGCCTGCGAGCCCCAGCCGAGCTCGACGATCGGACCGAAGACGAATCCGCCGTCCTTCGGCGGGAACACGTTGGCCACCTTGTCGAGCAGCTTCGGCGCCTCGGCGACGGGGTTGTCGGGGAACAGCATCTTGTCGAGGATGTGCTCCTTCATTCCCGACCGCAGAGCTTCGAGGTCGAGACCGCGGTTGATGGCGAGGATGCCGCCGATGCCGTTCAGCGTGAAGCCCATACTGAGGTCTATGGCCACGGGGAAGCGCACGCCGATGACCAGCACGAGCGAGAACGGATCGGGCGACAGGATGACGATGGCCGACACCCCGAACTTGAGGATCTGCAGTTGCACGACACCGCCGAACTCGATCCGCTTCACGTCCTGGCCGTCGACCTTGTAGGTGCGCTCGACGCGCTGGATGAAGCCGCCGCCCGTGACGGGGCCGGCTTTCACGCGCAGGCCGATCGCATCGGGCCAGCGCGGCGAGACCGGGATGTCGAAGATCGCCTGCTGCTCCACATCGCCGTTCAGCGCGACGATGAAGCCGGTCCCCACGATCTGCAGGCCGACGGCGTCGCCCAGCTTGGCGGCGATCGACGTCGTGAGCTCGAACCCCGTCACGTCGCGGGCCTCGTTGCGCCTCAGCCCGAACGCGACCTCGCGCAGTTCGACGCCGGGGAAGGTGAAACGCACCGGCAGCACCGCACGCTCGTTGCCGCGCCCATCGCCGAGGTAGACGCCCTGTCCGGTGTCGATCGAGATGGTGGTGAGGGTCGTGGTCTTCGGCTCCTGCGAGCCCGGCATGACCTTGGAGAGCAGCGGGTCCTTCGTGAGCCCGGGTTCGAGCATGGTCTGCATCCGCAGGCCCAGGATGGCCACGTCTCCGATGAACCACTTGCCGTCGCGCTCGAGCAGGCTCGTCTTCTCCTCGGCGGTGGGATTCGCGATCTCACGGTCGCTGAACTGCAGGAACGCCTCGAACGACACCTTGTCGAGCGTCATGGCGCCGAGAGTCACCGGACCGAGGTTCTGCAGCTTGGCTGCGAGCAGGAAGGTGCCGCCCGTGCGGTCGAGTACGAGCGCGTCACCGAGCTTCTTGGTGAGGTTCTGCACCCCGAGCACCGTCGAGCCGAAGCTGTCGAGGAGCTTCCCGGAGCCGGCGCCCAGATCCTTGAACGGCTGGGCCCACGGGTTCCAGAGCTCCATCAGGCCGGAACGGATGGTCTCGTCGACCGTGCCGTCGGCCTTCTTGGCGAGCTCCTTGGCGACGATGTTGAACGCCTCGTCCATGGCGGCCAGCGCCATGCCCAGGCGCACGGCGACGCGGGACGCCGTGTCGACGTTGAAGTCGTCCTTGTCGATGTCGTCCGCCGACTCCTTCACCATCTTGGCGATGAGGTCGGTCTGCTTCTTGATCGCCTTCGCGATCGGCTCGACGAGGGCGACGGCGGCCTTGATGTCGGCCTTGAGCTTCTCGAAGGTCGGCTTGACGTCGCCGACGATGCCGAACGTGACGATGGACTCGAGGAACGGCACCGTGTCCTTGAACGACGTGCCGCTCATCTCGCCGAGGCGGGAATTGGCGAAGGCTTCGATTCCGTTGAGGAATCCGGTTCCGATGTCGGTCATCGTGTCCCACTGTGCGGTGCGGGCGCTTCGTGGCGGCGTGCGTGCCGTGACGCCTGGCTTCCTGGTGCGTGCGTGCGCCCGCGGCGGTGCGGGCGATTCGGCTCCGGGCGAGCGATCGGGCGGGGTGGAAGCTCGACGCGCGGGCGGAGGACGCCCGAACACAGCGGGCATCGCGAGAATTCAGTTTGTTCGGGAGGCAGTCAACGACGCGAAGGGGCGGAAGCTGACGACTGATCTGCAGCCGACTATAGACCCGGGGCGGGGCGCGCTTCTAGGGGCAGGCCCCGGTCCTCCGCTCGCCGGCGCTCGCAGAGGACCGAGCGAAGCGACCGCCGGAAGCGGCCGTACGAAGCATGTGGGGAGGACTGTCGAAATCGCGCAGCCGGCATCGACATACTGATGGGAACGCCATCCGGCCTCCCGAAACCCAGTGCAAGGAGTGGACCGTGAAGTACCTCATCCTCATCAAGAGCAATCCCGAATGGGCCGGCGCCTTCGCCTCGTTCTCGCCCGAGCAGCAGGCCGAGGGCATGGCCCTCTACGAAAAGCTGTTCGCCGACCTGCAGGAGTCGGGCGAGCTCGTCGACGCCGAGCAGCTCGCGGCACCCGAGACCGCGCGGGTCGTGAGTGTCGGCGCCGACGGCCCCGTCGCCAGCGACGGCCCGTTCATCGAGGCCAAGGAGTGGTTCGGCGGCTACTACATCGTCGACGTCGCCTCGCTCGACCGCGCCGTCGAGATCGCCGGTCGCCTGCCGGAGGCCCAGGGCGGCATGGTGTCGGTGCATCCGGTCATGGCCAACGCCGGCATGGAGCTCTGACCACCTCGGATTGCCGATGACCGACATCGAACGGATGCTGCGGGCCGCCGCCCCGTCGGCCCTCGCGATCCTCGTGCGTCGCACCCGCGACTTCGAGGCGAGCGAGGACGCGATGCAGGAGGCGTTGCTCGCGGCATCCGTTCAGTGGCGGACTGATCCACCCGAGAACCCGCGCGCCTGGCTCGTGACCGTCGCCCACCGCCGCTATGTCGAGCTGGTGCGCAGCGAGGTCGCCAGGCGTCGTCGCGAAGAGGGCGTGGTCGATCTCGACCCGCCTGGCGACGCCGTGCCGTCGCGCGACGATTCGCTCACGCTGTTCCTGCTGTGCTGTCACCCGGCGCTGCCGTTGCCGGCGCAGGTCGCTCTGACGCTGCGCGCTGTCGGAGGTCTCACGACGGCCGAGATCGCACGAGGACTGCTCACACCCGAGGCGACGATCGGCCAGCGCATCTCGCGGGCGAAGGCGCGCATCAGGGCGAGCGGATCGGAGTTCCGGATGCCGTCGGACGACGAGCTGGGCGACCGGATCGCCGCGGTCTGCGCCGTGCTCTACCTTGTATTCACCGAGGGGCATACAGCGACGGGCGGTGAGTCGCTCACGCGCGTCGATCTGTCGTCCGAGGCCATCCGCCTGGCGAGGCAGCTGCAGGCCGCGACGCCCGCCAGCGCGCCGTGGCGGGGTGAGGTGGCGGGTCTGCTCGCGCTCATGCTGCTGACGGAATGTCGACGTGCTGCGCGCATCCGCTTCGACATCGACGGCGGCCCCGGCACCCTCGTGCCGCTCGCCGACCAGGATCGCTCGCTCTGGAACCGAGCACTCATCGAGGAGGGCGTCGAGCTGGTGACGGGTGTGCTCGAGTCGGCTCCGGCCGGGCCGTATCAACTGCAGGCGGCGATCGCCGCGGTGCACGACGAGGCACCGTCGACGGCCGACACCGACTGGCCCGAGATCCTCGGTCTCTACGAACTCCTGCGCCGCATAGCGCCGGGCCCGATGGTGGAGCTCAACCGGGTGGTGGCGATGGCCATGGTGTGGGGAGCCGACGTCGGGCTGCGCGAGCTCGAGACCGTCGCGCTCGAGCCGGCGTTGGCCGGGCACTTCAGGGTGCATGCCGTGCGGGCGCACCTTCTGGAGCTCTCGGGGGCGACGGATGCCGCCCGTGCCGAGTTCGCGACGGCGGCGCGGCTCGCGCTCAACGCCGCCGAGCGCCGCTACCTGGAGGGCAAGGCTCGCTGAGAGCCCCGCCGACCCCGCTGGTCGAGTAGGCCGCGAGCGCAGCGAGCAGCCGTATCGAGACCCCTGAGCTGTGCTCGACCGTTCGATGATCTCGATACGTGGCCTCGCTCCGCTCGGGCACTACTCGATCAGCGGAGGAGAACGAGCGGGCCCACACCCCTTGCGCGCTGCAGCCCCGCGGGCGTGGGATGGTCTCGCGATGCGCCACCCGACGCAGCCGCACCTGTCAGAAGGAGCGTCCTCATGACCAGTCCCATGTTCTTGAAGCTCGCCGGCATCACCGGCGAGAGCGTCGATGCCGAGCATCCTGACGAGATCGAGGTGCTCTCGTGGAGTTGGGGCGCCTCGAGTCCCGGTGGCGGAGGATTTGGAGGTGGCGGCGGCGGTGTCGGGCGCGCCGGAAAGATGACGTTCCAGGAATTCCACTTCACGCATCGCGTCGATGCGGCATCCGCCGGTCTGCTCCTCGCCTGCGCCACCGGGAAGCACAGCCCCGATGCCGTGTTCGCAGCGCGGCGACCCGGCGAGAGTCCCTCGGTGTACCTCGTCGTGCGCTTTCGAGACATGATGGTGACGTCGGTCTCGGGCGCTGGTGCCGCGACGGACGACGCGTCTCTGGAGAGCGTGAGCCTCGTCTACAACGCGGTGAGCTTCGAGTACAGCCGGCAGCTGCCCGACGGGTCGCTGGCCCCGGCCTCGGTGTTCCAGTGGGACGTGGCGGCCAACCGCGAGGGCTTCTGACTCGTGACAGCGGATGCCGTCCGGGCGTAGCGTGGCGGCATGGCCGACTGGGACGAGGTGCGACGGCTCGCGCTCGAGCTGCCCGACACGACCGAGGCCGTGAGTTGGGGCAGCGCGCACTGGCGCGTGCACGACAGGGGCTTCGTATGGGAGCGGCCGTTGCGCAAGAAGGAGCTCGTGCACCTGGGGCTCGCTGAGCAGGCCGAGCCCGTGCTAGGCGCGCGGGTCGAGGACGAGGCGACCAAGCTCGCGCTGCTCGAGGAGGACCCGAGCGTGTTCCTCACCACCCCGCACTTCGTCGACTTCCCGGCGATCCTGGTGTGGCTCGACCGCATCCCGCAGCGCCGCCTCGAGGAGCTCGTGGTCGAGGCCTGGTTCGCCGTGGCGCCGCCCAAGCTGGCGAAGGGCTGGCTGGCGGAGCATCCGGACTGAGCTGCGCCGAGTTGGCGGCGCTTCGCTGCAGTCGGCATCCGCCGCTCGCGTGCTTCGCGTTACAGGATGAGGCGGCCGATGAGAGCTGTACGAGGCACATCGTGCAGCTCATCCTGTAAACGCGCCGGCGCCCGCTCGGCCGGGCGCACGAAAACGGGGCCGACCCGAAGGCCGACCCCGCTTCCGTCACGGCTGACTCAGAGAGCCAGCGCGCTCAGTGCCCCACGGCGCGCAGCGCGTTGACGATGCCGGATCCGTAGAACCCGTTCTTCGCCTTCGTGCCCTCGCAGGTGTGGGTGTCGGTCACGACGGCGCCGGAGACCAGCGTGCGGGTGTACGTGAACTCAGCAGGCACCGGGCAGGCCGTGGCGACGGCGCTCTGCTTGAGCCGCGCCTCCACCACCTGGGCCGGCAGGTACTTTCCGCCCCGAATGATGTCGGGCAGGCCGTACTTGCTCACGATGAGCGCGGCGACTCCGACGGCGTGCGGTGACGCCATCGAGGTGCCCTGCAGGTACTGGTAGTACCCGCAGGTGGTGCCGGCTGCATCGCAGCTCTTGACCGCCCACGGAACGACCACGTTGCCGGCGTCATCGATGGCGCCCTCCGACGCGGCGAGAGCGGCCGGGTAGGCGGCCAGGATTCCGCCCGCGTAGTCGCGCGTGCCGGCCGGGGTGTCGTAGACGTCGCCACCGGGAGCCGCGACATCGACGTAGCCGTTGCCGTAGTCGGAGTAGTACGCCTTGCGCTTCGTCTGGCCCGTGCTGCTGACCGCGACCACGCCCTTGCCCTCGGACGGCATCGAGACGCAGCTCGCTGGGTCGAGGAGGTCACGCGTGTAGGCGACCTCGCCGGGAACGTCGGCGAAGTCGGGGCTGCCGGCATCCGTCAGCGCCTTGGTGTAATCGGTGGCGCCGTTGCCTGCGGCCGCGATCAGCGTCACTCCGCGCAGGCGTGCGAAGTCGAGCGCGCGCTGCATGGCCGTGATGATGGTCTTCTGCTCCTGCTGGTCGGCGGGGGAGTCCGCCGAGTTGTTCGTGCAGTTGAACAGCCACGGGTCGACGTAGTAGCTCATGTTGACGACGTCGACGCCGATCTTGCCGGCGTAGGTGAGGGCGTCGAGCGACGGCTGCAGGAAGAAGTATCCCGAGTCCTGACCGGCGCGCAGGTTCACCAGCGACACGTTCGGAGCGACGCCGGCGATGCCGATGCCGTTGATGGGCGAGCCGATGGTGGAGGCGACGTGGGTTCCGTGGCCGTTCTCATCGACGTCGGACGGGTCCGTGCACGACTGGTCTGGCTCCTCCTCGCAGGGCCCGTCGATCGAGGCGCCGTTGGCGTCGACGGGGATGTCGACGGTGAAGTTGCGACTGCGCTTCGCGTCGAAGTTCGGTGCGATGTCGGGATGCGCTCCATCGACGCCGGTGTCGAGGATGCCCACGAGCACCTTCTTGCTGCCCTTCTCGTACTTGTACGAGCCCTCGGGCGTCGCGCCGATCTGCTTCATGTCCCACTGCAGCGATGCCAGCGGTTCCACGGCGGCCGCACCCTTCTTGGCGGCGGCGGCCTTCGGTGCCGTGGCGGTGCCGGCGGTGGCACGCACCTCGGCCTCGGCCTCGTCGAGCTTCTTCGCGTCTCCCGAGGCCGATCGGGCTTCAGGTACGTCGGCGACGACGCGGTTCTGGGCCGTTCCCTCGATGACTCCCTGGGCTGCGGCATCCGCCACGAAGTCGGCATCGGTCGTGCGCACCGTGGCCACGCCGACGTCGGTGTTCTCGGAGACGATGGTGCCGCCGGCCGCTGTCACCGCGGCTGCGGCGTCGGCCTTCGAGGTGCCCTCGGCGAAGAGGACGACGAACTCCTGCTCGCCCGTCACCTCACCCGCCTCGGACGTGACCGCACTCGCCGGAACGGCTGCCAGAGCCGTGAGGGCGAGTGCGATGGTCGATGTCACTGCGATGGTTCTCAATCTGCGCATGTCTATCCTGACGTTGTAGTAGGAGTGCGCGCCGGTGGACTCCGGCGTATGAGTCGCGATGATTCCACCGCTTCATCGCAGCCTGCAAGGGTCGGGAGCCAAGAACGTCGATGTCCCACAAACGGGTGACATGAAACCGCAGATCCTGCGATGAGAGAGCCGTGATGGTGTAGTCGCGCGTAGCATCCGCATCGGTCTCTCGGGGGACGTTGTCGATTCCGCTGCGGCCCGTTCGACGTCATGATGAGACGGATGCTCCGCCTCACGCAGAACGACAGGGAACCCACATGCGCACGCTCATCGTCACCGAATTCATCTCCCTCGACGGGGTCGTCGACTCCCCCGGCGGCGGCACGCACCCGCGCGCCGGCTGGACCTTCACGGAGGTTCCGTTCGTCGCCGAGGCCTACGAGATCAAGGGCACCGAGCAGCTCGAGGCCGGCGCGATGCTCATGGGTCGCGTGAGCTATGAGGAGTTCGCGCCGGTGTGGCCGAGCATGGTCGAGGACTTCGCCCAGTACAACGCGATGCCCAAGTACGTGGTGTCGACGACGCTGACCGAGGAGCCGACGTGGAACAACACGTCGATCGTGCGGTCGCTCGACGATGTTGCGGACCTGAAGCAGGGCGATGGCGGACCGATCATCGTGCACGGGAGCGCGACGCTGGCGCAGGGCCTGGCCGCGGCCGGGCTCGTCGACCGCTACCACCTGCTCGTGTTCCCGGTGCTGCTGGGCGCCGGCAAGAGGCTGTTCGCCGACGACGACGCGGCGCAGTTCGCGAAGCTCGAGCTCGTGGAGCAGGCGGCCTACGAGAACGGGATCATCAAGGCCGTGTACGAGGTGGTGCGCTGAGGCTCCCGCTTGAGGCGCTTCGACCGCCCGAAGCGCTTCAGCGAGCGGTCTCCCGCACGATCCGGACGGCCCCTCCCGCCACCTCGGCGTCGGCGGCGACCGGCTCGCCCGTGGCGAGGTCGGTCCCTGCGACGCCGACGGATGCGGACGTCTCGGCGTGGTTGATCACGGTGGTGAACCGCGTGCCGTCGTCGGCGACACGGGTGACCCGCTCCAGGCCGGGTGCCGGGCGTGAGATCGGGACGCCGGCGGAGCTGAGCACGTCGGAGACGAAGCCCTCGAGGTCGGCGCCGTCGAGGCGGGTCGAGAGGTACCAGGCCGACCCGTCGCCCAGGCCGTTGACGGTGATGGCGGGCTGGCCGGCTGCCGGGCCGTCGACGTAGATCGTCACTGCTGTCGCGCCCTCGAGCACGATGGCGTCGCTCCAGACCGAGCCGGACCACGCGGCGGAGGTCGAGGTCGAGACGGCGGCGGAGGCCGAAGCTGCGGCATCCGTCGCCCCCGACAGCTCGACCCGATCGCCCGACTTCAGCGGCAGGAACTCCTCGATCGACAGTCCGAGCACCTCGCGCAGCTGGCCGGGGTAAGAGCCGGCGGGCACGTCGTCGTTCGACGACACGATGCCCGAGAAGTACGACACGGCGAGGGTTCCTCCGTCGGCGACGTAGCCGCGCAGGTTCGCGGCACCCTCGTCGTCGAGCAGGTAGAGCGACGGCGCGAAGACCGTCGAGTAGCCCGAGAGGTCGGCGGACGGGTGCACGAAGTCGACGGTCACGCCGAGGTTCCAGAGCGCCGTGTAGAAGGCCTCGACGCGCTCGCGGTGGGCGAGGTCGACCGAGGGGCGCCACTCCAGGTCCTGAGCCCAGAATGATTCGGTGCTCCAGACGATGGCGACGGATGCCTGCACCCGCGACCCGCGCAGCTCCGACGCGGCGCCCAGCAGCGCCCCGAGCGACACGACCTCGCGCCAGGTGCGCGACGACGTGCCGGCGTGGGGGAGCATCGCCGAGTGGAACTTCTCGGCTCCGAACCGGCTGGCGCGGAACTGGAAGAACAGCACGGCATCCGAGCCCCGGGCGACGTGCGACAGCGAGTTGCGGGCGAGCTCGCCCGAACGCTTGGCGATGTTGCGCGGCTGCCAGTTGACCGCGGACGTGGAGTGCTCCATGAGGATCCACGGCTTGCCGCCGGCGAGGGAGCGGGTGAAGTCGGCGTCCATCGCGAGCATCACGTGGTTGTCGTCGCGCTCGGCCGTCAGGTAGTGGTCGTTCGAGACGATGTCGACCTCGCGCGCCCACGCCCAGTAGTCGACCGAGGGGCAGCTCGTCGCCATGAAGTTCGTCGTGATCGGCTGCGGTGCGTGCGCGCGGATGGCGTCGCGCTCGCCGATGTAGCAGGCGAGCAGCGCATCAGAGGAGAACCGCTTGAAGTCGAGGCGCTGAGCCGGGTTGGTGATGGAGGCCGACAGCCGCGGAGCGTCGATCTCGTCCCACTCGCCGTAGCGCTGGCCCCAGAACGACGTGCCCCAGGCGGCGTTGAGCTGCTCGAGGGAGCAGTAGCGATCCTGCAGCCAGCGCCGGAAGCCGAGCACCGAGTACTCGTCGTAGCTCTCGCCGATGGGTGCGCCGTACTCGTTGTGCACGTGCCAGAGCACGACAGCGGGGTGCTGGCCGTAGCGCTCGGCGAGGGCCGATGCGATGGCGACGGATGCCGCACGGTATTCGGGCGACGACGGGCTGACGAGCCCGCGCGAACCGAAGCCGAGGGTCACGCCTTCCCGCGTCACCGGCCGCGACGACGGGTACTTCTTCCAGAACCAGGCCGGCGGCACCGTCGTGGGGGTGCCGAGGTCGACGTCGATGCCGGCGCCGGCCAGGAGGTCGAGCACCTCGTCGAGGAAGCTGAAGTCGTACTCGCCTTCGCGAGGCTCGAGGAGCGCCCACGAGAAGATGCCGACGCTGACGAGGTTCACGCCGGCCTGCCGCATCAGCTCGATGTCCTCGAGCCAGGTCTCGCGCGGCCACTGCTCGGGGTTGTAGTCGCCGCCGAAGCGCAGCCGGCTGGTTCCGGGGATCCAGCCGGAGCGGGCGGATGCCGCCGCGGAGCCGGCGGTGGGCTCGGCATCCGTCACCCCGTTCGACACGACGAACGCGTGCTCGGCAGGTGCCGCGAGCGGGCTGTCCGTGTGCTGGGTCGACATGGGGCGATCTCCTTTGACTGTGTGCGTTCCCAGTTCTAGCACACAAGCAAACACAAGCAAAAGCGGGCTGCAACCGTGTTGACAACCTATTCAGTCTGTGCGTTACTGGGATCGCTCACAGGCACAGCGGCGTTCTTCTCAGCGAGAGCGGTGGTGCCGAAAACCTGCACAACACAGCTTTCGACAAGGAGGACGAAATGCGAGCTCGACTTCGCATCGGCGCCATTGCAACAGCCGCCGCAGCAGCGCTCATCATGACGGGATGCACGGCGACAGCCGATTCCGGCAGCGGCAGCGGATCATCGGACGAGAAGGTGGAACTCACCTACTGGGCCTGGGCGCCCAACCTCGACAAGGTGGTCGACATCTGGAACAAGGCGAACCCGAACATCCAGGTCACCGTCGCCAAGCAGGACGGCGGCGACCCGGCCATCACCAAGCTCCTCACGGCCATCAAGGCCGGCAGCGGTGCCCCCGACCTGATCCAGGCGGAGTACCAGAAGATCCCCACGCTCGTCTCGGCCGACGCGATCGCCGACATCGCGGGCGACGGTGCGACGGATCTCGCCTCCACGTTCCCCGACGGCGTCTGGAACTCGGTCACCCTCGGCAGTGACGCCGTCTACGCGATCCCTCAGGACACCGGCCCCATGATGTTCTTCTACCGGGATGACATCTTCCAGCAGCTCGGCGTGAGTGTTCCCACCACGTGGGACGAGTACGCGGATGCCGCCCGGAAGATCCACGCCGCAGACCCCTCCAAGTTCCTCGGAACCTTCTCGGCGAACGACGCCGGCTGGTTCACCGGCCTCTCGCAGCAGGCCGGCGCCTCGTGGTGGAGCATCGACGGAGACGCCTGGGGCGTCGACATCGACGCCGAGCCCACGCAGAAGGTCGCAGAGTACTGGGGCGGACTCGTCGAGGAGGGCGTGATCGACAACAAGCCCATGTACACCCCCGAGTGGAACGCCGGACTCAACGACGGCTCGCAGGTGGGCTGGACCGGCGCCGTCTGGGGTCCGGGAGTGCTCTCGGGCAACGCCGCAGACACCGCAGGCAAGTGGAAGGCGGCTCCGCTGCCCAACTGGGACGCCTCGGCTCCGGCGAACGGCAACTGGGGTGGCTCCTCGACCGCCGTCACCACGCAGTCGGAGCACGCCGCGGCCGCCGTGGATTTCGCCACCTGGCTGAACACCGACCCCGAGGCCGTCCAGGCCCTGGTCACGGAGACCGGCATCTACCCGGCGGCGACGGATGCCGCGGCATCCGCCCTCACCGAGGCCCCGGCGTTCTTCAGCAACCAGCCCGACTTCTACGACGTGGCCGCCGAGGCCGCTCAGTCGGTCGGCGACTTCACCTACGGACCGAACGTCAACGTGGCCTTCAGCGCCTACAACGACGAGTTCGCGAAGGCGGCGGAGTCGAAGCAGACCAGCGCGTTCCTCGAGGCCGTCACGGCGATGCAGAAGATCACGCTCGACGACATGAAGGCCAGCGGCTTCACCGTCAAGTAGCTCGTCCGGGCGGGGGCCGAGTCCATGCGGCCCCCGCCACCCCCTCACACCGCTCTTACCCCAGGAGACCCTGATGACAGCGACAGTCGAGAGACCGGTCAGGCTCAGCCCGGCCAAGCGCAAGGCAGCCCGCAAGCGGGCGGTCGTGCCCTACATGATGCTGCTGCCCGGCATCGTGCTGTTCGTCGTGTTCATGGCGGCGCCCATCGTCTACACGCTGTTCCTCAGCTTCCAGAAAACCGTCGTGAAGGGGCTGGGCCTCGGCTCGGGCGCCCGCTCCCAGGTCTTCGCCGGGTTCGACAACTACATCGCGTCGCTCACGGACCCCGCCTTCGCGGCATCCGTCGGCCGAGTGCTCCTGTACGGGCTCATCCTGATTCCGACCATGCTCGTCCTGGCATTGCTCTTCGCGTTGCTGCTCGACTCCCGCCGCACGCGCGCCCGGGGCTTCTCGCGGGTCTCGATCTTCCTGCCCTACGCCGTTCCGGCCGTCATCTCCTCACTGCTCTGGGGCTTCCTCTACCTCCCCGGCGTCAGCCCGTTCTACTGGATCTTCGACCAGCTCGGCTGGGACGTTCCGTCGATGCTGTCGCCCGGCCTGGTCATGTTCGCCATCGCCAACATCGCTCTCTGGGGCGGCGTCGGCTTCAACATGATCGTGATGTACACCTCGCTGAAGGCCGTGCCGAGCGAGATCTACGAGGCGGCCACGATCGACGGCGCATCCGAGGTGCAGATCGCACTGCGCATCAAGATCCCGATCATCGCGCCGGCGCTGGTGATGACAGCGCTGTTCTCCATGATCGCCACGCTGCAGGTCTTCGCCGAGCCGATGACGCTGCGCCCGCTCACCAACAGCCTCTCGACCACCTGGTCGCCGCTCATGTTCGTCTACCGCGACGCCTTCATCCGAGACGACGTGTACACGGCGTCGGCGACGTCGATCCTCATCGCCCTGGCGACCTTCGCCATCTCGTTCTTCTTCCTCCGCGTCGTTCAGCGTCGCGCCTTCGGTCAGGAGGACTGATCCATGACTGCCACCACGAACATGCCCGCCGTGAACCCCGGCGCATCGGGTTCGGGCTCCGGCTCGGGGCTTCCGTCGACGACGGATGCTCCGCGCCTGCCCTCGCTGTCTCGCCGGTCGTCGTCGGCGCCGGCCGCCCGCCGCGCCAAGGCGCCGATGTCGATCGGCACCACGCTGGTGCTGCTCATCGGCGCCCTGTACTGCCTCACGCCCGTTCTCTGGGTCGTCATCGCGTCGACCAAGGACGGCTCCGAGCTGTTCAGTACCTTCACCTTCCTGCCGTCGAGCCACCTGTGGGACAACATCGTCGAGCTCACGCAGTACCGCGACGGGCTCTACTGGCGCTGGATGCTCAACACGGCGCTGTACGCCGGAGTGGGCGCCATCCTGTCGACGTACGTGTCGATGCTCTCGGGCTACGCGCTGGCCAAGTTCACGTTCCCCGGCAAGTCGGGCGTCTTCAAGGTGCTGCTCATGGGCGTGCTCGTGCCCGGCGTCATCCTCGCGATCCCGCAGTACTTCATGCTCGCGCAGGTGGGCATGACCAACACCTACTGGGCCGTGCTGCTGCCGCAGATCATCAGCCCCTACGGCATCTACCTGGCCCGCATCTACGCGGCGGCCGCCGTGCCCACCGAGATCATCGAGTCGGGTCGCACCGAGGGAGCCGGCGAGCTGTTCATCCTGCACCGCCTCGCGATGCCCATGATGCTGCCCGGACTCGTCACCGTGTTCCTGTTCCAGTTCGTGGCCATCTGGAACAACTTCATGCTGCCGTACATCATGCTCGGCGACGACAAGCTGTTCCCGATCACCGTCGGGCTCTCCGGCCTGCTCAACCAGGGGTCGACGGTGCCCGCGCTGTACACGCTGGTGATCACGGGCGCCCTGCTGTCGATCATCCCGTTGATCGCGCTGTTCCTGCTGCTGCAGCGCTACTGGAGGGTGGACCTGGCCGCGGGCGCGGTGAAGGCGTGAGTGCCCTCCCACCCCTAGGCTGACACCGTGGCAGAGAGCACCCCGCGCAAGCGCCCGACGATCGAGGATGTCGCGCGCGAGTCCGGCGTCTCGCGCGGCACGGTGTCGCGCGTGCTCAACGGTGGTCATTGGGTGAGTCCGGATGCCGCAGCCGCCGTCGAGAAGGCGATCAAGAAGACCGGCTTCCGGGCGAACCCGCACGCCCGCAACCTGGCGACGGCCCGCGCGAACTCCATAGCGTTCCTGCTCACCGAGTCGCACGAGCGCCTGTTCGAGGACCCGAACTTCTCCGCCCTCATGCGTGGAGCCGCGCAGGCGCTGGCCGAGCGGGACCTGCCGCTCGTGCTGCTGATGGCCGGGTCGGACGACGAGCAGCGCCGCGCCACCGAGTTCATCACCGCCGGCCACGTCGACGGGGCCCTGCTCGTGTCGTCGCACCGCGGGCGTGAGAGCTTCCTCGGGGAGCTCGTGGCCGCCGAGATCCCGGTGATCGCCTGCGGCATCCCGCTCGGCTACGAACGTCGCATCGGCTACGTCTCGGCCGACGACCTCGAGGGTGCGCGCGACATGGTGCTCTACCTCCGCGGCCTCGGACGCAGGCGCGTCGCCCACATCGCCGGCCCACTCGACACCTCCGGTGGAACCGGGCGCCTCGAGGGGTATCGCCTGGAGATGGGCGACGACTTCGACGAGTCGCTCGTCGAGGAGGGTGACTACTCCCGCACGAGCGGGGAGCGGGCCATGCGCGCACTGCTGGAGCGGCATCCGGATGTCGACGCCGTCTTCGCCGCCAACGACCTCATGGCCGCGGGCGCGCTCGACGTGCTGCGCGCTGCCGGACGCTCGGTTCCCACCGATGTCGCGGTCGCCGGCTTCGACGACGCCCCCATCGCCACGCGCACCTCGCCCGAGCTCACCACGATGCGCCAGCCCTTCGATCGCATCGCGCGGGAGATGGTGCGGATGCTGCTCGAGGTCATCGACGGGCAGCCCGCCGCGCGGCTCACGATGCCCACGGAGCTGGTGGTGCGCGGGTCGGCGTAGTCCGCCCGTCCTCTCCGCCGGGACACCCTTGTCCCATCCGGCGGCCCCGGCTAGCGTGGGCAGCATCGGTCTGTAACCACTTCGGGGGACACAACATGGTCAGCAACGTCGCACGCACCGTTCCTTCACACCGCTCCCGGATGCTCCGGCGCATGGCTCTCGCCACCGCCGGCGTGCTCGCCCTCAGTGCTCTCGCGGGAGTGGCTCCGGCCTCGGCGCAGTCACAGGCAGCGGCATCCGTCACCAATGGAGTCGTCACCGGAGGAGGCCACGGCAACAATCCGGGCTCGAAGCCGACCACGTCGACCTCCACGGGGTACGGCGGCGCGGTGTCGTCGGTCGATGCATCCGCGAGTCGGGTGGGCATCGAGGTTCTGAAGCGCGGCGGCAATGCGGCGGATGCCGCAGTCGCCACAGCGGCGGCCCTCGGCGTGACCGAGCCGTACAGTGCGGGCATCGGCGGCGGAGGGTACTTCGTCTACTTCGACGCCAAGTCCGGCGAGGTCAGCACCATCGACGGCCGCGAGACGGCGCCGGCGGGCATCGCCCCCGACGCCTTCATCGATCCGGCGACCGGAGCGCCGTACCCGTTCACGCCGCAGCTCGTCTCCTCGGGCGTCTCGGTGGGAGTGCCCGGAACCCTCGCCACCTGGGACGCCGCCCTCGACGAGTTCGGCACGAAGCGACTCTCCTCCATGCTCGCGCCGGCCATCCTGTTGGCCGCGAAGGGCTTCCCGGTCGACGACACCTTCCGCAACCAGACCCTCGACAACAAGGCGCGGTTCGCCGCGTTCCCCGACACCGCGAAGCTGTTCCTGCCGGGAGGCGACGCGCCGAAGGTCGGCACGACCTTCCGCAACCCCGCGCTCGCCAAGACCCTCGCCCTCATCGCGCTGCGCGGACCCGACGCGCTGTACGAGGGACGGCTCGCCGCGGAGATCGCCGACGTGGTGCAGAACCCGCGGATCGATCCGGCCTCCACCCTCCCCGCGCCGGCGGGCACCATGACCACCGCAGACCTCGCGGCCTACGAGGTCGTGCAGCAGGCCGCGACGCAGGTCGACTACCGCGGCCTCGACGTCTACGGCATGGCGCCGTCGTCGTCGGGCGGCATCGCCGTGGGCGAGGCGCTCAACATCCTTGAGAACCACGATCTCTCGTCGACGGATGCCGCAGCCGCCCTGCACCTCTACCTCGAGGCGTCGGCCCGGGCCTTCGCGGACCGCGGCGCGTACCTCGGCGACCCCGCCTTCGTCGACGTTCCGACCGAGACGCTGCTCAGCCAGGAGTTCGCGGACGCCCGCGACTGCACGATCGACCCGTCGGCTGCCTCGACCCGCCCGGTGCCGGCCGGAGCGCTCGATGCCGCCGGATGCGCCTCAGTCGCCTTCGAGGAGGCCGCCGACACCGAGAACGTGTCGACGACGCACCTCTCCGTGGTCGACAAGTGGGGTAACGCCGTGGCCTACACGCTCACGATCGAGCAGACCGGCGGCTCGGCGATGGTGGTTCCGGGCCGTGGATTCCTGCTCAACAACGAGCTGACCGACTTCAGCACGGTCTACAACGCCACCGACCCGAACCGCATCGAGCCGAACAAGCGCCCGCGGTCGTCGATGTCGCCGACCATCGTGCTCGACGAGGGGAAGGTGAAGTTCGTCGTTGGGTCGCCCGGCGGCGCCACCATCATCACGACAGTGCTGCAGATCCTGATGAACCGCATCGACCTGGACATGACACTGCCCGAGGCCGTCGCGGCGCCCAGGGCGTCGCAGCGGAACGGCCCCACGACGTCAGCCGAGCCCGAGTTCATCACGGCCTACGGTTCGGCGCTGGCGCCCTACGGACAGGTGCTGGTGCCCTCCGGCGACCAGTTCACCTCGGCCGCGCAGATCGGCGCGGCGGCGGCGATCGAGGTCGGGCGGAAGGGTCTGCTCACGGCGGCCGCGGAACCCGTGCGTCGCGGAGGCGGCACCGGCCTGGTGGTGCGCCCCGCGCGGTAGAGCGGAGCGCTGACGCACTCCGCTCGCCGACGGCAGCGACGTAGGGCCGCCGAGGTCCGGGCAAGGTGCGCCTCGTGCCCGCTCGGCGCGCCTTAGGTGTTTTGGCGGAGGTTGCTACACATGCCGGATGTCCCAAACACCGCCAGGTTTGGCGGCAACTCCGCGTGCAGTGCTCGCCCGCGTGGCTGGCGACACAGCACCCCGATAGTCCAACCTGTGCATAGAGTTCCATAAGACTGAACCCAGTCAGTAGCCAGTCAGTAGCCAGTCAGCACCCAGTCAGCACGCAGTTCGCACCCAGAATTCTCCCAGTGCGCTTCTCTAGAATCTCGCAAGAGCTACCGGTTGTTCGATCTGATGTGACACCGCGTCCTTTGGCTCTTCCTCGCGTTTACCCGCTCGCTCCAGCGACGGATGCGCCCCGCCACACGGAGAGCTATGAAATCCTCTGCCCCTGTAATCGCTGCGCCCGCAAACGGTCGAAGTTTCCCGAAGTGGTCTCTCGCGCTTGGGGCGACGATAGTGCTGGCACTCGTCGGAGGCGGTCTGGCGGCGGGTGGGCAGCCCGCTCAGGCCGCAACGGAAAGTGCGGCGGTGGAGCGTGTCGTCGATGGCGACACGGTCGACATTCGCACCGGAGATCTCGTCACCCGCATCCGGCTGCTCAACATCGACACCCCGGAGCTGAATGTCCGGAAGGGTACGCCTGAGTGCCTCGCCCAGGAGGCGACGGATGCGCTCAAGGGCCTCCTCCCCGCCGGGTCGGCCGTTCAGCTCGACTACGACAAAGTCAAGGAAGACCGCTACGGCCGCACTCTCGCCGCCATCTCGAATGCCGACGGCGTCATGGTCGAATCTGAGCTCGCGCGTCGCGGCCTCGGTGTTCCCGCGTACTTCGGGGACAACGAGCGCTTCCTCCCGGCAGTCGAAGCAGCTGCGGGTCAGGCCGAGTCCGACCGGATCGGAGTCTTCGATCCGGCCCTTGACTGCACTCCTGCAGCGATGGCGACTGCCTTGGAGGCGCAAGCGGCGAAGGAGCTTCCGAAGGCGATGCCCAGTGGAATCGCTGAAGTAGCGACTCTGGTCGCCACCGCTGCCACGATTCAAGCCGCCGCTCAATCGGCACAGGACGGCCTCGACTCCACTACATGGTTGTCGACCAAGGCGTTCAGCAACAGCAAATTCGACAAGCGGGTCCACGCTGTCGAGAAGCGTGCGAACACTGTGAAGCGTGCAGGCATCACGAAGCTCGGTGGTTCGCTCGAGGATGAGGACGCCGCAGCGAAGAAGGCAGCGAAGGCCGCGAAGAAGGACGCTGCTGCAGCGAAATCGCCCGCGGCCAAGAAGCGCGCGGCCGCTGCCAGGAAGCTGCATGCGGCTTCTGCACAGAAAGTGGCTGCTGCCCGAGCAGAGGCGACCAAGAACGCCGCGGCGAAGGCCGCCAGTGCAGCCAAGGCCGCTGCCAAGGCTGCCGCGGATGCCGAGGCTGCCCGAGTTGCGCAGGAAGCGGCCGATGCCGCAAGAGCTGCACAGGAAGCAGCCGATGCTCAAGCGGCCGCGGATGCTCAGGCTGCTGCCGACCGCGCGGCGGAGTCGAGCAACTCCGGCTCTTCAGATTCTGGTTCGTCGACGAACACCGGCGGCGGGGGAGGCGACGGAGGCGGATCGACGTACACCGGATGCCGCAATTACAACGGCTACGGAATGATCGACACCAAGGGTCGCCACTTCGAGCCGATCGCCTGCTGATGACGAGGACAGAGGAAGAGGCAACCTCCGCCGACGCAGGCTGGTTCGATGACGGCAGCGGTCGATTCCGTTATTGGGATGGGCACGCTTGGACCAACCACTTCGCCGGGGCCATTCCGGCACCGCCGCTGGGTCATGCTCGTCGCTTCGGTCGGGTGGCCGTTTGGGCCATGACTCTCGGCTTGGCGTCGTTCCTACTGTGGATCGTCCCAATCCTCGGGAATGCCGTCTCGCTCGGTGCGGTCGTCTTGGGGACCATGGCCCTGGCCCACCGGACCGCCAGGAGGGCCTCCGCGATCATCGGAATCGGTGGTGGCATGCTGACGGTCTTCTTCGCGCTGCTGATGACTGTCGGAGTCTTGGCGGGTGCAGGGGCATCAGCGGATGCGCAGGACGTACAGCCAGCCGAGCAGTCGTCGACACCAACTCCGGTCGCTGAACCCACCGACGCGCCTGAGAAGGCTGCCGCACCGGCCGCAGAATCGACACCGTCACCCTCAGATGTCCCGTTGATCGACGGATCGGTGAATGCCGATGACAGTGTCCACATCACAGTGATGTCCGTGCGATCCGGCGTGGATTCGGTCAACGACGGCGTGGCGGAACGCGGGGCGAACGGTGAGTTCGCTGTGGTTGAGGTGAAGATCGAGAACGCGGGCGCCAAGGACATGGATGTGAATTATCAGGATTTCCTTGCGTCCGTCGATGGCGAGTCGGTCGAGGCGAGTGACGCTTCCACCGTCAATGGAGACACATACACGGTGACGCTGAAGCCCGGCGCGGATGCTCATGCCAAGCTCTACTTCGACGTGCCAGTCGATTCGGATCTCGACGGCCTTGCCTACACCACCGGCATGTTCGGGGACACCCTTCAAATCGCGCTGAGCGAGTAGGCGCGAGAGCGGGTCCTCAGGGTTAGGGGCGCAACCATCAACGTTCAGCGAGAGTAATGTTGTGCGTTCGCGGCCGCGCACTCAGCGGCCGCATCCGTTCTTCCACCCCGCTGTCGCCGCCGACGGGCGTGGACTCCCGCGCGATGTTGCGCTCACCACCGCCACCTCGTTTCCGTGCTCTCCCGGAGCCCCACAGCCGGAGTCCGACCTCATGCCTGCTGCCCAGCGCCCCGCCCCCGCCCTCATCCGCACCCCGGTCACGGTCCTGACGGCGCTCCGATCCCCGCGCCAGCTCTCGCGTGAGGTGCTCGCCGGCATGGTCACCACGCTCGCGCTCGTACCCGAGGTCATCTCGTTCTCGATCGTCGCCGGGGTCGATCCGATGGTGAGCCTGGTCGCGTCGATCGTGCTGGCGCTGACGATGTCGATCCTCGGCGGTCGCCCCGGCGTCATCACCGCCGCCGCCGGATCCGTCGCCCTGGTCATCGCGCCGCTGGTGCACGAGCGCGGGGTCGAATACGTGCTCCCCACCGTGATCCTCGCCGGCCTCATCCAGATCGCCTTCGGCCTCGCCGGCCTGGCCCGGCTCATGCGGTTCATCCCGCGGTCGGTGATGATCGGCTTCGTCAACGCCCTCGGCATCCTCATCTTCGTGGCGCAGGTCCCGCACGTGATCAACGTGCCCTGGCTCGCCTACGTTCTCTTCGCCGTGACCCTCGCGATCATCTTCATCGTGCCGCGCTTCACGAAGGCGGTGCCGTCGCCGCTGATCGCGATCGTGGTCGTCACCGCCATCGTGATCATCGCGAACATCACCGTTCCGAACGTCGCCGACGAGGGTCCGCTCACTGGACAGCTCCCGGGCATCACCCCGTTCCTGGTGCCGTTGAACCTCACGACGCTGCAGATCATCCTGCCGACGGCGTTGAGCGTCGCCTTCGTCGGCCTGATGGAGACCCTCCTCACGGCGAAGCTCGTCGACGAGATGACCGACACCCCGTCGCACAAGGGCCGCGAGTCGTGGGCCCTCGGTGTCTCGAACATCCTCGCCGGGTTCTACGGCGGCATCGCCGGCTGCGCGATGATCGGCCAGACCGTGCTCAACGTCAAGACAGGCGGCGCCCGCACGCGCATCTCCACCGTCGTCGCGGGAGTCTTCCTGCTCTTCCTGGTCACGGCGCTGAGCTCGATCATGGGCCAGATCCCGATGGTCGCCCTCGCCGCGGTGATGATGGTCGTCGCCGTCACCACAGTCGACTGGCACAGCCTCAAGCCATCGACTCTGCGACGGATGCCGATCCCCGAGACCCTCGTCATGGTGGTCACCGTGGTCGTCGTCGTCGCGACGAACAACCTCGCCCTCGGCGTGATCGTCGGAGTGATCCTGGCGATGGTGCTCTTCGCCCGCCGGGTCGCCCACGTCATCGCAGTCGAGCGCACGCTCGACGACGACGGCGAGAGCGTGCACTACGACGTGATCGGCCCGCTGTTCTTCGGCAGCAGCAACGACCTCGTCGACAGGTTCAGCTACGCCGACGATCCGGCATCCGTCACCATCGATCTCAGCCGGGCGCAGATCTGGGACGCCTCCACCGTCGCCGCGCTCGACTCCATCGAGACGAAGTACCGTGCCCGCGGGGCCGCCGTCACGATCGAGGGGCTCGACGCGCGCAGCACCGGATTCCACAGCCGCCTGACGGGACGCTTCGGGGTCTGACGGATGCCGCTGGCCCGCATCCGTTCTGCTCTGAGCGGATAGGGGGTGACGCGGCGACGCTCGCGAACTAGCCTCGCGCTATGGGTACCGTCATCCCGATCCGCCGACTGGACACGTTCACGATGCCGACGCCGCGCGAGCCGCACCGTCAGATGCCGAGCCCGGCCCCGACCCCGCAGCGCGAGCCGCTCTGGCGCGACCTCGTCGGGGCCTTCCTCCGGCAGACACGCGCTGAGCAGCACCGCATCCTCGCCGATGTGGCCTCGGCGGCAGGCGTGAGCACGCAGTACCTCTCCGAGATCGAGCGCGGACGCAAGGAGCCGTCGAGCGAGATCCTCGGCGCCGTCGCCGAGGCTCTCGGCCTGACGCTTCACGACATCGCGGCGGGCGTCGGCGCCATGATCGAACGCCGAGACGGCGAGCGGATGCGGCGACTCAGCGCGCTGCGACGCTCGCGCTCGTCGTCGGCAACCGCGCCGGCGCGCGGAGAGACCGATGTGCCGCCCGTGCCCGACGAGCCGAGTGCTCCCGGTGTGCCCGAGGCCCCTGAGCCGCCGTTCATCCCGTCCGAGCCGAACGGGCCGGGCGACCCGGGTACTCCGGATGGCCCGACCGAGCCGGACTTCCCGCTGACCCCGACCGAGCCCGGCATCCCGATCGCCCCGGAGCCCGGCTTCCCGGGCGCCCCCGAGGAACCCATCGCCCCGTTCGGTGCCGTGTCGATCTCCTCGGGCATGGACGTGGTGCTCGCCGCCTGAGCCACCGCCCCTCAACCATCGCTGGTCGAGTAGCGAGCGACGAAGGAGCACGCGTATCGAGACCCGCTGAACACGGCGCTACCCGAGCAGCGCCCCTCTCGACGGATCTCGATACGTGTCCTCGCTGCGCTCGGGCACTACTCGATCAGCGGAGGGGAACTCAGCGAAGGGCCAGGCCCGACGCCCCTGACCGCTGCGTCGCCACGACAGCATCCGCCAGCCCGTACTCCACGGCAGCTGCCGCGGGCAGGATGAGATCCCGGTCGGTGTCGCGTCGGAGCGACGCCAGGTCGCGCCCGGTGTCCGCCGCCAACACCTCCTCGAGCTCGGCCCGCACCCGCAGCACCTCGTCGGCGTGGATGATCAGGTCGGGGATCGAGCCCTGCCCCTGCGTCGACGGCTGGTGCAGGATGACGCGCCCGTGCCGGAGGATCGCGCGGTTGCCCGGCGCTCCACCCGCGAGCAGAACCGCCGCCGGCCCTGCTGCCTGCCCGACGCAGGTCGTCGCCACCAGCGGACGGATGTGCTGCATCGTGTCGTACACGGCGAGCATCGCCGACGGCGAGCCGCCAGGGGAGTTGATGTAGAGGCTCACTGGCGCATCCGTGCTCTCGGATTCGAGGTGCAGCAGTTGCGCGATGAGCACGTTGGCGACTCCGTCGTCGATCTCGGTGCCGAGGTAGACGATGCGCTCCGCGAGCAGGCGGCTGTAGACGTCGAGGGAGCGTTCGACGTTGCCGCGCCGCTCGACGACGGAGGGGATCGTGTAGGTGCTCATGCGGGCCGAGGTGCTCATGCGCGCGGTCCGATCGGCAGCGACCCGAAGGTTCGCGGATAGATGTCGGGCATGCTCGACACCACCCTGTCGAGGAAGCCGTACTCGCGTGCCTGCTCCGCCGTGTACCAGCGGTCCCGCAGCGAGTCGATCGTGAGCGTCTCCACGCTCTGGCCCGTGGCTTCGGCCATGATGCCGAGCACGAGGTCGCGGGTGTAGCGGAGGTCGTCGGCCTGCAGTTCGACGTCGACCGCGGTTCCCCCGATGCCCGCCGAGCCCTGGTGCATCAGGATGCGCGCGTGCGGCAGCGCGTACCTCTTGCCCGGCGTGCCCGACGTGAGCAGGAACTGCCCGGCGCTCGCCGCCATGCCGATCGCGAGGGTCGACACGTCGTTCGGGATCGCCTGCATCACGTCACGGATCGCCAGCATGGCCGACACCGATCCGCCTGGGGAGTTGATCCAGAAGCCGATGTCGGCGTGCGAATCCTCGGCGCTCAGCATCAGCAGCTGGCTGCACAGCCTGTTGCCGAGGTTCTGGTCGAGCTCGCTGCCGAGCATCACGACGCGGTTCTGGAACAGCCGCGTGACGAGTTCATGGTCGATGGGTTGGATGGCGGTGTCTGTGCTCATGCCGTCCACTCTCCGGGGTGGGATGCCGCGGGTCGAGTGGTTCAGCCGACGGCAGCGCTGCCGAGAGATGATCGGCCGAGGGCGGATCAGCCGAGGGCGGATCAGCTGGAGTTGGCGGGGTGGCGAGCAGACGCCGCGCGAGCACCCGACCAGCCGCCACGGTGGGAACAGGCGACGGCCGCCCGTTCGGCGCCGGCGTGCAGGGCGGCTGCCACGCCGCCGCCGGAGATCCTCGCCGCGATGAAACCGGCGATGAAGGCGTCGCCGGCACCGGTCGTGTCGACGACGGAGGCGGTTATCGCACTCTGCTCCCAGATGCGTTCGCCATCACCGGCCAGAGCACCGTTCGCGCCGCGGGTCACCACGGCGAGTCGTGCTCCGCTCGCGAGGGCGTCCCGGCACCATGCCTCGGCGTCGCCGTGCTCGCCGACGGAGCCGAAGGCGACGTCGAGATCGGTGAAACCGTCGGCGACGGCGCAGTCCTGACTGATGATCGGGGAGCGCGCATCTCGATCCGCCAGGGCGCGCAGTCGGCCGCGCAGGTCGGACGCCCGCGGCAGCATCCCGATGTGCACCCAGCGTGACGCGGCGATCGCCGCCACGGCGTCGGCACTCGGTGCGTAGTCGGCGGTCACCCCGAAGTCCTCACTCTCGAAGACGCGCTCACCGGCATCCGTCACCCGGATCGTGGTGACGGCCGTGACACCGGGCAGGGTGACGAGTCCAGCCGGATCGATACCCGCCCGGTGGAGGCCGCGGGCGATCGTGCGGGCGTGCGCGTCCTCGCCGATCGCCCCGAAGTAGCCGACATCGACTTCGGATGCGGCGAGCTGGGCGGCCACGTTGAGCGCGTTGCCGCCCACAAAGGCCACTTCCTCCGCCCCTACGTAGCGGTCGATCGTGTTGTCTCCGACGGCCGCGACGACGGGCGCGCGGACGCCCGGCGGCGACGTAGTCACGTGGAGACGCATCGGTCCGGCTCAGTACTGCAGTTGGCGGTAGTAGCGGCGCGTGGTGAGCGGGTGGTCGCGCAGCACCTCGAGGTGAGCGCTCACCCGCTCCAACGCGGTCGCGAGGAGCGCCGGCGCGAGGAGCCCACGCAGCTCCGCCGAGAATCCGGGCAGGTCGAAGTCGGCCGTGTCGATCACCTCGATGGTGGGCGTGATGCGAGGAACGAAGGCCTCGACCCGTTCGACGAGCGCTCGCCCGGCGTCCTCTCCCTTGAGCGCGATGACGCTCACTCCGGGTTCGACCAACTCCAGCGTCCCGTGGAAGAAGTCGGAGGCGTGCACCGGCCGGGTGCGGATCCATTGCATCTCCTCGAGGATGCACATGCCGTAGTAGAAGGCCTCGGGCCAGCTGGCGCCGGCACCCGTGACGATGTGGAAGTCCGACGATGCGATGATCTCGGCGAGCTCGGCCGCTCGTGGCTCGAACGCGCGCTTCACGCCCAGCAGCGCGCCCGGAAGGTCGGCCAGCGGCGCCACGAGCTGTGCGTGGTCGTCGACTTCACCCCGCACCCGCATGACCGACAATGCGATGAGGAGCGACTGAACCGTGAAGGTCTCGCTCGAGGTGTCATCGGCCGCGAACGTCGTCAGGTTGAGGTCGGCCGCGCGCGCGATCGGGGTATCGGCATGGCCGGTGAGGCTCAGCACGAACGCTCCGCGCGCCTGCGCGTACTCGAGGGCGGTGATCGACTCGGCGGTGGTCCCCGACAGCGAGGGGATGATCACGATGGACCCCGCGCCGAGATGGACCGAGCCGGTCTCGACGAGTTCCGCCGGCATTTCGAGGAAGGTGGGGAACCCCGAGCGCGTCTGGAGCAGCCGCACCGCCGGCTGCATCAGGATGCCGGCGCCACCGGAACCGACGAAGAAGATGTTCGGCGCTCCTGCGGCGATGCGCTCCTCGATGATGCGGTCGATCGGCTCGGCGAGGGCGACAGCCCCGGACTGGATGGAGAGGAAGCGGTCCTCGTCGAAGTTCAGCATGGGTGTGTCCTTTCAGGGCGGGTGGATCTGGGTGGGGAGTGTGATGAGACGGATCAGGCTGGATCAGCGAGCGGCGGATTCCTCTGATATGAGAGCGGCGTCCACGGCGGCGAAGCACTGCTCGAGGGCGGAGCGGGGGTCGACGGCGTAACTGCCGTCGCCGAACAGCTCGAACGTCATGCAGCCGGCGTAGCCGCGACGGCCGAGGGCCTCGAGGTAGTCGGCCAGAGGGAGCTCGCCGTCTCCCCAAGCCAGGTGGCCGTTCGGCCGGCCGTCGATGAGGTGCACGTGACGGATGAGGTCGCCGAGGGTGTCGAAGTACTCGTCGACGCTCTCGCCCGCCGTGGCCATCGCCACGGTGTCGAGCGCCGCCCCGAGGTTCGCCGCCCCGACGTCGGAGATCATCCGGGAGAGGGCCGCCGAGTCGTTGACGAGATTCGACTCGATGCGCTGCAGCGGTTCCAGGACGCAGTAGACCCCGAGGCTGGCCGCGTAGCCGGTGATGTCGCCGAGGGCGTCCACGGAACGCCGCCAAGCGGCATCCGTCGTCGGCTCGTCCTCGAATCCCCGGCCCGGAGTGAGGAACAGCAGCGGAGAACCGAGTTCGACGCACAGCTCGGCTGCTCGACGGAACAGGGCGATGCTCGCCTCGCGCAGCCAGGGCTCGGGCGAGGCGATGTTGACGGGGTAGATGACCTGCTCGGGGGTGAGGCAGTGCACGGCCAGGCCGCGTTCGTCGATACGGCGACGGATGCCGCCGGCATCAGCATCGCTCAGCTGCGGGATGTGCAGCTGCGGGGCGATGCCCCAGAGCTCGATGCGCTCGCGCTCCAGGGCGACCATGTCGTCGAGGAAGTGCTCGAAGGAGAGGTGCTGGTAGGAGAAGTTCGAGCCGGTGATCTGGCGGAGTGAGAGGGTCATGTCACTTTCCGATGCCGTCGGCGAGGCCCTTGACGAAGTAGCGCTGGCCGAAGAAGAAGAGGAGTACCACCGGCAGTGCGGCTATCACCATGCCCGCGAACACCACGGGGTAGTCGGTGCCGTGCTTGCTCATCAGGCTCGTGAGACCGACCGGCAGCGTCTGCAACTCGGTGCCGCTGGTGAAGACCATGGCGAACAGATACTCGTTCCAGGCGAACAGGATGTGCAGGATGATCGTCGAGATGATGATCGGCTTGCACATCGGGAGGATCACGCGCCAGAACGACGTCCACCGGTTCGCGCCGTCGACCTCCGCGGCCTCGTCGATCTCCCGCGGAAGGTCGATCATGTAGGCGCGGATCAGGAACGTCGTGAACGGGATGCGGAATGCCGTGTAGAGGATGAGCAGCGCCCAGAAGGTGTTGTACAGGCCGAGCGACTGGAACATCTTCACCAACGGCACCAGCGCGACGGCCGGGGCGAGCATGAGACCGCCGAGGATGATCGTCGAGACCACGCGTCCGAACGGGATCTGCACGCGGGTGAGGCCGTAGGCGGCCCAGGCGCTGATGAACACCGTGGCCAACGTGGATGTCACCGTGACCAGGATGCTCGTGGTCAGGTAGTTGCTCACGCCGCGGTTCCAGGCGTTGACGTAGTTCTCCCAGTTCAGGCTCACGGGGAGGGCGAACGGGTTGCCGAACAGTTCGGCATTGGTCTTGAACCCGTTCATCACCATCCACAGCAGCGGGTAGACGACCACCACGACCAGGCAGAGCAGGAACGTCCACATGAAGACGCGGGAGACCGCGCCGAGGAAGCCGATGCGATTCACCATTCCACCCTTCTGCGTCGCGTGAACCAGAGTTGCCCGAGGGCGATGGCCAGGGTGATCACGAAGATCACCGTGGCGATCGCAGCGGCGTAGCCGAAGTCGTTGCGTACGAATCCGCTGCGATAGAGCCAGGTGGCCAACACCTGGGTCGAGTTGTTCGGCCCGCCCGATGTCATGACCATCACCTCGTTGAACACCTGGAAGGCGCCCGAGATCGTGACGATCATCATGAGTCCGGTCATCTCCCGCACGAGCGGCATGGTCACGTGGAAGAACCTGCGGATCGGCCCGATACCGTCGATGGCGGCCGCCTCGTAGAGTTCCGACGGGATCCGCTGGATCGCCACGGCGAACAGCAGTGTGCAGTAGCCGAAGCCCTGCCACTGGCTCATGGCGATGATGGCGAGCATGGCGGTGCTCTCCTGGCCGAGCCACGGCTGGGCCCAGTCGCCCAACCCGACGGCATCGAGCATGTAGTTGAGGAGACCGAGGTTCGGTTCGTAGATGAAGTAGAAGAGGAGTCCGGCCACAGTCAGCGAGATGGCCGACGGCACGAAGTAGATCGCCCGCAGGGAACGACGCCAGCGGTCGCTCCGGATGCTCTCCACGATGGCCGCGAGCACGAGGGCGCCGAAGACCTGGAAGGCGATCGAGATGACGGCGTAGAGCACGTTGTTGCCGAGACTCGACCAGAAGATCGGGTCGCCGACGAGCTTCACATAGTTGTCCAAGCCGATGAAGGTCTGACTGCCGCTGTAGATGTCCCATTCGATGGTGCTGAACCCGAGGTTCTGCGCCAGCGGCAGGTACACGAAGACGCCGAGGAGGATGATCGCGGGAAGTACCCAGGCGAGACCGAGCGCGCGTTGCGCTGTGTTGCGGATGGTCCGCTCCCTCCGTCGTGGCGTGCTCTGTCGTGGGCTGCTCGGCGTGTTCGGTGTGATCGGTGCGTTGTCGTGCGGCCGAGAGGAAGCCCGCGCCGGCGTGGTGGAGGCCGGCGCCGGCGCGGACGCGGTCATTTCGCGCTGTTCGACGCGGCGCGAACGCTCTCGAGCACCTGTTCCGGCGTCGAGCTGCCGCTGATGAGCGCCTCGCCGCCGGCGAGCCAGGCGTCGGCGACCTCGGGCACGGTCACGGTGTCGAGCCAGATCACGATCTGGGATGCCTCGTTGACCTGAGTGATGCCGTCGAAGACGGCGACACTCGAGGTGTCGGGCGTGACAGCTCCGATGACGGTGCTCGGCTGGCCGTAGGGGGGAGACGACAGGGTCGTCGCGCTCTCCACCGTGGTGGCGAACTTCATGAAGTCCACGGCCAGGGCCGCGCGCGGCGACTTGGCGTTGACGAGGTAGCCCTCGGGAGCGCCCTCGATCGCGTCGGGATCGCCCGCTGCGTCGGACGGAGCAGGGAGCTGGAAGATGCCGAAATCGTCGGGCGTGAGCACGTTGCCCTCTGCGGTCACGGTGTCGAACTCGAGGATCTCCTGGTAGTACATGGCGGCGGTCCCTCCGGCCAAGGCCTCCTGTGCCGTCGTGTAAAGAACACCGTTTGTGCCGTTCCCGGTGTCGGTGCACTCGTCGACCAGCTGCTTGAACTGCTCCAGCGCCGTGATGTAGCCGGGGTCGTCGAGTGTCGCAGTCGCCGGGGCGAAGTCGGCCTGGAGCACGTCCGTCGGCACGTTGTAGGCGAACAGCTGCTGCAGGTAGTGGAGTGCCGGCCAGCCGTCCTTGTTGCCGAACGCGATCGGCTCGTAGCCGGCGGCGCGGATGGGGGCACAGCTGTCGATCAGCTCATCGAAGCTGGTCGGCACGTCGACCCCGGCCTCCTCGAAGATGGCCTTGTTGTAGCCCATGAACTTGCCGTTGTTGTAGAGCGGGACCCCGTAGTACTTGTCGTCGAACGCGAAGGCGTCGAGGGAGGCCTCGCCGAAGCTCTTCCCCCACTCGGTGTCTGGAGCGATCACCTCGGTGAGGTCGGCGGCGAGACCGCCGCGCACGAAGTTCTCGGCCCAGTTGCCCGTCCAGGTGAAGTAGATGTCGGGGAGTGCGCCGGATGCCGTGAGGGTCTTGGTCTTGTCCTTCACGCTCTGGTCGGTCTCTTGGATGAGCTCGATCTTGACGTCGGGATGCAGTTCCTCATAGGCCTGGGCGAGGTTCTCGAAGTAGGGGCCGAGCGGGTCGCCGCCGAACTTCGTGAGCATGCTGAGGGTTCCGGAGTACTCCGGCTCCGCGGTGACATCGGCGGCCGGAGCCGAGGTGCCTCCGGAGCACCCGCTGAGGGCGAGGGCCGCAGCTGCGACCACGGCGGTGAGCGCCGTCACTTTCTGTGCGTGCATGGTCTTCCTTGTCTCGTGAGGAGAGGGACCCGAGCCTGCGCCGAAAAGCGCGGCCGATCCGCCTTTGGATCTGTGATGACACGTGGTGCGTGGTTGGGCACCGACTATACATAGAAACTGATACCGGTACCAGTAATTCTGGAAAATGCAGGGAGGAATGCGCGGATCGCGCGACCGAGGTCTGCGTATGAACGTTTCTTCACCGGACGAAAACCCTTGTCAAGCCGGATAAACAATTCCGATCGTCGACGCAGCAAGGGAGATGGCTGTTGACCGCCGACTTTCGGTATGCCAGTCTGTGCTGACCTGATACCGGTATCAGATTGGCTTGAGGCCGACGGATCAGACCGCCCCCCGAAAGGACGCACACATGCTCGGATTCGACGAGTCGGAATTCATCACCCAGACGGCCAGCGCCATCGCGCTGCGCCCCCAGATCGAGGAGCTGGTCGACGCGTTGACCGAGCGCGGCTTCGACAACCTCTACCTCATCGGTGCCGGCGGCACGTACGCGGCCATGTGGCCTTACGAGCACCTCGCCCGTCGCAGCTCGACTGTGCCGGTACGGTCGGTCATCGCCGCCGAGCTCATCGAATCGGGCGATGCCGCGCTGAGCGACCGGTCGGTCGCCATCTTCACCTCGGTCTCGGGTACGACGGATGACAGCCTCCGCGCGATCGAGTTCGTGAAAGAGCGCGGCGCCTACGTCGTCGCCTTCACGGGCTACCCCGAATCGCCCATCGCCCAGGCCGCCGACGTCGCCCTCGTGTCGCAGCCCAAGACCTGGCCCTTCGACATGCAGCTGCTGCTGTTCATGACCCGCCTCCTGTCGGTGCGCCGAGAGTTCAGCGGCTACGAGAAGTTCGCCGATGAGTTCGCCGGCGTGCCCGAACTGCTCGTCGAGGTCGCCCGCCAGTCGGAGGACAAGGCATCCGCCTTCGCCGAGGCCCACAAGGACACCGATTACCACTTCCTCGTGGGTGGCGGAAACCTCTGGGGCTTCACGTACCTGTACTCGATGTGCATCCTCGAGGAGATGCAGTGGCTGCGCACCACCCGCGTGCACAGTGCCGAGTTCTTCCACGGCTCCCTCGAACTCATCGAGAAGGACACGAGCGTCATCCTGTTCCAGGGCGAGGACGAGACCCGTGCGCTCACCGACAGAGTGCAGAAGTTCGTCTCGAAGGTCTCCGACGACGTCACCGTGTTCGACACGAAGGACTACGCGCTGGAGGGGATCAGTCCCGAGTTCCGCGGGCTGCTCGCTCCGCTCGTGCTCGACACCGTCATGGGCCGAGTCAGCAAGCACCTCGAGCGCGTCAGGGAGCACTCGCTCGACCTGCGCCGCTACTACCGCGTCGTCGAGTACTGAGCTGGGAGGAGGCGGCCGGCGCAGTCGCCGGCCGCCCGCCGCGCCCGCGGCGCATGAGGGAACGAGGATGACATGAGGGTGCTCGGATTCGGCGACAACATCGTCGACCGCTTCGTCGATCGCGGCATCGACTACCCCGGAGGGAACTGCGTCAATGTGGCGGTCTTCGCCCGCAGGCTCGGAGCGGACGCCGCGTACCTGGGCGTCTTCGGAGACGACGGCCTCGGCCGATTCGTCCGGGACGCCGTCGCGGAGCAGGGCGTCGACGTGTCGCGCAGTGTCTTCCGCTCCGGCCAGAGCGGCATCTCGACGTTGCGCGTCGACGACGGCGAACGTGTCTTCCTCGGCTGGAACGGCGGAGGAGTCACTGTGAGTTCGCCGCTCGGACTCGACGGGAGCCTGCTCGACTACATCGATGCCTTCGACCTCGTGCACACCAGCGTCTACTCGCGGTCGGAATCCGAGCTGCCTGCTCTGGCTGCCCGATCCGCCTTGGTCAGCATGGACCTGTCGAGTGAGGACGAGTTCCGCACGGCGGAGTACCTGCAGCGCACGTGCCCGCACGCGGACCTGGTGCTGCTGTCGTGCTCGCATCTCACAGTGCAGGAGACGCGAGACCTGCTGGCTCGAGCCATCGCATCCGGAGCCGGAATGGCGCTGGGCACCCGGGGGGTCGACGGCTCCATCGTCACCGACGGCGTCGTGACGATCGAGGGGGCGGCGCACCTGGTCGACGCCGATGGCGGCATGGTCGACACGATGGGATGCGGCGACGCCTTCCTCGCGGGGTTCGTGGTCTCCCTCCTCGATGTCGGCTGGCGGAAGGGCGATGCGGTCGATCCGATCACGCTCGAAGCGGCGCTCGCGTCGGGTGCAGACGCGGCTTACGAGCAGTGCTTCGTGGAGGGCGCATTCGGTGGCGGTAGGGCGTTCGGAGATGCCGTCGCCGCTAGCATGTGGTGAGCGCCAGAGCGGCGCGCGCGAAAGGTCGAACCGTCGGAATGAGCTCTGAACGCGACCGGATCGCTTCCCCGCCGACCATCTCCGAAGTGGCGACAGCAGCCGGGGTCGGGCGCGCGACGGCCGCACGCACTCTCGGAGGCTACGGCTACGTCAGCCCGGAATTGCGCGAACGCGTCCTCGCGGCCGCCGACCAGCTGGGCTACCGGGCCAATGCCATCGCCCGCAGCATGTCGACCGGGATCTCGCACACCCTCGGAGTCATCGTCGCCGACATCGGCAACCCGTTCTTCGCCGGCGTCGTACGGGGCATCGCCGACAGTTCGAGAGAGCGCGGCTTCGACACCATCGTGCTCAGTTCCCACGAGGACCTTCCTGTCGAGATCCAGGCCATGGACGTGCTCATCGACAAGCGCGTCGACGGCATCATCGTCGCGTCGGCTGCTGTGGAACGAGCCGAGGTCTCTCACATCCAGGCGGCAATCGATCGTGGCATCCCCGTCGTCCTCATCGACCGCGCCATCGAGCACCTCGTGCTGGATGCGGTCGTCATCGACAACCGCGAGGCGTCACGCGAAGCTGTCGACCTGCTCATCAGGGCCGGTCATTCCCGCATCGGCTTCGTCTGGGGCCCATCGGTCGACGAGCGCCCGACCACGCGCCGCGAGCTGCTCGCTGCAGCCGCGGCCGGCCTCTGGACAGACGGCGAGCGGCTGCGCGGCTACCTCGATGCCCTCGACGACGCCTCGATCCCCTTCGACGCCGATCTCGTCATGGTCGGGCCGAAGACAGAGGAACGGGCTCAGGAGTCCGTGACCCGGATGCTGGCTCTGCCCGATCCGCTGACCGCGGTGTTCTGCACCGAGACGGATGCCGTGACCGGTGCGCTGCGCGCGATCAAGTCGTCCGGGCTGCGCTACCCCGATGACGTGTCGATCATCGGATTCGATGACAGCTCGTGGGCCACCGTGATGGACCCGCCGCTCACCATGATCGCGCAGCCGATGCACGAGCTCGGTGCCCGGGCGGCCGAGACCCTGCTGGCCCGCATCGATGGTGAAGAGGGCGAGCCGGCCGCCCTCACGCTCGATACCCGGCTGATGCTGCGCTCGTCCGTGGTCGCTCCGCCGTCGCGCTGAGCCGCCTCGCCATCCGCCTGCCGCCTCCGGCGGCGCGCTCGGTTCTCAGCTGTTCGGGGGAGCGACCGAGGCGCGCTCGAGCAGCGATTGGGGCAGCCGGACCTGCGCGGCGGGGCTGCGGTCGCCGGCGATGCGGCGGAGCAGCATCCGTGCGGCCTCCGCTCCGACCTCGTAGATCGGCTGCGCCATCACCGTGATCGCCGGCGTCGTGAGGCCTGTCCAGTCGGCGTCGTCGAAGGAGACCAGTGACACGTCACGGGGGATCTCGAGTCCGAGTTCACGGATCGTGCGGAAGACGGACAGGGCGACCAGGCTGTCCGAGGCTATGATCGCCGTGGCACGATCCGGGCCCGCCAGGACCGAGCGGGTCACCGTGTCGATGCCATCACGACGCGCGTTCAGGCGGATGACCGGATCGGACGCCCCCGACGCGTCCACAGCCCGGAGCAGCCCCGCGACACGGTCGCCGACCGAGGTGGAGCCCAGCTCATCGCCACGCACGTAGTCGCCGTCGTGGGCGATCGTCGAGATGAATGCGATGCGTCGGTGACCGGCGCCGAGCAGAATCGTCGCGAGCTCGAACGCTCCGACCTCGTTGTCGGCGACCACGGCGTCGACGTCGAGGGCGGGCGCGCACCGGTCGAAGAGCACCAGTGGGCGGCCGACATCGAGCACCGTTTGTAAAGTCTGTGTTTCGATCGAGGAGGCCGGCGATACCAGGATGCCGTCGACGCGCTTGTCGAGGAGCACGCTGATGGCGTCGGATTCGGCGCCCATCTCCTCGTCGGAGTTCGACACGATGAGGTCGTATCCGGCGGCTCGGGCGACGTCCCACGCCCCGCGCGTCGCGTGCGCGAAGAAGGGATTCTCGATGTCTCCGACGACGAGGCCGATCGTATTGGAACGCCCGGTGTTCATGGATTTCGCGAGAGCATTCGGCCGGTAGCCGAGCTCGTCGGCTGCGAGCAGCACGCGGTCGCGAACGGCCTCGCTCACGGCACCGTATCCCCCCAGCGCGCGCGCGGCCGTGGCCTTCGAGACCCGGGCGGCTGCGGCCACCTCGGTGACCGTGACCTCACGCCTGCCGTTCGTCGGGTGGCTGCTCATGCGACTCCTCGAGGGTGTTGACGGAAGGGAACAGGACGTGTAGCGTCCTCGGAAACGAACTGAGACCGGTCTCAACATACGACATTGAGACCGGTCTCAACAAGAAAGACACCGCAGTCCTGTTCGAAACGGTCCTCTCGATCGAATCGCAGATCGGCGGG
>LMOK01000002.1:153432-207096 GCA_001423545.1 Leifsonia sp. Leaf325
CAGCGGTCGTCGCAGCCTTCGCTGCCGCGGCGCTCGCTCTCTCAGCGTGTGCCTCGGGCAGCGCATCCTCCTCCGAGAACGCGTCCGCCGACAACGAGTACGGCCTCATCACCCCCGGCGAGATCCGGGTCGCCAGCCTCGGCGATGCCAAGCCCTACACGTTCACGGACGAGTCCGGGTCGTTCACCGGATTCGACGTCGAGCTCTTCACCGATGTGGCCGAGCGCATCGGCATCGACAAGGTGACCTTCACCGGCCAAGACTTCTCGGGCCTGCTGTCCGCCGTGGCAAACGGCCAGTTCGACGTCGGCGTCGCCGCCATCGGCATCACCGACGAGCGCAAGCAGACCGTCGACTTCTCCGACGGCTACCTGGCCGGATACCTCACGGTGATGGCGAACCCGGATGCCGGCATCTCCGACGAGGACGACCTCGCCGGCAAGCGGCTCGGCGTCGTGCAGGGCACCCTGCAGGAGGCCTACGCGGTCAAGCACTTCACCGAGACCGACCTGGTGCGCTTCCCCGACAACAACGGCGCCATCTCCGCCGTCAACAGCGGCTCGGTCGACGCGCACTTCCTCGACTACGAGGCAGCGAAGGAGTACGCCGAGCAGTACGGGCTCGTCAACGCGATCGACATCCCGTCGTTCGACGCTCCGGCCGGCTTCGCCGTCGCCAAGGACCACGCGGCGTTCGTCGAGGCGCTGAACGGCGCGCTGCACGACGCCATGGAGGACGGCACCTGGAAGGAGCTCTACGAGAAGTGGTTCCCGGGATCTCCGATGCCCGACCAGTACCTCCCCTCGGCCGAGCAGACCGAGACCCCGACTCCGTCCGAATAGACGACAGGTGGTGCGGGTCGCTCGCTGAGCGTCCGCGGCCCGCACCGCATCCGTCACCGATCGAAAGAGCACCGCAATGGACTGGCTCGACAACATCGTCAAGACCTTCTTCGACTTCGATGCGATGTGGCAGGTCTTCCCCCAGCTGCTCGGCATCGGCCTGGTCAACACCCTGATCATCTCGATCTGGGCCACCGTGATCGGGGTGATCCTCGGCATGGTGATCGCCATCATGGGCATCTCGCCGTCTCGTTGGCTGCGGATTCCGGCCCGGGTCTACACCGACATCTTCCGCGGCCTCCCGGCCATCCTCACCATCCTGCTCATCGGCCAGGGTTTCGCCCGCTTCAGCCAGAGCATCTTCGGCCCGTCGCCCTATCCACTCGGCATCCTGGCCCTCAGCCTCATCGCGAGCGCCTACATGGGTGAGATCTTCCGTGCCGGCATCCAGAGCGTCGACCGCGGACAGCTCGAGGCCTGCCGCGCCCTCGGCATGAGTTACGGAAGCGCGATGCGCCTCGTGGTCGTGCCGCAAGGGATCCGCCGGGTGCTGCCGGCACTCGTGAACCAGTTCATCGCCATCGTGAAGGACTCCTCGCTGGTGTACTTCCTCGGCCTGCTCGTGACCGAGCGCGAACTGTTCCGCGTCGGACAGGATGCAGCCGTGCTGACCGGGAACCTGTCGCCGCTGGTGATGGCCGGCCTGTTCTACCTCGTCATCACGGTTCCCCTCACCCACCTCGTCAACTACTTCGACAACCGCTTCAGGACGGGTCGGCGCAAGCCGTCCCCGCCGAAGAGCGGACTCGATGAGGTCGAGGAGACCACGCCACTCCAGCCCCTCACCTACGGGAGCAACACATGACCTACACCTCGCCCCTCCCCGTGGCCGAGCCTCACGTCTACGCCGGCTCGAGCCTGGAACTGCGGGACCTCACCATGGCCTACGGCGACATCGAGGTTCTCAGCCAGGTGAACCTCACCGTCGCGCCGGGCACCACGACCTGCATCATCGGGCCGTCCGGCTCGGGCAAGTCCACCCTCCTCCGCGGAGTCAACCGGCTGCACGAGCCGAAGAGCGGCGAGGTGCTGTTGGCCGGACAGAGTGTGCTGACGCAGAAGCCGGATGCCGTGCGCAAGCGCATCGGCCTGGTCTTCCAGCACTTCAACCTCTTCCCCGACCACTCAGCACTGGAGAACGTCGCGCTCTCGCTGCGCAATGTGAAGGGACTCTCGAAGGTGGAGTCGCGACGCATCGCCCTCGAGCGGCTCACCGAGGTCGGGCTGGCCGAACGTGCCGACCACAGGCCGCGCGACCTCTCCGGCGGACAGCAACAGCGCGTCGCGATCGCCCGGGCCCTGGCGATGGAGCCCGAGGTCATGCTCTTCGACGAGGCGACGAGCGCCCTCGACCCCGAGCTGGTGAAGGGCGTGCTGAACCTCATGGCCACCCTCGCCCGCCGCGGGATGACGATGCTCGTCGTCACACACGAGATGGGCTTCGCCCGCAAGGTGGCCGATCAGGTGGTCTTCATGGACGAGGGCAGGGTGGTCGAGGTCGGCAAGCCCGGTGACCTGTTCGATCGTCCGCAGAGCCCGCGTCTGCAGCGCTTCCTCTCCGAGGTGCTCTGACCCGAAAGCTCCAGCCGGTCTCGCCTGAGCTGGGCGGCCCGACCTGAGTGGCTCCGTGCCGTCCCGGCCGGTCGCGCCGGGGCACCCGCGCCATCCCCTTCTTCCTTCCCCGAAACACCATTCCGCACGTTAGGACAACCCATGAGCACCTCCCCCTCCATCTCCCGCGTCGGCGTCATCGGCGGTGGCATCTTCGGCGTCTCGACCGCCGTGCAGCTGGCACGCCGTGGCGTGCAGGTCGTCCTCGCCACCGAGGACGCCCTCGCCAGCGGCGCCTCAGGCCGTTCGCTCGCCTGGCTCAACTCGGCCGGAAAGCGCTCCGGCGAGTACCACGCCCTGCGCGTGGCCGGCATCGACCGCTACCGCACCTGGTCGGCCCGCGTGCCCGGCAGCGACGAGTACCTGCGCTTCACGGGCGGGCTCACCTGGGCGCCCGATGGAGAGTCGTACCGCGAGACCTTCGAATACGAGCGCGCCCTGGGCTACGACGCCCGGTGGCTCACGCCTGAGGAGATCTCGGCCGTCACACCGGGTCTCGATGTCAGCGCCGTCGCCGCGGAGGGCGCGATCTTCAACCCGGGCGAGGGGTGGGTCGACCTCCCGTCGATCATCGCCGTGCTCGCCACGGAACTGGTCGAGCTCGGCGGCGAGATCGTCGCGAACGCCGGCGACGTGCGGGTGGCCGTCGACGACGGCAAGGCGACCGGCATCACGCTCGGCTCGGGCGAGCGCATCGCGGCCGATGTCGTCGTGCTGGCGACCGGCCCCTCGGTTCCGGCCCATCTCGCGGCGCTCGGCGTGCACGTCGGCGACCAGAGTCCTGCCGCGTTCGTCGTTTTCACGAAGCCTGTCGACCTGGCGCTCGAGGCCGTGCTGAACACGCCCCGGGTCGCGGTACGTCGTACGCCATCCGGCGCGTTGGCGCTGGACTCCGCCTGGTCGGAGGAGGAGATCGAGATCGACGAGAACGGTGCGATCGTGGTGCACGACTCCACCGTGCGGGGACTGCTCGCCGAGGCATCCGCCATTCTCGACGGACACCCGCAGCTCGAGTTCGACCACTACGGCGCGGGCTTCAAGCCCATCCCGGGTGACGGCGAGCCCGTGCTCGGGCCGATCGACGAGATCGCGGGGCTGTTCGCCGCATTCAGCCACAGCGGGGCGACCCTGGGTCTCGTCGTCGGCGAGCTGCTCGCCGAGGAGATCGTGACGGGTCAGCCGTCGCCGCTGCTGGAGACCTTCCGGCCGGCGCGATTCGCACCCGTGCCGGTCAGCTGACGGAGCGTCGAGGCCTTAGCGGCGCCGGCGGTGGAACAGCACCGCGAGGCCGATGTTGAAGACGCCGCACGCGATGATCACCCAGGCGAGCAGGGCGTTGTCATCCGTCGTCACCAGATTCAGCACGCCGACGACGAGCATGATCAGCCCCACGATCACGAACAGCGTCGTGTAGGTGCGTACGGAGCGGTCCTGATCATCAGCCATGTGGCTGAGCGTAGTGGCGGAGGGAGGCGTTCGTCACGCACCCGCACCCTGCACCTGCGCGAGCCGCTCGTCGATCCGCTCGTCGGCGATCCGCCCGTCGACGATGCGCACCACGGCGTGCATCCGCGGCAGGTGCACGAGATCGTGCGTGACGAGAAGGGTCGACGTGCTGCGCTCGGCCGAGAGTCGCAGGATCAGCTCGATGATCTCGGCGCCGCGCTCCTGGTCGAGCGCACTCGTCGGCTCGTCGACGAGCAGCACGCTCGGGTCGTTCATGAGCGCTCGGGCGATGTTGACCCGCTGGCGCTGCCCGCCCGAGAGCTGATGCGGACGCTTGTCGCGCTGGTCGGCCAGCCCGACGGAGTCGAGGAGAGCGTCTGCGTGGGTGGCGGCATCCGTTCGCCTGCTCCGCGAGTGTGGGGCGCCGAGCTCGTTCATCACCAGCAGCTGCTCCCGCGCCGTGAGCGACGGCACCAGGTTGGACTGCTGGAAGACGATGCCGATGGAGTCGCGGCGCAGGCGGCTGGCGTCGCCCGGCGCGAGCCCGGTGGTCTCGACGCCGTCGATGACGACACAGCCGGAGTCGGGCCTGATCAGGGTGGCGGCCACGGCCAGCAGGCTGGACTTGCCGCTGCCGCTCGGCCCGGTGATGCCGGTGACGGTTCCCGGATGCGCGGTGAGTGAGACACGGTCGACCGCGGTGACACGGCGGTCGCCGTCGGGGAAGGTGAGGGTGACGTCGTCGAGGGTGATCATCGGTTGCTCCCGAGTGCTGTGAGGGGGTCGGCTGAGGTGACGGAGCGGAGCGCGAAGGCGGCGCCCGCGAGCCCGAGCACGATCATGATCGCGCCGGGGAGAAGGGTGGTGAGTGGGCTGAGGAGGAAGGGCAGCGCCGTTCCGGCGAGGGCGCCGAGGCCGACGACGACGGCGAGTCCGACACCGATGCCGAGTGCGAGAACGATGAGAGCCTGGCCGAGGGAGTCCTTGACCAGCGACCGCGTGCTCGCGCCCAGCGCCTTGAGCACGGCGATGTCGCCGGTGCGCTGGATGGTCCACACGGTGAAGAAGGCGCCGATGACCAGTCCCGAGATGCCGAACAGCATCGCGACCATGAGCAGGAGCGAGCCGATCTCGGAGCGGAACGCGCCGATCGCGGTGAGTGAGCCGAGAAGGCTCTCGGACTGGGTCGCCGCGGTCTTGTCGACGGAGGCCCAGTCGGGGTCGCCGTCGACGGCGAGCACAGTGGCGAAGGCGTCGGGGTTTCCGGTGGCGGCCGAGTACGACCGCCAGTCGTCGATGGTCATCTGCACGACCGGGGTGTGGCTGTACCACCAGTCGCCCTCGATGGTCTCGACGGTGTACTCGGTTCCGGCGATCGTGACGTCGTCGCCGGTCGTCACGCCGAGCTCGTCGGCGGCCGTCGTGGAGAGGCCGAGGCTGCCGTCGGCCGTGGGCGACGTGGCGTCGTAGCCGGGCTCGACGCCGAAGAGGGCGATGGCGGTGCGGATGTCGCCGGCCTCGGCGCGCGTCTGGGTGATACCGAGGGGCTGCGCGGAGTCGACGCCGTCGGCCGACGACCAGTGCGACGCCATCTGCTCGGTGATCGCCGAGTCGGAGAAACTCGCCGAGCCGGAACCGTCGGTCGGTTCCGAGAAGACGAGCCTGTCGGCGGGGAGGGCGAGCACCCCCGAGATGTTCTGGATGGCGAGCCCGCCGGTGAGTCCGCTGAGGAATCCGACGAGCACGGTGATGAGCGCGACGACCGAGCCGATGAGCACGAATCGGCCTTTCGCGAAGCGCAGGTCGCGTAGTGCGACGAACATGGTGACTCCATTTCCGTCACCGCATCCGGTGACCATTCGACTCTCTCCTTCCGGCGAGCCCCGGTCATCGGCCGTGAGCAGGCTCCTGCGCGGCCGAAGGGTTGCTCGCCGAGTCGTCCTTTCGAACGATGACCCGCCTGCACGCCGCGCGTAGAGTCGGCACATGGCCCACAACCCGCTGACCCCGGTGTTCGCGGGCCTGCGTGTGGGACTGCACGTGCTGTTCGTCGCCCTCGTCGTGCTGGTGATAGCCCGCGCCGTGCTGGTGCCGACCGACTCGAGTGCCGCCGTGATCGCGCTGTCGATCGTGCTGCTCGTGACCTACGTCTTCGGCGCCGTGCTGGCGGGCGGCATCCGTTCACGAGGGCGGATGCCGCGACTCCTGTGGCTCGGGCTCCTCAGCGCCGAGTGGATCGTGCTGCTCTGGCTCACGCCCGATGCCGCCTACATCGTGTTCCCGCTGTTCTTCCTCTACCTGCACCTGCTCGGCCGCTGGGTGGGCTCCGTCGCGATCGTGCTCTCGACGCTCGTCGCCATCGTCGCCCTCGGGGTGCACGGGGGCTGGAGCGTCGGCGGCGTCGTGGGGCCGCTCGTCGGAGCCGGCGTCGCCCTGCTCATCGGGCTCGGCTACCAGGCGCTTGCCCGAGAGGCCCAGCAGCGCGAGACCCTGATGGCCGAGCTGATCGCCACCCGCGACCAGCTCGCCATGACCGAGCACGAGTCGGGCGTGCTGGCGGAGCGGGCGCGGCTCGCGCGGGAGATCCACGACACCGTCTCGCAGGGGCTCTCGAGCATCCAGATGCTGCTGCACGCTGCCGAGCAGGCCGATCCCGATCGCCCCGGCGTCGAGCACATCAGGCTGGCGCGCGAGGCGGCGGCGGCGAATCTCGCCGACACGCGCCGCTTCATCCGCGAGCTGAGCCCGCCGGAACTCGACGACCAGGGGCTCGGGGGCGCCCTCCGTCGTCTCGCCGCGACCCAGTGGCAGCCGCTCGAGGTCACCGTGCGGGTCTCCGACGCCGTGGTCCTGCCCATGCATCTGCAGACGGCCCTGCTGCGCATCGCGCAAGGAGCCATCGCGAACGTCATCCAGCATGCCCACGCGCGCACGGCCACGATCGAACTCACCGTCGACGGCGGCGTGCTGCGCTTCACGATCACCGACGACGGCTCGGGCTTCGACATCACTCAGACGGATGCCGACTCCGGCGTCACGTCCGACTCGTTCGGCCTGCGCGCCACTCGCGAGAGGGTGCAGCAACTCGGCGGTTCGCTCACGATCGACTCTGCACCCGGACACGGCGCCACTCTCGCGATCGAGCTCGCCCTCACTGGCGTCGAGGCGAAGGCGGGCGTCGAGGCGGAGGCGGGGGCGCCATGATCCGCCTCGTGATCGCCGACGACCATCCCATCGTGCGGGCGGGGCTGCGCGCCCTGTTCGACCTCGAACCCGACCTCGAGGTGGTCGCCGAGGCCGAGACTCCCGAGGATGCGGTGCGCGCGGCCGAACGCGAGAACCCCGACGTGGTTCTCATGGACCTGCAGTTCGGGAGCCGCTCGACCAGCACGGGCGCCGACGCGACCCGGCGCATCCGTGCCCTCGATGCCCCGCCGTACGTGCTCGTGCTGACGAACTACGACTCGGATGCCGACATCCTCGGTGCCGTCGAGGCCGGAGCGAGCGGGTACCTGCTGAAGGACGCTCCGCCCGCCGAACTGACGGCCGCCGTGCGGGCGGCGGCTGCGGGCGAGAGCGCCCTGGCGCCGGTGATCGCGTCGCGTCTGCTCGACCGCATGCGCGCACCCCAGGTGAGCCTCAGCTCGCGTGAGATCGAGGTGCTCGAACTCGTCGCCGCCGGACTCTCGAACACCGACGTCGCCGGGCGCCTGTTCGTCAGCGAGACCACGGTGAAGTCTCATCTCGCGCACATCTTCTCGAAGCTCGACGTCGCCTCGCGAACGGCTGCGGTGTCGGCGGCGCGGCAGCGGGGGATCCTGCGCTGAGGCGACGGCGGGCGGCAGTCAGGGCCGCAGCGCGTAGAACCTGAACGCCGCGAACCCCTCGACCGGAAGCACGTCGACGGAGGCGAACCCGGCCCGCGCCGCATACGACTCCAGCGTGGAGCGGCGCATCACCGTTCCCGTCGCCTCCGACGGCGTGTGCGAGCGGCCATCGGGGAGGCAGACGAGCAGGCTGAAGCCGTACATCAGCTGCTCGGTCTCATCGCCGGGAGCGGTGAACTCGTCGGCAACGGCCTCGTCGACGACGATCATCACGCCGCCCGGAGCGAGCGCCGCCCGCGCTGCCGCGAGCACGGGAACGGGCTGCGGCATGTCGTGCACGCACTCGAACGCGAACACGACGTCGAAGGTTCCGGCGAGGTCCGATCCGTTCGCGAGGTGGAAGTCGATGCGATCGTCGACCCCGGCCTCGGCCGCGTTGTGGCGCGCGAGGGCGACGGATGCCTCATCCACGTCGAACCCCTCGATGGCGGCATCCGGGAACCCCAGAGCGAGGGCGATGGAGGCGTGACCGCCGCCGAAGCCGATCTCGGCGATGCGGGCACCCGGCCGCTCGAGCGCGGCGCGGAGTTCGGGGATCGAGCGCAACGCGTCGGCCAGTCGGCTCTCGAACCACGGCCGGTTCATGTCGGCCTGGGCTTCGCGCATGTCGTCGCCGTACGCCGCCCACCCCACGCCGCCGCCCGAGCGGTAGGCGTCGAGAAGATCGGGCATCCGGAGGGCCGCGGCCGTGAGGCTGCGCGCGAAGGGCGCCATGTACACGAGGCTGTGCTCGTCGGTGAGCACCTCGGCAGCGGCGGGCGGCAGGCGGAAGGTGCGGGCGGCGGCGTCACGCGAAGCGGCATCCGTCGCCTCGAGCAACCCGAAGACGGCCTGCTGCTCCAGCCATTCGCGGGCGTAGCGCTCGTCTGTCGAGGTCGCGTCGGCGAGCTGAGCCGACGTGCGCGGGACGCCATCCGCCAGCGCCCGGTACCACCCCAGCCGATCGCCGATGTAGATCGACAGCATCTGGGTCATGCCGAGCCCCGCGGTCAGCAGGCGCTCGCCGAGGGCGTCGACATCGTCGTCAGTCATGGGGCCGAGCGTAGACCCGGTGTGCGGATGCCGCATCCGCGCACCCGTCGCGAAGCTCTGCGAGCCGGTCGCGAAGCTCTGCCAGCCGGTCGCGAACCCCTGAGCGATCCAGCGCAAGCCCCAACGGCCGAGCCCCCGACCCTGCCAAGCTGGTCGCATGCTCGCGCTCGAGGTGATCGTCGCGATCGGACTCGCCATCATGGTCGGCGGGCTGATCGCGGCGCGGCTGCGCGTCACGACGCCGGTGCTGCTCATCCCGCTCGGCGTGCTCCTCGGCTTCATCCCCGACTTCCGCGAGGTCGAACTCCCGCCCGAGGCCGTGCTCCTGCTGTTCCTCCCGGTGCTGCTGTTCTGGGAGAGCCTCACCACGTCGACGCGCGAGATCCGCCGCTTCATCCGCGTGATCCTGCTGAACGGCACCCTGCTCGTGTTCATCACGGCGTTCGGCGTGGCTCTGGTGGGCACCTGGTTCGGGCTGCCGTGGGTCGTCGCTCTGGTGCTCGGTGCCGTCCTGGCGCCGACGGATGCCACGGCCGTGAGCGAGCTCGCGGGCTCCCTGCCCCGCCGCCAGCGCACCGTGCTTCGCGCCGAGAGCCTCATCAACGACGGCACGGCGTTGGTCGTCTACGCCCTCGCCGTCTCCGTCGCCGTGAGCGGGCAGGAGATCACCCCGCTCGAGATCACGTGGACGCTGATCGTCTCCTACGTCGGCGGCATCGCCATCGGAGTGGCGATGGGCTATCTCGGGTCGCTGGCCTTCCGCATCCGGATGCCGCTGCCCAGCAACGTCGGACTCATCGTCACCCCCTTCGCGGCCTTCCTCATCGCCGAGGTCGTCGGCTCGTCGGGAGTGCTCGCCGTCGTGGTCTGCGGTCTCGTGATGGCCCGCATCGCACCGCGCGTGGCCGGACCCGAGGCGCGCGACCAGGCGCAGTCGTTCTGGACGGTCTCCACCTACCTGCTGAACGCGGCGCTGTTCGTGCTGATCGGACTCGAGCTGCACGTGGTCATCCGCGAGCTGCCGCCGTCGCAACTGGGGCTCGGCGTGGTGTTCGGCGTCGTCGTGTGGATCGCACTCATCGTCATCCGCGCGGCGTTCGTGATGCTCACGACGGTGATCATCCGCACGGTCGACCGTCGGCCGTACCAGCGCACCCTGCGCTCGTCACGGCGCGGCCTCGTGATGTCGTCGCTCGCCGGATTCCGCGGCGCCGTCTCGCTGGCCGCCGTGCTGGCCGTGCCCACGCTCATAGCCTCGGGGGACCCTTTCCCTCACCGCGATCTCGTCGTGTTCGTGACGACGATCGTGATCGTGCTCACCCTGGGCGTGCAGGGTCCGTTGCTTCCACTGGTCATCAAGTGGGCGCGGCTTCCCGCCGATGACGGCATCGACGAGGAACGGAACTTCGCCGAACTGGCGGCATCCCGTGCCGCGGTCGAGGCCATCCCCGGCCTGGCGGATGAGCTCGGCATCGAGGACAGCGTGCGCGACAAGGTGCTAGCCGAGACCGAGCACCATATCGAGGTGCTCGAGGCCGTCGCCTCCGACGAGCCCGACGAGGAGGCGACCCGGCAGAAGGAGCAGTACAACCGCCTGCGCCTCGCCGCCCTCGAGCTCAAGCGCGAGACCATCGTGAACCTCCGCGATGAGCAGCGCATCGACGACATCGTGCTGCGCCGCATCCAGTCCCAGCTCGACCTCGAGGAGCTGCGGCTGACGGGTCGCTCGGAGGAGTAGCTCCACCGCACATCTCCGGGCCACCGCCGATGCCCGGGCCGCGGCGCGAGCCTACCGTCGGGTCGGGGACGCCATTTCGCGTCTCCGACCCGACACCCGACAGGAGAACACCATGGGATTCGCGGACTCGTCCAAGCTCTGGCCGTCCAGGCGCATCGCCTACTCGATCGATGACCGTGTGTTCGCTCCAGGCAGCACCGGCCGCGCGAACATCGACGCGGCCATCGCCCACTGGAACTCGAACACAGTGCTGAGCTTCCAGCCCCGCACCACCGAGACCGACTTCATCACCTTCCCGAGCGCGATCGGCTACTGCGCGTCTCCGGTCGGTCGTCAGGGCGGCAACCAGACCGTCTCGTGCGCCCTGCCGATGGATGCCGCCGGCCAGCCCGGCGGCGCCATCACGGTGGCGACGCAGCAGCCCGGCCTGCAGGTCGCGGTCTTCGTCGACACGAGCGGTCGCCTCGCTGTGAGCGTGCTGACGCCCGACAAGGACGGCGGAACGTGGGAGAACCCCGCTGGCTTCTCGGATGCCGGCATCGGCGTTCCCGGACGCCCCGTCGCCCTCGCCAAGCAGACACCGCAGACCCTGACCGGTGCCTTCATCGACGCATCCGGAGCCTTCAGCGTCACGTGGGTGAACGACTTCCAGGCGTGGAACCCGCCCGTGCGCATCAGCGGCCGCGTCGCCCCTCCCGGCAGCCCGGTGTCGCTCTGCAAGCAGACCGACGGCATCCTCACGGCGGCCTTCATCGACGACGGCGGCTTCCTCTCGATCGCCTGGGTCGTGGGCATCGAGGCCTGGCAGGGGCCGATCCGCATCGGTGCAGCGCCCGTCGCGCAGCCGGGCACGGCGGTATCGCTGTGCAAGCAGACGAACGACATCCTGACCGCCGCGTTCATCGACAGCGCCGGTGCCCTCTCCATCGCGTGGGTGGTGGGCATCGAGGCGTGGCAGGGTCCGATCCGCATCAGCGATCCGGTCGCCGCCCCGGGCACGCCCGTGACCCTGGGCAGGCAGGACGACCTCACGATGGTCGCGTCGTTCATCGAGAGCGACGGCACGCTCGGCATCGCCTGGGTCACCGGAGGAGCCGCGTGGAATCCGCCGGTGAAAGTGGGCTCCGGCCCGGCCGGCGCCGCCGTCATCTCGACCACGCAGCAGACCGACATCACCTACACGGCGGCCTTCATCGACTCGGCAGGTCAGATGAAGATCGCCTGGGTCATCCCCGGTCAGTCCTGGAACGGTCCTGTGGCCATCGGCGCCGCCTTCGCCACGCTCCCGCCCGTGCCCGCCGGAGGCTACTCCGTGGCCATCTACCACCAGAGCGACGACAGCGGCATCGCTGCCATCTACTTCAACGAGAGCGGCGAGCTCAGTTACGCGCGAGTCGAGAACGGCGCACCCTGGTCGTCGCCGCGCACGGTGCGCGGCGGCTTCAGCACCGGCAGCGTGATCCACGAGATCGGTCACGCGATCGGGCTGTACCACGAGCACACGCGCACCGACCGCGACAGCTTCGTCACCGTCACCACGGCCAACTGCGCGCCGGGCACGAACATCAAGGTGAATTTCGACATCGTCGCGACCGGGACCACGGTGGGGGCCTACGACTACGGCTCGATCATGCACTACTCGCGTACGGGATTCGCCATGCCGGGCACCGAGACCATCACGCCGGTGACGCCCCAGGTGATCGGGCAGCGCAACGGGTTGAGCGCAGGCGACATCGCCGGCGTCGCGCAGCTCTACGGCTCCGCGGCCAGCGACATTCGCGTCGAGACCCTTGACGTGAAGATCGACGTGCCCGTCGCCACGCAGCCGGTGGAACCCGTGCAGCAGGTGCAGCAGGTTCGTCCCATCGATGTCACGATCGAGCGCGACGACCTGAAGGTGGCTCACCGCCTGAACGTGGGCACGAAACTGGGGGCGGCCACGCGTCGCTTCGACGACAGCCAATAGCAGTCGGCTGGTCGTTCCTCTCCCGGTGGCACGACATGCGCGTTCCGTCTCGGACGCGCATGTCGTGCCATTTCTGTGCTCGCTCTGTGCTCGCCAGCCTGCGGGGTTGACCTCAGCACCCCTCGGAGAGATGCTGTCGGCATGGTCCAGTCGGCGTTCGCGATCCTCGAAGTCCCCGACCTCACCGCCGCCCTCGCGTTCTATCGCGACGTCGTCGGCGGCGAGCTGCGCTACGCCTTCCCCGATGAGGCCGAGCCGGTCTACGTCTCCCTGCAGCTCGGCTCGAGTGCCCTCGGCATCGGCCTGACCGAGCATCCGGATCCGGTGGGTGGCATGCTGCTCTGGATCTACGTCGACGATGTCGATTCGGCGACGGATGCCGTGCGCTCGGCCGGCTTCCCCGTCGACGAGGAACCCGCCGACCAACCGTGGGGCGAGCGCGTCTCCCTGGTGCGCGATCCCTTCGGAACCCGCGTCAGGTTCGGGGCGCCGCTTGAGTCCTGAAGCGCTTCGGGCGGTCGCATCGCTCGGCCCTCAGCGAGCGGTGGTAGCCGTTCGCTGAGGCCCGGACGAAGTCCGCGGCCGAAGCGCATCCGCGGCCGAAGCGCCTCAGCTGCCGGCATCCGTCAGCGACGCGGCGAACTCCCGCATCCGTCGGGCCAACTCCTCGGGGATCTCGGCTGCGGTGAAGTGCCCTCCCTCCTCCAACCGGTCGAAGGTGCGGATGCCCGTGTAGTGCCGCCGCGCCAGCGACTCGGGGTAGCCGCCCTCGTGCTTCTGGATCGCGATAGCCGCAGGCACTGATGTCGGCGGGATCGCGTCGGGCCTGTCTGCGCCCTCGTAGTACGGGCGGAACGACGTGCCGATGCTCTGGGTGATCCAGTAGATCATCGCCTCGGTGAGGATGCGGTCGCGCGAGATGCGCCTCTCGACGGCGCTCGGGTCGCCCTGCGGGGTGTCGCTCCATTCGACCAGCTTCTCGGCGAGCCAGGCCAACAGCCCGGCGGGGGAGTCGTTGAGTGCGGCCGCGAGGGTGTCGGGCCGGGTGTGCTGCACGTGGCCGTAGGCGCCGTCTGGCCCGCCCTTGGCCGACAGCTCGTCGAAGAAGGCCTTCTCCTCGGGGTCGGTCAGCGCGTCACGCTCGTCGTAGCTCGGGAAATGCGCGCTCGTCGCCAGGATGCCGATCACCTGCTCGGGACGCTGCGCCGCGAGAAGGTCGCTGATGTTGGCCGTCACGTCCTCGCCATAGGTGATGTAGCGCTCGTAGCCGAGCACCTTCGTCATGAGCGCGTGCATCGTGTCGGCCAGCCGCTTCTCCGAGATGGGACCGTCGGCGTAGGGCGAGGAGAACGCGAAGCCGGGCAGGCTCGCGACGACCACGGTGAAGTCGGGCAGCTGATCGGCGAAGTCGAGTTGCAGGGCGAAGGTGTGCGGCCAGCCGTGCATGATGAGAAGCGTCGGCGCGTCGTGGTCGGCATGGCCCGCGGCATCCGTCGCCCGTCGATGCACGAAATGCACGGCGGTGTCCTCGATCTGCGCGATGAACTGCGGATGGGAGTTGAGCCAGGCCTCACGCGCCCGCCAGTCCCAGTCGATCCAGGTGTCGATGAGCTCGCGCAGATAGGCCGAGCTCATGCCCGACGCCGGTTTGCGCGGCGAGTCGGGGAGCAGGCGGGTGCGCCTCAGGCGATCGCGAAGATCGTCGAGAACGTCGTCGGGAACATGGAGCTCGAATGTCTGGGGAGCGCTCATGCACGCAAGCTACTCCGCCCCACCGACACGTGACGGATGCCGCAGACGGATGCCGCGCCCGCCCCCACCCTTGCCGCTGTCGCACCCCCGCGCCACCATGGCTACATGGTCACGCCGGTCGAGCACATCACGCCGAAGCAGTTCTCCGAAGCCGACGGCGTCGACGACTGGCGGGTGCTCTACTGGGGCGCGCACGCCTTCTTCCGCGCCGAATCCGCCGAGCCGTACGCGCAGGGTGCCGCCTTCGTCGCGGACATCGCCGCGCTCGTCGCCGACGACCTTCACGACCCCGACGTCGACCTGCGGCGCGAAGGCGTGGCGGTGAAGCTCATCAGTCGCGGCATCCGGGATCTCAGCACGCGTGACCTCGAGCTGGCGAGTGCGATCTCTGCCGCCGCTTCGCAGCGCGGCCTCGTTCCAGACCCGAGCATGATCCAGGTCGTGCAGGTGGCCATCGCCTCGGTTCCGGATGCCGCGGTGCTGCCGTTCTGGCAGGCGGCGCTGGGCTACGTGAGGCCCAACGAGACGCACCTCGTCGATCCGCTGCGGCGCAATTCGTCGTTCTTCCTTCAGGACGAGATGCCGGCCGATCGCCCGCGCCGCGGACGGATGCACATCGACGTGGCCGTGCCGCACGACCAGGTGCACGCCCGCATCGAGGCGATCGTCGCCGCCGGCGGGCGCATCGCCGACGACTCCGAGGCACCCGAGTGGTGGACCCTCGCCGACGCCGAGAACCATGGCGTCGACATCACCACCTGGTGGGGTCGCGACTCGGTGCGTCTCGAGGAGGAACGCGAGAAGTAGCGGATCGGCGCCTACTCGGCAGCCGCCCGGATGTCGGCGACCAACTCGGGCAGGCCGTGCTCGAAGACATGCCCACCGTGGTCGAGTCGACGCACCTCGGCGTCGGGCAGCTCACGGGCGTAGAGATCCAGGTGGTCGGCCGGCACCACGTCGTCGTCGCTGCTCTGGTAGAGGAAGATCGGCAACCCGACCGGCAGTCTGCTGCCGAAGTCGTCGGGGAGCACGAACTCCTCGAGCTCGCTTCCCCAGTAGGGAGTGGCCACGAGGAAGAGTGCGCTGAGGGAGGCATCCGTCGCCCCCTCCGCGAGAACCTTCAGCAGCACCGAGGCGCCCAGCGAGTGGCCGACGACCAGCAGCGGACCCGTGGCGCCGTCCAGCAACCGCACGACCTCGGCCTTCCATGCGGCGTAGTGCGGATCATCCGGTGCGGGCATGATCGGGAAGTCGACGGCGAAGGCCGATCCGAGTGCCGCACGCAGGGCCTCGACGAGGTCCGAACTGCCCTCGCCGGCATCCTGCGGCCCGGCGCTGTGGATGAAGAGCACGCGGGTGGGCGTCTTGTGAGGTTCGCCGCTCATGGGAGGGCTCCTTCCTCCGGCTGACCCTGGCGCTCAGCCGGTGATGGAGGCACTGTACTGCGCTTCGGGTGGCGTCAGCTGTGACAGATCCTCACCAGCCCGGTACTGTGAACAGAGTGGCTGGAGGGGAATGTCCATAGTGAACACGCGACGGTTGAGCACATCCAGGCGAGCGATCCTCACCGGCGCCGTGGTGTCCGGGCTTGTGCTTGCAGCTTCGCTCGCCGGCGCCGCACCGGCGGCCACGGCGGCCACGACGGGGACTCTCTCGCTGTACAAGGCGATCGAGAATCTCGACACCGGCTCGAGCGAGGGGGACAGGTCGCTCTGGGATGTGCGGGCGGTCAACCTCGACACCGGTGAGGTCATCCAGGCCCAGGGGCTGAATGGATTCCAGAGTCAGCCGTTGCCGGCGGGACCCTACGAGATCTCCGAGGTGGTGCGCGCCGACAGCCCGTCTGGATACGAATTCCGCGACTGGGCCTGCAACGGAAACGTCACCACCGACCCCGTGCGCTCGATCTACCTCGACACCGGCCAGAACCTCACCTGCACAGTCACCAACGTTGCGGTCAAGCCCACGATCACTCTGCAGAAGATCGTGCAGGGCGGATCGGCCTCGCCCTCGTTGTGGACGGTCACCGCCGAAGGCCCCAACTCCATCAGCGGCGCCGGTCAGGCCAGCGGCGAGGTGCGCATCGGTCGCTATCACCTCACTGAGACCGGAGGCCCTAGTGGTAGCGGCTACGTAGCGGGACCATGGATCTGTACCCAGACGTCTCCCGCCGGCGAGACGAGCGATCTTCCCGTTGAAGCCGGCGATTTCATCGACGTCGAACTCGGTGTCGCCGTGTCGTGCTCCATCACCAATTCCGCCGACCTGCCGCAGCTCACACTGGTGAAGTCCGTTGCGCCGGCGGCATTCCCGGTCGACCCGCCCACGTCGTGGACGTTGTCGGCGCAGGGAACAGGTGGTACGCCGGGCGGGTTCTCGGGAGCATCCGGCAGCCTCGACGTCTCCCATGTCACTGTGGATGCCGGCTCCTACGAGCTGGGGGAGACCGGTCCGGGTGGCTACGACCAGCAGGGGTGGACGTGTGTCGACGCCGCTGGGGCGGCAGTCGCGGTCGCGGACACCACCGTCACGCTGGGGCCCATCGACGATGTGAGATGCACCGTGACGAACGCGTTCACCGGCGGATGGCTCACGCTGGTCAAGCAGGTCATCGGTGAGCAGCCAGCATCCGCGTGGGAACTGAGCGCGACCGGTCCGCGCACCATCACGGGTGCGACAGGTTCGCCGCAGGTCACCCGGGCTCCCGTGCCGGTCGGTGACTACGTCCTGGCCGAATCGGGCCCGACGGAAGGCTACGTGACCTCGGGCTACACGTGCACGGGCAGTTCCGATCCCGTCGCGACGGTGAGCATCGCAGCGGGAGACGACATCACCTGCACCATCGTGAACGACTCCGAGACAGCGCACCTCAGCCTCGTCAAGTCGGTCGGGAATGCCGGCGGCGGCACCCTCGGGCCTGCCGACTGGACCCTCGCTGCCGACGGGCCGGAGTCGTTCAGTGGTGCCGGTGGCAGCGCAGACGTCAGCTTCATCGCCGTCGTGCCCGGCACCTATGCGTTGAGTGAGAGCAGTTCGTCTCCGGATGCCGACTCCTACCTCGCCGGCGACTGGGTATGTGTCGATGACGTCACCGATGCCGAGGTGTCGACAGGACAGACGGTCACCATCGGCGACGAGCAGTCCGTCACATGCACGGTGACGAACACCTGGCAGAACTCGACGCTCACCCTGCGCAAGCAGGTGCTCGTTCCCTTCGGCGCCAATCCCGGCCCGGGAGGATTCACCCTGATCGCCACGAGCCCCGGTCTCGACACCATCTCGGGCGTGACGGGCGACGCCTCGGCCACTCGGGTGTCGGTTCCCGGCGGATCGAGCTGGACTCTGGATGAGGATGGTCCGGCCGGCTTCGACCTCGTCGGGTGGGGATGCGCGCCGGGGTCAGGCGACGTCACCGGACCGTTCACTGTGCCGCCCGGAACGGATGTCATCTGCACGGCCGAGAACGTGAGCATCACCCCGACCCTCACCCTGCGCAAGGTTCTCGTCGACAGGGCAGGCGGAACCGCGGCAGTCGACGACTTCACCCTGCAGGCCCGAGGGCCGGGAAATGCGGCGCTGTCCGGTCCCGACGGCAGTCCGGAGGTCACGAACTTCCTGATTCCGCCCGGAGACTACGTCTTCCGGGAGCTCGGCCCAGCCGGGTACAACTCCACGTGGAGCTGCACGGGCACGGACCAGCCCTTCGATGGCACCACCCTCGCCCTCGGCTTCGGCGAGAACGCGATCTGCACGGCCACGAACCGCGCCATCGCGCCCACCTTGGCGCTCGGAAAGACGGTGACGGGTGGCTCTGCGGCGCCCGGCGATTGGACCGTGGCGGCATCCGGACCCTCCGACCTCACCGGGCCGGCACCGGTCGCGGCGACCGAGGTCTCGGTGGGCGTCTACGAACTCTCCGAGGCGCCCGCGACGGGTAGTGAAGACATCGCGGCCGACTACGTTCCGGGAACGTGGAGCTGTTCGGGGGCCGGATTCGATCCAGCCGACCTCGTCTCCACGGGGCCGGGCACGGCCACGCTCACTCTCAACCTCGCTGATGCCGTGAGCTGCGCCGTCGAGAACACCTACGACCCGCCGGTGCTCACCTTGGTCAAGCTGGTGGACGACGGCGCCGATGGCCCGGGCAGCACGCCATCCAACTGGGTGCTGACGGCGACGGGTGAGACGGCGGGTGCTCTCGGCACCTCGATCTCGGGCCCCGGCGGAGACGCCGCGATCACCGCCCAGCCGGTGCCGAGCGGGCGGTATTCGCTCGAGGAAGCCGTGAACATCGCCTCGCCACCGCTCTCGGTCGACTATGCGGCAACAGCGTGGTCGTGCACCGGCGAAGGGTTCGATGCATCCGATCTCGCCTCCGACGACGGATCGACACAGCTGACTCTCCGCGCCTCGAGCGACGTGACCTGCTCGATCGAGAACGTCTTCGACCCGCCGAGGCTCACCCTCGTCAAGCAGGTCGTCGGCGGCGGACCGCTCACGGCCGCTGACTGGCAACTCACCTGGACAGAGGTCGACGACCCGTCGCGCACCGGAACCGGCGCCACCGGAGCCCCCGCCGTCACCGGCGCTCCGGTGCAGGACGGCACCTTCGAGTTGAGCGAGGCATCAGCATCGGACAGTGCCGCCGACTACACGGCGTCGGACTGGGAGTGCTCCGGCGGGGAGAGCGACGGCGGTGACCGGATCACCTTGGTCGCGGCGGATGTCGCCGTCACCTGCACGATCACGAACACCTTCGCCGGAGCACCGGTGCCGACGGACTCGCCCACGCCGACGCCGACCACTACCGCCGACCCGTCGGACGGTGGGGGAGGCTCGGGCGCAGGTGCCGGAGGCGACGCTCCCAGTGGGTCGATGGCCTCGACCGGATTCTGGGGCGGTCCGCTGATCACGGTCGGCGCGCTCCTCCTCGTGGCCGGCATCACCTTGCTGCTGGGCGCCGGTGGGCTTCGCCGACGATCGGCCGGGGAAGAGGGGCGCTGACCTCCGTGGATGGCGAGTGTCCGCACTGATCGCGGCTTCCTTCGCTCCTACTCGGATGCCGCGGCCCCTGCGGAAGCGACGTACTTGTGGAGCAGACGGGCGAACTGCAGACGCTCGCCGTCATCCCAGTCTCGGGTGATGTATTCGAAGGCTCGACGTTGCTGCCGTCGGGAGTGCGCGAGTACCTCTTCTCCGGCCGACGTCAAACGCAACGTGATGCTGCGTCCGTCGGTCTGGGAGGCGACGCGTTCGACGAGCCCTTCGCTCACGCAGGATGCGGCGAGGCGGCTGACCGCGGTTCGTTCCATCCCGAGCGCGGCGGCCACGGCGTTGACGCTCAGCAGGCCGTCGGCTTCTTCAACGATGGCCAGGAGCAGATCGCGGCGCACGTCGGCTCGCGCCACCGCCACCTCATCGGGCACGCTGCTGGTGCGGCGCCGCAGCCGGGAGAACGCCGTTCCGATGGTCTCGAGCAGTTCGTCATCCCCGGGGGCGGGCCGGGCGGCATCGTCGCGAGCGGTCATCACGTCTCCTCAATTTGCGTGCAAAACGCACATATGTGCTAGTTTACACGTAAACGGATGGTCGCCACTCAGGCGGCCGTCGATCCTGCAGGAATGGAACTTCGTATGCGTACTGCAATTGTGGCCGGTCGGGTCTTCGACGGCACCACAGACCTGGGCCCGAAGACGGTCGTGATCGCGGATGGGCTCATCGAGTCCGTCGGAGATGACACGCCCAGCGATGTCGAGGTCGTCCTTGCGCCGGATGCCACCCTCCTCCCCGGCCTCATCGACTCTCACGTGCACACGGACACCACAGGGCTGCGACTGGCATTGCAATTCGGTGTCACGACGGAGCTCGAGATGCAGGGAGCGAACACCGCCCGCGACCGCAGCCACATCACCGAGGACGACAGCCTGGCCGACGTGCGTTCGGCCGGGTTCGGCCTCACGCCTCCCGGCGGGCACCCGGAGGAGCTGTTCCCCAAGGACTTCAACCCGCAGGGTGGTGCAGGCCGGGGCGGCCCTGGTGGTGGCCCCGGCGGCCCCGGCGGCGCCGGCCGCCCGCCCCGTCCCGAGCGGGTCGACCCGATCGTGCGCGCCAAGGTCACGAGTCCCGAGCAGGCGGTGGATGTCGTCGGCCAGCTCGCTCGCGCCGGCTCCGACTACATCAAGTTCATGGTCGATGACGGCAGCGTCGAGGGTCACCCCGGCCTGCCCATGCTCGATCAGGCCACGCTGAACGCGGGTGTCGCCGAGGCCCACCGCCTCGGCATGTTGACGGTGGCGCACGCACTCACCATCGAGGCGACGCAGATGAGCATCGACGCCGGCATCGACGGCCTGGCGCACCTGTTCATGGATCGCCCGCACACGCCGCAGATCATCGAGGCCATCGCCCGGTCCGGCGCATTCGTCGTCGCCTGCGTGGTGCTCGATGCCTCGATGATGGGCATCACCGGGTCGGCGCTCGCCGACGACCCCAGGGTCGCCGGGAAGCTCTCCGCGGAGTGGGACGAGACACTCCGCAGCAGCTTCAACCACTACCCGCAGGGTCGACTCGAGGATGTGCTCGCGACCGTCCGCGCCCTCGACGCCGCCGGAGTCGACCTCCTCATCGGCACCGACGTCTCCCAGCCGCTGCCGTTCCTCGGCGGCCTCGCGCACGGCGCCAGCGTGCACCAGGAGCTGCAGTACTTCGTCGATGCGGGTCTGCGGCCCGTGAAGGCGCTGAGCGCGGCGACAGCTGTGGCGGCACGCCGCTTCGGTCTCACCGATCGGGGCACCATCGCCGTGGGTCAGCGCGCCGACCTGCTCCTCGTCGACGGTGATCCGACAACGACCATCGGCGACACGCTGAACATCCGCGATGTCTGGCGCCGCGGCATCCGTCAGCCCGCAGTGTGAGCCGGGTGGGAAGGGCGGCCTCACGATCACCGAGGGCGCCCGTCATGAGGACACCCGCGATTCATACCCGGGCGCTATTCTGCGAGCACTTTCATTACGCGAGCGGATGCGGCGTGCTCCGAGCGCGCACTATCTTTCTGACTGATTGACCAGCCCCGAGCACGACGCTGCACGCAGGTCTGCTGGTGGATCGACCGATACGAGGAGAGCAAGATATGTCCCGACCAGAAGAACGGATCGCCGAGCTGGGCATCCGGATTCCCGTGCAGCCCGCGCCCGCCGGCGTCTACGTGCCTGCAGTGATCAGCGGCAACTACGTCTACACGGCCGGGCAGCTTCCCTTCGTCGATGGCGCCCTTCCTGCCACGGGCAAGGTCGGCGCCGAGGTGACGGCCGAAGACGCCGCGGGCTACGCACGCACCGCCGCCCTCAACGCGCTCGCCGCCGCCGAAGCCCTGCTGGGTTCGCTCGACCGGGTGACGCGCGTCGTCAAGGTCGTCGGGTTCGTCGCCTCCGACCCCGAGTTCTACGGGCAGCCCGGCGTGCTGAACGGCGCCTCGGAACTGCTCGGCCAGATCTTCGGTGATGCCGGAGTGCACGCCCGCAGTGCCGTCGGCGTTGCGGTGCTTCCGCTGAACTCGCCCGTCGAGGTCGAGCTCATCCTCGAATTCGCCTGAGTCGCTCCGGCCCGCCGGCTGGCTGGCGGCGACCTCTCCGCATCCGCTTTCCCACGTCCGAACCATCCCCATCACCTCAGTGAAGAAAGAGAAATCCATGTCTGAATCCCCCACCGTCGTTCTCGTGCACGGCGCCTTCGCCGAGTCGTCCAGCTGGAGCGGCGTCATCGCGGCCCTGCAGGCCAAGGGAGTCTCGGCCATCGCGACCCCGAACCCGCTGCGCAGTGTGACGACGGATGCCGACAACGTGCGCCGTGCCGCCGAGTCTGTCGGCGGCCCTGTGCTGCTCGTCGGCCACTCCTATGGTGGAGCCGTCATCACCGAGGCCGCCGTCGGCAGCCATGTCGTGAAGGGCCTGGTCTACGTGGCCGCGTTCGCCCCCGACCACGGCGAGAACGCGCTGGGACTCACCGGCCAGTTCCCGGGCAGCACGCTCGGCGAGACCGTGCGTCCGTACCCGCTGGGCGACGGCACCAACGATCTCATCGTCGACCGCGAGCTGTTCCCGAACCAGTTCGCCGGTGACGTGCCTCTCGAAGACGCCAAGATCGCCGCCGCCACCCAGCGCGCCATCCGCGACTACGCGCTCGGCGAGCCGCAGCCCGCCGAGACTCCCGCGTGGAAGACCCTGCCGTCATGGTTCGTCTTCGGCACCGGCGACAAGAACATCCCCGTCGAGGGGCTGCGGTTCATGGCCGAGCGCGCCGGTTCGCTGAAGACCGTCGAGATCCCGGATGCCTCGCACTCGGTCATGGTCTCCAATCCCGAGGTCGTCGCGGACCTCATCGTCGAGGCTCTCGCGCACCTGTCCTGACGCTCGACCTACGCGTACGAGCGAGCGGACGTCGATCCGGTACGTCTCGCGCAGCGTTCCTTACGCTGTCGCGGGACGTGCGCGGGTCGTCCTGTCGCCCACACCGAGGCTCTGGATGCAACGCCTGAGTGCTCACACCCGCGCGACCGCCCACCGGAACGAGTTGCGCAGCACGTAGCCGCCCTGCCCGTCGCGGAAGGGGGCGGCGGCCGCCACGATCACCGCATGCAGCGAGGCCGTCACGTCGGCGTCCTCCCCGAGGAGGATGCCGCGCACGAGAGTGACCTCGTCGGGAGCGAACCACGGCACGTCCACCACGCCGGAGCCCACCACCTGGAGCCCGCCAGCCGCGAGCGCCGCCTCGATGCCGCCGGCCGGCCGCAACGGACCGTCGGGGTACGGTTCGTCATCCCGGGCCTCGGCGATCGCGGCCTCGACCACGTCGATGTCGTTGAGGGCGGCCTCCGCCCAATTCGACACGGCCACGAGGCCGCCCGGTCGCACCACCCGGGCGAGCTCACGTACGGCATCCGTCGTGTCATCGGCGAACTGGAGCGCGTTCACCGCCGCCGCCACGTCGAAGGCGGCATCCGGGAAGGGAAGGTTCTCGATGTCGGCGAGCACGACATCGGCGTCGGCGCCAGCGCTGGCCTCCCGAGCGAGCGCGACCATGGCGGGTGCGGGATCGGCACCGACGGCATCCGCACCCCGCGACGCGAGCAGGCTGAGGAACTCGCCGCTGCCGCAGCCCGCGTCGAGCACGCGCGTTCCGGGCCCGATCGCGGCCGCCTCGATGATCGCCCATCGCGCCGGATCGGCGAACGAGCCCCAGAGCTCGGCCCAGCCCTGCGCGACCTGCGACCACCCGTCCGCGTCTGCGCCATCCACCATGCGGCCACAGTATCCCGAAGGGGCCCGCAGAAGTCGTCGGACTGAAACGGATGCCGCGGCCCGCGCGAACTGCGCGGGCCGCGGTTTCTGGTCCCGTTTCCGGAGGCGCGACGGCCCGGACTACCCGACGGTGAAGGTCCAGTTCCCGTCGGCTCTGATGCTGATCACTGAAGGCCCACCGCTGAGCGGCACTGTGCCCGAATAGGGTCCGATCTCGTTCACCAACAGCCCCATGCTGAGGGCTTCGCTCGTCTCTTCGGAAACCGCAAAGTTCGAGGCGCCGTCGTGCGTGATGGCCGCCGTGGATGCTTCACCGTCGTAGAGGAATACCGCGTCGCCGACGCCGCTGGATGCAAGTGCCGGTGCCGAGCTGATGGGAGCGATCGTGATGCTCCAGTTGCCATCGGCCTTCACTTCCAGGTTGGCACCCTGCGAGATCGCGTTGAATCCGTAGACAGTCGTACCCGAGTAGGCGCCGATCGTGTTGACCAGGAGGTCTCCCGTCGACTGATTTGTGGCATCCAGAACCGAGATCGCGAAGTTCGACGCTCCGTCGTGGGTCGCAGTCACGATTCCGGCCGCCGCATCCGGCAGGGCGATCACGCTGTCGCCTGTGCCTGTCTGACTGAGCGGGCCGAACGTGCCGAACGTTGCGTCCGCCCAGTCCTGGGGCGTGTCACCTTCCTCGGCGGGCGGCTCGCTCGCCGGCTCCTCCTCTGGCGCGACCTCAGCAGGGCTGCTGTCGGTGACCGCATCGTCGGCGGTCGTGTCGGGGCTTGCGGCGTAGACGATGCCCATGACGATCGCGATGATCAAGGCGATGATGGAGATGATCGTTCCTGCGAGGGCGAGTGCCCTCGGGCGCCCTTTCGCAACGAGGCCGATGATTCCCAAGATGATTCCAACGACAGCCAGGAACGCGCCGAAGAAGCCGACGATCGGGATCCAGGCGAAGATGAACGCGACGATTCCGAGGATCAGCGCCGCGACGCCCAGCCCATTGCGTGATTTGGCCTTCGGTGGCGGCGCTGACTGCGGCGATCCGGTAGGTGCGCCGGGTGGCGGAGGAACGGAGTCAGCTGGTGGCGGTGGCGGTGGCGGTGGCGTGTTGTTCGTTGGAGGTGAACCCTCCGGAGGCACGTTAGTCATCTCGATACCCACTTCCCCCAGGAACCGCCATCGCCCACGAACTGAGCATTGTTCATGATTGCGCATGCCGTGCTCCCTCGCAAGAGCGGGTGTGCTCGCCAAGTGCCTTGCGGTGCCCCATCGCCGGAGTTGTGATCTGGATGCCGCGTGGTCGGAGACCTTCCGGAACGAGTCGTGTTCGGCGGCGGTCTCGCCTTGATCGGCAACCCGTTGATGGGCGGCGCGCGTGCTGCGCTCCAAGCCGCGACCTCGACCTATCCACCCCAATTGGCTGGCGGTCGCGATCCGGCGGTGTCCGGCGTCGGCTGGTGCTCCGGACCGTGCGAGTCAGCGGACTTCAGGCAGGGAGATGCCGTTGAGCAGCGGCACCTGCCGCTCTGTGCCCGCGAACTCCGCTGACTCGCACACCCACCGAACGTGCCGTACGGACTACCCCACGTACGCCGTCATCCGGATCGACACCAGCACCCCCGCAATCACCGCGCCGAGTTTCGCGGCGTACCGCGTGGGCGGCTCGATCGGGAACCAGCGCGCGTACTCCTCGTTCATCCCCGCGAAATCGTCGGGGTCCGCGAGCAACACGCCCACCTCCACGACGTCGTCGAGGGTCGCGTTGGCGGCCTTCAACACCTCTTCGCAGTTGGTCAGCGCGTGCCTGACCTGCTCGCCGATCGTGGGCCCGGCGAGCTTCCCCGTCGCGACGTCGATTCCGGTCAGGCCCGAGACATAGACGAACGGACCGGCCTTGACGCCCTGACTGAACATCGGCGAGCTCGGGGCTTGGGTGGTGGCGAGAACCTGGCGCATAGCCACGAGGATGGCCCTCTTCGACCGACGTGTCCAGACCGGGCAATTCTGCGTGCAGTCGATGACGAACGGGCGATGGCGACGACGGATGCCGCCCTCGAACCACGGCACGGCTCCGGATGCAACCCCGCGACGACACCGAGGGTCCGCGCGCAGACTGGTGCTGTCGTCAGGTCGGCGGCGCGATGAAGGAGGGCACCATGGCGGATCAGGGTGGACTCGGCGACGAGACCAAGGACTATTCAGACGCGGACAAGAGCCCATCGCCGAACGCGACGGGGTTCGCCATGCCGGGTGCCGCCAGTGAGGCTGTCGGCGACGCGGGCGACGCGGGCGACGCGGGCGACGCGGGCGACGCGGGCGACGCTGGCGACGACGCGGCCGAGAGCGTGGGCGAATACACGGCTGATGAGTCGACCACCGCTGTCGACAACCGCAGGGCCGGAACGGATGACTCGACCGACGCGGCCGACGATCAGATCGGCGCTGCTGACAGTGCCGTCAACGGATCGGTCGGACTGTAACCGACGCCGGCCCGGCGCCGGTGGCCGGCGGGCCGCATCCGTCGTGACCGGCGTACCGTGAGAACGACGAACGCGAGGAGGAACGATGCCCGCACGCGAGGAGCTGCCGTCGACGATAGCCCGGTCGCCGAAGCACGCGCAGGAGATCTGGCTCGAGACCCACGACGCCGCGGTGAAGAGCTACGGCGAGGGCGAGCGCGCGCACCGCACGGCGTTCGCGGCGCTCAAGCACCAGTACGAGAAGGTCGGCGACCACTGGGAGGCGAAGGCCGAGTGGGGTCCGAGTGACGAGGGTGCGGCGCAGCCCGGCCCGTCCGGCGACACCGCGGGCGGCGTCGATGCGAACGCCTCGAAACGCCACCTCTACGACATCGCCAAGCGCCTCGACGTCCCGGGCCGCTCCGCCATGTCGAAGGATGAGCTGGTCGAGGAGATCCAGCGAGCCAACGACCGCGAGACCCGCCACAGCCGGGAGCGCGAGGGCTGAGCGGGAGGCTACGAGTCGGGCCCGATGCTTGCGCGCCGTCTGGCTCGTCTGAATGGATGCGGGCGGCCGAGATTGCACAGATTGCGTACGTCACCGGCGACTAAAACGGATGCAGCGGCCCCGCAATGCGAGGGCCGCTGCATCTGAGCTTGAGCCGGGCTCTACTTGACGCTGACGAACACCTCGTCAGCAAGCATTCCGGGGCGCACTCGGACAAGTCCTGCACCGTCAGCCGGTACCGCCAACACCTGGTTGCCGGTGCTCGATGCCCCCTTGTAGAGCTCATCGAGTCCGAACGAGGGGTCGGGGGCGACGGCGAAGGTGTCGCTTGGACTCACGACGTTTCCGGCATCCGTGACGAAGTCAATGCCGACGTACGCAGCGTACGCAGAATCAGCACCTTTGTAGGTGATCGTCGCGTTGACCACGGCGTACGCAGTACCCGCCGGAGGTGCCTGATTGATGGGGTTCGCTGCGAGGACCGCATCGTTCTGGTTGAACTGGACGCTGTTGATGACGACATCGAAGTCATCACTGCTGATCGTCGATCCAATCGCGGCGGGGTTCTCTCGGGTGCCGACTTCGGCGGCAGCCTCAGACGGTTCCGTCTCTTCTTCGTCGGCGCTGGCACTCGGGCTCGACGTGACAGCGACGTCCGATCCGAATGCCTCGTTGAAGCTGTTTCCGACGACCGCGAAGAAGACTACGAATCCAACGATGGTCCCGACTACAGAGAGGATCAGGCCGGTGATGGCTAGCCCCTTCGGCCCCTTTAGGAACAGGGCGACGATCGACAGGATGAATCCGATAGGAAGTAGGACCCACCCCACGATGAGGGCGCCTGGAACGCACGCGAAGATGAATCCAAGGGCTGACGCTACGACGCCGATGATGCCAAGCACGTTGCGAGAGCCTGAGGTTCCGACGGTGGGCGCTGCCGAAAGAGGCGCGCCTTCAACATGGGTCGGCGTGGGCGGAGCGGGCGGCGTCGCTGCAGTTGAACCGAGCGGGAGGGACGTCGGCGCATCGACCGAAGTTACTTGCGCGATGATCGGTTCTCCTGCCACTTGCGGGACGTCGTTGGTCCCGAGCGAGCCTGAGATCGCCTCGGTGGGGGCGAACTGATCGGTCCAAGCAGCGCCATCCCAGTAGCGGGTGCGCCCAGTTCCGTCGTCGTACCAACCAGCTTGCGGATTTGTCATGTCGAACATGCTGGCAGAGTGCTCAACGCTGAAATCCCGTTTACACCCGCACTGGGGGTCCGCTGACTTGCACCCACTTCTGGGAGAAGTTTGGTGCTCCGGTTTCTCATAGCTTGGTCATGAGGGAGACGAATGTCGACACCGGGCGAGAAGCTAAAGGCGCGTTTCGCGCGCCGGTTCGACGGCACCACGATCGATGCGGATCTGCTCGTTCATGTCGCTGAGCAGCTCAGCTTTCTGGACACGTCGTGCGCTGCGTATGACATAGGAAGTCGGGCCGAAGCGAAGCGACTCGCGACGACGGTGCGCGTACTCGCCCACGATTCCGAAGTTGCGACGAGCCTGCTGTCTCGCATCTCGATGCGCGACGAGATGCCATGGGCCGACGGCTCGATCCCGGGTCAGATCGCGCCGATCAGGGAGCGGCAGTCAGCTGGTCATCGGCAGGCGGCATCCGTGCTCACGATTGCCCATACCTCGCTCGGACTGAACGAAGATATGAAGCTCATCGGCTGGGCGCCGGCGTTCGAGGAGTTCCCGGTTGGAGAGCATCACGTGCCGTTCAAATACTGGTGGGAGTCATCGCGCATGTGGGACGTGCACGGTACGGAGGTGTCAAGGCGCCTGATAGTGCACTGGCTCGCGAACAAGGACGGCGGTGCTCACGTCGACGTGCTCCCCGCTGAGTATGAGGCGATCGCCCACCTCGGCAGTATGGGTCTCCCGTGGAGCGACATAGTTGGAAGATCGAATCGCGAGAACTCGCCCATCCGCGCCGCGATGCGCCAGATCGCTGAGGAGGTCCGGGTGTCAGTCCGTGAGGCGCTCAGCCTGCCCTGAGTTCGAGCGTGTCGATCGTCACCACGATCTCACCGGGTGCGAAATCCACCACGACTAGAAAACGAGGTCTCCTGGGAATGGCCGACGCACCCGCGCTCATTGATGCTCAGCGCCACAATGGACCCGTGACCACTCCCGCTGAGTCGTTCCCGAAGCCACCGACGCGCGTCCCCGACGTGCACGACGACTTCTCATCGCCGACCCTGAGCACCGACCTTTGGATCCCCGACTACCTCCCCCACTGGACGACCCCGGAGCGTTCCCGCGCCCGCTACGAGATGACCGGCGAATCCGGTCTTCGCCTCATGATCGGGCACGACCAGCTCGACTGGCGGGAGGAGGATGCGCCGCTGCGCGTCTCCAACCTGCAGACGGGCGTGCTCTCTGGGCCGGTCGGATCCGAGCGCGGATCCCACCGCCACCGCCCCGACGGACTGACGGTGCGAACCGAGACGCCCGAGCGGCTGCTGTGGGCACCAGCATCCGGCCGCATCGACATCACGGTAGTGCGAGTCTGGACGACGGATCCATGGTCGCCGCCTGGCTCGTCGGTGCCGAGAACCTCTCGACGCAGCACAGCGGTGAGATCTGCATCTTCGAGATCGATGCTGCGACCATCAGCCCGGACGAGACCCGAGTGCGCTGCGGGGTGAAGGCCCACGGCGACGACTCCCTCGTGACAGACATGGTCGAGGTGATCGTTCCGGTGGATGCGTCCCGTCCGCACACCTGGTCGGTGATCTGGGGACCCGAGGGAATGGTGATCGGATGCGAGGGCGTCGTCGTGTGGCGCTCTCCGCAGGCGCCGAACTACCCCATGACACTAATGCTCGACCTTTTCGAGATTGGCGCGCGCTCGACGACGGCGGAGGCGTACCCCAAGACCGCGTTCGTGCACTCTGTTCGTGGGTGGGAGGGCTCGGCGGGCGACTGAAACGGATGCCGCGGCGCGCGTAGCAGAGGGACGCAGGGCTGCCGCCATCCTGATCGGATTTACTGCCAAGGCGCACCGGTCCGAAACTGCCGACCGCGTAGTCGTGGCGGAGAACGATGCGACTGCAGCGTTGAGCGACGAGGTCTACATAGTGTTGTAGGACTCGATCGCGCAGTGGAATCCGACAACCGCAGCTTGTTGGACTGGTGGTCGGCCTCAGGGCCCGCCACGTGACTGTCTTTATCTAGAGTCTCCATTCCGAGCTGATCGGCCTTTGCCCGAGACTTCGGCATGCGCGGCTAGCTCTCGGAGACGCTCACCGCCGCGGAACTCGTCCTCGCCATCGAAGCACGCAAGACGGGCTCCATGGTTTTAGCCACGGTTTCGGGCCCGATCACGACCGCATCGGCCCCGGCTGGGTGGGCCGCAGCGGACGGCCTCTAGCTGCTGGCCATGTCGACTCATATAGGCAACCCCGCAGAGCTGGCGGGTGGCATTGCGGGATGGTTGCGGTCGAGGCCGAGTCGGTGTTCCCGATCATTCTTCGAGTTGCACCACGCGGTTGGCCAATCGCGGTTGCACACCCTGCGCTTTCACTGCCGCTTGCCTCGCCAGGAGCCAAACGCTTTGCAAGTCCGAATCGGACGGCGAAGCGTTCATCTCGCCCGCCCCCTGCGATCTATGCTGCAGAAATGGGCTGCGACACATATCCGATTTCATGCCAGCTTGAGCGCCTTAACGACCACTTGACCGGCCCTGACTGGGCGGATTTTTGGGGGACGATAGCGGCGACGGTCGTGGGCACGGTGGTCGGTGCCCTGATCGGATCGGGGGTCGCCCTATACGGGACGTGGTTGATATACCGGCGTCAAACAGAGGACCGTTACGAAGAGCGGATCGAGGCAGCGGTGTCTACGCTGCTCCATTCAATAGCAGCCTACGTCGCGAGCCTTGAAGCGTACGTCACCATCGCGAGAGAAGCGTCGCGACAAAACAGACTGGCGACACCTGACCCCATTCCCGGAACGCTTGGGCTTGTCGCCGCGGTGAATGCGGTCGCGATAGTGGCCCGTAAGCCAGCAGACGCGTCAGTAATCGCGGATGTGAGGACTCGCGTTCGTTCCATCGAACGTGACACAACTCCAATGGTGAGGATTGCAACACTGTCGCAACTTGTCGATGCTCTTTCGTCCTGGCGTGCAAATGATGAGCCTGCGAAGCGCGGGTTCGGGAGAACGTAGACCTGTGGAACGTGTTCGCCAGCTAGTTCGAAGGTCGGAGGCGGCTGCTCTATTCTCAGCTTTGCTCGGCTCTCTCATCCACCGGGCGTAGGTATCAGCAGCCAGCCAGCCGATAGCCTTCCTCAATGGCTGATCGTGACATACGGGCGAATGGTGATGAAAGCGCTTCTGGAGGGAATGTACCTCCCGGACGCTCCCCATCGGAGATCATGCGCATTCAAGAGATTCTCCGCGCGCTCGCCGCCAACGGTGCGCAACAAGCATTGAAAGCAGATCCTGATGCGCTCGCAAGAATGACGTCGTCAAACCTTCGTCTGTACGATCTCCTCGACGCATCTCACCCGACTGGGCCCGGCCGAGGTATCGACAACTTATCGGAAATTCTCGACTCGGTTGCCGGTGCGCTTTCGCCGGACTTCTGGCGGCAGTTCGCCTTCACGAGACGCCAGATTCTGGACTCCGCATCAGTCGACTCGTTTTACTCAAACTCTTTGCTTGCAGCGGGTAAGCGGGACATGGATAGCGAGGGTCTGAGGCCCGACCGAACTGCCGAGGCGTTCTTCGGTGAGCATTCAGTCGAGATCAGCGATGTTGCGTCGCTGCTGAAGGCATTTGCAGCTGTGCAAAGCAAACAACACCGTCACAGGCCGATATGGCGCGGGCAACAAGACGCGACATGGCCCGTTCATAGCTCGCTCTTCCGTCGCCTAGGTGGCGGCGGCCCCGTTCATGAAGACCAACTCGTAGCTGCGGAGGTGGCGGCTGTTAGTGCCGCGATTCGGTGGGGTCTTGGGCTTGCGCGTCCTCTTGAATTCCTTGCGACTCTTCAACACCATGGGGCGCCGACTCGGCTCATTGACGTCACTGTCGACCCAGAACTCGCCGCGTGGTTCGCAGTGGAAGCTGATCCGGATTTCGACGATTCAGATGGGTTGGTCATTGGTTGGGGGCGGGTACCGGTCACGAAGGGGGGGATCTCCGATCCATACGAAGACGTCCTGGACGAGGGTGGTTCGCCGTTCTGGCACGCTTGGGAGACGGATGAGGATCGCCACCGAGTGGACTGGGGAACGGGTACGAAGACTTGGACGTGGTTCCCACCCGCCCTCAACGAGCGCATGCGTGCTCAACGTGCGGGATTTCTATTTGAAGCTGGGCCCATACTTACGACGCAAGTCACCAAGGTGTTCACCGACACTCTGTCACAGGACTGGCGTGCTGCCGAAGTTGCTCGAGCTACATCAATCGTTGGGCTACCCTCTCGGCACGATGTGCTGACCAAGCCAAATGCCGCAAACCTAGTTCCCATCTTTTCATTCCGGATCTTCGCGAGCGCCAAGAAAGAAATCCGCGACTACCTCGAGCAGAAGGGCCTGACTTCTGCTTCCGTCTATCCAGATCTCGGAGGGTTAGTTCGTCACCTGAGTGGCCCGCACGGTCCCTAACTGCCCCTGATTGTCTCGCGAGACGCATTCGCGAATGCATCTCTTTGTTGGGTGAGCGATCGAGCGACGTCGGGCCTGCATGTCGGATTCAGCGCGGTAAGGCTACGGCCGGCGGCCCAGTGTTGACTGCTCCACGCCTTTAGTACTACGCGGCCGTGAAATGTGGGCCGGGTAGGAGATACTTCAACTGCCAACCTCCCGAATCGAGAACACATGAGGACGCTTGTATAACTACGTCGATCTATTTGCTGGCTGCGGCGGTCTTTCGCTCGGAATTGAGCGTTCGGGCGGAAAGCTGTTGCTTGCAGTCGAGAAGTCCGATATGGCGGCGCACACGTTCTACGTGAATTTCGTAGACGATTCATTCTCGAAGGATGACTGGGACAAATTTCTCGGCCGGTCGGTGAACGAGCAAGTTACCGCCGGCGTTGCTGTGCACCCCCTCCGAGACGTGCTCGACGACCTCGAATCGATGGATGGGCTGGTGAAGCAAGGCATCGATGTCGTCGTCGGTGGCCCGCCGTGTCAGGGCTTCTCTTTAGCTGGGCGCCGGAATCCTGCGGACGTACGTAACAAACTCCCATGGGAATACCTAGAGTTCGTGCAGCGAACGCGCCCGAAGATTGTCGTCATCGAAAATGTGGTGGGGATGAGTCATCGCTTCTCGCCCGATGAGGAGTCTCCCTTCGTGCAATTGCAGCAGGCATTGAGGGACACTGGTGACGGATATATAGTCCAAGGAGTCGCCGTGAATGCCCTGCATTATGGCGCCCCTCAGAATCGTCCCCGGCTTATGATCCTCGGTCTCCGCGTAGACGTCGCCGAAGCAAACGGATTTGTCGCCACAGAGAATCTTTGGCGGTCTGCCTTCTTGGATGAAATAGATGGTGAGGTACCGGCTCTCGCACCGCGGCCTACTGTGACGAGGGCTCAATCCCCAACGGTGGCAGATGCCATCGGCGATCTTCAGACGGTATTCCCTGCGCATGACGGGCCGCGTGCTACGGCATTCCGAAGGCAACTGCAGACGCGCGCAGCCTGGGGCCTTCCTCGGCCGTCATCGAATTCTGGGGATATACCAAACCAAACACTGCGCAAGCATTCCGTGTTGACACAGGAGCGATTCCGCCTCTACCAATGGCTGAGGACCAGCGACATCTCTCCTCGCGTGCTTAACAGAGCGCTTACAGACGAGCAGGCCCACGATGATCTTGCTCGTGACCTAGCAGGTTCTGGCTTCCCGGCAGTCTCGCCGGACGGAACAAAGATCGCCGACGATGCGGCTGAACTCGTGAAGCTGATCGACCGATTGCACACGAGGAAACACAGCCAGAAGGCCCTTGCTTGGGACGAGCCTGCAAAGACAGTTGTCACGCTTCCAGACGACTATGTGCACCCGAGCGAGCCGCGCATTTTGACAGTGCGGGAGATGGCCCGGTTTCAGGGTTTTCCGGACGATTTCGTGTTCGTAGGCAAGGAGACGACCGGATCGCTTCGACGTCGATTCGAAGTTCCACAATATTCTCAGGTAGGCAACGCTGTGTCGCCCTTCCTAGCAAGCGCGGTGGGGACGATGATTCGGCACTTGCTTGGCGACGTCGCTGCCGACGCTTCTTGATTGGAGCGAGTCCTCGACATAGAGACACGGCGTCACATTAATTAGGCAGAGACCGAGCGTAGGGACGATTGAACATGATCCTCAACGAAACTGAACGCACGAACGTTGAGCGGCTGGCAGCTGCAAGCGCTGACTACGCGGTCTTCGAGCTAACTGAAACTGGACTGGCAAAGTCCACTCTGGACGCGACAGCCTTGGTTCGTGAGTACCTCGAGCGCAATAGCATTCACGAGTACTCGAGTCAGCTACAAGGGCCCGATCACAAAGTTGTTATTAGGGCGACCCTCGTACTGCCGGATGGTGCGCGAAGAGCCTCGCGAGCAACTTTGTATCGCCCTCGCAGCAAGGGGGGCGATCCCCGAATTTGGTTCTCTCGCCTCGGCGACCTCTGCAACGCAGGGGATAAGTTCGCGGCCGTTTGGGATGGGACCGGATTTGACCTCTACAATCTTTCTCGTCCCAACTACGTCAGCTCGGCTTTCCCCACTTCGTTCCCGGAGGCCTCGAGCGGAACCGACGCCGACCATTGGACTGCGCTTGGCAGGCTCTGGGAGAGGGCCACCGGCGGTGGCGACGTCGCAGCCCGTCCCGACGCGGGAGTTTCCTCCTGGCCCGTGGTTGCCCGTGCCCCGGGCGTTGATGCGGCTTGGGCGTGGCTCGCCGAGGGCGTCGAATCCGGGGCCAGACCACGGGCAGTCTTCTTGATAGGTGGTCCCGGTGCGGGCAAGTCGCATGCCGCTGCCGCGGTGGTTGAGCGACTCAAGGTTGCCGACCAGAGTAGGTCCGTACTTGCCAATCGGTCCTACGACTATGTCGTAGGCGAACAGAAATTGACGATCATCAACGACGCGACGATCAGGGGTGATGAGCCGCATCGCGAAACTCCGCTCGCACGCGATTTTGGGGATGCCCTGAAGTACGGCTCTCATCTGCTCGCTTGCGTCAACCGCGGCATCCTAATCGAGGAGTCCGCGGAGATTCGTGCTGGCGCCTCTGGTGAAGGCCTTGGCGCTGGGATCGTCGCGTGGCTTCAACAACTTGATGACGTCGACCTTCGAGATACCGATAGCTCAGAACCGTGGTCAATCCGCACGACCTTTGCCGAATCTTACGTGCGAAGCGCGGTTATAGCTAAGAACGGCGACGCCGTCGCAGATCTCGTAGCCGTATATGTTGATGTCTGTTCGCTACTCGAGCGAGAGCCCAAAGTCTCAATCGAGAGTTCTGGTAGCGGGAATGTTCTAATTAGCGCTAACCCGTATTCCATAGGCGACGTCCGAGATCAGAATGCTCGGCTCGCGTCTCCGGGCGGTAACCTTCTGGCCGCAATACTTGAGTCAATAGGGAAAGAAGGCGAGCATTCCGAAGACGCCAATTTTCTGAATCCGCTGATCGCCAATGAGATTTCTCTCTCCCACGAGCAAGTCCGGGCGGGCGCCCTGGCCGTGTTGCGGGCGTCGGAGATCATCAGCGGCCAGCGATTCACGTTTCGGGAGATGTGGGGAGCGGCCGTGCGGCTATTGGTGGGGAACGCCCCGGAGAGGATTGCAGGCGATCACATCCAGAGCCTTATCGCGTCGCTTCAGCCAACTGCAGAATCGCCATATGCGAGGTTTCTGCAAGTCCGCGAGTTGGCTGATTTGAGATATTCGCAGGCCTTGTTTGACGCAGCTGGGGTGTGGGCGTTTGGCGCAGAAGACGCGTTAAGAAACCCAGTCACCAAACTGACGTGGGCTGCAGATCCGCTCAGGGATACGGATCCTGGCCACTTTGATCCAGTTGAGCCAACCTCTGGATGGGCGACACCAATAGCCGAGGCTTTTAGTGGTCCGGTGGCTTCGGGCTCACCGCTTGAGACGCTCGTTGACAGCCTTCCCCGAGACGACCAATTCCATAAGGCGATTACGGCGTTCGATTGGTCGGTCGACACCGCCTTCGTCTCAGCAGTCCAAATGAATGGACTGACGGACCGCGATCGGTTCGAGTTGATCGCATGGTACGGTGCGTACCTCACTCGCCTTTACGCGGTAGCGAACGGCATTTCTGCTTTTCGTCGTGACGTAGCGTCGTGGACAACCGTCTGGCACCTTTCGCCCGGAGTGCCGTCAGACATTGCGAGTCATCTGCGAACGTTGCTGCGGCCAAAAAAGGGGAGTGATTCAGACTCAGTTTCGGTGATCCCCGTTTTCGACAGCCGCACCTATCCAATTGTCGGAGATGTCGACACGCCGAAGCTCGCACTTCGATCCGGCGACTTCGAATTGGAGACGGAACGCGCTGGCGAACGCATTCAGCTTCGAGTGCTGGAACGCGGGCGCGTCGTTTCGAGCATTGCGCTCGACTTCCCTCTCGTGCGCGAAGCTGCGTCATGTGTGGGCAACACCATGGGAATCACAGACGTTTCGGACGATGTGTCCCCGCGTTTGGAGAGGTTCCGCTCGATGCGCCTGCTTCCAGAGCAGGTGCGTTCTGGGACTGATTACGCAGTCCTTTCAGGAGGCGGCATGACGATGCTGCAGATCGGACGATGAGATGAGTTCTGTTACTGAAGTGCTCCTCGAATTGCCCCGCCCGCAGTATCTAGCTTCGCCGGAGGCCCTGATAACCGCGCTTGCGTGGCGCCTCTTTGATGCGGAAGTTCCCAATCCCGCACCTCCGAAGGCCGTAGGTCTGAGATACCGAGCGGATGAGCGTTCCACTGCGACACTCACTTACGTCACTACCGAGCCGAGCGGCGACCAAATCGGAGGATTCGGTCGCGCGCTTCGGGATGCAGGCGTGCGTACCGAGCGGTTGATTGATGAATTGCTGGCGGAGGCGGTCAGTAACAGCATCGCCGGCGTTCGAGCGGAGAAGGGTGGGTCGCAGTCGGCAAGTCCCCTCACGCCAGCGTTGGCGTTGCTGCAGAACTTGAGGGGCCTACAAGGCGCCAAGAATCCGCCAGATTTCGCACAGATATTGGAGCGGATGTACCAGCTGGGCGACGAGCGTCCCGGCGCACCGACGGTGGCTGGAAGATGGTTGGAAGCCGCCGAATTCCGGATGGCAATTGATCCGCTTCTGGCTTCCATCGATAGGGCGGTCGACGAGCATCTAGTCGTTGGTCGCCGTGTTCGAAGGCCTTCAGCACCTGTACGCAGCGCTCCCGTCGGTCGTGGCGAAATTTCCGACTCAATCTATTCATGGTTCAATCGCGCCTGGGATCTCCTCTGTGGCGAGGACTGGGTAGCTGCCCTCCCCGCCCGAGTTTGGGTGGACTGGGCGACGACTGTCCTCCGACTCGCCGTCGGACTCGGCTATCTCTGGGAAGCTGCGTGGAACGAAGCTGTGGCTCGATCCATCGTTGACCCGGCTGCCAATTCGGAAGACTGGATGGCGGTGCGTAATCGAATGGAGCCAATTCTTCCATGGAGGTCGGCCCGCCTGGGGGTTCAGGGGCGGGACATTGCGCCACTCCTGAGCAGGCGTATTGCCCGTTCCGAGAGGACTTGGCACTCAATTGCCGATTGGAACGACAGGAATCCATGCAACTCGGACTTCGAGGCGCGCATGAATCAGATGCGTACAGATGGAGACCTGAAGCGGGAGCTCTCAAGCGCACTATCGACGACCACCCGGACGAATAGTGCCACCAATGTGTGGGAGGCCATCCGGTACGCCCTCCGCACCCGCGACGCCGCTGGGCCCTTCGCCGACTATTTTGGCGTGTTGCGACAAAGCGGTCGGTACCTCACGGTTGAGCCTGGCACGGAGTGGATTGCCGTGGTCGCGAGCCTCGCATGTGAAAAGCCGGGTGGGTCAACGGACGTGGCGACGGTGATACAGGCGCTTGAAGAGATGGGGTTACGGCCTGAGTTGGCTGACCTCGTGGCGTTGCTTGAGCGGGCAGGGCTGGCCCGGGGCAGCGCTGACGCCGATCAGGGCGTGGTAGTTGAGAGTGCATTTTGACTGGGCAGGAGAATGGATTGTCATATGACATTTTGGGCGCAGCGCTGGGCCGCTGCCTCGCGGACATTGGCTCGCTCTCTGCTGCGTACTTGCCCGAGGGAGTCTCGAGATCGACAGCGGAATCGATCGTGCACGCCGCGAACGCCGCCCGGCCGGGCGAACTTGCGTATGCGATCTTGGTCTCTGGGGATCAGCAAAGTCCGAAGGATCCGTCGGTTCCTCAACTGCAGGCTAGGGACTTGATCCGATACCGGCAGGGAGACCGCCTTGCAGTGGTTCATGGGAGAGTCCCGGAGATTGCTTCCTTTGTCGGCGCATTTCGTGAGGCGATGAGCCAGACATATCCGCAAGCAGCAGCGGACGAGGTCTCCTTGGACACTCTTTCAAGAGCCGCCGTAACGCTGCTTCTAGACGGTATCGGGGTCGAATCACACGACATAACGTTCGCCTCCGAATTGGTGCGCTCGGCCCTCCGTACCTTGGAACTGGCGTATTCAGGAGCCCCCCAAGGGGCGCGAAGCTGGAACAGCCTATGGTTCGAACATGTTAGCGCCGGATTGGCCAACCTAAGCCGCCGGCTGATTGATGTGGCGCGAGGGCCCCTGCCGACAGTGATCGACGTCGTTTTCGAGGAAGTGACGTTCGGTGCCTTCGGTCTTCCTCGTCCCAACAACGGAAGGTCGTATGCCTGTGGCGAAGGCAGGGTCGGCGCCGAGTTTGCCAGTGCTTTCGCAACGTGGTGGTCAGACGCACAGACGATCGTCCAAACAGCGGGTCTTGTTGCCAAAGCAAGCGGCGCAGATCTGGCGGCTACTGAGAACCACTGTCTGTTGACCACTGATTGGATGCCTTTTGACCGCTTTCTGGTCGTGAGCGACAGTCATCTTGCGGCTTGGGTGCATACGGTGTTGGCGGATCAACCGAGAAATTCGAACATCACAGAATTGACCGAGCGCGAATTCTTTAGGCCGATTGCTCCGAACCTATCCGGCAAGCCATTGAGGATTCAAACCATCGATGGTCCGGCGGGCCTCGGCGGGGCTCCCGAGGCCGGTCCCTTTATTGTGCGCGCCGAACTCGAGAGCGGTCGTTTTGTGACCGAGGAAATTCGAGTGCATATCCCGACAATCGGCACTCCTTCCTTTGACGAGGTAGGTCTGTCCGCAATGCAGATTCGTGACGTATCCGGCGTTGCGATCTGGAACGGGCGGCTAGAGAGCGATTCCGGGAGGCTTGAGCTAATCGGCCGTTTTGAGTTTGAGGAGCAGTCGTTTGGTTCTTCCGACTCACGAGGGCTGAAGGTTGCACTGCAACTTGACCCAGAGGACTCCCTGTTTCAGGTAGTTCCTCCGTCCGTACCGGTGACTTTATATGTCGCGAAATGGGATAGCTATGGCCTAATCGCAGTGAAGCTGAACTCTCGAGGGGCTCCGACGGGGCGGCCGATCATGGTGGCGCCGGACTTCACCACAAGCGAGTCTGGAGCGACTGCTGGGTTAGCAGGCGAGTACTCGGACGGTGCCTCCAGACACCGAATAGTCGTTTGGGGTAAGGACGGCGATCTAGGGCGTTTTGAGGGCCAACCAATGCCGCCCCTCTGGGACCGACGATCCCTATTCATGGTTGAGGTGTTTCCACAGGACCTAGACGTTTTCGAAATAGGTGGCTTGGAAATTGAAATGCGCGCACCTGAGAGTGCTCGTTCTTACTTCTCGCCGCTGCTGGCTGCCGCTCACGGGCAGGGCCCGTCAGACGCGCCACTTCCGCCCGAGACGATCCGGTCGCTTCGGGGTCGGTATGAACAGAGGAGTGTCGAATCCGCTGGAAATGCATCCTGGTTGGACGCGCTTGGGCACGTTGCGCTCACTGCCGATGGGGACGAGTCAATCGACGACTGCGAGATCACAGAGTTTGGCGTGATGCTGCCCGGATCGGCCCGCGCCGCGTGGCGAGAGAATGTCGATGCACGCGTCCCTCGTGACCTGATCGAATCGGCCGCCGCCAAGCGCTTCCGCGCTGCATACCTTGCTGTAGAGAGAATTGCCGTCGGCGAGCAGTTGCGGTGGCCGTCTAGAACGTCCAGACAGCAACTTTGGCAAGGAGATCGTTCGAGCCTCACAGAGTACTTGGACTCTTACGTCGCACTGATGAAGGAAGCGCACTTAGCGAACAATTCGTTTGCTACGTTCTGGGCCACATACCCATTCTCGATGAGCGTCTGGAGTATGGATAAGGGAGAATGCGAGGCAGTTTACGTCAGTCCGTTGCATCCGATCAGGCTGGCGTGGTTGGCAGGAGTCGAAGCTACGCTATTGAACGCTGCGGACGCAGCTAGCTTGATGGGGGCGGTTGAGGGATGGGCATTCCCGATCGTCGGGCCGAGCGAAACAGGCACAGGCAGGGTGCTGGCAGTCCCGTCGGACAACGGTACTGACCAGATCTTCCTTGGCTGGTCTGCACTTATTGCTGTATCCACTGATCGTTTTCAGTCGTTGCGTGCGCCGGTTCGAGTGGGGCCCATCCCTGCGCCCGGCACAACAGCGAGCGGCCTGAACGCTGCCGCAGTATCAACCGCGCTTAGAAACTATCGAAGAATGAATCCACACGTCGCGGGCTTGACGATCGATCTAGCTGCTCCAAAGCCAACTGCTCGTCTTCGTGAGATCGATGACGCAGTAGTCGGAGCAGTCAGAGTCTGGGGTCGATCGGATGCTCACCTTCTTGGAGGAGCCAGAGTCCTGGACTCGACTAATCGCATTGGAGCGGCGCCGCTTGAGGGCATGACCCGCCTCATCCGAGAGACCCCCAAGCTTCCACTCGTGTGGTCTCGCTACGAGCACGTGGACGGGCGACCGCGCACTAGCAATATTCGACTCCTTCAGGACACCGGGGCGAAGATCTGCGTGTATCCGAACGGGGGCCGAGAGTGGGGTGTGATTGGTCAGGTCCCCCTGCGTCGTTTTGAGGTGACCGATGCATCCTTCGACGAGCCGAAGACGGTCAGCCAGATGCCCGGTATCGCGGTAGACGCCGGCTGGAAGCCGCTAACAAATGCCCTTCGTTCGATCGAGTCAATGGCCGGAGTTCCACGGGTAGCGTCGCGTCTCACGAGCTCATTGATTGCGGACGGAAACGCCGATTGGACCGTTTCTGGTGAATCGATGCTCAGCCCGAGCTCCATGGCGGCGATTCTGGAAGCAAGCGGTGGCAACCGCCACATGCTCTGGGAGTGGCGCCCTCCCGTGTTCGAGAAGACGGACGGCACGGCCCCGCTCGAGCGACGCCCCTACGTAACTGTCGCTAGAGTCCCGCAACGCTTCAGGCGTCAGCTAGGCGATCTACTTTCGCGCGCGCAAGGAGCTGAGGCAAGTGAGGCGCAAATCGACAGCCTCCTAAATGGCCTAGGGGCTCGCGGTGTCGGACTGTCGGCCTTGCTATCCATGGGGGGCACGCATGCGTCGGGCGCACTTGGGTTTTCGCTCGGGTTCGCGCTTGTCGATTCCGCCCGCAGTACGGGAAGTGATCGGTTCGTCCTACCAATCGACGCATGTGACGCGTTTTTGAAGGCGTTGGCCGGCTCCAACGAGCACGCCGGGCACACACAGAGAGCCGATCTCCTCATCGTCGACATTTCGGATGAAGCGATCACGCTCGTGCCCGTCGAGATAAAGTTCTACGGGCTGAACGCTGATGAGCCATCCCCTATCCTTCCTGGCCCATCGAGCACAGAGCTTAAGGATCCGTTTTCTCAGCTTGCGGCAACCATGACTCTGTTATCGAAGATCGAAAGTCGCGGCGCTCAATTGGCGTCCACCGCGAATTCGGCCGACCGTTATCTATGGCTCAATGCGTTGGCCTCTCTGGTCGACGCCGGGGCGAGACTACGTCCTCGTTCGGATTCGACTCCAGAGAATTTTGTTCGACGATTCCGCAGGGTGTTGGATGGACTGACTCCTCTTCGTGTGGGGCGACCGGTGCTCGCGTACTTCGGGCACGATGCTCAAGCCCGCGACGGCGGGGTGTTGTCTGCCTTCACTGGCGCTAGGCCTGACTCCAACGCGCAGGATGGCTATGGCGTCCTGGCAGCGAACTCTGCAGCTGCCTTTGAACAATCATCGTCCGGGCCCGATGCGCCCATCGTTAAAGGTTGGCGCACTGTGCTCGATTGGGCCCTTGGCTCTGCGCAGAACGTGGGCGTCGCGGAGGTCGAGTACGCGCCTGTCCCCGCAGACATTGACCAGACGGCGGAACAGGTAACCACGGAGGCAGATCGGCCGATAGGGGAGCTTACTCAGGGCGATTCTGCCGACACTGGGCGAGGAAGCTTCGGAGTTAGATTTGCCGTGGGCGAGCTATTGGGCTCGATCGGGCGCGGTGAAGTCACGTATTGGCCCAGCAACACAGACCTCAACCAGATGAACGTCGGCGTCGTGGGAGATCTCGGAGTGGGCAAGACCCAGCTTCTCAAGTCGCTAGTGTTCAATCTCCGCCGTGGTGCTCGTGTTGAGCAGGGACAGCCGCTGTCATTTCTTGTCTTCGACTACAAGCGAGACTTTCAGGACGAAGATTTCGCAGACGCCGTTGGTGCCTCCATCCTCAGGCCGAATCGCATTCCTTTGAACGTATTCGCGCTGCGCAATGGCTACTCTAAATTGGCTGTAAATCAACGGGCGAACATGTTCTGCGATGTCTTAGACAAGATCTACGGCGGTGTCGGGCCCGTGCAGCGGAACAATCTCGTCGAAGTCATCACTGACCTGTACGGGGACGGCTCCGGGCCTGATCCGACATTGGCAAGTGTTCTGGACGCATACAAGCAGGCAGTGCCACGCGCGGATGCCGTGATTGGTGTACTCAATACCTTTGTTCTCGGCGAGATCTTTAGCGATGATCCGTCTGAACTTGTTCCGTTTGAACAACTTATCGACGACCGAGTGCTGGTTATTGCTTTGAACGAACTAGGTTCAGATCAGAACGGCAAGAACGCACTCGTTGCTCTTTTCCTCAATATTTACTACGACTACATGCAGTCGTCGACGAAATGGCCATATGAGGGATCCGCGCCGAAACTGCGGAAGCTGAACTCCTTCCTGCTCGTTGACGAGGCGGTGAACATCATGCGGTACAACTTTCCTGTACTGATGGACATCATGCTTCAGGGACGCGAATTTGGTTTCGGTACGATTCTCGCCTCGCAGTACCTGGGTCATTTCCGGAACTCGCAGAACAATTACGGTGAACCGCTTCTGACGTGGTTCATTCACAAGGTGCCAAATGTTAGCGATCGTGAACTCACGCAGCTTGGCCTCGCTGGAATTGGTAGCGGCACGAGCGAGCGCATTTCACGACAAGGAGTACATGAGGCCTTCTATAGGTCGCTTGGGTTCCCTGGCGTCTTCATCTCTGGTACCCCATTCTTCCGATTGATTGAGGGCATCGGCCGTGAATAGCCCACGATGGGAGCCACCGCGTTCGCATACGGCATCTGGGGAAGCCGTATGCCGGCGTCGGGCCGCTCGTGTGGGGAAGCTGGTGGGCTAACTCATGGACGGCGGACCGCTCGAGGGGAAGGATCCGCCGGCTGGCTGGGCGAGCTCGCCGGCTCGCCGACGCATAATGCGGGGTAATCGCAGCAGGAATACCATGCCTGAACTTCGGATTCGACGATTGTTGCACGCTTCCGGCCTGCGCTTCCGAGTGGACTACGCTCCGGTTCTCGGAGTTCGATCGCGGCCAGACATTGTCTTCACTCGAGCTAAGGTGATCATCTTCGTGGACGGCTGTTTCTGGCACGGATGCCCCGAGCACTATCGTCCTCCAACGGTGAATTCTGGATACTGGCAATCCAAGTTGGAGACCAACCTCACTCGAGACCACAGAAGCAGCGCGGCATTCGAGGCAGCTGGATGGACAGTGCTTCGCTATTGGGAACACGAGGATGCGAATGAAGTGGCCAACGACATCCGCACCAGATACGCGGCCATCATGACCGACCAGAGTCATGCCTGACCCGTTGTGGAAAATCCGACTCGCAAGTGTGCAGCTTGTGTGTGTCCACGGGGGAAGGCGAACTCAACGCTGAAGGAGGCGCGGGCATTACCCACATCCGAGGCGTCAGCCTCTCAGGCCGTCCTAGGCGGGCTTGGTCGAGGCGACCGAGTCGGACCCTCGGTGCCGGCGTAGGCCAGCTGGAAGGCTCCGAGGAGGGTCCGCGCATGGAGCCGCTGTTCTCCATGGTCTCGAAGGAGACGTCGGCGCGGGTGGCAATGCCGCCGAGGGAGGTGCCACGGTCACCGGTGCGCGGGGCAATCGTCTGATACCTGCGTCATGTCGCGCTGATCGCCGGCGAGCCCGAGGAATTGGTGCACGCCGCCGAGCAGGACTATCGGCGTGCGGTCGCGGCCGAAGCGGCCGCCCGGGCGAGCTTCGCGGGGAAACCGGAGCAGCCGGTTGCGGCATCCGTCAACGCAGAAGTGACGGCACAGATCGAGGGGGGCAGGAGGTGCGGGCTTTCTGCGAAGGGCGAAACCTGCTCAGCCAGCCCGACAGCCTGCGGCACTACGAATTCGCCGCGACTCCCGCCTACCTGGAGCCATTCGCGACGTTCGGTGTGACCGACAACCTGGGCAACCACGCGCGCATTGAGACGGCCACCTCGTACATTCCTGAGCCGTCGTCGGAGCTGCCCTACTTCGACGCGGCGAGCGCGCGCGATCCGCGGCTCGGCATCATCCACGAGGGCGTGCATGCCCAGCAGCTTGCGCTCGCCTGGGGCAATCCGCGGCCGCTGCGGCGCCACGTCTACGACTCGGTGCCTAACGAGGGCCTCGCGCACTACAACGAGGAGCTCGTGCTCACCGCCGGGCTGTTCGCCGACGCCCCCCACTCGCAGGTGATCGTGCACAACTTCATGCGGCTGCGGGCGCTGCGGGTGATCGTCGACGTCAACCTCGTCACCGGCGTCTTCAGCCACGCGGATGCGGTGGGCTTCTTCGTGGAGCGCGTGCCGATGGATCTCGCCACGGCTACCGAGGAGACCGCCATGTACGTCGCGACGCCGGGGCTCGCGATGTCGTACAACGTGGGCAAGCACGAGGTGCTGCGGCTGGTGGCGGATGCGGCCGTCGCGGGTGGCGACGCCTTCGACCTGCGTGGCCTGCACGATTTCCTCTGGGAGAACGGCAATGTGCCGGTGTCGCTCCTGCGCTGGGAGCTGCTCGGTGATCGCTCGGATGTCGACGTGCTGGACGCCGCGGGGTGACGCCGCCTGGCACTGCGTCATTCCGGCGCGGCGCCATTCATCCCACGAGATGTTTCCGTGCCGCGTCGGCGAGCCAGCGCTCGTAGCGGGCCTGGCTCCACCCACCCTGCAGCACCAACTGCTGGTGGCTCTCGGGCGACCACAGGAAGGACAGCGTGGCGGCGGCCGCGTCCGTATCGTCGACTCCGGTCGCGAGCCCGCGTTCGATGAGCTGCTCAACCACTCCGCGGTAGTCCGCCCGGCGGCGCGCGAGGAGATCATCCAGCGCTGCGGCCACCAGCGCATCCGCATTCGCCGCCGCGAGGAACTCGATCCAGAGCACGCTGGTGCGGGCGTTGGCTGCGGCGACGAAGGCGGCGGTGGCGGTGAGGAAGGCATCCGCATCCGTTATCGCCAGAATCTCCTGGGCGGGATCGGTGGCGGTGACCGAGTCGGGGCCTTCGGTGCCGGCAAAGGCCTGTTCGAAGGCTCCGAGGAGGAGTTCGCGCTTGGGGCCGTTGTTCTTCACCGTCTCGGGGGAGACGCCGGCGCGGGCGGCGATGTCGGCGAGCGAGGTACCGCTGTAGCCGTTCTCGGTGAAGCAGGTGGCCGCGGCCTCGAGGATGCGCCGGCGGGTGGTCGCCGCCTGCTCGGTCCGCAGGGTCGAGACGTAGCTGCGGGTAGGGGCTTTCCCTGACATGTCGCCACTCCTATTGCTTAACCCGTGAGGGTGGTGAATACTGCGTGAGGCGATTCAATCGTAACCCGCCTTCCACTCGACCCGAGGAATCTCGCAACCATGACTTCTGTGCTCATCACCTCCACGCCCGTCCACGGGCACGTCACGCCCCTGCTCTCCGTCGCGGCCTCGCTCGTCGCCGCGGGCGACCGCGTGCGCTTCCTCACCGGTGCGCGCTACCGCGACGCTGTGGTCGCGACCGGTGCCGAATTCCTGCCGCTGCCGGATGCCGCGGACTACGACGACAGCGACATGGACGCCGCGTTCCCGGGGCGGCGTGGGCTGCGCGGGCCCGCGGGCATCCGTTACGACATGATCGAGATCTTCCTGAAGCCGGTGCCCGCGCAGCTCGCGGCCGTCCGCGACGCTCTCGCGGCTGAGAAGACGGATGCGATCCTCGCGGAATCGATGTTCGCCGGCGCCGCTGTGCTCAGCGGGCTGCCGCGGTCGCGGCGTCCGTTGCTGGTGAACCTGGGCATGATCCCGCTCGGTCTCAAGCACCCGGACGTCGCCCCGTTCGGTCTCGGCATCAAGCCGCTACCCGGCCCGCTCGGACGGCTGCGCAACGCGTTCCTGACCGCGACCGCCGAGAAGGGCGTGTTCGCGCCGGTGCAGCGCTACGCCAACGAGATCGCGAGGGCCGAGATCGGTCGCGAGCTGCCGCGCTTCTTCCTCGACTGGCCGAGCGGAGCCGACCTGGTCGTGCAGTTCACGGTGCCGGAGTTCGAGTATCCGCGGGCTGGGCTGCCCGAGACCGTGCACTTCGTGGGTCCGGTGTCGCGCTTGCGGGCGTCGACGGTTTCGCTGCCTTCGTGGTGGGGCGATGTACTCGCTGCTCAAGGTGTTCGCCCGGTGGTGCACGTGACGCAGGGAACTGTCGCGAACTCGGACTGGAACCTGGTGGAGCCGACGGTGCGGTCGCTCGCTGGTGTCGACGCTCTCGTCGTGGTGGCGACGGGCGGGCGGCCGGTCTCGTCGCTGCCCGACTCGCTTCCTTCGAATGTGCGGGCGGACTCGTTCCTTCCGTATGACCAGCTTCTGCCGCTCACCGATCTGATGGTGACGAACGGCGGATACGGCGGCGTGCACTACGCGCTCGAGCACGGCGTCCCGCTCGTGGTCGCCGGCATGACCGAGGATAAGACCGAGGTCTCGGCGCGGGTCGATTGGGCAGGTGTGGGCGTGAACCTGCGGACGGATACGCCGTCGGCCGCGAAGGTCGGAGATGCTGTGCGCCGAGTGCTTGGCGATGATCGCTACCGTTCCCGTGCCGCCGAGATCGGCGAGGCGATTCGGTGCTCGCCGGGGCCGGATGCCGTGCACGGGATCATCGCGGAGGCTCTGGCGAAGAAGCGGCAGGTTGCTTAGGAGTCGCTGCTTCGACGGCTCTCAGCGCGTCGGGCCGAATCGGCACTGCGGCACCTCGGGCACGCTGCGAGGTGAGGTGCCAGATGCGGGGCCCGCACGCTGGGCAGCGGTAGGCAGCCTGGAGGCTTCGGCCCTTCGCGTTGATCCGGATCGCCATCGCGATCGCGGTGCTGACGTTTGGGTACTTGACCTTGTTGCAGATGAACATGCGCACTCCTCCTAGTAGGAGGTGCGCTGCCGCTATGACGGCCCGTCACCAGACCGCGCGGCCTATTTCCCGCGGCCATGGAACGCTTATGCGTTTGACTCGAGAAGACCGTATCAAATCGTGTCGGTCTGTGCGCTCGGCTCGATGGATGAGATGTCGTTGCGACTACTCACTAAGTTGTGGTGCGTCCGGACTTTCGATTCGCGAACGGTCGGGCGCCGAACACCGATACGAAGTCGGCGATCATCGTTGTCTCGACAGATTCCGGATCGATGTCGGGCGTCTCTCTCCAGGCCACGAGGAGGTCGCCACTGTCGCGGAGCTGCCAGAGATAGCGGCCGCCCCAATGGCCGACGGGCTGGCCCGCGCCATGTCGTCGATACTCGTCGAGTCGCTTGCGGAGGCCCCGCCGCCCGTTCGACCCTCCGCCGGCCTTGCCGATGTACACGACCGTCGCATCCGGAACCCATGCCGATTCGAGCGTGAGGCGATCAACCGATGGATCCTTCTTCTTGAACCATCCAGCGATGCTCTGGTCCAAAAATTCGGGTGGCGCGACATCTGGACGAACGACGATATACACACCAGGAGTCGCTGGCACTTCGGAGGCCGGAAGCTCGGCGAACGGGATGAAGCCCTCGAATCCAGCGGCTTCGAGGCCGGTACGTGTCCAAGCGCTCTGCGACATCAACGGCCCGGCGATCGGAAGTGAGCCCGAACAACATCCGCTTGATTGGCCGTCAGCTTCCAACGCGTAGTCGGCGGTTGGAGTTTGCCGTATGCAGCGCGCAGGACATCGCGGATGCGCTTCTGGCTCACGCCTAGGTCGCGAGCCAGGTCCGCAGGTGTCAGGTCATTCATGGCGTCAGCGTATCGGGGAGGGGCGGGGGCTGACGCAAGTTTGCCGCCCAGGACATCGGGGCGCTGTGAGCCTGGGTCGGAACGAACGCGTCGCGTCATCAACTCTTGCGCTCAGTGCGGCATCCGGAGTTCTCTAATAGGTACGGATGCCGGTACCTCGGCCTCCGCGATTCACCCTCCAACCCGAATGGAGTTCTTCATGTCTGCAACGATGCTTCCACCCAGCGGTGACGTGCCCGAACGGCCCGGTGGGGCTGCCGGGCAATCCGGCGGTGCGGCCGGGAGACACGCCGCCGTGCCTGCCGCATCCGTCACCTGCGATGCCTCGGGGATGGAGGAGATTCACCGGATGTTCCGCGCCGGCTTCGCCGAAGGGCCCGATCTGGTGGCAGCCGTGTCGGCCGGCGATGTCGCGCATGCCGGGGTGGTCGCCGATCACCTGGCGTTGTTGTCGACCGGCCTGCACGCGCACCACGAGGGTGAGGACTCGGCGCTCTGGGACAAGCTCGAGCAGCGGGCACCGGCATGCGCGGCGCATGTCGCGCGCATGAAGTCGCAGCACGCCGAGATGCTCATCTACCTCGATGTGCTCGATGAGGTGCTGCCCGCCTGGCGGGCGAGTGCATCGCCGACGGATGCCGCCCGAGTGCACGGAGCGCTCGACGGCGTGAACGCGGCGCTCGCCGTGCACCTCGGCGACGAGGAGGCGAACATCGTGCCGGTGATGGAGACCACGCTCACCCAGGAGGAGGTGGACTGGTTCGGCGACCACGGGCGCAAGGCGACGCCGAAGGGCGCGATGTTCCTGCAGCTCGGCGCGATTCTCGCCGCTCAGCCCGACGGCGGTGTCGAGTGGCAGCACAAGCACCTGCCGGCGCCGGTGCGGGTGATCTGGAGGGTGGTGGGCAAGCGGAAGTACCTGGCGAACCGGGCGGCTCTGGAGGGGACTGGCGCGCGCCGGTAGCTGTGGCATCCGTTCCCCAAGCCCTGCGAGGGAGCTGAGCATCCAGCCGATGTCGTAATCGACAGGTGTAGATTAGTGATGACGGGACCGACGAAGCGCCCCGCCGACCCGCCAGTCGGATGACGGCCGGGTCCTCACGACAGAAAGGTCACCACCATGGCACGCGTCAGCGGCAAGATCGCCCTCATCAGCGGCGGAGCACGAGGCATGGGAGCCTCGCACGCCCGACTGCTCGTCGACGAGGGAGCGAAGGTCATCATCGGCGACATCCTCGACGACGCGGGCCAGGCGCTCGCGGCCGAGCTCGGCGACTCGGTGCGCTACGTGCACCTCGACGTCACCGACTACGCCCAGTGGGAGAACGCGGTGAAGACCGCGGTCGACGAGTTCGGCGGGCTCGACATCGTCGTGAACAACGCCGGCATCGCCAACTTCAGCCCCATCGAGGACTACTCGATCGAGGCGTGGAACACCATCATCTCGATCAACCTCACGGGCGTCTTTTACGGCATCAAGGCCGCGATTCCCGCGCTCAAGAACTCGAAGGCCGGCTCGGTCATCAACGTGTCGTCGACCGCCGGGCTGCAGGGCTACGAGGCCCTGCCCGGATACAACGCCTCGAAGTTCGGTGTGCGCGGCCTCACCAAGAACGCCGCCCTCGACCTCGGTCGCTACAACATCCGCGTGAACTCGGTGCACCCCGGCGCCATCCGTACGCCCATGACCGAGGGCCTCGACACCTCGCAGAGCCACGTCGCGCTGCACCGTGTCGGCGAGCCCATCGAGCTGTCGAACCTCGTGCTCTTCCTCGCGAGCGACGAGTCGAGCTTCTCCACCGGGTCCGAGTTCGTGGCCGACGGCGGAGAGACGGCCGGCCTGTCTCACTACGAGGACTGATCGGGGAACGGATGCCGCAGGCCGCGGCGGGCGGGCGCGGGCGTCGTGGTGTCGCATCCGTCGTCCGTCGTGGCCTGCGGCATCCGTCGCCGGTCGTGCCTGCGGTGTCCGTCGGCCTGCGGCATCCGTCGCCCATAGGGTGATGCCATGAGTGAAGATCCGCGTCAGCGTCGCACCCGGGAGTTTCTCGGGACGGCGCTGGCGCGTCTGCTCGAGTCGACGCCGCTCGACGACATCACGGTCGCCGAGCTGTGCCGCGAGGCCGGAGTGCACCGCACCACCTTCTATGCGCACGCCGACAACGTGCACGACTTCGCGCTGGCGGAGTTCAGCCGCGGCATCGACCGGCTGACGGCCGTGGCGGTGGAGCCCGGCTCGGAGTCCGTGGTCAGCGTTGCCGCGCGCTACGTCGAATCGTTGCGGCAGGTGTTCGAGCACGTCGCCGAGGACCGCGCGGGCTATCGGGCGCTGTTCGGATCGAGCACGCGCGGCGTCTTCCGCGGAGTTCTCGACGAACGGATGCGGGCACGCGCGCACCGCGCGCTCGAGGTGTGGGCCGAGCAGGGCGTGCCGGGGGCGCCGACCGACGCGGCGGAGCAGGACGAGGCCGCGGCGTTCATCGCAGGAGCGCTGGTCGGGGTGATCGAGACGTGGGCGAATGGCGACGATGACGACGCTGGTGCTGCGGCGGCTCGGGTGTCGCGGCTGATGCCGGGATGGTGGCCCGAGGGGCGGTAGGGAAACGGCGTGTTCGCCGCGCGTCAGCCCTTCTCGCCCGCGCCGGGCGTGGCATCCGGAGCGGCAGCATCTGGAGCAGCGGCACCCGGAGCATCGGCATCCGGAGCGGCGGAATCCGGACCAGCGGCATCCGCAGGTCGCGTCGCGTGTTCCCCGCGCCGCAACCGCGAGTGCCGGATCGAGTACGCGAAGTAGATGATGAGGCCGGCCACGAGCCAGCCGACGAAGCGCACCCAGGTCTCCCATGGCAGCTGCGCGATCAGGTAGGCGCAGAGCAGGATGCCGATGAGCGGCACCACGGGGGAGCCCGGCACTCGGAACGGCCGCTTCATGTCGGGACGGGTGCGGCGCAGGATGATGACGCCGACGTTCACCAGCACGAAGGCGAACAGGGTGCCGATGTTGACGAGCTTCACGATCTCGTCGAGGGGCACGAGCGCGGCCAGGACGGCGATGAGTACGCCGAATCCGAGAGTGAGGCGAGCCGGGGTTCCGTAGCGCGGATGCACCTTCGCGAGGCTCCGAGGCAGCAGGCCGTCGCGGCACATGGCGAAGAAGATGCGCGTCTGGCCGTACAGGAGCACGAGGATGACGCTGGTGATGGCGATGAGTGCGCCCGCCGCCAGCAGCCCGCCCGCCCACGGGATGCCCGCGCCCTCGTCGAGCGCCGTGGCGAGCGGCGCGTCGCTGCCCGACAGGGTGTCGACCGAGGCCACGCCGACGGCGGCGATGGCGACCAGCACGTAGAGCACGGTGGAGATGAGGAGGGATCCGATCACTGCGATGGGCAGGTCGCGTCCGGGGTTCCTCGATTCTTCGGATGCCGTGGTCACGGCGTCGAAGCCGATGTAGGCGAAGAAGATCACACCGGCCGCGGAGGCTATGCCCGCGAATCCCTCGGGGGCGAAGGGCTCGAAGTGATCGGCCTGGAACGCCGTGAACGCCACCACGATGAAGAACACCAGGATGAGGATCTTGATGCCGACCATGACGGCGTTGGCGCGCGCGCTCTCGCGGGTGCCGAGGGTGAGCAGGATGCTGATCAGCATCACGATGAAGACGGCCGGCAGGTTGATCACGCCACCGTCCGACGGCGAGGCCGTGAGCGCCGTGGGCAGCTCGATGCCGAACACCGACTCGAGGAACGCGTTGAGGTTGCCGCCCCAGCCGACGGCGACGGCCGCGACCGCGACGCCGTACTCGAGGATGAGGTCCCAGCCGATGATGAAGGCGACGAACTCGCCGAGCGTCGCATAGGAGAAGGTGTACGCGCTGCCCGAGACGGGCACGCTCGACGAGAGCTCGGCGTAGGAGAGGGCCGAGAACCCGCAGGTGATCGCGGCGAGGATGAACGCGAGGAACAGGCTGGGGCCCGCCAGCTTCGCCCCCTCGCCGATGACCACGAAGATGCCGGTGCCGATGATGGCGCCGACGCCCAGAGCCGTGAGCCCGACCGGTCCGATGCTGCGCCGGAGCCTCTCGTCGCCGTACTCGGTCTCATCGATCAGGTCGCTGACGGACCGGGTGACGAACAGGTCCTTGACTCGCATGGGGTTCCTCTCGGTGAGGTCGACGCTCTGGTGGTCGCTGGTGGTGTCGCTGTCCGTCGCGTCTCGTCGTGGGCCGGGGCGCGGCTGATTTGGTGCGATCACTCTGGCACCAACGGATGCCCCCGAACAGGGGTGGTGCGGGAGTTCTTCGGGGAGTAGGTTCCCCGGCGCTTGGTTCGTGGGCGGGCGGGCGCGCGGATGCGGCAGCACGGGCGCACTTCGGCCGCGGATTCGCCGGGCCTCAGCGAACAGGGTGAGCCAGCGAGCGGATGGGCGGCCGAACGCTCCCGATCGGCGCCCGTCAAGCCCCTCACGGCATCCGTTCTCGAGGCCTATCGTCACACCATGCTCAGCGCCACTGCCAACCGGATCGTGACGAAGATCTTCACCCCGGTGGAGAACGCGACCGTGCTCGATCCGCTCATCTCCGGCCTGCAGAAGGTCGTGCGCGCGATCGTGCCGCCGGGGGAGGCGCGCGATGTGCTGCACGGCGTTCCCGCGGGGCATCCGGTGCATCCGGTTCTGGTGCAGATTCCGCTGGGGCCGTGGACATCCGCCGCCCTCCTCGACCTGATGCCCGGCACCGAGAACGCGAGCAGACGGCTCGTCGGGGTCGGCGTGCTCGCGGCCGCGCCGGCGGCACTGACCGGCGCGACGGACTGGTCGGAGCTGCACGAGCAGCAGATGCGCACGGGCGTCGTGCACTGGGCGGCCAACCTCGCGGCCGTCTCGCTCTACGCGGCGTCGTACATCCAGCGTCGGCGTGGCCGGGACGCCAGCGGCAAGGTGCTCTCCTACCTCGGACTCGCCGTCGCCTCGGCCGGGGGATTCATCGGCGGCCACCTCGCCTACCACCAGGCCGCCGGCGTCAATCATGCCGAGGAGGTTCCGCACGTCATCCCGACCGGATGGAACGCCATCGGCTCGCTCGACGATTTCCCCGAGGGTCGCGTGACGAGGAGCGCAGTGGGCGACGTGCCGATCCTCGTCTTCCGCGACGGCGAACGACTCTCGGCGCTCTCGGATCGCTGCAGTCACCTCTCGGGTCCGCTGAGTGACGGCGAGCTGGTGACGGATGCCGACGGCTCGGCCTGCATCCAATGCCCGTGGCACGGCAGCACCTTCGCGCTCGCCGACGGAAGCGTGCGTCGGGGGCCGGCCACCGCGCCGCAGCCGACGCTGCAGGCGCGGCAGGAGGACGGTCGCGTCGAGGTGAGGATGCCGAACGCGGGGTGAGGATGCCGAACGCGGGGTGAGGATGCCGAACGCGGGGT
>LMOK01000002.1:207156-237911 GCA_001423545.1 Leifsonia sp. Leaf325
TGCACGCGGGGTGACGGGGTGATGCAGGCCCCGCCGTGCATTGGTTCGCACCGGGGTGACGAGCTGGATCAGCCCATACTGCTGCCGTTCGCTGAGGCCCGGACTGGTCCCGTTCACTGAGGCCCGGACTGGTCCCGTTCGCTGAGGCTGTACTGGTCCCGTTCGCTGAGGCCCGGACGGAGTCCGCGGCCGAAGCGCCTCGAGCGGCGATGCTGCACAGCGCGTCGGGCGGTCGGCTTCGGGCGGTCGCGTTGCTCGGGCCCTCTGCGAGCCGGACACGCGACTGCTTTCGCTATCCGCTATGCCCCCCCCGGGCACGAACGTGCACCTTGCCCTGGGCGGGGCGGGGCGGGGCGGGGCGGATCGGTGCGGCGACGACCGCCGGCGTTTCCGGCTTCCTTCCTCGCTCGTATTTTTGTACCCATAAGTCTCCCGAATTAGTTATCCACATTTGAAGAAAAACCCGAGGAAATGTCAGTGGGTCGCGCGAGAATCAAAGCATGAAGAACCACTTCCGGCTCCTGCGCAGCAGCCTTCTGGCGCTGCGCGCTGCGTGGAAGGGTGCCCTGCCCGCGGTGCTGATTCCCGGGGCGGATGCGGCGGCAGCGGTGCGGTCGATGAGCGACGCCGGGCTCGTGCGGGTGGTCGACGCACTGTCAGCTTTGGCTCGTGCGGTGGGCGCGTTGCAGGCGCTCGTCGCCGGCGAGGTCGCGCGGCGGTCCCGGCCCGAACTCGGCGCTGAGGGGTTGGCAAAGGGGCACGGGTTCTCGTCGCCGGCGGCATTGCTGGCGGCGAGTGCTGGCGCATCCGTCGGCGACGCGACGGCTCTGATCACCGTCGGTGAGGCCACCGCAGGGCGGGAGTCGTTCACCGGCGAGCGGATCCCGTCCAAGCACCCGTTCGTGGAAGCCGCCTTGGCGGCCGGGGCGATCAGTGTGCCCGCCGCGGCGATGATCACACGCATGCTCGACAAGGTCGCCCTCCGCGCCGACCCGCAGAGGCTGATCGAGACCGAGGAGACACTCACATCCGCGGCGGCCGAGCTCAGCCTCGGTGGGCTCTCGGTGGCGGTGAAGTACGCCGAAGCCAAGCTCGACACCGACGGAGTGCAGCCGCGGGAGGACGAGCTGCGGGCGGGGCGGTCACTGTCGATCGTCGAGGAGAAGTCCGGCGCTGTCGTGCTGCGCGGCCACTTCGCACCCGTCGAGGGCGCCGCGATCGTCGGAGCGATCAACGCCCTGGTGACGGCGGAGCTGCGTCGGGCCCGCGACGCGTTCGGATCGTCCTCCGCCTGCACCTGCCCCGACGCCACGCCCGCTGAGGCGTGTGCGTGTGCCGACCCGGCCCTGGCAGAGCAGCGCACGTTGGCCCAGATGCGAGCTGACGCGCTCGCCGATATCGCCCGGCATGTGATCGGCTGCGAGGAGACCAGCATCGATGCGACCACGACTCTCGTGGCCCGCATGGATGCGGCTGACCTGACCGACCCCGACAGCGTCGGTGCGGCCACGATCGACGGCATCGCCCAGCCGATCTCAGCCGCGACGGCCCGTTGCCTGGCCGCCTCGTCGAACATCATCCCGCTCGTGTTGGGCGGCGACTCCGTTCCACTGGACCTGGGGCGCGCCCAGCGGTTGTTCTCGAAGGCACAGAGACTCGCGTTGGCGGAGCGGGACGGCGGATGTGCCTTCCCCGGATGCACCCGGCCACCGCAGTTCTGCGATGCCCATCACATCCGCTGGTGGGAACGCCACCACGGCCGAACCGATCTGGCGAACGGGGTGCTGCTCTGCTCGTACCATCACCACCTGCTGCATCGCGAAGGATGGGTCATCGACGTGATCGAGAATCGCACCTGGTTCACCCCACCCGTGCACATCGACCCCGCCCAACGACCACGACCCGGCAACAATCTGCGGCGACTGCTGCGGCCGGTAGTCCCCGGCGCGGGTGAGGACGACGCGGGTGCAGCGGGTGCTGCAGGAGCTGCGGGTGTGGGTGTAGTGGGTGAGCGGGCGGCGTAGCGCCTATCGCGCGCCCCTGGCTCGTGCCCCCGCCCCGCCCCACCCCGCACCCGCTCGCTGAGGCCCGGACGCAGTCCGCGGTCGAAGCGCCCCGAGCGGCGACGCCCGTGGAGGCGCGTCGGGCGGTCGCTCCCGCTCGGCCCTCTGCGAGCGGGAGTGGGGCGATTCGACGTACCTGCGCTCGGCCATCTGCGAGCGGAACGCGAGCGGAACCCCCGGGAGCCGCGGGCCCTACAGCGTCGCCGCGTGGTCGGGCACGAACCTGTGCTCGTCGATCGGCGGGCGCGCGGTATCCGCCGCCACAGGTCTCTCGGGGAAGTGCACCTCGTCGGGGTCGATGGTGTCGTAGGGGATCTGGCTCAGCAGGTGGTTGATGGTGTTGAGGCGGGCGGCGCGCTTGTCGTCGCTGTCGATCGACCACCACGGCGCATGCTCGATGTCGGTCACGTCGAACATGGCGTCCTTGGCGTGGGAGTAGTCCTCCCACTTGGTGATCGACAGCAGGTCGGTGTCCGAGAGCTTCCAGCGGCGCATCGGGTCGTTGAGTCGCGAGCGGAACCTCTTCTCCTGCTCGGTGTCCGAGACCGAGTACCAGTACTTCAGCAGGATGATGCCGTCGTCGACCAGCATCCGTTCGACTGTCGGAACCTGCGCCAGGAAGCGCTCGTACTCCTCGTCGGTGCAGTAGCCCATGACCCTCTCGACGCCGGCGCGGTTGTACCAGGAGCGATCCATCAACACGATCTCGCCCTTCGTGGGCAACCGCTCGATGTAGCGCTGGAAGTACCACTGCCCCTTCTCGCGCTCGCTCGGCTGGGGCAGCGCGACCACGCGCGCCGACCGCGGATTGAGGTACTGCATCACGCGCTTGATGGCGCCACCCTTGCCCGCGGCGTCGCGTCCTTCGAAGATCACCAGAATCCGGGCGTCGGATGCCGTGACCCATTGCTGCATCGCGACCAGTTCGATCTGCAGCCGGGTCAGCTCCTTCTCGTAGGCCTTCTTGTCGACGCGGCTGTGCTTCTTCGTGGAGTGCTTCTTCTTGTCGGACATGGGGCTCCTTCTCGTGACGCGTGCGCTGGAGGCCGGGTCAGGCGGCCGGACCGGCAGTCGGAGTGCGCGGAGGATGAGCCCGACGCGTGGGTACAGCAAACTCCAGTCGCGGCGATCGTGGGAGGCCCTTGCCGGGGTGTGCGGGAGTGGCTACTCTGCCTCATATTTTCACCGTTTTCACAGTCATCGACTCCTTGGCACTCTCGCAGGTCGAGTGCTAACATTTTCGTAGTTGAGTCGATGAGGCTCAACTACGAATTCACTGTCGAACTCTTCCGAGAGGAGCACATCATGGCTATGACCTGGGACCCGTTCCGTGACCTCGACCGCCTCGCAGCGAGCATGTTGGACTCGCGACAAGGACCGCGGCTGATGCCGATCGACCTGCACCGCGACGGCGACCACTACGTCCTCTCCGCCGACCTGCCCGGCGTCGACCCCGAGTCGATCGACGTCGACGTCGACGGGCAGCTGCTCACTGTGCGCGCCGAGCGCACGCTGGGCACCGGCGACGACGTTCAGTGGCTCGCGCACGAGCGGCCTGCCGGTTCGTTCCTCCGCCAGCTCACCATCGGCGACGGCATCGACACGACGAACATCAGCGCCCACTACGACAACGGCGTGCTGAGCGTCATCATCCCGGTGTCCGAGCGGGCGAAGCCGCGCAAGGTGGCTGTGCAGTCGAACGGTGAAGCGTCAGGACACGAAGTGACGGCTTCGGCCACTGCGAGCTGAGGCGTCGCCGCCAGACGACCGAAGGTCCGCGCCCTGAAGAGGGTGCGGACCTTCGCTCGTGGGGCGGCGGATGCCGCTCCGAGTCGATCAGCCCCTTGCCCGTGTCGGCGGGTGGTGGTCTGATGGTGGGCATGCAGCACGCAACGTCAGCGGATGGCACACCGATCGCGTTCCACACGACCGGGGAGGGGCCGCCTGTCGTGATCGTCGGCGGTGCGTTCTCCACCGCCGAGGCGGCCGGTCCGCTCGCCGCGGCCCTCGCGTCGGTGGGGTATCAGGGCGTCACCCTCGACCGTCGTGCCCGCGGCGACAGCGGCGACACCACTCCGTACACCCCCGAGCGCGAGGCCGAAGACCTCGCCGCGGTGATCGCGGCCGTCGGGGGTGAGGCATCCGTTCTCGGTCATTCCTCCGGTGCCGTGCTCGCCTTGTTCGCGGCCGGCGAGGGCGTTCCGATCACCCACCTGTTCCTGTCGGAGCCGCCGTTCCACTTCGGTGAGGGCGAGCCAGCCGACGACCTGCCCGAGCGGATCCAGACGCTGGTGATCGACGGCAGGCCCGAAGACGCCGTCACCCTCTTCCAGCGCGAGGGGATCGGTCTGCCCGACGCCGTGATCGAGCAGATCAAGGCGAGCCCGATGTTCGCGTCGCTCGTGCCCTTGGCGCAATCGACCGTCTACGACGCCATCCTGACCGCGGCCGTGTCGACGCCGACGGATGCGATGACCTCGGTGAGTCAGCCCGTCACGATCCTCCGAGGCGAGCCGACGATCCCGATGCTCGTGCGGGCCGCCAACCTGCTGGCGGAGGCGATTCCGGATGCCGAACTCGTGGTCGTGCCCGAGTCGCACGACCACAGCGTGGATCCGGCAGGCACGGCGCGCGAGATCGCGAAGCGGCTCGGGACCCACTGAGGTCGGGCGGTCCCCCGTGCGCGCCGCCACGCCAGTTCGCGGGGTGGTGCGCCACATCATGTGGCGCACGCGCCCACGAAATGGCGCGGCGAGGTGATCTGGAGCGGCTGGCGGCGGCTAGACCCGCTTCGGCTGGCGGCGGCTAGACCCGCTTCAGCTTGAGCAGCGCCGCCGTCACGAGGAGCGAGCTCTTGATCACGTCGGTCTTCGTCGCCTTCGGAGACGTCACCACCACGGTTCCGATGGCGATCGCCTCGTTGAGTCCGGCGATGGAGGCCGGCGTGAACTTCGCCGGCTTCACCGTGGCGGCCACGGCGAGCAGTGCCGTGATGGGACGCTTGTCGACCGTGCTCGCCGGCTCCACCTTCACGAGGCGGACGTCGTCGAAGACGCCCCACGCTCCCGCCGAGAGCGAGAAGTTCGCGGCGATGGCGACGGCTCCATCAGCGCCGACGACGACTGACGGCAGCGTCGCGGTGTGGAACTCGTTCCACGCGGAGAACTCGAGCGGAGCGCTCCAGGTGCCCGCCGACGTCGTCGCCGACAGCGTGCGCACATCCGTCGCCGGAGAGTTCGTTCCCTGCGTCGTCGCCTGCAGCGTGTAGGTGCCCGCTGGAACGCCGGTGAGCTTCTGCGTCGCCGAGGTCGTGTAGGCGGTGCCATTCCAGAAGGTGACGGCGAAGTCGCCGTCCGACCCGTCAGCCGTCTGCGTGCGCGCGGCCGGGCCGGTGAATGTCCAGGCGCTCGTGTCGGCGTCTTCGAAGCTGCCGTTCTCCACGGCATTCTTCGCGAGCACGGTGACGGATGCGGTCACGCTGATGCCCGTCGACGTCGTGCCCGGGATCGAGTACGTGCCCGGGCCGCGGATGTAGCTCGCGGCCTTGCTCCACGCGACGGTGGGGTGCTCGGTGGTGCTGTCGTTGTAGGTGACGGTGATCGTTGCGGGGAGTGCGATGGGGGCGGCATCCGTCACCGAGATCGCGACCTTCTCGACGGACACGATCTCGCGCGGGGCGGCGGCACCGGTGCGCACGTACTCGAAGGTGCGGAGCGACTCGAGCGCGGTGCCGTCGAAGGCGAAGAGGGCCTGGTTGTCCCATGAGGATCCGCCGTGGAAGTCGCCGACGTTCACGGGGTCGTAGCCCTTCGCGAAGCTGGTGGCCCAGCCGGATCCGTCGCGCTCCCAGAGCGCCTTGTTGGTCTCGAGCGCACTCGGAGGGCCGACCGGGATCCACGCGGGCTCCCAGTAGAAGACGCCGATGCCGGCGTCGCCCACCGCGGCGACCGCTGCGATGACGTCGCGGAGCTCGGTGGCCTGCCCCTGCACACTGGCGGGGTAGGCGTCGGTGATGGTGCCCGATCCGATGGAGTTGCCGAATCCGTCACCATCGTCGAGGGTGTGCGCCCACGAGGTCTCGGCCACCATGACCTTCTTGCCGTAGGTGGTGGCGATCTGGCTCAGCACGGAGGTGAGGTTCGCCGGGGTGCCGTGCCAGTAGGGGTAGTAGGAGCTGGCGAAGACGTCGTAATCCACGCCGAACTGCGCCAGGCCCGCGGCGTAGGTGGCGTAGCGCCCGGGGGTCTCGGGGTTGGTGAAGTGCACGGCGACGAGGGCGTCGGGGAGGGTCTCCCGGGTCGCTGTCGCGCCTGCCTGCAGGAGGGCGGCGAACTGCTGGTCGATGGCGGTGCCCGCGCGCGTGTAGCCGGCGATGGCGTTGTTCGTCTCGTTGCCGATCTGCACCATGCTGACGTCGACGTCCGCTGCCTTGAAGGCCTCGAGTGCGTCGGCGGTGAAGTCGTGGAGGGCTGTAACCGTGTCGGCCGGTGTCAGGCCCTGCCAGGCCTTCGGGGCGAGCTGCCGCCCGGGATCGGCCCAGAAGTCGGAGTAGTGGAAGTCGACGAGCACCTTCATGCCTGCGGCCGTGGCGCGCTCGCCGATCTCGACGGCGCGGGGCACGTCGACGGTCCCGCCGCCGTAGCCGTTGCCGTCGGCATCGTAGGGATCGTTCCAGACCCTGACGCGCACGGTGTTCACGCCGTTCTCGTGGAGGGTCTCGAAGATGTCCTGCGGGTTGCCCTGCGCATCGCGGTAGACGACGCCGGAGGCCTCCTCGGAGAGCACGCTCGACACGTCGACGCCGTTCACGAAGTCGGGGGAGAGGTTCTCCACCTTGTTCACGAAGATGCCGGCTTCGACGGGGCCGTCGATGTCTGCCGCGGATGCGGTGGCGGATGCCGCTGTGGCGGCTCCGGCAGGGATGGCGATCGCGGCCGCCAGCGTCGCGGCCAGCGCCCCGAGCGCGATGCGCCCGCGGGTGCGCCGTCTACTCCGGGTGCCTCGTGTCCTCGTGTTCGACGTTCTCACGTTCGACGTTCCTCTCGAGTCGTACAGCCCGAGCGGGACGCCTCCTGATCGAGAGGCGGGTGGATCCGCGGCGCTGCGGGGGTGCATCCGTTCGCGATGAACTGAGGCGAACGGGATGCGGTCTGATGGTGGTTGGGCACCCAGTGACTGTGTGCGCTCCCAGTTCTAGCACATGATCTGAGCCCTGAACAGGGGGCGGCAATGTGAATCGCCGGGACATGGGTTCCGATCTACTCGGAGCGCTCACAGCAAGCGACGTCTGGGAGGGATCGTGGGGAACGCGGGAGTGCCCACGCGCAACGCCCATGTGGGTTCGGACTCACCCGCCCCGGACTGTGGGCCGAAATCCAGCCATCGCTCGTAGGCTGTGCCCCATGAGTCACACCTTCGAAGAGGAGGCGCAGGACGCCGCGCGAACGCGTCCGAGCACGACCCGCCGCGTGGGGGCCGCCCTCGGCCGGGCGACGCGAAGCGCTGCGCACGGTACCCGCGAGACGATCCGCCGCAATCCGACGGTCGACAAGGCCTATCGTGCCGGCGTGGGTGTCGTCGGCGGCGGCACCGTGGCGCTCGGTGTCGTGATGATCCCACTTCCCGGTCCGGGTGCGCTCGTCGTGCTCGGCGGGCTGGGGATCCTGTCGACCGAGTTCGACGGGGCCAAGGCGGTCAGCTCGAAGGCGAACGAGGTCGTGAAGAAGGGCGTCGACGTGGCCAGGCACGCGCGCGACCGGCGCCGGGCGGCGAAGCATGCAGCGGCCGGGCGATCGCCGGAACCCGAGGTGTGGGTGCAGAAAAGGGCTGACGCCTGAACGGCTGATCGCCTTCTGCCCTATCGCCCGTTCCAGCCGAGTGCCACTATGAGGACCATGGAAGACAGTCTGTGGGTTCTCAAAGACGATGAGCTCGACCTCATTCGCGAGCTCGAGCCCGAGCGGCTCGCCGAGCTCGACGAGGACGGCCTGCTCGCCCTCCACAAACGCGTGCGCCGTGCGCGCAACAAGCATGTGAAGCGTTACCGGCGCAACGCCGCAACCCGGGTCGAGGAGGCCGGCGGCCGCGGGGCTGCAGCACCGAAATCGGACAAGGCTCGGCTGCGGGCATCCGTCTTCGAGGAGGCGCTCTCCCGGATCAGCGCCGAGCTGGCTCGCGTCGCCCACGAGGAGGCCGAGGCCCTCAAGGACGAGCGGCTGGCGCGTGCCCGCGAAGGCAGATGGGCCGGACCGCAGAGCCAGACCTCTCACACCGGTGGCGTCTCCGAGGGCCGCGCGCGCGAGCATCAGAAGACGAGCGGCGGCGTGAAACGCGATGCGTCGAGCGCGGCCCAGGGTGCCAAGCGACAGGCGAAGCGCGACTCCTGAGGTGCCGCGGCTAGCGCTGCTCCGGCCGCGCTGGGGCGACGATGGTCGCGAGCCTGCCCTCCTCGTCGGGCTCCGAGTCGACGCCGAGCACCTGGCACCGATCGAGGTGATGGTGCGCCCAGAGTGAGGCCGTCCAGGCGCAGACGGTCGCATCGATGAGGTCTTCGCGATGCTTGTAGGCGGCATCCGTCAGCGGGGACGGCGTGGTCAGGAGTTCGCGAGTGACAGGGTGCGAGCGCAGGTCGAGTGGGGTCTCGGCGGTGGCGAGGGCTGCGAGGCGCTCGAGCAGCTCGTCGCACTGGCGTGCCCGGAACGCCCGGCGCTCCGACGCCGGAAGCGCGAGGTTGGGGCGCTTGTAGCGCGGACGCTCGACGTCGTAGCCCAGCTCGGCGGCGCCGACGAGGGCGGCGTACGGGTAGCACTCGAAGAACTGCACGGTGTCGTCGCGGGCGGCATCCGTTCCGCTGATGCAGGTGAATCCCGCGGACTCGAGACGGCGGCGCAGGGTGACCCCGGCCAGCCACCCGAGACCGAGGTTGCTGGCGTTCGCTGAGACCTTCCACCGGCCGTAGCGCCGGCCGACCTCGCGCTCGCACTCGCGCATGCCCGTGGGATTGGTGACCACGAGCGGCGCATCGATGGCGATCACGTCGCCGACGGATGCCGTCTGCAGCAGCCAGCGCTCGACCTCGTCGATGCCGCGCGCCCATCCCGCGTCGACGACGGTGCCGTCGGCGGCGATGGCGGCGAGGCCGGTCTCGTTGGCGGCCCGCGTGGGGCTGCCCTCGCCCCAGGCGAGGTCGACGCCGAGGGAGAGGGGCATGGGTCGAGGGTATGTCAGCGTCGCGCCTTGAGGCGCTTCGGGCGGTCGCTTCGCTCGGCCCTCTGCGAGCGGGAGGAGGTGGTCGCTGCACTCGGCCCTCTGCGAGCGGGAGGAGGGTGTTGCCGCGTTCGGTGATCGGGGACGGCAGAGCTCCGAACATCGGAACTCTGACGCAGAGAGAGCGGAATTCGGGGACCGAAACAGGGTAAGCGCAGCGCTTGACAGCACAGACATCAGATGTCTAGGCTCGGCATCGCCCTCGAAAGGACATCATGAGCACCATCGTCAGCGTTGACACCCGGGACATCCGCTTCCCCACCTCCCTCGAACTCGACGGTTCGGATGCGATGAACCCCGACCCCGACTACTCGGCCGCCTACGTGGCGATCCGTACTGATGCCGAGGACGGACTCGAGGGTCACGCGTTCGTGTTCACGATCGGCCGAGGCAACGACGTGCAGGTGGCGGCACTCGACACCCTGCGCGGACACCTGGTGGGCCGCAACGTCGAAGAGCTGCTCTCCGACATGGGCGCCGCGTCCCGCCTGCTCATGCACGACTCGCAGCTGCGCTGGCTCGGCCCGGAGAAGGGCGTGATGCACATGGCGATCGGCGCGATCGTCAACGCCCTCTGGGACCTGCGGGCCAAGCGCGCCGGCCAGCCGCTCTGGCTGCACCTATCGACCCTCAGCCCCGAGGAGCTCGTCTCGGTCGTGGACTTCCGTTACCTGAGCGATGCCCTCACGCCCGAGCAGGCGCTCGAGATCCTGCGGGCAGCCGAACCCACGCGCCAGGAGCGCATCGCCCACCTGCTCGAGGCCGGCTACCCCGCTTACACGACCACGCCGGGCTGGCTCGGCTACTCCGACGAGAAGCTCGACCGCCTGTGCCGCGAGGCCGTGGCCGACGGCTTCCCGCAGATCAAGCTCAAGGTCGGCGCGAACCTCGACGACGACATCCGTCGCCTCGGCATCGCCCGGGCTGCGGTCGGACCCGACTTCCCGATCGCCATCGACTCGAACCAGCGCTGGGACGTGGCCGACGCCATCGCCTGGGTGAACGAGCTCGCCGGCTTCGACCTCGCCTGGATCGAGGAGCCGACGAGTCCGGATGACATCCTCGGCCACGCGGCCATCGCCCGTGGAGTCGCGCCGGTGCGGGTGGCGACGGGCGAGCACGTGCAGAACCGCATCGTCTTCAAGCAGCTTCTGCAGGCCGAGGGCATGCAGGTCATGCAGATCGATGCGACCCGCGTGGGCGGGGTCAACGAGAACATCGCGAACCTGCTGCTCGCGGCGAAGTTCGGTGTTCCGGTCTGCCCGCACGCCGGCGGCGTCGGACTCTGCGAGGCCGTGCAGCACCTCTCGTTCTTCGACTATGTGGCGGTGTCAGCCGACATGGACGGCCGCATGATCGAGTTCGTCGACCACCTGCACGAGCACTTCGTGACGCCGACAGTGATGGAGCGCGGGCGCTACCTGGTGCCGTCCGCACCCGGAGCGGGCACCGAGATGCTGGCCGCGTCGATCGACGAGTACACGTGGCAGGGCACCTCGGCGGCGGCCTCGGTGGCCACCGCGACGGCCTCGGTATGAGCGTCACCTCAGCCGCGCGCCTCGGCCCCGTCGGGTTTGGCGGCGCACCCCTCGGCAACCTCTATCGCGCCGTGAGCGACACGGATGCCGCAGCCGCCGTCGCGGCGGCATGGGAGAGCGGCATCCGGTACTACGACACCGCTCCGCACTACGGGCTCGGTCTGTCGGAGAAGCGCCTGGGTGCCGCACTGCGCGACAAGCCGCGCGGCGAGTTCACGATCTCCACGAAGGTTGGCCGGGTGCTCGACCCGAACCCGGCGTTCGACGGCGGCGACGACCTCGCCGACGCCTACGCCGTGCCGAACGAGCTCGTGCGGCGGTTCGACCCGAGCGAGGCCGGCATCCGCCGCAGCATCGAGGACTCGCTCGAGCGCCTCGGCCTCGACAGTATCGACATCGCCTACCTGCACGACCCCGACGTCTACGACCTCGACAGGGGACTCGCCGAGGGCCTCCCCGCCCTGCAGCGACTGCGCGATGAGGGCCTCGTCGGCGCCATCGGCATCGGCACGAACGATGCGGATGCCGCAGCGCGCGCCGTGCGCGAAGGCGACATCGACCTGGTCATGATCGCCGGGCGCTACACGCTGCTCGAGCAGCCCGCGCTCGCGGAGCTGCTGCCGCTCTGCCTGGAGCGGGGCGTGGGCGTCGTGGCCGCCGCTCCCTACAACTCCGGGCTGCTCGCGACCGACGAGCCCGATGCCGACGCGCACTACGACTACGCCCGGGTCGGCGATGCCGTGCTGGAACGGGCGCGACGGATCGCGGCGATCTGCCGAGAGCACGGGGTGTCCTTGCCGGTGGCTGCGATGCAGTATCCGCTGCGGCATCCGGCGGTGCGCACGGTCGTGGTGGGATCTGCGCGAGCGGATGCCGTGCGCGAGAACGTGACGCGGGCGAAGGTCGACGTGCCCGAGGCTCTGTGGGACGCGCTGCGCGCCGACGGGGTCGCGCCGTGAGCGCCACGCACGTCGGGAGCGCTGTGCAGATCCGACCTCTGGCGGCATTCCACAGCGCAGATCTCGGAATGGCGTCGGAATCGGCCGTAGACATCCGACGAGTAGTACACTCGAGCACACCCATCTCAAGGAAGAGAGGCCCCCAGTGAGCGCGGTTCAGACGCCACCACTTCTCGAGCTCGAGGGTGTCAGCAAGGGCTTCCCGGGCGTGCTCGCCCTCGACGACGTGCGACTCGACCTGCGTCACGGAGAGGTGCTCGCCCTCGTCGGCGAGAACGGAGCCGGCAAGTCGACGCTCATGAAGCTGCTGGCCGGCATCTACACCCCCGACGCAGGCGTGTTCCGCATGAACGGCCGGGAGCTGGTGATCGACGGCCCGCGTCACGCGCAGGAGCAGGGCATCAGCATCATCCACCAGGAGTTCAACCTGATGCCCGACCTCACGGTCGCGCAGAACATCTTCATCGGGCGGGAGAAGCGCTCGGCCGGCCTGTTCCTCGACGACCGCGCCCTCAACGCCCGGGCGCAGGAGCTCTTCGACCGCCTCGGCCTCGCGCTCGACCCCGACGAGCCGGTCGAACGCCTCACCGTCGCCCGCCAGCAGATGGTGGAGATCGCCAAGGCGCTCTCCTTCGACGCCAAGGTGCTCATCATGGACGAGCCGACGGCGGCCCTGAACGACGCCGAGGTCGACGTGCTGTTCGACCTCATCCGCCGCTTCCGGTCGCCCGACACCGGCGTCATCTACATCTCGCATCGCATGGAGGAGCTCGCCCGCATCTCCGATCGCATCTCGGTGCTGCGCGACGGCCGCTACATCGACACGCTCGAGACGGCATCCGCCGACCAGAAGCAGGTCATCTCGCTCATGGTCGGCCGCGAACTGCGGTCGGAGCAGCGGCCAGGCCCCGTCGCGGCATCCGACGCCGCCGTGCTCTCGGTTCAGGGCCTCTCGACCAAGCGGCTGCTGCGCGACGTGAGCTTCGAGGTGCATGCCGGCGAGATCCTCGGGTTCGCCGGTCTCATGGGCGCAGGACGCACCGAGGTGGCGCGCGCCATCGTCGGCGCCGACCGACGTGACGGCGGGGTCATCACGATGCGCGGCACGCCGGTCGACATCCAGAATCCGGCGGATGCCGCACGCCTGGGCATCGGCTACCTCTCGGAGGACCGCAAACAGCTGGGCGTGCTGCTCGAGCGCAGCGTGCGCGAGAACATCGTGCTGGCGTCCCTCAGTGACTACGTGAGCGGCCTCGGCTTCGTGAACAACCGGCGCATCGAGGCGACGGGCAAGGAGTACGTCTCCAAGCTGCGCATCAAGACGCCGTCGACGGCGCAGCTCGTGCGCAACCTCTCCGGCGGCAACCAGCAGAAGGTCGTCATCGCCAAATGGCTGGCGAAGGACTGCGACGTGCTCATCTTCGACGAACCGACCCGCGGCATCGACGTCGGGGCGAAGGAGGAGATCTACGCGCTGCTGCATCAGCTCGCCGACCAGGGCAAGGCGATCATCATGATCTCCTCCGAGCTGCCCGAGGTGCTGCGGCTGTCGAACCGCATCGCCATCATGGCCGAGGGCCGCCTCACCGCCGTGCTCGACAACGCCGACGCCTCTCCCGAGGCCGTCATGGACTACGCCACCCGCTTCAGCGCCGAAGGAACGATCGCATGAGCCCCACAACGACACCGACCGTCGACCCGCAGACGCCGTCGACCTCCGCCTACGCGGCGATCGACGCGGGCAAGCCCCGCTTCGCCTGGGTACGCGGCTCCCTGCAGCAGGTCCTCGCCGCCGCCAGCCTCATCGTGATCGTCATCTTCTTCTCGGTCGCCAGCACCCACTTCTTCACGGCCAACAACCTGATCTCGATCCTGACGGCCGCGACGGTCACCGGCATCCTGGCCCTCGGAACGACGTTCGTGATCATCACCGGCGGCATCGACCTCTCGATCGGCACCGTGATGGTGCTCTGCGGCGTGATGGCCGGCGTCTTCCTCACCTACTGGGGCTGGCCGCTGTGGGCGGGCGTGCTCGCGACCATCGTGTTCGGCGGCATCATCGGCCTGATCAACGGGGTGAACGTATCGGTCCTCGGCATCCCGCCGTTCATCGCGACCCTCGGCATGATGCTCATCGCCGCCGGACTGTCGCTCGTGATCTCGGGCACCAAGCCCATCTACTTCAACGACACCCCGTCCTTCCAGCAGATCATGAACCTGTCGATCATCCCCGGTGTGCGGTTCCCTCTCGGCGTGGCCATCTTCATCGTGATGATCATCGTGGCGGCCATCCTGCTGTCGCGCACCATCATCGGCCGCTACACCTTCTCGATCGGCTCGAACGAGGCGGCCACGGCACTCTCCGGAGTCAACGTGCGCCGCTGGAAGATCATCATCTACACGCTCGCCGGCCTGTTCGTGGGCCTCGCGGGAGTGCTCAGCGCCTCGCGGCTCTCCTCGGCCCAGCCGACGGGCGGCATGGGCCTCGAGCTCGAGGCCATCGCGGCCGTCGTGATCGGCGGAACCTCGCTGCAGGGCGGCAAGGGATCCATCATCGGCACCGTCATCGGCGCCCTCATCATGGCCGTTCTCACCAACGGCCTCCGCATCATCTCAGTCCCCCAGGAGTGGCAGTCGGTCGCGGTCGGCATCGTCATCCTGGTGGCCGTCTACCTCGACATGCTGCGGCGGCGCCGGGACTGAGACATCCGTAACACACAGCGATACAACGACAGCAACATCAACACAAAGGAGTGACCATGTTCACAAAGCGCGCGATGGGGGCCGTCGTCGGCCTCGCGGCGGCAGCGCTCATCCTCTCCGGATGCGCCAGCGACGGTGGCGGAGACAGCTCGGGTGGCGGCGGTGGCGACGGCGACAAGCCGTATGTCGCGCTCATCTCGAAGGGCTTCCAGCACCAGTTCTGGCAGGCCGTGAAGTCGGGAGCCGAGCAGGCTGCCGACGAGTTCGGTGTCGAGCTGACCTTCGAGGGACCCGACACCGAGGCCGACGTCGACCAGCAGATCCAGATGCTGCAGACGGCGCTCGACAAGAGCCCGGCCGCGATCGGATTCGCCGCCCTCGACAGCCAGGCCGCCGGCCCGCTGCTGCAGCAGGCGAAGGACTCCAACATCCCCGTGATCGCCTTCGACTCCGGCGTCGACAGCGACATCCCGCTCACCACGGCGGCGACGGACAACACCGCTGCCGCGGCCGAGGCCGCCAAGCACATGGCCGACGCGATCGGCAACGAGGGCAAGGTCGCACTCGTCGTGCACGACCAGACCTCGGTGACGGGTCAGGAGCGACGCGACGGCTTCGTCGACTACATGGAGAAGAACGAGCCGAACATCGAGATCGTCGACATCCAGTACGGCGGCGGCGACCAGGCCAAGTCGGCCGACCTCGCGAAGGCGATCATAGCGGCGAACCCCGACCTCAAGGGCCTCTACGGCTCGAACGAGGGCTCGGCCATCGGCGTGGTGCAGGCGGTCAAGGAGCTCGGCATCGATCCCACGAAGCTCGTGGTGGTCGGCTTCGACTCGGGCAAGGCGCAGATGGACGCCATCCGTGACGGCCAGATGCTCGGTGCGATCACGCAGAACCCCGTCGGCATCGGCTACGAGACCGTGAAGGCGGCGGTCGAGGCGATCGACGGCAAGGACCTGCCGAAGACGATCGACACCGGCTACTACTGGTACGACAAGGACAACATCGACGACGAGAAGATCGCCGCCGTTCTGTACGAGTAAGGCGCACGAGGGGAACGGGAGAGGCGTCGACGAGAGTCGGCGCCTCTTCGTCGTGCTAGAGCCTCGGCGCCTCGGGGCCGAGCGCACTGCGCAGCCACTGCTCGACACCCGAGACGTGCACGACGGTGAGGGCCGAGGCCAGGTCGCCGTCGCCCGCCGCGATCGCGTCGAGGATGGCGTGGTGCTCCTGCAGGGTGCGCCCGACCGCGTTCTCCTGCGTGATGCCGCGCCAGATGCGGGCGCGCACGGTGTGCGAGGAGAGCGAGTCGATCAGGCTGGCGAGGTAGGCGTTGCCTGCTGCCTCGGCGATGCCGCGGTGGAACTCGAGGTCGTGCTCGACGAGACCGGCGACATCCGCCGCCTGATCGACGCTGGCCACCACCTCGCGCAGCTTCTCGAGACCGGGCTCGGTCACGTTGCGGGCGGCGAGCGACGACGCTGCAGGCTCGAGGATGCGGCGAACGGCGAAGATCTCGAGCACGGAGTGGTCGTCGTGCAGATCGACGACGAACGACATCGCCTCGAGCAGCAGGCGCGGCTCGAGGCTGGTGACGTAGGTGCCGTCGCCGCGCCGTACGTCGAGCACCCTGATGACCTCGAGCGCCTTCACGGCCTCCCGAAGCGACGAGCGGGACAGGCCGAGGCTCTCGCTGAGCTCCTTCTCGGGCGGGAGCCTGTCACCGGGAGCGAGCGAACCCGCAATGATCATCTCTTTGATCTTCAGGATCGCTTCGTCGGTGACCGCCATGCCCCGATCGTAGCGTGGACCGGTTGAGACATCCGATCTCTCGATGCCGCGTCATTCCCCAAGCGCGACCAGCGAGGCGAAGACCACGAAATTGTTCGCGTACGACTGCGCCGCATCGTCGTAGGGGCCGTTGCAGGTGATGAGCCGCAGTTGCGCATCGGGCGTCGGGCCGTAGACATCGTCGGTCGGAAAAGCGACCTTCGACGTGTCGAGTGCCGAGTCGACGGCGAACGTGGCCAGCGTTCCGTCGGACAGCGTCACGATGATGGCGTCGCCCGCCGTCAGCTCCTTGAGCCGGGCGAAGACGGCGGCGCGCTCGGTGGTGTCGAGGTGGCCGGCGAGTACGGCCGGCCCGATCGCGCCGGGGAGCACACCGGCGCTGTACCACCCGGCATCCGCCCACTCGGTCGGAGGCTGCAGGATGCCGGTGTCATCCCGATCGATCAGCTCGACGGCCGCGTCGACGTCGATCGCCGGGATCTGCACCCGCTCGACGGTCACTCCGCTCAGGTCGGCCGGTACCGCAGGGGCGACGGGGTCCTGGAGGCGGCCGGCCGAGGCGGACTTCGAGGCGCTGCTCTCGCGGCTCTGCGGCGGAGCCTCCGAGAGAGCAGCCGTCGGCGGCAGCGGAGAGGAGACCGCGGCAGGAGCGGCATCCGTCGCCATCCGTGTCGTGGAGATCCAGACCGTCGCGATGCCGCCGACGGCCAGGGTCGACGCGGCGACGACGGCTGTCACCAGTAGACGGCGTCGGCGATGACGGCGATCTCGTGGGCGGAGGAGCGGGGTCGGGTCGGACATGATCGATCGGGCCTCAGGCGCTCAGCGCAGCGCCGACGCGGCGGCCTGCACGAGGCCGGCGAGGAAGCCCGCGATGAGGGTGAGGGGGTCGGTGGCACCAGCGCCGGACCCGGCCCCGGCGGTACTGGCGACGGTGAACGCACCCGCACCGCCGGCGTCGCGCAGGGCTCCTCCGCCGGTGTCGAGGGATCCGTCGGGGGCGTCGCCGGCGGCCGAGCTGTCGAGCACGGGCAGGACGGTGAGTCCGCCCGAGGCGTTGTCGAGGACGAACAGCGTGCTGATCGTGCCGGGGTCGACAGCGACCGAGGCGTCGTAGCTGGCGGCGTCGGGCGTCGTGACGACGAGGTCCCACGGGCCAGACGGAACGCTCGCGTAGTCGGTGGCCGTGCCCGATGCGGCGCCGCTCGCGATCACGACACCGGTGGTGGTGGTGACGTCGACCGAGTCCACCTGGGTCGATGCCGAGACGACGCGGATGCGAGCCTCCCCGGCGGCGGGGCTGGTGAGGTCGTCGCCCAGAGCCATGGTCCGCAGGGAGTCGTTCAGCCCGTAGGCCGCCACGGTGCCGGCCACGCCGGCCGTGACGGTGACCTCGGTCGCGACGACGGGCGTGGTGTCGCCCGGCGCGCCGGCCGGAACCATCGTGAGCTCGTAGTCGCCGGCGGCCAGCGCGGCGTACGGCGACACCTGGCCGTAGGTCACAGCGTCGAGCTCGACCGCTGCAGCGCCACCGTCCGCCGGAGTGAGGCGCACGTCGACGGCGGCGGTGTCGGGCGAGAGGTGTCCGACGCGCACCCAGCCGGCGTCGGCGGGTGCGGTGCGGGTGGCAGCCAGTGCCGGAGCGGCACCGAGGCCGAGGCTGACGAGAGCGGTTGCGGTGAGAGCGGCCGCGCCTGCGATCAGCCGGCGTCGCGCCGGGGTCCTTCGTGTCGTCCTTCTCATGAGGAGCTTCTCCTTGGTCAACGCTGAGTGGTGGAGCGAGCGGGTCGTGCTGGTCACGCGTGGTGCCGTGCGGCAGGTGGTTCGGGCCACCTGACGCAGCACTGAGATGGAGCTTCAGCGGGCCGAGGACGAAGAAGGGCAGACGTCCGCGGTCGTGACAGTGATTCGGAGGCGTCGGCGAATCGGTTTGCGCGCGCTCAGCGGTGACCGTTCAGTCGACGGCTGAGCCCGACGGATGCGGCAGCTCGGCGATGGTGCGCTTCATCGGGTCGACCGCGGACTCGTCGACGAGGTGCGCACCCATGATCGGCTCGGCGTGCCAGTCGACGAGGCTCCACCGGCCGGCTGAATCGGCGTCGAGGGTGACAAGGCCCGTGTTGTCGAGTTCGTGCGTTGCGGCGTAGTCGCCGTCGATGTTCTGCGCGCGCGAGCCGGCCCAGGCCCGGATGGCCATGCCGTGGCTCACGACGAGGGCGCAGGCGGCTCCGGATGCCACCACCTCTGCGATGGCGTCGTCGAAGCGGGCGAAGAACTCGTGGCCGTCGGGTCCGTCGGGAATGCGCTGGTCGAGGTCGCCGGCGGCCCAGGAGAAGGCCGCCTCGAGATAGGTGCGCACCGATGCCGGGTCGCTGCGGTCCTCGAGGGCGCCGGCCTCGATCTCCCGCACTCCGGGCAGCACCGTGCCGCGCAGGCCGAGGTACTCAGCGACCGGCACGGCCGTCTGCTGGGTGCGGAGGACGGTGGAGACGAAGAGGGCGTCGGGAACCTGGGCGTGCGGGAGCTGCAGGCCCGGCGCGTGGCCGGCGAGGGCACCGGGCACCTCCTTGGCCTGCTCCTCGCCGAGCTCGGTGAGGCTCGGCCCGGGGGCATCGGTGTCGAGCAGGCCGAGGACGTTCGAGGAGGTCTGGCCGTGGCGGAGAAGGAGCAGACGCATGGTGCGAGCGTAGACCCGGGGATTGCGACGTGGTGGCCCCGGTGTGAGCATGGCGGATGAAGAGAGAACGAGGAGGACCGGATGCTGCTCGAGAACAGGGTCGCCATCGTCTACGGAGCCGGCGGCTCGATCGGCCGGACCGTCTCCCGTGCCTTCGCCCGCGAGGGAGCCGTCGTGCACCTCGCTGGCCGCACGCTCGAGTCGCTCGAGGCTCTGGCGGCCGAGATCCGCGAGGCCGGCGGGCGAGCCGAGGTCGCCGTCGTCGATGCATTGGATGAGACCCAGATCGACGCGCATGCCGCCGCTGTGGTCGCCGCATCCGGCCGCATCGACATCTCGATCAACCTGATCGCCATCGGCGACGTTCAGGGCACGCCCCTCGTCGAGATGACTCTGGTTGACTTCGAGCAGCCGATCCACCGGGGCGTGCGCACGGCATTCCTCACCGGCCGGGCGGCGGCGCGCCAGATGGCGACACAGGGCTCGGGGGTGCTGCTGTTCTTCGGCGGTGTCGGGGATCCGGTGAAGGACTACAGCATCGGCGGGTTCCAGGTGGCGCTGCACGCCGTGGATGCCCTGCAGAAGCAGTTCGCGGCAGAGCTGGGTCGCAGCGGCATCCGGAGCGTGATGATCCAGACCGGCGGCATCGCCGAGACCCTGCCCGTCGACATGCCCGGGCGCGACGAGATCATGACCATGCTGACCGAGCCGACGATGCTCGGGCGGGCGGCGACTCTCGCCGACGTCGGGAACGTCGTGGCCTTCGCCGCATCGGACAAAGCCGCGGCGATCACGGGCTCCGACATCAACATCTCGGCCGGGACGATCCTGCCGTAGGGCTGCGGGTCAGGTGCGGGGCGCGTACCTCGCCAGGGTGATTCCCGTCGCCGTGGTCATGCTGCTCAGGAGGGTGAGGTTCTGCTGCACGCCCTCGAACATGCGCTGACCGCTGCCGAGCAGCACCGGATGGATGATCAGCACGTACTCGTCGATGAGGCCGGCGGATGCCAGTACCCGCACCAGCTCGCCGCTGCCGAGGATGGAGAGGTCGCCGCCCTCGGTCGCCTTGAGCCCCGCGACGGTCTGCACGGCCTCGCCGGCGAGCAGTGTGGAGTTCTCCCAGCTGAACTCGAGGGAGGGGTCGTGGGAGACCACGATCTTCTCGGTGCGGTTCAGGTGATCCGTGAACGGGTTGGGGTCGGTCTGATGCGGCCAGAACGCCGCCATGTGGTCGTAGGTGCGGTGGCCGAAGAGCATCGCACCGGTTCGAGCCATGCCCTTGCCCATCTCGGCGCCGAGCTCGGGATCTGCGCCGCCGCCGACGGCCCAGCCGCCGAGCGTGAAGCCGCCGCGGGAATCCTCCTCGGGTGACATCGGCGCCTGCATGACGCCGTCGAGGGAGATGTTGTTCGTCACGGAGATCCTGCGCATGGGTCGAGTCTCGTCCTCCGATGGGGTCAGCACCAGAGCGCCGGAGCGACACCGGGTGGCTGGGAAGTCAAGCCCTAAAGAGCGAGACGCTGCGCCCGTAGCGTCGTGAGCAGAGGCATCCGGTGCCGAGTGCACCGACATCAGTTAACAGCTACGAAAAGAGAGACGCACATCATGGCTCAGGTAATCGAAACGATCGACGTCGACGTTCCCGTCACGACCTCGTACAACCAGTGGACGCAGTTCGAGTCGTTCCCCCAGTTCCTGCACTACGTCGACTCGATCACGCAGACCGACGACACCCACACGCACTGGACCGTCACCATCGCCGGCCAGACCCGCGAATTCGACACCGAGATCACCGAGCAGCACCCCGACGAGCGCATCGCGTGGAACAGCATCAACGGCGACGTGAACCACGCCGGCGTGGTGACGTTCCACCGTCTCAGCGACACCACGAGCCGTGTGACCGTGCAGCTCGACTGGGAGCCCACCGGCGCGGCCGAGAAGGTCGGATCCGCTCTCGGCTTCGACTCGCGGGCCGTGAAGAAGGACCTCGAGAACTTCAAGGAGCTCATCGAGAAGCGGGGCACGGCCGAGGGCGCCTGGCGCGGCGACGTCGCCTAGTCGGCAGCGGCCGGGCGCGTCATGATGGATTCATGGCGACCCGGCTGCTGCTCATCTCCGACACGCACCTGCCCGCACGGGCACGACGCCTGCCGGATGCCGTGTGGCGCGCGATCGACTCCGCCGACTTGGTGATCCACGCCGGTGACTGGGTCGACGTCGCCACCCTCGACGCCATCGAGGGGCGCGCGGCCCGGTTTCTCGGCGTGTATGGCAACAACGACGGCGAGGAACTGCGGATGCGGCTGCCCGAGGTCGCGCGGGCCGAGATCGACGGCCTCACATTCGGCGTCGTGCACGAGACCGGCGCGGCGACGGGCCGGGAGGCTCGGATGGATGCCGCCTACGGCGATGACGGGCTCGACGTGCTCGTCTTCGGGCACAGCCACATTCCCTGGGACTCGACGACGCCGGGCGGCATCAAGCTGCTGAATCCGGGATCTCCGACCGATCGCCGTCGTCAGCCCGTGTGCACGATGATGACGGCCGTGGCCGATGCGGGCACGCTGCGCGACGTCGAGCTGGTGCCGGTCGAGCGCTGACTCGCTACAGCGGCGCCTGCACACCCACAAAGGTGATGGTGCGACGGATGCTGAAGCCCAGCTTCTCGTAGAGCCGCACAGCGCCGGTGTTGTCACCGGCGACGTGCAGGATCGGCACCTCGCCGCGCGCGACGATGCCGGCGGCGACGGCCTCGACGAGGCGTCCGGCGTAGCCGCGACCACGGTAGGCGTCGTCGGTGCAGACGGCACTGATCTCGGTGAACCCCGGGGGATGCATCCGCTCACCAGCCATCGCCACGAGCGCGTCGCCGTCGCGGATGCCGACATAGCGTCCCAGCTCGCCGGTGCGCGGGCCGAAGGGACCCGGGCGCGTGCGCGTCGCGAGGTCGAGCATGGCCGTGGAGTCGGCCGGGGTCAGCGTGACGATCTCGGGATCGGCTGGAACGGATGCCGCCGCCGCCCGCAACCGCGAGGCCAGCTCGCGGCCGATCATCTGGAAGCCCTCGATGCGGAAGGTCTCGGTCCAGTCGGCGGGCATCGGGAGGGGCGTTCCCGCGATGGCACCGGTGCCGCCCGGGCCGAGCAGGATGGCGAGATCGGCGTAGGCGTCTGCTCCGTCGAGCGCAGAGCCCACGAACGGTGAGATCCCGCGGTCGAACGCGACGGCGCTGCCCGAGCGGATCGCGAGATGGGCCTGATGCCCCGTGAGGGCGGCGAAGACGGGGTGATCGAGCACAGCTTCGTCGGGCGCTGTCGTGGCGGTCTCGGATGCGGCGGACATGGGTCGAGAGTCTATCGGCGCTCGCGCAACGCAGCGCCCGAGGGCAGGAACAGGAGTGCCCCGAGGGCATGCTCTCCATGCCTCCGCACGGGCGGAGGAGGAGTGCATGCCCATCGGGGCATACGGCCGGTCATCAGAACTGGCCGCGGGAGAGCAGCACCAGCAACTGGGTGTCGCGGGTGCTGTCCACGCGCAGGGCGTCTGACTCGCGTCGAGCCTGAACGCCGTCGTGCGACAGCTGCAGGCTCTGGGTGGTGCGGGCGCTCGATCGTGAGCTCCAGCGCACCAAGGCCAGGCCAGCACGTCGCGCAAGGCGATCGAGACCGGTCGTGGAGTACTGCTGTGCCCGCGATCGCGTATCTCGGGCGGTGAGGAGTTGCGTGTTCATGGTGTTCCTTCGTGATGTGGTGATGGGTGTTTCCGGAGCAGCGAGCGCCGCCGGCGGCATCCGTCAGCCAGGGAAGATGGCAGCGCGGCGCGTCGGCGATGGGGTCGCTGATGAAGAGGACGCAGGCGCGGACGCGCACTGCGGAGGGCGGGCGGACGCCTGTCGGATCGGAGATCGACCGGAGTCGATCAGCGGCAGGACGGGGCGACCGTCGGCGATGGCTCAGCCATCGGTGCCACCCGAGGGGTGGCGGGGCGCGACGCTCGGAAGCGTCGTACGGCCAGGGGTCAGCCGGCGATCCGAGGGAAGGAGGCCGCAGAGGTGAACGGCGTGATCGGAGCGATCGGCGTCATCTGAGTTGTAAAGAACATGGGGTCTTCTCCTTCCTGTCGGGGGCTGGGCCTGCCGGGATCGAGCAGCACCAAGAAATGAACCTAGCGGGGTTCCGCGACGCGCCGCAATAGGGGCGTGCCCGGAGCCTGCGATCGTTACCCGGCGGTTACCTGGCCCGGACGACGGCCTGCACCGGATCGTGGTCGGAGGCGGCGGCCCCGTCGAAGCGCACCACGTTGACGCCCGTGCGCTCGACCTCGACGTTCGTTCCCACGAGGATGAGGTCGATGCGCTTGCCGCCGGCCTTGAGCGGCAGGTAGTTGGAGAACGTTCCCCACTGCGGCGTGAGCCTGTGCTCGGCCGCGTGCCAGCTGTCGCGCAGCACGCCATCCTCGGTGAGGTGCCTGTAGACGGCCGAGTTGACGTCGGCGTTCACATCGCCGGTGACGACCACGACGGCATCCGGATTCGCGGCTTGAGCCTCGGCGACGAGCTTCACGATCATCTGCGCCGAGCGCCACCGTGCCTTGGGGGACTTGTGGTCGAAATGGGTCGTGAAGGCGACCACGCGCCCGCCGGTGGCGAGGTCGTCGAACTCGGCCGAGACGACGACGCGTGGCACGCTGTTGCCCCAGGTGCGCGAACCGGGTGTGTCAGGTGTGTCGGAGAGCGCGAGCTGGTTCGTGGCGGTGAGACGCAGCCGGCGCCGGTCGAAGAAGATGATGCTGCGCTCGCCGCGTCCGTTGGCGTTCCGGCCCTCTCCGACGCCGCCGAAGTCGGGCCCGAGGCTCTCGGCGACGAAGGCGGCCTGGTCGGCCAACGCCTCCTGCACGCCGAGGATGGTCGGCTGCTCGGCCTCGAGGATGCGACGCAGCAGGTGCTTGCGGGTCGCCCAGCGGTCGGGGTGGGCGGGCATGACGTGCGCGATGCGGCGACGGATGTTGTAGGTCATGACGTGCAGGTCGGGTGCGGAGACCGGGCCGATCATCGGGCCGGTCGAGGCTGCATCCGTCATTCGTTCAGCGTAGGTGCACCGGGTGTCGGCACCGGGAGCGTGTCGCGGCTCGGCGCCCGATACCGTGGGCGAGGATGACGCGAGCGGCGTCGCGCGACCCGCTCGCCGGGTGGGAGGCTCACATGGGATCGGCACTGGTTCTCGGCGGCGGAGGCATCACCGGCATCGCGTGGGAGACCGGGCTGCTGTTCGGCCTCGAGCAGGCCGGTGTGCATTTGCGCACGGCCGACCGGCTGGTCGGAACCTCGGCCGGATCGACCGTGGCGGCGCAACTCGCCAGTGGCACTCCGCTGGAGCGTCTCTTCGAGGCGCAGCGTCGCGGCACTGTCGGCGAGCGTGCGGCGAAGCTCTCCCCGATGGACATCCTGCGACTCGTGGGCGGGCTCGCCTTCGCCCGCGATCGCCCGAAGGCCATCCGCAGCCTCGGCCAGGCCAGCCTCGAACGCACCGACCCCGCCGATGCCGAGGCGCGTCGCGCCATCATCGCCGAACGGGTCCCTGTGTCCGACTGGCCGGATCGCGACCTGCTCATCGCGGCGAACGACGTGCTGACGGGAAAGCTGCGCGCCTTCACCGCCGCGGACGGGGTGCCCCTCGTCGACGCCGTGGGAGCCAGCTGCGCGGTGCCGCTGGTCTGGCCGCCCGTCGACATCGAGGGCAGGTACTACATCGACGGCGGCCTGCCGTTCTCCGCCAATGTGCAGTTGGCCGCCGGATGCGACAGGGTCGTCGTGATCGCACCCCTCACGAGCGGCATCGGCGCCGGTACCTCGGTGCGGGCCCAGGTGAAGGCCCTCGGCCCCGGCGTGCAGAGCCTGGTGCTCTCGCCCGACCGCGAGGCGAAGCGCGCCCTGGGCCGCAACTCCCTCGATCCGGCGGCGCGCGAGGCGTCGGCCGCCGCCGGGCGCCTGCAGGCCGAGAGGGTCGCTGCCGAGGCTGCGGCGTTCTGGGGGAAGGCGTAGGAGGGCGCTACGCGCGTCGGCCGAGCTCGACCTCGATGCGTGCGACCATCTCGTCAAGGCCTTCTGCGGGATCGACGGCCACGGCGAAGCCCGGCTCGTCGACCTCGAGCGACTCGAGCGTCGCCAGCTGCGAGTCGAGCAGCGACGGCGGCATGAACTCGTGAGACCGCTCGCGGAGCCGTCGCTCGAGCTCGGCGCGGGGCACGTCGAGTTCGACGAAGACGGCGTCGGGAGCGGCGATCAGCAACCGCTCGCGGTAGCTCCGCCGCAGAGCGGAACACGCGATCACGGTGCCGGGCGCCGCGATCGCGGCGGCTCCGACGGCATCGAGCCACGGCCAGCGATCGTTGTCGTCGAGCGGATGCCCCTCCGCCATCTTGGCGACGTTGGACTGCGGGTGCAGACCGTCGGCGTCGAGGAACGATCGCCCGAGGCGCGCGGCCAGCGCGGAGCCGACGGCGGACTTGCCCGACCCGGAGACGCCCATCACGATGACTGTGGCCGCGGTGGGCATCGGTCCTCCTGGGGATGAGATCACAGGTCCCGACGCTACAGGGCGACCCGAGGGTTCATCGTCGTCGGCACGCCTCACCAGGCGCTGAGCTTCTCGGGAGTGAAGACGATCACCGAGCTGAACTGCGCCATGATCGGCTCGATGTCCATGCCGTAGTCCGCCATCGCCTCGGCGTACTTGGTGCTGTAGACATCGCGGATGCGGGGAAGCCAACCGGTGGCATCCGTGTCGGAGATCTCTGCGCTGCCGCTGAGGATGACGACCTCGGAGCCGAAGGGGCCGGTCTCGAGATGCACCTGCACCGGGGAACCGCGGCGGATTGCGTGCACCTTGGCCGTGGTCGGCTCGCTCATGACCAGCACGGCGCCCTCGTGCCAGAGGAACCAGACCGGAACGCTGCGCGGAGCGCCGTCGGAGCGCACCGTCGTGATCCACGCGATGATCTCGGAATCGAGTTTCTCGAGAGCCTTCACGTGCGCCGGATTCGCCTGATCGAAGAGGGCGGATGCCGCGGCTCCGCTCGTGCTGGTCTCCGTGCTCATGCTTCGACGTTACGCCCGGCATCCGACACGGACCGTTCATCGCCGTGTTGCATGATGCAACGCAGAGGCGTACTGTTGCACTAAGCAACAGAAGGCGAGGCGCCCCGATGACACGTCAACGCGACGAACACGCAGCGAGCGTCCTGCGCGCCCTCATCCTCATCTCCCGTCGCGGAGTCGCCGACGCGCGCACCGCCGGCATCCGGCTGTCCCTCACCGACCAGTCGATCGTCGCGTTCATCGTCGACAATCCGGGCAGCCGCTCGACGGACATCGCGCGCGAGTTCCTGCTGAACCGCTCGACGGTCTCGCGCCAGCTGACCAACCTCATGCAGATCGGAGTCGTCCGCGAGGCGACGGATGGGTCGGGTCGCGGCCGCCCTCTCGAACTCACCGAGGCCGGCTGGGAGGCCTATCGCGAGAGCCTCGGCATCCTGCAGAACGTCGTCGACGCGCAGTTGGCCGAGTGGACCGACGGCGAGGTGGCCGCCTTCGCCGAGTCGCTCGCCCGGTTCAATGCCGCGCGCCCCGCGGATGCGGCATCCGCTCCACAGGCTCCACAAGAGAACCCAGAGAAGTAAGAAGGAAGTCATGGCAGAACCAACGAAGATCACAGTGCTCGGAACCGGCGTGCTCGGGTCGCAGATCGCGTACCAGACCGCGTTCCACGGCTTCGAGGTGGTCGCGTACGACATCAGCACCGAGGTGCTCGAGCAGGCCAAGGCGCGGTTCGCTGGCCTCGCTGCGACCTACGCGAAGGAGGTCGCGGGAGCCGCGGACGGCAGGGCCGATGCCGCGCTCACTCGCATCCGTCTCTCGGCAGATCTCGCCGACGCCGTGACGGATGCCGATCTCGTCATCGAGGCGATCCCCGAGAACCTCGCCCTCAAGCGCGACATGTACACGAAGCTCGCCGCCCTCGCCCCCGAGCACACGATCTTCGCGACGAACTCGTCGACGCTGCTGCCCAGCGACCTGTCGGGCTTCACCGGACGCCCCGACCGCTTCCTGGCGCTGCACTTCGCCAACCACGTGTGGGTGCAGAACACCGCCGAGATCATGGGAACGCCGGCGACCGACCCCGCCGTGTTCCAGACCGTCGTCGACTTCGCCTCGGCCATCGGCATGGTGCCGATCGAGATCAGGAAGGAGAAGGCGGGCTACCTGCTGAACTCGCTGCTCGTTCCCTTCCTCGACGCCGCCGGAGAGCTCGTGGTGGGCGGCTACGCCGACCCCGAGACCATCGACAAGACGTGGCGCATCGGAACCGGCGCACCCCTCGGCCCGTTCCAGATCTACGACATCGTGGGACTCACCACGGCCTACAACATCTCCTCGCACGGCGGCGAGAAGCAGCAGGCGTTCGCCGCGTACCTCAAGGAGAACTACATCGACCAGGGCAAGCTCGGCACGTCGACCGGTGAGGGGTTCTACTCGTACAAGTAGGGCCAGGTCAGCGGAGGTGCTCGCTGAACCACTCCACGGCGAGGGCGTCGTAGCCCGCCGCAGCATCGGTCTGCGGGGCCGGCTCGAGGCCGGGCTCCTCGGCCAGCGCGTGCGCGACGCCCTCCATGAGCTGCAGGTCGGCTCCCGTGGCGACGGCGAACAGACGTGCCGGAACGAGAGCCGCAGCGTCGTCGTCGAGCCCGGCGATGACGCGGAGGGCGGCATCCGTCGCCGTGATCTGCTCGGCACGAGCGACGAAGTCCATGTCGGCGGCCACGCGTCTGGACTCCGGATGCCACGAGTAGGCGTCGCCGAGGAAGTCCGCCATCGCATCGATGTTCGGCGCGAGCTGCAGCATGGGACTCACGAAGACCGCCGCCGAGGCACCTGAACCGCCGCCGGCGAGCACGCCGGCGGCGACGGCGGAGCCCGCCGATCCGCCGAGGAGGCCGACCGCGGCATCGGGTGCCACACCGAATCGCTCGCGCAACTCGGCGAACGCGGCGGGGAACTCGGCGATCGCGCCCTCGAGGATCGGCGCGAACAGCTGCATCACGACGTCCTCCCCGGCTCGACGCATGATCTCGTCCATGCCGTCTGCGGGCATGCGCTCGCCGCTGAGCGGCAGGCCCAGGTAGAGGACCGTGGCGTCGAGACCGGCCAGGGGGAGCGCCGCAGCGAGGGCAGCCGGGGAGCGCGGCGGATCGAGCAGGTGCCAGGCGACGATCACCGGGGCGGATGCCGAATCCGCTGGTCGGGCGACGAAGGGGACTCCGGCTGAGGTCGTGCCGGCGATGAGAGCTGACTCGGTCATGACCTCACGCTAGCCCGACCGTCCGACACTCGCGGATCGATCGCCGTGCGCCTGAGGTGCAGCCCCGCGCGGCGTCACTCCCTGCCCTCAGTCCCCGCGCATCGCGGTGGCGGCCAGGGCTGCCCGGTTCGTGGCGCCGACCTTGCGCAACAGGTTCGACACGTGGAACTTGACCGTGTTCTCGCTGATGCCGAGCTTCTCGGCGATCGCACGGTTGCGGGCGCCTGACGAGATCAGGCGCAGCACCTCGCGCTCACGGGGACTCAGCGCGACGGTGTCGTCGAGCATGTCCGGTTCGAGAGGCGGGTCCAGCGGCAGGCTGATCGCAAGCGACGACCCCCAGCCCAGCGTCGACTCGACGTGCAGGTCGCCGTCGAGCGCCGACACCTGCTCCGCGATCGGCCGCAGCGAATCATCGTGCACGCTGAGTGCGCCACTCCCGTCGTCGCGGATGCCGATGAGCAGGTTGAGGCCGTCGCAGTCCCACTGGATGCGTACCCGACGGCTCTCGCCCTGATCGACCAGCGCCAGCACCGAGCTGCGCACGATGGCGCGCGCGGCGTGCGCCACGTCGCCGGGCAGGGCACGACCCGTGGCGGGCGGCTCGACGAACTGCACGTCGAGCTCGCCGAACCGCACCAGCGGGCGCAGGTCGTTCTGCAGGCGGGCGAACGCGCCGGCGACCGGCTCGAGCAGCGTGCTGCGCTGCTCGTCCGTCGCCATCCGCAAGCCGACGAGGGCGGTCGCGGCGATGTCGATCGCCACGGCACGCGCAGCGCGGTCGTCGACCTTGTCGGAGCGCAGCAGCGCCAGCAGCGACTCGAGCGTGAGCGCGTGACGGTCGGCCAGTTCGACGGTGCCGCGCGCATGCTCGAGCAGCAGCGCGCGACTCGAGGCGAGATGTTCGGAGTCCATCCCCCTATCCTCCCCTCCTGGTGGCACCTCGACCTACCCCTTCGGGTAGGTCCCCTCCACCGTCAGGCGGCTCCATTCATCGCACGGCACGTCGAGCATGGAGACATGACCTCGACGACGGATGCTCCCCCCACCGGCACGCCCGGCACCGCTGAGGCGCTCGGGCTCGTCGCCCGGGAGCTGAGCGAGAGCATCAGTCACCTGGCCCAGAACTCGGCGGGGACGCTCGACGAGCTGGCCGCCCTGGTGTCATCGAGCAGGCGCATCTTCGTGCTCGGCGGTGGGCGATCCGGGCTCGCCCTCGAGATGACGGCCATGCGCCTCATGCACCTGGGCCTCCCGGTTCACGTGGTCGGCGAGGTGACCGCTCCGGCCATCGGTGCCGGCGACCTGCTGCTGACGGCGAGCGGATCCGGCACCACCGGCAGCGTCGTGCGGGCCGGACACACGGCAGTCGAGGTCGGCGCTGCCGTGGCGGTGCTCACCACCGCTGCGGATTCGCCGCTGGCGCGCCTGGCATCCGTTGCGGTGATCGTGCCCGCCGCCGGAAAGCTCGACCGCACGGGTGCTGCCTCCGCCCAGTACGCGGGCAGCCTGTTCGAGCAGTCCGTGGTCGTGATCGGCGATGCCCTCTTCCACGCGCTGTGGCAGCGCTCCGGCCTCAGCGCCGACGACCTCTGGCCACGGCACGCGAATCTCGAGTGACGCCGTACGCCCCGAATGAAATCACCACCGATGAATCCGAATGAAATCACCACCGATGAACACCGAAGGAATCCGATGAAACTGCAGTTCGCCATGGACACTCTCACCACCGAGGCCGCTCTCGAGCTCGCCGCCGCTGCGGCGCCGTACGTCGACATCCTCGAGCTCGGCACCCCGCTGATCAAGAGCGCCGGACTCTCGGCGGTGACCGCCATCAAGGCGGCTCACCCCGACAAGATCGTCTTCGCCGACCTCAAGACCATGGATGCCGGTGAGCTCGAGGCCGACATCGCCTTCGCGGCGGGCGCCGACCTGGTGACAGTGCTCGGCTCGGCAGGCGACAGCACCATCGTCGGCGCGGTGAAGGCGGCCACGAAGCATGGCAAGGGCATCGTCGTCGACCTGATCGGCGTGGCCGACAAGCCCGCCCGCGCGAAGGAGGTCGTGGCACTCGGCGTCGAGTTCGTCGAGATGCACGCCGGCCTCGACGAGCAGGCGGAGGATGGCTTCACCTTCGGAACCCTGCTGCGTGACGGCGAGGCCTCCGGCGTTCCGTTCTCGGTGGCCGGCGGCATCAACGCCTCGACCATCGCCTCGGTGCAGAAGGCGGGCGCGCGCGTGGCCGTGGCCGGCGGAGCGATCTACGGCGCTCCCGACGTGGGCGCCGCCGCTGCGGAACTGCGCGCCGCCATCGTCTAGGACGAGGACGAGGCCTCCGTCAGGAGCAGGCTCGATTTCAGGGGAGTGGGCCGCGGCGATCGCCGCGGCCCACTCCC
>LMOK01000002.1:237968-259058 GCA_001423545.1 Leifsonia sp. Leaf325
CGTGCGCCAGCAGGCGGCACGCAACGATTTCGTGCATCGGAGCACCCGAACGCGCTCGAACCCCCTGCTACAGTCAGCAACACTGCGTGCAGCATCCGTTTCACTGGTCTGAGCCCAGCTGTACTCCCGGAGACGGCGGCTGAACGGAAAGATGTACCCATGAACGCAGCTCGCGGAACGACACCAGCAGCCGGAACCCAGACCACCCGCATGCACGAGGTCTCGAAGGAGACCAGCGACATCGTCGACGTCGTGCTCGAGTACTCCCGCCGGCGCATCCTCAGCTCGGACACCCCGCTGGACAAGCCGCTGAGCGCCGCAGAACTCGACCGCCTCGCTGGCCGTTCGATCGACGAGAAGGGCATCGGCGCCACCCGCGCGCTCGCGCTGTTCGAGCACGTGCTCGCTCCAGCGTGCATCACCACGGACCACCCGCAGTACCTCTCCTTCATCCCGTCGGCGCCCACGAAGGCCGCGATCTCGTTCGACCTCGTCGTGTCGGCGAGTGCCCTCTACGGCGGATCGTGGCTCGAGGGGGCGGGCGCCGTGTTCGCCGAGAACGAGGCCCTCGGCTGGCTCGCCCACGAGTTCGGCCTGCCGCCGACCTCGGGCGGAGTCTTCGTGCAGGGCGGAACCCTCGGCAACCTGTCGGCCCTCGTCGCCGCCCGCGAGCGCGCCCGCCTGCGCGTGACCGAGCGCGGCGAGGAGCAGCCGCGCCGCTGGGTGATCGTGTGCAGCGCCGAGGCGCACTCGTCGATCGCCTCGGCCGCCCGCGTGATGGACGTCGAGGTCGTGCCGGTCGCACCGCGCGCAGACGGCATGCTCACCGGCGAGGCCGTGCGGGGTGCGCTGGTCGAGCACGGGGCATCCGTTCTCGCCGTCGTGGCCACGGGGGGATCGACGAACTTCGGCGTCGTCGACGACATCGCCTCGATCGCCGCCCTGAAGGACGAGTTCGAGTTCTGGCTGCACGTCGACGGCGCCTACGGCCTCGCCGCCATGCTCTCGCCGCTCGCCCGGCACCGCTTCGCCGGCGTCGAGCGGGCCGACTCCGTCATCGTCGACCCGCACAAGTGGCTGTTCGCCCCGTTCGACGCCTGCGCGCTCATCTACCGCGATCCGGAGTCGGGCAGGCGCGCGCACACGCAGCACGCCGAGTACCTCGACACCCTCACCGAGACCAGCGACTGGAGCCCGTCCGATTACGCGGCGCACCTCACCCGCCGGGCGCGCGGACTTCCGCTGTGGTTCTCTCTCGCGACCTACGGCGGACAGGCCTACCGCGACGCCGTGACGCACTCCATCCAGCTGGCGCTCGACATCGCAGCCGAGATCGAGAAGCGGCCGGGGCTGTTGCTGGTGCGTGACCCGCAGCTCTCCGTCGTGGTCTTCGAGCGCGACGGATGGGCCAAGGCGGACTACGACGCCTGGTCGGCGCGCCTGCTCGAGTCGCAGCACGCCTTCGTGACGCCGTCGTCGCACGCGGGTCGCCCGAACGCGCGCTTCGCGATCATCAACCCGCTGACGACGTTCGAGCAGCTGGTGGGCATCCTCGACACGATGTGACGCTATTCGGCCGGCGATCCGACCCGGAGGAGACGAAACTCCTCGCGCTTCAGCAGCCGCAGGATGGCCGCGCGCGGGCCGCCGAACGCCCGAAGACCGGCATCCGTCGCATAGGGCTCGATCGCGTCGATGCTGTACTCGCGACCGCCCGAGACGATGACGCAGGAGCCCGCGGCCACGATGTTGCGGTACCAGTTGACGCCGTCGCCGTAGGTGAGTTCGGCGACGAAGCCCGCGGGAACGCGCGCGAGGATGAGCGGGGTCTCGAAGGTGCGTCCGCTCGAGCGACCGACGTGGCGCACGAGCGAGAACGGGCCGTGACCCCAGCGCGCGAGCCGCAGGGTGAGCCTGTTGAGGGTGTTCTTCAGCACCCAGAGGAAGCCGCGCTTCACCCGCCCCGTCGCCATGGAGTCAGCCTCGCACCTGGGCGGCGGGCGCGTCGAGAGGGGGTCGGGGGCGTCGACGGGTGAGTTTGCAGGATGAGACGGGTCATAGGTGCTGGAGAGCACCCATCCTGGCTGTGGTCCTGTAAACGTGAAGCGCGGCGGCGCGGTGGGCGCGGTGGGTGCGGCGGCGCGGCGGCGCGGTGGGTGCGGCGGCGCGGTGGTACGGGCGGCCGGGTCAGCCGAACATCAGCGCGAGCGTCGGCATCAGCTGCGTCACGGCGACGGCACCGACAGCGACCACGGCGCCGCCCACCCAGATCGCGCGCACATCACGGGCCGTGCGCACCTCGTGCTGCAGCGAGGCGAACTGCTCGAGATTCGCGTCGGCGAGGGCCTCGGCCGCATTCGAGTGCCAGGTCGACGGATGCTCCGCCGCCGCGACGACCGGCGTCGTCACGAGCGCCGGCGTGCGGCGCCGACGTCGGAGCCAGCGCACCAGCTGGGTGTCGGCGAGCACCATGACGTCGCTCGGCTGCTGCTTGACGGTGATGGACTTGGCACCGACGACGGCGATGACCGGGCGTGCCACGATGTCGGCCCCGGCGGCGGCGCTCAGCAGGCGGGTGGCGCGCTCGGCCTCGTGCCGGGAGTTGCGCAGGTAGTCGGTCGGCTGCCCGTTGACGAGCAGCTTGCGGGCGCCGACCCACACGCGGGCGTCGTCGTGGTGCTTGGTGTTGATCGTGTACACGCCCGACGGGCCGATGACGACGTGATCGATGTCGCTCTCGCCGTGGCCGACCGGGACCGAGTGAAGCACGGTCCAGTCGGGGCCGAGCTGCTTGAGGCGTGCAGCCACCGCCAGCTCGCCGAGGGCTCCGAGGTACCAGCTGCGCGACTCCTCCGAGAGCGGGCTGCGACCGAGCACCCGGGCCAGGCGGCCCCGGTCGGGGACCAGGGACTGCTCGGCCAGACAGCGGGTGATGACGGATGCGCCCGCAGCCCGGGTGCGGAGGGTGGCCGCTGCGTTGCGCGCAGGGTCGACCTCGGGGGAGAGAGCCGTCATCGGAGCCTTTCAGGGGTCAGACACCCGACGTTACGGATCCGTGCGGGCTCGCGAGAAGTCCCCGTTCGCGGGCGGTCGGGGTCGCCGCGGGCCCGTCTAGAAGACGATGCTGAGGTGCGGGGTGCGCTCGGCGGCGAACAGGCGGTCGGCCAGGGCCAGCGTCTCGGGGCTGTCGGCCGCGACCAGGCCGGCAGCGGCGAGCACCGTGGGGCGGATGCCGCCCAGGAAGATCGCGCCGAGCTGGTTGACCGGAAGGGTGAGCGTGGCGGTGGCAGCAGCAGTGGCGTCGGTGCCGGCATCCGGAGCGGCATCCGGAACCGACGAGACCCGCGTCACCGAGGCCGACCCGTCGGCCGCGACCTCGAGCCTGAAGCGCCCGGCGGCGAACCCCAGCGCATCGGTGATCTCGAGGTCGAGACGGCCTGCGGAGCTGTAACGGCGGCTCTCGAGGGTTGCGATCGGATCGAGCACCCGCACCCAGAGGAAGTCCTCGACCTCGCTCCAGCGCACGGCACGCCTGTCTGCCAGCAGGAGCGGAAGGGGCTCGTCGATCGACCGGTGCCGGGCGCGGATGCCGGTCACGAGGTCGTGCTCGAGCAGGAACTTCCAGAGGCCGGCGTAGGCGTCATCGGTCGCGGCCGTGAAGTGCTCGACCTCGAGGCGGATGATGTCGGGCTCCTGCTCGACGAGACGGAACGCGACGACGCCCTGCGCCGTGCCATCGGCGTCGTCGTAGCGTGCTGTGCGGATGGAGCGTCCGCGATCGCTGTCGGGCGCGATGAGGCCGAAGTGCTGGTCGAAGCGTCCGCCCCATCGGTCGATCTCGCCGGGGATGCGGCGCACGGCCCGAGCCGAGATCTCCTCGACGATGGAGCGGGCCGATGCCGCCTCGATGAAGTGCACCCGGCCTGTCGGCGTGGGTCCGGCCCAGGTCACGCGGCGGCGGTCGACATCGAGGGTGGCGACCGTGGTCGCCGGAGCGTAGCCGTAGCGGCCGTAGATGGTGGCCTCGCTCGCGGTGAGGATGGCGAGAGGCACACCGGCGGCCGCAGCCGTGCGCAGTTCGCCCTCCATGAGCGCGCGGGCGATGCCGCGGCGGCGATGGGTGGCGGCGACGGTGACCGAGCTCACGGCCCAAGCGGGCACGATGGCGGGGCCGGGCACGGTGAGCTCGGCGACCCAGGTGCTGACCGTCGCGACGGGCACGGCGGCATCCGGGATCGTGTCGTCCCAGACGCCGGTGGTGCGACGGTAGGCGAGGTTGGCGAAGTTCGCGTCGATGGTCTGCTCGCTCAGCCGGCCCTCGTGGAAGCCGCGCGAGTCGGCCTGGTCCCAGGCGGCGAAGGCCGTTCGATCCGTGGTGTCGACCAGGCCGTAGCGCAGACCGGTCGCGGCGAGGGCGGCCGTGGACTCCGAGTCGACGGGAAGGAGGCGGGCGTCGGCTGTCATGATTCGAGCCTAGCGAGCGCTTCGGCCGCGGACTTCGTCCGGGCCTCAGCGAGCGAGAGGCGCCGGGCGGGCGTACATCCACGCGATGTGCCGCGCCCCCGCGGATAGACTCGGCGCGTGAACGCGCCCGGAACCACCGCAGAGCCAGCACCCGTGGCACCAGCAGCGCCCCGCTTCGCCCTGGACATCGAGGCCGTCGCACGCCCCGCGCGATCGGAGGCGCTGCTCGAGGCGCTCCGCACCCGGGTCGTCATCGCCGACGGGGCCATGGGCACCCAGCTGCAGGAGTTCGAGCCGACGCTCGACGACTACCAGCAGCTCGAGGGCTGCAACGAGATCCTCAACGTGAGTCGTCCCGACATGATCGCGGCCATCCACGACGCCTACCTCGCGACGGGCATCGACGCCGTCGAGACGAACACCTTCGGCGCCAACTGGTCGAACCTCTCCGACTACGGCATCGACGACCGCATCCGCGAGCTCGCCCGCGAGGGAGCCCGCATCGCGCGCGAGCGGGTCGAGGCCGCCGAGGCGACGGATGCGGCCAACGGCGAGCCCGGGCGCATCCGCTGGGTGCTCGGCTCGATGGGCCCGGGCACCAAGCTGCCCAGCCTCGGCCACACCACCTACGACCACCTCAAGCAGACCTTCGCGCTGCAGGCGCACGGCCTCATCGATGGAGGGGCGGATGCCTTCCTCATCGAGACGTCGCAGGACCTGCTGCAGACGAAGTCGGCGGTGAACGGCTGCAAGCAGGCCATCGTGGAGAGCGGCATCCGTCTGCCCATCTTCGTCGAGGTCACCGTCGAGACCACCGGAACCATGCTCATGGGCAGCGAGATCGGCGCGGCGCTCACGGCGCTCGAGCCCCTCGGCGTCGACGCCATCGGGCTCAACTGCGCCACCGGCCCGGCCGAGATGAGCGAGCACCTGCGGCACCTGTCGAAGCACTCCACCGTGCCCGTCGTGTGCATGCCGAACGCCGGCCTGCCCGTGCTCGGAACCCACGGCGCCAGCTATCCGCTGACGCCTGCGGAACTCGCGACGGCGCACGAGCAGTTCGTGAAGGAGTTCGGGCTGTCGCTGATCGGCGGATGCTGCGGCACGACGCCGGCGCACATGCGGGCCGTGGTGGAGCGCCTGCGCGGGAGCACCCCGGCCGTGCGCACGGTCGAGGAGGAGGCCGGCGTGGCCAGCCTCTATCAGCACGTGTCCTTCGACCAGGACGCCTCCTACCTCGCGATCGGCGAGCGCACCAACGCCAACGGATCGAAGGCCTTCCGCGAGGCGATGCTCGACGAGCGCTGGGACGACTGCGTGGAGATCGCGCGCAACCAGATCCGTGTCGGAGCGCACCTGCTCGACGTCTGCGTCGACTACGTCGGTCGCGACGGCGTGGCCGACATCCGCGAGGTGGTCTCGCGCCTCGCGAGCGCCTCGACGCTGCCGCTGGTGGTCGACTCCACCGAGCCGCCGGTGCTGCAGGCGGGCATGGAGCTCATCGGCGGGCGTCCGACGGTGAACTCGGTGAACTTCGAGGACGGCGACGGCCCCACCTCGCGCTTCGGCCGCATCATGCCCCTCGTCGCGGAGCACGGCGCAGCCGTCGTGGCTCTCACCATCGACGAGGAGGGCCAGGCCCGCACCGCCGACGACAAGGTGCGGATCGCCTCCCGCCTCGTCGACACCCTCACGGGCGAGTGGGGGATGCGCGTGGAGGACATCATCGTCGACGCCCTCACCTTCCCCATCGCCACGGGCCAGGAGGAGACCCGCCGCGACGGCATCGAGACCATCGAGGCGATCCGGCGCATCACCGCGAAGTACCCCGGCATCCACACCACCCTGGGCGTCTCGAACGTGTCGTTCGGCCTCAACCCCGCAGCGCGCTCCGTGCTCAACTCGGTGTTCCTGCACGAGGCCGTCGAGGCGGGCCTCAGCTCGGGCATCATCGACGCCGCCAAGATCGTGCCTCTCGCGTCGGTGCCCGATGACCGCCGCCAGGTCGCCCTCGACCTGGTGTGGGACCGCCGCGAGTACGACGCCGACGGTGCGGTCACCTACGACCCCCTGGAGAAGATGCTCGATCTCTTCGCCGGCGTCGACACCGCGGCGCTCCGTGATCAGCGCGCGCACGAGCTCGCCGCCCTCCCCGTGGGCGAGCGCCTCGAGCGGCGCATCATCGACGGCGACGCGAAGGGCCTCGAGGGCGACCTCGACCTGGCGCGCGCCGACGGCATGAGCGCCCTCGGCATCGTCAACGACCACCTCCTCGAGGGCATGAAGGTGGTGGGCGAGAGGTTCGGATCCGGTGAGATGCAGCTGCCGTTCGTGCTGCAGTCCGCCGAGGTGATGAAGGCCGCCGTAGCCCTGCTCGAACCCCACATGGAGAAGACGACGGATGCCGGCAAGGGCCGCATCGTGCTCGGAACCGTGCGCGGCGACGTGCACGACATCGGCAAGAACCTCGTCGACATCATCCTCACGAACAACGGCTACGAGGTGATCAACCTCGGCATCAAGCAGCCCATCGCCGACATCATCAAGGCGGCGGAGGAGCACGACGCCGACGTGATCGGCATGAGCGGTCTGCTCGTCAAGTCGACGGTGGTGATGAAGGAGAACCTGCTCGAGCTCAACACCCGCGGGCTCGCCGGGCGCTGGCCCGTGCTGCTCGGCGGCGCCGCCCTCACCCGCGCCTACGTCGAGGACGACCTCGCGGGCCTGTTCGACGGCACCGTTCGCTACGCCCGCGACGCCTTCGAGGGGCTGGCGCTCATGGAGCCGCTCGTGGCCATCGCGCGCGGGGCGGATCCGGCATCCGTCGGCCTGCCGGCGCTGAAGAAGCGCATCCATCGCGAGGGGAGCCTGCTCACGCTCACCGAGCCCGAGAACATGCCGGCCCGGTCCGACGTGACGACGGATGCCCCCGTGCCCGTCCCGCCGTTCTGGGGCACGCGCATCGTGCGCGGCATCGCGCTCGCCGACTACTCCGCGTTCCTCGACGAGCGCGCAACCTTCATGGGCCAGTGGGGGCTGAAGCCCGGCCGTGGGGACGGCGCCGCCGGCTACGAGGAGCTCGTGCAGACCGAGGGGCGCCCGCGGCTGCGCTACTGGCTCGACCGCATCCTGGCGGAGGGCATGCTCGACGCATCCGTCGCCTATGGCTACTTCCCGGTCGTGAGCGAGGGCGACGACATCGTCGTGCTGAACCACGGCGACGACCCGACCGGCGTGCTCGGGGTGCCCGGGCTGCTGGCGCCTGACGGCGGGTCCGGCGGTTCCCTCGGCTCCGACCGCCTGCGCTTCCACTTCCCGCGGCAACGTCGTGACAGGCACCTGTGCCTGGCCGACTTCGTGAAGCCGCGCTCGTCGGGGCTCGTCGACGTGATGCCCGTGCAGCTCGTCACGGCCGGAGCGCACATCGACCAGGTGACGGCCAAGCTCTTCGCCGAGAACAAGTACCGCGACTACATGGAGCTGAACGGCCTCGTGATGCAGCTCACCGAGTCGCTGGCGGAGTTCTGGCACGGCCGCATCCGCTCCGAACTGGGCTTCGCGGCCGAGGACCCGACCGACGTCGCCGGCCTGTTCAAGCTCGAGTACCGAGGCGCGCGCTTCTCGCTCGGCTACCCGGCCTGCCCCGACATGGAGGACCGCCGCAAGGTGGTCGAGCTGCTCAAGCCCGAGCGGATGGGAGTGGAGCTGTCGGAGGAACTGCAGCTGCATCCGGAGCAGTCGACCGACGCGTTCGTGTTCCACCACCCCGAGGCGAAGTACTTCTCGGTGTAGTGCCCGAGCCGGCGCCGCGGCCGCTCGGGAGCTTCGCCCGGCGCAGCGCCGCCAGGATGGCCGGGCCGGCCACCACGATGCCGACGACGCTCGTGACGGCGCGCAGGGTGTCCCAGGTGAGGGTCGACGTCACCAGCGAGTAGAGCAGGAACGAGCTCGCGTTCTGGGCGACGGATGCTCCGGGCACGTATGCGATGTCCGAGGCGGTTCCCACGGCGAAGGGCCAGAACCACAGGTTCATGATCAGGCCGAAGGCGTAGGACGCGACGGCTCCGTACGCGGCGAGAGCGGTGATCTCGAGCGCGCGGCCGTGGTGCCGCATCCGGAATCGGGGAAGGAGTCCGGCGCCGGCTCCGACCCAGCCGCAGGCGAACATCTGGAACGGCGTCCACGGGCCGAAGCCGCCCCACATCGTCGACGACAGGGCGATGGTGAGGATGCCGAGCAGGAAGCCGAAGCGGGCGCCGAACACCCGGCCCGCCAGGATGAGCAGCACGAAGAGGGCCTCGACCCCGCCGACTCCGGTGCTCGCTATGCGCACGGCGGCGCCGATGGCGGTGAGGGTGCCGAGCAGCGCGAGGGTCTTGGCGGAGCGCACGGCGCCGTCGAGGGACAGCGCGACGGCCACGACCACGAGGGGCAGCAGGGCGATGGCGGCGAACGGCGCTGCGGCCTGGGCCTGCGCGGGCAGGGCAGGCACGAGCAGCGGCCACGCGAAGGCGGCGGCGGCGAGGAGGGATCCGGCGGCGAGGATGAGGGGCTGCCAGAGGGTGGTGCGCGCCGGTCTCGCTCCGCTCGGTGCGACCCGGACGGAGTCCGCGGTCGAAGCGTCGTCGGGAGCTGCGCTCGGAGCTGGCGCCGTGCTGGATGCGCTTCGGTCGCGGCTTCGCCGGGCCTCAGCGAGCGGGTTGCGCTCGGTCGCCGAGGCCCGGACGGAGTCCGCGGTCGAAGCGTCACATAACCGCCCCGCCCGCATCTCGAGCGCACGATCGGCGACCTCGGCCGCGAACGTCCGGTCGTGGCTGGCGATGACGACGGCGCATCCGCTCGCCGCAGCAGTCCGCAGTGCCCCGGCCACCTGCGCTCGCGCCAGCCCGTCGAGCCCGCGCGTCGGCTCGTCGACGAGCAGCACCCGCGGCGCTGCGGCCAGCTGGATGGCGATGGCGAGCAGTCGGCGCTCGCCGGTGGAGAGGTCGCGCGGGTGCCGCAGGGACAGGCCACCCGGGGTCGAGCCGAGCAGCGACTCGAACGACCGCTGCGTCGTGCCGCGCTCCACATCGGCCGAGCGGTCGGCGCGGCGGCACTCCTCGGCCACTGAGGTCGAGAACAGCAGGTCGTCGGAGGCGTCGGGCACGAGCGCGACCGACATCCGACGCAGGCGCGCGGGGAGCCCGGCGACGTCTGCCCCGTCGATGACGACGGTCCCGGATGCCGCAGGCAGGGCGAGCGCCCCGAGCAGCGACGACTTGCCCGCGCCGTTCGGCCCGGTGATCGCCACGATCTCGCCGGCGGCGAGAGCGAACGAGGCGTCGATCACCGCGGGGAGTGCGGAGTGGCTGACGGAGACCCCGGCGATGCGGGCGATCGTGGCGCCGGCCGCGGCGCTCGGCTCCACCGCAGCTCCCGGCATCGGCGCGGCTGTCTCTCCGTCGCGCGCCTCGAACGTCGGCAGCGCGGCCGAGGAACCAGCGCGTCGCAGCTCGCCGCCCTCGATCGACAGCACCGCATCGGCCACGTGCGCCAGCTCGCCGACGCGATGCTCCGCCACGACGACGCAGACTCCGGCCTCGTGGGCGAGCGCTCCGAGCAGCTCGGCGATGCGCGACCGGGCGTCGGCGTCGAGATCGGCGAGGGGTTCGTCGACGAGCAGGAGAGTGGGGTGCTGGATCACGGCGGCGGCGATGGCCAGGAGGGTCGCCTCTCCGGCCGAGAGTGCCCTGATGTCTCGCCCGATGAGGTCGACGATGCCGATGCGCTGCGCCACCTCGCGTACGCGCTCCGCCACGATGACCGGAGCGACGCCGCGCACGTCGAGCGCGAAGCCGATCTCGTCGGCCACGCTCTCGCTGGCGAAGCCGAGCCGAGGCTGCTGCAGCACGACCCCGACGAAGCGGGCGGTGTCGCGCGGCGGAACGGCGAGCCTGTCGACCCCGCCGATCTCGATCGTGCCGCTCGCCTCCCCGCCGTCGACATGGCTGAACAAGCCGCTGCACGCGTTCAGGAGCGACGACTTCCCCGAGCCCGTCGCCCCGGCGACGACCGTGAGCGTTCCGGTGGAGAGCGACAGGTCGCCGGCGTGCAGCATCCGTCGCCCCTCGAATCCGAGGGAGAGGTCGCGCAGCACCACGGGTCGGTCGCAGCCGCCGTCGACGGGGCGTGCCGCCGCGAAGCCGCGCACCTCCATGGTCGCGGCCACCGCCACAGCGCGCTCGATGGTGCGCTCGAAGATGGGCACCAGCAGGGAGGCCAGGCCGCGCTCGGCACGCAGGCGGCGGGCGCGGCGCACCGCGGTGACGGCATCCGTCAGCCCAGGAAACGTCGCCCACGCGATCACGAGGGCGCGGGCGATGCCGCGGAACGGACCGCGCCGTGCGCCCCGGGCGAAGAGGCGCGAGACGTCGACGAAGGCGTTCAGCACGCCGAATGCCAAGATGACGGCGGCGATCGGGAGGGCGCTCTCGATGGCGACCTGGATGCCGCCGGTCGTGATGGGACCGAAGAGCGCGACGTGCGCGAACGGCGGGGGAAGCCGCACTGCCGGCAGGTCGACGAGCACCAGGCCGGAGCCGCCCAGACCGTTGAAGAGGGCGCGATACGCCAGGCGCAGCGCGATGAAGCCGACGGCGAGGAACGCCGCGGCCTTCAGCGGGGCCGAACGGAAGCGGAGCATCAGGGCCTCACTCTCGCACGCCCGGCGGGCAGGTGTCAGGCGGCCGGCGCGGCGGGCTCGTCGTTGAGGGTGAAGAGCAGCTCCACGGAGTCGCCGGGGGCGAGCTGCAGGGTGCTGAGCCCCTCCTGGGCGTACGCCCACTCGCCGTCGGCCGGCTTCACCCAGAGCGACCAGTACGCGAAGGCTGCAGGCATGCTGGCGCACTTCTCGAAGTAGTCGGTTCCGTCGGGAGAGGTGATCGCCTCGTCCTCGGCCGGCACGCCGTTGACGCGGCAGACGACCTGGTCGGCGTACTCGTCGGTGCCTTCAGTGGCGACATCCGCCTGCTTCAGGGCGTCGGATGCCGCGATCGGCGCATCCGTCTCGATGCAGGCCGTGGTCGACGGGTCGGCGGCGGCCTCGAGGTTGCCGGCATCGACGATGACGGCGACGCCGGTGCAGTCGCCGATCGGCTCTGCGGCCGCCGTGGAACTCGAGGCGCTCGACTCCGGCGCCGTGGAGACTGTGGAGGCCGAGCCGGCGCTGCTGCAGGCGCTGAGCGCGAGCAGGGCGAATCCGGCGACGGCGGCGAGCGAGGCGCGAGTGGCGAGGCGGGTCGTCATGGTCTCAGCGTAGGGGGCCGGGTGGGTGTGTTACTCCCCCAGACGCTCGCTGAGGCCCGGACGAAGTCCGCGACCGAAGCGTCGCTTCGGTCGCGGGTCCGCCGGACCTCACCGGGCGGGGCGGATTCGCCTACGCGTTCTGCTCGGCGGTGCGCTTCGGCAGCACCCATCCCGGACGCACGAAGTGGCAGGTGTAGCCGTTGGGGTAACGCTCCAGGTAGTCCTGGTGCTCGGGCTCGGCCTCCCAGAACGGACCGGCAGGCGTGACCTCGGTGACGACCTTCGCCGGCCAGAGGCCCGAGGCGTCGACGTCGGCGATGGTGTCCTCGGCGACGGCGGCCTGCTCGTCGCTCAGCGGGAAGATCGCCGAACGGTAGCTGGTGCCGATGTCGTTGCCCTGGCGGTTGCGCGTGGTGGGGTCGTGGATCTGGAAGAAGAACTCCAGCTGGTCCCGGTACGAGGTGACCGTCGGGTCGAAGACGATCTCGATGGCCTCGGCGTGAGTGCCGTGGTTGCGGTAGGTGGCGTTCGGAACGTCGCCGCCCGTGTAGCCGACGCGCGTGCTGAGCACTCCCGGGCGACGGCGGATCAGGTCCTCCATGCCCCAGAAGCATCCGCCCGCGAGGACGGCGGTCTCGGTGGTGGCGGGTGTGGTGGTCATGAGTTCTCCTTCGTGGTGGATGCGTCGGTCTCGAACAGCGCCCGGAGTTCACCGTAGCCCTGCTCCTCGAGCTCGGCGAGTGGGATGAAGCGCAGCGACGCCGAGTTCATGCAGTAGCGCAGGCCTCCGGCATCCGCGGGCCCGTCGTCGAAGACGTGACCGAGGTGGCTGTCGGCTCCGGATGAGCGCACCTCGACGCGCTTCATGAAGAGCGTGCGGTCGGTGTGCTCGGTGACGACGTCGGGGCTGATGGGCTTGGTGAAGCTGGGCCAACCCGATCGCGAGTCGTACTTGTCGACCGAGGTGAACAGCGGCTGCCCCGAGACGACGTCGACGTAGAGGCCTGCCTCGTGGTTGTTCCAGTACTCGTTGCGGAAGGCGGGCTCCGTGCCCTCGTTCTGCGTGACCTTGTACTGGTTCGGGGTGAGGCGGGCGAGCGCCTCGGGAGTCTTGCGGTAGTCCTGTGACACGTGCTCCTCCTTCTGCTGGCGACGCTGGCTGCGGCGCCGGGGTGACACCCGTATTTCGGTGCCACCTAGGAGAACGGATGCCGGGGGCCTGCTGTTCCGCCGGGGCTGGGAGCGCGCTGTGAGTTGCGCAGCGGGAGTGTTACGCTCGAGCGAGACAAACCGTCCGGTCGGTCTGTAGCATGATGGCCAACGGATGCCAGGCAGCAGCGTACTCGCGTACTCGAAGGGGAGCACATGCAGAGGTTCGACGGCAGGGTGGCGCTGATCACCGGCGGCAGCAGGGGCATCGGCCTCGCGATCGCCAAGCGGCTGGTCGGTGAGGGCGCGCAGGTGGTCATCACCGGACGCAAGCAGGAGTCGCTCGACGCCGCGCTCGCCGAGCTGAACGGGGGCGGGAGCACCTCGCCCGGGACGGCCGCCGCTGCCACCGCCGTCGCGGGCAAGGCCGACGACCCCGAGCATCGCGCCGCCGTGTTCGCGCACATCGCCGCGCACCACGGCCGCCTCGACCACCTCGTGAACAACGCGGGCATCAACCCCGCCTACGGTCCGGCGCTCGAGATCGAGGCGTCGATCGTGCGCAAGATCCTCGAGGTGAACGTGGTCGCCGCCCTCGAGTGGACCCGCGACGCCGTGGTCGCCGGCCTCACCACGTCGATCGTGAACCTGTCGTCGATCTCGGCAGTGTCGGCGGCGCCCGGCATCGCGTTCTACGGCGTCTCGAAGGCGGCGCTGGTGAACCTGACGCTGCAGCTGGCGCACGAGTTGGCTCCCGGCATCCGGGTGAACGCCGTCGCGCCCGCCGTGATCAAGACGGCCTTCGCCCGTGCGCTCTACGAGGGCCGCGAGCAGGAGGTGGCCGCCGAGTATCCGCTCCGGCGGCTCGGGGTGCCCGACGACGTCGCCGGACCCGTCGCGTTCCTGCTGTCGGAGGACGCGGCGTGGATCACGGGCCAGACGATCGTGATCGACGGCGGCGGCAGCATCCGTCCCGTCGGATGACCGGCCGCAGCGCACCCTCGCACGGTCCAGAAGCAGCAAGGATGAACGCATGAGAGAAACCAGTGTCGTCGACGACGTGACCCGGGCCGCCGTCGAGCTGTTCGCCGCCCAGGGCTACGCGAACACCAGCGTGCAGCAGATCGTGGAGGCGGCCGGCGTCACCAAGGGCGCGATGTACCACTACTTCCAGTCGAAGGACGACCTGCTCTTCGCGATCTACGAGCGGATGCTGTCGCTTCAGAAGTCGCACCTCGACGAGATCGTGGCGCGGGGTGGCGCCGTCGACGCCGTGCTGCGCGCCGTGTGCATCGACGTGATCGAGACCTCCATCGACTTCCTGCCCGAGGGCACGGTGTTCTTCCGCAGCCAGCACATGCTCTCGCAGCCGCGCCAGCAGGAGGTCACCCGTCGTCGCCGCGACTACAACGACGAGTTCAGCGCTCTCATCGAGGCGGGCCAGCAGGAGGGCCTCTACCGCACCGACGTGCCGCGTCCCGTGCTCATCGCCCACTTCTTCAGCGACCTGCACTACCTCTCGCAGTGGTATTCGCCCGAGGGCCCCGAGGGCAAGACGCTCCTCGCCGAGCAGATCACCGACCTGTTCCTGACGAGCATCGCGGCGGAGCCGGCAGGCGGGACCGGGGTGACGGATGCCTGAGCCGACCACGATGCGCGCGTGGCTCGTGACACGCACCGGCGAACCGTCGGAGGTACTCGAGCTGCACGACGTTGTGGTGCCGACGCCGGGCTCAGGCGAGGTGCTCGTGAAGGTGCGCGCCGTCGCGGTGAACTTCCCCGACGTGCTGCTCGCCCGCGGCGAGTACCAGGTGCGCCCCGAGCTCCCCTTCACTCCGGGCATCGAGCTGAGCGGCGAGATCGTCGCGATCGGTCCGGCGACGGATGCCGCGCGCGCGGACAGTTCCCGCGCCGCGGACCCGGCTGCACTCGGCGTCGGCGACAGGGTCGTCGCCACGAAGATCGGCGTGCTCGCGGAGTACGCCGTGCTCGCGGCATCCGATGTGCATCCGACTCCGCACGGCCTCGACGACGTGCAGGCGGCCGGGCTCATGATCGCCTACCAGACGGCGTGGTTCGCGCTGCATCGTCGGGCGCGGCTGCAGGCCGGTGAGACCGTGCTCGTGCACGCGGCGGCCGGTGGGGTCGGGAGCGCGGCCGTGCAGCTCGCCGTCGCTGCCGGAGCCAGGGTCATCGGCGTCGTCGGCAGCGCCGCCAAGGCCGACGTGGTGCGCGACGCCGGTGCCGAGCTCGTGATCGTGCGCGGAGAGCAGGACTTCGCCGCCCTCGTCAACGAGGCGACCGAGGGGCGCGGAGCCGACGTCGTCTTCGATCCCGTGGGTGGCGAGAGCTTCGAGCGCTCGACCAAGTGCATAGCCTTCGAGGGCCGCATCGTCGTGATCGGCTTCGCGGGCGGAACGGTGCCCACTGTGCGGGCGAACCACGCCCTCGTGAAGAACTACGGCGTGCTCGGGCTGCACTGGGGCCTCTATCCGACGAAGAGCCCCGCTCTCGTGGCCGAGGCTCACGCCGACCTGGTGCGGCTCGCGGATGCGGGCGCGATCTCCCCTCTGGTCGGAGGAGTCGTCGAGTTCGAGGACGCCCCGGCCGCCATCCAGCAGCTGGCCGGCGGGGCGACCGTCGGGCGGCTCGTGGTGCGGGTGACGACATGACCGATCTCGAGGGGCGCGTCGCGCTCGTCACGGGCGGTGCCCGCGGCCTCGGTGAGGCCTACGTGCGGTCGCTGCATGCCGCCGGAGCCCGGGTCGTCATCGCCGACCTGCTCGAGCAGGAGGGCGCGGCGCTCGCCGTCGAGCTCGGCGAGCGGGCCGTGTTCCAGGCCCTGGATGTGACCGACGAAGCGGCGTGGGAACGTGTGGTTGCCGCATCCGTCGCCGCATTCGGCTCGCTCGACGTGCTGGTGAACAACGCCGGCATCGCCAATGCCGCCCCCATCGAGCACCTGACCCTGGCGAAGTGGAACGCCGTGATCGCGGTCAACCTCACCGGCGTGTTCCTCGGCTGCCGCGCCGTGGTGCCGCAGATGAAGGCGCAGGGCAGCGGCTCGATCATCAACATCTCCTCGGTCGAGGGGATGCGCGGCTCGCCGGGCCTGCACGGCTACACGGCGTCGAAGTTCGGGGTGCGCGGGCTCAGCCAGTCGCTCGCGGTCGAGCTCGGGGCATCCGGAATCCGGGTGAACTCGGTGCATCCGGGGCTGATCCTCACCGACATGACCACGCGCATCGACCCGGCCAGGATCGACATCCCGCTCGGACGCCCGGGTGTTCCCGACGACGTCGCCGGCACGATCGTGTTCCTGGCGAGCGACGCGTCGCGCTTCACGAGCGGCGCCGAGTTCGTGGTCGACGGCGGCATGATCGCGGGCATTCCGCACCACTGAGGAACTCCGGGGCAGGGTTCGAGGCATCCGACCGAGCTCGAACCATACCGTCCGGCGGAAATCAAGCCCTTGGATGCGGAGCCTCGGAGGGATTGTCTGAGGACGGGGCTGATCTGAGTGAGGTGAATCGAAGTGGACACGAGTGCATGGATCTGGATCATCGTGGCCGTGGTCGTCGTCATCATCGTGGTGGTGGCCGTCGTTCTGATCACGGCGCCGCGGCGTCGGGCGGCGAAGGAGCAGGCCGGGCGCGACAAGGCGTCCGAACTGCGGGACGAAGCGGCGGAACGAGAGTTGGCGGCACGCGAGCGACAGGCGACGTCGGCTCAGGCCGAGGCTGATGCGCAGCAGGCGCAGGCCGACGCTGCGAAGGCCGATGCAGCGGCTCGCCAGGCGCAGCTCGATGCCGAGCGGCTGAAGCGGGAATCCGCCGAGCACCGCGAGGATGCCGACGGCTTGCGGGCCGAGGCGGAGGAGCGCGCCAGGAAGGCCGACGAGGTCGACCCCGACGTCGACGGCACCGGTGTGCGCGCCCCGGACGACGACGGTGCCGCCGGCAGCCCGGGCATGCGCAGAGTCTGACCGCCGGGCTAGCCTGAAGACGGCGCGCACTGGAGCGTGCCGAACAGGGGATGCGTGATGAGAACCTCGTTCCGAATGCTGCTCGCGGCCATCCTGTCGATCGTCTGCGTCGCTGCGCTGCTCACGCTGCCCGCCGACGCGGCGCAGGCCGCGACGGGCAAGCCCATCGTCGGGGTCGCATCGACGAGGTGCCTCGACATCCAGTACGGGTCGATGACCCCCGGAGCGCAGACCCTCATCGGCACCTGCAACGGCGGCGCGGACCAACGCTGGATGCGCACCGCTGAAGGCGAGCTGCGGGTCTTCGACGGCGCCCGGTGCCTGACGGCCGGGCCCGTCATCCCCACCCTGGGCCGGAAAGCCGTCATCGCCGCCTGCTCGGGGTCCACCGCCCAGAAGTGGCGCTACACGTCGGCGACGACGCTCAAGCACACGGCGACAGGACTGTGCCTCAACGTGCGGGGATCGAAGATGGCCACCGGAACACAGGTGTACCTCCGCGCCTGCACCACGGGCACGAACCAGAAGTGGACCGTCCCCGCGAAGCTGCCGGACACCACCCCACCGACCTCCCCGACGGGCCTCACGAGCTCGGCACTCACCTGCACGGCCGTCACCCTGAGCTGGACCGCATCGAGGGATGGCGTCGGCGTGACGGCGTACGACCTGTACCACGACGGCCAACTGGTCAAGTCCGTCGCCGGAACCGTGCGCTCGGCCTCGGTGAAGGTCGTGGCCGGCGTTCCGTGGGGCTGGTACGTGAATGCTCGGGATGCCGCCGGCAACGTGTCGCAGGCCAGCACCACCGTGACGGTCACGCCGCCGCAGTGCACCACGGACACCGTGGCGCCATCGGTACCGACATCCGTCGCGGCCGTCGCATCCGGAACCACCGTGAAGGTGACGTGGGCGGCATCGACCGACAACGTCGCCGTCACCAGGTACGACGTGCGGCGTGACGGCGTCGTCGTCGGATCGGTGAGCGGTGGCGTGCTGACCTTCACCGACAGCGGTCTCGCCGTCACTCGCGCCTACACGTACACGGTCATCGCGCGCGACGCCCAGGGGAACGCCTCGGCAGCCAGCGCGTCGTCCACCACCACGACCGGAGCAGCCTGCGGCAGCCCGATCTGCGGCGTCGCCCAGGTGGCCACCGACACCGACATCCCGTGGGGCCTCACCACCCTGCCCGACGGCTCGGTGCTCTACGCGCGGCGCGACGCCCACGACATCGTGCGGCTCGTGCCGACGACCGGCGTCAAGTCGACGGTCGGTGCCGTTCCGGGGGCGCAGAGCACCGACGGCGAGGGCGGCGTCATGGGTATCGCGATCGCCTCGGACTTCACAGCCGACCCGTGGCTGTACATCATGCACACCACGGCGACGGACAACAGGATCGTGCGGATGAGGTACGCCGCCGGGAAGATCGACACGACCTCGGTGCAGGTGCTGCTGAGCGGCATCCTGCGCAACAAGTACCACAACGGCGGCCGCCTGCGCTTCGGGCCTGACGGCATGCTCTACGCCTCGACCGGCGACGCGCAGAACGGAGACTACGCCCAGCGTCTCACCGGCACGGGAGCGCTGAACGGCAAGATCCTCCGGCTCACGCGCACGGGCGGCATCCCGAGCGACAATCCGTTCAGCGGCAGCTACATCTGGAGCTACGGGCACCGCAACCCGCAGGGAATCGCCTTCGACAGCCGCGGCAGGCTCTGGCAGCAGGAGTTCGGTAACAGTGTGATGGACGAGACGAACCTCGTGGTGAAGGGCGGTAACCACGGCTGGCCGCAGTGCGAGGGCACGTCGGGGAACGGATGCGGGGCGGCCGGCCTGATCGCCCCGAAGAAGACCTACCCCACGGCCGACGGGTCGTGCAGCGGACTCACGATCGTGCGCGACGTGGTCTACGTCGCCTGCGGGCGGGGCTCCCGGTTGTACCGCGAGGTGATCAGCGGCGACAGCCTCACGAATGTGCAGCAGTTCTTCGTGGGCACCTACGGCCGGTTGCGCACGGTCGAGCCGACGTCCGATGGCGGGCTCTGGCTCACCACGACGAACCAGGGCGACAAGGACAGCGTTGCGAACAACAGCAACGAGAAGATCCTGAAGGTGACGCTGGGAGGGTAGGCGTCTCCCGCTCCCGCCCTGCCCCGCTCGCTGAGGGACGAGCGAAGCGACCGCCCGAAGCGCCTTCCACCTCGCTCGCCGTCGCGCTTCGACCGCGGACTTCGTCCGGGTCTCTGCGAGCAGAGAAGAGCGCGTGCAACATTCGCATACCGTCTGGTCGGTTTCTGTTGTAGGGTGTTGCCACCACGACACGAAGAGGTGCCGATGAACACACCCACGCCACGGCTGCGGATCAGCGGGCTCACTGTCGCCTTCGGCGGCCTGACCGCCCTCGACGATGTCTCCTTCGACGTCGCCCGCGGCGAGACCTTCGCTCTCATCGGTCCGAACGGCGCCGGCAAGACCACTGTCTTCAACGCCGTGTGCGGGCTCGTGCGTCGTGCGAGCGGCAGCATCGACATCGACGGACGCCCGGCGCCCGCGACTCCCACGGCGCTCGTCGGCCGCGGTGTCTCCCGCACCCTCCAGGGCCTCGGACTCTTCGACTCGATGACCGTGGTCGAGAACGTGCTCGTGCCGCTCGGACTCGGGAGCGGCGGCCGCGGCGGGCGCTCCAGGTCAACGGGGGAGACGGATGCGATCCTCGCCGCCACAGACCAGCTCGCCGCCCTCGGCCTCGCCGCCGATGCCGCCCGCCCCGTGGCCTCACTGCCCTACCCGGAACGGAAGCGCGTCGCCCTCGCCCGCGCCCTGGTGACGCGTCCGCAGCTCCTCCTGCTCGACGAACCGGCCGGCGGGCTCGGCTCCGACGACATCACCGACCTGGCAGGGATCGTGCGCGGCATTGCGGCCACGGGATGCTCGGTGCTCGTCGTCGAGCACCACATGGACTTCGTGATGAGCCTCGCCGATCGCATCGTGGTGCTCGACTTCGGTCGCGTGATCGCGAGCGGCACGCCCTCCGAGGTGCAGGCGGACCCGCGCGTCGAGGAGGCCTATCTGGGTGTGGAGCCCGCAGCATGACGCCGCTCCTCGAGATCGACTCCATCACCGCCGGCTACGGCGGGTCGCCCGTGCTGCACGAGGTGCGGCTCGCCATCCCGCAGGGAGCGATCGTCGCGCTCCTCGGTGCCAACGGCGCGGGCAAGACCACGCTGCTCCGCACCATCTCCGGCCTGGTCGCACCGGCGTCGGGGCGCGTCGTACTCGACGGGCGCGACCTCTCGAGCGTGAGCGTCGAGGATCGCTCCCGCAGCGGACTCGCGCAGGTGCCCGAGGGACGCAGCGTCGTCGCCGAGCTCACCGTCGACGAGAACCTGCGGCTCGGCGGGCTCTGGCGCTTCGACCGCCGTGGGCTCGGTGCCGCCGTTGACGAGATCTACGACCTCTTCGAACCGCTGTCGCGCCGGCGGGCGGCATCCGGCCACCAACTCTCGGGCGGCGAACGGCAGATGCTCGCCCTCGGACGAGCGATCATCGCGCGGCCCCGGATGCTGCTGCTCGACGAGCCGTCGCTCGGACTCGCACCGCGCGTGGTCGCGCAGATCCTCGGCGTGCTGCGGAGGCTGCGCGACGACACCGGGCTCACCGTGCTGCTCGCCGAGCAGAACGTCACCAGCGCCCTCGCCATCGCCGACCACGGCGTCGTGCTCTCCCTCGGCAACGTCGTGGCCGACCGACCGGCAGCCGAGCTGCTCTCCGACGACGCCCTGCGTCACGCCTACCTGGGGTTCTGACCATGGACAGACTGCTCTTCCTCCTCGCCACCGGCATCGCCCGCGGCGCGATCTTCGCGCTGTTCGCACTCGCCCTCGTTCTCATCTGGCGGGCCGCACGCATCGTCAACTTCTCGCAGGGGGCGATGGCCGTCGTCGCCACCTATGTCGCTTTCGCGGTGACGGCGTTCACCGGCTCGTACTGGGCGGGGCTCGCCAGCGCGCTCGTCGCCGGCGCGGTCCTCGGCTACGTCGTCGAGCGCGGGGTCATGCGCTTCGCCCCGCACGACTCTCCGCTGGCCGGAGTGATCATCGCGATCGGCGTGGTCATGGTTCTGCAGTCGGCATTGGGCATCGCCTTCGGCCAGCAGTACCGCCCGATGGCGGCCCCGTTCGACCAGAGCCCCATCCTGATCGGCGGGG
>LMOK01000002.1:259141-482337 GCA_001423545.1 Leifsonia sp. Leaf325
CGCTCTGCTCTTCACCCGCACGTCGCTGGGCCTGCAGCTGCGGGCCTCGGCCTTCGCCCCCGAGGTGTCCCGGCTGCTCGGAGTGCGGGTGTCGCGCATGCTCACCATCGGCTGGATGCTCGCCGCCGCCGTCGGTGCCCTGGCTGCCCTGCTGCTCGTGCCGACGGAACTCGGGCTCAGCCCGCACTCGGCCGACATGCTCTTCGTCTACGCCTTCACCGTGGCCGTCGTCGGCGGTCTCGATTCCCCCGTCGGTGCGCTGGTCGGCGGACTGATCGTCGGCGTCGCCATCAGCCTGGTCACCGGCTACCTCGGCGCGACCGTGGCCCCGATCGCCGTGCTGGTGCTGCTCGTGGCCGTGCTGCTGGTGCGGCCGGGCGGCATCTTCTCGGCACGAGAGGCGCGCGTCGCATGAGCGTCGAGTCCGAGCTGTCCGGTCGTGGCGCTTCGGCCGCGGACTCCGTGCGGGCCTCAGCGAACGGGATGGGGGTCAGTACCCCGTCGACCGCGGCATCCGTCGCCCGGTCCGGCACCACGGGCCGGCGTCGCACCCGCCTCCTCGGCACGGCCCTCGTGCTCACGGCGCTGGCCATCGGCGGCACCTTCCTGCTCGATCCGTACCGCAACTACCAGCTCGCCCTCGTGGCGGCCTACTTCTGCGCCACGGCCGGCCTCAGCCTGCTCATCGGCCTCACCGGGCAGCTCTCGCTGGGCCACGCGGCCCTCATGGCCGTCGGCGGCTACGGCTACGCCATCACGGCGAATGCGCTGACGGATGCCGGAGTCGACGGCGTCGCCCGCTTCGCGCTCGCGCTGCTGGCCGCCCTCGCGGCGTCGGGCGTGGTCGGCCTGCTGCTTGGCCTCGCCGCCGCTCGCCTGCGCGGACCGTATCTCGCCGGTGTGACCCTCGCCCTCGTGATCGCGCTGCCCGCCGTGACCGCGGTGTTCAGCGGGGCGCTCGGTGGCGACCAGGGACTGCAGATCGCGTACGACGACGTGCCACCCGCCCTCGCCACGATCATCGCGATCGAGCAGTGGCAGGCGTGGGTCGCCATCGGCGCCGCCGCCGTGGTCGTGACCGTGCTGAGCGGCATCCGTTCGGGCGTGCTCGGGCTCCGGATGCGCGCCGTGCGCGACGACGAGGTGGCCGCGCGTCTGAACGGTGTGCGCTCCGGGCGCGTGAAGGTGTTCGCGTTCACCGTGAGCGCCGGCGCCGCCGGCGCCGGCGGAGCCGTGCTCTGCTTCGTGACGCAGTCCGTGAGCCCCGGCGCCTACACCCTCGCCTTCTCCCTGCTGCTGGTGGTGGCCGTCGTGATCGGCGGCCTCGGCAGCATGCTCGGCGCGCTGCTCGGCTCCATCGTGATCGTGCTGCTGCCCTGGCTCATCGGGACTCTGACCGGAGCGATGGACCTGCCGGCCGACCTCACCCAGCGCCTCTCGGGCAACCTGCCCGTGCTCGTGTTCGGCGCCCTGCTCATCGTCGTGACGCTGCTGTGGCCGGCCGGCATCCGCGGGGCTCTGCCGACACGGCTGTCGCTGCGTCGGCGCGCCCGCCCGGCGGCGTCTGCACCACCCACCACAGCACCATCCACTCCAGCACCAGAGCAACCCACACAGGAATAGAGAGGTCACCCATGTCACACCGAAGCGCACGACACAGCCGCGCGATCGCCGTCGCCGCGGCATCCGCCATGCTCATCACGCTCGCAGCGTGCAGCACGCCCGCCGCCCAGAGCCCCGACGCCCCGGCTCCCGGTGTCACCGACGACACCGTGACCATCGGCACCCACCAGCCGCTCACCGGGCCCGCCGCCGCAGGCTACTCGTCGATCTCGGCCGCGACGCAGGCCTACTTCGACTACGTGAACTCCACCGGCGGCATCAACGGCCGCACCATCGAGTACCTCGTCAAGGACGACGGCTACAACCCGGCCACCACGCAGACCGTGGTGCGCGAGCTCGTGCAGGACGACGACGTCTTCGCCATCCTCAACGGCCTCGGAACGCCGACGCACACCTCGGTGCTCGACTACCTCAACCAGAAGAAGGTGCCCGACCTGTTCGTGGCGTCGGGCTCCACGAGTTGGAACCAGCCCGAGAAGTACCCGTACACCTTCGCCTTCAACGCCGACTACGTGACCGAGGGCGAGGCGCTGGCGCAGTACGCCACCGACGAGTTCGCCGGCAAGAAGGTGTGCCTGCTCGGCCAGGACGACGACTTCGGCGATGAGTTCATCACCGGCGCCCAGAACGTGCTGGGGGCAGACGGACTCACCAGCGTGCAGCGCTACTCGGTGTCGAACCAGGACGTCGTGGCGCAGATCAGTGCCATGAAGGCCGCCGGATGCGAGATCAACATGCTCGCGACGGTCAACGGGTTCACGGCCCTGGCCATCGGAACCGCGGCCAAGCTCGGCTGGTTCACCCAGTGGTTCTCCTCGTCATCGGGCGCCGACTACCCGACGCTGGTGGGCTTCCTCGGCGAGGACGTCGGGCCGAAGCTGCTGCAGGGCTTCGTGAGCTCCAACTACCTGCCGGCGCGCCAGGGCAACGACTGGAGCGAGCTGTTCGAGAAGATCAACACCGAGTTCAACGACGGCGCCCCCTTCGACGGCAACACGATGTTCGGCATGTCCGTCGGCTACCTGTTCGCCGAGGCCCTGGCCGCGGCCGGCGAGAACCCCACGCGCGAGAGCCTGCTCGAGGCCGTCACGTCCGGCGACCTGGTCGGCAACGGCATCCTCCCGCTCTCGTTCGGCGATGACAGCCACGCGGCCTACACCGGCGTCGGCATCACGACGGTCGACCAGGGCGTGCAGGACTACATCGGCACGACCTACGTGAGCGACGGCAAGGGTTCGGTCTCGGTCTCGGATGCAGAGCCTGTGGCGGTGGAGAACGAGGGAGTGCCCGCCTCCGCCGAGTAGATTCACGCACCGGATGCCGCGGACCGATCGGGGTCCGCGGCATCCGCGTGTGTGCCGCCGCTCCGCTGATCGAGTAGTGCCCGAGCGCAGCGAGGACACGTATCGAGATCACCCGAACCCGGCGCTCCGCCGGGTGGTGGTCTCGATACGGCTGCTCGCTGCGCTCGCGGCCTACTCGACCGGCGACAGGGTGCCGGCCGCCGCGAACCTCGTCGCGAGCTCCCGCTTCAGCACCTTGCCGCTGCCACCCAGGGGCAGTGCGTCGACGAGGTGCACCACGCGCGGGTACTTGTAGGCCGCGATGCGCTCCTTCGTGAACGCCACGATCTCCTCGGCGTCGACCTCGTGACCGTCGAGGGCGACCACGGCGACGTGCACCTCCTGGCCGTGGGTGGCATCCGGGAGTCCGAACACCGCCGCCTGCGCCACCGACGGATGCCGCACGATCACGGCCTCCACCTCGGTCGGGTACACGTTGTAGCCGTTCCGCACGATCATGTCCTTCTTGCGGTCGACGATGGTCACGATGCCCTCGGCGTACGTTCCCAGGTCTCCGGTGCGGAACCAGCCGTCGACCACGGCCTCGGCCGAGGCCTCCGCCCGCCCGAGATAGCCCTTGAACAGGTTGTGGCCGCGCACCACGATCTCGCCGAGCTCGCCGTCGGGCGAGAACTCGATGCGTCCCTCGACGTCGGCCTCGGCGATGGCCACGTCGATGCCCCAGTACGGCCGCCCCACGGTGCCCGGCCTGATCGGCTCGAACACGGTGTTGAACGACACCGTCGGGGAGGTCTCGGTGAGGCCGTAGCCCTCGTGCACCTGCGCGCCGTACTCCGCGGCGAAGGCCTCGAGCACGGCGACGGGCAGCGCTGCGCCACCCGAGACGGCGTAGCGCAGCGGAGGCCGCACCCCCGTTCGGCGGGCGGCCTCGATCATGCCCACGAACATCGTCGGCACGGCTGTGAACACCGTGGCCCCATGCGCCACGAGCAGGTCGAGCGCCTGGTCGGCGTCGAACTTAGGCAGCAGGATGACGGACGCCCCGCGCCGGAACGCCACGTTCATCACGGCGGTCTGACCGAAGGTGTGGAACAACGGCAGGCCGCCGAAGATCACATCGTCGGGCGTCATGTCGAAGGCGTCGATGAGGGCGCAGTGCACCTGCTCGACGATGGCGAGGTGCGACCCCACGGCGCCCTTGGGCGTGCCCGTCGTGCCGCTCGTGTAGAGGATGGTGGCGGCATCCGTCGGCCGGACCGACACGTGACGCGCGATCGGAGCGGCGACGGATGCCTCGGCCTCGAGTCGCGGCAGCTCCGTCCCGTCGGCCCCCGACGTTCCCGCGGGCGCCAGTACGGTGACGAGGGGCACCCCGGCCTCGCGCGCAGCGGGCACGGCCTCGGTGAGGAGCGGCGCTGCAGCCACGAGCAGGTCGGCCCCGCTGTCGCGCAGCACGTAGCCGATCTCCTCGGCCTTGAAGAGCAGGTGCACGGGCACCACGACGGCTCCGAGCGAGAGCACCGCGTAGTAGACCCGGGCGAAGTCGGGCACGTTCGGCACCAGCATGGCCACTCGATCGCCGCGCCCGATGCCGCGAGCCTGCAGAGCGCCGGCGTAGGCGCGGGTCTGGTCCCAGAGCGCGCCATAGCTGATCGTGTGGCCGAGGAAGTGCACGGCCGGGCGATCGGGGGTGCGGTGGGCCGACTCGGCCAGGATGCTCGCCACCGAGAGCGTGCCGAATCCGTCGCCGTCGATCGCGGGGTCGGGGGTGTGGGTCATTGATGATCTCCTTCGATCATGGTGTGGTCTCGATACATGTGCGACTGCGTCGCGCGCTACGCTTCGCTGCGCTCAGTGCGGCGCTCGACCGGCGGGTTGTTCGGGCGGCGCTACCGCCGGAACTCGGCCTTGCCGAGCGCCGACAGGTGCACTTCATCGGGACCGTCGGCGAGGCGCAGCACGCGCGATCCGGCGAACATCTCGGCGAGCGGGGTGTCGTCGCTCACGCCGGCTCCGCCGAACACCTGGATGGCCCGATCGAGGATCTGCTGCACGGCCCGCGGCACCGCGATCTTGATGGCCTGGATCTCGGTCATCGCCTCGCGGTTGCCCACGGTGTCCATGAGCCAGGCGGTCTTCAGCACGAGCAGGCGCAGCGACTCGATCTGGATTCGCGACTCGGCCACCCACTCGCGCACGACGCCCTGCTCGGCGAGCGGGCGCCCGAACGCGACGCGTGATGCTGCACGCTCGCGCACCAGTGCGAGGGCGTGCTCGGCCATCCCGATGGCGCGCATGCAGTGGTGGATGCGTCCGGGCCCGAGCCGCGCCTGCGCGATGGCGAACCCGTCGCCCTCGCCGCCGATGAGGTTCGTCGCCGGAACGCGTACGTCGGTGAACGCGATCTCGGCGTGCCCGCCGTGGTCGCGGTCGTCGTAGCCGAACACCGTCAGCGGGCGCACGATCTCGACGCCGGGAGTGTCGCGGGGCACGAGGATCATCGACTGCTGGCGGTGACGAGGAGCCTCGGCATCCGTCTTCCCCATAACGATGAAGATGGCGGCCTCGGGGTTCATGGCGCCGGTCGACCACCACTTGCGACCGTCGATGACGTAGTCGTCGCCATCGCGACGGATGCTGGTGGTGATGTTGGTGGCATCGCTCGACGCGACCTCGGGCTCCGTCATGCAGAAGGTCGAACGGATGCGCGCCTCGAGCAGCGGCTCGAGCCAGCGCTCCTTCTGCTCGGGCGTGCCGAAGTCGTTCAGGACCTCCATGTTGCCGGTGTCGGGAGCGGCGCAGTTGAACGCGGCAGGCGCCAGGCGCTGGCTCCAGCCCGTGAGCTCGGCGAGGGGTGCGTACTGGAGGTTGGTGAGCCCGGCGCCGCGCTCGCCGGGGAGGAACAGGTTCCACAGGCCGGCGTCTCGCGCCTTCAGCTGCAGCTCCCGAACGATCGGGCGCGGGCTCCAGGCGTCGGGCTCGGCGGCGAGCTGCTCGGTGAGCACGGCCTCCGCCGGCACCACGTGCTCGTCGATGAACGAGCGCACCCTGTCGATGAGCTCGAGCGTGCTGGCGTCGTGACTGAAGTCCATCAGTTCCTCCGGAGGGCTAGGCGGGCGAGGCCGTCGGTGGCGAGGGGTTCGACCATGGCGCCGATGTGGGCGAAGCCGGCACCGACGGTCTCCCCCTTCTGATAGCGGTAGTGGATGCCCTCGGCGATCACGGCGAGCTTGTAGGCGGCGAATCCGCGATACCAGCCGAGGTCGGGGACGGCCCGGCCGACACGGGCCGCGTACGCGTCGACCAACTCGTCGAAGTCGGGATAACCCGCCGCGAGGTCGACGGCGCTGTCGAACAGGCGCCCACCGGTGAGCTCGTCGATGGTCCAGTACATGCCGAAGACGCCGAGGTCGACGAGGGGGTCGCCGATGGTCGACATCTCCCAGTCGAGGATGGCGGCGATGTGCGGCGCGTCGCCGTCGCCGGCGACGATGGCGTTGTCGAGCCTGTAGTCACCGTGCACGAGGCCGGAACGCGGATTGTCCGGCATCCGCTCGCCCAGGGCGTCCTGCAGCTGGTCGAGGGCCGGGGTGTCGCGCGACCGCGAGGCGTCGAGCTGTCGGCGCCAGGTGCGCAGCTGTCGCTCGAGGTAGCCGGCTCCCCTGCCGAAGTCGTCGAGGCCCACGGATGCCGGATCGATCGAGTGCAGTTCGGCGAGGACCTCGGCCAGCTCGATGCCGATCCGGTGCAGCCCCGCCGGGGTGAATGCCGCGTTCTGCGCTGGGCGGGCGAGCACGCTGCCCTCGACGAACTCCATGACGAAGAAGGGGGTGCCGGTGACCCTGGCGTCTGCGGTGTCGTCGACGATGGCGACGGTCGGCGGCACCGGAACGGCGCTGCCACTCAGGGCGGAGATGACCCGGTGCTCGCGAGCCATGTCGTGAGCCGTCGCGAGCACGTGGCCGAGCGGCGGGCGGCGCAGCACGAGCGGCATGCGCGCGCCGTCGATGCGATAGGTGAGGTTGCTCTTGCCTCCGGTGATGAGCCGGGCGGTGAGGGATCCGGCTGCGAGCTGCGGATGCGTCTCGCTCAACCACGCCTCGAGACCTGCGACGTCGAGGCCGGGCACCGCGCCGGGCGGTGCGGCGTTCGGTGCGCTGTCCGGCGTCGCGGGGGAGTCGGTCATCCTCGACCACCTTTCGTGCGCATCGGTGCGCTCTCGAAAACTAGCATACCGCGTGGTCGGTATGTTCACTCTCCGTTCGCTGAGGCCCGGACGGAGTCCGCGGCCGAAGCGCGTTCGGCGCCCGGCTCGCCCTGGGTGCGCTTCGGGCGGTCGCTGCGCTCGGCCCTCAGCGAGCGATGAGCTGGTCCTCCACCGCCGCCCGGATCGCCGCCGGGATCGGCGTCGGCCGCCGCGTGTCGGCGTCGACGAACACGTGCACGAAGCGTCCGGTAGCGATCGGCTCGTCGTCACCGGCCCGCAGGATGCCGAGGGCCCACGTGATGCTCGATGTACCCAGGCGTTCGATCCCGATGCCCACCTCGAGCGGCTCGGGGAACGACGCCGATGCTGCGAACTCGCACGACGACGAGGCGCACAGTGCGATGGCCGACCCCTGCGGATCGAGGCCGCCGTCGGCCATCATCCAGGTGTTGATGGCCGTGTCCATGGCCTCGTAGTAGACGGTGTTGTTCAGGTGCCCGTACTGGTCGTTGTCGTTCCAGCGGGTGCCGAACGGAGATCGGACCCGATACGCGGGAGTGGACGTGGGGTGCGGCATCCGTCAGCTCACCCGCAGGAGGAAGCGGAACGCCACGCGAGCCCGCGCCGTGCTCGGGCTGTCGCCGGCGATGAGGTCGGCGTAGGTGAACGACTCCGAGGTGCGCACCAGGAGGTAGGCGAGCGAGGCCGGGTCGATGGCGCCGCCGAGGGGATGGTCGCCGAGCTCGTGGCGCACGATCCACTCGGCCGTGGCCACGTAGCGTCGTTGGATCTCGCTTTCCTTCGTCGTCAGCAGGCGGAGGGCGCGCGCCGGTTCGCGCTGCAGGAACTGCCGGAAGTAGGGAGCCTTGATCAGGTCGTCGACGAAGTGGGTGAGCAGCGTCGCGACCCGCTCGGCGCCCTGCTGGCCCTCGGCCGCCTGCTCGGCCAGCACGAGGGTCGGGATGGCGAGGGACCAGAGCACCTCCGACAGGAGCGCGTCGCGATTGCCCACCCAGCGGAAGAGCGAGGTGCGGTCGACGCCGAGCGCTGTGGCGAGCGCGGTCATGTCGATGCGCTTGCCGCTGATGAAGGTCTCTCGGGCGAGGGTGAAGGCGCGTTGGGCGTCCGCGTGTGCGGCACCGTCGGTCGAGTGGAGGCGTTCCGACAGCCAGGACGGCGCCACGTCGAGGCCGACCGTGGCGATGCTCGCCGCGGTGGTCGGGGGTGCTGTGGTCGTCGGCATGTGCGGAACTCTACCCCGCAGACCGGGCTTCGGGGCTCGCATCCGGAACTCACATGCAACATTCTGCAAAATGATGCATACTACGGTTGTTCACCGATGAACCGAGGCCGCGAGGCGGCAGACGAATGGAGATGCGATGACGCTCACCACCGGGCACACCGACACCGGGCAGGCCGGCTCCGGCCGGACGGACCTGCAGCAGTTCGAGGAGGCCGACGTGCTCGATGTCGACTTCTACTCGTTCCAGCAGCAGCTCACCTCGGAGGAGCAGCGTTCGGTCGCCGCCATCCGCGCGTTCCTCGACCGGGAGGTGCGTCCCTACGCCGACGACCTCTGGGAGAAGGCGCAGAGCCCGCGCCACCTCATCCCCGGCTTCGCCGACCTGGGCCTGTTCGGTGCCTCCTGGCCCGAGACCCGCCAGTTCGAGAACAGCGCCGTCTACCGCGCCTGGGTCGCCCTCGAGATCTCGCGGGCCGATCCGTCGACGGCCACCTTCATCGGTGTGCACAGTGGTCTGGCCATGAACGCCATCGGCGTCGGCGGCTCCGATGAGCAGCGCGAGGAATGGATGCGGCCCATGGCCCGCGGCGAGGTCATCGGCGCGTTCGGTCTCACCGAGCCCGGTCACGGCTCGGACACGGCCAAGGGACTCGAGACCACGGCCACGCGCCGCACCGTCGACGACGGGGCAGGCGGCAGCCGCGACGAGTGGGTGCTCAACGGGTCGAAGCGCTGGATCGGCAACGCCGTCTTCGCCGACATCGTCGTGATCTGGGCGCGCGACACCGCCGACGACCAGGTCAAGGGATTCATCGTGCGGCAGCCGGCCGTGGGCTTCACCGCCACCAAGATCGAACGCAAGCAGTCGCTGCGCGGCGTGGAGAACGCCGACATCGTGCTCGACGACGTCGTGGTGCCCGAGTCCGACCGCCTTCAGAACATCAACTCGTTCCGCGACGTGGCGATCATCCTGCGCCTCACCCGGGCCGAGGTCGCCTGGCAGGCGATCGGCGTCGCCGTCGGTGCCTACGAGGCCGCGCTCGCCTACGCGAAGGAGCGCCAGCAGTTCGGCAAGCCGATCGCCTCGTTCCAGCTCGTTCAGGAGAAGCTCGCCAATTCGCTCTCGAACATCACGGCGAGCATCGCGCTCTGCATGAGGGTCTCCGAGATGCAGGACCTCGGCATCCAGAAGGATCACCACTCGGCCATGGCCAAGGCCTTCGCGACCGCGCGCATGCGCGAGGTCGTCGGGTGGTGCCGCGAGATCATGGGCGGCAACGGCATCCAGCTCGACCACGGCGTCGCCCGCTACTTCGCCGACGCCGAGGCCGTCTACACCTTCGAGGGCACCTACGACATGAACACCCTCATCGTCGGCCGCTCCATCACCGGAATCGCGGCCTTCGTATGAGCGAGGCCTACATCGTCGCCACGGCGCGCTCGCCCATCGGCCGTGCACGCAAGGGATCGCTGGCGAGCCTGCGGCCCGACGACCTGACCGTCCAGATGGTGCGGGCAGCCCTCGCCTCGGTTCCCGCACTCGACCCCGGTCGCATCGACGACCTGATGCTCGGATGCGGCATGCCGGGCGGTGAGCAGGGCATGAACATGGCCCGCATCGTGGCCGTGCTGCTCGGCCTCGACGAGGTGCCCGGCACCACGGTGAACCGCTACTGCTCCTCGAGCCTGCAGACCACGCGCATGGCCTTCCACGCCATCAAGGCCGGCGAGGGCGACATCTTCGTCTCCGCCGGCGTCGAGTCGGTCAGCCACGCGATGCGCGGCTCGAGCGACTACATCCCGGGGGAGAAGCTCACCAACGAGCTGTTCGACGACGCCCTGGCGCGCACGGAGGCCCGGGCCGGTTCCGGGGCTCCGGATGCCGCGGCCGATGCCCGGGCCCTGCGTCCGTGGCACGATCCCCGCGTCGACGGACTCCTCCCCGACGCATACATCGCGATGGGCCAGACCGCCGAGAACGTGGCCGAGCTGCGCGGTGTCACGCGCGAGGAGCAGGACGCGTTCGCCGCCCGCAGCCAGCAGCGCGCCGAAGCCGCCCTGGAATCGGGATTCTGGGCTCGCGACATCACCCCGGTCACCCTCGCCGACGGAACCGTCGTGTCGACGGACGACGGTCCTCGACCCGGCGTCACCCTCGAGGCCCTCGCCGGGCTCGACCCCGTCTTCCGTCCCGACGGCACCGTGACTGCGGGCAACTGCTGCCCGCTCAACGACGGAGCCGCCGCCGTGGTCATCGTGAGCGACCGCGTGGTCGACGAGCTCGGACTCACCCCGCTCGCCCGCATCGTCTCGACCGGTGTCAGCGGACTCTCGCCCGAGATCATGGGGCTCGGGCCGGTGGAGTCGTCGCGGCGCGCCCTGGCGCGGGCCGGCCTGAGCATCGACGACATCGACCTGGTCGAGATCAACGAGGCTTTCGCCGCGCAGGTCATTCCGTCGGCGCGCGAGCTCGGAGTCGATCCCGAGAAGCTCAACGTGCACGGCGGAGCGATCGCCGTGGGGCATCCGTTCGGCATGACCGGGGCCCGCATCACCTCGACGCTCATCACCGGCCTCGCCGCCACGGGAGGCCGCTACGGCCTCGAGACCATGTGCGTCGGTGGGGGCCAGGGCATGGCTCTGGTGCTGGAGCGCCTCTAGCAGTTCTCCTCCCGCTCCTCAGCGGGCGGGAGTGCTCGGCACCAGCAGCGTCACCCACTGGGCCACGACCGCCGGGCGGTCCGAACCGTCGATCTCGATCGTCAGATCCTGCACCACGCGCACACCCGACCCCGTCACCTCGGCGGATGCGATGGTGCCCACCGCGCGCACCCGCGACCCGGCCTGCACCGGCTGCAGGAACCGCACCTTCTCGAACCCGTAGTTGACGCCCATCGCCACGCCGTCGACCTCGAGCAGCGGCGAGGCGAGCGTCGTGAGCAGCGAGAGGGTGAGGAAGCCGTGCGCGATCGGCGCGCCGAACGGTCCGGCTGCGGCACGCTCGACGTCGACGTGGATCCACTGGTGGTCGTCCGTCGCATCCGCGAACGCCTCGATGCGACGCTGGTCGATGGTGAACCAGTCGCCCGGTCCGAGGGCTGAACCGACCGCATCCGTCAGCGCAGCGGGGGAGTCGAGGTGGATGCTCATGCCTTCGGCCCTCCGGCCACGTAGAGCACCTGGCCCGAGACGAAGCTCGCCGCCTCGGAGCAGAAGAACGACACCGCTGCGGCCACGTCCTCGGGCTGGCCGGGGCGTCCCACGGGGATCTCCTTCGCAGCTCCGGCGAGGAAGTCCTCGAAGGAGACGCCCATCCTGTCGGCCGTGGCCTTCGTCATGTCGGTCTGGATGAAGCCCGGTGCGACGGCGTTCGCCGTCACGCCGTAGCGGCCCAGCTCGATCGCGAGAGTCTTCGTGAAGCCCTGCATGCCGGCCTTCGCCGCCGCGTAGTTCGCCTGGCCGCGGTTGCCGAGCGCCGAGGTGCTCGACAGGTTCACGATGCGACCCCACCCCTCCTTCACCTGGAACGCCTGCACGGCCCGGCTCATCAGGAACGCACCGCGCAGGTGCACGCCGAGCACGGCGTCCCAGTCGTCATCCGTCATCTTGAACAGCAGGTTGTCGCGCAGGATCCCCGCGTTGTTCACGAGCACCGTCGGCGCCCCGAGCTCCTCGGCGACGGATGCCACCGCCGATGCCACGGCCTCGGAGTCGGCCACGTTCGCCCCGACCGCGAGAGCGCGACCGCCGGCGGTCTCGATGGCGGCGACGGTGTCGGCGCAGGCTGCGGCGTCGAGGTCGAGCACGGCGACGGCGAAACCGTCGGCGGCGAGCTGGACGGCTGTTGCGGCTCCGATGCCCCGGGCGGCTCCGGTGACGATGGCGGTGCGGGTCATGCGTTGTCCTTTCGTGGGCGGTGCGTGGTCAGTCGGTCGGAGGGGTGGGAAAGGTGATGAGCTGGCGCAGCTCCCCGCCGGCGGCGAGGCGGTCCATGGCGGCATCGAGGTCGTCGAGGCTCACGTGCGACGACACCAGGCGCTCCAGCGGCAGCTTCCCGCTGCGCCACAGCTCGACGTAGCGCGGGATGTCCCGGCTGGGAACGGCCGAGCCGAGGTAGCTCCCGATGATGGTCCTTGCCTGCGCGGTCAGCAGCAGGGGGGAGACGCTGGCTCGGGCATCCGGAGCCGGCAGCCCCACCGTCACGGTCGTGCCGCCGGGAGCCGTCAGCGCGAGGGCCGTCTCGAACGCGCGTGCCGATCCGGCCGCCTCGATCACGAGCGGGGCCGTGAGGCCGGCTTCAGCCGCCTCGCCCGGGCCGTGGGCGGCGGATGCCCCGAACTCACGGGCGAGCTCGAGTTTGGCGGGCACGGCGTCGACGCCGATCACCTCGAGCCCGAGGGCAACAGCCACGAGCAGCGCGGCCATGCCGACCCCGCCGAGGCCGACGACGATCACGCGCGAACCGGGCGCCGGGGTGCCGGCGTTGATCACGGCGCCGCCACCGGTGAGCACCGCGCAGCCGAGCAGCGCGGCGATCTCGGCCGGAACGTCGGCATCGACGGGCACCACCGAGGTGCGGCTGACGACGGCGTGGCTGGCGAAGCCCGACACCCCGAGGTGGTGGTTGACCGCTTCGGGAGCAGCGGCATCCGGGCCCCCACGATGCAGCCGGATGCCTCCGCCCACGAGAGTGCCCTCGTTGTTCGCGGCGCTCCCGACGCGGCAGGGCAGGCGCCCGTCTGTCGCGCACTCGGGGCAGTCGCCACAGCGCGGCAGGAAGGTCATGACGACGCGAGTGCCGAGGGGCAGGTCGTCGACGCCGTCACCGAGCTGCTCGACGATGCCCGCCGCCTCGTGTCCGAGCAGCATGGGGGTCGGGCGCACGCGGTTCCCGTCGACGACGCTGAGGTCGGAGTGGCAGACGCCGGCCGCCTCGATGCGCACCAGGATCTCGCCGGGGCCAGGGGGATCGAGCTCGAGCGGGCCGACGGTGAACGGATGCGAGCTCGCGAAAGGCGGCTCCGCGCCCGACTGCTCGAGTACTGCTCCGATGATGCGCATTCGACCTCCTCGTCGTGTGGGCGCTGCCGTCGACGTCACCAGCGGCGCCGTGAGTCCATGATGCCGCGTGACAAGCATACCGACTGCGCGGTATGCTCCCAAACGGATCACCACACCGACCGTGAGGAACCTCGATGACGAGCAGCTCTCCCACCACTGCGCCGGCCGGCGTCGCCCTCGACGCGGCCCCGGCCTCCGGCCCAGCCTCTGCCTCTGCCTCTGCCTCCGCACAGGCCCCCATCGCCGGCGTGGTCGACGACCGCTTCGCAGGGCTCCGCGACGAGTTCGAGCGCAGGCTCGCCACCGGCGAGGAGCTCGGCGCGTCGCTCGCCGTCGTGCTCGACGGTGAGCTCGTCGTCGACCTCTGGGGCGGATGGGCCGACCCGGATCGCTCGGTGCCGTGGGCATCCGACACCATCACCAATGTCTGGTCGATCTCCAAGACCGTCACAGCCCTCGCCGTGCTGATGCTGGTCGATCGCGGGGTGATCGATCCGGACGAACCCGTCGCCACCTACTGGCCGGAGTTCGCTGCGGCGGGCAAGGAGGGCGCGCTGGTGCGCCACCTGCTGATGCACACCTCGGGCGTGCCGGCCTGGGAGCAGCCGATCGTCGGAGCCGACATCCTCGACGTGGAGACCTCGGCCGCGCGGCTCGCGGCCCAGGCTCCGTGGTGGCCTGCAGGAGCGGCATCCGGCTACCACCTTCTGAACTACGGCCACCTGCTCGGCGAGCTGGTGCGCCGGGTCACCGGCCGCAGCCTGGGCGACTTCGTCGCGCGTGAGATCGCGGCGCCGCTCGGCGCCGACTTCCACCTCGGCCTCGCTGCGAGCGAGGACCACAGGGTGAGCAACGTGGTGCCGCCGCCCGGCACGATCGACATCACGCAGCTGCCGCCGGACTCGATTCCGTTCCGCACCCTCACCGGTCCGCCGCTCGAGGCCGCATTCACCTGGACGCGCGAGTGGCGCGCCGCCGGCCTCGGGGGAGCGGGCGGGCACGGCAACGCGCGTTCGGTCGCCCGCATCCAGAGCATCGTGGCGCAGGGCGGCGAGGTCGACGGCATCCGTCTGCTCTCCGCCGAGACCATCGACCGCATCTTCGCCGAGCACACCGACAACGTCGACCTCGTGCTCGGCCTGCCGTTGCGCTTCGGTCTGGGCTACGCGGTGTCGAACCCGGCGAGCACCCCGAACATCCCCGAGGGTCGGGTGGCGTTCTGGGGCGGATGGGGCGGCTCCCTCGTGATCGCGGACACCGAGCGCCGCCTGACCTTCGCCTACGTGATGAACAGGATGTCGCCGGGCATCATCGGCTCGCCGCGCTCCGACGCCTACACGGCGGCGGTGTACCGGGCGCTGGGGTAGGCGGGCGAGCGGATGCCGCTCAGGCCGCGCAGGCGCCCGAGGAGACGGTGTCGCTGAGGCCGGCCGCCGCCGCGACGACGGGCTGCAGCTCGCTGATCGCCAGCGCGTAGCCGACGTCGTCGATGGCGGCCGACTTCGCGAACACCACGCCGATCACGGCGCCATCGGGGCTGAGCAGCGGTCCGCCGGAGTTGCCCTGGTTGATGTCGGCGGAGAGTGCGTAGACCTCGCGCTGGCCTGAGGCATCCGCCTTCGGAATCGCCGAGACCTCGGCGATCGTGGCGGGCAGTGAAACGAACGGCCCGCCGAAGGGGAAGCCCTGCACTGCAGCGGCCGAGCCGACGGCGGGAACATCGCCGAGGGGCAGCGGCGAGGCGTCGAGGCCGTCGACCTCGAGCACGGCGAGGTCGGTGGCCTCGTCGAAGTAGACGACGCTGGCGGCGCGCGGCTGCTCGCCCGGTGCCTCGACGACGGGCTCGTCGACGCCGGCCACGACGTGGGCGTTGGTGACGACTCGGTCGTCGCTCACGACGAAGCCGCTGCCGGTGAGACTCTGGCCGCACTGGTAGGCGTTGCCCGAGACCCGCACGACCGAGGCTCCTGCAGCGGTGAGCTCAGGAGAGGTCGTGTCGAGGTCGGCGATCGGAGGCACCGTTGCCGGCGGCGCGATGGTGTCGATGACCCACGGCAGGGCGTCGTTCACGGTCGAGGCGCGGACACCGGCGAGGAACGACTTCGCCGGAGCCGGGGTGAGCCTGTCGATGGAGCTGAGGGTGGCGCTTCCGGCGATGGCCTGGGTCACGGGCGGGATGCCGAAGCCGCTGATGCCGCCGGCCACGGTCGTGAGCACAAGGGCCACGACGACGGTGCTGGTGACGAATCCGGCAGCGCGATCGATGGGGCCGAGCTTGATGACCCGCACGCCGCGACTGAGCAGGCGGCCGATCATGCTGCCGATGGCCTGGCCCACGACGAGCAGCAGGATGCCGCCGCCCAGCACGATCGCGATGCGCCAACCGGGTGACGTCGTCCACGTGGTGAAGACGGGAAGCAGCAGGTACGCCGCGATACCGCCGACGACGAGGCCGATGGCGGTGAACACGCTGCGGAGGAACCCGCTGCGCCAGCCGGAGACGGCGGCCGCGATCAGCAGAACGATCACGACGATGTCGAGAACGACGGATGCGGGCACAGGAACTCCAGGAGACGGTCACCGAGGCCGGGTGGCCATCCGCTCTACTCTGCGGCATCTCCCTTCCGTGGGGCTGGGAGGACGCTGCAAGCGTGCCGTGGGGAGCCGCTTACGCCGCGGCCTGCCCGATGTTGAACATCCAGTTGGTGCCGAAGCGATCGGTGAGCTGACCGAAGGCGTCACCCCACGGCGCCACCTCGAGCGGCATCGTGATCGTCGCGCCCTCCGAGAGCGCCGCCCAGTAGCCGCGCAGCTCAGCCTCGTCCTGCCCGCTCAGCGAGACCGTCACGTTGTCGCCGATCGTCAGCTCCATGGCGTTCGGGGTGTCGGAGGCCATCAGGGTCATGCCGCCGGACTCGAGCTGGCCGTGCATGATCTTGTGCAGTTCCGCCGGGTCCTCGCTGGCGTGGAACTCCTCGTAGGTGCTCAGCGTGAGTTCCCCGCCGAAGACGGAGTGGTAGAACTCCAGTGCTTCACGGGCGGTGTCTCGAAAGCTCAGATACGGGTTGAGAGTCGTCATGACGGAACCTCCCTGGTTCATCCTCATCGATGCCCACCATCATCCCGCCCTCCGTCCGGCAGCGCGAGGGGCATCTCGCGGGAGTCTGCGAGGCGTGCGGCCCCGATCCACACCACCTTCCCGGGTGCGACGGGCCCGAGGTTCGTGCGAGCATGGTCTGATGGCCATCGACAGCTTTCCCCGCGTGGAAGAGCTCACGATCGCGCGCTTCGTCGGCCCGCTCGCGCTCAGCCGGGGCCGCAACTACGCGCGTTCCGGAAACGTCGGCGAGCTCAGCTGGGACGCCCCGCAACATCGCCTGACGGCATCCGTGCAGGGCAGCGATCCCACTCCCTATCGATGCTCGGTCTCCCTCGACATCGGCTCGGCCGGCCGCACCACGATCCTCGGGAGCACCTGCAGCTGCCCCGTCGGCTTCACCTGCAAGCACGCCGCCGCCGCCCTGTTCGCTGCGAACGAGGCAGCCGTCGCCGCCGCGAAGGTCGCCGTCGAGTCGCAGCGCAGCGCCGTGGGTCCTGTCGACGACGGCTGGCGCGGCGATATCGCGGCGCTCACGGCTCAGACCCGCGGTGCGTCGACTGCCGGTTCAGCGTCGGGTTGGTCGGATGCCGCACGCCGTGCCCCGAGCGAGAATCCGCTGGCCCTCCAGTTCGAGCTGCGCCAGCGGGTCGCCCGGCGGCGCGACAGCTGGCAGTCGCCACGCGACGCCACGGCCGGCGATGCGGCCACAGTCGAGCGCCTCGCCGTGCGACCCGTCACGATGGGTGCCCGCGGCGGCTGGATCAAGGGCGCCCTGACCTGGCAGAACGTCGGCTTCCAGGGCGGCGCCGGCGGCTTCGACTCGCTCAAGGCGCGCTGGTTCGCCCAGTTCTCGGTGCTCAAGGGCCCCGTTCACGGCGGCTACCTGAACTTCGGCTCCGACTGGATCTCGCTCGACGACTTCGAGAGCAGCCTGCTCTGGGCACTGCTGACCGATGCCGACAGGCTGGGCATCCCGCTCGTCGGATCGGGTCCGACACCCACCATCCGCGTCGCCGGGGCGGCATCCATCGGTCTCGATGCGCGCTTCGGGTCGACCGAGCCCGGAGCCGCGGATGCCGCAGCCGACGACGCCCTCACCCTCACCCCTTCGGTGCTCATCGACGGGGTGCCGCATCCCGCGGACCAGGTTCGATTGATCGGCACTCACGGCGTCTACCACTACGACTTCGAGCACGGCGTCATCACGCTCGCCAGGCTCGGCTCGCCCGTCACTCCGGAGCAGCGCGCCGTCGTCGAGCGGCAGCGCCCGGTGCGGGTGCCGCAGCGCGAGGTGGCCGAGTTCCTCGAGTCGCACTACAGCGCCCTCGCCCGCACCCTGCGCGTCGTGAGCAGCGACTCCACCTTCACCCCGCCGCCGCAGAAGCCGGCCACGCTCGTGCTCACGGCCCGCTTCGAGGCCGGCCACGTGCTGCGGCTGCTCTGGGAGTGGGCGCTCTCCGACGGGCGACGCGCCCCGCTGTCGGCCCCCGACTCCGAGTTCCACGATGCGACGGCCGAGCGAGCCGTCGTCGGCGTGGTCGAGGACATCCTGAACGACGACGTCGCCGGGTCCCTCGCGCTGGGCAACCCCGTCTCGAGCGCGGCGGTCACGAACTCCTCCGGCGGCCTGCGCCTGCGCTCCTCCGTGGTGCTGCGGACGCTGGATGCCGCCGAGTTCAGCGCGCGCATCCTTCCCGAGCTCGAGCGGGTCGAGAACCTGCACATCGACATCGTCGGGCAGCAGCCCGACTACCGCGAGGTGGTCGAGGCGCCGGTGCTCACGGTCAGCGCCGTCGAGACCGAGGAGAACGACTGGTTCGACCTCGGCGTCGTCGTCACGGTCGAGGGGCGCACGGTGCCGTTCGGTCCGCTGTTCACGGCGCTCTCGAACGGACGCAAGAAGCTCCTCCTCGTCGACAACAGCTACCTCTCGCTCGATCAGCCCGTGTTCGAGCCGCTGCGCGAGCTCATCGAGGAGGCTGGCACCCTCCCCGAGTGGGAGGCCGGCATCCGCATCAGCCGCTACCAGACCGACCTCTGGGACGAGTTCGAGGAGCTCGCCGACGTCAGCGAGGCCGCAGCGGCGTGGAAGGCCACGGTCGAGGGGCTCCGCGACCTCGGCGCGATCGAGCAGCTCGACGCCCCGGCCGGGCTCGCGATCGAGCTGCGGCACTACCAGCTCGAGGGGTTCCGGTGGCTGGCGTTCCTGCACCAGCACAGGCTCGGCGGCATCCTCGCCGACGACATGGGACTCGGCAAGACCGCCCAGACCCTCGCCCTCATCGCCCACGTCGTCGAGCAGTCGGCGACGGATGCCGCCCCCTTCCTGGTCGTCGCCCCCACCTCCGTGCTCTCGAACTGGGCGACGGAGGCGGCGCGCTTCACTCCGGGCCTCAAGGTCGTCACGGTCGACGCCACTCAGGGCAAGACGGGCAGGCGCTTGGCGGATGCCGCAGCCGGGGCGGACATCGTGCTCACGACGTATGCCATCCTGCGCATAGACTCCGAGATCTTCGCCGACCTGAGCTGGGGCGGCCTCGTGCTCGACGAGGCGCAGTTCGCCAAGAACCACACGTCCAAGGTGCACCAGGCCGCTCGCGGCATCCGGGCTCCCTTCCGGCTGGCCGTCACGGGCACACCGATGGAGAACAACCTGATGGAGCTCTGGGCGCTGTTCCAGATCGTGGCTCCGGGCCTGTTCCCGTCGGCGCGGCAGTTCACCGAGAAGTACCGGCGCCCGATCGAGGGCGATCACAACACCGAGCGACTCGCGAAGCTGCGTCGCCGCATCCGCCCCCTCATGCTCCGTCGCAGCAAGGAGCTCGTCGCCCCCGAGTTGCCGCCGAAGCAGGAGCAGGTGCTCTCGATCGAGCTCGACCCCAGGCACCGCCGCATCTACGACACCCACCTGCAGCGCGAGCGGCAGAAGCTGCTCGGACTCATCGAGGACCTCGACCGCAACCGCTTCATCGTGTTCCGCTCGCTCACGCTGCTGCGCATGCTCAGCCTCGACGCAGCGCTCATCGACGAGGAGAAGTACGCGGGGGTTCCGTCAGCCAAGCTCGACGCGCTGTTCGAGCAGCTCGACGACGTCGTCGCCGAGGGGCACCAGGCACTGGTCTTCAGCCAGTTCACGTCGTTCCTGCAGCGCGCGGCCGCCCGCCTCGACGAGCTCGGAGTCCCCTACGCCTACCTCGACGGCAGCACCCGCTCGCGCGGACAGGTCATCGAGCGCTTCCGCGGCGGCGAGGCGCAGGTGTTCCTCATCAGCCTCAAGGCCGGCGGCTTCGGGCTCAACCTCACCGAGGCCGACTACGTGTTCCTGCTCGACCCGTGGTGGAACCCGGCCAGCGAGGCGCAGGCCGTCGACCGCGCCCACCGGATAGGCCAGGACAAGACCGTGATGGTCTACCGGATGGTCGCCTCGGGCACCATCGAGGAGAAGGTCATGGCGCTCAAGGCCAAGAAGGCCGAGCTCGTGAACTCCGTCATGGACGACGAGGCGCTGTTCAGCGAGTCGCTGACGGCCGACGACATCCGGGGCCTGCTCGAGGCCTGACGCCCCGCGCCTGCGTGCGCGGAAACAGGCCAGATGCTCCAGAACAGGCCAGACCAGCCTGTTCTCGCGCGGATGTGCGAATCGGGCCTGTTCTCATGCAGCCCGGGTCTGCGGCTAGTGCTCGGCGCCGGTGCCCGGCGTCGTCGTCGATGCCGCTGCCCGGGCGGCTCGTGCCGCATCGCGCGCCTCGTCGGCCGCCTGGGCCTCGGCCACAGTGGGCGCCGTTCCCCCCAGATGCTGCGGCTGCCACCACTGGCCGGCTCCGCTCACGGGGTAGCCGGTCTGCAACTCGTCGACCATGCGCTGCATGACGGTGCGCAACTCCTCCGTCGCCACACGCGGGTCGTCGTCGGCGTGGGCCGTGATGGGCGCGCCGAAGGAGAACGAGACCGGAACGCCGAAGCGCTCGAAGAACCGGACCTTGTGGCGCTTGGTCATGAGCCGGTGACCGCCCCAGACGGCCACCGGGATGATCGGAACCCCGGCTTCGGCGGCGAGCCGCACGGCGCCGGTCTTGAACTCGCGCACCAGGAATGAGGCGCTGACGCCGGCCTCGGGGAACACACCGATGAGCTCGCCGCTGCGGAGGGCGCTGACGGCGTTCGCATAGGCGGCGGCTCCGGCCTGCATGTCGACGCTGATGTGCCGCATGCCGCGCATGAGCCAGCCGACCACGGGCTTCTGGAAGACGCTCTTCTTGGCCATGAAGCGCACACGGCGGTGGGTGCTCAGCCAGGCGACCCACTCGGTGAGTGCGAAGTCGAGGTAGCCGAAGTGCGTGATGGCGATCACGGCGCCGCCGTCGCGGGGCAGATTCTCGATGCCGGTGACGTGGCGTTTGAGCCCCCAGAAACCGAAGAGACCCCGACCGGCCGCGATGGCCGCGTTGTAGATGGGCTCGCTGGGGCGCTTCGTCATGGCACCCAGCGTACGGCTTCAGGCTGAGCGGCGTCGGGGAAGTACGACCCCTTGACAGGCGGGCATTCCGGCCTTGCCTGAGCTCCGGCTGCAGCGGTCCTATGCCTGCTCGCGTATGTACTCGGCCACGGCCGGCGCGAGCGACGCCCCGATCACGTCGGCCGGGCGCTTCTGGCCCGCGACGGCGAAGTCGTGCGTTCCCCCCTCGATCCACTCGATCGAGGCGTTCGGTCCGATGCGTTCGACGACGGACTCCAACAGCTCGACGCTGATGAACGGGTCGCGGGTGCCCTCCACGAACAGCATCGGCAGGGTGAGGTCGTAGAGGTGCGCATCGCGGATCTTCTCCGGACGCCCGGGCGGATGCAGGGGGTAGCCGAGGTAGACGAGACCGGCCGGTTGCATGCCGTCGGCCGCGGCCATCGACGCCATCCGACCGCCGAAGGACTTGCCCGAGGCCCAGACCGGCTCGTCGGGAGCGCCGGCGTCGGCCGCCCGCTGCCGGGCGAACGCCAGCGCGGCGCGCCAGGCCGCGATGGCCGCAGGGGCCCGGTCGGGGAAGCTGCGGCCGGCCTCGCGGTAGGCGAAGTTGAAGCGCAGCGTGGCGATGCCTGCAGCGTTGACGGCATCGGTGAATCCGACGAGGAACGGATGCTCGAAGCCCGACCCGGCGCCGTGCGCCACGACCAGCGTCGCCCAGCTGTCCTCGGGTCGCGCGTAGGCGCCGGACACCGTCGTGCCGTCGATGTCGATCGTGATGGACTCGCTCGCGCTGGACATGCGTTCCATCATGCCCGCCACCGGCAGGCAACGGCATCCGGAGACGGCATCCGGAGACGGAGAAAGCGGGCGACACCGGGTGAACCGGTGCCGCCCGCTCGCGAGCTGGAAGAGGGTGAGCCTACTTCTGCAGAACGACCTGGATGTCGGCGTTCAGTGTGATCTCGTCGCCGAGCGTGAGGCCGCCGGCCTCGACGGCTGCGTTCCACGAGACACCGAAGTCGTTGCGGTTGAACTTGGCGGTCGCGGAGGCGCCGGCCTTGGTCTGGCCGTAGCCGTCGGTCGTGACTCCGCCGAACTCGCCCTTCAGGGTGACGGGCTTGGTGACGCCGCGCAGGGTCAGGTCGCCGGTCACGGTGAAGTCGTCGCCGTCGATCGCGATGTCCTTGGCCGCGTAGGTGGCGGTGGGGAACTCGTCGACCTTGAAGAAGTCGCTGGTGCGCAGGTGCTCGTCGCGCTGGGCCTGGTTCGTGTTGACCGAGGCCACCTCGATGGTCGCGTCGATCGTGGTGTCAGCGGGGTTCTCCCCGGTCACGATGGTCGCGTCGAAGTTCTCGAAGGAGCCGCGCACCTTGCTGATGGCGAGGTGGCGTACCGAGAAGGAGAGCTCCGAGTGTGCGGGGTCGAGCTTCCAGGTGCCGGCGATGTACTGGGGGTGAGTGGTCGTGGTGTCCATGCGGGGTATAAGTCCATGCATCTGCATGTTATTCCCGTTCCCGGGAAATTGTTTTCGGGCGCGGCGAACGCCCGAGCCGCTCTCGCTCGCGGAGTCCGCGGTCAGGCTGCCGGGCTACTCGTCGTCGGGCTTCACCGCATCGAGTTCGGCCGGGTCGGCTTCGGGAGCGTCCTCCTCCGGGTTGAAGTGGGACCCGTCGCCCACGCCCACGCCGATGCCGCCGGGGTGGTTGGGGATCGTGCCGTCCCCGCCCAGGCCGTCCGGCTTCACGTCGCCCTCGGGGTTGTTCTTCGCCTCGTCGTTCATGACAGCACCTCGTATCTCGTGAGGCTTCCAGCCTGCGTCGCCCCGGCATCCGTTTCATGGCCTTGACTTCACAGGAAGCCGTGTCGACTGTCGGCGGGCGGAGCGTCATCCATCGTCATGATCCGCTGGGAACGGGAACAAATGCCGCCGGAGGAGTCTTGGCTCTCTTCATGACGACAATCGGAATCATCGGAGCAGGACACATCGGCAGCCAGGTCGCCCGCGCGGCCATCACGGCGGGCTACGACGTGGTCATCAGCAATTCACGCGGACCCGAGACACTGGGCGATCTGATCGCCGAACTGGGGCCGAAGGCCACGGCCGCAACGGCGACGGATGCCGCAGCAGCGGCCGACATCGCCGTCGTGACGGTGCCGCTCAAGGCCCTGGGCGCGATCCCCGTCGAGCCGCTCGCCGGCAAGATCGTGATCGACACCAACAACTACTACTTCGAGCGCGACGGCCGCATCGCCTCCCTCGACGACGGCAGCGACACCGTCTCGGGTCTGCTGCAGGCCCACCTTCCCGAGAGCCGCGTGGCCAAGGGCTTCAACCACATCGGCTCGGCTGACATCACCACGGACGGCACCCCTGCCGGCACCGAGGGACGCCGCGCCCTCGCCACGGCGAGCGACTTCGACGACGCCGCGGCGTTCGTCACGAAGCTCTACGACGAGATCGGCTTCGACACCGTGAACGTCGGCCCGCTCTCCGAGAGCTGGCGCGTCGAGCGGGACCAGCCGGCCTATGTGGTGCCGCAGAACCGCGAGGAGCTCGTTGCGAACCTGGCCAGGGCCGAGCGCGCGACGGCTTCGGCCGCGTAGTACCTGCCGCGGGCGGGAAGAGGGTCCCTCAGGGACAGCCCTGCTTCCCGCCCGTTTCCATTGCCGCTTCGCCGCAGCCGGAGGAAGATCGGGCGCATCCCCCAGAGTGCCCTCCTACCCGAAGGTCAGGTCCCTCGATGCGCTACGCACTGGAGCGCGAGAAGAGCGATGTCGCCGTCACCGCCCTCCGCGACAACATCAGATCCCTCAGAACCCTGAGCGCCGGCATCCTCTACTCGCCGCCCTCGGTTCCCGGTCCTCGAGCGGCCACGGCCCGGATGACCGCGGCTGCACCCGCCGTGTCTCCACCCTCCGTCGCGCTTCCCGCGGCGGCGCCGGTGCGGCCGCCCGCAGCCCCTGCGGCCTCCGCAGCATCCGTTCCACCGCAATCGGCCCCGGTCGCACCTCTCCAGCCGGGCACGGCAGCCGCGGCCGCGAAGATCGCCGAGCACACAGCAGCCATCGGTCGCATGAACGCCGAGCGCACCCGGCTCTACCTGCGGCATGTCGGCCGTGTCACGTGGAACGTCTTCCTGGCCATCGCCGCCCTCGTGCTGCTGGCGGCGCTCGTCGTCGGTTCCCTGGGCGTCGCTCCGGCCGACAACAGGGTGCTTCCGGCAGCGCTCGCCATGATCGCGGTGCTCCTGCTGCTCTCCGTCATCGCCATGCTCACCCGCACCAACGGCGGGCTCATCACGATGCTCATCGGCAAGGACGGCCGGTTCTCCACCTCGGCGTTCCAAGCATGGGTGTGGACGGTGGTCCTGGCGTGGGGCTTCGTCTTCGTGGTGTGGAGCGCCGTGCTCACCGGTCGCTGGGTCGACCCCGTGCAGGATCTCGCGAGCCTGCCGTTGAGCGCCGACTACCTGCTGCTGCTCGGCGGCCCGTTCGCCGCCCTCATCTCGGCGCAGCAGATCGGCTCGGCCAAAGTCGCCTCGGGTGACCTGCAGAAGGTCATGGCCTCTGCTCCCCAGGTGAAGGACCTGGTCTCCAATGACGCCGGAACCACTGACCTCGTCGACACCCAGTACCTCGTCTTCAACACCGTGGCCGTCGTGGTCTTCGGCGTGCTGCTGTTCGCCGATCCGTCGCACCTGCCCGACCTGCCGCAGGCGATCGTCATCCTGACCACGGCATCGGCGGTCGGATTCGTGAGCAAGAAGGCCGTGGCCAAGAACACCCCGGCCATCCTCACGATCGTGCCCGACTCGGGTTCCGGCGTGCCGACGGTCGGACGCAAGGTGCGCATCCGCGGCACCAACTTCATCCCGGCCGGCGCCGACACCGAGGAGAAGCGGGCGAGCGTGTGGATCAAGTTCGGCACCGTCGTGGTCTCCGCCATCGAGACGGGCGGTGTGCGCCCGGCGCTGGAGGCCACGGAGGTGATCGTCGAGATCCCGGTGCTGCCCGACGACGGGCTCGACATCCGCATCGTCGACGTCGTCGTCATCACGGCGGCCGGCGCTGAGACCGCGTCGTACCCCCTGCAGATCCAGACGCCGTGCGCCGAGGCCACCCTCGAGCTCGGCGCCGACGGGCGGTTCGACATCGGCGTCGACTCCGCGGTGCCCGAGGGCACGAGCGTGCGCGTGGAGGTGGCGTCGTTCGTCGAGTACGTGTCGGTCGAACCCGACCACCACGCCAGCGCCACGGTTCCCGCCGGAATCACCGGTCCTCAGCCCGTGCGCCTCTCGTTCGCCGGTGCGAGCACCAAGAAGCTCGTCAACCTGTAGCCCCGGCCGGTCGACGTCGGGTCAGAGGTCGGGTCAGAGGTCGAGCACCTCGAGGTCGACCGTCACGTCGTCGTCGGGCTCGATGCCCTCGGCCGTGCGCACGGCCTTCTTGACCGGCAGCACGTAGGTGCCGCCCGACGGGAAGATCGACGTGCTCCAGTCGGACCCACCGACCCGCACCCGCACCTTCACGGCTCCGAAGCCGCGCACCATGCGCGGTACCTCGGCGATGTCGGCGCCCATCTCCTCGGGCAGGCTCACGAAGTACCAGTTGGCCTGAGCCTCCCACTCCCAGAGCGGCGCGGTGAACGAGAATCGCATGCCTCGACGCTACAGGCGCCCGCCGACCTCGACCGGCGTCGGCATCCGTCCCCGCGAGAGCAGCCGCTCGATGGCGATCAACGGGATCGGCGCCCACGTGGGCCTGTTGCGGGTCTCGTACACCGCCTCGTAGACGGCCTTGTCGAGTTCGAATGCGTCGAGCAGCTGGCGGTGCTCACGCAGGTCGTTGCCGGATGCCGCGATGTAGCCGTCGACGAAGGCGCGACGGGCATCGTGCGACCAGGCCTTGAGGGCCGACACGCGGCGCTCGGGATGATCGGCCTTGGTCGAACCGGCCACGTAGTCGAAGGAGCGCAGCATGCCGGCGATGTCGCGCAGCACGAGATCGGGTTGGTCGCGTTCGTTCATGGGACGCATGGGCTCGCCCTCGAAGTCGAGCAGAACCCAGCCGCGACCGGGAACCTGCAACACCTGACCCAGGTGGAAGTCCCCGTGGATGCGCTGCATCGACGGCCACGGAACAGCCTGTGCCGCCTCGAAGACGGCCTCGATCTCCGACCGGTGAGCCGCGATCTCCGGAACCTCGGCCAAGGCGATCGCCAAGCGCTGGTACCAGCTCATGGTCACCGCCACCATGTCGCCGGGGCTCGAGGGCCGGGTGGGGAAGAGATGGGAGAGCGAGCTGTGCACGACGGCCGTGGCGACGCCGAGGTCGTACGCCTGGCCGCTGAAGTCGTCTCCGGATGCCGCTGCGTCGAGCGCGACGCGCCAGGCGTCCTGCACTCCCGGGAGGAACTCCTGGGCGAAGGCGAGGTGGCCGCTGGCTCGTCCCGATGAGCGACCCACGTCATCCCACTCGCCGGTGATGTGGCCGATGCTGCGCGGGACGTGCGGTGATCCGGACTCGGCGAGAGCCGTCTGCAGCGTGACGTCGGGGTTCTCGCCGTGGTGCAGCTGGCGGAACACCTTGCAGATCACGCTGGCCCGATCGCCGGTCCCCTCGTAGATGATCGAGGTGTTCGACTGCTCGCCGCTCAGCACCGTCGCGGTCATCGACGCGTCGTCGAGGCGGGGGTTGTCGGCTCGTGCCGCGGGAAGCGAGCTGTGCCCGACGGCGTCCACGGCATCCGGGACCGCCGTCTGCTCGCCGACGATCATGCGCAGCAGGGCCCGGGCGTAGACCGGATCGTGCGGCCCGTCGTAGACGTACTCGCCGGATTCGATGCGCCCGATGAGCCTGTGACCGCCGCCGGGCAGCAGCGACTGCCGCAGCGTGACCGGCACCTGGTACAGGGTCGCCGGACGCGCGGCGTCGTCCATGAGGAGGAGCGTGCGCACTCGCACGCCCTCGGTATCGCTCGGCAGGTCCCACGCGCCCAGACGGCGCAACTGCGGCACGCGGCCCTTGCCGCCGTACCAGCGTTGCCGCGTCATCCAGTCCGTGAGGCACGCCATCGTGCTGTCCATACTGCGACGCTAGGGGCGCAGGCCTCCGCTGTCGAGGGGTTGCGGAGACCGACGCCGGCAGGCACCCGGCCGAACTCCTCGGTCGAAGCGGTGCCGACGGGCGCGAAGATGGAGCATGACCTACGCGAACATCGGCACCCTCGGTGCCCGTCCCGGCCGTCGCGACGAACTCGTCGCCCTGCTCATCCGTCCCAGCGCCGAGTTGCGGGAGGTCGGATGCCTCCTCTACGAGGTGGGCGTGAACGATGACGAACCCGACACCGTGTTCGTCGCCGAGCTCTGGGAGTCGGAGGAGTCTCATCGGGCCTCGCTGCGGCTCGCCTCGGTTCAGGCCGCCATCGACGAGGCACGACCGCTGCTCTCGGGCGTGATGGGAGGAACGGCGTTCTCGGTCGTCGGGTCCCCTCTGCGCTGAGACGAATGCCGTCTCGGCGCGGGACAGAGCGCTCGGTGCTGTGATGATAGGACGACCGTGCCGCATGGCACCGCACCGTCCCCCGTCGCAACAGGAGACCTCAGATGCAGCGCAAGGCCAACGCCCACCTCCGCCTCCAGATCCTCGACCCGGCCCACCTCGCGTTCATCGTGGCCGCCGCCGAGGGCAATGAACGCACCGAGACCCTGGAGCTGAAACTCGACGGTTCCCCCGTCGAAGCCCGTGAGGTGATCAGCGGCCATGGAACCCGCATCCACGCCCTGGAAGCCGGACCCGGCGAGCTCACCCTCGACTACGCGGTCACGGTGACAGGGCAGGCCGAGCCTCTCGCCGTCACCGAGCGCTCACTGCTCACCTACCTGCGTCCGAGCCGGTACTGCGAGTCGGACTCGCTCGGCCCCACCGCTGTGGCCCAGTTCGGCGGCCTCACGGGCGTCGATGCCCTCGACGCGGTCAGCTCCTGGGTCGGCAGCCACCTCGCCTACGTGCCCGGCTCGAGCCTGCCCACCGACGGTGCCGAGCGCACGCTGCTCGCCCGCCAGGGTGTCTGCCGCGACTACGCGCACCTGGTGATCGCGTTCCTCCGCGCGCTCGACATCCCGGCCAGGCTCGTGGCCGTCTACGCCCCCGGTCTCGATCCGATGGACTTCCACGCCGTGGCCGAGGCCTACGTCGACGGCGCCTGGCACGTCGTCGACGCCACGGCCCTGGCCCCGCGGCAGTCGCTCGTGCGCATCGCCACCGGACGAGACGCCGCCGACACGGCGTTCCTCAGCACCTACCGCGGAGCCGTCACCCTCGAGGAGATCTGGGTGAGCGCGGTCGTCGACGAGCTGCCCCACGACGACGTGCGCCAGTTGGTGCAGCTGCGCTGACGCGCGTATGCAGGACCACGGTCGACACGGGCGCATATCGCACCCGAACCGACTCTCATCCTGCATTCGTCGGCTCGGGATGTACGCACCCGCCGTGGTATCCATGAAGGTGCCGCACGCACCAAGCGGCAGCGAACAGGAGCATCATGACCTCGTCCCAGCCCATCCGCACCGCCGTCATCGGCTTCGGCACCTCGGGGCGGGTGTTCCACGCCCCGTTCCTGGCCGCGAACGACGAGTTCTCGCTCGATCTCATCGTCACCTCCAACGCCGAGCGGCGGGCCGAGGCCGAGCGCCTCTATCCCGACGCGACCATCGTCGGCAGCCCTGACGACGTGATCGCCCGGGCAGCCGACCTCGATCTCGTGGTCATCGGCTCACCGCCCGAGACGCACGCTCCGCTCGCCGAGGCCGCGCTCGCCGCAGGGCTCTCGGTCGTCGTCGACAAGCCGTTCGCCGTCACGGCGGCCGAAGGGCGTGCGCTCACCGCCGCGGCTGCGGCATCCGCCGGCACCCTCACGGTGTTCCAGAACCGCCGCTGGGACGGCGACTTCCTCACGCTCCGCCGCCTCATCGATGCGGGCGACCTCGGCGAGGTCCGCCGCTTCGAGTCCCGGTTCGAGTGGTGGAAGCCGGCGCCGCCCGCCACGTGGAAGTCGAGCACGGCTGCGGCATCCGGCGGTGGGATCCTCTACGACCTGGGCACGCACCTCATCGACCAGGCGCTCACGCTGTTCGGCCCCGTCGTCGACGTCTACGCCGAGGTGCGCACCCTGAGGGAGGGCGCCGGAGCCGACGACGACGCCTTCGTCGCGCTCACCCACGCCTCCGGCACCATCTCGCACCTCTGGATGAGTTCGCTCGCTCCCCAGTTCGGTCCCCGCTTCCACGTGCTCGGCTCAGACGCCGGGTACACGACGTGGGGCCTCGACCCCCAGGAGGCCGCGCTCAAGGGCGGCGGTTCGCCGACGGATGCAGCTTTCGGCGAGAAGCCCGAGAGCGGCTGGGGCGACCTCGGCCTCGAGGGCTCGACCCGCCGCGAGCCGACCGACCGCGGCGACTACGCCGGCTTCTACCGCGCGCTGGCCGACACTCTCCTGCGCGATGCCGCCGTTCCCGTCGACCCCGCCGACGCCGTGCACGTTCTGGAGATCATCGAGGCCATCCACGCAAGGGGGAACGCCCAGCGGTGAACTCGTGACACCCTGAGATGACGCCGGTGGAGCCACCGGCGTCGTCACGCCAGCCGGGGTCACAGCAGGGGGAGCGCATGCACGAATCGGATTCGACGTCGGGCGAACGGATGCCGCAGCCGAGGCGCCTGCCGCGCTCCACCTACAGGCTGCAGATCACGCCGGGGTTCACCCTCGACGATGCTGCGTCCGTCGTCGACTACGTGCGTGCCCTCGGCGCCGACTGGATTTACCTCTCACCGCTGCTCGCGGCGGAGGACGGCTCCGACCACGGCTACGACGTCACCGACCACGCCCTCGTCGACCCGGCTCGCGGCGGGGGTGCCGCCCTCGATCGTCTCGCCGCCGCCGCCCGGCAGCAGGGTCTCGGCGTGCTCATCGACATCGTGCCCAACCACGTGGGAGTGGCCACCCCATCGGCGAACGCGTGGTGGTGGGACATGCTGACCCACGGGCGGGAGTCGCGCTACGCCGAGGCCTTCGACGTCGACTGGGACGCGGGCGAGGGGAAGCTGGTGCTGCCGGTGCTCGGCGGCGACGACGACGCCGAGTTCGCGGCGATGACCATCGACACGGATGCCGCAGAGCTGGCCTACTACGACCACCGGTTCCCGCTCGCCCCGGGCAGCCTCGACGGGCTGGCCGTCGAGGATGGCGCCGACGGGCGCATCCGCGCCGTCCTCGAACGCCAGCACTACGCGCTCGTCGACTGGCGGAGGGCCGATACCGAGCTGAACTACCGACGCTTCTTCGCCGTCAACACCCTCGCCGCCATCAGGGTCGAGGTCCCGTGGGTGTTCGAGCAGTCGCACGAGGAGATCGGCCGCTGGGTGCACGACGGCCTCGCCGACGGCCTGCGCGTCGACCACCCCGACGGCCTCGCCGACCCCGGGCGCTACCTCGCCGACCTCGCCCGCCTGACCGCCGGCGCTCCCGTCTGGATCGAGAAGATCCTCGAGGGCGACGAGGCCATGCCGCCCGAGTGGGCGACCGTCGGCACGACCGGCTACGACGCCCTCGCCCAGGTCGACCGGCTGTTCGTCGACCCGACCGGACGCGAGGCGCTCGAGCAGGCCGCCAGGGCGCTCGAGCCGACATCCGCCACCACCGAGCCCGCGTGGCCCGATCTCATCCACGGCACCAAGCGCGCCATCGCCGACGGCATCCTCCACGCCGAGGTGCTGCGGCTCGCGCGGTTGCTGCCCGAGTTCGCGCACGCGGGCTTCGACCTCGACACTCGGGCGGACGCGCTCGGCGAGCTGCTCGCCTGCTTCCCGGTGTACCGCTCCTACCTGCCCTTCGGGGCCGGTCACCTCGAGGAGTCCAGGGTCGAGGCGCGCCGCCGCCGGCCCGAGCTCGCCGCGGCCGTCGACGCCGTCTCGGCCGTCCTGGCCGACCCGCGGCATCCGGCAGCTCTCCGCTTCCAGCAGACCTCGGGGATGGTCATGGCGAAGGGCGTCGAGGACACGGCGTTCTACCGCTACACCCGCCTGACCTCGCTCACCGAGGTGGGCGCCGATCCCAGCGAGTTCGCCGTCGATCCCGGCGAGTTCCACGACCGCCAGGCCGCGCGTCAGGCCGGCTATCCGCTCTCGCTCACCACCCTCTCGACGCACGACACCAAGCGCGGAGAGGACGTGCGCGCCCGCATCTCGGTGCTGTCGGAGTGGACCGTCGGCTGGAGCACGACCCTCGCCGCCCTGCACGAGAGGCTGCCGCTCGGCGACGTCGCCTTCGAGAACCTGCTCTGGCAGGCCGTCGTGGGCGCCTGGCCCGCGTCGCGCGAGCGCCTGCACGCCTACGCCGAGAAGGCGGCCCGCGAGGCCGGGACGTCGACGACCTGGACGGCCCCGGATGCCGCATTCGAGGCCCGGATGCACGACGCCGTCGATGCCGTCTTCGACGACGCCGAGGTCGCAGGCATCGTGCAGCGCGCCGTCGACGCCGTGACCGGGGCCGGCTTCACGAACGGGCTCGGCGCCAAGCTCGTGCAGCTGACGGCGCCCGGCGTTCCCGACGTCTACCAGGGCAGCGAGCTGTGGGAGCTCTCCCTGGTCGACCCAGACAACCGCCGCCCCGTCGACATGTTCGTGCGCCGCGAGCAGCTGGCGCGTCTCGATGACGGCTGGCTGCCGCCGGTCGATGACTCCGGCGCCGCCAAGCTGCTCCTGACCTCGCGTGCGCTGCGCCTGCGCCGAGACCACCCCGAGCTGTTCACCCGGTACCTCGGTGTGCCCGCGTACGGCGCCGCCGCCGATCACGTCGTCGCCTTCGATCGCGGCGGTGCCATCACCGTCGCCACCCGGCTCTCGCTGGGCCTCGCCGGCAGCGGTGGCTGGGGTGACACCGTCATCAGATTGCCGGATGCCTCCCTCGTCGATGTGATCACCGGGCGGGAGTGGAGCGGGGAGGTGCTCGCCGCCGAGCTGCTGGCCGACTACCCCGTCGCCTTGCTCGCGCCCCTGTCGGCGCAGTCCTCCCGGGAGGCGCAGTCCTCACCCGACGATCGGCGTGCCCGATGAGGCTGGGGGTCTGGGCGCCCGCTGCCCGCGAGGTGGTGCTGCGCCTCGATGGCGAGGACCTGCCGCTGACTCCTGACGCCGACGGCTGGTGGCGGCATCCGTTCGATGTCGCGGCGGGCCTCGACTACGGCTTCGTCGTCGACGGCGAGGGGCCCTTGGCGGATCCGCGCTCGCTGTGGCAGCCGCACGGAGTGCACGGGCTGTCGCGCACGCTCGACCTGACTGCGCTGAGCGCCGACGCTGCGGCCGTGACGAGCGCGGGCGGCGCAGCCGATTCCTGGCGCGGCATCCCCCTCGAGGGCTCCGTCATCTACGAGCTGCACGTTGGCACCTTCACCCCCGAGGGCACGCTCGATGCCGCTGCGCAGCGGTTCGACCACCTGCGCTCGATCGGTGTCGACTTCATCGAGCTGCTGCCGGTCAACGCCTTCAACGGCGAGCACGGCTGGGGCTACGACGGCGTGCTCTGGTTCGCCGTCCACGAGCCCTACGGCGGCCCGGCGGCCTATCGCCGCTTCGTCGACGCCGCCCACGCCGCGGGGCTCGGCGTCATCCAGGACGTCGTCTACAACCACCTCGGCCCGAGCGGTAACGTGCTCCCGCGCTTCGGTCCCTACCTCCACGAGCAGGACGGCCCGTGGGGCAGCGCGCTGAATCTCGATGGCGCCGATGCCGCGGAAGTTCGTCGCTACATCCTCGACAACACGCGGCTGTGGCTGCGCGACTACGGTGTCGACGGGCTGCGCCTCGACGCCGTGCACGCGCTCCACGACACCGGTCCGACCCACATCCTCGCCGAGATCGCGGAGACGACGGATGCCCTCGCCATCGAACTCGGACGCCCGCTGCACCTCATCGCGGAGTCGGACCTCAACGACCCCGTCATGATCGAGCCGCGACCCGACGGCTACGGCCTCACGGCGCAGTGGAGCGACGACTTCCACCATGCCCTGCACGTGGCTCTCACGGGCGAGGTCACCGGCTACTACGCGGACTTCGCCGGCCTCGCGGTCCTGCGGAAGGTGCTGACCCGCGGGTTCTTCCACGACGGCAGCTTCTCGTCGTTCCGCGATCGGAATCACGGGCGTCCGCTCGACTTCGGTCGCACGCCATCGTGGCGACTCGTCGTGAGCGACCAGAACCACGACCAGATCGGCAACCGGGCGACCGGTGACAGGCTCGGCGCCACCCTCGACGACGGCCAGCTGGCCATCGCCGCGGCGCTCACCCTGCTCGGTCCGTTCACGCCGATGCTGTTCATGGGGGAGGAGTGGGCCGCGTCGACGCCGTGGCAGTACTTCACCTCGCACCCCGAGCCCGAACTCGCCGCCGCCGTCGCGAACGGCCGCATCTCGGAGTTCGCGCGCATGGGCTGGGACCGCGACGTCGTGCCGGACCCCCAGCATCCCGAGACGCTGGAGCGTTCGGTGCTCGACTGGAGCGAGCTCCATCACGGCCGCCATGCGCGGATGCTCGCGTTCTATCGGGCGCTCGCCGTCCTGCGGCGATCGGAGCCCGCATTGCGGAGCGCCGACCTTCCCGAGGTGGACGCCGCAGACGGGGGAGCATCCGTTCTCACCATGCGACGAGGAGACGTGATCGTCGCGGTGAACTTCGCCGACTCGCCGGCGCCGATCAAGGTGCCGCCGAGCACGGTGCTCCTCGCCTCACCCGAGACGGATGGGCCGGCCGCCGAGGTCGGAGCGGCCGCGCCGTCGACCCTCGGAGCGCACTCCGTCGTGATCCTGCGAGTCACACCGGAGCAGTGACGCTCTCGCGCAGCAACCGGGCCAGCCCGGGGAGGCCTCCGGCATGCATCGCCGCGCGCTGGCGGTGTGCGCCGGTCCCGTCGTGCAGCAGACGGGCGATACCGGCGGCGACGAACTCGCGGTCGCCCTCAGCCTCGAGCTGGTCGGCGATGTACGCCTGCAGCACGTCGAGCGCGGCGCGGGCCTCGATCATCGAGCCGGAGATCGGGTCGAGCTGGCGACCGCGCAGGCCGTCGCGCGCCGACTGCCAGAGCGCGTTGTCGAGCAGCTCCGGAGCGACGTTCGGGGTGGTATCGGCTGCCTCGGCGAGGGCCGTCGTCACGAGGCCGCGCACCACGGCGACCAGCAGCAGCGTGTCGTCGGTCGTGAGCTGGGCGTCGCACACGCGCACCTCGAGGGTGGGCACGTGTTCCGAGAGCCGCACGTTCCACATCACCATGCCGGTGTCGAAGGTGCCGCCGACGCCCACGACGTTGCGCAGCCGCCGCTCGTAGTCCGCCGCGTCGACGAAGGCCGGAGGGCAGCCCGAAATGGCCCAGCGGCGCACGACGATGCCGCGCCAGCTCTCGAAGCCCGTGTCGACGCCCCGCCAGAACGGCGAGTTGCCGCACATGGCCTGCAGCAGCGGCATCCACAACCGCACCCGGTTGAGTGCACGCACCCCGGCATCGCGGTCGGCGATGCCCACGTGCATGTGCAGTCCGTTGATCTGGTGGTCGGCGATGATCTGGCGGTAGTCGCTCACCACGCGCTCGTAGCGGTCGTCCTCGGTGATGGTCGGGTAGACGGGGGCCTGGAACGGCATCCCGACGCTCGCCGCGATCACATCGAGGTTGGTCGCCCTCTCGGTGACCTCCCGACGAAAACGATCGAGGGCTGCGGATGCCTCGGGCAGCGTGGTGAACACGGCCGAGGTGTGCTCCACCTGCGAGGCGAGGTACTCGTGGTTGATGATGGGCGCCCACTCGGCCTCCGCCGCCATCGCCTCGTGCACGTGGGTGCCCACGTCGACGGGCCGGAGGGTCTCCGGATCGAGGAACATGAACTCCTCTTCCACCCCGAATGTCGTCATCGACCACTCCCCTCGAGCCTGCGGCACCGCATTGGACCGTGGCGGAATCATGACACACGCAGCCCCTCGACTGCTGAGCATCGAGTCACATTTCACCTGCGCGCCGCGTCGTCCGCGATCCCGGTGGCCGGCGGCATCCGGGATCTGCTCAGAAATCGTTCCTAGGGTCGAGGAGACCCCAACGAAGGAGAACGTTCGATGCAGTGCCCGAATGACCAGTCCGTGCTCGTGATGAGCGAGCGCAGTGGCGTCGAGATCGACTACTGCCCCACCTGCCGCGGCGTGTGGCTCGATCGCGGCGAACTCGACAAGATCCTCGAGCGCGCAGGCGCCGAGCTTCGGGCGGCCCAGGACTACAGGTCGCCGTCGGTGCCTGCGGCCCCGGCAGTCGCGCAGTCGCAGCCGAGCTGGGGCGAGCAGCCCGCGCAGACCCACGGTCAGCAGGGCTACGACCAGCAGGGCTACGACCAGCGCGGCTACGACCAGCGCGGCGACGATCGGCGGTACGACGACCGCGGACGCCAGCAGTCCGGCGACCAGGGCTACTACCGCAAGAAGAAGCGGGAGAGCTGGCTCAGCGAACTCTTCGACTGAATCCTGCTTCCGCTCGCTGAGCGCCGTACTGAGGGACCGCGAAGCGGCCCTGAAGCAGGCCGAGCGAAGCGACCGCCCGAAGCGCACTCAGCCCGCGCTGCGCCTGGAGAGCGCTTCGGCCGCGGACTCCGCCCGGGCCTCAGCGAGCCGAGAGCGCCTCGACCACCGCAGCCGCCACGGCGGCACTCGACTGCGGGTTCTGGCCGCTGATCAGGTTGCCGTCGACCACGACGTGGCTCGACCAGTCGGCGCCGGTCTCGACGACGGCTCCGGCCTCGCGCAGGCGGGTCTCGACGAACCAGGGCGTCTTCTCGCCGGTTCCGCCGGTGAGCTCCTCGTGATCGGTGAACACGGTGAGGCGACGCCCGTCGAAGGCGAAGGCGCCGTCGGCACCCACGGCCGACAGCAGGGCGGCCGGGCCGTGGCAGAACGGAGCGATGATCGTTCCGGCGGCGTTCGCCTCGGTGAGGAGGCGCCCCGTCGTCGCGTCGAATGCCAGGTCGGTCATCGGACCGTGTCCGCCGGGCAGCACGACGGCGTCGAATGCCGACACGTCGATCGTGTCGAGGGGCACGGATGCCGCGAGCTCGGGTGCGATCTCGTCGAGGTAGCCGCGCAGCTCGGCCGCCTTCTCGGCTCCGCCGGCACCGGCATCCGAGAGGCTTCCCGCGTCGACGGTGGGGGTGACGCCGCCCGGCGTCGCGATGGTGATCGTGTGGCCGGCGGCACGCAGCTCGCGGTGCGCGACGACGAGTTCCTCGGCCCAGAAGCCCGTGGGGTGCTCGGTGCCGTCGCTGAGGGTGAGGCTCGTGGCCCCGGTGACGATCATGAGGATGTCGCTCATGGAGATGTCCTTTCGTTGTGCCGGATGCGGCGGGGTGGTGCGTTGGTGCAGGGAGTCGGCGTTGACGCTCAGGCGACAGTGACAGCGGGAGTGGGCCGGGTCGGCGTCGCGGCGGACGCGCGCACCTCATCCATTCTGCGCGTCGTTCGCCGCGCATCGACGGCAGCGAAGGCCATCACGACCACGGCGGCCGCGGTGATGACGGCACCGACCCAGAGCGGCGAGGTGTAGCCGAGGCCGGCAGTGATCGCCAGACCGCCCGCGAAGGCGCCCAGGGCGTTGCCGAGGTTGAAGGCGGCGATGTTGGCGCTCGAGGCCAGTGTCGGTGCGCCGTCGGCGTAGCCCATGATGCGGGTCTGCAGACCCGGCACGGTGCCGAATCCGAATCCGCCCATGAGGAAGAGCAGCACGCCCGTCGCGACCGGGCTCGAGGCCAGCAGTGCGAACAGCACGAGCACGACGGTGAGCGCCCCGAGGAAGCCGAGCAGGGTCGCGTCGATCGACCTGTCGGCGAGGCGTCCGCCCAGCCAGTTGCCCACGACGAGGCCACCGCCGAACAGCACGAGGAGCCACGGCACCGTGCTCGCAGCGAAGCCGCTCACCTCCGTGAGTGTGTAGGCGATGTAGGTGAAGGCGCCGAACATGCCCCCGAAGCCGAGCACGGTGACCGTGAGCGAGAGCCAGACCTGGCCCGAACGGAACGCCCCGAGCTCGGTGCGGAGACGGGGCACCGGGGTGACGGATGCCCGGCCTGCGGCATCCGTCACCGCGGGCGCTGCCGGCACGAGCCGCCAGATGCCCACGAGGGCGACGACGCCGATGGCGGCGATCACCCAGAACGTGGACCGCCATCCGAACTGCTGGCCGAGGAGGGTGCCGAACGGCACGCCGAGCACGTTCGCGGCGGTGAGGCCGGTGAACATGATCGAGACGGCCGCGGCCTTGCGGTTCGCCGGTACGAGGCTCGCGGCGACCACGGCGCCGATGCCGAAGAAGGCGCCGTGGCAGAGGGCGGCGATGACGCGGCCGCTCATCATCACGCCGTAGGTGGGCGCGAGAGCCGAGAGCGCGTTGCCGGCGATGAAGAGAACCAGCAGCGCCATGAGCACGGGCTTGCGGGGGAGCCTGATGGTCGCGGCGGTGATGCCGAGGGCGCCGACCACCACGGCCAGCGCGTAGCCCGAGATGAGCCAGCCGGCAGCGGCCTCGGTGACGTCGAAGCTCGCGGCGACCTCGGGGAGGAGGCCCATGATGACGAACTCGGTGAGTCCGATGCCGAATCCGCCGATGGCGAGGGCGATCAAACCTGCGGGCATGCTGATTTCTCCAGTGCTGAGATGGGGGTTTCGGGATGATGCGCGTACGCTGGTAGTTGCAGACGCGGTGTATAAATAGTTGCACATGCAAATACAACGCGCAAGCAAGTACTTTTCGCGGGGCCGTTCCGGCGGCTCGGCGAACGCGACGAGAGGATCGAGGACCGCCATGGGCATCGCCGACGACGCAGTCGAGGTGCGAGCGCAGGGCTGGCGCACGCTGGCCGCTCTGCACGGACTCATCGAGGCCGAGCTGGAACGCGCGCTGGCGGCATCCGTCGGGCTCTCAGTGGTGGAGTACACGGTGCTCGACGCCCTGAACCGCCAGGACGGGTGGCACATGCGGATGCAGCAGCTGGCCCGTGCCGCGGCGTTGAGCGCCAGCGCCACCACCCGGCTCGTGACGCGGCTCGAGGAGCGTGCGCTCCTCACCCGCATCCTGTGCGCCGACGACAGGCGCGGCATCTACACGGAGCTCACGGCTGCGGGGCGGGCCCTCTACGAGCGGGCGCAGCCCATCCACGACGAGGCGCTCGAGCGCGTGCTCGCCGATGCCGCCGAGCAGCCCGAGCTCGCGCCGATGGTCGACGCGGTGCACGCGGTCGGGCCCGCGCACGCTCGCTGAGGCCCGGGCGAAGCCCGCGGTCGACGCGTCAGGCGTGATCGCGCCACGAGTGCTCAGGCTCGAAGCCCAGCACCCGCCGCGCCTTCGCGATCGAGAGCAGGGTGTCGTTCACGCCGAGCTCACCGTGCACCGGCACCTCGGGGAACACCTCGGCGACGAGTTCGGCGTTCGGCCGGCTCATCACGGTGTCGGCAGCCGCGATGATGAAACGGTCGAACCCCGGCCCTGCCGTCGTCAGCGCACGCTCGATGGCCTGGGCGCCGTCGCGACCGTCGATGTAGCCCCACAGGTTCCACTTGCGTGCGTTCGCATCCGAGTCGAATGACGGGAACGCCGCGTAGTCCTCCGGGTCCATCACGTTCGAGAAGCGCAGCGCCGTGATCGACAGCTCGGGGTCCCAGCGCACGAGCTCGATCGCCAGCTGCTCCTCGAGGTGCTTCACCAGCGAGTAGACGCTCTCGGGTCGCGCCGGGTACTCCTCGTCGACGGGGATGTAGGGCGGCGGCACATCGAACGGCAGGCCGAGCACGGTCTCGCTCGAGGCGTAGACGATGCGCTGGATGCCGAGTCGCTTCGCCGCCCAGAAGACGTTGAAGGTCCCGATCATGTTGTTGTGGAACGTGCTCACGTCACTCACCAGGCCCGGCGCCGGAACGGCGGCGAGGTGCACGAGGGCGTCGACGGTGCCGCGATCCTCGTGGCCGTCCGGCTGCTCGGCGAGGCCGGCGATCGCATCGATCACGGCGCCGAAGTCGCTCAGGTCGACCCGCAGGAATCCCGGCCCGCGTTCGCCGTTCTGGTCGAGATTGACCACCTCATGACCGGATGCCGCGAGCTCGCGCACCACCGTTCGTCCGAGCTTGCCCGATCCACCAGTCACCACGATGCGCATGGGTCCATCCTGCCTCGCTTCGCCGACGCATCGGCCGTTCCCTGCGCTGCAGGCGCCGACGTCGGTCGGATCAGGCCGCGACGAGACCGCGCGACCCCGTGCGGCGACGCGAGCGAGCGGCATCCGTCTGGGCGATCGCGCGGGCCTGGTCGAGCCATGCTGCTCGCCGCTCCTCCGTGCTGAAGCGCACGGCGGCGAAACGCGTGACCCCCACGGTGCGGATGCCGCAGTAGCGCAGCGTGGCACGGATCAGCGAGGTCTCGCTCGCATTGCGGTAGACCAGGCGGTTCCATGCCGTCGGCGAGTCCATGGTCATGACGACGCGCGCGGTCCGTCCTCCGAGGAGTGGTTCCGAACGGTGCCCTGATCCGTAGCGGAAGGCGAATCCCGACACGAAGACACGGTCGATGAACGCCTTGAAGACCGCGGGATAGGTGCCCCACCACTGCGGGTACACGAAGACGAGGTGGTCTGCCCAGCGCACGAGCTCGATGGCGTGGCGGGTTCCGGCGTCGAGATGATCGACCTCGCCTTCGCGGCCGGTACGCAGGGAATCGCGGTCGTCAGGGGAGAGCTCGAAGTCGAGGTCGGCCAGATCGAGCACGCGCACCTCGCCTGACTCGCGGGCCGCGTCGGCGTAGGCCGCGGCAACAGCGTGGTTGAAGCTGTCGGCGATCGGGTGCCCGATCACGATGAGGGTGTTCGAGGGGGAGGTCATGGCTACATTCCTTTTCGGGTCAGAACAGTGATGACGGTCTTCAGCTGCTGGTGGAGCTGGTCGAGGTCGACCTCGGTGATGTCGGTGAAGACCTCGGTGAACGAGTCGTCGAGGGCTGTGGTCGCATCCTCGGTGAGTCGGGATCCTGCCGGCGTCAGGGCCAGCAGCACGCGGCGGGAGTTCGCGGGATCGCCGCTCAGCTCCACCCAGCCCGCATCGACGAACGACGGCAGCCTCTTGCTCACGGCTGCCTTGGAGACGCCGAGGCAGCGTCCCATCGTCGTGATGTCCGGCAGGTCAAGGGTGGCCAGCACGGCGAGGAACATGAACTGGCTGTAGCTCACGCCGAAGCGTTCATGCAGCAGTCCGTCGGCGAAGTCGTCGAGCTGGGCCATGAGGTGATGCAGGGTGACCGTGATGCGGTCATCCGGCGGGGGGATCTCGATCATGAGGATGAGTCAACCGGTTGACACCGGACTTGTCAACCGGTTGACACGTATTTCCGCATCAACTCTTGACGGGTGGGTGGCGGAGGAATAATCTTAATCAATCAAATGGTTGATCAAGCAGAAGGTTGATGATGATCGTGGATCCGACGTCGGAGGAGCGGCTCGACCGGGCATTCATGGCCCTGGCCGACCCCATCCGTCGCCGGATCATCGTCCGCCTCAGCCGAGGCTCGGCCACGGTCAATGAACTCGCGGAGCCGTTCGAGATCTCCAAACAGGCGGTCTCGAAGCACATCCAGGTGCTGGAGCAGGCGGGGCTGGTCACGCGCACGCGCGATGCCCAGCGCCGGCCCGTGCACCTGAACGCCGTCGAGCTCGAACGCATGACCAGCTGGATCGACCGGTACAGGCTCATCCACGAGCAGCAGTTCCGCAGTCTCGACGCGGTGCTCGGCGCGATGGGCGCATCGGATGCAGCAGCACCGGCATCCGTCGACACCATCAAGGAGAAGGAACAATGAGCACCACCACCAACGCCCTCACCGTCACGGCGCCGGAAGGCGTGCAGTACGTCGACTTCGTGCGCGAGTTCGATTACCCCGTGGAGGCCGTCTTCAACGCCCACCGCGATCCCGCCCTCGTGGCCCAGTGGCTCGGCCCGCGCGATCTCGAGATGGAGATCGAGGAGTACGACTTCCGCACCGGAGGCCGCTACCGCTACGTGCACGGCCGCGGCGACGAGAAGTACGGATTCAACGGCGTCTTCCATGTCGTGCGCGAGAACGAGTTCGCCGTGCAGACCTTCGAGTTCGAGGGCTACCCCGACGTCGTCGCGCTCGACTCGATGCGCTTCATCGACCTCGGCAACGGGCGCACCCGCCTCGAGGGCCACTCCGTCTATCCCACCCAGGAGGCCCGCGACGGCATGGTCGCCTCGGGCATGGAGATCGGCATGCGCGAGGGCTACGAGCGCCTCGAGGAACTGCTCGGCTGACCCTCTGGAAAGCGAGGAGGTTCTTCCCCTGCGGAAGGTCCGCCGGCCCCACGGGCCTGATCCTGACCGGACTTCCTCGCTTTCCAGCCAACGAAAGGAACACATCATGGACTGGACCCTCGAAGTCGTCATCGTGCCCGTCAAGGACATCGACCGATCGATCGCGTTCTACCGTGACAAGGTCGGCTTCGACCTCGATCACGACACCGACATGGGTGAGGCGCGCATCGTGCAGTTCACTCCGCGCGGCTCCGGCTGCTCGATCGTGATCGGCACCCTGCCGTCTCAGAACCAGATGGAGCCGGGCTCGCTCAAGGGCCTGCAGCTCGTGGTCTCGGATGCCGCCACGGCGCGCGAGGAGCTCCTCGGCCGGGGCGTCGACGCCAGCGAGCTGACGGTCTTCGACGAGCGCGACGGCGGCACGTTCTTCGGCTTCAGCGATCCCGACGGCAACAGTTGGGCCGTGCAGGAGCTGCGGGTGCGCGCCGAGAAGCCGCTCATTCCGGTCGAGTACCGCGGGCGCTTCGGCGAGGAGTACGAGGTCGAATAGCGCGAGGATGGTTCTGTGACCGACTCTCCGCAGATCCTCCGCTACGCCGCCTTCTCCACCGACCCTCGCGGCGGCAATCCCGCCGGTGTCGTGCTCGACGCCGGCGGGATGACCGACGTCGAGATGCAGCGCATCGCCGCCGAGCTCGATTACGCCGAGACCGCGTTCGTGACGAGTGCCGAGGGTGGCATCCACGCGATCCGCTACTTCAGCCCGATCGCCGAGGTGCCGTTCTGCGGTCACGCCACCATCGCGACGGCCGTCGCGATCGCCGAGCGCGACGGCGTCGGCGAGATCCGGTTCAGCACCCCGGTCGGGGAGATCCCGATCGTGACGGATGCCGGAGCTCCGGATGCCGCCGCAGATGCCCGCGCCTCCGCGCCGGCCGTCATCACCGCCGCCTTCACCAGCGTCGACCCGGCCGTCGAGCCACTCGATGCCGCAGCGCTCAGCCAGATCCTCGCCATGACCTCGCTCAGCGAGACGCAGCTCGACGAGCGCTACCCGCCGCGCGTCGCCTTCGCGGGCAACAGGCATCCGATCGTCGTCGTCGCCGATGCCGACGTCTTCGACTCCTTCACCTTCTCGCCCGTCGTCGCACGCTCCCTCATGGACGTCGAGGGCTGGGCCGGCACCATCACCATGCTGCGAGCGGTCGGCCCCGCCGAGTTCGAGGCACGCAACATCTTCCCGGTCGGTCGCATCACCGAGGATCCCGCGACGGGATCCGCGGCAGCCTCCCTCGGCGGCTACCTGCGCGAGCTCGGCCTCATCGAGCCCCCGGCGCGCGTGATCGTCCACCAGGGTCGCCACGTCGGCCGCCCGAGTGTGCTGACCGTCGACATCCCGGTGTCGGGTGGCATCACGGTGCGCGGGAGCGCCGTCCCCATCCCCGAGTGAACCGGCGACTCGCTCGGCGCCCTGGTCGCGAATCTCGACGAATTCCAAACCGATCAGGCGTCGGCGTCGTATCCCTTCCGTTCTGCGCGGAGAGAAGACTGCGCAGCGCCTGATCGTCATCTGTGGTCGACCCGACGACCTCTTGTGCGGATGACAGGAAGGGCCTCGCGAGAGCGCGCGGGGCCCTTCCACATCTCCCTCCCGCTCGCTGAGACCCGACGAAGTCCGCGGCCGCAGCGCATCAGTGACGCAGGCACCCGGCAGGATGGACTCACACCGCGTCGAAGGGGGAACGGATGCCGTTCATCACCGAGGACGGCGAGCCACTCGCCTCCATCGAGCTCGGCCAGGTGCCGCCCGACGGCTACCTGTTCCAGCTGCGTCGCGCCATCGGCTACAGGGAGCCGGGCGCCGCCGACGTCGTCTGGGCGCCGGCCCACGTGCCCGACTCCCATCCGACCCGGCAGAACAGCACCGACCTCGCGTCGGTGCCTGACTTCCTCTGGAGCTTCATCGCCTCCTACGGCCGCCAGTCGGCTCCGGCCATCGTGCACGACCACCGCTCGGAGGTCGCCGCCCTGATCGGTGACGGCGGCGATCCGCAGGCCGCCCTCGATCAGCGCCGGGAGGACGACCGTGTCTTCCTGGTGGGTCTCCGCGAGCAGCGGGTTCCACTGCTGCGCGCCTGGCTCATGTGGGGCTGGGTGTCCGCGGAGCGCTACCTGCGGCACGCCCTCCCGCTGGGACTGCTGCTCCTCGTGCAGGTGCTGCTCTCACTCGTGGCCATCGCGACGGGCATCGTGCTGGCGATCACGACGGACCCGATCTGGCTCCTGCTGCTCCTGGCTCCCCTCGCGGCGTCGTTCCTCTGGGGCCAGGACTGGCTCATGATGGTGGTGCTGTCCTACGGGAGCGCCATCATCGCGCCGCTCCTCATCGTGCACCTGCTCGCGCTGCTTCCGTTCCGTCTCCTCGAGTTCATCGTCGAACTCCTCAGCGGGGGACAGCCCACGCAGGTGTTCCGTCCGACGCTCCGACCGCCCGGTCGGTGATCCACAGACTGCCGGGTGCCGCTCACTCGCAGCCCGGGTTCCGGTGGTCCGCTGCATCCGGATGCCGCGGGTAGATTGTCTGCATGGCTGAGAACACCCCCGAGCCGCGCCTGCCCGGCCGCGCTGGACGCAAGCACATGAGCGCACTGGTCGCCTGGCCGCTCGGCCTCGTCATCGGCGGAGTGCTCGGCGTCGCCATCGGCTACTCGCTCGACAGCGTCGTGGCCGGGGCCCTCATCGGCATCGGGATCGGCATCGCGTTCGGCGTGATCTTCTCCCCGACGTCGACCGAGGGCAAGCGCCCGCGCAGGGCACCGAAGTCCGGGAGGTAGCGCGAGCCGCGCAGACTCAGGCCAGCGCCAGCATCCCGGCGGCCGTGAGCGCCAGCGCCAACCCGATCCACTGCACGGGGGCGATGCGCTCGCGCAGCACGATCGCGGCCAGCAGGATGGTGCCGGCCGGATAGAGGGCCGTCAGCACGCTCATCACGCTGAGGTCGCCCACACGGATGCCGAGCAGCAGCAGGGTGTTCGCGACGGCGTCGATCACGCCGCACGCCACGGCGAGCATGATGCCGGTGCGCAGCATGGTCCGACCGTCGGATGCGGTTGCCGCCGCGGATGCGGGTGCCGACGTCGCGTCGTGGCCGTCGGCATCGGTTCCCATGCCGGTCAGGCTCGCGGCCTCGTGGCGTGAATGACGACGGCGGCGCAGTCCGATCGCGAAGAGGATGCCGACGACGCTGAACATGATCGCCGCATTGACCGCGCGATTCAGCACGAGGGGCACGAGCCCGCTGTCGTCGGGGCTGAGGTCGATGAGCACCAGGAACGCCCCGATGGCGGCTCCGGATCCGACCGCCATCAGGATGCCCTTGAGCGAGGGCCGAACAGCGCCCTTCTCGGGCACGAAGCCCACCATCACCACCGCGATGAGGGCGAGGCCGATCGCCCAGTAGCCGAGGGCCGCGAGGGTCTCGCCTCCGGCGAGGGCGACCGTCAAGGGCACGATCGCCGAGACCACGGCGGTCAGGGGCGACAGGATGCTCATCGGTCCGATGGCGAGGCAGGCGTACAGCAGCGAGATGGCGATGGCGCCGGTGATTCCCGAGAGGGCACCCCAGAGAACGGCCTCCGAGGACCAGACGCCCCCGAGGAACGGCAGCAGGATCAGCAGCAGCACGAGCCCGGTGAGGGCCGCGACGGCCGTGGTGAGCAGGGCGCTCATGCGCTTGGCCGCGAGCCCCCCGAGGAAGTCGGCCGCGCCGAAGATGAGCGCGCCAGACACTCCGAGGATCACGGTCACCATAGGCGACCAGCCTAGGGCGCGGTGGGCGTCCCCGCGTGCTCACGGCCGCCGGGCTGCATTCGCGCGCGGCGCTGTGGCGACCAACTTAAGAGCAGATGACATTTCCCTCACGGCTCTTGGCAGTGTCACGGGCAGCCCATAGTCTGCGGATGACCCCTGAACGAGTGCGCCCCGATTCGGGGTACATCCGGGAGGGGTCACCAGTTTCTCGGCACTGCGGCCGAACCCGCGCCCCGAGAGCAATCCTGTGCACCACATCCGTTTCATCCGAAGGGAAGTCCGTGTCCACGATCCAGCGCTCCAGCGCAGAGGCAGCGGAGAAGACGCCGCCAGAAGTCCAGCCAGTCCGAACGAATCGCCGCAGACTGTCGGCGCTCGCCGCCGTCACCGTCGCCACCCTCGGGCTCGCCTCCTTCGGCGCGACCCCGGCCTTCGCGGCGACGGTCGACAGCACCATCGCCGCCGTCCAGGGCACGGGGGCGGCCAGCCCGTTCGCCGATGACGGAAACAGCTACGTCGTCCAGGGCGTCGTCACAGCAGACCAGCGCACGGGCGGCTACAACGGCATCTACATCCAGACGGCCGGCAGCGGCGGCGGGGACATCCCCGGTGCGTCCGAGGGCCTGTTCGTATACCTCGGCAACCAGAAGCCCACCCTCGCCATCGGCGACCTGGTCCAGGCCACGGGAACCGTGCGCGAGTTCAACGGACTCACCCAGCTCACGGCATCCGTCGCCGGAGCCGTCACCGTCGTGACGCCGGCAGTGGGCGTTCCCGCAGCCACGCCGCTCCCCGACACCGTGCTCGGCGCCGACCGCGAGAATCTCGAGGGCATGCTGGTCGAGCCGACGGGCACCTACAAGGTCGCCTCGAGCCACCAGCTCTACAACTTCGGCACCCTCTGGCTGTCCGCCGGTGAGGCCCCCCTCGTGGCGGCCACCGAGCAGAAGCAGTCGGGTCCGGATGCCGCAGCCATCGCCGCGGCCAACAAGGCGAACCGTCTCCTGCTCGACGACGGCTACAGCATCCAGGTGTCCAACGCCGCCCACATCGGCGGACAGCCGTACTACACGACCGACACCGTCGTGCGGAACGGCGACGTCGTCGACTTCCCGGCCCAGCCCTACGTGCTGAGCTACGGCTTCGACGACTGGCGCCTGCAGCCCGCGGTTCCGATCACCGACGCGAGCCCGGCCGAGGCCAAGCCCACATTCGAGGCGACGAACCCCCGCCCCGAGGCTCCGCCCGCCGTCGGCGGCGATGTCCGCCTCGCGTCGTTCAACGTCTTCAACTACTTCACGACGCTCACGAGCGAGAACTCGAGTGCACGCGGCGCGGCCACGGCCGAGCAGTTCGCCATCCAGCAGTCGAAGATCGTCGCGGCCATCAACGGCCTCGACGCCGACGTCGTCTCGCTCGAGGAGATCGAGAACTCGATCAAGCTCGGCGACCCGAAGGACGAGGCCCTGGGCAACCTGGTCGACGCCCTCAACGAGGCTGCGGGCAGCGAGGTGTGGAGCTTCGTTCCCACCCCCGACGCCCTCACGGCCGATGTCACCGACTTCATCACGACGGCGATCATCTACAAGGCCGCTGCCGTCACCCCCGAGGGTGCCAGCCAGACCGTGCCGATCGATGAGAGCGTCTGGGGCAACGCCCGCGAGCCGATCGCGCAGACGTTCAGCTTCGACGGCAAGACCATCACCGTCGTCGCCAACCACCTGAAGTCCAAGTCGGCTCCCTCCGGTTCGACCGGAGAGCCGGCCGACGGCCAGGGTTGGTTCAACGCCGATCGTGTCAAGCAGGCGCAGGCCACCCTCGCCTTCACCGACACCCTGAAGAAGAGCTCGGGCAGCGGCGACGTCTTCCTCATCGGCGACTTCAACGCCTACGCCCAGGAGGACCCGATCGACGTCTTCACCGACGCCGGCTGGACCGACCTGGTGCCGACGGATGCCGCAGGCCAGTACACCTACTCGTTCAACGGCGAGCTCGGCAGCCTCGACCACGTTCTCGCCAGCCCGTCGGTCGCCTCGACCGTCACCGGCGTCGGCGTCTGGAACATCAACTCGCCCGAGTGGAGCGACCGCGGCTACGCGTTCGCAGCCACGGAGGCTGGAACGCCCTGGCGCTCCAGCGACCACGACCCCATCGTCGTGGGCGTCTCGAGCGAGGTCGCGCCGGTCTCGATCGACTTGGTGACGGTCAACGACTTCCACGGTCGTATCGAGAACGAGTCGGGTTCGGCCGCCGGCGGCATCGCCGCGCTGTCGACAGCCGTGAAGCAGGTGCGGGCGGAGAACCCGAACACCGTCTTCGCGGCTGCCGGCGACATGGTCGGAGCCTCGACCTTCACCTCGTTCATCCAGCAGGACAACCCCACGATCGACGCGCTGAACGCGGCCGGTCTCGAGGTGAGCGCTGTGGGCAACCACGAGTTCGACAAGGGCTTCGCCGACCTCACCGACCGCATCATCCCGCGGGCGAAGTGGGAGTACCTCGGAGCGAACATCTCCAAGAAGGGAACGGATGAGCACGCGCTCCCCGCGTACTACACCGAGGAGTTCGACGGCGTGACGATCGGCTTCGTCGGAGCCGTGACGAACGAGCTGTCCTCGCTCGTCAGCCCGGCCGGCATCGCCCAGATCGACGTGCGCGACGTGACGGAATCCGTCAACGCCGTCGCCGACGAGCTGCGCGACGGCGACCCCGCGAACGGTGAGGCCGACGTCGTCGTGCTGCTCGTTCACGAGGGTGCCGCCACGCCCGATGTCGCATCCGCCACCGACCCGGCCTCGGCCTTCGGCAAGATCGTGACGGGCGTCGATTCCGACGTCGATGCGATCGTGTCGGGTCACACCCACCTCGCCTACAACCACGTGATCGACGGTCGTCCCGTCATCTCCTCGGGCCAGTACGGCGAGAAGTTCAGCATCATGGACATCGAGGTGAACCCGCAGACCAAGGAACTGCTGTCGATGGTGAACAACACCTACGACGTCAAGACCAAGGTCGTCAACGGCACTGTCACCACGTACACGCCGAACTACGCGGATGACCCCGCCGTCGCGCCGATCGTCGCCGACGCCGTGGCCAAGGCCGCCGTGCTCGGTGCCGTGAAGCTCGGCGACATCACCGCAGACTTCAACCGGGCCAAGCAGACGGCCGGTGCGGAGAACCGCGGTGGGGAGTCGACCCTCGGCAACTTCGTCGCCGACGTGCAGCTGTGGAGCGCCCAGCGCGACGCGGCCGACATCCAGGTCGCCCTCATGAACCCGGGTGGCCTGCGCGCCGACATGAAGTACGCGTCGACCGGGCCGGCCGACCCAGACGGCAACCTCACCTACAAGGAGGCCGCTGTCGTCCAGCCCTTCGCCAACACCCTGGTCACGCTCACCCTCACGGGTGCGCAGCTCAAGGAGGTGCTCGAGCAGCAGTGGCAGCCGGCCACGGCCGCACGACCGTTCCTCAAGCTCGGCGTGTCGAAGAGCCTGACCTACACCGAGGACCCGACGGCCGCCGTCGGATCGCACATCACGAACGTGCTGCTGAACGGCGAGCCGGTCGCGGCCGACGACAGCATCCGCGTGGTCGTCAACTCGTTCCTGGCCTCGGGTGGAGACAACTTCTTCACGCTGGCCCAGGGAACGCAGAAGGCCGACTCCGGCAAGGTCGACCTCGAGTCGATGGTCGACTACATGGCCGCCAACTCGCCCGTCTCACCCGACCTCGCCCAGCGCGCGGTCGGCGTGAAGCTCACGGCTCCCGCCAGCGGTGCCGCGTACGCACCGGGGGAGTCGGTCACGGCCGACCTCTCGTCGCTCGCGTTCAGCGCCGGCGAGCCTGCAGCCTCGACGGTCGAGCTCTCTATCGGCGGAACCGTGGTCGGATCCTCGGCCATCGACCCGACGATCGTCGACACGACGGATGAGGTGGGTCGCGCATCCGTGACCTTCGCGATTCCGGCCGGCGTCTCCGGTGCGCAGCAGCTCACGATCGCCGTGCCCTCGACGGGAACGTCGATCGCCGTGCCCATCACCATCACGGCACCCGTGCCCGCGGTGAAGAGCTCGACCTTCGCCTACGCCAACACCATCCTCGGCAGCCACAACTCGGCGCTGAAGTACACGGTGGTGGTGTCGGCTCCGAAGGGCACCGTCGTGACCGGCGACGTGAAGGTCTACGACGGCAAGAAGCTGCTCACGACCATCACGCTCACCGCCGGTGACAAGGGCAAGAAGACGGTCACCCTGCCGAAGCTGAAGGCGGGCCTGCACGTGCTTAAGTCGGTCTACGCCGGCTCCGACACCGTGAAGGGCTCCACGAGCAACGCCTTCCCGGTGCTGCTCTGGTAGCGGATCCCCGCTGCTGAACGGATGCGGCCCCTCGCCCTCGCGGCGAGGGGCCGCTCTCGTTCGTCCTCGTCGCCACCGCGCGCGTCGAGTCCGGGGGTTCGCCGTCCTCCCGGCATCCGCCGCTCCTCGTAGAATTGACCCATGAGCCAGCGGGGTGCCCGGACTGCGCGCGGACTGACCGCCGCCGCTGTCGCCACCCTGCTCGCCGGACTCTCGCACTCCATCGGCGGAGGCGCCGGCGCCCAGGTTCCGTTCGGCGTCGGCACCGTCATCGCCTTCGCGTTCGCCGCCATGGTGTGCGTGGCGCTGGCCGGTCGCACCCTGTCGCTGGCGCGGCTGACGGCATCCGTGGTCCTCAGCCAGCTCGCGTTCCACAGCCTGTTCGCCGTGAGCGGCAGCTCGCTGCAGGTCACCACGAACCCGGCAGCGCACCACGACGCCTCGGCGCACCTGCTGCAGCTCGGCACGAGCGGTGCGGCCGGAGCGCTGGAGCACGCCGGCCACTCCTCTCATCCCGGCACGTCGATGATCCTGGCCCACGTGCTCGCGGCCGTCGTCACCATCGCCGCCCTGCACCGCGGAGAGCGGGCGCTGCTGGCCGTCGCGCGCGCCGCCGGCCGTCTCATCGCCGTGCTCATCGAGAGCGGCCCGCGTCTGTCGCCGGTCGTCCACGTTCGCATCACCGCCAGCGCCGACCTCCTCCTCCCGCGCGATCTCCTGGTCGTGCTCTCGTCGATGCGGCATCGAGGGCCGCCCCGGTCGACCGCGCTCGCCTTCGCGTAGCGCTGCTCTTTCGAACCATTCCTCCCTCGGCACCGAACAACTCTCCAGACGCCCACGCGCGTCCACGGTGCCCATCGACACAAGGACGACCAACGATCATGAAGACCACCACCCGCACGACCGCCCTCGCAGCCTCGGCTCTCGGCGCCGGCCTCCTCTTCGCCCTCGCCTCCCCTCTCGCAGCCAGCGCCCACGTCGGCGTCACGCCCGACAGCACGGCCGCAGGCTCCTACACCGTTCTCACCTTCGCCGTGCCTCACGGCTGCGACGGATCGGCGACCACGTCGATCGCCATCGACATCCCCGAGTCCATCCCCTCGGTCACCCCGACCGTCAACCAGGGCTGGACCGTCGAGAAGAGCACCATCACCCTGGACCCGCCCGTCACCGATGCCCACGGCAACGAGCTCACCGAGCGTGTCGGTCAGGTCGTCTACACGGCCAAGACTCCGCTGGCCGACGGCTACCGCGACACCTTCGCCCTCTCGCTGCAGCTCCCCGAGGATGCCGCCGGCGACACGCTCGAGTTCCCCGTCACTCAGACCTGCGAGGTCGGCTCGACCCTGTGGAACGAGAAGACCGTCGACGGCGAGGCCGAGCCGGAGCACCCGGCACCGGCCATCACGGTCACCGAGGCCACAGGCGATGCCCATGGTCACAGCGACTCGGATGACGCCGCGACGACCGACCACGACGAGGCCTCGTCGTCGACGGATGCCGCTGAGGTCGACGTGCTCGCCCGGGTGCTCGGCGTGCTCGGTCTCGTCGTCGGAGCCGTCGGCGTGGTCATCGCCGTCGTGTCGCGTCGCCGCGCTCCGGCAGGGAAGTAGTGCGCATGTCCTCCGGACTGCGTCGCCGGCTCGGCCTCGTCGGCGCGGGGGTCGCGGTTCTCGCGGCCGCCGTGCTCGGCGTGGCCGGGCCGGCCTCGGCTCACAACTACCCCGTCAGTTCCACTCCGGCTGAGAACAGCACCGTCACCGAGCAGCCGGGCACGGTCTCGCTCACGACCAACGACAACCTGCTCTCCTTCGGCAATGGCTCGGCCATCGAGGTGTCGGGTCCGGCATCAGATCCGAGGTTCTACGGCGACGGATGCTCCCGCATCGTCGACGCCACCATCGAGACCGATGCGCAGCTCGGGCAGCCGGGCACCTACACGGTGACCTGGCAGGTCGTATCGACCGACGGGCATCCGGTGTCAGGGGAGTACGAGTTCGAGTGGGCGCCGGCCGCCGGCACCGAGCTGGCCGAGGGCAGCGCCACCGCACCGACGTGCGCGACGGCCGAGGCCGAGGCTCCGGTTGCCGGGAGCGACGACGGCTCCGACGAATCGACGACGGATGCCGCAGCCACCTCGGCCTCCTCGCTCGGCGACCTGCTCTGGATCGCCGGTGCCCTCGCGGTGGTCGTGCTCGCCGTCGTCGTCACGCTCCTGGTGCTCCGACGCCGCAACCCCGGTGCCCCGTCGGACGCCGAGGCCTACGAGGCGACGGCCCCGAAGGAGGACCCGGGCGCCCGCTGATCGACTGGGCAACCCGCTCGCTGAGGGCCGAGCGGAGCGCCCGCCCGAAGCGCATCCGGAGCGCTTCGGCCGCGGACTCCGTCCGGGCCTCAGCGAGCGGCGCACCATCCCCACCCCACCCGCTCCCAGCCTCCACCGTCGGCCCCGCCGCATAGAATCGCCGGGTGAGTTGGAACGCCGAACGGAACCAGATCCCCGACCCCGACGAGGGCTTCGACGGGTTCCCGTTCGACGACGCTCCGCCTCCCCTCGATGACTGGGCACCGCCCGAAGACGGGTGGCTTCCCCCGACCGATGCCGAGCTCGCCCAGACGGCGTCGTTCAGCCGCCCCGCGGCATCCGGCAACACGGCGACCCTCGTCGCCCGCGCCGCTCCGCCCCGTTTCGCGACGGCCGCCGAGGCTCTGCACACGGTGTTCGGCTACGAGTCGTTCCGGGGCGAGCAGGGCGAGATCATCGGTCAGGTCGCGGCCGGCGGCGACGCCATCGTGCTCATGCCGACGGGCGGTGGCAAGAGCCTCTGCTACCAGATCCCCGCGTTGCTGCGTGAGGGCACCGGCATCGTCATCTCACCGCTCATCGCCCTGATGCACGACCAGGTCGACGCCCTCCTCGCCGTCGGCGTCCGGGCCGCCTACCTCAACTCCACCCAGGACGCCGGGGAGCGCGCCCGCGTCGAGCGTGCCTACGTCGAGGGCGAACTCGACCTGCTCTACATCGCTCCCGAGCGTCTCAACAGCGAGGCGTCGAAGCGCTTCCTCGAGCGCGGCACCGTCGCCCTGTTCGCCATCGACGAGGCGCACTGCGTGTCGCAGTGGGGCCACGACTTCCGGCCCGACTACCTCTCCCTCGGCGACCTCGCCGAGCGCTGGCCCGATGTGCCGCGCATCGCCCTCACCGCAACGGCCACCGAGGCCACGCACCGCGAGATCGCCGACAGGCTGCATCTCGAGAGCGCTCGGCACTTCGTGTCGAGCTTCGACCGGCCCAACATCCAGTACCGCATCGTGTCGAAGAACGAGCCGCGCAAGCAGCTGCTCGACTTCATCCGCACGGAGCACCCGAACGACGCCGGCATCGTCTACGCCCTCTCGCGCGCGACGACGGAGAAGACGGCGGAGTTCCTCCGGGCCAACGGACTGAACGCCCTCGCCTACCACGCCGGTCTCGATGCCGGCCTGCGCATGCGCACCCAGTCGCGCTTCCTGCGCGAGGAGGGCGTGATCGTCGTCGCCACCATCGCCTTCGGCATGGGCATCGACAAGCCCGACGTGCGCTTCGTCGCCCACATCGACCTGCCCAAGTCCGTCGAGGGCTACTACCAGGAGACGGGTCGTGCCGGCCGCGACGGTGAGCCGTCGACGGCCTGGCTCGCCTACGGGCTGCAGGACGTCGTGCAGCAGCGCCGCATGATCGACCAGTCGCCGGGCGACATCGCGCACCGGCGTCGCCAGTCGGCGCATCTCGACGCCATGCTCGCCCTGTGCGAGACCGTGGAGTGCCGACGCGTCAACCTGCTCAGCTACTTCGGTCAACCGAGCACGGCCTGCGGCAACTGCGACACCTGCCTCAACCCGCCGGTCTCGTGGGACGGCACGGTGCCGGCCCAGAAGATGCTCTCCACCATCGTCCGGCTGAAGCGCGAGCGCAACCAGTCCTTCGGCGCCGGCCAGATCGTCGACATCCTCCGTGGCAAGACCACGCCGCGCACCGAGCAGTGGGGTCACGAGCGCCTCGCCACCTGGGGCATCGGAGCCGACCTCAGCGACCAGCAGTGGCGTGGAGTGGCCCGCCAGCTCCTGGCGCAGGGCCTGCTGGCCGCTGTCGGCGAGTACGGAACCCTCTCGCTGACGGATGCCTCGGCCGACGTGCTCTCCGGAGCCCGCAGCGTCGCGCTCCGCACCGAGCCCGAGCGCTCCGCCAGCCGGTCGTCCGGTCGCTCCGCGAAGTCGTCAGCGGCCCTCGCCGACCTCAGCCCGGCCGACGTCGAGCTGTTCGAGGCGTTGCGTGCCTGGCGTGCGGCTCAGGCCAAGGAGCAGGGGGTTCCCGCCTACATCGTGTTCGGCGACGCCACCCTGCGTGCTGTCGCGCAGGCTCGGCCGCAGTCGATCGGCGACCTCGACGGCATCTCCGGCATCGGCCAGAAGAAGCTCGAGGCATACGGCGACGGCCTCATCGCCGTCGTCAACACCCTCGCTCGCTGAGGCCCGAACGAAGTTCGCGGTCGAAGCGCACCGAGGCGCCAGCTCACTCCTCCCGGAGCATCCTCCGCCAGAACACCGCCGACTCCTCGTAGCCGAGCGCCGCGTAGAAATCCCCGGCCCTCCGGCTCGCGAGCGCCAGGTACGGCGCCCCGACCACATCGCGCGCCCACGTCTCGGCCGCGGCCATCAGCGCCGTTCCGACGCCCGAGCGCCGCATCGTGACCTTGACCTCCTCGACCCAGGCCACGGGTCCGTTGGCCAGGAACGTGCGATGCGCATCCGCGAGCAGGTACCCCACGAGGCGCCCCTCGGCCTCCGCGACGATCAACAGGGCATCCGGATCCTCGAGCAGTAGGGGGAATGTCGCCCGATAGGCGGCCTCCTCGGGCCGGAACGTCGTCGCGAAGTCCCGCGCCATCGGCCACACGCCGTCGGCGTCGGCGATCGTCGCGGCGCGCACCGTGATGACTGGCTCATCCATGCCCGTACGCTACCGCGCCACGCTCCGTTCGCCGAGGACCGGACGCAGTCCGCGCCCGATGCGCACCCAGTGCCATCGCATAACTTCATCCGACCAAGTACTGTGTGTGATACAGTACTTGACGTGATGAAAGCTACGAACCCTGCGACAGCCCCGGCTGGCGACGCAGACCGGTCCTCAGTGGCCGGCGCCTTCGCCGCCGACCTCCTGCGCGGTCACACCGACACGATCGTGCTCGGACTCCTCCGTCGCAGCGACAGCTACGGCTTCGAGATCTTCAAGGCGATCCGCGATGCGACGGGCGGCGAGCACGAGATCAAGGAGGCGACTCTCTACGCCACCTACCGCCGACTCGAAAAGGACGGCCTGGTCGAGTCCTACTGGGGCGACGAGACCCAGGGTGGTCGCCGCAAGTACTACCGCATCACCGACGCCGGCCGCGCGATCTTCCGCGGCAACGTCGCGGCCTGGGTCGCCACCCGCCGCGTCATCGACTCGCTTCTCGACGTGAAGGACACGAAGAATGACTGACAAGACGCCTCGCTCCTCAGCCGGCGACCTCCACAGACTGCTCGACGAGGCTTTCGGTGGCGTCGAGATGACCCCCGACGCCCAGGACCTCAAAGAGGAGGTGCGCGCCAACCTCATCGCCCGCGTCGCCGACCTCGAGGCATCCGGGATCAGCACCGCGGATGCCGCGCGCCGGGCGATCGACGAACTGGGAGACGTGCGCGAGCTCGCCGCCGAAGCCGTCGGCGCCCCCGGCGCCCCGGGCACCTCGCCGGCTGCATCCGCCACCAGCACCCCGGCCACCCCGGCCGGCGCACGAGGGGCCTCGCCCTGGAACCAGAACGCCGCCTACCTCTCGGCCCGGGTGCGCCCGAAGCCGGCATTCGTCGTGCGCGTCGTGACGGCCGCGCTCGTCTCTCTCGCGGCGCTGACCGTCGCAGGCCTCGCGGCCACAGAGGTGCTTCCCCTGCCCGTGGGCGTCACGATCCTGATGATCGGCATCGGAGCCACCGCCATCGGCTGGATCGTCGGCGACTCGCTGGTGCAGGAGACGACCACGAACCACCCCATGCCCCGGCGTCGCGGCGCGGGCTACGCCCTCGCCAGCTTCCTCACCGTCGCCGGCCTTGGCTTCGGCGCCCTCATGGCTCTCGGTGCCGTCCAGCCCTGGGGCATCGCGATCGCGTCCGTCGGCCTGGTCGCCGGCATCGTGCTGTTCTCCTTCCTCGGCGCCACGCAGACCAATCGCCACAAGGCCTGGCTGCGCCAGGCGCAGCGCGAGATGAGCGTGGGCAACCGCTTCGAGGAGGAGCCGGAATCCGCCGCCCGGTTCGGCATCTACACGGCCGTCATCTGGATCGTCGCCTTCGCCGCTTTCATCGTGCTCGGCTTCACGATCGGGTGGCTGTGGTCGTGGCTCGCGCTGCTCGGCGGCTTCGTCGTCATGATGCTCGTGCTCGCCCAGATGCTGTTCGGTTCCCGGAAGAACTGACGATGTCGGCGCTGGAGCGGCCCATGGCCTGACCCACGAAGGAACGGCGGTCCGGATGCTGGAACATCCGAACCGCCTCGCAACAGAGTCGAACGGCGTGAAGCCGACATGAACCAGCTCAGTGCGCGCTGCCAGAATACCCGCGCGCCCTGAGACGACTCGAACCCACATCGAGAACGAAGGAGCGCAGCATGGCTGCAGCAACACCGAGGTCGGCACTGGAATCCGTCGACCTCGTCAAGACCTATTCCCAGGGGCGCGGCAAGCCTGCACTCCGAGCCCTCGACGGGCTCACCTTCCGAGCCGAGGCCGGCACGGTCTTCGGCCTGCTCGGGCCGAACGGCGCCGGCAAGTCGACGACGGTCAAGATCCTCGCGACGCTCTCGCACCCCGACTCCGGCGACGCCTTCGTCGCCGGTATCGACGTGCGGCGGCATCCGGAGCAGGTGCGGCGGGCCATCGGCTTCGTGGCTCAGAAGCAGGTGTCCGACCCCATGGACACCGGCATCGAGAACCTCGTGCTCGCCGGACAGCTGCAGGGCATGGGCACGAAGGCTGCGCACACCCGCGCTGACGAACTGCTCGACCGCTTCACCCTCACGTCAGCAGCGAAGCGGCAGGTGAAGACCTACTCGGGCGGCATGGCCCGCAAGCTCGATGTGGCCATCGGCCTGATGCACAGTCCTGAGGTGCTGTTCCTCGACGAACCCACCACGGGTCTCGACCCCGAGGCGCGCGCCGAGATGTGGGCCGAGATCGAACGGATGTCGCGGAGTGACCGCATGACCGTCCTCCTCACGACGCACTACCTCGAGGAGGCCGACCGCCTGGCTGACCGCCTCGCCATCGTCGATCACGGTCGCATCGTCGCGGAGGGCACCCCGGAGCAGCTGAAGAGCGGGCTCCGCGGTGACGCCGTCGTGCTCGAACTGCGCGACTCGGAGGCGCTGACCGATGCGCTCGCCGCCATCGCCCGCGTCCCGGAACTGCGCGAGGTGACCGTCGAAGCGGGTCGCATCGTGCGTGCCCGCGCCGACGAGGGCGGAGCAGCCCTCCCGCTCGCGCTCGCCGTTCTCGATGCCGAGGGCCTGCGGGTCGCATCGGCCACTGTCGCCAGGCCCAGCCTCGACGACGTCTATCTCGCCCACACCGGGCACTCCTTCGCCGCCGCGCAAGACCGCTTCGCTCGTCGCACGGCGGATGCCGCCACCAGCCTCGAGACGAGCGCATCATGAGTACCCTGACCGCCCGCGCGCAACCGACCCGGCCCGCCAGCTACGCCCGCCCCGCCGGTGCCGGCTTCTTCGCTCACACCGGCTACCTGACGCTCCGCCACTTGCGTGCAGCAGTACGTATCCCCGCCTTCCTCGTCATGAACGTCGTGCAGCCGCTCATCTGGCTGCTGCTCTTCGGGCAGCTCTTCCAGTCGGTCGTCGAGATCCCGGGCTTCGCTGGAGGCTCGAGCTACCTCGAATTCCTCACGCCCGGCATCGTCATGATGATGGCGCTGTTCGGCAGTGCCTGGGCCGGCACCAGTTACATCGAGGACATGGACCGCGGCGTGATGGACCGCCTGCTCACGTCTCCGACCAACCGCGGGGCACTCATGACGGCCACGCTCGTCTACCAGGCCATCCTCACCGTGGTGCAGACGCTCATCGTTCTGGGGGTCGCATGGCTGTGTGGGGCACGCTTCGATGGCGGGCTCGGCGGCATCCTGATCATGATGCTGGCAGCCATGCTGCTCACGGCGTCGTTCTCGGCCCTGTCGAACGCGGCGGCGCTACTCGCCCGCAACCAGACCGTGCTCATCGGCCTGTCGCAGCTCATCACCATCCCGCTGATGTTCCTGAGCTCCGCCCTGATGGACACCAGCCTGTCGGCGGACTGGGTGGCGGATGCCGCGGCCTGGAACCCGTTCGAATGGGCCGTCGTCGCCGGCCGCGAGGCGCTGCAGGCCAACCCCGACTGGGCGAGCGTGTGGAGCAACCTCGGCATGCTCGCCGCGTTCACGGTGGTGCTCACATGGGTCGCCACCCGCGCCTTCCGCGCCTACCAGCGGAGCGCGTAGCCGGGGGATGCCTCCCGCTGGCAGAGGCAGCGACGAAGTCGCCGACGAAGCCGAGGGCTGCGCGAACATCTGCAGTTCCGCAGGCCTTCGGACGCCATCGCTACACTCACCCCATGGCCTACCGCAGACCCGCAGTGGTGACCGTCGCCGGTGCCCTCACCTGGCTCGCGGGCGTCATCGACATCGTCATCGGCGTCGTGCTGCTCGCGCAGTCCGGCGTGAGCGTCGTGGTGCTCGAGTTCGGGGGAGCGGCCCAGCTGTTCACGTCGGCCGTCGTCGCCCTGCTCTTCGGCGCGATCCTGTTCTTCGCCGGTGGCGGACTGCTGAGCGCCAAGAACACCGCGCGCATCGTGGCGACGGGCGCCCACGGGATCTCGATCCTCGCCGCGGTGGTGCCCGCGCTGCTGCTCCCCTCGGTGTTCTTCGGGTCATGGGTCGGCATCGTCGCATCGGTCATCGTGATCGTCCTGCTCTTCACCGGGCCGGCGAACGACTACTTCCGTGAGGACCACTGACGCCACTAGCCTGAAAGTCACTGAGACATGAGGAGCCCCATGAGCCTGACGGTCAGCCGCCCCGGAGGAGTCACCTTCATCGCCGTTCTGGCGTGGATCCAGGGAGTCTTCGACATCGTCGTCGGCATCCTCCTCCTGCTCAACCAGAACGACCCGGCCATCATCCTCGATTTCGGGAGCAGCGGAGCGCTCATCACCTCGGCCATCCTCTACATCCTCGTGGGCATCATCATCATCGTCATCGCCCGGGGGCTCCTCCGCGGCAGCAACGGCGCGCGGGTGGTCGTCACGGCGTTCGAGGTCGTCAGCATCATCGGTGCGCTCTTCGTGATGATCGCAGCACCCTCGCAGTTCCTCGCCGCCCTCGTCACGGCCTTCATCGCCCTGGTCATCATCCTGCTGCTCTGGACGGGCCGGGCGGCGGCGTTCTTCCGCGGCTGACCCCTCGGGAACCTCCCGCTCGGGGGTCGCCCCCTTGTGGTCTTTCTCCCAGCCGGGGAGCTGTCTTTGTCGGATGCCGCCAACGCCGTGCGCCAGCATCCGTTCCCCCTTTGTGGCCCAGCCACGCAGAGTTTCGCCTGCTCCGATCGCGCTCGTACCGTGGAGACACACCCCTACTGCGAGATGTGAGGACCACGATGGTTGACACTGCCGTTCGCCCGACCGACCACGAGAACGTCGACGAGGTCATCCGTCCGACCGTCGACACCGGGCCCATCACCGTGCCCGGCCAGCCGGGTGCACCGCGCATCGACCTCGAGAAGCTCGGCCGGCAGCTGCTCGGCACGTGGGCCGACGTGCGCCTCGCGTCGCGTGAGCTCACTGCTCGCCCCGAGATGCAGCGCATCGACGGTCAGTCGATGGAGGAGCATCGCGAAAGGGTCATGGGGCAGCTGAAGCTGCTCGTCGAGCATGGAGGCGTGCACCGGGCGTTCCCGACTGCCGTCGGCGGCATGGACGACCACGGCGGCAACATCGCCGGATTCGAGGAGCTGGTCACCGCCGACCCGAGCCTGCAGATCAAGTCGGGAGTGCAGTGGGGACTGTTCTCGGCCGCGATCCTGCACCTCGGCACGGAGTACCACCACCTCACCTTCCTGCCCGACACCATGACGTTGAAGGTGCCCGGCGCCTTCGCCATGACCGAGACCGGCCACGGATCCGACGTCGCCTCCATCGGAACCACGGCGACCTACGACGAGAAGAAGCAGCAGTTCGTCATCAACACCCCGTTCCGCGGGGCGTGGAAGGACTACCTCGGCAACGCCGCCAAGCACGGCACGGCAGCCGTCGTCTTCGCCCAGCTGATCACGCAGGGCGTCAACCACGGCGTGCACGCCTTCTACGTGCCCATCCGCAACTCCAAGGGTGGTTTCCTGAAGGGCATCGGCGGCGAGGACGACGGCCTCAAGGGCGGCCTGAACGGCATCGACAACGGTCGCCTGCACTTCACGAACGTGCGGGTGCCGCGCACCAACCTGCTGAACCGCTACGGCGACGTCGCCGAGGACGGCACCTACACGAGCACCATCGCCAGCCCGGGGCGCCGCTTCTTCACCATGCTCGGCACCCTCGTGCAGGGCCGCGTCTCGCTCGACGGCGCCGCAACCCAGGCCTCGGCCATGGCCCTCAAGATCGCTGTGACGTACGCCACCCAGCGCCGCCAGTTCAACGCTGCCAGCGACACCGACGAGGAGGTGCTGCTCGACTACCAGCGCCACCAGCGTCGCCTCATCCCGCGGATCGCCACGACCTACGCGCAGACGTTCGCGCACGACGAGTTCCTGGTGAAGTTCGACTCGGTCTTCTCCGGCAAGGCCGACACCGACGACGACCGGCAGGACCTCGAGACCCTCGCCGCGGCCCTCAAACCGCTGTCGACCTGGGCCGCTCTCGACACCATCCAAGAGGCTCGTGAGGCCTGCGGAGGCTCGGGCTTCCTCGCCGAGAACCGCTTCGTCGGGCTGCGAGCCGACCTCGACGTCTACGTCACCTTCGAGGGCGACAACAACGTGCTGCTCCAGCTCGTCGCCAAGCGCCTGCTCACCGACTACTCGAGGAAGTTCGCCTCGGCGGATGCCGGTGCTCTCACGCGCTACGTCGTCGAGCAGGGAGTCGACAGGGCCTATCACGGCACCGGGCTGCGCCGTCTGGCTCAGACCGTCGCAGACTTCGGATCGACGGCCCGCTCGGTCTCCGAGCTTCGCAACCCCGTGACCCAGCGCGAGCTGCTCACCGACCGCGTCGAGACGATGATCGCCGGGATCGGCGGACGCCTCCGCGACAGCCGCAAGCTCAGCAAGCAGGCTGCAGCCGACCTGTTCAACTCGCAGCAGAACGAACTCATCGAGGCTGCACGCGCTCACGGCGAACTGCTGCAGTGGGAGGCGTTCACGCGTGCTCTCGAGAAGACGACGGATGCAGGCACCAAGGAGGTGCTCACCTGGCTGCGCGACCTCTTCGGCCTGGGTCTGGTCGAGAAGCACCTGGCCTGGTACCTCATCAACGGGCGCCTCTCGGCCAAGCGCGCCCAGGCCGTCACCGCCTACGTCGACCGCCTGATCTCGCGGCTGCGTCCGCACGCCCTCGACCTCGTGGACGCCTTCGGCTACAAGCCGGAGCACCTGCGGGCGTCGATCGCGAGCGGAGCCGAGCAGGAGCGCCAGGACGAGGCCCGCGCGTACTACGCGGATCTCCGCGCCTCCGGCAAGGCTCCGATCGACGAGAAGACGCTGAAGGCCAAGAAGCGCTAGGTGCGCTTCGGGCGCGCCACTTCGTGTCGGCCCTCAGCGAGCGGCTCGTTCAGCCCCGCTCGCTGAGAACCGGACGGAGTCCGCGTTCGAAGCGCTCGGCCGTACCGCGCTTCGGCCGCGGCCTGCGGCCGGGCCTCAGCGACCGGTGAACGCCCTACTTCACCGGCGGCTTGATGAACGAGCCGAACGCCAGCCCGACGGCGGCACCCGCAGCCAGCCAGAGCCAGAACCCGCTGATCAGGCTGATCACGAGGCCCACGATGAGCCCGACGATCACGCCGATGATCACCTGGGAGCGTCGCGAGGCGCGCTCGGGCTCGGGGGCTGGTCGTTGTGCAGGTCGCTGGGCCATGCCTCCAGCGTAGCCAGCGAACGCGGTACCGCGCGTCGTGTCAGCCCAGCAGCCCAAGCGTCCGCACGGCTTCGCGCTCCTCGATGAGCTCGGCCACCGAGGCGTCGACGCGCTCGCGGGCGAAGGCATCCAGCTCGAGTCCCTGCACGATGCGCCACCGCCCGTCGATCGACTCCACGGGGAAGGACGACACGAGCCCTTCCGGCACGCCGTACGAGCCGTCGGACGGCAGCGCTGCCGAGGTCCACCCGTGCGTCGTCCCGCTCACCCAGTCGGAGACGTGGTCGATGGTGGCATTGGCGGCCGAGGCGACGGATGACGAACCGCGCACCTCGATGATCTCGGCTCCGCGCTTGGCCACCCGCGGGATGAACACGTCGCGGATCCACTCGCGGGCGGCATCCGCCCCCAACTGCTCCTCGAGCAGCTCGACGACGGGACGCCCGCCCGCCGTCGCGTGGGCGATGTCGGGGAACTGCGTCGCCGAGTGGTTGCCCCAGATGCTCACGTCGCGCAGTTGGGACACCGGCGCGTGGAGCGCCTCCGAGAGCTGCCCGAGCGCCCTGTTGTGGTCGAGCCTGGTGAGGGCGGTGAAGCGCTCTCGGGGCACGTCGGGCGCGTGGGCGCTCGCGATGAAGGCGTTGGTGTTCGCCGGGTTGCCGACCACGACGATGCGGACGTCGTCAGCGGCGCCCGCGTTGATCGCAGCACCCTGCGGGGCGAAGATGGCGCCGTTCGCCGCGAGCAGGTCGCCGCGCTCCATGCCGGGGCCGCGGGGTCGCGAACCCACGAGCAGCCCGACATTGGCTCCGTCGAAGGCGCTGACGGCATCATCCGTCACGTCGACCGACTGCAGGAGGGGGAACGCGGAGTCCTGCAGTTCGAGCGCAGCGCCCTCGGCGGATCGCAGTCCCTGCGGGATCTCGAGCAGTCGCAGCCGAACCGCGGTGTCGGGGCCGAGCAGTTGGCCCGACGCGATGCGGAACAGCAGCGCGTAGCCGATCTGTCCGCCGGCACCGGTGATGGTCACTGTCGCGAGTGAGTTCGCCATGCCTCGACCCTACGCGCGCCCGCCGTCTTCGCCTATCGTTGCCTGATGCGCGACTTCTACCCCGAGATCGAACCGTACGACTCCGGCATGCTCGACGTCGGCGACGGCCAGCAGGTGTACTGGGAGACCTCGGGCAACCCCGACGGCAAGCCCGTGGTGTTCCTGCACGGCGGCCCCGGCGCCGGCACCAGCCCGACCCAGCGCCGGCTGTTCGACCCCGAGAAGTACCGCATCGTGCTGCTCGACCAGCGCGGCTGCGGCAGGAGCACCCCGCACGTGAGCGCGCCGGATGCCGACCTCAGCACCAACACCACCTGGCACCTCGTCGCCGACATCGAGAGGCTGCGCGAGCACCTCGGCATCGACCGCTGGCAGGTGCTCGGCGGATCGTGGGGCAGCTCCCTCGCCCTCGCCTACGCCGAGACGCATCCGGAGCGGGTGACGGAGATCATCCTGCGGGGCATCTTCACGCTGCGCCGCATCGAGCTCGACTGGTTCTACGAGGGCGGCGCCGCCGCTCTCTTCCCCGACCTGTGGGAGGGCTTCATCGCCCCGGTGCCCGAGGCCGAGCGCAGCCACCTCATCGCCGCGTACAGCCGGCTGCTCAACGACCCCGACCCGGTGGTGCACCGCCCGGCGGCCATCGCCTGGTCGCGCTGGGAGTCCTCCACCATCACGCTCCTGCCGCAGGAGGAGACCATCGCGCGGTTCACCGAACCCGACTACGCGGTCGCCTTCGCACGCATCGAGAACCACTACTTCATGAACGGCGGCTGGTGGGAGGAGGGGCAGCTCATCCGCGACTCCGTGAAACTGCACGACATCCCCGCCGTCATCGTGCAGGGACGCTACGACGCCTGCACCCCGCCGATGACGGCGTGGGACCTGCACAAGGCGTGGCCGCAGGCCGACTTCAGGATGATCCCGGATGCCGGTCACGCGTTCGACGAGCCCGGCATCCGCGACGCCCTCATCGAGGCGACGGACCGCTTCGCCGGCTGAACGACCGCCCCGTGCGTGTAAACGTCAGGTGACGTTTCCTCGCCCGCGCCTCCGATCGCCCTAGCCTGCAGGGATGACCGCGAATGAGGACACCCGGACGGGGGCGGTGACGGCTGCATCCGTCGCGCTCGCTCCCGTCGTGCGCGAACGCTGGATCGACACCGCCAAGGGCATCGCCATCGTGCTCGTGGTGCTGTACCACGCGACGATGTACCTCGGTCTCGCCGGCGTCGACGTGCCCGGCGCCCGAGCCAACCCGATGCTCGAGACGTTCCGGATGCCCCTGTTCTTCTTCATGTCGGGGTTGCTCGGTGCGCGGGCGGTCGCCCTCGGCTACAGGGCGCTGTTCCACCGGCGCCTGGCACTGCTCATCTACCTCTACGCCGTGTGGGTCGCGTTGCAGCAGGTCTTCCTGGCCCTGCTTCCCCCCACCTCGCTCGAACCGGAGCCGAGCCCCCTGTGGAGCTTCATCACCCTCGCCGTCATCCCGAACGAGAACCTCTGGTTCCTGTACGCGCTGCCCCTGTTCTTCACGATCGCCTGGCTCACCCGCTCGTGGCCGGCCCTCGTGCCGCTGGCGCTCGCCGCCGCGGTGTCCGTGCTGTTCAGCTCCGGCATCCTCGAGACCGATACCGCGTGGGACAAGATGGGCCGCTACCTGTTCTTCTTCCTGCTCGCGTTGCGCATGGGCGGCACGGTGCGCCGCCTGGCTCCGAGCATCCGCTGGTGGCATGCCGCGGTGCTCGCCGTCGTCTACCTCGGTCTCACCGGGGTCACCTTCGCCACCGGCATCCGGGGCGTTCCCCTCGTGCTCTTCGGCCTGAGCATTCTCGCTGTGGCCGTCGGCATCGCTCTGGCCGTCATCATGAGCCGGATGCCGTTCTTCGACGTCGTGCGCCACCTCGGCACCCGCACCCTGCCGATCTACGTCGTGCACGCCTTCCCGCTCCTCGCCGTCGGCGCGCTGATCGTGGCGACGGGCGTCAGTGTCCCGACCCCGGTCGCCGTGACCCTGCCGGTCGTGCTCACAGCCCTGTCGATCGCGTGCGCCCTCGGCGTGCACAGGCTGCTGCGCGATGTGCCCGGCGTGTTCACGCTGCCCCGGTTCCTGACTCCCGGCCGAAGCGCGGCGCAGCGAGAGGCGGCGGGCCCCGCCACCCTTGCCGAGTGACCGGGGCCGCCCTATCCTGAGACCACTCGGCGGACCCCTGATGTTCCCGGGCAGTACGGCGAGAGGCACACCCGAGTGACCGACGACATCCCGGCTCCAGCGTCAGCGCCGACAGCGCTCGCGGCAGTGAATCGCGAGCCATGGATCGATGTCGCCAAGGGGATCGCCATCACGCTCGTCGTGCTCTTCCACAGCACGATGTACCTCGGACTCGCCGGCGTGGTCGGTCCGCTCACCACCCTCAATCCGTTGCTCGACACTTTCCGGATGCCGCTGTTCTTCTTCATGTCGGGGATCGTCGGGGCGCGGGCGGTCACCCTCACCTACCGGGGCCTCTTCCGACGCCGCCTGGTCCTGCTGCTGTACCTCTACGTGGTCTGGAGTGCCGCGCAGCACCTCTTCGCCATCGCCCTCCCTCCCATCACCGAGGTCGCGGACGAGGGGCACTGGTGGGGCATCGTGAACCTCTTCGTCATCCCCAACGCCAACCTCTGGTTCATCTACGCGCTTCCCCTCTTCTTCACCATCGCCTGGCTGACCCGTTCGTGGCCACGGTGGCTTCCTCTCGTGCTGTCGGCGGTGGTGTCGGTGCTGTTCAGTTCCGGATACCTCCACACGGCCACGGCCTGGGACAAGATGGGGCGCTACCTGTTCTTCTTCCTGCTCGCCCTGCAACTCGGCTCGTGGGTGCGTTCGGTGGCTCCGAGAACCCGGTGGTGGCACGCGGTCGCGGTCATCGTGATCTACGGAGCCCTCCTCGCCCTCGTGGTGAAGGCCGGACTCATCCGGGCGCCGTTCGTCCTCTTCGCGCTGAGCATCATCGCCGTCTGCGTCGGTATCACGGTGGCGGTGGTGATCTCACGGATCCCGCCACTCGACTTCGTGCGCCACCTCGGAACGAGGACCCTTCCGATCTATCTCGTGCACACGTTCCCGATGGTCGCTGTCGCCTCCGTCATCGTCGCCACCGGCGTCGAGGTCCCCTCGCTGCTCGCCGCCGTGATGCCGATCGTCTTGACCGTCGTCGCCACCCTCCTGTCGTTGGCGCTGTATCACTGGCTGCGCGGGGTACGCGGGGTGTTCACGGTGCCCGTGGCGTCGTGGGCCGACACTCGCACGGTCCTCGACCGCTCCGAACCGGTCGCTGTCAAGCCGTCACCCGGAGGAACGCAGGCCCGGTAGGTTGTCGGAATGACGTTCGATGACAACGCCAAGATCGGCGGCGGCAAGGTATCCAAGCGCGGCCGCAATGTGGGCATCGGTGTGGGTGGAGGCATCGGCGTGATCGCCATCGTCCTCATCGGCCAGCTCCTCGGGGTCGACCTCTCCGGCCTCGTCGGCGCCGGCGGTGGCGGCGGGGCCGTCGACTCGTCCAACGACGAGGTCATCACCAACTGCGAGACCGGAGCCGATGCCAATGCGGGCATCGAGTGCCGCCTCGAGGGCGCCGCCGAGTCGCTCGACGCCTACTGGGCCGAGGAGGCGCCGGCGCTGGGCGTGACGTATGCCACGACGAACATCACGCTGTTCTCCGAGGGTGTGGCGACCGGATGCGGCAACGCGACAAGCGCCGTCGGACCTTTCTACTGCCCGCCCGACCAGCTCATCTATCTCGACACCACCTTCTACGACGAGCTGCGCAGCCGCTTCGGCGCATCGGGTGGACCGCTCTCGGAGATGTACGTGATCGCCCACGAGTGGGGGCACCACATCCAGAACCTCACCGGCGCGATCGAGGCATCGCAGGACGGCACGACGGGGGCGGCATCCGGCAGCGTTCGGGTCGAACTGCAGGCCGACTGCTACGCCGGCGCCTGGGTCGCGGCGGCGTCGACGCAGCCGACGGCCGCTTCGGACGTGCCGCTGCTGAAGCCGGTCACGCCGGCTCAGATCGCGGATGCGCTGAACGCCGCAGCGGCCATCGGCGATGACCGCATCCAACAGCAGTCCGGCGGGGATGTGAACCCCGAGGCCTGGACCCACGGGTCGAGCGAGCAGCGCCAGAAGTGGTTCCAGGCCGGCTACGACGGCGGGGCCGCCGCCTGCGACACCTTCTCGGTCAGCGACTCGGAACTCTGACGCCGACCGCACTCTCATGGTCGATTCACACGGATCGCAGAGGAGCGGTGCGTAGCGTCGAGGTGTGGACACGATCCCCGATGACAAGCCCAGGCTGACCGCTCTCACGCGGCCACTGCTCACCCCGCGAACCAGCGAGCTGTTCCAGCAACTCGACCTCGACACCCTCGCCGAGATGAAGGCGCTGCGCGACGAGTTCAGTCGCTTCCTTCAGCGCTACAAGTTCGGCATGGACGAGATCGTCACGAAGCTGTCGATCCTGCGCGAGGAGTTCAGCGAGCAGGAGGACCACAACCCGATCGAGCACATCTCCTGCCGGCTCAAGTCGACCGACGGCGTTCTCGAGAAGCTCGACCGCAAGGGCATCGAGCCCTCGTTCGACGCCATCCGCTCGTCCATCACCGACATCGCGGGCGTGCGCGTCACCTGCAGCTTCGTCTCCGACGTCTACCGCATCGTCGACATGATCACGGCGCAGCAGGATGTCCGCGTGCTGAGCATCAAGGACTACATCGCCCGCCCGAAGCCGAACGGCTACCGCAGCCTGCACGTCATCCTCGAGGTGCCGGTCTTCCTCTCCGGCGGACCCGTCCCCGTCACGGTCGAGGTGCAGTTCCGCACCGTCGCCATGGACTTCTGGGCGAGCCTCGAGCACAAGACCTACTACAAGTACGACAAGCAGGTCCCGCAGCACCTCGTCGACGGCCTGACCGAGGCCGCCGAGACCGCCGCCAGGCTCGACGAGACGATGGAGCGCCTGCACCGGGAGGTGCACGGCCACCCGGCCCCGCGACGTGCCCAGGTGCTCGAGGCCTGACGGCGGTGTCAGGGGCGCCGTGAACGGGAGCGGTCCGCCCGCACTCTGCTGTAGGTGCCCCGGGCCGTGCGCGCGACCAGGCCGAGTCGGCCGGCCGCGAACGCGAGGAGGCCGAACCCGACGAATCGGGGCGGGCGGATGCCGGCGGCACGCGTGCCCGCGAGCCGACCGGCGAGGGTCTGGCGTCGCTTGCGCTGCAGCGGCTGAACCGCATCGAGCTCGTCGATCGACAGGGGAGATGCGACGAGGATCCCCGCGGCGATGGCGCGGGCAACCACGTCGCGCCCCCGCGTGGTCCGGGCGATCAGGGCGCTGATGCCGTCGCCCTCGGTGAAGTCGGGGTAGCCGCGTTCATCCGATCGCCAGAAGTCGGCTGCGGTGATGTCCGAGCTCTCGCCGATGCCGTCGGGGCAGATCTTGCAGCGCCACTGCACGGTGGGTCCGAGGTGATCGCCCCAGGACTCGTCGTAGGACGCGGAGTGTTCGGTCCCCTCCGCCGTGACCGCGGTGAAGCGGCCCGGCCACCCCCTCCCGCGATACCAGAGGTCGCGCAGTGCGCCGCCCGGCTGCACGCCGAGTGCGGTCACGAGCGAGTCCGTGGCCGACTGGCTGGGCGTCCCGGCGCAGTAGAAGGACAGGAGCAGGGGGCCGTCGGCGGATCCCGGTGGGCGCATCGCGCGCAGGGCGGATGCCTCGCACGGCTTCCCGACGACCGCGGACGCCTCGGCCGTCGCCAGTGGATTGGCGGCGATCGAGACCGGGGCATAGCGTGATCCGGCGGCGGCGAGCGCCTCGTCCCGAGTCATGATGCTCACGCTCACCGTCCTACGCGGGTTTCCCGCCTCGGCCTGGGCACCGACGACCCGAGCGGCCTCGCCGGTCTCGACCAGCCAGGCGGCCAAGGCGGTGATGGTGCCGCCGCTGCTGCCCCTCCGGCGGATCTCGGGGTCGGCGGCCCACGCCGACCACGCCTGCACGACCGGCCCCATCGTCGGGTGCCGCTGGGACTCCTCCGGGTTCTGCGCGCGCACGAGGATGCCGGGGCATGCCCGCCGCAGGGTGTCGACCGCTCCAGCGGCCGCGACTCCCTCGTTGATACGCCTCGGACGGCTGTAGCCGTCCTCGTCGAGTGCCATCGTGAGCCCACTGTCGAGGAGGGCGCATGCCCCGCACCCCGAGCAGTTCCCCTCAGCCACCACCCGTGCGATCGCGCTGTCGAGGGCCGCGCCTTCGCCGGCATCGCTCCTCGTGGCTCTGATGCGCATGGACCGATGCTAGCGGTCGGTCCCGCGACGTCGCCGTCGCCGTGGGAAGCCACGCCCTTGTCGCGTCGCCACGGCAGCCCTATCCTGAGCACGAGCGGCCTGTCGGCTGCCGATCGAGCCCGATTCGAAGGACGTATGCGAGTGACCGCACAGCATCACGGCCGACATCTGAGCATGGCCGTCGCGATGCGGGTGTACAACAGCGAGCGCTTCGTCGGGGACCATCTCCGGTCGCTCATCACCCAGTCGGTCGTACCCGACGAGATCGTGATCGGCGACGACGGCTCCACGGACGGAACGAGGGCGGTGATCGAGACCGTGCGGTCCGAGGCTGCCGAGAGGCCGGAGAGCGCAGGGATCGTCTGGACGCTGCTGCCGTCCGAGCACCACGGCATCGCCGGCAACATCGAACGCACGATGGCCGCGTGCACCGCCGACATCGTGGTCGTGTGCGATCACGATGACATCAGCTATCCCGATCGCTTCGAGCGCATCCGGGATGCCTTCGAGTCACGGCCCGCCCTGCTCTTCGTGCACGGGGACGCAGACCTCATCGACGAGACCGGAGCGTCGATGGGGGCGCGGCTGGCGGCGACCCAAGCGGTGAGCGACTGGGAGCGCGGCCGCTACGGCGCGGGTGAGGCGCTGGACGTGCTCATCCGTCGGAACATCGTCACCGGCGCGACGGCCGCATTCCGGCGGGTGCTTCTCCAGTCGGCCACGCCGTTCCCGCGCAGTTGGGTCTACGACGAATGGCTCGGGATCGTCGCCGCCGGGCTGGGCGGCACCGACTACCTCGGCGATCCCACCATCGGCTATCGGCAGCACAGTTCCAACAAGACCGGCGTGCGCCGGCGGGGGGCCCGCGAGCGGATGGCCCTCCTCCTGACTCCCGGCGCGGCTCGGAACGAGCGTCTGCGCACTCGTGCCGAGGTGCTGGTCTCCCGGTTCGAATCCCTGGGTGACCGGGTGCCACCGGCTCGCCTGGCCCTCGCGCAGCAGAAGCTCGATCACGAGCGGGCGAGGAACGCCTTCCCCGTCAACCGCCTCCGCCGTGCGATCCCGGTGCTGCGCGCCGCATCCACCGGGGCGTACGGACGTTTCGCGCGCGGCAGGAAAGACGTCCTGCTCGATCTGGTGCAGCCGATCCGATAGTTCGGTCAGGCCTCGTTGGCGATGGTGTCGTCGCCTCGATCGAGTATCTCGAGTGCCCGTCGAAGCACGGTGCTCGAGGTGTGCACCGTGTACGGGAAGTACACGATCTCGACTCCGACCTCGGCGAATCTGCGCTCCAGTCGGAGGCCCTTCTCCGTTCCTCGCCAGTCGTCGCCCTTGAAGAATACATCGAAGCCGACCTCGCGCCAGGTCTCCAGCTTGTCGGGCAGCACCTCGGCGCGGGCCTCGTCGACGAACGAGATGTGGCTGACGATCTCCAGGCGTTCGGCCAGAGGCACGATCGGCTGCGATCCCTTGGTGCGCAGCAGCATCTCGTCGGAGACCACGCCTGCGATCAGCACGTCGCAGTGGCTCTTCGCATGGCGCAGCAGGTTGAGATGGCCGACGTGGAAGAGGTCGAACGCACCGGCCGCATAGCCGATTCTGGGTCTGGAATCGTCGATCGTCACTGGGAGTCCTCTCGTTCGGTGCAGTTCGGGCGCACCGATCTCGGGTGTGAGAGTTTCTCAGATCGTAAACCGGGTGGTTCGTCGACGCCTAGTCTTTCGCGCCGAATCACCCCCGATCGAGGGGCGTCGTGCGCTCATTCAGGCGCAGCAGGCCGCCGCCGGAGGGATGGCAGCAGGCGGAGGAGGGAGAGGACATCGAGCACGTCGCGGCGTACCGGCCTGATCAGGAGGGCGGCGACGGCGTAGGTCAGGACCACGCTGACGATGCCCCCGATCAGTGCGACGAACGACGGCATTGACGAGAGGGCCACCGCGACTCCCCACCCCGCCGCTGCGCCCGCAGCGACGACGGCGAGCATCCGAAGTGCCTGCGTGTACAGCCGACGAGTCGGAATGACGGTGCGACGCGACAGCCAGGCGAGCGAGATCGGCCACGCGATCGCCGGGGCGACCGCGTAACCGACGGCGACCCCGATCACCCCGAAGAACGACCCGGCGACGATGCAGACGACCTTGATGGCCGACGTCACGAGGGTGTAGCGGAACAGGTCCGCCGTGAGCCCCTTCGACATGTAGATCCAGTACCCGACATAGGAGATGGTCTGGAAGATTCCGGCGACGGCGAGCAGGCGGAGGATCGGCGTCACCCCGTCCCACTGCGGGCCGAGCAGGATCGCCGTGAGCGGGTCTGCGGTTGCGATCACGAGCCCGAGCCCGGCCACGAGTGTGTACCCCAGGGCCTGCTGGCCGCGCAGCACGAAGGCGGCATAGCGCTTGCTGTCGTTGCTGAGTCGCGACAGCACGGGCAGGGCGACGCGCGTCGTCGGAGACCGAAGCTGGCCGAGCGGCTGCATGAGCAACTGGAAGCCGCGGTTGTAGATTCCGAGCTGCCCGGCACCGAAGCGGAAGCCGATGATCACCGAGTCGACATTGTTGCTCACGTAGCCGATGAGCTGAGTGCCCACCATGTGCCAGCCGAACCGGAGCAGCCCTCCCATCGACTGCCCGCGGCGCGGGAGCCGCGGAAGCCAGCGGGCGCTCGAGACCACGACGAGGAGACCGACCACGCAGCCCGACAATTGCTGCACGGCGAGGGCCCAGTACCCCCATCCGGCCAGAGCGGTTGCGATGGCTGCGGCGAGACCGACTGCGGCCGCGAGGATGTCGCTCGCCGCCAGGACCGAGAACTTGAGGGCACGGTTGCGGTCTGCGCGATATTGCGTGGTGATTCCGTTGATGAGGAACGTGAGCGAGAGAACCCGGACCAGGTCCACGAGCTCCGGCTCACCGTAGAACGCGGCGACCAGGGGAGCGGACAGGGCCACGATCGCAGTGAGGACCAGTCCGATCCCGCTGTTGATCCACACCAGGTTGTCGCGCTGGCCCCGAGTCAGCGTCGGGCTCTGGATTGCGGCGGACGAGAGGCCGAAATCGCGGAAGATCTCGCCGATCCCGATGATCGTGAGCACCATGGCGAGGAGTCCGTAGTCGTGCGGGGTGAGCAGGCGCGAGAGGACGACGACGGAGGCGACCTGGATCGCGATCCGTCCTCCCTGGCCGCCCAGAGTCACGGCGGCGCCACGCGCGGCAGCCTGCCCGAGGCTCCGGCGTGGTGGTTCGTCTGCGAGTGTCACGGGCTAGCTGATCGCCGAGCGGATCGCGTCGGTGGCCGGCAGCAGCCGTTCGCGTGCCCGGTCGAGCGTCGTCGCGACGGCCGAGGCGAGTCCGTCGTCAGAGGCACGGGCCTCGACGGATGCCGCCGGATCCGCGTCCGAGCGCAGATCCACCGTGGCCGTCCAACCGAGGTCGTCCAGGAGCGGCTTGAACTTGCGCGAGTAAGCCAGCGGGATGGCGGGGGTGCCGACCGAGAGGGCGTTGAGGCAGGCGTGCATGCGCGACCCGATGACGACCTCCGCCGAGGCGACCAGCGCACGCACATCGTCGAGGCCCGTCGGCGACAGGATCTCGGCGTCCGGGGCGTGGGCGGCCGCGAACTCCCGGATGGCGGGAGCGTCGTTGTCGGCATCCGTCGAGTCCAGCACATGGGGGAGGAGGGCGACGGTGCGGCCGGAGGAGGTGAGCCGCTCGTACACGCTCGCCACGACGGCGCGGTAGCCGCCGGCGTCGACGTGGGGATTGTCGCTCCAGAGCAGTCCGGAGACGTTGAGGACGACGTCCCTCGTCTTCGGTACGGCGGGAACGGGAAGGGCGAAGACCACATCGGTCGTGAGCGTGGCGTCGGAACGCCCGAGCTTCTTCGCGTGTTCGAGGCTGTCGCTGTCGCGCACCAGCACCGCACCGGCCCGGTGGAGCGAGAACCGGCCGGTTGCGCGGCCTCGAACCGTCGTGAACGGACCGATGGTCTGCGGTCCCATGACCACGACGGCGCCGGCCTGCCGTGCGCACTCGGCCATGGCCGACATGACGGCCAGCCGACGAGCGCCGTAGATGTCGGCGAAGCTGTCTCCGGCCCGGGTGTCGACCACGAGATCGAACTGCGAGAGCCACTGCTGCATCCCGAGTCGACCCGTCACGCGCTCTCGGGCGATGCTCGTGACCCGTCCGCCCGGGAGATGGCGATTCGGCTGGCCGAAGCTCTGGAAGGTGAACGACGCTTCAGGAACCGCCCCCTGCACGAGAGCGGCCGTGCCGGCCGCGAGAGCCCTGACCCCGAGGTTGGTGGAGAGGTCGTTGGCCCAGAGAACCAGCGTCCTCATCACCACCACCAGGGTTTCAGTCTGCGGTCGGGCAATCGGTAGGTGAGGTCGGTTGGCCGGTCGCCGATCTTCTTGGCGGGCACGCCGCCGACCAGGGTGAACGGCGCGACATCGCCCGAGACCACGGCACCGGCTGCCACCACGGCGCCTTCCCCGATCGTCGTGCCCGGCAAGATCGTGGCCCGCGCGCTGATCCAGGCCCGGTCGCCGATCGAGACCGGAGCCGATTCGTAGGCGAAGTCCAGCGACCGCCAGTCGTGCTGGCCGGTCCAGATGTGCACATCCGTCGACAGGTTCACGTCCGAGCCGAGAGTCAGGCCCCCGCGAGCATCGAGGATAGCCCCGTTGCCGATCGAGGAGCGCGGCCCGATGGACAGCCCGGTCGCGCGACGAACCTCGAAGCCGTGCGAGATCGTGGCCGTGTCGTGGATCCGGGCGCCCCACCAGCGCAGCACGACCACGCGGACCGCATGGATCGGGATCTTCCCGGCCAGCACGAGGGTGGCCATCTCGGCATCCCGTCGTCTCCGGGCCGCAGCACGCTTGATCTGCTTGAGCATGCGATGAGACTATCCGCACATCTCCCGGCGACCCCACTGGTGTGCCGACGGAGAGAGTGTCACAGTGGATGTGCCCGAGAGGGCCGAGGCATGCGACTCGACCGGACAACCCGAAATGTGACGGCCACATGAGTGCAACGACCACTGATCATCTCCCCGTCAGTGCTGCTCCGGCGCGGACTGCGCCCGGCTTCCTGCCGGAGATCCAGGCGTTGCGCACCGTGGCCGTCCTGCTCGTCGTCGTGTACCACCTCTGGCCCGGCTACCTCCCGGGCGGGTACATCGGCGTCGACGTGTTCTTCGTCATCTCCGGTTACCTGATCACGGCTCACATCGTCCGAGAGGTCGTGGACAAGCGGTCCTTCACCCTGACGGGCTTCTACGTGCGACGGATCCGGCGCCTCCTCCCTGCGGCGCTCGTCGTCTTGGCCGTCGTGGGAGTGGCCACCCTGCTCTGGGCGCCGCAGACGCTGTGGAACGACACCGGCAAGCAGATCGTCGCCAGCGCCTTCTACGTCGAGAACTGGGCCCTCGTGGCCAACTCCGTCGACTACCTCGGCGCGTCCGTCGAATCGAGCCCGGTGCAGCACTTCTGGTCGCTGTCGGTCGAGGAGCAGTTCTACCTGTTCTGGCCGATCCTCATCGCCGCCGCCTGGATCCTGATCGCCCGGGGTCGAGCCGTCGGCGCGCGCACACGCCTCGGTCTCATCCTCGTCGGGATCGCCGTCGCCTCACTCGTGTTCTCGGTGATCGCGACGTACTCGGACCAGCCGAGCGCCTACTTCAACACCTTCACGCGCGTATGGGAATTCGCATTGGGAGGCGTGCTGGCGGTCTTCGCTGCGCGCCTGATTCTGCGCCCGTGGCAGTCGATCGCCGCGACCTGGGCCGGCCTCGCGGCGATCCTCGTCTCCGCCCTGGTATACACCTCGGGCTCCCTGTTCCCCGGCTGGATCGCCCTTCTCCCCGTCGTCGGTACGGCGGTGGTGATCGCCGCCGGCCACGCCGACGGCCGGCTCTCGCTCTCCCCGGTGATGCGATCGCGTCCCGTGCAGTTCGTGGGCGCCATCTCGTACTCGGTCTACCTGTGGCACTGGCCGCTCATCGTGCTGCTGCCGATCATCCTGGAACGAGCGCTGGACACGCCGTTCCGGATCGCACTCCTCTTCGGGTCGCTGCTCGTCGGCTGGCTCTCGAAGAAGTACATCGAGGATCCGTTCCGGTCGGGAACGATCGGCTGGAGGTCGGGCACCGCGACGCCGAATCCCACAGTGCGGCCGCGGCTCGTGTTCGCCATGGCGGCGGTCGGCATGGTCGTGGTCGCGTCCATCGGCGCGGCGCAGTGGGCGCAGAGCGAGGCCAGGATCGCCCAGTCCGAATCCGCCCTGCGCGCGGTCACCGATCCTGCCGGAACGCCGTGCTTCGGTGCTGCCGCGGCCGTCCCGGGATCGGGGTGCGCGCCGGCGACCACATCCGAGGGCGTCCTCCCCGACCCGATCATCGCTCGTGACGACGGTGCGGCCGACGGGTGCCAGCAGTCGACGGGCTCCACCGAGGTGCTCGTCTGCTCGTTCGGGTCGAACGAGCCCGGTGCCCTGCGTGTTGCTGTGGCCGGCGACTCCCACGCCGGACAGTGGGTCGGCGCGCTGAAGACCCTCGCGATCGACTCCGGTTGGCACCTCGACACGTACCTGCGCAGCGGATGCGGCCTCGCGAAGCTGCCCGAGTCGGCCGTCGGCGGCGCGCAACGCTGTGCGACGTGGAACGACAACGCGTTGCGGGCCATCGTCGCGGAGCGGTACGACGCCGTGATCGTGTCGACCAGGAGCAGCGTCGTGGGCGGCGGAGCCAAGTCCGAGAGTCAGCAGGCGGCGGATGCCTCGGCGATGGTCGGTGCCTGGACCGAGATCCAGGCATCCGGCGCCAGGGTCATCGCCATCCACGACATCCCGCAGCCGGCCAACGGCGGGGTGTACGACGCTCCGACCTGTGTGATGGAGAACCCGGATCCGGCTCCCTGCGCCACGACGTTGTCGAGCTCCCTCGTGGCCGACCCCCAGGTGGCGGCGGCTCGAGAGCTCGGCTCGGTCGAGGTGATCGACCTCGCGCCCTACTTCTGCGTCGATGACAGCTGTCCCGCGGTGCTGGGAAGCGTCCTCGTCTACGGAGATGGAAATCACATGACCGCGCTCTTCGCGCAGACCCTCACGCCGTATCTCGGCGCGGAATTGGCCCCTGCTCTGGGTATCGAGCCAGCTGAGGCATCCTCGCTATCGTGAAGGTCCCGGTGCAGCGCCGAGGTCGATGTGACAATCGACAGGGCCGTATGTAAGGTTGCTGCAATCCCCCGAACGGGTGTCATCTCCCTACAGCTATTTTGACCGACGACCGTTAGAGGCCCCCCTTGATGCGTTTACGCACCACACGACGCCGACCCTTGTTCGCCCCCATCACACTTGCGACGGCCTTTCTGGCCCTCTCCGCTCTGATCCTCACCCCCCTCGCGGCCGCACCGGCCGACGCAGCAACTCCCTCCGGTTCGCTGTACCAGGCCGTCGCTCCGCAGCGGGTCCTCTCCGGGACCTCGCTCGCCGCCGGCGGCACGACCACCTCCGCGCTGCCTTCCGTGCCGACCGGCGCCACAGCCGTCTGGCTGTCGGTGACCGCGGCCCGCGCCACCGCGGCATCCGCCATCTCCGTCTGCGCCGGCTCGACGGCCGCCCAGGCGTGCCGTGCCGCTCCGGCGTTCATCGCCCCCACCGGCATTCCGGCATCGGCTCCAGTCCGAGTGGTCCTCGGCGGACAGTCGAAGATCACCGTGCACGCGACCAAGCCCGTGGCGGTCGCCTTCGACGTGGTCGGATACTCGGTTCCCTCGGGAACCAAGGGTGCGGGCACGTACTCGCCGGTCACCGCCGGATCGACGTCGACGCAGAAGCTCGGCGCTCGCGAGCTCGTGACACTCACTGTGCCTGGAGTCCCCGCCGGCGCCACGGCCGTCGCGCTCAACCTCACGTCGACGGGATTCAGTTCGTCGACCTACGTCTCAGCCTGCCCGGCCGGTCAGGCCAAGGCGGACTGTGCGCGCACCTCGGTGCTGAGTCCCCGTCCGGCTGGTGATCGCCAGAAGTCCGCGATCGTCAAGCTCGGCGGCAGCGCCAACAACCAGGTGCAGTTCTACAACAACGCCGGTAGCGGCACGCTGCGCACCACCGTCGCCGGATTCGTCCGGACGACGGCGGGCACCGGTGGTGTCCTCTCGGATGTTCCGAGCGCATCCTCCGAGATCGTGCTCGCACCGGGAGCGTCGGCATCCGTCCCCCTCGCCGGGGTCTCGTCCGACGCCACGGCGGCGCTCGTGCGCATCGTCGGAAGCGGCGCCTGGCGGTCGACTGTCGTGTCCGCGTGCTCCACGGCGACGGCGTGCTCCACTGCTCTGATCGCCGAGCCGGGCCAGGCATCGACGAACACGGTCCTGCTGCCGGTGGTCGCCAAGTCCGCGAGCCTGTCGGTTCGCAACTCCTCGGCCAGCGTTCGCCTGAAGTTCGAGGTACTCGCCCAGGTGCTGCCCACCGGCTCGGCCGCTCCGGGCCCGAAGCCCACGGTGACGCCGACCCCGGTCCCCACTCCGCCGACGCCGACGGCCACTCCGAAGCCGACGCCCACGGCCACGCCGACCCCCACGCCGACTCCGACGCCCCCAGCGCCCAAGCCGCCGACACCGACTCCCACGAGCGGGATGCCCGGTGCGACGAACACCGGTGTGCCCGCAGGTACGAAGCTCACGGTCCACGACGGTGACATCACCGTGACCACGCCCGGTACGGTCATCGACTCGCTCGACGTCCGCGGCTCGATCATCGTCAAGGCGGCGAACGTGACGATCAAGAACTCGATCATCCGCGGTCGCGCTGGTTCCGGCCCTCTGGTCAACAACCTGCTCCACAACCAGAAGCTGGTGATCCAGGACTCCGAGCTGTTCGCGGCCATGGACCGGCGAGTCAGCGGAATCATGGGCTCGCACTTCACCGCAACGCGTCTGAACATCCACCACGTCACGGATGGGATCCACCTCACCGACGGCGAGGTGACGCTCAAGGATTCCTGGCTGCACGACAACCTCCACCTCGAGAAGGATCCGGCCTGGAACGGCACCCCGACCCACGACGACGGCATCCAGGTGCAGGGCGGATCGAACATCACCATCGATCACAACACCCTGACCGGTGCGCACAATGCGGCGCTCATGGTCACGCAGGACCGGGCTCGGGTGACGAACCTGAGTTGGACCAGGAACTATGCCGACAATGGTGGCTGCACCATCAACGTGGCCCAGGGGAGCCTCGGGCCCGTGACCGGAATGAAGATCACGGACAACACGTTCGGCCGGAACACGTCGGTCGCCAACTGCGCGATCATCGCGCCGACGACGACCAAGATCGACACCCAGCGCAACTACTGGGCCGACGACATGTCGCCGGTGTCGGTCCGGAAGGGCTGATCGATCGTCGACCCACCCGTTCGCGCGTGACGCGAACGGGTGGGTCGACGGCTCTGGCACGCGCGCAGGGGAAGCTCGTATAGTGTGACCCTCCCCCAGAGAGGCTCAGCCATGACCGACCAGAACGCCGCGGCCGGCGGCGCATCATCACGGCGCCGCATCACCCTGCTCGTCATCTCGGGGGTCGTGGTGCTCGCCGTCGTGGCGGTCGTCATCGCGTTGATCTCCGGTGCGTTCGGCGCGCCGGGTGGCACGAGCGGATCGCCGTCCGGATCACCCTCGGGAACGCCGGCCAGCGGCGAAGCCACTCCCGGCCAGTCGGCCACACCGACGACGACACCCACCCCGCCGATCCCCATCGAGACCACGGTGCCGATCGATTCGACGGCTCAGCCTGCGCCAGGAGTGACCGTCTCCGTGAGCGGCTTCGAGGCCGTCGAGGGTGAGGCCGAACTCGCGGGTGACGTCGCCGGACCGGCCGTCCGTTTCACGGTGACCGTGACGAACACGACGGCCGACACGGTGTCCCTCGCGGGTGCCCTCGTCAACGTCTACTACGGGCCGGCCCAGAGCCCGGCCGACAGTCTCCCCGAGCCCGGAGGTGTCCCGCTGCCCGCGGAGGTGGCTGCTGGGGGGACGGCCGAGGGCGTGCTCATCTACACGATCCCGGAAGACCAGAGGGACGACGTCCTGATCACGTTCGATTATCAGGTCGGTACTCCCGTGACCGCATTCCAGGGTTCAGTGTCCGGTTGAAGAACGGCCCCTTTTGGGGGGGATTGAGTTTGAGTATTCGTCACTAAACTCTGCCTCAGGCTGGCGATCACCCGAAGGTCGCCTCCATACCCGAATGAGGCCTGCCCGATGCGTGTCTTCGCCCGCTCACGTGTACTTTCCATCGCTACAGTCCTGGCTGTCACAGCCGGACTCGTCCTGGTCGCCCAACCGGCGGTCGCCGATACGGCGCCACCGATCACGGGCACTCCTGAGACCGTCTCGTCGGACGCGCTGCCCACAGTGCAGATCGACGGCGTCGTCTGGGACCAGGAGGTGGCCGGCAACAAGGTGTTCGCCGGTGGCGAGTTCGGCACGGCGAGACCCGCGGGCGCCGATCCCGGTGTCAACACGGTGGTGCGGAACAACCTCCTCTCGTACAACCTGACGACGGGTGTCCTCGACGCGACGTGGGCCCCCAACGCCAACGCCCGCGTACGCAACCTCGCTGTCTCTCCCGACGGCAAGCGACTGTACGCAGTGGGCAGCTTCACCTCGATCGCAGGCGCGACTCGGTATCGCATCGCGGCCTTCGACACGGCGACCGGCGCTCTGATCTCCACCTTCAAGCCCGTGATCAACGGCAAGATCAACGCTGTCGCCGTCACCAACTCCACCGTCTACGTCGTCGGACAGTTCACCACTGCCAACAACGTCGCGGTGGCCGGCGGTGCGGCCCTGGACGCCGCGACCGGAGCCACGAAGACCGGCTGGATTCCACAGATCGCGAATGGTCAGGCGACCTCGATCGTCGTGAAGTCCGACGGGTCCAAGGTGGTCATCGGCGGGTACTTCCAGAGCGTCAACGGATCGTCCAGCCCCGGCTACGGCCTCGCGTCGCTCGATGGAACGACGGCGGCGATCCAGCCGTTCAACGTGAACAACAGCGTGCGCAACGCGGATGCCAACGCCGCGATCAGCAGCCTCGCCTCGGACGAGGGCGGCGTGTACGGAACGGGCCAGCACTACGGATCCGGAACTCTCGAGGGCACGTTCTACGCCAGTTGGGACACCGGCGACATCATCTGGGTCGAGGACTGCCACGGCGACACCTACTCGGTGTACCCGGTGGGCGACGTGATCTACACGACGAGCCACGCACACTACTGCGGAAACATCGGCGCATTCCCCCAGACGGAACCGTGGACGATGCACCGTGCACTGGCCTTCACGAAGACCGTTCAGGGCACCATCACCAACGACCCTCACGGCTACACCAACTGGGCCGGTACGCCGCGTCCCGCGCTTCTCGACTGGTTCCCGGACATCAACACCGGATCCTTCACCGGCGTCGGCCAGGGCGGCTGGTCGGTCAGCGCGAGCGGTGACCAGAAGTACATCCTGTACGGCGGCGAGTTCACCCGGGTGAACAACACCAAGCAGCAGGGACTCGTGCGCTTCGCCGCCAAGGCCGTGGCGCCGAACAAGGACGCGCCGCGACTCAGCGGAGCCAACTACGTTCCGAATGTCGTCTCCTTCGCCACCGGCACGGCCCGCATCGCGTGGCCGGCGAACTGGGATCGCGACAACGCGAGTCTCAAGTACGACGTCATCCGCAACGGCGTGACCGCCGCCCCGGTCTACTCGACGACGGTGAACTCCAACTTCTACACGCTGCCGACGATGAAGTTCGTCGACACGGGCCTCACACCAGGGGCGACGTACACCTATCGCATCCGAGTGACGGATCCGTTCGGCAACGTCGTGAACGGCAACAACGTGAGCGTCGTCGTCGCCTCGTCGGGATCGATCTCCGACTACGCGACCGACGTCCTCGACGACGACCCGACGGACTACTGGCGACTCGGCGAGACGTCAGGGCCGACGGCCTACGACTGGGCCGGTTCGCAGGACGCGACGGCGAGCTCGGGTGTGACCTTCGGCGCTACCGGTGCCATCGGGTCCGACTCGAACACCGCAGCGACGTTCTCCGGCAACTCCAGCGGTCTCGTATCGACCCAGAGCGCCATCGAGGGGCCGAACAGCTTCGCGATCGAGACCTGGTTCAAGACCACGAGCACGTCCGGCGGGAAGATCGTCGGATTCGGCAACTCGAGCACCGGAACGTCGACCAACTACGACCGCCACGTCTACATGGACAACGCCGGCCGGGTGTTGTTCGGCGTGCACCCGGGCACATCACGGGTGGTGCAGAGCGGAACCGGATACAACGACGGTCAGTGGCACCACGTGGTGGCGAACCTCGGTCCGTCGGGCATGCAGCTCTACGTCGACGATGTTCGTGTCGGGCAGCGTTCCGATACCACCTACGGTCAGGCCTACTCCGGATTCTGGCGCATCGGCGGTGACTCGTCCTGGTCGGGTGCCAACTTCTTCCAGGGCACGATCGACGACGTCGCCATCTACCCGGCACCGCTATCCTTCCAGCAGGTCGACTCGCACTGGGTGAAGTCCGGACGCACGAGCAGCATCCCCGCGGCACCGGCCGACAGCTACGGAGCGCGGGTGTTCAACGACTCTCCCGACCTGTACTGGCGCCTCAACGAGGGTGTCGGAGCCGGGACCGCGAACGACGCCGGCATGTCTGACAACGACGGTTCGTACACGGGCGGCGTCACGAAGGGCATCACCGGAGCGATCTCCGGCACCACGAACAAGGCCGCTTCCTTCAACGGGTCCAACGGTCTGGTGGCGAGCAACGCGGTGTTCAGCAACCCGAAGAACTACACCGAGGAGCTGTGGTTCAACACCACCACGAACAGCGGTGGCAAGCTCATCGGCTTCGGATCCTCGAACACGGGAACCTCGGGCAGCTACGACCGTCACGTCTACATGCAGGACGACGGCAAGCTGGTGTTCGGAGTCTGGACCGGCTTCACGAACACGATCACCACGCCCGGCGCCTACAACGACGGTCTCTGGCACCACATGGTGGCTACCCAGTCGACGACGAGCGGAATGGCCCTCTACGTGGATGGTGCGCTGATCGGCACCAACGGTCAGACCGATGCCCAGGCCTATGACGGCTACTGGCGCGTCGGCGGAGACAACACCTGGGGATCGTCCAGCCCGTTCATCGATGCGCGCATCGATGAGGCGGCTGTGTACAGCACGGTGCTGAGCAGCACGGACGTCGCTGCGCACTACGCGCTCGGCACCGGAGTGACGCCGAACGCCGCACCCACCGCGTCGTTCACGTCGACGCCCGGCGTGCTCACGGTCGATGTCGACGGATCGGCATCCGTCGACTCCGACGGCACCATCTCGTCCTACAGCTGGTCCTTCGGAGACGGGGGAACGGCGACAGGGCCGACGGCCACGCACGCCTACACGGCTGGGGGCACGTACACGGTGACGCTGACGGTGACGGACAACCAGGGTGCCACTGCGACCACCAGCTCGTCGGTCGTGGTCGCATCCCCGCCGCCGAACGTTCCGCCGGCCGCATCGTTCACCACCGCCGTGACGAACCTCGATGTGAGCGTCGACGGCTCGGCATCCACCGATTCCGATGGCTCGATCACCGGTTACGCCTGGACGTTCGGCGATGGTGCAACGGCGTCGACTCCGACGGCGGCGCACTCCTACAGCGCCGCGGGCACCTACACGATCGGCCTGACGGTGACCGACGACGATGGCGCGACCACGACCACGACGAGTGGCGTGACCGTGGCTCCGGCACCGCCGGCCAACGTCGCACCCACTGCCGCGTTCACGTCGAGTGCGACCTTCCTCTCGCTGTCTGTCGACGGCGGGACGTCCACCGACTCTGATGGAACGATCGCCTCGTACGCCTGGAACTTCGGTGATGGTGCGACCGCGACGACACCCACCGCGACCCACCCGTATGCTGCCGCAGGCACGTACAACGTGTCGCTGACAGTCACGGACGACGACGGCGCGACCAACACGACGACCACAGCGGTCACTGTGTCGGCTCCGCCGCCGAACGCCCCGCCGACGGCCTCCTTCACGACGCAGGTCGACAGTCTCCACCTCGCGGTGAACGGCACGGCTTCGTCGGACACGGACGGCACGATCACCTCGTACGCCTGGAACTTCGGCGACGGAGGTACGGCGACCGGTTCGACTGCAACCCACGACTACGCGGCGGCCGGGACCTACACGGTGACGTTGACGGTCACGGACAACGCGTCGGGCACGGGAACCACGAGCAGCAGTGTCACGACTGTCGCGCCCCCCGGCCCCGCCGTGTACGCGAAGGATGCCTTCGGACGCACGACCAGCACCGGACTGGGGACCGCCGATGTCGGCGGCGCCTGGACCGTGTCCGGTGGTACGGCGAACTTCTCGGTCGGCTCGGGCACCGCGAACCTGAAGGCTCCGCTCGGGGGAACTCTCACCGGATACCTCAACGGCGTCTCGACGACCGATTCCGAGGTTCGCGCCCAGGTCTCCATCGACAAGGTGCCGACAGGCACGGGCACCTACGCCTCGGTCTACGGCCGGACCGTCGGCACCGGTACCTACGGTGCCAAGCTGAGGTTCTTCCCCACGGGAGCAGTCACGCTGCAGGCGTCAGGAGGCTCGGCGATCGTCCTGCCCGGCCTCAGCTACACGCCCGGGGAGCAGTTGCAGGTACGAGTCCAGGTGACCGGGACCTCGCCGACGACGACTCGGGCCAAGGTCTGGCGCGTCGGAGAGCTGGAACCGACGACGTGGCAGGTCACGGGGACCGACTCGACGGCGGCGATGCAGGTTGCCGGTGGGGTGGCGATCCAGGTCTTCCTCCCCTCGTCCGCGACCAACGCGCCGGTGACCGGTCGTTTCGACAACCTGTTCGCCACGGCCACCCAGTAGGGAGGTCTCCCGAGATCGCTGGAGGGGGCGACGATGCGCACGGATGACGATGAGCCCACGACACTCGTGGTGACCATCGGCGTGCTCACCTATCGTCGCCCCGCCGATCTCGTGGCGATCCTCCCGGTGCTCGTCGAACAGGCCGAAGCCTCGGCGGACGACGTACGAGTGCTGGTCATCGACAATGCGCCGGAGCCCTCGGCCGAGAGGACGGCACGGTCGTTCCCGCCACGATCCGTGCACTACGTCCACGAACCGTCGCCCGGGATCGCGGCCGCTCGCAATCGCGCGATCGACGAGTCCGAGCGGTCCGACCTGCTCATCTTCATCGACGACGACGAACGGCCCGTCGGCGAGTGGCTCGCAGCCCTGCTCACCACGTATCGCGCGGAACGGCCGGCCGGCATCGCCGGTCCGGTCATCTCCCAGTACGAGGAGGAACCGGACCCCTGGATCGTGGGCGGTGGCTTCTTCGCCCGGGAGCGCTTCACGACGGGCACCGAGGTCCAGGTCGCCGCGACCAACAACCTCCTGCTCGACCTCGCCGTCGTGCGCCGCCTGGGTCTGCGGTTCGATGAGGAGTTCGGTCTCAGTGGCGGATCGGACACTCTCTTCACGCGCAGCCTCACCGCGGCCGGTGAGCGGATCGTCTGGTGCGATGAGGCCGTCGTCCTCGACATCGTCCCGTCCTCACGACTCACGCGCCGCTGGGTGCTGCAGCGCTACTACCGGATGGGCAACACATGGAGTCGAACCACGGTGCTGCTCAGCCGATCGACGCCGAGTCGTATCATCGCTCGGCTCTCGCTGACGGCAGGCGGCGCGGCGCGAGTCGCGCAGGGCGCAGCGCGGTCGACGTCGGGCAGGCTGGCTCGGTCGGTCTCACGCGACGCGCGGGGTCAGCGCACGCTCAATCGCGGTCTCGGGATGATGGCGGGAGCCTGGGGCCACGTCTACGCGGAATACAAGCGCGCTTGAGCCCCGAGACCTCTCTCTCCGCGCCGGATGCGCACCGCACGCTCGTACGCCTGCGCGTGCTGCGATCCGACGGTGCTCCAGCTGCGTCTCGACAGATCGGGTCGCTCGGTTCCGATGTCGCGCACTGCCGCCAGTGCTCGGGCCAGGTCAGCGGCATCCACTGTTCCGGTGAATCGTTGCACCCACGTCTCTCCGACCTCGGTCGCCAGATCGGCGTTCGTCTCGTTCTCCGGGACCAGGATGGGGCGCCCCAGCGAGAGCGCGAGGATGGCGACTCCCGAGTTGTGCATCTCGCGGTAGGGGAGCACGACCAGCTCCGCCTCGCCCACCTCCTCGGCGAGCCGCTCGTCGTCCACGTACTCGAACGCCGCGTCGATGCGGCGGTCTCCGATGGCGGCCGCCTCGATCTCGGCTTGGAGCTCGGGGGTGGCCCTCCCGACGATGCGCAGGGCGGCGTCAGGGTCGTCGAAGCCCTGGAATGCCGTGACGAGGTCGTCCACTCCCTTGTAGGGGCGGATCAGCCCGAAGAACAGAAGACGTCCTCGCTGCCTCGGCGGATGCGGTCGCCCGGAGAACCACTCGATGTAGTCGCCGTGCAGGATGGTGGCGACGGCGGCACCGTCGGGCACCGTCGTGCGATCGTTCAACCTGATCCACAGCGCAGTTCCTCGAGCACTCAACCGGTCGAGGGCATTCGTGACGACGCCGCGGCGCTCGTGCGGGGCGAGGTTGTGTGCGGTGCGCACCAGAGCGGTACGTGTCAGGCGCAGGCGGAGAAGCAGGGCCAGGAAGAGCAGAGCGCCGCCGGCGGATCGCACCCGACTGCTGCGGAGGAAGAGCACGTCGGGCAGGTGCAGGTGGAACACGTCGTACCGACCGAACAGGGCGGTGCGCCAGGTGAAGGGCCTCTGGGCGACACCCGGGACCCGGCGGAGCACCTGCGTCAGATAGGGATTCGTCGTCGGACCCGGCTCGCCGAACGACTGCAGGATCCGGAGCGGCTGCGGGGGACGGGAGGGGCTGGCGATGGTCTGTCGTCCTTCGAGTCGGGTGAACGCGTGACGGAAGCTGAGCGATCCCCAACCTATCGCGTCGTCTCGCCGGACGGCGTGGGTAGACTCGCGACACATGCGGGCGGTTCCCCCCGCACCCGGTCGGCACTGCGCGTTCCGCAGGAGGTGAGGAGATGACCCTCCCCCTGCTGCGCCCGTCGATCGTCGCGTACAACGGCTACGACTCCGGTCTCGGAAACCGGGTGCGCGTCGTCCTCGGCTGCAAGAGCCTGGCTGATCACGAGAACCGGGACTTCAGCTACGTCTGGCCCACCGGGCCGCTGTTCGGTCCGAAGTTCCCCGAGCTGTGGGACTTCTCCGGCCGTACGATCTCGCGGGCGACCTCGCGGGTTCTCGCCAAGGTGTACCCGTACGTCGACGAGACCCTGACCTGGCTCGATGACGAGAAACGGCGCGAGCACGTCTGGCAGATCAGGACCGGCAGTCCGATCAAGCTCCCGGCCGGCGCCAGGAGCTGGCAGGAGGAGTTCAGGGCCCTGCAGCCCGCCGACGAGATCGCGCGAGCTGTGACGACCTTCTTCGATGCCCACCTCCGAGGTGCACCCTACGTGGGCGTCATGGTGCGAGCGCATGCCGTCTCCCACTCCGTGACCCGGGAGACCTCGCCCGTCGAATGGTTCATCACGCGGATGCAGCAGATCCGGGATGCCGATCCCGATGTCCGCTTCTTCCTCTCCTGCGATGTTCCCGAGGTGCAGGAGCGCATCATCGCGATGGTGCCGGGATGCGTCGCCCAGACCGACAAGGGCGCATACAACTCGGCCGAGGCCGTGCGGGCGTCGATCGTGGACCTCTATCTTCTGGCGGCATCCGGCTACCTGATCGGACCGCACTTCTCCAGCTTCATCCACCTCGCCGAACACCTCGCGGGCGATCGCCTGATCCTCGACACACCGGTCACCCCTCACGCGGAGCCCGACTATCTCCGCCAGGGGATCGTCAACGACCCCCTGCGTCCATTCGTCCGCGTCGGGCAGTCGGGGGCAGTCTCGTGACAGTCCGGGTCGCCGAGCGATCGACCATGACCCTCGATGCCCGGTTCGATCCGCGGGCCAACGGCCTGAACGCCGTGCGACTGCTGCTGGCGAGCGGCGTGATCGTCTGGCACGCGTTCCCGCTGACCGGGCAGGACATCCCCGACGGACCGCTCCGGCAACTCCTGGCCTTCATCTGGGTCGACGGCTTCTTCGCCGCCTCGGGCTTCCTCATCGTCTCCAGCTGGATGCGCCGACCGAACTGGTGGGCGTTCCTCAGTGCCAGGCTGCTCCGCATTCTCCCGGCCTTCTACACCTGCCTCATCATCACGGCCTTCGCCATCGCCCCGCTGGCGATCTGGCTCTCCAATTCGGTGTTCCCGCCGGGCTTCTGGGCGGATGGCGTCGGCTACGTGCTCAAGAACTCCAGCCTGCGCATCTTCCAGTACGACATCGCCGGGACGCCACTCGGGGTTCCGGACGAAGGCGTCTGGAACGGGTCGATCTGGACCCTCTGGTGGGAGTTCCTCTGCTATCTGGGGGTGCTCCTCCTCGGTGTCACCGGTTTGCTCAAGCGCAGCTGGGTGCTCCCCGTGGTCTTCGCGCTCTGCGTCATCGGTGTGCTCTCGACGTCGTACGGGCCGATCGACAACTTCTACGTCTACGCCGCGGCGCGGTTCGGGATCATGTTCATAGCCGGCGGCCTCCTCTTCAGGTTCCGCGCCCGCATCCGCGCGTCGTGGACCCTCGTTGCCCTCGCGATGGTCGTGGTCGTCGCCTCTGCCTGGCTCCCGGACTACAGGGTCGTCGCGGCACTGCCGCTCGCCTACGCCGTCATCACCACCGGCGCCCTGCTGCGCCAGCGCATCTTCTGGCTGAGGAACGACGTCTCCTACGGGATCTACGTCTACGCCTTCCCGATCCAGCAGACCCTGGTTCTTCTCGGCGCAGCAGCCTGGGGCATCCCCGCGTTCATCCTGCTGTCCATCGTCCTGACGATCCCGTTCGCCGTGGCGAGCTGGGTCTTCGTCGAACGGCCGGCGCTCCGGCTACGGAAGCGGGCTCAGGGCGTCTCTGCGTGAGACGACCGCCGGTGGTTCGAGCCCGATGGGCTTCAGCGCGGTCACCGGCACGAGCCCCAGTCCCACGGTGAGCACCAGCGTGGGCAGTGAACCGTAGATGGGGCTGAACAGGACGTTCCACAGCGTCGAGATGCCGAGGAACATCGTGATGCTCGTGGCCGTGCGCGTCGACAGGCCATGCCCCAGCATGTGGAGCACGAGCACCACGATCCACGCCACGAACGCCAGACCGGGAAGGCCGAACTGGCTCCAGAGGTCTCCGGCGACCGAGTGGAGCTCGAATCCGCCACCGAAGAGGTAGGTCTCGACGTAGCCATTGTTCGGCTGATACCCGATCGACGCCATGCCGGTCTTCGCAACGAGGATGTCATCGAGGTTGGGCTGGACTCCGGCGCCGAATCCCCACGGGTGCGCTTGGAACAGTGCGAAGCTCGCCGCGGCCTCGGGGCGACCGCCGAGCAGGAGCGAGCCGGATGCCTCCAGCTGCGCGATCGTGCGCGACTGGGCCTGCTCCCCGAGATAGCCATCGACGATCAGAGCCGTGGCCAGGTTGTAGGTGATGGCCGCGATGACGGCGACCATCGCGACCATCGCGAGGGAGCTGGCCCGCCGGGTGCGGAACTGCGGAAGCATCTGCCACAGGACGAGGACCGCCGTGATCATGAGGGTCGCGAAGCGGTAGCGGGAGTCGGTGCTGAGGGCGACGACCGCGAAGACGAGCAGGGCGACGGCCTCGACCGTGCGCAGGCCTGGACGGCTCACGAGCGACAGCACGATGATCATGACGGGGAAGCCGACACCGAACTTCCAGGGATTCTCGTTCCCGCTCTCCGCACCGAGTGTGGCGCTGGCCAGCATCGCGAGGCCGAACAGTGCCCCGACCATCCAGTCGGGGATGATCGTGCGCGCCCAGAGCACGACGCCGACGGCGGTGACGATTCCCGTCAGCATCATGACGCCCGCGATCATGCCAGACACGCTCGAGGCGTGGTCGCCGGCAGAGACCTCCCGCAGCCAGATGCCGGAGACGGCAGCGAGCAGGCCGAGGATGGTGAACACCGTCGCGCCCCAGTAGCGCCGCAACTCCGTCACCCAGAGGGGAAGCAGGAGGAGGGCGACGACGTGGCCGACGGTGAGGCTGCCGCCGACGAAGATCCGCGAACCCACAGCGAGAACGGCGAAGCCTGCGACCAACCGGATGGTCAGGCCCGTGTGCTGCGGACCCGGTACGCGCACCGGCGTCAGCTCTCCACGACGACGGTCGCCCCGGCGTCACTGGTGTGGATCACGTCGGATGTCGCCCGGCGCGGCTTCTTGGTCCGGCTGGTGGCCGGAGGCGTGTCGCGCGACTCCCCGGCGGGCGCAGGGCCAGGGCGCGATGTCGCGTCCTCGATTTCATCGACCGGGGCGGGTGGCGCCGTGGATGCGTCGTCCCTCGATGCCGGGGTGGTGACCGGCGTCGTGGACTCGTCGACATCGTCGGGAGCCGACTCCGACCGGTCGGGTCCGCCGGTGGAACCCTTGGCATGGTACGAGTAGTACTCGATCGCCTTGGGGGTGTCGATGCGGTCGAACACCACGCCGAGCAACCGGGCGTTGACCGCTCGCATCGATCCGACGGCCTCCGCCAGTTGCTGGCGCCGCGTCGACTTGTACTTCACCACGATGATCGCGCCGTCCGTCGCATGAGCGAGACCGAGAGTGTCGGTGGCGGCGAGCAGCGGCGGGGTGTCGATTACCACGAAGTCGTAGGTCGATGAGACCTCCGCGAGCAGGGCGGCCATCGCAGACGAACCGAGCAGCTGACCGGGGTTGTGGGGGATCACCCCTGACGCGAGCACATCGACGGTGCGTGCATATCGTTGCACGGCATCAGCGACGCTCACCTTCCCGAGGAGGACTGTCGTCAGGCCCACGGATCCCTCGAGCCCGCAGCGCTCGGCGATCGTGGGGCGGCGCAGGTCGCCATCGATGAGCAGGACCCGGCCGACTCGTTCGGCCATCGCCAGAGCGAGATTCAACGACGTCGTGGACTTCCCCTCGCCGGCGGTCGCGGACGTCACGATGACGCTGCGCACAGCCCGCTCGATGTCTGCGAATTCGAGGTTGGCTCTGATCCTTCTGTACGACTCCGCCTGCATGCTGTGCGAGTCGCTGCGCATGGCGATCCAGCCGGGCTTCTTCGACGGACCCTTCGCGACGGCGCCGAGGACGGGGAGACCCGTGATGGCGGTCAGTTCCTTCTCGCTGCGGATCCTGGTGTCGAGGAGCTCCCAGATGAGAGCGAGCACGAGACCGAGCGCGAGACCGATGGCCAGTCCCGTCGCGACGATGAAGCGGGTGTTGGGCGCGAAAGGCGCAGCGGGCACCTGAGCGGGCGAAATCTGGGTCATCTTGATCGCCGGAGTCTTGTCGGCGCTCGTCGGCGAGATCTCCTCGACGACGGTGGAGAGTGAATCGGTCACGGCGTCGGCGATCATGGCCGCCCGCGCCGGATCGCTGTTCTGGACCGTGATCTGGATGATGACGGTGTTGAGAGGTGTGTCGGCCGAGATGACCGAGGCCAGCCCGTTGGCGGTCGTGTCGAGATCGAGCTCGTCGATCACCGGGTTGAGCACCACCGGCGATGTGGCCAGTTGTGCGTACGACTGCACGTTGGCCTGGGCGAAGTTCGAGCCCTGCACGAGTTCGCTGGTCGTGTCACCGCGTTGCGTCGACACGAACACGCTCGCCGTCGACTTGTAGAGAGTCGGCAGAGTCGAATCGTAGAAGAACGCGATCGCGGCGCCGAGGAGACCCAGGACGATGATCAACGGCCAACGGCGGCGCAGCGCCGAGAGGTACATCCGCGGATCCATCCCTCCCCCTCCTTCTCTTTGCCGCAACACTACCCGGTCGGCCGATGAAACCTCAGGTGCCGTCATCGGAGCCCTCGACGCCCCAGGCGCGGCCCGCGGCGGTGGCCTCGACCGCTGCTGACATGCGCGTCCTGTAGAGCTCGGTGCTGTGCCGGGAGTGGGCGATGTCGCGGTCGATGAGCGCGGCATCGCGGAACGTCGGCCAGTCCTCGTACACGCTGCGCAGGGCCGCGGCGAGAGCGGCTGCATCGCCGGGGCGAACCCGCTGAGCGCTCTCGAAGCCCGACGACGCCTCGCGCAGGCCCGAGGTGTCGCTCACCACGACGGGCCGACCGGCCAGCAGGGATTCGACGGCGGTGTTCCCGAACGGCTCGTCGACTCGAGAGGGCACGACGGCCACGTCGCACCGGCGATAGGCGTCCCAGACGTCGGGCTGGAAGCCGAGCATCCTGACGGCATCACCGAGCCCCTCGTCGCGGATCTGCTCGACCAGGGCTGCCTCGTACTCCTCGTTCCCGGCGAACACGGAACCGACCACGTCGAGCTCGGCGGGCGTCCCGCCCCTACGGAGCTCGGCCATCGCCGCGATCGCCACGTCGACGCCCTTGCGATCCGACAGCCTGCCGACGTAGAGAACCCGCAGGGGGCCATCGATGCCGTCACGTGCGGTCGTCGTCTCAGCGGGTCCGGCGACCCCGTTCGGCACGATCCCCACCCGGTCACCCAGCGCGGAGAAGGAGTCTCCGAGCACGTCTGCGCTGAAGTCGCTGTTCGCCACCACTGTCCGCGCGAACAGCACCGGCGCCGAGAGTGCCCGGCGCAGAACGGGGCGGGCCGAGCGTTCGGCCTCGTGCACATGGCAGAGCACAGGCCGGCCCGTCATCCGCCCGACCGCGATCCACAGGGGAATCGTCACGGTGTTGACGTAGATCACGTCGGGTCGCGCTCGCAGCACCAGACGGATGCCGGCGGCCAGCCCGCGGGCCGCGCCCGAGATGAGCTGGAGCCAGCCCGACGGGGCGATGAGACTCTTGCGGAGGACGAGGGTCGGGGCGATCACGATGCTTGCTCCCAGGGCACGGACGGCCTCGAGCATCGGACCGTCCGTCGGCACTGTCACCAGAACGGCGTGCCCGGCAGCCCTGAGCCCCGCGACGCTCTCGACGAGCATGCGGTCGGAGCCGAAGAGCTCGGCTCCGGGATGCGCGACGAGGACTCGGAGCCGGGGTGAGGTGGTCGGATCCGCCATGGTCACACCGACTCCCGCCAGCGGGCCCCGGCCCAGGTTCCCCGGACGGCGGCGAGAATGAGCTGCGGCTTCCGGAGCAGCACGCGTCGTCCGGCGCCGCGCGTGATGATGCGGTAGGCGTAGCCCACGTCTCGGGCACGCCAGGCCCTGCGGGTCCCGGCGGGAAGGTGCTTGGCCGCGAACAGCAGACGGTTCCGGCAGTTGTAGTAGACGTAGGTCGGGGTCTTCCCCTGCCCGGCCTGGGTTCCTCCCACGTCGTGCACGACCTCGAGGTCGGCGCGCACGCTGAGCGATCCTCCGGCGGTCCTGCAACGCCAGGACAGGTCGACGTCCTCCCAGTAGAGGAAGTAATCGTCGTCGAATCCCCCCGAGCTCGCCCACAGGTCCTCGTGGATGGCCACGCACGCCCCGGTGATCCAGCCGGCGTCCGAGGCACTGTCGGCTCCCGGCGCCGTCGACGTGTATCCCGTGGCGGTGTCGAGGGTCGCTCCCTCGAACCACGGGCGACCGTCCATCCGCACGATCCTCGGAGCGACCAGGACGTCGTGGTGCTCCAGAACGATGGCGAGGAGCTCCGTCGCCACACTCGCCGTGATGATCGCATCGGGGTTCAGGATGATGAACGCCGTGCACCCGAGGGAGCGCGCGTGCTCGACGCCGATGTTCACGGCGGTGCCGAATCCCACGTTCCGATCGTTCGAGACGACCCGCCACCCGTGGTCGTCAGACAGTCGCGCGACAGTCTTCGCCTCGGCTGTGCTGGTGAAGTTGTCGACGATCACGATCTCGGTGGCTGCGGTCGATCCGTCGCCGGATGCCAGATTGCTGGAGAGGAGAGCCGACGACCCGTAGTTCACAACGATGATCGCGGTGCTGGCGGCCCGGTCCGGCTGCAGCGTCACGACTTCCCGCCGGGCACGAGGGCGCCCATGTCTCTGAACCACTTCACGAGGGCGAGCAGCAGATACGCCGCATTGGCGACGAAGAGGATCGTGTACACCCCGAGGAACACCAGCGGGAACCCGAGGGTCAGGAACGACAGGCAGAGAACGCCGTAGTCGGTCGGGATCCCGAGGAGCGAGCGGAGGGGGCTGCTGGCGCGCGGCGGAGCCTCGGCGGCCGTCGCATGCTGCCCTTTCAGCTGGTCGTTGAGGATCATCGCGAAGAACGAGACCGTCGCCACCACGGTGAAGCCGATCGGCACGAGCAGCCAGGCCGCATCGGTGATCGGGAAGTGCAGGTAGAAGGTGATGAGCACGGCGAGGTGCAGTGCCGAGGTCTTCGCGGCGTCGAGCACGTGGTCGAGCCACTCGCCGGCTGGAGTGCCGCCGCCGCGGAGCCGGGCGAGCTGCCCGTCGGAGGAGTCGAGTGCGTAGCCGATGAGGAGCAGGGCCGCGACGAGGACGCCGACCCAGGGGAGCGCGGGCGCCGCTGCGATGACGGCGATCGCACCGAAGGTGAAGCCGGCACTGATGATGCTGACGACGTTGGGGGTGAGTCCGGCGAGGTAGGCGATGGCGGCCAGCCGACGGCCTGCCGGCCGATTCACGTAGACGGAGTAGGCGGGGGCCCCGCGAGCACGCTTCTTCTGGGCGCCCGCCAGCCGCTGCACGATGTCCGAGTAGCGCTCCGCCGGAGGACTGGTGGCGGCATCCCCGGTCACCGTCGTCTCGATTCGCTGAGGGCCGTGCCGGTCGACACGAACCGCGGCTTCGCGGCGAGGGAGCGTTCGGAGCCGGCCGCCCGCGGGTGGGATTCCCCGCTCGTCGAATAGCCGAGTACGAGCCGTTCGGCGAGGGCCTCGTAGCCCAGGGCGACGGTGTCCCAGCGGTACACGGACTCGGCTCGCTTCTGTACGGCATCCGCGTCGGCGTCGACGAGCTCAGGCCGCGACTCGGCGATCCCGAGCAGCCTGGCGACGTCGGCCGGGCTGCCGAAGAGCTGGGCGCTCGGACCGGCGACATCGCGGTTGAACTCGACGTCCCAGGCGATGATGGCCGTGCGTGCGCCCATCGCCCGCAGGAGGGAGGGGTTCGTGCCGCCGACGGAATGTCCATGCAGGTAGGTCATGGCGTGGGCGTACAGCTGGTCGAGCAGGTCCTGGTCGTAGACGCCGCCGAGGAATCGGATGCGGGGATCGGCGCCGGCCGCCTCACGGATGCGCTGCGTGTGCTCCGCCGCGTACGGCGCGCTGCCGACCACGATGAGCGGCTTGGTGGCCGCGCTCTGCCTGTAGCCCTCGACGATGACGTCGACGTGGTTCTCGGGCTCGAAGCGGGCGACGACCAGGTGGAATCCGCCGGGCTCGAGGTCGAGCTCCGCGAGGCGGTCGGTGGGAGTGTCGGTGAGGATCTTGGCACCGTACGTGAGGAGCTCGGTCGGGACTGCGAACTCGTCTCGGTAGTACCGGCTGATGCCGTCGGCATCCGCGATGAGGGCGTCAGCCCATCGCACGGACATCGACTCGGCCCAGCGGTAGTAGCGACGACCGTTCGCGCCCCACTTGTCCCGCTTCCACTCCAGTCCGTCGACGTGCACGGCGACGGGGATGCCGCGCGCACGGAGGGCGGGCAGGAACGGAGCATTGGCGGCGTTGAAGACGAAGGCCGCGTCGGGTCGCCGATGGGTGATGGCGTGAGCGACCGAGAATCCGGTGTGGGAGAGGGTCTCGGCGGTCTTGAGATGGAGGGCCGGGAGGTGCACGAGGTTCATGCCGAGGTAGGTCGAACGCGGGCGCTCGTCGCTCCTCCTGCAGTACACGGTGACCTCGTGGCCGTTCTCGACCATGCGGCGGCCGATCTCCTCGACGGCCGTCTCGAATCCGCCGTATGCGGCAGGCACGCCCCGGGTGCCGATCATCGCGATCCGCATCTCAGTAGGCCCCGACAGGCTTGAGGATGGTCTTGAAGGTGCGCCAGATGATCATGATGTCTCCGGTGAGCGACCAGTTCTCCACGTAGTAGAGGTCCAGGCGAACGCTCTCCTCCCAGCTGAGGTCCGACCGGCCGCTGATCTGCCACAGTCCGGTGATGCCGGGCTTGATGAACAGGCGACGGTGCACGTCCTTCTCGTAGGAGTCGACCTCGGACCGCAGCGGAGGACGCGGGCCGACGATGCTCATGTCGCCGTTCAGGACATTCCAGATCTGGGGGAGCTCGTCGAGGGAGTACTTGCGGAGCAGACGCCCGACCCGGGTGACCCGCGGATCGTTGCGGAGCTTGAACAGCACGCCGTTGGCCTCGTTCTGGTCGAGGAGGCCGGCGAGGTCGTCCTCGGCGGTTGCGACCATGGAACGGAACTTGACCATCTGGAAGGTGCGCCCATTGCGACCGCACCGCTCCTGGCGGAAGAGCACGGGGCCAGGGCTGTCGAAGTGCACGAACAAGCCGATGGCGACGAGGACCGGCGCGAGCACGAGGAGAGCCGCCGCAGCGAACACGACGTCGAAGGTGCGCTTCAGCACGTGCTTCCAGCCCTCGAAAGTCGGGATCTCGACGTGGATGAGGGGGAGGCCCTCCACCGGACGGAAGTGGATGCGCGGGCCGGCGACATCCGTCAACCGGCTGGAGAGCACGAGCTCGGTGGCGGTTCCCTCGAGGCTCCAGCCGAGGGTGCGGATGTAGTCGCTCTCGCCTGCGCGGGGGCCGGCGACGATCACGGTGTCGGCGCGCCACTCGGCCGCAGCCTGAGCGACACCGTTGACATCGGAGATGACGGGGATGTGGCGATCGCCGGCCACGAGGTCGGCGATGTTGTCTCCGTCGAGTGCTGCTCCGACCACGACGAACGTGGCACCGGACTTCTGCTCGACCTGCTGGGCGACGTACTCGGCGTCGGCGCGATCGCCGACGATGATGGCCCGTGCGAGGTAGTGACCGAAGCGACGCTGCCGCAGCAGCCACTTGCGGCACAGCCAGCGCATCGCGACGACGCCGCCGAGGCCGAGCGGCAGCGCCACCAGGAAGTAGATGCGGGCGAAGTCGACCGTGAAGACGATGCATCCGATCGCGAAGAGGCCGAAGGCGAGTGCCGTGGCGTTCGTGACCCGCTTGTATTCGAGCGCGCCGACGCCGACGGTGTGCGAGCCCCGCGTGTGGAAGGCGGCCAACGAGGCCAGCCAGATCGTCGCGAGTGCGACCGGACCGACGCTGTACGACAACAGGTTCCCCACCGGGGCCCCTGTGGTGAGCAGTCCTGTGACCAGGGCCGTGCCGATGGCGAGGATCACGATCACGGTGTCGGAGGTGCGCAGCAGGTCGCGGTAGCGACGTGCCCAGACGAGGCCGGACAGGTGGGTGTCGACGTGCTGGTGAACACCAGACGTCGGGGGAGTCTCGACGAGACGGAGGGCGCGCGGAGACGGGGCCGCCGCAGGCGGTCTGGCACGACTCTCGCTCATACAGACACCGCGTTCCGGAGGCCGGACGGCGCGTAGGGGGCGCGTGATCGAAGGGGTGGAGTGATGGCTTCAGGTAGGCAGAAGCCAGCGCAAAGTGCTGACATGGCGGTTCGTTCCCTGCATTTCGGGTTTACAGGTACTGCATCGGGTTTGTGCAAGCTGAACTGTGCTCAGCTATGCATGGTTCGACACTATCGATCCACGGGGTCGGGGAATGACCCCAGAGTGGGGGTAAGTTCCGGTTCTGGTCAGGTGAAGGATGTTGACAAGCCGACGTCGGATGCCGGGGTGCGAAAAAGCCCCCGATCCGCGTGGACCAGGGGCTTGTGGTGGCTCCGACGGGCGTCGATCCCGTGACCTCACGATTTTCAGTCGTGCGCTCTACCAACTGAGCTACAGAGCCTAGGCATTCTCGATGCCGCTTAAAGGAGAAGCCCTCTCTTTCGAAAGGGCTTGTCGCCTTTGCGACCCTGACGGGACTTGAACCCGCGACCTCCGCCGTGACAGGGCGGCACGCTAACCAACTGCGCTACAGGGCCTCGATGTGAAACCATTCTATATTCAATTTTGAGATCCGATTTCTCGGTGACCCCAACGGGATTCGAACCCGTGTTAACGCCGTGAAAGGGCGCCGTCCTAGGCCTCTAAACGATGGGGCCGGATGAGCCACCAAGCGATGACCACCGACGCATAAGCATACGGTGTGCCGCGCGACGTGACAAATCGAGCAGGGAATCCCGTCGACGGCCCCGGAAACATGCGGCTGCATCCGATTCTGCGACTGGCGCGGGATGAGCCGGATTTCGATCTGCCATCAGGTTAGATTCCTCGCGGCGGTTCCCGTCGACGCGCTCGGCTGCCATCAGCCGGTCGTTTCGCCGCTGTTGTTAGTGTTAAAGAAGTGACCAGAGTGATCGCGCATCCCCCCAGCGCGATCGAATGGGGATTCATGGAATACCGCGAGCGGAAGTACGGGCTTCGCCGGCGACGACCGGACGCGAGCCCGCGTCGGCCGCGCCTGCGCGTCGGTGCTCGAGTGGCTGCCATCGCCGTCGTCGTCGCGCTGGCCATGACGGGCGGCCTCGTGTCCCCGGCGGCCGCCGACGAGTACCCCACATGGGATGACCTGCAGAAGGCGAAGTCGAACACGTCGGCCGCTGCAGACAAGGTCGCCCAGATCACCGACCTCATCGCGCAGATCGAGGTGCAGGTCGCCGAGACGCAGGCCGAGGCCGAGAAGCGCGGTGCCGAACTCCAGGTCGCGCAGGACGCCTACGACGAGGCGGTGCGGAAGGCCGCCGAGATCCAGGCGCAGGCCGACGCGAGCCAGAAGGAGGCCGACGCCGCCACGGCGCAGGCCGGCCAGCTCGCGGCCCAGCTCTATCGCACCGGAGGCACCGACCTCACCGCCAACCTCATGCTCGATCAGGATGCCGAGAAGTCCGACGTCCTGCTGTCGCAGCTCGGCAGCATGAGCAAGCTCGTCGAGCGCAGCTCGGAGATCTACGAGTCCGCCCGCACGGCCGCCAACACGGCCAAGTCGCTGGGCGAACAGGCCAAGGTCGCGGAGGGCGAGCGCGAGAAGCTGCGTATCGCCGCCGAGAATGCTCTCGCCGCCGCGATCGAAGCCCAGCAGGCAGCAGAGGCGGCCCTGGCCGAGTCGCAGGCCAAGAGTGCAGAACTCGCGGCCCAGCTCGCCTTCCTCCAGGACACCCAGGCCAAGGTCGCCACCGCGTACCAGAAGGGCGTCGAGGAACGAGCCCGCCTGGAACGCGAGCGTCTGGCCCGCGAGGCAGCGGCTCGGGCGAAGGCCGCAGAAGAGGCCGCCGCTGCAGCTGCTGCCGGCGGTGGCGGTGGCGGAGGCGGAGGCGGCGGTGGTGGCGGCGGCTGGAACGGTGCCGGCCTGCCCGGTGGCTACGTCTCACCCCAGAGCCTGTGGGGCGTCCCCGCAGGCGGACCCATCACCGACGGGTACGGCCCGCGCGCGTCGCTGTGCGGCAGTGGCGGCTGCAGCGGATCGTTCCACTACGGAGCCGACATCGGCGCCGGATGCGGGGCCCCCATCTTCGCCGCGGCCAGTGGAACCGTCGTCTACGCCGGCTACCTCGGCACCTACGGCAACTACGTCAAGATCGACCACGGCGACGGCATCTACACCGGCTACGCGCACATCGCCTACGGCGGAACGTACGTCGGCGTGGGCCAGCACGTCAACGTGGGGCAGAACATCGCCGGCGTCGGCACCACGGGTGCCTCGACCGGATGCCACCTCCACTTCGAGGTGTACCAGGGCGACTACCGCATCAACCCGTTCCCGTGGATGGCCGGACTCGGAGTACCGCTTGGCTGAGAAGGACCGCTCCCGCGGATCGCGACTGACACCGTTCTCGCTGTTCGCCGTGCTGACGGCCGGTGCCGTGACGGCATCCGTCGGCATCGTCGCACCGGCACTCGCCGACCCCGGGTACCCGTCGTGGGACGAGATCCAGACGGCGAAGAAGAACGAGGCCACCAAGAAGGCCGAGATCACCCGCGTCACGGACCTGCTCGCCGGGCTCTCCGCGGCCGCCGAGGAGGCGTCGAAGCAGTCGCAGATCGCCGCAGAGGCCTACCGGAACGCCCTCGAGGCGCTGGCCACGGCACAGGAGCGCGAGAAGGACCTGCGGTCGCAGGCGGATGCCGCAGCCAAGACGGCGAAGACATCGAAGATGCGCGCCGGACTGATCGCGGCGCACCTCGCGCGCTCGGGCGGAAAGGACCTCTCGGTCGACCTGTTCCTGAACGGCGACAAGGCCGAGGACCTGCTGCACCGACTGGGATCGGCGTCGAAGCTGAGCGAGCAGTCCCAGGAGATCTACACCGAGGCCCTGCAGGACGCCAACACCGCGACGGCACTGGCCGCTGAGGCCGATTCAGCGGCAGCCGAGCGCAAGAAGCTCGCCGCAGACGCCGAGACGAAGCTCGCCAGCGCGCAGGTCGCTGCGCAGGCCGCAGAAGACGCCTACGCCGAGCAGGTCAAGTACTCCGACGAGCTGTACAGCCAGCTGGCCACGCTGAAGGACACGACGGCCGCGCTCGAGAAGGACCGCATCGAGGGGATCGCCGCAGCCGAGGCCGCAGCCGCCGCAGAGCGGGCGGCCGCTGAGAAGGCGGCTGCCGAGAAGGCTGCCGCCGACAAGGCCGCGGCCGACAAAGCCGCCGAGGACGCCGCCAACAACGGCGGCGGTGGTGGTGGCGGCGGCGGAGGCGGCGGTGCCCCGGCGCCTGCGCCGGCTCCTGCACCGGCGCCAGCTCCCGCTCCGGCACCGGCTCCGAACGGCAACCTCGTGGAGACCGCCATCGGCTTCGCATCAGCGCAGCTCGGCAAGCCCTATGCCTCGCCCGGCGACAGCTGGAACACCTGGGACTGTTCCGGGCTCACCAAGGCCGCCTACGCGGCGGCGGGCTCCTACATCGGCACGCACTCGGCCACCAACCAGTATTGGACGATGGCCGGACAGGGGCGCCTCGTGCCCTATTCGCAGCGCCAGCGCGGCGACCTCATCTTCTGGGGCAGCGGAGGCGACTACTACCACGTGGCCATCTACCTCGGCGGCGACCGCATCCTCGAGGCGGCCGACTGGGGCAAGCCCGTGCGCGAGTGGTACATCTGGGGCGGCTACGACGTGGCAGGCATGGTCGGACGCCCGGGCTAGCACCGGACACGCGAAAGGGGCGAGCCGCAGCCCGCCCCTTCAGCATCCGTTCGAGAAGTTCTAGTGCTTCTCGTGTCCGGGGAACGCCTCGATCGACTTCTGGATGATCGCCTCGGCCTCAGCAGCGTTGCCCCATGCCTCGACCTTGACCCACTTGCCGGGCTCCAGGTCCTTGTAGTGCTCGAAGAAGTGCTTGAGCTCGTTCTTGGTCTGCTCGGGCACGTCGTCGATGTCCTGGATGTGGGCCCAGCGCGGGTCCTTGGCCGGCACGACGATGACCTTGGCGTCTCCGCCGGCCTCATCGCTCATGTCGAGGTAGCCGACGGGGCGAACCGAGACGCCGACGCCCGGGTAGACCGGGTACTCGAGGAGCAGGAGCGCGTCGAGGGGGTCGCCGTCATCGGCCAGCGTGTTCTCGAAGAACCCGTAGTCGGTCGGGTACGCGAAGCTCGTGAAGAGCACGCGGTCGAGGTAGACACGACCGGTCTCGTGGTCGACCTCGTACTTGTTGCGGCTCCCCTTGGGGATTTCGACGACGACGTCGTATGCGGCCATGTTCTGTTCTCCTTGAGTGTCGGGAAAGTCGGCTTAAGGTTACTGGATGGAGTCCGAGCGCCGTCCCCGGCTGACCCCCGCCATCGCCGACGTGCGCCGTGCAGTACGCAGCTGCATCGATGACCTCGCCCCGGCGACGACGGATGCGCTGCTCCTCGTCGCGCTGAGCGGCGGCGCCGACTCTCTCGCCCTCGCCGGGGCGACAGCCTTCGAGGCGCCACGGTCGGCGATGCGCGCCGGCGCCGTCATCGTCGACCACGGGCTGCAGGCTGACTCGGCCGCGGTGGCGGAGCGAGCTGCGGCCCAAGCCCGGGCGCTCGGCCTCGATCCGGTATTGGTGCGCCGGGTGGACGTCGCGGCGGCGACGGATGCCGGGGGACCCGAGGCTGCCGCCCGTGACGCCCGCTACGAGGCCCTGAACGCCGTCGCCGCCGAGACCGGTGCTCTCGCCGTCCTGGTCGGCCACACGCTCGACGACCAGGCCGAGACCGTGCTGCTGGGGCTCGCTCGTGGTTCGGGGGGTTCGAGTCTGCAGGGCATGGCTGCGGCATCCGGGACGCTGCGACGCCCGCTCCTCGGCATCCGTCGATCGACCACGCGCCAGTTCTGCACCGACGCCGGACTCGACGTCTGGGACGACCCGCACAACGACAGCGACCTCTATGCGCGCGTGCGGGTGCGCTCGAGCGTGCTGCCCGTGCTCGAGACCGAGCTCGGTCCCGGCATCGCCGAAGCCCTCGCCCGCACGGCGGAGCAGTTGCGTGAGGACTCCGAGGCGCTCGACTCCATGGTCGAGGAGACCATCGAGGAGATCTGCGAGCCGGCCGAGGCCGGAATCGCGGTGTCGGTCGGCGCCCTGGCGGCGAACCCGGCCGCGCTGCGGCAGCGCATCATCCGTCACGTGGTGGACAGCGAGTTCGGCGTGAGTCTGAGCCGGGTTCAGACTCTGGCCGTCGCCAGGCTGGTCACGGACTGGCACGGCCAGAAACCGCTCGATCTGCCGGGTATTAGAGTGAAACGCGACGGCGGACTGATCGTGTTCACCGCAGCGTCGACTCCCCTCTGATCACACCCGGATCACCCTGATCACACCCTGATCGACCCAAGCGGAACGGAAACCCCAGGCCATGGAAGCCCACGACATCGACGGCCAGCTCACCGAGATGCTGCTGAGCGAAGAAGACATCCACGCGAAGCTCGCCGAGCTCGCCCGGGTGATCGAGGTCGACTACGCAGACAAGAACGTGCTCCTGGTCGGCGTGCTGAAGGGCGCGGTCATGGTCATGGCCGACCTCGCCCGTGAGCTGCGCATCCACGCCAACATGGACTGGATGGCCGTCTCCTCGTACGGCAGCGGCACGCAGTCGAGTGGAGTCGTGCGCATCCTGAAGGACCTCGACACCGACGTCACCGGCCGTCACGTGCTCATCGTCGAGGACATCATCGACTCCGGGCTCACGCTGAGCTGGCTGCAGTCCAACCTGGTCACGCGCGGTGCGGCGTCGGTCGAGATCTGCGCCCTGCTGCGCAAGCCGGATGCCGCGAAGGTCGCCGTCGACGTCAAGTACCTCGGCTTCGACATCCCGAACCAGTTCGTCGTGGGCTACGGCCTCGACTACGCCGAGAAGTACCGCAACCTGCGCGGCGTCGGCATCCTCGCGCCGCACGTCTACAGCTGAGGTCGGGTCTCGCCCGACCTGCAGCCCTGGACGCACGAGTTTCAGGCCGTTCATAGCCTTCGCGATGAGCGGAAGCTATATTGACGCCATGCGACTCCCGATCAGGCCGCTTTCCGGGCGTTGGCCCGCGCCGCTGCAGAAGGCATTCACCCGGTTCTTCTGGCGCGACCCCAGCGTCATCCTCGATCCGGATGTCTCCGCGGAGGACTTCCGCCGTGCGATGTCGGCGATCCACGTCGGCGAGACCATCAAGATCACCGAGGGGGACAGGCACCCGGCTGCCGACGCCCTCATCATCGACAACATCGACCTGACGGATGCCGTCATCGTCGATATCGGCGCATCGGACGGGTCGACGTCCGTCGACCTGATCGGCAAGCTCCCGACCTTCGGCGAGTACATCATCGCCGACCTGTACTTCCATCTCACCGCGCGTCGGTCGGGCGGTCGCACCTACCTGTTCGACCAGGCGGGGGAGTGCATCCTCGTCGTGGGTCCCCGCGCCGTCGCGTGGCCGAGCCTCTCCGGATCGGTGCGGCGGCTGTACTCGCGCCGGATCGCCCGAGCGCTCCGGCCCGACGTCCCGGTGGAGCAGGTGCTCCTGCTGAACCCCGATGCCCGAGCGCTGATGGCCTCCGACCCCAGGGTCACATTCCGCCAGCACGACGTCTTCACCCGCTGGGGCGAGCCGAGGCCGACCCTCATCAAGGTGGCCAACCTGCTCCGTCAGCTGTACTTCCCGGATGACATGCTGCGCGCCGGCGTCGCCTCGGTGCTCGACAGTCTCGACGAGGGCGGCTATTTCCTCATCGTCGACAACTCGCGCATCAAGGACATGCCACCGAGGGCGGGCCTGTACCGGAGAACCGGAGACCGCTTCGCCGTGGTCGAGGAGACTCCGAACCGGCCGGAGATCGGCGACCTCATCGAGAGCGTGAGACTCCCGTCGGCGGTGGCGCGGTCGGAGTGACGCTCGTCGGCACTTGGGCGCTGCGGCAAGCCGTGAGCGAACATGGAGCAAGTGCACAGCGCCCGGGCGATACCCTCAGAGCACCATGAACGTGAAGAAGCTCCTGCGCGGACCATTCCTGTACATCATTCTGGCCATCATCGCCGTCTGGATCGGGTCCAGCCTGATCACGATGTCGGGCTTCCGCGAGGTGTCGACCCAGCAGGGACTCGAGTTCCTGAACGACGGCAAGGTCGCGAGCGCGAAGATCGTCGACGGCGAGCAGCGCGTCGATCTCACCCTGGCCAGCGCCGACCCGAAGTACGGCGAGCAGGTGCAGTTCTACTACGTCACCCCGCGCGGTGAAGAGGTCGTCGACGCCGTGAACACGGCCAAGCCCAAGGACGGCTTCACCGACGAGGTTCCGCAGCCGAACTGGTTCCTCTCCGCGCTCGGGTTCCTCCTTCCGCTCCTGCTGATCGGCGTCTTCTTCTGGATCATGCTGTCGGGCATGCAGGGCGGCGGCAACAAGGTCATGCAGTTCGGCAAGTCGAAGGCCAAGCTCGTCACGAAGGAGAGCCCGCAGGTCACCTTCGACGACGTCGCCGGCAGCGACGAGGCCCTCGAGGAACTTCAGGAGATCAAGGACTTCCTCAAGGAGCCCGCGAAGTTCCAGGCCGTCGGAGCCCGCATCCCCAAGGGCGTGCTGCTGTACGGCCCTCCCGGAACCGGTAAGACCCTCCTCGCCCGCGCCGTCGCCGGCGAGGCCGGAGTCCCCTTCTACTCGATCTCCGGTTCCGACTTCGTCGAGATGTTCGTCGGCGTCGGCGCGAGCCGCGTGCGCGACCTCTTCGAGCAGGCCCGCCAGAACGCGCCGGCCATCATCTTCGTCGACGAGATCGACGCCGTCGGTCGCCACCGTGGCGCCGGCATGGGCGGCGGCCACGACGAGCGCGAGCAGACCCTCAACCAGCTCCTGGTCGAGATGGACGGCTTCGACCCGAAGACCAACGTCATCCTGATCGCGGCGACGAACCGTCCCGACATCCTCGACCCCGCGCTGCTGCGTCCCGGCCGCTTCGACCGCCAGATCGGCGTCGACGCCCCCGACCTGCAGGGCCGGAAGAAGATCCTCGAGGTGCACGGAAAGGGCAAGCCGCTCGCCAAGGGCGTCGACCTCGAGATCGTCGCCCGCAAGACCCCGGGCTTCACCGGAGCCGACCTCGCCAACGTTCTGAACGAGGCCGCCCTGCTCACGGCGCGCTCCAACGCCCAGCTCATCGACAACCGTGCGCTCGACGAGGCGATCGACCGCGTCATCGCCGGTCCGCAGCGCCGCACGCGTCTGATGAAGGACAAGGAGAAGCTCATCACGGCGTACCACGAGGGCGGCCACGCCCTCGCTGCCGCGGCGATGAACTACACCGACCCCGTGTCGAAGATCACGATCCTCCCGCGCGGTCGCGCCCTCGGATACACGATGGTGCTCCCGCTCGAGGACAAGTACTCGATCACCCGCAATGAGCTCCTCGACCAGCTCGCCTACGCCATGGGCGGCCGCGTCGCCGAGGAGATCGTCTTCCACGACCCGACCACCGGTGCCTCGAACGACATCGAGAAGGCCACTGCCACCGCCCGCAAGATGGTCACCGAGTTCGGCATGAGTGCCGACGTCGGAGCCGTCAAGCTCGGCCAGTCGCAGGGTGAGGTCTTCCTCGGTCGCGACATGGGTCACCAGCGCGACTACTCCGAGCGCATCGCCGAACGCGTCGACGCCGAGGTGCGCGCTCTCATCGAGAAGGCGCACGACGAGGCGTGGGAGGTCATCAACGAGAACCGCGACATCCTCGACCACCTCGCCCGCGAGCTGCTCGAGAAGGAGACCCTCGACCACAACGAGATCGCCGAGATCTTCAAGGACATCAAGAAGCTCCCCGAGCGTCCGCTGTGGCTCTCGAGCCAGTCGCGTCCGTTGTCGGAGCGGCCTCCGATCGACTTCCCCACGCCTGCACCGATCGACGAGACGGTGACGGATGGCGGAGTCGGGTCCGACACCGAGGCTCCGGCCGCACCGGCCCCGGCGCGCACCCGCGCCGTGAAGCCGCGTCCGGCGACGGCGTAGACCGGGAGCGCGTGTGACGGGCGTCGATCGGCCACGCATCGAAGCCGCCGTGACCGAGCTGCTGCTCGCGATCGGCGAGGATCCCTCTCGGCCCGGGCTCGTGAAGACCCCGAAGCGCGTCGCGGACTCCTACGCGGAGTTCTTCGGCGGGCTCGAGGTCGACCCGGTGTCGCACCTGCTCGACGCCGTCCCGTTGGGCTCCAGCGACGACGGCCTGCCGCAGACAAGCGACGCCGTCATCGTGCGGGGGATCGACTTCAGGTCGATCTGCGAGCACCACCTGTTGCCGTTCGTCGGCATCGTGCACGTCGCCTACCTCCCCGGTGAGCGGGTCGTCGGACTGGGCAAGCTGGCCGACGTCGTCGAGACCCTCTCCACCCGTCCCCAGTTGCAGGAACGACTGACCGAGGAGATCGCCGACGCGCTCGAGACCGGGCTCGCCGCCCGGGGAGTCCTCGTGGTGATGGATGCCGTTCACCGGTGCGTCGTCGCCCGCGGCTCGCGCCAGGCCGGCAGCTCGACCGTCACGGTGGCCAGCCGAGGCGAGCTGACGGATGCCGTCGCCCGTGCCGAGCTCATGGCGCTCATCGGCGAATCCCCGCGTGCCTGAGATGACTGCATCCGTCGACACCGTCATCCTCGGTGTGCTGAACGTGACCCCCGATTCGTTCAGCGACGGCGGCCGCTGGGTCGACACCGACTCCGCCATCGCTCACGCGGAGGCGCTGATGGCCGAGGGCGCCGACCTGATCGACGTGGGTGGGGAGTCCACCCGCCCCGGCGCCGAGCGCGTCGACCCCGTGGCCGAGCAGGGGCGAGTGATCCCCGTGATCGCCGCCCTCAGCGCGGCGGGCATCGCCGTGAGCGTCGACACCATGAACGCGTCGACGGCGGTCGAGGCGGTCACCGCCGGCGCGGCGGTCGTGAACGACGTCTCCGGCGGCCTCGCCGACCCCGACATGGCGGCAGCCGTCGCCGACCTCGACGTGCACTACGTCGCGATGCACTGGCGCGGGCACTCCAAGCACATGAATGATCTCGCCCGCTACGGCGACGTCGTGGCCGACGTGCGGTCGGAGCTCGCTCAGCGTGTCGACGCCCTGATGGCCGCGGGCATCAGGTCCGACCGCATCATCCTCGACCCCGGGCTCGGCTTCGCCAAGCGTGCCGAGCACGACTGGGAGCTGCTCGCCAACCTCGGCGAGCTCGCCGGCCTGGGGCATCCGCTTCTCATCGGGGCGTCGCGCAAGCGGTTCCTCGGGCGTCTGCTGCCCGCCGACGCGCCGGTGGCCGACCGGGACCTCCCGACGGCCGTGGTGAGCGCGCTGAGCGCTCGCGCCGGGGTGTGGGGCGTGCGCGTGCACGACGTTCTCGGCACGCGCCGCGCCCTCGACGTCGTGCGCGCATGGCAAGGTGGAGAGCGTGGATAAGACGCTCGACAGCATCAGCATCACCGGACTGCGCATCGACGCGCACCACGGGGTGTTCGAACACGAGCGCCGCGACGGCCAGGAGTTCGTGATCGACGCCACGGTGTGGCTCGATTTCGCCGGGGCGGCGGCCGATGACGAACTGGCGCAGACGATCCACTACGGAGAACTGGCCGTCGAGATCGCCGAGGCCGTGCGCCGCGATCCCGTCGACCTCATCGAGACCCTGGCCGAGCGCATCGCCGCCACGGTGCTGGCGCATCCCGCAGCCCACGAGGTGCGCGTCACAGTGCACAAGCCGCAGGCCCCCATCCCCGAGCGATTCGACGACGTGTCCGTCAGCATCACCCGGGGCCGCGCGTGAGCGCCGGGCCACGCGGGGGCGTCGCACCGGCTGAGACCCGCTCCGTTCTCGCCCTCGGCAGCAATCTCGGCGACCGCGCCGAGCAGATCGCCACGGCCATCGCCGAGATCGCCGACACCGACGGCATCCGTCTCACCGCCGCCTCGAAGCTCGTCGAGTCGACGGCCGTGAAGCTCACCGGCACCGACGACCAGGCTCCGCGGTACCTCAATGCCGTCGTCAGCATCGCCACGACGCTGGACGCCGATGCGCTGCTCCACGCGATCAACGCGATCGAGGCCGATCACGGTCGCACCCGTGACGAACGCTGGGGCGATCGCACCCTCGACATCGACATCATCACCTTCGGCGACGTCGGCTCGGACGATGAGCGACTGACTCTGCCGCATCCGCGTGCCGCCGAGCGCGCCTTCGTGCTGGCACCCTGGCTCGAGATCGAACCGGATGCCGTTCTGCCGGGCCTCGGTCGTATCGACGCCCTGCTCGCGGCCCTGCCGCCCGCTGATGCCGTCGCCGTGTGGCCGGCCGACTCCGGATGGACGACGCGATGACCCGCACGCATCCGACGACGCTCATAGCCCTCGCCCTCGTCGGCCTCGTGGTCGGCTACCTCGTCGAGCTCGGCACGGCCGCGACGGGGCGGGCCGTGTTCGTGCCGCCCGTCTCCCTGCCGATCGCCCTCGTGGCGATCGCCGCTGTCGTGATCGGCTTCGCCGTGCCCATCCGCCGTGCCGTGACGGGCAGGTCGAAGGAGCGCATCAACCCGTTCCGCGCGATGCGGGTAGCGGCCCTCGCGAAGGCGTCCTCCCTCGCCGGAGCCCTCCTCCTCGGCGGCGGCATCGGGGTGCTGGTCTACTTGCTCACCCGCACCGCCATCCCCGGCCTCGGCTCGATCTGGATGGCCGTCGCCTCTGCCGTCGCCGCCGCACTCCTGCTGGCCGCCGGCCTCATCGCCGAGTACTTCTGCACCATCCCGCCGAGCGGCGACGATCCGGACGACGAAGTTGGAGCCCATGCCTGAGACCGATCATGACGACGATGTCGCGATGACGGGCGCCGGCCTGCAGGATGACGCATCCGACTCCGCGGCCCCCGCCGAGTCGACCGATCCGCGCATCGATCTGCCCGGAATCGCCTGGAAGCGCGTCTCCCCGAAGTACCTCGTCGCGGGACTCGTGCAGCTCGCCATCGCGGCCGTGATCGTCTGCGTCCTCGTCGCCGTCGCCTGGCTCGCGTGGGACTGGGCATGGGCCGGATGGGCGCTGCCGTTCGTGGCGGTGTTCTTCATCATCAGCATCGCCGTCGAGCCCCGGAGGGTGCGCTCGATCGGCTACGCCCTGCGCACGGACGACCTCGTGTTCCGCCGGGGCATCATGTTCCAGCGCTTCGTGGCCGTGCCGTACGGACGGATGCAGCTCGTCGACATCACACGGGGGCCGGTCTCGCGCGCCCTCGGCCTGGCCGACCTGCGCTTCGTGACCGCCGCGGCGTCGACGGCCGTCGCCATCCCGGGGCTGCCCGAGGCCGATGCCGAGGAGTTGCGCGATCAGCTCGTGACCCTGGCCGAGAGCCGCCGGGCCGGACTGTGAATCTCACTGACGGCGAGTGGCACCGCCTGCATCCGGCGTCGCCATTGCTGCGCGGGGGCATCGCCTTCGTCGCCATCGCCGGCTTCGTGATCGCCAACCTGCGCGAGCGGCTCGTCGAGATCTTCTTCCATGTGCCGAGCTACGGCGACGATCCCCTCGACGACATCTACGCGCGCGGCCTCGTGGGCTGGGCACTGCTCGCCGTTCTCGGGGTCCTCATCGTGATCATCGCCGTGTTCTACCTGTCGTGGCGCATGCACAGCTTCCGGGTGACCGATGATCTCGTCGAGGTGCGCAGCGGCCTGCTGTTCCGCACGCACCGGCGTGCCCGTCTCGATCGCGTGCAGGGCGTCACCATCACCCGCTCCCTGCTTCCGCGACTCTTCGGCGCAGCCAAGCTCGACGTGGCCGTGGCGGGCAATGACGGCAATGTGCAGCTCGCCTATCTCGGATCGGCGGCGGCGGATGCGCTGCGTCGCGAGATCCTGCAGCTCGCGTCCGGGTTGCGGGCGAGCAGGGACGGCGCAGTTCCGCCCCCGGCCGCCTCCGGTGCCGAACCCGATTCCGAGACAGCAGCCAGCGCCAGCCCTGAGGCCGCCACAGGAGCACCGGCATCCGTCGCCGCCGCAGGCATCATCAACCAACGCGTGAACGAGTTCCTCGCGCCGGAGCTCGACGCCGATGTCGCTCCGCCCGAGTCCGTGGTGCGCATCCCCGTCGTGCGACTGATCGGCTCGGTGCTGCTCAGCGGCTACACGGTCTTCCTCCTGGCGGCGGGAGTCGCGCTCATCGTGGGTGTCGCGAACGATGCCGTCTGGCCGGTCTTCGCCGTACTCCCCATCCTCATCGGCAGCGTGAGCTACTACTGGAACCGCGTCACGCGCATGCTGCGCTACAGCATCGCGGGCACGCCCGATGGTGTGCGCGTCGGCTACGGCCTGCTGTCCACCAACAACGAGACGCTGCCTCCCGGTCGCATCCACGCCATCGGCGTGAGCCAACCGCTGCTCTGGCGGCCCTTCGGCTGGTGGCGCATCCAGGTCAACACGGCGAGCCGGGCGCGCAGCGACGGCCAGAACCGCGACCACACCACGGTCATGCCCGTCGGCACCGCCGACGACGTCTCGCGAGTGCTCGGCCTCATGCTGCCGGCCTTCGTCGGCGATGACGCCGCCCTGGTGATCCGCGCGGGGCTGGTCTCGCGGGGCGACGACGACTACTCCGGAGCCCCGCGCCGCGCTGTCTGGCTGCGACCGTTCTCCTGGCGTCGCACCGGCTTCAGGGCGGCATCCGGCGTGCTGCTGCTGCGCCACGGCCTCGTGTCCCGACACCTCGCGATCGTGCCGTACGCCCGGGTGCAGAGTGTGTCGCTCTCGCAGGGTCCACTGCAACGATCGCTGCGGCTGGCGGCCGTGCAGGTGCAGACTGTGTCGGGGCCCGTCATCGCATCACTCGACGTCGCCGACGCGGCCACGGCCGTGCGGCTGTTCGCCGAAGCCGGAGCCGACGCCGTCACCTTCGCGGCCTCGGACACGAGTCACCACTGGAGCACGTCATGAGCCCGTCCGCAGCTGCATCGCCCTCGTCGAGGGCCGGTCGGCTCGGCGTCGGCATCGTCGGAGCCGGTCGGGTCGGACCCGTGCTCGGCGCAGCCCTCGCCGGAGCAGGTCATGCCCTCGTCGGCATCTCCGCCGTCTCTGAGGCGAGTCTCGAGCGAGCGGATGCGATGCTTCCCGGGGTTCCCGTGCTGACGGTTCCCGAGGTGGTCGAGCGCAGTGAGCTCGTCATCCTCGCGGTGCCGGCGGCCGAGCTGCCCGCTCTCGTCTCCGGCCTCGCGGCGACGGGAGCCTGGCAGCCCGGCCAGCTCGTGCTGCACACGGCGGCGCAGTATGGAACCGAGGTGCTCGCTCCGGCGCTGCAGCGCGGAGCCATTCCGCTCGCCGTGCATCCGGCGATGACGTTCACAGGAACAAGCCTCGACATCTCGCGACTCGGCGAGGCATGGTTCGCCGTCACCGCCCCCGCCCCCGTGCTGCCGATCGGACAGGCCCTCGTGGTGGAGATGGGGGGAGAGCCCCACATCGTGGCCGAGGCCGACCGCCCTGCCTACGCCGAGGCCGTCGAGACGGCGGTGTCGTTCTCGAGCGCGATCGTCGATCAGGCCGCCAGGCTGCTGCGCGGCATCGGCATCGAGAACGCCGGCACATTCATCGCCCCGCTCGTGCGTTCCTCGGTCGAGGCGGCTCTGGCCCGCAGTGGCGCGAGTACCATCGATGTGGCCGATCTGCTGGCCGACACCGGAGGCGGGTTCGACAACCCTCCCGCATCCGAGGAGTGAGATGAACCGCCCGTCCCCGACAGCCTCGACGATCGCCGTCGCCCCGACAGTCACCGTTCTCTCGACCGTCGCCTCAGTGCGCGAGAGCGTGCGCGCAGCCCGGGCATCCGGTGATCGCATCGTGCTCGTGCCGACCATGGGCGCTCTGCATGCCGGGCACCTGGCCCTCGTCGACAGGGCGCGCGAGCTCGGTGAGACCGTGATCGTGTCCATCTTCGTGAACCCGCTGCAGTTCGGCGCCGGCGAAGACCTCGACCGCTACCCGCGCACCCTCGACGCCGACCTCGAGGCGCTCGACGCTCACGGCGCCTCCTTCGTGTTCGCGCCGTCGGTCGACGAGATGTATCCCACCGGTGCCGTCGAGACCCGGGTGAGCGCCGGCCATGTCGGGTCGCTCTACGAGGGCGCGGCGCGGCCGGGCCACTTCGACGGCATGCTCACCGTCGTCGCGAAGCTGCTCGGCATCACGCAGCCCGACGTCGCCGTGTTCGGCCGCAAGGACGCCCAGCAGGCGTTCCTCGTTCAGCAGATGGTCGCCGACCTCAACCTGGCGACGACGATCGAGGTCGTCCCCACGGTGCGCGAACTCGACGGGCTGGCGCTGTCGAGCCGCAATCGCTTCCTCTCCGACGAGGAGCGTCTCGCGGCGATCACCCTCTCCGAGGCATTGCGCACGGCGGAGAACACGGCCTTCGAGGGCGTCGCCGAGGTGCTCGCGGAGGCGGCTGGGGCGTTCGGCGATCACGACGCCGTTAAACTGGACTATCTCGTCGTCGTCGATCCGGCGACCTTCCTTCCGGTCGACGACGATTTCCGCGGCCCGGCGACGGTCCTCGTGGCCGCACTCGTCGGGGAGACCCGACTCATCGACAACACCACCATCACCCTGAACTGACGCGGGCCACCAGGCCCGCACCCACGGAGACATTCATGGCCGACGACCAGACGACCACCGCCGAGCCGACTGCCGAGGAGATCTCGGAACAGAAGGCCGTGCGCCTGGCCAAGCGCGAGCGCCTGATAGCCGAGGCGACGGATGCCGCAGGCGGGGCCTACCCGGTGAGCGTTCCCGTGACCGACACCATCCCCGCGGTGCGCGCACGCCACCAGGGCCTCGAGGCCGACGTCGCCACCGGCGACATCGTGGGCGTCGCCGGCCGGGTCGTGCACCTGCGCAACACCGGCAAGCTCTGCTTCGCGGCGCTGCAGTCCGGCGACGGATCTCGCATCCAGGCCATGGTCTCGCTCGGCGAGGTGGGCGAGGAGAGCCTCGTGGCGTGGAAGGAGCTCGTCGACCTCGGCGACCACCTCTTCGTCTCGGGCGAGGTCATCACCAGTCGTCGTGGCGAGCTGTCGATCATGGTGCGCGACTGGACCGTCGCGTCCAAGGCGATCCTGCCGCTGCCGAACCTCCACAACGAGCTCTCCGAGGAGAACCGTGTGCGCAGTCGGTACCTCGACCTCATCTCGCGCGACCAGGCCCGCGCCAACGTCATCAACCGGGCCAAGACCGTGGCGAGCCTGCGCCGGACCTTCGACGACCTCGACTTCATCGAGGTCGAGACTCCGATGCTGCAGGTCATGCACGGAGGAGCATCCGCTCGCCCCTTCGTCACCCACTCGAACGCGTTCGACACCGAGCTGTTCCTGCGCATCGCCCCCGAGCTCTACCTGAAGCGCGCTGTCGTGGGCGGCATCGACCGGGTGTTCGAGATCAACCGCAACTTCCGCAACGAGGGTGCCGATTCAACCCACTCGCCCGAGTTCGCCATGCTCGAGGCCTACCAGGCCTATGGCGACTACAACTCGATCGCGGACCTCACGCAGAAGCTGATCCAGGATGCCGCCGTGGCCGTGTCGGGATCGCACGTGGTGACCTGGGCCGACGGCACCGAGTACGACCTCGGTGGCGACTGGGACCGCATCTCCATGTACGGCAGCCTCTCCGAGGCGGTCGGTCGCGAGATCACGCCGGAGACGCCCATCGATGAGCTGCGCGCGATCGCCGCCTCCGAGGGTGTCGAGGTGGAGCATCCGCTGCACGGCAAGTACGTCGAGGAGCTGTGGGAGCACTTCGTCAAGGGCGACCTCGTGCGCCCGACCTTCGTGATGAACTTCCCCGTCGACACCTCTCCGCTCGTGCGGGCGCACCGCTCGCGCACCGGCGTCGTCGAGAAATGGGACCTGTACATCCGCGGGTTCGAGCTGGCCACCGGCTACTCGGAGCTCGTCGACCCCGTCGTGCAGCGCGAGCGCTTCATCGAGCAGGCGAAGCTCGCCGCCGGCGGCGATCCCGAGGCGATGCGCCTCGACGAGGAGTTCCTCCGCGCCCTCGAATTCGGCATGCCTCCGACCGGGGGCATGGGCATGGGCATCGATCGTCTGCTCATGGCACTGTCCGGCCTCGGTATCCGCGAGACGATCCTGTTCCCCCTGGTGAAGTGATGAACGACTATCTCCCGAAGAGCGAGCTCGAACCCGACGATGGCGGCAAGAAGCCCGTCTCCAACACGCGCCTCGGCATCTGGCTCGCTGTCGGAGGCTTCGCCGTCTACATGATCGTCACGGGCATCATCGGCATCGTCTCGAACTAGGGCGAACAGGCCCGTCTGGGGCGCGAAGGTTGCGGCTGCGGGACAGGCCGAATCGCGCGTTCGCCTCGAGAACAGGCCGGATTGGCCTGTTCCCGGCGCTTCGGCCTGTTGTCGCGCTTCCTCCCCAGTCCGAGCAACGCACGTCAGCCCACGCTGATCGTCGTCGGTGCGGCCGCGTGGCTGTCACCGCTCGCAGCATGAGCGGATGCAGTCAGTCAGCGCACCTCGTCTCTCGTCCTTCGCCACCCGCGCCGCAGCGCGTGAGGCAGCGCTCATCGCCGACGTGGCCGGACTCGGCCAACTCGCACTGCGCGCGCAGCTGCGCCGGCTCGGTCATACCGACGCCGCGATGCGCGAAGCCGTGGCTCGCGGCATCCTGCGACCCATCGCTCGGTCGTGGCTGGCCGCCTCGGGCGCCGAGCCCGACGCGCTGCGCGCTCTGGAGCTGCGCGGGGTTCTCGGTGGGGAGAGTGCGCTCCGCAGCATGGGCGTCTGGGTCTCCCACGACACCGGCCTCTGCGTGGCGACCCCGCACTCGGCCAGCCGCCTCCCGGCTGTCGGCGAGAACGAGTATCGCGTGCAGTCCAGGCGGAGACCGCAGGTCAACGGTGGGCGGCTCTGGCGGGTGTCGGCGATCGACGCACTCGAGCAGCTGCTGCGACACGAACCCGAGCCGCATCATGGGATCGCATCCGTCGACAGCGCTGTGCGGCACGGCTTCCTCCCGGCCCACAGAGTCGACGAGCTCTTCGAGCGCCTTCCGCGTCGGCTGAGACGCCACCGCCGAGACGTGAACGGGCTCGCCGACTCGGGAGTCGAGACGGTGCTTCGACTGGGTGCCTTGGCCCGAGGGTGGCGCGTCGAGGTGCAGGTGCACGTCTCGGGCGTCGGCCGGGTCGACCTCGTCATCGACGGTTGGCTCGTCATCGAGGTCGACGGATACAGATGGCACTCGTCTGCGCAGCAGGTCGCGCAGGATCATCGCCGCGACGCGGAATGTATCCGTCAGGGCATGCGCTATCACCGTTTCGGGTACGACCAGGTGATGGACGAGCTCGATGGCAGCCTCGACGTCATCGGCGAGCTGCTGCGGTCTGGGCGCCCTAGCGGCTGGTGAGGCGTGACGAGAACAGGCTGGGTCGTGGAAAACAGGCGCGTCTGGCCTGTTCTGGCCCGAACGGTGCGATCGAGCCTGTTCTCGGCGGGCGACCGGCGGCGGGCGACGGGCGGTGGGGGAGCGGCATCCGGGGCCGTAGAATGACAGGGCTATGGACAACTTCTGGGTCAACGCGCTCTGGTCGCTCACGCCGACGGTACTCGTCGGCGGCATCTTCTGGTTCATCATGCGTGCCCTCCTGCGTGCGGACCGCACCGAGCGCAAGGTCTACAGCGAGATCGAGGCCGAAGAGCGCGCCAAGCTCGGACTCGATGCGCCGCACCGCGACAAGCCCGCGGTCTGAGCGCAGATGTCGTCGACGGACCTGTCGCTTCTCGTCGTCGCGCTCCTTCTCATCATCGACTGGTCCATCCGCATCGCGGCGATCATCATCATCCCGCGGAATCGTCGCCCGACGGCCGCAACGGCCTGGCTGCTCGCCGTCTTCTTCATCCCGTACATCGGTGTGCTGCTGTTCCTGCTGATCGGCAATCCGAAGCTCCCGCGCAAGCGACGGGCGAAGCAGAAGGAGATGGATGCCTTCATCCGCGCGAACACGGATGTTCCCGAAGGGCGTCAGGCCAATGAGCAGTGGCCGGCCTGGTTCGGCTCCATCGTCGAGCTGAACTCCAACCTGAGCGCGATGCCCATGGTCGACGGCAATTCCGCACGTCTGATCGCCAGTTATCAGGGCTCGATCGACGCCATGACGGCCGAGATCGCGACGGCCCGCAAGTACGTGCACGTCGAGTTCTACATCCTCTCGTGCGACCAGACGACCGCCGGCTTCTTCGATGCCCTCGAGGCGGCGGTCGGGCGAGGCGTGAAGGTACGGGTGCTGCTTGACCACTGGGCCTCATCGCACACCCGCGACTACAAGTCGACGCTCAAGCGCCTCACGGCCATGGGCGCCGAGTGGTACCTGATGCTGCCGGTGCAGCCGCTCAAGGGCAACAACCAGCGGCTCGACCTGCGCAACCACCGCAAGATCCTGGTGGTCGACGGCCGCACGGCGTTCGTGGGGTCGCAGAACCTCATCGATCGCACCTACAACAAGAAGTCGAACATCAAGCGCGGCCTCAAGTGGCAGGAGCTCGTCGCCCGCGTCGACGGGCCCGTCGTCGACGCCCTCAACCTCATCTTCATCACCGACTGGTTCATCGAGTCCGACGTGCTGCTCGAGAAGGAGGCGGAGGTGCTCGAGTCCATCGACGATCCTCGCCTGCTCGAGTGCCAGGTGGTGCCGAGCGGCCCCGGATTCGCCGGTGAGAACAACCTCAGGCTCTTCCTCGCGCTGCTCTACAACGCGCAGGAGCGCATCGTCATCACGAGCCCGTACTTCGTGCCCGACGAGGCGATGCTCTACGCGATCACCACGGCGGTGCAGCGCGGCGTGGCCGTCGACCTGTTCGTCTCGGAGATCGGAGACCAGGCCCTGGTCTGGCACGCGCAGCGCTCGTACTACGAGGCGCTGCTGCGCAGCGGCGTGCGCATCTACATGTACAAGGCGCCGTACATCCTGCACGCGAAGCACTTCACCGTCGACGAGGACGTCGCCGTGATCGGCTCGAGCAACATGGACATGCGCTCCTTCGGCCTCAACATGGAGGTCTCGCTGATGGTGCGCGGCAAGAGCTTCGTGCAGGAGATGCGCGCCGTCGAGGACGACTACCGTGCCGCCAGCAAGGAGCTCACACTCGAGGACTGGATGAAGCAGCCGCTGCGGTCCACCGTGCTCGACAACCTCGCACGGCTCACGAGCGCGCTGCAGTGATGTAGCTCGAAGAGGTCGGGACGAAAGTCTGCGGCCGAAGCGCTCCCGGGTGCGAGTCGGGCGGTCGCTTCGCTCGGCCCTCTGCGAGCGGGCAGGGGGCGATCCGGTCGCTACGACCGCGGCTTCAGCCTGACCGTCGGCATCTCGGGCGCGGGGAGCGCACGGCCGTCGTAGTCGACGATGCCGAAGCGGCCTCCGGGGTCACGGTGGGTGATCGCATCCGTCTGCCAGTCGCTCCGGAACTGCTCGATCTCGTCGTGCGTGCGTCCGATGAAGTTCCACCACATGATGAAGCGCTCGCCGAAGGGCTCTCCACCGAGCAGCAGTGCCCGCGCACCCGCCTCGCCTGCGGTCACCGTCACCGACTCGCGCCCCGGGGTCAGGAACGCGAGCTCGGTGCGCGCGACGTCGACACCGTCGACGGTGAGCGGGCCGACGTCGACGAGGAGGCCGTGCTCGAAGGCGGTGTCGAGGGGCAGCTCCGCCCGTCCGAACGGCGGGAGGTCGAGTTGGGCGCCGAGCAGGGGAGTGAAGACCGAGGCGTCGGTGGACACCCCGGCGATGGCGCCGACGAACACCTGCAGGGCGGCATCCGCCACCGTGGTCGTGACGGCCGTGTGCCTTTCGAAGAACGGTTCGCCGTGGCGGACGTGATCGGGGAGCACGATCCAGAGCTGCACGCCGTGCAGTCGGGTGGCGTCGCCGAACGACACCTCGGAGTGCGAGATGCCACGGCCGGCCGTCATCAGGTTGAGCTCGCCGGGGTGGATGCGCCCGAGCGTCCCGACGCTGTCGCGGTGCTCGATCTCGCCGCCGAAGAGCCAGCTGGCGGTCTGGAGTCCGGTGTGCGGATGCGGCGGCACGACCATGCTGTCGGAGTCACCGGGTCCGTAGTGGTCGGCGAAGCACCAGGCGCCGATGGTGGGGCGGCCGCGCTGCGGGAGGGTGCGGTGCACCTTCATGGCGCGAGGACCACCGAGGGGCACCTCGCGCGCCTCGAGGATCTGCACCCCGGACGTCACGGTTCCGATGGCTGCGGCGGACGACTCGTCGAGGATGAGCTCGTCGGGGTGCTTCTCCAGGTTGCTCATGGGGGCATCCTATTGCGCGCTTCTCCCACGCGATCGGACGCCGAGCGTAGGCTGGCCGCATGATCGGAGCCAGGAGGATCGCGCGGCTCGCCGCATCCGTCGCCATCGTGGTCGCAGCCGGGCTCGCGCTCGCAGCCTGCAGTGGCGCCGGCGCACAATCGGGCAACGCGGTCGAGAACTACGCGGGCGGCCCCAAGGGCGTCGCAGACCGCGGCGGAAGCGAGCTGCAGCCCTTCGCCTCGTGGCTCGACGGGGGCGACCAGATCGCGCTGACGCTCTACGGCAGCTCGGGATGCCCGCCCGTGGGAGACACGATGCGCGTCGCGTCGTCGAACTCGCTCGTCGTCTCGGTCGTTCCCATCCCTCCCGACCAGGCGTGCACGGCCGACTACGCGCCCCACACCACGGTGTTCGCGACTCCCGACGACGTGACGACATCGTCGGACGTGAGCATCAGGGTCGACGATCAGAGCATCACGCTGAAGGCGATGCGCTAGGACTCACCTCCGGTGAGCGGGCAGGCGAACTGAGCCGCGGCATCCGTCACCGCCTGAGCACGAAGAGGTCGCCGATCTCGCAGTCGAGCGCCCGGCAGACGGCCTCGAGGGTGGAGAAACGGATGGCGCGGGCGCGATCGTTCTTCATCACGCTGAGGTTCACGACGCTGACCCCCACGAGCTCGCTCAGTCGGGTGAGGGTCATGCTCCGGGCGGCGAGCAGTTCATCGAGTCGGCAGTGCACCGCCCCGGACTCGGGAGTCTCGGCCGGCGCCATCAGACGAGGCCGACGGTGTCGCGCTGCACGCGCTCACCCACGCCGAAGACCGTGCCGGCCAGTGCGACGATGAAGCCGATGATCACGATGTCCAGGGGTGCCGCCGCCAGGTAGACGTTGTCGAAGGTGCGGTCGCTGATGCGCGCGAAGGCTCCGTTGGCCGCCATGTTGCCGAAGAACGGTGCGACGAGGCAGGCGGCGAATGCCGTGAATCCGGCGACCCCCACGAGCACGGTGTTGGTGCGGCTGAAGACGGCACCGGTGGTCATGTTGCGGATCAGCCAGATGAGGCAGGCGACGACGATGACCACCGCAGCGGCGATCACGATCTGCTGGATGATGAGGGAGGCGAGGGACGCCACCGGCAGGGACGGCGCCGTGATGAGCGCGCGATCGAGCTCGACTGTCGCATCCGTCCCATTCGGTCCGATCGGGGCCTGCGCCTCGGTTCCGGCGAACTCCGCGAGCACCGAGACGTTGCGATTGGGCAGTACTTCTATGATGCGGGCGACGGATGCCCAGACCGCCCACACCGCGATCGCAGCGCCGGCGACGGCGAAGGCCCAGAGCCCGATGCGGTCCCCCCGGCTCGGGACGTGCTTCTCGGTGCTGCTCATCGTCTGCTCCTAACGATTATCGATAACAACGATAATCGATACGTTAGGCGCATGACTCATGGATGTCAACGGTCGGGCACACAGCCATCCGTCAGGCTCCGTGCGCCGAGGGCGAACACCGCCATTTCGGCGCGGATCGCTGGCTACTCTCTTTTTATCGGCACCGCATCCGCGCGTGGCGCCGAGAGGAGTAGAGATGTTCGAGAGATTCACCGACCGAGCTCGTCGCGTCGTCGTCCTGGCCCAGGAAGAGGCCAAGATGCTCAACCACAACTACATCGGGACCGAGCACATCCTGCTCGGCCTGATCCACGAGGGTGAGGGCGTCGCTGCGAAGGCGCTCGAGTCGCTCGGCATCTCGCTGGACGCCGTGCGCGAGCAGGTGCAGGACATCATCGGCCAGGGCCAGCAGCAGCCGACGGGTCACATCCCGTTCACGCCGCGCGCCAAGAAGGTGCTGGAGCTGAGCCTCCGCGAGGCCCTCCAGCTCGGCCACAACTACATCGGAACCGAGCACATCCTGCTCGGCCTCATCCGCGAGGGCGAGGGCGTCGCAGCCCAGGTGCTCGTGAAGCTGGGCGCCGACCTCAACCGCGTGCGCCAGCAGGTCATCCAGCTGCTCTCTGGGTACCAGGGCAAGGAGCAGGTGCAGGTCGGAGCCAACGAGCAGCAGCAGGCGCAGGGCGGATCGCAGATCCTCGACCAGTTCGGCCGCAACCTCACCCAGGCAGCCCGCGACGGCAAGCTCGACCCCGTGATCGGGCGCGAGAAGGAGATCGAGCGCGTGATGCAGATTCTGTCTCGCCGCTCCAAGAACAACCCCGTACTCATCGGTGAGCCCGGCGTCGGCAAGACCGCCGTCGTCGAGGGACTCGCGCAGGCCATCGTCAAGGGCGATGTTCCCGAGACGCTGAAGGACAAGCAGCTCTACTCGCTCGACCTCGGTTCCCTCATCGCCGGCAGCCGCTACCGCGGTGACTTCGAGGAGCGCCTGAAGAAGGTCACCAAGGAGATCCGCACCCGCGGCGACATCATCGTCTTCATCGACGAGATCCACACCCTCGTCGGTGCCGGTGCGGCTGAGGGCGCGATCGACGCCGCCAGCATCCTGAAGCCGCTGCTCGCCCGCGGTGAGCTGCAGACCATCGGCGCGACGACTCTCGACGAGTACCGCAAGCACTTCGAGAAGGATGCCGCTCTCGAGCGTCGCTTCCAGCCCATCCAGGTGGCCGAGCCGTCGCTGCCCCACACGATCAACATCCTCAAGGGCCTCCGCGACAAGTACGAGGCGTTCCACAAGGTCTCCATCACCGACGGCGCCATCGTGTCGGCGGCGAACCTCGCCGACCGCTACGTCTCCGACCGCTTCCTCCCCGACAAGGCGATCGACCTGATCGACGAGGCCGGCGCGCGCCTGCGCCTCTCGATCCTCTCGAGCCCGCCCGAGCTGCGCGAGTTCGACGAGAAGATCGCCGTGGTGCGCGCCGCCAAGGAGACCGCCATCGAGGACCAGGACTTCGAGAAGGCCGCGTCACTGCGTGACGAGGAGAAGAACCTCCTCGGTGAGCGTCTGCGCCTCGAGAAGCAGTGGAAGTCTGGCGACGTGAAGACCACCGCCGTGGTCGACGAGGGCCTGATCGCCGAGGTGCTCGCACAGGCCACCGGCATCCCCGTGTTCAAGCTCACCGAGGAGGAGTCGAGCCGACTCGTCTTCATGGAGAAGGCGCTGCACCAGCGCGTCATCGGTCAGGAGGAGGCCATCTCGGCCCTCGCCAAGACCATCCGACGCACCCGTGCCGGACTCAAGGACCCGAAGCGTCCCTCGGGCTCGTTCATCTTCGCCGGCCCCACGGGCGTCGGAAAGACCGAGCTGGCCAAGGCTCTCGCGGAGTTCCTGTTCGACGACGAAGCCGCCATGATCTCGCTCGACATGAGCGAGTACGGCGAGAAGCACACGGTCTCGCGCCTGTTCGGTGCTCCCCCCGGATTCGTCGGCTTCGAGGAGGGCGGCCAGCTCACCGAGAAGGTGCGCCGCAAGCCGTTCAGCGTCGTGCTCTTCGATGAGATCGAGAAGGCCCACCCCGACATCTTCAACTCGCTCCTCCAGATCCTGGAGGAGGGACGTCTGACGGATGGCCAGGGTCGCGTCGTCGACTTCAAGAACACCGTCATCATCATGACGACCAACCTCGGTACGAAGGACATCTCCGGCGGCCCCGTCGGATTCCTCCTCGAGGGCGACAGCGCCACCGACTACGACCGCATGCGCGGCAAGGTCAACGACGAGCTCAAGAAGCACTTCAAGCCCGAGTTCCTCAACCGCGTCGACGAGATCATCGTCTTCCCGCAGCTGAACAAGGCCGAGCTCCTCCAGATCGTCGACCTGTTCGTGAAGCGTCTGAGCGATCGGATGCTGGACCGCGACATGACCGTCGAGCTCACCGTTCCCGCCAAGGAGCGTCTCATCGAGGTCGGTTTCGACCCCGCCCTCGGTGCCAGGCCGCTGCGCCGGGCCGTGCAGCACGAGGTCGAGGACCGCCTGTCGGAGAAGATCCTGCACGGCGAGCTCGGCTCGGGCGACCACGTGCACGTCGACTTCATCGCCGGCGAGTTCGTGTTCACCACCACGCGCCGCGAGGTCCCGGCAGGCGTCGGCATCAACGCCGGTGCAACGCTCGGCACGGGCGGGGTCACCCCCGACCTGGCGATCACCGCGGACTAGAAGAAGAGCATCATCAGCGAGGGGTCGGGCGTTCGGGTCGCCCGGCCCCTCTTCTGTCCCCGCCGGCGGACTCGCACTGAGAAGCGGAGACGGCTGCAGGGGATCATTAGGCTGGAGAGGTGACCGACCTCCACGTGCGCCGTGCCCGCACGAGCGACATCCCCCACATCGTCCGGCTCGTCGAGCCCCTCGTGCAGAGCGGCATCCTGTTGGGCAAGGAACGTGTCGTGCTCTACGAGTCGGTGCAGGAGTTCCGCATCGCTGAGTCGCCCGATGGCGAGGTCGTCGGCTGCGGAGCACTGCACGTCATGTGGGAGGACCTCGGTGAGGTGCGCACCCTCGCCGCCGCCCCCGAGTGGCTCCGTCGCGGCGTCGGCCACGCGCTGCTCGACGTGCTGGAGGCCGATGCCCGTGAGCTCGGTCTCTCCCGGCTGTTCTGCCTCACCTTCGAGGTGCCGTTCTTCGAGCGCCACGGCTTCGAGGACATGGGCACCGAGACCGTCGACCCCGCCGTGTACGCCGAGCTCGTGCGCTCGCGCGACGATGGCGTGGCCGAGTTCCTCGACCTCGCCCGCGTGAAACCGAACACCCTCGGCAACACGCGCATGCTCAAGCTCCTGCGCTGACGACGGGTGAAAGGCATCCGTCGACGAGAACGGATGCCGCTGCTGCGAGTTCCTGAGAGGGTGGCGGCGCGCCGCGGCGCCTCACCCTCGCTCGGGGTGCAGGTGCCTACCCTGTCGGTATGTCGACGCTCAAGCATCCAGTCGGCCCCCAGTCGAGCAAGGTGTACTGGCGCCGGCGCCTCATTGTCGGTCTCGGCCTGATCGCCGTCATCGTCGCCATCATCCTGATCGTTGTTCGCCCGGGCTCCAGCTCGGGAGAGCCGAACGAGCAGAAGAATCCAGCCCCGGCCTCCACGAGTACCGAGAAGCCTGCCGCCGACGCGACGGCCATCCCGACGGATGCCGTCGACGCGAAGGGCGCAGCCTGCTCCGACGACGACCTCACGGTGAAGGCCATCACCGACCTCGACTCCTATGCGGCCGATCAGAAGCCGCAGCTCTCGCTCAGCATCACGAACACGGGCTCGAAGGCGTGCGTCGTGAACGCGGGCAGCTCCCAGCAGGTGTTCACGATCACCAGCGGCGACGAGGTGTACTGGCTGTCGACCGACTGCCAGAAGGATGCCGTCGATGCTGAGGTCACCCTCAAGCCGAACGTTCCGATCGGGTCGTCTGCACCGCTCACCTGGGATCGAACGCGCTCCTCGGCCGACACCTGCGACGGCGACCGCGAGGTCGTTCCCGCGGGCGGCGCCTCCTACAAGCTGACGGTGACTGTCGGCAATGTGACCAGCGAGCCCACGCAGTTCCTGCTCAACTGAGACCCGCTCGAGCAGCTACTACCCTTGAGGCATGCCCTCAGCGTCTCCGAAGAAGTCGAAGAAGTCCTCGAAATCCGCGGCTCCTGCTGCGGCCGCCTTCCGCTCTCAGGCGCTCGCCGAGGCGCTCGAGCACCAGGACATGGCCGCCGTGGCGCTGGCGTTGCGGAACGGCAACACCGTGGTGCCGCTGCTGAAGCCGGGTCCACGTGACAACCCGCTCGACGGCGGCGAGGTCTGGACCTATCGCTCGCCCGAGACCGGCGAGGTGGCCCTCCTGCTGTTCAGCGACGCGGCGAACAAGCCCGCGAATCTGCCGCCCGCCGTCGGCCTGCAGTCTCCGGTGTGGCTGAGGGCATTCCTCGGGGCCAACGCCGAGCTCATCACCACCGTGTTCTTCGACATCGCCGGGCCGCATCCGATGCAGGCGACTCCGGCCGAGATCCTGCGCGTGCTCGACGTCGAGGCGTAGGCCAGGTAACTCGAGGCCTCGACGCGTCGTCTCAGAACGACCCGCTGAACTCGCGCTCCCATTCGTCGCGCTGCGCTGCCCGGCGCTCCGCGGCACGGGCGTCGGAGACGTCGGATGCCGATGGCCCCGCGAGCCGCAGCCTGTCGAGGGCAGCATGGACGCTGCCCACCTCGGCGTCGAGCACATGGGTGAAGCCGAGACGGCGTGCCTCGGAGGCGCGTTGCGCGGCTGCTGAGACCGGGCGCACCTCGCCCGCCAGGCTGATCTCACCGAACGCCGTGAGTTCGTGCGGAACCGGGCGTTCGCTCAGCGCCGACGCAATGGCGACGGCGATTGCCAGGTCGGCCCCGGGCTCGGTGAGACGCACGCCGCCGACGGTGGAGATGTAGACGTCGTGCTCGCCGACGCCCTTGAGGCCGGCTCGCCGCTCGAGCACGGCGAGGATCATGGCGACGCGAGACGGATCGACGCCGTTCATGACGCGTCGCGGCTGCGGGCCGGTGGCCTTCACGACGAGTGCCTGCACCTCGACGGGGAGGGCGCGCCGGCCCTCGAGGGCGACGGTGACGCAGGTTCCGCTGACGTTGGTCGAGCCGCGGCTCAGGAACAGGCCGCTCGGATCGGGCACCTCGGCGATGCCGTCTCCGGTCATCTCGAAGCAACCCACCTCGTCGGTGGGGCCGAAGCGGTTCTTGAGTGCGCGCACGAAGCGCAGGGCGGTCTGGCGATCGCCCTCGAAGTGGCAGACCACGTCGACGAGGTGCTCGAGCAGACGAGGCCCGGCGATCGAGCCGTCTTTCGTCACGTGGCCGACGAGCAGGATCGGCAGTTCGCGCTCCTTCGCCAGGCGCACGAGGGCGGCTGCGACCTCGCGCACCTGCCCCGGCTGGCCGGCGAGGCCATCGGAGAGGGAGCTTGACACAGTCTGCACTGAGTCGACGATGAGCAGCTGCGGCTCGACGGAGTCGACCTGACCCAGGATGGTGCCGAGGTCGGTCTCCGACGCGAGGTAGAGGTTCGGAACGAGGGCTCCGGTGCGTGCGGCGCGCAGCCGAACCTGGCTCACGGACTCCTCGGCGCTCACGTAGAGCACTCGCTTGCCGGTGGATGCCGCTCGCGCGGCGACCTCGAGCAGCAGCGTCGACTTGCCGACGCCGGGCTCACCGCTCAACAGGATGGCGGCTCCGGGAACGACGCCGCCGCCGAGCACGCGGTCGAACTCGCCGATGCCGCTCGGCCAGCGGGTGATCTCCATCTCGGCGGTGAACTCGGTGATGGGGCGGGCGGCGCGGCCCGCGGAGACGGCGACGGGCTTCACGGCGCGGGCGTTGCCGCCGGCCTGTTCAGCGGCATCCGTCACGGTTCCCCACTGCTGGCATTCGCCGCAGCGGCCGGCCCATTTCGCCGTCGTCCAGCCGCATTCGACGCAGCGGTAAGCGTTGGTGGATCGGGCCATGGGGCGAGCCTAATCGGGCCGGACGACACTGCCGGATGCCGCTCCGCGGTCGGCGGCATCCGAGGTGGTGAGACGCATGTGGGGGAGCGGCATCCGTCGCCGAACAGCCGCGTGCCTCAGTGCGTCGGCAGGTACGGGTACTCGCTGGAGCGCCCCTGGAACTCGAGGATGGCGCCGTTGCGGATGCGCCCCGCCTCGATCTCGGTCGCGCGACGGATGGTGTCCGACTCCGCCCACGAGGATGGGCCCTCCATGATGGTGCGGAGGAAGGGCATGAGTGCCTCGCTGATCTCCCACGTGGCCGAGTTCCAGAGGAACGATGGGCTGTGGTCGACGGCGTAGTAGTTCGTGGACTCGCCGACCGTGAACATCGGGTCGTCGAAGGTCGTCGGCCGCGCCCAGCTGAAGCCCATGCCGGCGTCGATCGACACGTCGACGATGAGGCTGCCCGGGCGGAACTCGCCGAGGTCCTCCTCGCGCAGGTAGGTGAGGGGGGCGTTCGGGTCCTGCAGGGTGCAGTTCACGACGATGTCGTGAGCGGCGAGGAACGGAGCGAGGGCGACGGGGCCGTCCTCGGTGTTCACGGTGCTCAGGAACGGCGACTCCGGGTCGTGTTCGAACTGGATGATGTCGACAGAAGGGATGGGCGAGCCGACGGCCGCCGTGTCGCGGTTGGTGAGCACGCGCACGTCGTGGATGCCGTGGGCGTTCAGCACCGTGACGGCCCCGCGCGCGGTGGCACCGAAGCCGATCACCACGGCGCTGAGCCGGCGGCCGTAGTCTCCGGTCGATCCGCACAGCTGCAGCGCGTGCAGCACCGAGCAGTAGCCGGCGATCTCGTTGTTCTTGTGGAAGACGTGCAGGCCGAAGCCGCCGTCGCTCTTCCAGTGGTTCATGGCCTCCCACGCGATCAGCGTGAGGCCCTTGTCGATGGCGAACTGGGTCATCTCGCGATCCTGGACGCAGTGCGGCCAGCCCCAGAGGGTCTGGCCGTCGCGGAGATCGGCGAGGTCGGAGGCCAGAGGCTTGGGCAGGGCGATCACGTCGGCGGCCGCGATGATCTCGTCGCGGGAGGCGATCGCTCCGACGAGAGGAGCGAGGTCCGCATCCGGGATGCCGAAGCGCTCGCCGTAGCCGGTCTCGAGCATCATGTTCGCCCGCAGGTCCTCATCGATGCGCTCGAGGTGCGAGGGGTGCAGCGGCAGTCGTTTCTCGTCGAGCTTGCGCGAGGTGGCCATCACGCCGAGGCGGAGAAGAGGAGGGGTGGTCATGTGCGAAGGCTACGCCACCCCGTCACGACCCGATTCAGGCTCCGAGCGAGCGGATGCCGCCGACCATGAGTCTCGATTCGCGCAGAAGCCCCCGCTCAACTAAACTCCTTCTCGGTACCGTGTCCGAGCGGCCGAAGGTGCAACTCTCGAAAAGTTGTGTGGGTGAAAGTCCACCGTGGGTTCAAATCCCACCGGTACCGCCATGGGGGCATCCGCCTTGGTAAGCCAGTTCATCCGTATTGGCTTGCGAAAGCGGGTGCCCTTGCTTCGTTAACGCCTGATTTCCCCGAGCCTTCGAGGAAATCAGGTGGAATCTGCCTTCGCAGTGGAATGCATCATGTCGATGCGGGCGGCGCGGGTACAAAAAAGCCCGGGTCCACCGTGACGGTGGCCACCGCTTGCGCTGATCCCGCGCCGGCGGCAACCAGGCCGCTCGCAACGAGTGTCGTACCCACCAGCACCGCGAGGGTGCGCCATCGATTCGAACTTCTCATGGTTCCTTATCCTTCAACTCGGCGTCCTTGACGAGCCGGACGGGCGGCGATTGGTATTTCCCACCCGCTTAGGCTAATAATAGGATTATCAGATTAAAGAGCTATGCTCAACGATCGAGGCCAGAACCCCGCACTAGCCCAAGGGCGTAGGAAGGGCTCCGCCACCCGAGTTGAAGGATTCGACGATGACAGTGACGTCACCATCACGACCCGCGCAAATAGTCCGGCGGGATAGACGCAATTGGACCGGTTGGGCGTTCGTGGCCCCCTTTCTGGCCGTGTTCGCCCTTGTCCTCGTGGCGCCCGTTGTGTACTCGATCGGACTGAGCCTGTTCAGGGAGCAGCTCATCGGCGGTACGAGTTTTGTCGGACTTCAGAACTACCTGGAGGCCGCTGCTGACCCGAAGTTCTGGGACGCATTCGGCCGGGTGCTCATCTTCTTGATCGTCCAGGTGCCGATCATGCTCGTCGCCGCACTCGCCGCCGCACTGGCCATAGACAGTGCACGTTTGCACCTGTCGTCGTTCTTCCGAATCTCGCTGTTCCTGCCGTACGCGGTCCCGGCGGTCGTGGCAACTCTCATGTGGGGGTTCATCTATGGAACACGCTTCGGGCTAGTCGGCAACCTGAACACGTTCTTCGGAATCGAACTTCCGGCACCACTTTCCGGCAGTTGGGTGCTCGCCTCCATCGGGAACATCGTCACGTGGGAGTTCGTCGGCTACAACATGCTCATTTTCTACTCCGCACTGCGCATCATCCCGACCGACCTCTACGAGGCAGCCGCACTCGACGGCGCTGGCGCTGGGCGGGTCATCCGGCACATCAAGATCCCAGCCATCCGTGGCGCCATCATCATCGCCGCCATCTTCTCCGTGATCGGAAGCTTCCAGCTCTTCAATGAGCCGAGCATCCTCCAAGCGCTCGCTCCCAACACGATCTCGACGTACTTCACGCCGAACCTCTACGCATACAACCTGTCATTCGCCGGACAGCAGTACAACTACTCGGCAGCGATCGCAATCATCATGGGGCTGATCACGATGCTCATCGCATATGTCGTGCAGCTGTCAGGCTCCCAGAAGGGCGTCCAATGACCACCGAGACACGGGCCATGCTCCAGATCGAGACGGCCCCGGAACCCCGAGTTGTCCCGTTCCGTCGCCCTCCGGCCCTTGCGCGGGCTTCCCGCGGGCGCACGGAGCGGAAGTCCATCATCCTCACGATCGTGATGGGTGCGCTCGCGATCTACGCGCTCCTCCCGTTGTTCTGGCTGGTGGTCAATTCGACCAAGACCCAGCACGACCTGTTCTCCACCTTCGGCCTCTGGTTCTCGGGCAAGTTCGCGCTGTGGGACAACATCGTCGAGACCCTCACCTACAACGACGGCATCTTCATCCGCTGGTTGGGAAACACCCTCTTCTACGTCGTCATCGGGGCCGGCGGCGCCACGCTGCTCGCGACGCTGGCGGGCTACGGGCTGGCCAAGTTCGACTTCCCGGGGAGGCGTGCCGTGTTCGCTGTCGTCCTCGGCGCAGTCGCCATCCCCGGAACCGCCCTGGCCGTACCGACCTTTCTGATGTTCAGCCAGCTCCAGCTCACCAACACGCCCTGGTCGATCATCCTGCCGTCGCTGATCAGCCCGTTCGGGCTCTACCTGATCTGGGTCTACGCGGTCGATGCCGTCCCGACAGAGATTCTGGAAGCGGCACGGATCGACGGAGCAGGAGAGTTCCGCACGTTCTTCACCGTCTCGGCACGCCTCCTGGCGCCGGGCTTCGTCACCGTGCTCCTCTTCACCATCGTGGCGACGTGGAACAACTACTTCCTCCCCCTGATCATGCTGAGCGACTCCAGTTGGTATCCGTTGACCGTGGGGCTCAAGTCCTGGAGTGCTCAGGCATCAACCGTCGGTGGCGACGCCATCTACAACCTGGTCATCACCGGCTCCTTGCTCACCATCATCCCGATCATCGCCGCATTCCTCTTCCTCCAGCGCTACTGGCAGTCAGGTCTCGCGGCAGGAAGCGTCAAGCAGTGAGGCATTCGCTGCTGACTACCCCGAGCAGTCCTGCTCATCACATCGAAGTGAAAGGTAAGAACATGATTCATCGCACAGCCCGTCGGTGGGTTGGAGTCGCTCTCGCGGCTGCCCTCGCCGGATCCCTGGCCGCCTGTTCCTCATCGTCTTCCGGTTCGGATAGCTCCGGAGCCAGCCAGGAGCAGATCGATGCGGCACTCCAGAAGGAGAGCACCATCACGGTGTGGAGCTGGACACCTCAGATGAAGAGCATCGTCGCGGCATTCGAGAAGAAGTACCCGAAGGTGACCGTGAAGCTCGAGAACGTCGGCACCGGAAACGACCACTATGTGAAGCTGCAGAACGCCATCAAGGCCGGCTCCGGCGCCCCCGACGTGGCGCAGATGGAGTACTACGCGCTCCCGCAGTTCGCGCTCTCGGATTCTCTCGTCGACCTGACGGACTACGGAGCGGCCGATCTGGAGGATCAGTACACCACTGGCACATGGAGTTCCGTCGCGATCGATGGCGGGATCTACGGCCTGCCTCAGGACTCGGGCCCCATGGCGATGTTCTACCGCGCCGATGTCTTCGAGAAGCTGGGCATCGAGGTGCCGAAGACGTGGGATGAGTATCTCGCCGCCGCACGCACCATTCACGCCGCCGATCCCACGCACTACATCGCCAACGACCTGGGAGACCCCGGATTCACCCAGAGCATGATCTGGCAGGCCGGAGGAGAGCCCTATTCCACCGACGGCGAAAACGTGAACATCAACTTCGATGATGCCGGCACGAACAAGTGGACGTCACTGTGGAACCAGATGATCAAGGACGACCTCGTCGCCCCCATCGGCTCATGGAGCGATGAGTGGTACAAGGCCCTCGGCGACGGATCGATCGCCACCCTTGTCACCGGGGCGTGGATGCCTGGAAACCTGGAGTCCGGAGTCCCGGACGCCGCCGGCAAATGGCGCGTGGCACCCATCCCGACGTACGACGGGAAGCCGGCGTCAGCCGAGAACGGCGGTGGCGGAGACGTCCTGATCAAGCAGAGCAAGAACAAGCTCGTCGCGTACGGCTTCATGGAGTTCCTGAACGGCAAGGAAGGCGCAGCCATCCACGCTGCCGAAGGAGGGTTCCCGTCCACGGTCGCTGACCTCGAGTCGGATGAGTTCCTCAACTACCAGAGCGACTACTTCGGCGGACAGAAGATCAACGAAGTCTTGGTGCAGGCATCGAAGGATGTCGTTCCGGGATGGAGCTACCTGCCCTTCCAGACCTACGCCAACAGCATCTTCGGCGACACGGTCGGTCAGGCCTACGCCAACAAGAGCGACCTGAACGCCGGTCTCAAGGCCTGGCAAGACGCTGCCACGGAATACGGGACCGGACAGGGCTTCACCGTCACCAACAAGTGACCGGAGCCTGACGGCGGGTGTGCGACGGAGGCTCGTCGCACACCCGCTCCTTCGTCCGGACACGGTCACCAGAAGTACAGCTACCCCGCAGAACATGGCGGATGGGTGTGGGACTGGATCTAGGCTCCGACGATGGCCGCGATGTCACGGGCGGAGTCGTCGATGAGCAGCTGCATCCGCTCACGAGCAGCGTCCGGGTCGCCTGCTGCTATCGCCTCGAACACGGCCCGATGGCTGTCCAAGAAACTCGTCGTCGTGGCATGGCGCAGCGCGAGACGGTGGCGCGCCTGCATCGCGGGCTCGAGGACCACTTCGAACCGCTCAAGGAGCTCGTTCCCGCTCGCGGCAAGAATCGCGATGTGGAAGGCGACGTCCGTCTCGATATGGGCAGCCTCATCATCGTCATCGAAACTGGCGATGAGTTTGTCATGTGCGGCCTCGATGGCAGCGAGCTGCTCCGACGTGCGCGAACCAGCTGCAATCCCGGCCGCAGCGGGCTCGATGATCGCGCGAACCTGGTCCAGTTCGCGGACCAGACGCGCGTCGGGAACGCCTTCCGTGCGCCACCGCATCACATCCGTGTCGAGTAGCTCCCACCGAGAACGTTCAGTGACGTACGTGCCGTGCTTGGGCCGAGCATCGACGAGACCCTTCGCCGTGAGTACCCTCAACGCCTCGCGAACGACGGTCCGACTGACGTCGAACTCCGCCATTACATCCTCGGTGTTGATCGACTGACCAGGCACGAGGTCGCCTCGCATCATCCGTTCGCCGAGCGCGTGCACGACCTGGCCATGTAATCCTCGTCCACCATGCATAGTCATTGACACTCCCCTCGACTTCTATAATACGATTATTTCATGGGTCCGGCGTCCGTCTGGCGGTCCGTCGGTGAAGTATCCCAGAAGACCGCCCGCCGACCCCCTAAGACAGACCCGCCCAACAACGAAGTACGAGGCAGACAGGATCCGCGTGAGCACCGAAGTAATCGAGCCGGGACGACGCCCGGCATTGATCCCTACACCGGAAACTGTGACGGGAATCGAGACGCCGGTACTCGACGTTTCGGGTGCGTGGTGGTTCCACTCTGCTCCTGGCGATTTGACGGGCATTGATCAAAGCGGTGGCCCGGGATGGATGCCGATCCGTGTGCCGGGCGAACCGGCGATGCAGGGCTTCCAGATCGAGCAGGACGTCGAGATGGGGTACCGAACCTCCGTGGTCGTTCCCGAGGACTTCGATGCCGGCCCAGTCATCCTGCGTTTCGAGGGGGTCTACAGCTTCGCGCGCGTGTGGGTGAACGGGAAGTTCGTCGGGGAGCACCTGGGAGGCTTCACTCGCTTCGAGTTCGACGTGACGGACCATATTCGCGTCGGGGAGTCCAACCTGATAGCTGTGGGTGTCACAGACCGTTCCGATTCCGTTTCCACGGCGTCGAGTTACGCGGGCCACCCCATCGGAGGCATCCTTCGACCGGTCTTCCTCGTGCATGTGCCCGCGGTGCATCTCACGAGATTCCACGTCAGCACCCCGATCGATGATGCGGAAGCTGGCGACGCTCGCCTCGTCATAGATCTCGAGGTTCCGAGTAGCGCCCGCAGTGCGTCGGTTGGCCTCGAGCTCCGCGACCCTGACGGGCAGCTTGTGGACCTTGGCGAAGGTGGTCAGCTCGAACTGGCGCCGACCGGTCAAGGTCACGTCGCCGTCGCCCTCTCCGCCGTCTCCCTGTGGTCCGACGAGGCGCCCCACTTATACGAGCTGATCGTGACCGTGGAGGGGGAAACCCCCGTGACCTACCGGCAGAAGGTCGGGTTCCGCTCGATCGAGGTCGTCGGAAACCGGCTCCTCGTGAACGAGCGAAGCGTGCTGCTCCGCGGGGTCAACCGACACGACATCCACCCGGAACTCGGCCGGGCAAGCGACGGCACGCTGGAACGCATCGACCTGGAACTGCTGCAGCAGGCGAACGTCAACTTCGTGCGCACATCCCACTACCCGCCGCATCCCGCGTTATTGGAGGCCGCGGATGAGCTCGGTATCTATGTCGAGGTGGAGAACGGCGTGTGCTGGGCAGGGCAGTTCGGATGGCCGGCGACGCAGGACGACCCGCACCACGCTCCGGAGTATCTGGGTCCCCTCGCCGAGATGGTCGAACGCGATCGCAACCACCCGAGCGTGATCATCTGGTCGATCGGGAACGAGAGCACTTGGGGTGAGAACTTTCGGCGTTCCTACGAACTTGTGGCAGCGGCCGACTCCTCGCGACCCGTCATCATGAGCTTTTCGGGCGGGCCAGAAGACATCCTGAGCTCGCACTACCCGGCTTACGGTGACGACTTGGGCTCGGACAGCAAACCGATGTTGCATGACGAAGTGGTGCACCTGCCGGTCTACCAATCCGGCGATCTGCGCCGCGACCCGGGCATCCACGCCGACTGGGCGGGCAGCATCGACGATTTCATGAACCGCCTCCGCCGCGCTGACGGCGGGTTGGGTGTCGCGATCTGGGGCGGCATCGACGAGCAGTTCCACCTCCCCTCCCGTACGTCAGGCTTCGCGCCTTCCGGCTTCGGGCCGTGGGGTGTGGTCGACGTCTGGAGGCGGCGCAAGCCGGAATGGTGGGCTCTCCGACGTGCCTACTCACCGATTCGCGTCGAACACGACCCTGAGCGCACGGTGGCCGGTCCAGTGCGAGAGATCACGTTGCACAACGACCATGTCTTCGCCGATCTCTCAGACTTTGCAGTCGTCTGGAAAGACGCGAATGGGACGGAATCACGAGAGGCGTTGCCGAGCATCGAACCCCGCGGAACCGGCACACTTGTCATCCCACCGAACGTCGACCACGCTGACTTCCGGTTCGAGACAGTAGGCGGCCAGATCGTCGATCACCATCAGATGCCGAGTCCCCCGCCGGCGGCCGACCGACGCATCCCGCTGTCGGGTCCGCCTCCGTGGTCGCGCGATGCGGACCGAATCGTCATCGGTGGCGAAGACGGCCCCTTCACACTCGTCATAGACGCACAGACGGGGGAGATCATCCATGGTGAAGCCGGTGGCAGAACACTCCTGACCGGAGGCCCATCGCTGCATGCGCCCGGCGTGGACCTCGAAACCTGGGAACCGACCGCAGTAACCATCGCTCACGCCGAGCACGCCGTGCACGTGTCCATCGACGGTCGGTCCGGACCGTTCGACGTCCAGATCACAATCGCGGTCGACGCAACAGGCCTCCTGGAAATCGCCTACGACCTGCAGGCGCCTCCCGGAGCCGTAAATGGTCGAATCGCGGAGATCGGCCTGGAGCTGGCGCTCACCGCTGACGCCGACGCAACCACCTGGGAGTCAGACAGCCATGACGGCATTCCCAGCGACGAATATCTCGGACGACCGCGGGGACAGGCCACCCGGAACTCACGCCCGGACCCACAACAGTTCGGAGACGAGCACGTCTCCTGGAACGACGTCGTCACAGGGAGCATTGATCGCTCGAACGTCGATGGATGGAGTCGGGACTTCAGAGCGCGCCGGGATGGCGTCCTACGTCAGCGAGTGCACGGGCCCGACGGCGCCGGGATCGAGCTCAAGGCCGACGGTGTAGTGGGGACGCGCCTGTTTCCATCCAGAAAGATTCTTCATCCCGGCGATCCAGGTCTTGAGCTCGATGGCGAGTGGGAGTATCGCGTAGTTGACGGCGGTCTGAACCAAGGATCTGTCGGTCTTGCCGATCACCGGTGCGACCAGCCAGGCGGTGCCGCGGTCATCCGCTTCCATGGCTCTGGAATCGACTGCATCGGCGCGCTGGGCCCCGACCTCGGCCTCGTGAACATCACTCTGGACGGCGAGTTGGTGGCCGCAAATGTCGATCTGTTCTCCCCGGTCGACTGCTCCGGTCACGCGATCTACACCGTCGGTGGACTCCCAGAGGCCGAGCATGAGGTGAGAATCGAGGTCACCGGCCGAGGCAATCGGGCGTCACGCGGTGCTGGAGTTCGGTTGCAGTCCGGAGAGGTCTTCTCCGCGCAGCCTGAGACACACCTGGCCGTGCTGTCGCGCAGCAACTACCCGGTCAGCGGCTCGTTCGACTGGTTCGATCCCTCCGTTGTCGAGACCGGCGTCGATGGAGTCGAGGCGCACGGCACGTTCACGATCAGACTCCTCGGCCCCGATCGCTGATCAGACGAGCAAGTCCGAGAACCCGATGATGAACCGGTCGATCATTGCCAGCTCCTCCTCGTCGAGTGCTCGGGCTGGCGCTCGGCAGACGTCGGTATCCGTGAGGCCGCGGAGGAACGAGATGCGCTTCTCCGCCGCGATGATCAGTTCCACCGACTGCATCCAGTACGAGATGTACGGAAGCAGCCGAGTGTGGAGATCGATCGCCGTTTCCCGATCGCCTTCCTCCCAGAGCGCCCAGATCTCCAGGTAGATCTCCGTGAACGAGGAACCGGGCTGGACCCCTACCGCTCCCCGCCTGAGGGCGTCGATGAGTTGAACCCCGGCATAGCCGACCACAGCGCTTAGCTCGGGGGCTTCCGTGCGGAGGGCGGAGATGAGCTGCCCGGGCGGCGTGGACTCCACTTTCACCTGGACCAGGTTGGGTGAATCGACCGCCATCTGCGCGATGATCGCAGCGGTGAGGGCGGTGCCGGTCTGAGCAGGGGCGTACTGCACGACGGCGGGCATTGGCGCGATCGCCTCGAGCACATCCTGGATGTGTGTCTGGACGGCCGCCGAGCTCGGCGCGTGCTGGTGCGGCGGCAGGATGTTCACCATGTCCGCTCCGAGCTCGACAGCACGGCGTGCTCGAGCAACCGCTACCCGGGTGGCGTGGTCGGGCACGGAGATCACGACGACGGTTCCGTCGATCCGGTGCATCCGTTGTACGAGGACGCTCGTGAGCTCGTCGCGTTCCTCGTCGGTAAGTTTGTAGTACTCGCTCGCGAAGCCGGGATACATGACCGTGCGGATGCCAGCATCCAGCAACCGGTCGATCAGTCGTTCGAAGCTCGCCACGTCGATCTCGCCGGCGGTGGTGAATGGTGTCTCCACGACTGGGCAGACTCCGTGCACTCGGATGTCGTTGATCATCTCGTCCTCTCAGAATGGTGCGCGTGCGGGCTCGCTGCCGCTGGAACCGACCAGGAAATCGAGGTCGGCACCACGATCGGCCTGGGTGACGTGATCGGTGTAGAGCCGAGTCCAACCGCGCCCGGATGGTGGTTGAGGAGTCGCCCAACCCGCACGCCGTCGGTCCAGCTCGGCATCGTCGACCAGCATGTCGAGTCGGCGGTTCGGCACGTCGAGGACGATCGTGTCACCGGTCTGGACGAAGGCGAGAGGCCCGCCGGCGGCGGATTCGGGTGCGACGTGCAGGACGCAGGTGCCGAACGCGGTCCCACTCATCCGGGCATCGGAGATGCGGACCAGATCGCGTACTCCCTGATCGAGGAGCTTCTGCGGCAGCGGGAGGTTGCCGACCTCGGGCATTCCCGGATACCCCTTCGGCCCGCATCCCCGCACGATGAGGACCGTGTCGGCGGACACGTCCAGATCGGGTTCGCCCATCACGGCGTGGTATTCCTCGAGCGTGTCGAACACGAGGGCCGGGCCGGTGTGCGTCAGAAGGTTGGGATCGGCAGCACTCACTTTCAGTACTGCGCCGCCTGGTGCGAGGTTCCCGTGGAGCACCGCGGTCCCCGAACCTGCCGCCTGTACCGGATCATCCAGGTGGCGGATCACCTCGGGGCGGTCGTTGCGTGCACCGGCGATGTTCTCGCCGAGGGTGCGTCCGGTGACGGTGATCGCGTCACGATGGAGCAGCTCACCGAGTTCGGCGAGGAGTGCGGGAACTCCGCCGGCGTCCGAGAACTCCTCCATCAGGAAGCGTCCGCTGGGCATCAGATCGACAAGGAGTGGGATCTGCCGGCTCACCGAATCGATGTCGTCCAGGTCGAGCGGTACGCCGAGTCGACCGGCGATCGCCAGCAGATGGAGGATGGCGTTCGTCGAGCCGCCGCACGCTGCGTTGACAACGAGGGCGTTCTCGATGGCTTCCCGCGTCATGATCTGCGAGGGGAGTAGTCCCTCTGTGGCAAGCTCGACTGCCCGTGCGCCGGTGTCTTCGGCGAGCACCATCCGCCGGGAATCGACAGCGGGGAGCGCGGCGCCACCGGGGAGTTGCATACCCAGCGCCTCGGTCAGGCTGGCCATTGTCGAGGCGGTGCCCATAGTCATGCAATGTCCAGGTGAACGGTTGAGGCAGCTCTCGAACTCGGTGAACTCCTCCTGAGTCACTTCTCCGGCGCGCAGCGCTTCCGTCATCTTCCAGATGTCGGTGCCACTCCCCACGGTCCGCCCGCGGAATCGACCGTTCAGCATGGGGCCACCGGTCAGGATGATCGACGGGATGTCCACGCTCGCCAAAGCCATCAAGGCCGCAGGAGTCGTCTTGTCGCAGCCGGTCAACACCACGACCGCGTCGAGAGGATTGGCGCGGCACAACTCCTCGAGCTCCATCGCCATCATGTTCCGGTAGAGCATCGTCGACGGGCGCATGAACGGTTCACCCAAGGAGAGGACCGGGAACTCGAGGGCGAATCCTCCCGACTGCTGTATGCCGCGGCGAACTGCTTCGGCTAGGCCGCGAAGATGCATGTTGCACGGTGTGAGTTCGGACCAGGTGTTCGCGATGCCGATGACCGGACGCCCGTCGAACTGCCGGCCGGAGAACCCGGCCTGACGGAAGTGGTGCCGGGCGATGAACCCGTTCTTACCGCCATCCCCAAGCCACGATCGGCTGCGAAGCCCGGTGGAGCCGAGATTGCGAGCACCTCGCCGCGCCGGCTGGGCCTCGTCTGCTCCAAGCGCAGCTTCCTGTGGGTTCCCACTCTCAGGGGATGGATTCGACATGTGATCTCCGGTCGTGTCTTCGTCGACTGCACGGTGACTGACACGCCTCCTCGCTGGGGGAGGCGATGGCCCTCGCTAATAGTATGCTTATACTATAAGACACTTGCTGATCGACGCACAGCCAACGGCCGCACGCATTCGCATCTGAGGCGGCTGCAAGAATGTCGGCGGACGGCATAGACGCACCCGCCCAAGAACGAACTGAGGTCACGAATGAGAAGGACGGTTCTCGTCACGGGCGGGGGTCACGGAATCGGCGCCGCGACGGCCCGAGCGTTCGCGGAGATCGGCGACGACGTCGTCGTAACTGACATCGACAGCGGCGCCGCGGAAGTCGTCGCTGATGACATCCGCAGGAGCGGCGGAGCGGCGACGTGCCACACCCTCGACGTCTCCATGACCGCCCACTGGACACGACTCTCCGACGAGCTCAGGAACGCTGGCCGCCCACCCGGGGTCGTGGTGAACAATGCATTCCTACACATCCCAGGCCAAGCCCACGAGATCGACGACGAACAATGGAACCGCCAGCTGGACGTCACCCTGTCGGGCGTCTGGCGCTCCATCCGAACCTTCCATGACACCTTGACGAGTGCCCGGGGCAGCATGGTCAACGTCTCCAGTGTCCACGCGCTGCTCGCCTGGCCCGGGTATCCCGCGTACGCCGCGGCGAAAGGCGGCATCGTCGCGCTGACCCGGCAACTCTCCTTCGACTACGCACCGCATGTCCGAGTGAACGCAGTCCTGCCGGGCTCCATCGAGACACGGGTCTGGGACGCCGCCAGCCAAGCTGGGCGGGAGGCCGCTGCCAGGCAGGCAACGCTTGGGCGCCTCGGCAGGCCGGAAGAAGTGGCAGCGGTGATCCGCTTCCTCGCCAGCGAGGATGCTTCATACGTCACGGGCGTCGCACTTGCTGTTGACGGCGGCCAGACGACGACGGTGGCGACATGAGTCGACTGTTCACCCTGGGCGAAGCGCTCGCCGTGTTCCTCGCCGACGACTTCGCAGCGGGCCGGATCACACCCCCTGTCGCGAACAGCGACTACAGGCGAATCGTCGCCGGCAGTGAGTCCAACGTCGCCGTCGGAGTCGTGCGCATGGGTCACGAGGCGACCTTGGTGACACGAGTGGGAACGGATGACTTGGGCGGTTCCGTCTCAACTCAGCTCAGCGGTTGGGGGATCGACGCCCGGATCACCAAGGATCCCAGGCCAACCGGTGTGCTCGTTCGCGGCCTCAACGGTGTCGGGGCGATCCACCTACGTGGAGGTTCAGCGGCGACAGCTCTGTCACCAGAGGATGTCGACCGCGCATGGAGCCCAGACGTGGCGGCCGTGTTCGTAACTGGCATCACGGCCGTACGTTCTCCGAGTGCCGCTAGCGCAGTTGAGCGCACGGTTGAGCTCGCTCGCCGGCAAGGGGCGCTCGTCATTGCGGATCCGAACCTGCGCCCTGCTCTTGGGACAGGGACTGAGTACGCCCGTGCCCTCCGCCCTTTGCGAGGTCGAGTCGATGTGGCGGTCGGAGATCTCGCGGAGCTTGCCGTGCTTGCAGGCACTGAAGAGGATATGGCCGTCAGGGCGCTGCTGGAGAGCGGTTGTCGTCTGGTAGTCACCAAACTCGGCGCCGCCGGCGTGCGCGCAACCGACGGTGCCCGGGAGATCACCATGCCTTCTGCTGCCACTCGCGTGGTCGACACGGTCGGCGCGGGCGATTCATTCGCGGCCGGCCTCATCGCGGGCATTCTGGAGGATCTTCCCTTCGAGGATTCCATCGATCTGGGAACCCGTGTGGCAGCATCCGTCGTCGCCACGGTAGGAGATGTGGAGGGGATTCCCTGGCGTGCCGATCTCGACGCATCTCCGTCGGCACGCTCCGACCAGGTCAGGAGAAACGCATGAACGCAGAAGCCGCCATCCGGGACCAGGGCATCATTGCGATCGTTCGGGCGAAGACCGCGGAGGCGGCGGCCGCGAATGTCCACACCCTTGTGATGTCCGGCCTGCGCGCCGTTGAGGTCTCCCTCGTCACCCCCGACGCCTTGGACGTTATCCGCCACGCACAGCGCGAGTGCGGAGCGCGAGCGGCGATTGGCGTCGGCACCGCAATGAGCGCCCGCGACGTGGAACAAGCTGTTGAGGCGGGCGCTTCATTCGTGGTCGCCCCGACGACCCGGGAAGACGTCATTCGCGCAGCTGTGGAAGCTGGCGTCGCCGTCCTGCCGGGGGCTGCCACTCCGACGGAAGCGGTGCAGGCGCTGGAGTGGGGTGCGACTTTCGTGAAGCTGTTCCCGGCATCCCTTTGGTCACTAGATGCTCTCCGGGATGTGCTCGCCGCACTGCCGCAGTTACCTGCAGTTCCAACAGGCGGAGTCAACATCCAGAATGCAGCGGACTGGATTCGGGCGGGAGCTGTCGCGCTGGGGGTAGGAAGCGCCCTCACCAGTGCGGAAGACCCGGGACTGCTCGTCCGACGCATGCTCGAGGCCGTTGCTACCGCGCGTGGCTGACGTCGGGTCAGCCACGCGCTCGTGGACGGTGCCATCGCTCACGAAAGGACTCGGGGCGCTACACATGGACTCTGCCTGCTGGCTGCTGGCGAAAGTGCTTATGGGCGTCCGCATAGGGATACCTCAGCGGTACGCTCACGGGGCGTGAACGACTATAGAGATCAGGTGTCGTTGCGTAGGACGATGCTGCCGTTCGCTCCGGTGGCGGAACACCTCGGACGAAGTTGTCCGCTGGCGCCGCAACGGTCCGTCCGCCGCCAGCCTCGATTCATTGCTTTCGGTACCGGGCGCGGAGAACGAGGTCGGGGTCGTGCTCGGCGTTGGGGTCGATGTCAATGGTGACGGACTCGATGGTGCCGTTGAAGGTTCCCTTCGGGGTGGTGTAGTCGTCGACGACGGAGTCGAGGCTGTCGGTGCCGATGTCGAGTCCCTCGTCGAAGGAGAACAGACCGGGCACAGTGCGCTCGATCCGTCCGGTGCGGATCTCCGCGTCGTCACAGTAGAGCGTGACCGTTCCGCCCTTGCCTGCCCCGCCGCCGTCATAATCGAACCTGACCGTGACAGTGTGCTGACCTCCGCTCATCACGTGCTCGGCGCGAACGGTGCCGACCTCCATTCCGACGAAATTGTGCGCATAGGTGAGGAGCCCCTCCCGGAAGTAGAAGGCCCAGCCGCCGAACCGACCGCCTTGGGCCACGATCGCGCCTTCCGCGGTTCCGACGTCGGGGGTGGTGATGTTCGCCGTCACGGTGAATGAGGTGTTCTTCACGTTCGGGACGGTGTTCTCGTTCAACCTCGTCATACCGGGGTGCAGGGTGAGTGTGGTGCGCCCCATCATCAAGTCGGGGCGGCCGGCGATCGCCGGGTCGAAGCGTTCGCGTTGCCGATCGTCGATGGGCAACACGTTGTACTTGGCTCCCTCGATCAGGAACCGTTCTTGCAACTCGCGGAGCTTCGCGGGCTGATCTGCCGCGAGGTCGTGCGCTTGGGTCCAGTCGTCGGGGCCGTACAGCTCCCACTTGTCGTCGGTAAGGGCAGGGACGTGGTCGTCCGGGTCGGGCCAGGGCAGGAAATGTTGTGTGACAGCGGTCCACCCGTCGTGGTAGATGCCCCGATTTCCGCCGATCTCGAAGTACTGGGTGTGGTGCCGTTCTGCGGCGGCAGCTTCGTCGATGGCGTACTTGAAGCTGGTCCCTTCCAACGGCCGTTGGGGGATCCCGTTGACCTGGTCGGGTTCGGGAAGTCCGGCGAACTCGAGGATCGTCGGTAGGACGTCGATGACATGGGTGAACTGGGACCGCAATTCACCGGCGGGGACTCGGCCGGGATACCGGGCGATCATTCCGTTTCTGGTGCCGCCCCAGTGGGAGGCGACGATCTTGCTCCACTGGTAGGGCGTGTTCATGGCGTGTGCCCATCCTGCCGGCATGTGGTTGAAGGCGCGTGGTCCGCCGATCTCATCCAGGTGCGGCTTGATGTCGTCTGTGGTCATCAGAACGTTGTTCTGGTATGCCATCTCGTTGAAAGTGCCGAACGGTCCGGCCTCCGCCGAGGCACCGTTGTCTCCCAGCATGTAGAGCACGAGCGTGTCGTCGAGGACGTCCAGTCCCTGAAGGGCGTCCAGGAGGCGTCCTACTTGTGCGTCGGCGTGTGTCGCCATGGCGGCGTAGGCCTCGAACAAGCGCGTGCCGACCATCCGGTCGTCGTCGCTGAGCTCGTCCCAGGCAGGGATCCTCTCATTCGCTGTCGTGAGCACCGCGTCCTCCGGCACGATCCCGAGCTCCTGCTGCCGTTGGAACGTCAGCTCCCGCTGCCGGTCGTAGCCGTGGTCGAACGTGCCGCGGACAGCGTCCAGATACGACTTCGGTGCGTGGTGCGGCGCATGCGTGGCACCGAAGGAGAGATAGGTGAACCACGGCTTGTCCGGTGTCAACGAGGTCAGCCCACGGATCCACGCGATCGCCTGATCGACGAGATCCTCTGACAGGTGATAGCCCTCATCGGACGTCTGCGGCGGCTCGATCGGCTTCGTGCCATCCACTAGCGCGGGCACGTACTGGTGCGTGTCTCCGCCGATGAACCCGTAGAACTTCTCGAAACCCTCACCCGTCGGCCAGCGATCGAACGGACCTGACGGACTTGTCTCCCACGGCGGCGTCTGGTGATGCTTGCCGAACATGCCCGTCGAGTACCCGTTCATCCGCAACATCTGGGCGATCGTCGCGCAATCATCGGGACGGACCCCCGTATAGCCCGGGATCGAGGTCGCGACCTCCGCCAATGCACCCATCTCCGCCGTGTGATGGTTCCGGCCCGTCATCAACGCCTGCCGCGTCGGAGAACACAACGCGGTCGTGTGGAACCGAGTGAACCGCGTACCCTCCTCCGCCACCCGATCCGCCGTGGGCATCTCGCACGGGCCACCGAACGCACTGCTGGACCCGAACCCCATGTCATCGATCAACACGATCAACACATTCGGCGCCCCCTTCGGTGGACGCAACGGCGCAGCAGGCTCGGGGCGAACAGCATTCCGAGCATCGACCGGAGTGTCTGCAGGTCGTCGCGGACTAACGATCGGCAGCCTCCGCCGATCGTGTTCAGAGAAGTTGGTCATCGCGGTTCCCCCTCATAGGTCGCGATACAGGTCGATAGCACAGGACCGACGCGACCTTCCCAACGTACCGGGACGCGGGAGCCACCACCATCACAAGCAGCCCCGGCAACCGGCGTCGACCATCTCCAGGTTCATCGGCATCCCAGGTGCGTTCTGACCGGTCGGCCAAACGGATGATCCGGAAGCCGGTCCTCCGTGGGAACGGGCTTGCTACAGCTCCCGGCTCGACGAGGGGCAGGTCATTGATTCCCGGTTGACCCGCCCGGATAAGTGCCCGGTGATGGTGCGTCATCCGGTGCGTGCTTATGACTGTGAGCGCGGCCCCATGCCACGTCATCGCGCGAATGCGATCGCCAGTCCATCCCGGTGCATGGTCGCCCGCCGGCTGAGTTTCTCGCGCCGCAGGGCGGGTCACGGTGGGCCTAAGCACCATGCCCCTTGTCCCGGTCGGTGCCATTGCCAAATCCCGCGGTATTCCGGGGCGCGAGTGACGCTTCTTGATTCGGCGAGAGGAAAAAACGCGTGGGCGCGGAGGAAACCGCTCACGTTGCCGTCCCTACAGGCGTTACGGTTCGGGCAACACGGATGCGCCGCCATGGAAAGGCCCTCGCATGCGAGGGCCTTTCCTGTTCCGGGCCGAGGTTTCGGTGCGAGCCAGCTCGGAGCTAGTGCTCGTCGGCGCCATCCTCAGCGGGAAGGCTGTGCCAGATGTCGAACGCGACCGCCGCTGCCCGCTCCGCGTCCCCTGACTCGAGGAGATCGATCAGTTGTTCGTGAGCCTCTGCGGAGCCGTTCCCATCGCCGCTGAAGCGAGTCCGTTCCGCTCGGCGCACCAGCGGACCGAAGTGCTCGATCACTGATGCCAGAGCGCCGTTGCCGAGCGCGGCTACCGGGATGTCGTGCAGTTCTTCATCGGCATCCAGAGCAGCTCCGACGTCGCCTGCCTTCGTTGCCGTGACGAACCGCCTGTTCGCCTCACGCATCCGCTTCACGTCGGCGTCGAGAAGCCGCCCGGCCATCTCGCGCACCGCCAGTGAGTGCATCGCCGCGATCACGTCGCGTGCATCTCGAACGGCAGCGGCGTTGATGGCACTCACGGTGGTCGACCGGCCCGGCAGCGCTACGACCAGTCCGCTGTTGCCCAGACGGAGCAGGGCTTCCCGGATGGGCGTGCGGCTCACCCCGAGCCAGGCGGCCAGCTCCCCATCCTTCAACTGCTCGCCCGGCGTGAACGTTCCATCGACGATCGCATCACGGAGTCGTCTGTACACGTCGTCTCGCAGGAGCGAGCGACCCACTCCGGCAGTGTCAGATGGGATTGGCATGCAATATGTTGCGCACACCGCGGCCTCGTAAGCAAATTGCACAACGCTTGGAATAGCACATGATATGCAATATGTTACACAAGGCGAAATGCGCTGAGAGAGCAGCCTCCACCGTGATCGGGCGGGAGGCCGAACAAGGAGGACATGATGGCCGTTGACGGAATCGAGAATGTTGTGCTCGTTCACGGAGCCTTCGCGGACGGGTCAGGCTGGCGAGGGGTCTACGACAACCTGACGAACCGCGGGTACAAGGTGACGATCGTGCAGAATCCGCTCACGTCGTTCGACGACGATGTGGCCGCGACCAACCGGGTTCTCGACAAGCTCGAGGGACCTGCCATCCTGGTCGGACACTCCTGGGGTGGCACGGTCATCACCGAGGCCGGGTCGCACGAGAACGTGGCCGGCCTGGTCTACGTGGCCGCGCTCATCCCCGACACGGGCGAGACGTCGGGGCAGCAGTACGAAGGGTTCGCCGCGACGCCGGACTTCGTCATCAACATCGGTGATGACGGGTTCGGTGTCCTCGATCACGAGAAGTTCAAGGTCGGCTTCGCCTCCGACGCCAGTGATTCCGACGCCGATTTCCTGCGTGATTCGCAGGTTCCGGTGAACATGGCCGTCTTCGGGGCCGCCGTCACGAAAGCGGCATGGCACGACAAGCCCAGCTGGGCGGTGATCGCCACCGAGGACAAGGCCTTCGACCAGGCGATGCTCCAGCACATGGCGCAGCGGGCGGGCGCTAAGGTCACCACCACGCCGGGTAGCCACGCGGTGTACCTGACCCAAGCCGGGGTTGTCTCCGACGTGATCCACGATGCCGCCGAGAGTGCTCTCAGCGTCGAAGGATGACGATCGTCGTCTGGGCCGGCTCGCGTACGTGGCGTGAGTCGGCCCCTCAACACGGGAGAGTGACCACATGTCGCCGATTGCGCTGAGCAGATGAAGATTCCCGTATGGCTCGTCGTCCTCGGTGCGTCGTCCTTCATGCTTGCAGGATGCACGATCGCCCCGTCGTGGGAGTCGGAGCTGAACACCGCACTCAGGGAGTCGGATGGCACCATCGCGCTGTCCAGTTTGAGTGCGATCGATGGATCGAGCTTCTTGGTCGTCTGCCCCTACGAGTCGGTGGGGTCCATCTCTGATCGCCTGGGTTTCAGGTGGGCCGGCGCTCCCGACTACTCGGACCGTGATGATCGACAGACAATCGCCATTGTCGGCGATGAGGAGATCACCTCCCACGTGGAGATCGCGCGCGACGAGGTGGACTTCTGTTCGGACACGGAATGGAAAGTCCTGCCCTTGGACACGTCCTTGACGGTCACGAGGTCCGCTGACGCCATCCTTGTGAGGCCGCCGAGCTGAACATGCCGATAGCCCGAATGCCTGAGATCGGGCTATCGGCGGCCCGGAGTGGCGATGGGCCGGGACGATCCCTTGACGAATCACTTGTTTTTTGCAAGTGTTGGTTCTGTTCCCACACGGGACCTTCACAAGGGAGTCCACCATGACCGCGATGTTTGTCAACCTGCCGGTGACCGACCTGGAGCGTTCGAAGGCGTTCTATTCGGCGGTCGGCTTCACCCTCAATCCGGCGATGTCGGATCACAACGGTGCCTGCTTCGTGGTCGAAGACGGCCACAGCTACGTCATGGTCCTGACTCGCGACTACTTCCAGACCTTCACCGATCTCCCGATCGGCGACCCTGCCGCGAATCCGTCTGTATCGACGGCGATCTTCCTCGACAGTCGCAACGCTGTCGACGAGACTCTCGCAGTCGGCATCGCCGCGGGGGGCGTGGAGCCGCACGACGCCACCGACTTCGGCTTCATGTACCAGCGCCAGCTCAACGACCCCGACGGCAACATCCTCGAGTTCGGATGGTTCGACCCGGCCGCCGCCCAGGGCGCCGAGGCCGCCGCGAACGCGTAGGTCCGAGGCCCATGGCTGCACGCGACTACGGCCAGTACGGCGGCCTCTCCCAAGCCCTCGAGCTGGTCGGCGAACGCTGGGCGCTGCTCATCGTGCGCGACCTCCTCGTCGGGCCGCGCCGCTACGGCGAACTCGCCGCTGGTCTCGCGCGCATCCCGAGCAACATCCTCGCGGCGAGACTCAAGGAGTTGCAGGCTGCCGGTGTCATCCGCCGAGCACCTCGCTCGCGGATCCTCGTCTACGAGTTGACTCCGTATGGGCGCGAGCTCGAACCCGTCGTGATCGCCCTGGGGGCCTGGGGATACAAGGCGCTGAGTGACCCGCGGGGTGAACAGCTCATCACCCCCGACTCGATGACGATGGATCTGCGCACGGCCTTCCGTCCAGAGGTGGCTGCGGACCTGCCGCCGACTTCCTATGCGGCGCGCTTCGGCGCCGCCGAGCTGCTCATCCGGGTCGACGGCTCGAGTCTCGACGTGACCCGCGGCCATGGACCGGCTGATCTCGCCTTCGTCACGGATTCCGGCATCCGTCGCCTCATCTCAGGCGAGATGGCCGCGGACCTTGCCATTGAGTCGGGCGTCGTGGAGGTGCTGCACGGACGTGGTGATCTCCTCGGTCGCTTCGCGAGCACGTTCCATCTCGCCGCCTGATCTCGGATCGGACGAACTACGTTTCAGTTCCGCGTTCGCGGACATAGAGTTGCTCTCATGTCGCAGATTCGGATCAAGGACGCCGCCAGCTTTCTCGGCGTCAGCGATGACACCGTGCGCCGCTGGATCGACAACGGGCAGTTGGAGAGTACGAAGGATTCCTCGGGTCGGAGCGTCGTCGATGGCCTGACGCTCGCGCACCTCGCACGCAGGAACGCCGTGCTGCCGGCCGACCCGTCCGAGATCGGTCGGTCGGCACGCAATCACCTCGTGGGCCTCGTGACCGAGATCACGATGGACAAGGTCATGGCCCAGGTCGAACTGCAGTGCGGTCCGCATCGCATCGTCTCGCTGATGAGCAGCGAGGCGGTGCGCGACCTCGGCCTCGAGCTCGGCTCCGTCGCCATCGCCGTCGTGAAGGCCACCACGGTCATCATCGAGACCCCGGCCGGGAACGCCCACGAATGAGCGTCCGCAACCGCACGAACGAAAGCACCCGCGGCCTCAATCGCATCCGCCCTGTCGGCGCCCTCGCCCTCGCCGCCGTGGCCGCCGTCGCGCTCGCCGCCTGCTCGACCCCGACCGCCGAGGGGCCCGCGACGACCAGCACGTCGACGACAGCGGCATCCGCTCTCGAGGGCTCCATCACGGTCTTCGCCGCGGCCTCCCTCAAGGCGACCTTCACGGAGCTGGCTGCCGAGTTCGAGAAGGCCAACCCCGACGTGACCGTCGCGCTGAACTTCGCAGGCTCCTCCGACCTCGTCACCCAGATCACCGAGGGCGCGCCCGTCGACGTCTTCGCGTCGGCCGACGAGAAGAACATGGCCAAGCTCACCGACGGCGGGATGGTCGACGCCGATGCACCCGTCGACTTCGCGACGAACGTGCTGCAGATCGCCGTGCCGCCGACGAACCCCGCGGGCATCGTCACCTTCGCCGACCTGGCGAAGCCCGACGTGAAGACCGTCGTCTGCGCGCCCCAGGTGCCCTGCGGATCGGCGACGGTCACCGTCGAGGAGGCCACGGGCGTCACGCTCGCACCCGTGAGCGAGGAGTCGTCGGTGACGGATGTGCTCGGCAAGGTCACCTCGGGTGAGGCCGACGCCGGGCTCGTCTACGTGACCGACGTGATCGCAGCCGGCGATGCCGTGACGGGCATCCCCTTCCCCGAATCGAGCGAGGCGGTCAACACCTACCCGATCGCCGTGGTGAAGGCATCCAAGACCGCCGACGTCGCGCAGGCCTTCGTCGATTACGTCGGCGGCGACGTCGGCCGGTACGTGCTCGAGTCCGCCGGCTTCGGGAAGCCCTAGCCCGCATGCCTCGACGTCGCAGCAGTTCCTACGCGGGCATTCCCGGCTGGGTCGTGATCGTGGCCGTCGTCGGTGCCACGTTCGTGGTGCTGCCGTTGGCGGCCATGATCCTCCGCGTGAACTGGGCCGAGTTCGTCCCCCTGATCACCTCGGAGTCCTCTGTCGCCGCTCTGCTGCTCAGCCTGCGCACCTCGGTGGTGGCGACGGGGCTCTGCATCGTGCTCGGCGTTCCGATGGCCGTCGTCCTCGCCCGCGCCGAGTTCTGGGGTCAGAAGGTGCTGCGCTCCCTCGTGCTGCTGCCCCTCGTGCTGCCGCCCGTCGTCGGCGGCATCGCCCTGCTCTACACCTTCGGTCGCAGGGGCCTCCTCGGCCAGTCGTTCGAGCTGCTCGGCGTCACGATCGCGTTCTCCACGACGGCCGTCGTGCTCGCCCAGACCTTCGTCGCCCTGCCGTTCCTGGTGCTGAGCCTCGAGGGCGCACTCCGCACGGTGGGCACACGCTACGAAGCCGTCGGCGCAACGCTCGGCGCCCGCCCGACCACCGTGCTCCGGCGCATCACCATGCCCTTGGTGCTCCCGGCTCTCATCTCCGGCGCTGTGCTCTCCTTCGCCAGGGCGCTGGGGGAATTCGGCGCCACCCTCACCTTCGCGGGCAGCCTGCAGGGCGTGACGCGCACCCTCCCACTCGAGATCTACCTGCAACGCGAGACCGATCCGGATGCCGCCGTCGCCCTGTCTCTCGTCCTGGTGATCGTCGCAGTCCTCGTCGTCGGCCTCGCCCATCAGGCCGGGGAGTTCACCGGATTCCGACGAGGGGCGAGCTCGTGACCTTCACCTTCGCCGCGACGGTCGCCGAGCGCGGCTTCGACGTCGAGCTCACGATCGCGGAGGGGGAGACCGTCGCGCTGCTCGGTCCGAACGGGGCAGGCAAGTCGACCCTGTTGAACCTCATCGCGGGCCTCATCAAGCCGGACTCGGGGCGAGCGGTGCTCGAAGACAGGGTGCTGTTCGACGTGCCCGCCGACCCTCGAGGCACGAGAGCGGAGAGCAGCGGCATCCGGAGCCGATGGATGCCGCCGCACGCGCGCGGCGTCTCCCTGCTCGCGCAGGACGCCCTCTTGTTCCCCCATCTCACCGTGCTCGACAACGTCGCCTTCGGCCCGCGCAGCGCTGGAGTCCACCGCGCCGAGGCGGACACCCGCGCGCACGACTGGCTGCGCAGGGTCGACGCCGCCGAGCTGAGCGCGCGCAAGCCGGGGCAGCTGTCGGGGGGCCAGGCCCAGCGCATCGCCGTCGCTCGAGCACTGGCATCCGACCCCGGACTCCTGCTTCTCGACGAGCCGCTGGCCGCTCTCGACGTCTCGGTCGCGCCCGCCATCCGTCGCATGCTTCGTGACGTCCTCGCCGACCGCACCGCCGTCATCGTCACCCACGACGTGCTCGACGCCTTCACCCTCGCCGACCGCGTCGTCGTGCTCGAGGCCGGCCGCATCGTCGACATCGGCCCCACCCGCCAGGTGCTCGACAGGCCGTCGACGCAGTTCGCCGCCGGGCTCGCCGCCCTGAACCTGCTCCTGGGAACGGCATCCGCCGACGGCATTCGAACGGATGCCGGCAGCCACGTCGCCGTTCCCGTCGGCCAGTCGCTCCCCGAGGGCGCCCGCGTCGGCGTCGCGATCCGGCCGGCGCTCGTCTCCGTCAGCGCCACCGAGCCGGTCGACCCAGCCCTCAACATCCTCGCCGGCGTGATCATCGACCTCGAGACGAGGGGCGACCTCATCCGGGTGCGCACGGACCACCTGGCCGCCGACGTGACACCGGGCGTCGTCGCCGACCTCGATCTGAGCTCCGGCGCGAGGGTATGGCTCGCATTCAGGCCCACGGATGCCGTCGTCTACCCTCTCTGAGGCCGGCCGTCGACCGCGACGCGGGCCGAATTCTTCGCCGGGATACGCGTACCGGCTGCCATACTCGTTCCACCATCCCGACTGCGGCGACGACGCCCGTGAGGCGGGCCGACACCAGGGAGATGGACGCATGCTCCACGCCAGTGCACCGGGATCGACGAAGGGTGCGCCCCCTGCCGGCCACCGCAGCAACGGACCCAAGCGATGAACGGTGAGCTCGCATCCGTCATCGGCTGGGTGCTGGTCATCCTCGACTTCGCCATCCGCATCGCGGCCCTCATCATCGTGCCGCGCGATCGCAAGCCGACGGCGGCCATGGCCTGGCTCCTGGCCATCTTCCTGATCCCCTTCGTCGGCATCATCCTCTTCCTCGTCATCGGCAACTCGAAGCTGCCGAAGAAGCGCCGCGCCAAGCAGGACGAGCTCGACCACATCATCGCGGAGCGTGCGAAGACGATCGACCTCGTCGCCGATCGCTCGACGTGGCCGGACTGGTTCGCCTCACTCGTGCGGCAGAACCAGCAGCTCGGTGCCCTCCCCGCCGTCGGCGGCAATTCCGCGACGCTCATCGGCGACTACACCACCTCGATCGATGCGATGGCGGCCGAGATCGACACGGCCACGCGCTTCGTGCACGTGGAGTTCTTCATCGTCTCCTTCGACGCCACGACGAAGGGATTCTTCGCCGCGATGGAGCGAGCGGTGCAGCGTGGCGTCACTGTGCGGCTCCTCGCCGACTACGTGGCCTCGAAGAAGGCCGTGGCCAGCACGGAGACCTTCGCAGAACTCGACCGCATCGGGGTGACGTGGAGTTGGATGCTGCCGGTGCGCCCCCTGAAGGGCGAATACCAGCGGCCCGACCTGCGCAACCACCGCAAGCTCGTCGTCGTCGACGGCCTGGTGGGCTTCATGGGCTCGCAGAACCTCATCGACCGGAGCTACAACACTCCGAAGAACCTGAAGCGCGGACTGCAGTGGCAGGAGCTGATGACCCGCATCACGGGCCCGATCGTCGCCGCGACGAACGCCGTGTTCATCTCCGACTGGTACCTGGAGACGGATGAACTCCTCGGCGATGATTCGAACGTGCGCGCCGTCGACATCCCGGCCGACACCTCCGCGGATGCCGTGGTGTGCCAGGTCGTGCCGAGCGGGCCGGGCTATGCGGGCGAGAACAACCTCCGCCAGTTCCTCACCCTGGTCACGTCAGCGCAGAGGAAGGTCATCATCACGAGCCCGTACTTCGTGCCGGACGAGGCGATGATGTACGCCATCACCTCGGCGTGCGAGCGCGGCCTCGACGTGCAGCTGTTCGTCTCCGAGATCGGCGACCAGGGTTCGGTCTGGCACGCGCAGCGGTCCTACTACGGTCCACTGCTGCGAGCGGGCGTTCAGATCTGGCTGTACCCGGCGCCGTACATCCTGCACTCCAAGCACCTCTCGATCGACGACGACGTCGCCGTCATCGGCTCGAGCAACATGGACATCCGCTCGTTCGCCCTCAACTCCGAGGTGACGCTGCTGGTGCGCGGCCTCCCGTTCGTCGACCAGATGCGCGCCGTCGAGCAGGGCTACCGCGACGCCGGTCGTCGGCTCACCCTCGAGGAATGGGAGAAGGAGCCCGCATCCGCCACCTTCCTCGATGGCGTCGCCCGGCTCACGTCCGCTCTGCAGTAGAACGGATGCCGCCAGCCTGCCGCAGCGAGCACTGAGGCGGGGTGCGGCAGGCAGTCGGCCTACTTCTTGCCGTTGCCCTTGTCCTTCTTGTCCTTGCCGGGGCCGGGTCCGGGGTTGCCGCCCCCGTTGCCGTTCCCGTTGCCTGAATTGCCGGTCTCCGGTTCCGGCTCCGTCGGCTCCTCGACCACTGGGTCCACGGTCGCGGGCGGCTGAGGGGCATCGGTGGTCGGAACCGGCGAGGGTTCGGATGTGGCGGCAGGCGTGTCCACCGGCTCTGTCGGCGAGCCGGCACCTGACGCGATGAAGACGGTTCCTGCGACGACGGCACCAGCCAAAACGACGACGCCCGCAGCCACGGCCAGTCCTCGACGCGGGCGTTCGACCGCTGGAGGGGCAGCGACCGGCACGGGAGACGGTGAAGCCAAGTCGACCGTGGCCGCTGTGGCGGGTGGCAGCAATCGCGTCGGCGCGAGCATCGCGGCCGTCGCTTCAGGGTCCTCGGTGTCAACCCGGGCGTCGACGGAGCTCCAGCCGTCGAGCGCGGACGCATCCTTGCGGGCCTTGATCGCGACGTCCATGGCCGAGGGGCGCAGACTCGGGTCCCGCGACGTCATCTGGGTCAACAGGCTCGCCCACTCCGCCGGGAGGCCGTCGGGCATGGCCGGGTCGCGTGCTGCCCGCGTACTCATCGCCTCGATGACGGTTCCCGAATACACGCGGTTGCCCGTCAGACACTCCAGGAGGAGCAGGCCGAGGGCGTAGATGTCGGACTGCGGTCCTGGGTCGGCTCCCGCTGCCTGCTCGGGGCTGAGGTAGGCGGCCGTGCCGATGACGGTGCCCGATGTGGTGACCCTGTCGGCTCCGACGAGATGAGCGATGCCGAAGTCGGTGAGCCGCGCGTGGTACGTCGGCGAGGGCAGGCCCGTCGGCGCGAGCAGGATGTTGGCCGGTTTCAGGTCGCGGTGCACGATGCCCTGTGCGTGGACGACAGCGAGCGCCTCGGCGATCTCCGCAGCCAGAAGAGCCGTGGCCGGCCCGGAGAGCGGCCCGGCATCGAGCACAGCGCGAAGGTCGGGACCCTCCACCAGTTCCATGACGATGTAGCTCGGGTCCTCCGAGTCGGCCGGTGCGAGTTGCGCGTCATGGAGGGCGACGAGATTCGGATGATTCACGCGAGCCAGCAGATCGACCTCGGCGCGTCGGCGGGCATCGTCGAGGGCGGTGCCGGGAGCGAAGAACTTCACGGCGACGAAGCGTCCGAGGTTCCTGTCGCGAGCGCGATAGACGGTAGCCATGCCCCCGCGACCGACGACATCCGTCAGTTCGTAACGATCAGCGAGGACCTGGCCGATGCGTTGATGGTCGCCGGCGTTCATTCCACCGACCCTAAGCGCAGTGGTCGCCCGATCCAACCCGGGACCACGTCGACTACCCGTGAGTTGGCTCACAGCGCTGCCGATTCGCTAGAGAATCTAACGAATATGCGTTTCAGTTGACGGGTGACGATTTCCGACGACCCCGCTCAGGCAGGCGTCGATGCGCAGCAGGGCGATGGTCCGAACGTGCTCGAGGCGCTTCAGGTCTACCGTGCGGCAGAGGCCGCGATGCGTCGTCGCACCGGCGCGGCGATGGGGTTGGGGGAGAGCGACATCCTCGCCCTCCGCTTCGTCCTCGACAACCACGCCGCCGGTCGCGTGACGGCGCCGAAGGACATCACCGAGTACCTCGGCATCTCGAGTGCGTCGACCAGCGTGCTGCTGACGAGACTGGAGCGCGGTGGATTCGTCGAGCGTCGTGCCAGCACTGTCGACCGGCGGTCCATCGAGGTCGTGCCGACGCCGGCGGCCGAAGGCGACACCGGCCCGATGCTCGCCGTCGCCAACGCTCAGATGGCGGATGCCACCCAGGAACTCACCCCCGAGGAGGCCGTCGTCGTGACGAGTTTCCTCTCCCGGATGCGGGAGGCCGTGGACCGCATCGGGCACCGGGGCAAGAACCCGTCCTAAGCACGTCCCGCAGGGGTTTGTCAACGCATTGCTAGACAAATGAACTAGCGGTCATGATGGTCAGCACGACGGGGTCGGTACGACGCCGTCCTCCACCACCACTGAATGGATCATCATGAACCTCCTCGTCATCATCATCGCGGTCATCGCGGTCATCCTCCTCCTCACCGGCGGATTCGTGTCGTCGCTCAACTTCCTCCTCTGGGTGGGCATCGTGCTGCTCGTCATCGCTGCCGTCGTCTTCCTGCTGCGCTTCATCACGGGCAACCGCCGCGTCTGAGTGCCTCGGCACTGAACGCCTGCACGATCACATTCGACAGTAAGGAACCACTATGAGCCTCGGATCAGGCATCGTCCTCTTCATCATCGGCGCGATCCTCGCGTTCGCCGTCAACATCCAGGTGGACTGGGTCGACCTCCACCTCATCGGCTACATCCTGATGATCGCCGGCGTCGTCGGCATCATCCTCGGAATCGTGCTCATCACGCGCCGCCGCACCTCGGTCTCCACCACTCGTTCGGCCGTCGACCCGGCCAGCGGCGAGGCCGTCACCAAGCGGACCTCCGAGAGCGACCCGCTCGTCTGAGCTCGTCTCCGACCTGACAGAAGCCGATGTCCCCGCGCTCAGCGGGGACATCGGCTTCTGTTATTCCTGGGTCGAGCGGAGCCGGCGTCAGAGCTTGGCGTAACGCGCGCGGAAGAAGAGGTATACCGCGTAGAAGATGAGGCCGATGCCGGCCGCGACGAGCACGGCGACGCCGAACGGCAGTTGCACGAGCGACTTCAGGGCGCCATCCAGCCCCGTCGCCTTGCTCGCGTCATGGGTCAGAGCGGCGACGCCGAACAGCACGCCGACGATGGCGAGCGCGATCCCCTTGGCGATGTAGCCGACCCGACCGACGATCATCGTCACCTTCCCGAGCGTGCCACCCGGCCGGATGATGTCCTCGGTGAACTTCGCGGCCACGCCCTTGTAGACGAAGTATCCGCCGATCCCGACGATGACGACTCCGATCAGGAGGATGAGGAAGACACCACCGGGTGCAGCCAGAACCTTGGCGCTGAACTGCTGATTCGACTGCGAACTGCTGGAGCTCCCGCCCAGGGCGAAGGTCAACGCCGTTCCGGCGAGGGCGAGGTAGACGATGCCCTTCCCCAGCTCCTTCACGACGTGAACCGCGCGCTTGGTTTTCCTGTCGCGCGGCGGGAGCACCGCCGTGACCACCTGCCACGCGCCGAGCGCGACGAAGCCCAGCACGACGAACCAGAGCAGGAACACTCCCCCCGGCGCGCCGGAGAGCTGCTGCAGCGCCCCTGACTGGTCGGCCTCCCCACTATTGCCGACGGCCACGCCGATGGCTATCAGGCCGATGAGCAGGTGCAGTACGCCGTTGACGACGAAGCCCAGCCTGGCGAGCACCTTCAGGGTGGTGGAATCCTTCGCGGAGCGGGCCGCGTCCTTCGCTGTCGAGGTCACGGCCTCACTGTACTCAGTGCAAGGCGGATGCCACCGATTGCGGCATCCGCCTTGACAAAGCCGTCATCGGCTACTTGAGCACCTTGTACTGGTACTCGACCTTGAAGCGATCGACCACGTAGTCGGTGTACTCACGGAGGCCCACGTTCACCGAGATCTTCGCGGGAATGCCCTTCATGGTCAGCCACCCGAGGGTGCGCTGCCCCTTTCCGACGGAGCCGAACTTGCCGGTGTCGCCATAGAAGTACTCCCACGCCCCGCTGCCGTCGAGATAAGTCACGTCCGCGGTCATGCGCACTGCCGGATTTCCGTAGGCAGATGCTGCGCGCACAGCGGACGGAACGCTGAGGGCACCGTTCGTGATCAGGGCGTAGCCATAGTCGTTGTAGTACGAGTCCTCACTCGCGCATCCGATCGCTCCAGCGTTGTTATAGCTGCAGTAGCCCTCGTCGTAGTAGTCGTAGCGGTAGTAGGTCGGAAGGACCTTGATCGCCTGCACCCACGCGCTCGTCGTGGTGGTGACGAGCTTCTTCGCCGATACCTTCACTGTCGTGCTCGCCGACTTGGTCGCGCCCTGCGGACCCTTCTCGGAGACGGTGATGGTGTAGCTGCCCGGAACGATCTTGTAATTGTTCAGGCCGTTCCACGTGAACTTGGAGGTCGACGACTTGGTCAGCTTCCAGCTCGTGATCGTCTTCCCGTTCAGGGTGACCTTGACGGTTCCCGTGACGGCGAGGGTTCCGGTCGGCGACGCCTTCGCGTTCGTCGTGATCAGCACCGAGTCGTTGTAGCCGTCCTTCGACGGGTACACGGTCGACACCGACTTGGCGACGGCGACCGAGGTGATCTGGGTGGCCGAGAACGTCGCCTTCACCGATGAGCTGACCTTGGCAGCGCCGACCGGGCCTCTGACCGAGGCGTACAGCGAGCCCGAGCCCACCGGCAGGCCCGCGACGGAGAACGTGGTCTTCGCGGTTCCCGTGGTCTTGGCGATCGCGACGATCCGCTTCGTCGTGCCCGAGATGGCGACCAGCGAGCCCGTGATGGGAAGCACGGTGCCGGTCTCGTCCTTCGCGGACACGCTGCCCACGAACGAGTCGTATCGGCCGTCCTTGTAGGGGTAGAACGCCCTGGTCGACGGTGAGAAGGCGACGGTCGTGGCGACACCGGAGCCGACGGTCAGCACAGGTCCGTCGGTGGAGGCGACGGGTTCCTCGGCCGTGGTGCGTGCGACGACCTGGTAGGTGCCGGCCGGCATGGCGGAGGCGGGAATGGCGACCTCGGCGCCGAAGCCGTCGGTCTCTTCAACCAGCTCCAGTTCCGCCGTGACGGCGGGGAACACCTGGCTCGTCGTGGTGTCGACGACATCGACGACGACGGATGTCGCCACGTCCGACAGGATGTGCACCACGCCGAAGTCCTTGTAGCCGTCCTCGAACGGCAGCGTCAGCACGGTCGATCCGACGGGCGTGATGCTGAGCGCCGGTGCGGGCGCCTGGTCTTCGGCCAGGTCCTCCGACGCCTGCTCGGACGGCCCGTTCGACGGCGCCTCGGTGGGCTCACCGCTCGGCTCCTCCGACGGGCCGGTGGTCGGCTCTTCCGACGGGCCGGTGGTCGGCTCTTCCGACGATTCCGACGTCGGCTCCTCCGTCGGAGACGGCTCCGCTGACTCGGTCGGCGTCGGAGTCGGCTCCGTCTGCTGCTCCGTGGGGAGGGGTGTCGGCTCGTCGCCATCGACCGCGAAGGCGGGCGAGGCCAAGGAGCCGAGCACGAGCGCCCCGGTGACGAGCAGGCTCGCGGGGGCGAGCGTGCGGAAGCGACGACGTACTGGCATTGGTTCCCCTGAAGTGAGTTCCCGTCGCTTTCTTGGAGGTTCCTTGGAGCTTCCCGAGACGGCTGAGATGACCTTACAGACGAGCGCCCGAGAGTGGTCGCCCCAGTCCGGGGCGAGGCTGCAGGGCGAGGCCGCGAGAGGAGAATGCGTAACGAATTGACCAGATCTTGAACTCGTACAGCCGCATACCATGTAAATGCGATAGATTGATCGAAGTTGTTGTGTTGCGCATTTCTTGTGACCCAAGTCGCGAGCGTGAAAGCGAACTGTGGACACTATGACTTTGAACCCCGAAAGGCGGGGTTCATTGAAGAAGAATGCGAGAAAGACTGTGGCAACTGGCACCGTCAAATGGTTCAACGCGGAAAAGGGCTTTGGTTTCATTGCTCCTGACGACGGCTCTGCCGACGTCTTCGCCCACTACTCGGCCATCGCGTCGAGCGGGTTCCGCTCCCTCGAGGAGAACCAGCGGGTTGAGTTCGAGACGGCACGTGGCCCCAAGGGTCTGCAGGCGGAGAACATCCGTCCCGTCTAATTACGAGACTTCATGAATGAACCCCCTTCGGCCTTCGGGTCGGAGGGGGTTCTTCGTTGTCCGAGCGACGCCGCCAGCAGAGGGATCGGCCCACGGGATCCGTCAGCCGTGGAGGTCGACGAATGCCTTCAGCAGCCGCCGGGGCACCGTGACGGAGGTCTGTGCCAGACGGGCCTGTACCACGTGCAACTCGTGCGCATCGAAATAGCCATGGTGCTGGTAGATGCTGGCGCGCGCGGCGAGGTCGTCAGCCGTCACCTCGGGGTGGAACTGCACGGCGTGGAGGTGGGCGCCGAGTCTGAAGGCCTGTACCGGACACGAGGGCGAGCCGGCCAACAGCACGGCACCCGTGGGGAGCGTGTTCACGGCCTCCTTGTGCGCCACGAGGGCGTCAAAGGTGGGCGGCAGGGTCCCGAGCAGCGGGTCGGAGATGCCCGCTGCGGTGAGGGATATCGGCACGGCCGAGGTCGGTTCGCCGTGCTCGCGTCCGACGGTTCCGCCGTAAGTCTCGGCGACCACGCCGATTCCGTAGCAGGTGAACAGCACAGGGAGGCCGTGGTCGACGGATGCCGCCGCGATGACGCGCAGCTCGGATTCGGCACGCCGTTGCGACGAGGTCTTGGCGGCATCCGTCACGCTGAACGGACTGCCACCGACGATCACCCCGGCCACGCCGTCGAGGGCGTCTCCGAGCGGCTCGTCGGCGAGGAGATGCTGCGAGAGAGCGGATGCCGGCAGGCCTGTGGCGGCCAGCATGGACTCGTACTCGTCGCGCGCGGCATCGAGCTCTGGCCTGATCGTGACCAGGAGGAATCGGGCTGTCATCGTGCTAGTTCCGACGCTTCTTCCCGCGGGAGTTGCGCGCTGCGGCCACCCGGATCTCGGCTGCGGTGCGCTGCTTCTTCGCCGGTTGCGCGGCCTTCTTCTTCGCCTTCGTGGCCTTGGCCTTCGCCTCGGCGGCCTTCTTGGCTTCGGCCGCCTGTTCCCCACTGGAGCCGCGCGAGCTGTTCGAGGTTCGTCCGCGCACGATGCCGATGAACTCCTCGACGTCGGCCGTCGTCGCCGCAGTCGGCCAGACCAGAGCGATCTGCGTGACAGGCGCATCCGTCACAGTGCGGGAGATGACGTCCTTGCGGGCGTAGAGCCTGGCGATGGAGTGCGGCACCACGACGATGCCGACACCGGCGGCGACGAGCTCCATCACCATGTCGCCGTCCAGGGCGTCGATGTCATCGACGCGCTTCTCGTCGGCGATGTCGGCGAGGGTGAGCTCGTCGGCTGCTGCAATGGCGTGGTCCTTCGGGGCGACTGCGACCGCCACCTCGTCGTAGAGGCGGATGACGCTGAGCCCGGTGTCGTCATCGACGGGCAGGCGAGCGATGGCCAGGTCTGCGCGCTGGTCGCGAAGCACGGTGGTCTGCTCTGCGGGCTCGGTGCGAAACGCCTCCAGCGGATCGCGGGGGCGCCGATCGTTCCACGCCCTGAGCCACTTCGTGGGCGTGACTCCGGCGACGAAGGCCAGCTTCAGCATGCGAGCGCCTTCCGTTCGGCCGGTGACGGATGCCCCTCCGCCGGTCTCAGGCTATACGCTGGGCACTGTGAGTACCGCACCCGAGACCCCGCAAGACCAGCCGTCCGAGAACGCCCCGGAACCCGAGACGGAAGCGGCGACTCCGCAGTACGAGTTCCCCGAGCCCAAGCCGAAGCGCCCGAAGAAGACGCAGACGATGAAGCCCGAGACGGCGGCCAAGAAGCTCGGCATCCTGCTCGCGGCGGCTCCCGCCGAGTTCACCGACGTCGAGATCTCGCGCGAGCAGCTCGACGAGTGGGCGGCGAACCCGCCTGCCTGGCTCGAGGAACTGCGCAAGAACGGACCGCACCCCCGCCCCGTCATGGCCGGAAAGCTCGGCGTCTCGACGTCGGGACTCGCCCGAGCCGGCATCACCGATGCCCTCACCACGGCCGAGATCAGCGCACTGCTGCAGCAGCCTCCCGCGTGGCTCGTCACCGAGCGTGCGACGCAGGCCGAGGTGCGTGCCGAGCAGGTGCGCGTGAAGGAGCGCGACGCGGAGCTTGCTGCTCGTCGCGCCGCCGACAACTCCCGCTGACGGCCTGACGGCCTGACAGCCTGACGGAGCCCGAGCGCCAGCGCACTGGCACGGCGTGGTCAGGCGTACTGCTCCCGCAGGAACCGCGTCAGGTCGCCGAGTTCGGCCTCGGACACGGAGTGGCCCAACCCCTCGTAGATCCGTTCGGTGAGCGTGGAGTGCGCGGGCAGCCACGCCTGCGTGCGGTCGATGCGGTCGCGTGCGATCACGGCGTCGGCCGTGCCGCGGCCCCAGAACAACGGCGGCGCGATCTCGGCCAGAGCGGCGTCGTTCCCGTTGGGCAGGTCAGCGACGAAGCCGGCGAGAACGGCCGCGTAGGCGAAGGCTCCCGGTCGCGCACGCAGCAGCTCGAGCGCCATGGCGCCGCCCTGCGAGAAGCCGAGCAGGCCGACGGATGACGGCGCCACCTCGAGGTCGTCGATCCATGTGAGGAGCGCATCCGTCGCCGCGGTGATGTCGGCGGGAGTGGACGTGAACCCCGACGGAGAGTCGTGGAGGGGGAACCAGGCGTTGCCCGGTCCCATCGCAATGGGAGCGCGCAGGGACGCGAGAACGGGTTCGAGCGGCAGATAGGGCGCCAGCCCGAAGAGGTCGCCCTCGTGCGATCCGTAGCCGTGCAGCAGTAGGAGCAGGGGGCGGCCGGCGCGGTCGGCCGTGCTCGCCGACCAGAGCACCGCACGATCGTCGACCTGGAGCGGGCCTCGTTCTGCTGATTCTTCTGTCATCTCGGTGCCCGTCGTCGGGTCGACGCGGGGAGTGCATCGACGACGTCAATCCTTCCATTGACGCGGGGTGTTCGGCCCCGTCGACGACCCGCGTGCAGGCAGCAATGCCAGAATGGCTGGCATGAGCGTGCGCACCCCCGACCCCAATCCCGGCTGGCTGACGGATGTGGAGCTCGCCGAGACGCGGCGTCGCCTCCCTCTCCTCTACGTCGAGGCCGTGCCCGTGCGCGTCGACGGGATGGGCCAGGTGACGGAGGTCGGAGCGCTGCTGCGGGCCAACTCCGTGGGCGAGATCACGCGCACGCTCGTCACGGGACGCGTCATGTACGGCGAGACTCTGCGGGACGCCCTCTTCAGGCACCTCGAGAAGGACCTCGGCCCGATGGCGTTCCCCCAGCTGCCCCTCAGCCCGGTGCCGTTCACCGTCGCAGAGTACTTCCCGTTGCCGGGGATCTCGGCATTCACCGATGAGCGCCAGCACGCCGTCTCGCTGGCCTACGTGGTTCCGGTCACGGGTACCTGCGATCCTCGACAGGATGCGCTCGAGATCACTTGGATGACTCCCGCCGAGGCGTCATCCGACGCCATCGTGTCGGAGATGGAGGGAGGGCGCGGTGTGCTGCTCCGACAGGCCCTCGCCTCGGTCGGCGCCCTGCGCTGACCCTCGCCTGACGCGACGGCGTGGGCCGCGGCCGGGGCCTACGCCCGGGATTCGGGTCGGAGGCTCTTCAGCACGCTGAACAGTCCCAGGCCGGCGAACAGCACGGCCACGGCGAGGTTGATGGCGTAGGTCCGCCACAGCTCGGCAGTCGACAGCGCCGACAGGAACGCCGACCAGAACTCGGATGAGGTGGCGGCGACGAGAGGGTCGAGGCCCATCGTCGCGATGACGTCGGCGGCGATGGCGCCGACGAAGGCCAGCGCCAGGGTCGCCAGGATCACACCGGTGAGCGCCCAGAACGCACCGGTCGTCACGCGGGCGCGCGAGCCCAGCCTGTAGAGCCCGACGGCGCCCCAGGAGATGCCGAAGGCGAGGACCGAGGTGATGAAGCCGTAGCTCCAGAGCAGAACCCATGCGGCGATTCCCACCGGGATGATCAGCAGCGACAGCAGCACGCCACGAGCGACCCGTCCGCGACGCCTTCGCTGCGCGTCAGTCGGGGCGGCGATCGCGTCGGCCGGCTCGACCGGCTCGTCGATGGGCGCATCGGCTGACGGGGCCGTGATCGGGTCGGCGACGAGGGTCGTCGTCTCGACATCGGCTGCCGCACCGACCGCGGGGGTCGGCGCCAAGCCGAAGAAGACGGGCGAGGGAGTGCCCGAGACCGCGGGTACCGGTGCGGGGAGAGCTGCCATCGCCGGCGGCGGGCCGTCGAGCACGGCGGTGGCGACAGGCGGTGCGAACGAGCTGGGGCCCGGTGCATCGGACGAGTCGATCGGCGGGGTGACGGCCGTGCCGGCTGGCGCGGCTGAGGCCTCGGCGGCAGGCTCGCTGACCGACGCGGCCGGAGCCTCCCACGGCGGCGGTGCCCAGGCGGAGGGTGCCGGCTGCGCAGGCTCGGCGACGAGGTCTGCGGCGACGACGGATGCCGGCTCCTCACGGGCGGCATCCGGCACCGCGACGGTCTCCACGACGGTGGCCTCGCCATCGGTGGCCTCGCCATCGGTGGGCTCGTCAGCGAACTCGTCTGCCTCGACCTCCGGAGGTGCAGGTACGTCGTCGATGAGCTCGGCCTCGATGGCGTCGGTGACCTCAGCGTGGTCGCTGTCTGCGTCCGCCTCGGAATCGTGGGGCTCAGTACGTTCGGGCTGCACGGTCTCGGGCATCGCGACGACATCGGGCTCAACCGGCATAGCGACGAGAGTGACGGGCTCGGCGACCGGCGCGACGAGGCTGTCGGGCTCGGCGACCGGCGCGACGAGGGTGACCGGTTCAGCGGGCGGCACTGCGAGGGCACCGGGCTCGGCGACGGGAGCGACGAGAGTGACGGGCTCGGAGGCCGCTGCGGGCGCGACCGATGATGCACTCGGCGCGTCGACGGCGACGTCGGGATTCGCGTGCCGGCCGCGGGGGCGCACAGCGGGGAGCAGCTCACTCACGTCGGACTCCTTAAGTCGGTCTCGCGTCGACGATGGCGCGGCGGCCGGGTCCGCCGCGGCCATGCTCCCATGAACTCGGGGGGAGGGGGGAGGTCGCGACACGCGGAACGTCCCCGTTCGGGGGGTGCATTCGGTCGTTCTGGCGGGTGTCTACGGTGCGACGGTCGCGAGGAAGAGCCGAAGCATCCGTTCGGCGTCCACTGCCAGGGCGACCTCGACGCCGACGGTCGACGCCGCCGAGCCGTGCAGCATGTCCTCTCCGGCAGCCTCGCGCCGGTCCACGACGGTCTGACCGCGGGAGTGGCCGGCGAGCTCGACGCGCACCGGGCGCACCTGCGTGCCGACGGCATCCGGATCGACGATGGCACACACGGCGCCGGCATCGCCGATGAGCCCCGAGTAGTCGCCGGCGGCCTTGACGCGATTGCCGAGCAGCTCTCCGACGATCCGGCCGCCGATGTCAGCGCGCGCAGCGAAGGCCTGGGCGGTCTCGAACGGCACGGAGACGTGGTTGAACACGTCGAGGCCGTACATGTAGCAGGGCACACCGGCGTTCAGCACGATGGCTGCCGCCTCCGGATCGTGCCAGACGTTGAACTCGGCCACCGCGGTGGCGTTTCCCACACTCGCCGAGCCGCCCATGAAGACGATGCGCTCGATGTGCGGGACGACCTCGGGGTGGGTGCGCAGCAGCAGGGCGAGGTTGGTCTGCGGAGCGAGCGCGACGAGCGTGATCGGCACGGTGCTCTCGAGCAGCAGTCGCCGCATCAGGCTGACGGCACCCTCGGTCGTCGCCTGGCGGGCGGATGCCGCGAGCTCAACACCGCCCAGACCATCGGCGCCGTGCACCTGGGTCGCCGAGCGCGCGGCCTCGATCAGTGGGCGCCGTGCGCCGGCCGCCACGGGAATGTCGGGCGCGCCCGCGGCGTCGAGGATCCGCAGGGTGTTCGTGACGACCTGCTCGAGTCCGGCGTTGCCCGCGACGCAGGTGATCCCGCGCACATCGATGTCGGGGTGGGCGACGGCAAACAGGATGGCGAGTGCGTCATCGACTCCGGTGTCGACGTCGAGGATGACGGCGGTGCGCATGCTCTAGCGGACGAGCCGGATCTCGTGGATGATCTCGCCGAGGAAGGGCTCGTCATGTGAAGCGCCGTCGGCGGTGAAGCCGTTGCGCTCGTAGAAGTGGATGGCGTGGGTGTTCGCCTCGGGCACCCACAGGTACGCAGGGCCCTCGGGGATCACGGCGTCGAACAGTTGCTGCCCGATCCCGTGACCATGCCAGGCGTCGAGGAGGTGGATGAAGAACAGCTCGCGCTCCCGCGGGGCGTCATCGTCGCGGGCCGGGCCGGAGCCGGCGAAGCCGACGATCTCGTGGTCGACGAGGGCGGCGACGTGCGTGTACGACTCGCCCTGGTTCATCCAGTGCGTCCACAGTTCGGCCATGCGACGCGGCGACAGGTTCTCGAGCACGGCGGTGCTCACGAGGGTGTCGTAATCCTCGTGCCAGCAGGTCGCGTGAACTCGCCCCAGCATCTCGGCGTCGACGTCGCGGACGGGGCGAACAACTACTTCGGTGCTCATGGAATGAGACTAGAGCGGCGTCCGGCCAACGCGAAATCGGCCCTCCTCCGTCCTGGCGTCAGCGACCGAGCACGAAGAAACGCGCGGCCCCTCCCGGGGGAGGAACCGCGCGTTCGTGAGAGTGAAGGACTAGCCCTGGGCGCGACGCGGGCCGCGGGCCTGCGAGTTCGACCGCACGACGCTGCCGACGGTCAGGGCGCCGGAGCGACCCGAACCGGAGCGTCCGCCGCCGGTGCCGCCGGTGCCGCCCGACCGACCGGATCCGCCGGTCGCAGCGCCGGAGCGCGAGCGCCCCTGGCCCTGCTCGGAGGAACGCGAACGGCCGGCGCCGGAGCCCTGCTCGGCCGGGCGACCGGAACGGTCGCGGCGCGGACGAGCCGCTGCATCCGTTCCGCCCGTGCGCTCGTCGCGGTTGGCGCGCTTGCGCTGGGCGTTGGCGCCCTGCGAGCGACCGCCGCCACCCTGCTGCTGGGCAGCAGCGCGGGGAGCGGGCTTGACGTAGGCGGCGACGTCGCCGACGAGGGCGGAGACGGCTGCCGACTCGTGGGTGACCTGCTGCGGCTTCACCTGGATGGCGGCCTTGCGCATGAGCTGCTCGACGTCGCGCTTCTGTCCGGGGGTGATGACGGTGACGACGTCACCCTCGCTGCCGGCGCGGGCGGTGCGGCCCGAGCGGTGCAGGTACGCCTTGTGCTCCATGGGCGGGTCGACGTGCACGACCAGCTCCACGTTGTCGACGTGCACGCCGCGCGCTGCGACATCCGTCGCCACGAGAACCCGGGCCGAGCCCTCGGAGAACGCGGCGAGGTTGCGGTCGCGCTGCGGCTGCGACAGGTTGCCGTGGAGGTCGACCGAGGGGATGCCGGAGTCGGTGAGCTGCTTGGCCAGCTTCTTGGCGTGGTGCTTGGTGCGCATGAAGAGGATGCGGCGGCCGGTGCCGCTGGCGAGGGTCTCGACGAGCCGCTTCTTGGCGTCGAGGTCGCTGACCTCGAAGACGTGGTGGGTCATGGCGGCGACGGGGGAGTTGGCCTCGTCGACGGAGTGCATGATCTCGTTGTGCAGGTAGCGCTTGACGAGCTTGTCCACGCCGTTGTCGAGAGTCGCGGAGAACAGCATGCGCTGTCCGCTCTGCGGCGTCTTGTCCATGATGCGGGTGACGACGGGCAGGAAGCCGAGGTCTGCCATGTGGTCGGCCTCGTCGAGCACGGTGATCTCGACGGCATCGAGGGTGATGAAGCCCTGCTTCATGAGGTCCTCGAGGCGGCCGGGGCAGGCCACGACGATGTCGACGCCGGCGTTCAGCGCGTCGACCTGGCGCTTCTGGTTGATGCCACCGTAGATGGTGGTGCTCTTCAGTCCGTACGCGTCGGCGAGGGGCTCGATGACAGCGGTGATCTGGGTGGCGAGCTCACGGGTCGGAGCGAGCACGAGGGCGAGCGGGCGCCCGGCACGGCGACGGCCGCCCGAGAGCTCTCCGCCGAGGCGGGCGACGAGCGGGAGCGAGAACGCGAGCGTCTTGCCCGAGCCGGTCTTCCCGCGGCCGAGTACGTCGCGGCCCTTCAGGGTGTCGGGGAGGGTGTCGACCTGGATGGGGAAGGCGGTGGCCTTCTCCTGCTTGGCGAGCACGGCGACGAGCGGTGCAGGAACGCCGAGCGAGGCGAACGTTGTGGTGTTGTCAGTCAAGGGAGGTGCCTTTCAGGCTGCTCTGAACGCGAACGATCGCATCGAAAGCGACGGCGCTTCGTTCAGAAGTGTGGCGAAGGTGCCAGTGGGCACATCCGTTCGCCGTATGAATTGTCGATCGCTGGATGCAGCGGGGCGGATGGGCCCGGCGCGCATCGCAAAGAAAGCGTTCTACGACGCAGGGAACGCAGCAATACGTTCGCAAGTGGTTCCACTCTAGCGGATCCGTCCTGACGACGCGCTGGGAGTGCCGGGACTCCCCACTGGCGACCGTCACCCGAACGCGGGTGACCGGCTCCGCGCGCGCTCGAATGTGCGCGTAGCTCGACAGAAAGAGGCGAGGATCCCTCAATATTGCAGAAGTCCGGCAGCGGCGCGCCGTAATTCAGCGTTCTCCCCGGCGCGTCGAACCGCAATTGTGGCGTCGGGTGTTCGTTTCGTGGCAGCATCTAACTGCGCTCATCACCCTTACGGGTGTAGCGGGGGCTCCCCTGTCCGTTCGGGTCGGACCAGGGTGAGCCCCATTTTTCTGCCCGCGACAGGCCGACGCGTTCTGCCCGCACAGGCCGACGCGTTCCGCCCGCGAGAGGCCAGGGACTAGCGCGAGTAGAGCTCGCCGACCGGTATCGGTGTGGTCACGGTGTTGCCCGGCTGGGCGAGCGGGCATTCCCACGACGGGTCGTAGGCGCACGACGGGTTGTACGCGAAGTTGAAGTCGAGCACGAGGGTGTCGTCGTCTGCGCCCGGGCCGAGGTCGGCTCCCTTGATGGTGTCGAGGAGATACCGCCCGCCGCCGTAGGTTCCGCCGGTGTGGCCGGCGAGGCCGTCGCGCACGGGGACGAACAGGCCGCCGCCGTAGCCCGTGTGCCGCCAGACGTCGAGCGTGCCCACATAGGGCAGGCGCACGGTGCCGACCAGCGCGAACGTGACGACGCCGTCGGTGCCGGTCTCGACCGAGAGCCGATGCGGCTCCTCGGTTCGGCGCACCTCCAACTCGAATCGCCAGTCGGGGTCGTACGGCGCGACAGGGAGCCCGGTGAAGGCGGATCGGTCATCGGGAAGCAGGGGGGACGACGGATGCCCCGCGAAGAGTTCGTCACGGCCCGAGCGCCACAGCTCGTGACCGGCGGCCGGGTCGTGCACGCTCAACTGCCGCACACCGGCGTAGAGACCGAAGACGCGTCGACGCCAATCGGTCACCTGAAGAGCACCCAGAGTCGACCCCATGCCGCCACGCTAACCCTCGACGAGGCGAGAGTGTCGGATGCGTGCACCAGAATCGGAGTCGTGGCGATCAGATTCTGGCTCGGAGTGGTGCAGCGCGATCACGTGCTGCACGGTGTCGCGCAGGGCATCGCCCAGTTCAATCACGGCTCGAAGGCCGACGTGTCGCGCCTCAGGGAGGCCGACGGCCTCATCTACTACTCGCCGAGGGTCAGCTTTCCCGACGGTGATGTGCTGCGGGAGTTCACGGCTCTCGGCCGGGTCGCCGACGACACCGTCTACCAGGCGGCCGACGGTCACCAGATGACCACCGCCGCGGGCGACACGTTCCGGCCCTGGCGCCGACGCATCGACTACGACCGCGAGGCGCATGCTGCGTCGATCCGCCCCTTGGTCGGAACGCTCGACTTCACCACGTCATCGCCGAACTGGGGTTATCAGCTCCGCCGCGGCCTCATCGAACTGAGCCGACACGACTTCGACGTCATCAGGGCGCAGATGCGAGCACCGTCGTACCGCTGACCGCTGACCGCTGACCGCTCAGGGCCCCGCTGACGCTCAGTGGACGGATTCGGCGTCCACTCCGATGTCGTACGCCCAGGTGGGGGCGAGTTGCCTCAGCCGGAGTCCCCGCCACTGCCAGAACACCCAGGTCGGGTACCAGGCGGCTACCGACAACGCGCCGGCGCTGAACTCGAGGCGATCCCGGTAGAGCGTCCCGCCCGAACCGGCCGGGTCGGGCGAGATCGCCATCCGGTGGTTCCAGTACGTGATGCCCGCCATCACGCCGCTGCGCCCTCCTCCGCCGTCCTTCAGCATGCGCACGCCGTCGGGCAGGCCGCCCGGGAAGCTGAGGTCGATGACCTCCTCGCCCACGGGAATGGCGCCGAGCGCCAGTGCGTCGACTCGGTGGGGTCCGGGGGGCCACACGGTCGGAAAGCCGCCGTCCTCGAGGGAGTCGAAGCCCAGCCAGGGAGCCGCGACCTCGCGCAGCACGGCCGGGCTGCGGATCGCCCGCCACGCTGCGTCGGGATCGCAGTCCAGCACGAGCTTCAGCATCACCTTCATGGCCGCAAGCGTAGGCCGCCGTCATCCGACATGCGAGGGCTTGCGCCGTTGCCTACGATGGCGGAGTGACCGACGCAGCACCCAGCCCCCTCTCCCAGTCCAAGTACCAGGTGCGGTTCGATTGGGGCCGCTCCGGCGCCGAGCGGATCGGGGCGGACGCCGACATCATCGTGTGGGTCGACGTGCTCGGCGGAGCCGACGACGGCGCCCCCACCGCCCTCTTCGCCGAGCTTCCGCAGGCCGAGTTCGTCGAGGGCGGGCTGACGGACGCCGGTGTCGTCGCCGCACGGGTGCTCGAGCTGCAGGTTCAGCTCGGCCGCCGTGTCTTCATCGGCGTCGTCGCAGCGGGAGCGCCGGACGACGGGGGCGCGAAGGCCGATGTCGCGGCATCCGACGCCCTCCGCTTCAGTGTCGAGGACCTCCTCGGTGCCGGGGCCGTCATCGATGCTCTCGCCGCAGTCGGGCTCGACTACTGCTCGCCCGAGGCCGCGGCGGCCTGTGCGGCCTTCACGGGCCTGCGCGGAGCGGTCGCGCACCTCGCCACAGCCTCGGCCGGAGCCCAGGAACTCATCGCAGCGGGTGTCGCCACCGCCGACATCCGGCGCACAGCCGCGCTCGGGTCGTCAGATGAACTGCGGATGCTGCGGAGCTACCCGGCCTGAGCAGCCCGGAACTTGCGCACCTTGGCGCGGTTGCCGCAGCGCTGCATCGAGCACCAGCGGCGGGTTCCGGCACGGGACGTGTCGACGTAGACGAGAGCGCAGTCCTCGGCCGCGCACTCGCGCACGCGTCCGACGGCATCAGCGGAGAAGACCGAGACGGCATCGCGGGCGAGCGTGGCGAAGGCCTGGTTGGTGCTCGTGGTCTGTCGACCGGCCCGGCGTGACCCGCCCTCGAGAGCCGGAGGGATGTCGGGCGTCGCGGCGAACAGGTTGACGGCGTCGACGTCGCGCGGATCGAAGGCCTCTCGTCGGCTGGCCCGCACGGTGAGGCGGCCGATGGCGTCGCGCAGCATCATGCCGTCCGTGAGGTGACGCGGGTGCACGATGCCGTCGCTGTCGGGGAAGCGCGTGAGGATCCAGGCGGCCAGATCCTCGGGGGAGTGCAACTGCTCCCACTCGGGATGCCCGAAGCCCAGGTCGCCGGTGTAGGCGAAGTCGAGCGCCGGAGCGCCGGAGTCGAACCACCACGGCTTGCCGTCGCGGGTCGTGAACCACTGCCCGGTGGGAACGCTGGGTGAAGCAGGGGCGGCGGTTGTGGTCGATGGCACGAAACCACGGTAGTCGGTTACGGAGCCTGTTCCGGCCGCGGAGGTCCGGACGAAGTCCGCGACCGAGGTGCAGCCGGAGGGGCCCTACTCGGCTGCTGCCGCTGCCGCCCGCCGTCGAGCGGCAGCGCTGATGTCGCGGCGAGACCAGCTGATCACGTTGGCCTGGTTGAACCCGCGCGAGCACAGTCCGCACGACAGCTGGCGCGCGGGCTCCCGGTAGCGGAAGTGCGCATGTCCGGCCGGGCAGACCCCGACCCACGGGGCGAGCTCGTGAGCGATCTCGCCGTCGTGGGTGCGACGGCCCTCATAGCCGAGGTCCCGAGCGATCGAGAGCCACCGGGCGCCGTGAGCGGCGCGGGCGCCGGCGATGGCGTGGGCCACCTCGTGCAGCAGCACCTGGTGGATCTCATCGTCGTCGTAGCGTGCGGCCAGATAACGGGAGACCGTGATGCGCTTCTCCGTGAAGTTGCAGAGGCCGGCCCGCTTCTTGGCGTTGTCGAAGCCGAATGACCACACAGAGGGGTCGAGGTGCAGCGCAATGAGCGCGTTCGCCCACACCTTCACCCGATCGAGTTCGGCCATGGGATGAGGATAAACCCGCCGAGCGACACGATCGACGCCGTCTCCACAGGTCAGGAGGCCGGACCGAGGCCCACCTGCAGCAACCGATCGTCTCCGTCGCGGGCGTCGCCGCGACCGTCGGTGTTGTTGGTGATGAACCAGATAGACCCGTCAGGACCGGGTACCACGTCGCGGATGCGCCCGTAGGCGCCCTCGAACGCGGCAGCCGGCGCACGTCCGGAGTCCGGCCACACGGTCCACAGGCGCTCGCCGCGGAGGGAGGCCAGGAAGAGCGTGTCGCTCACGATGGCGAGACCGCTGGGGCTCGCATCCGTCGTCGCCCACTGCTGCACGGGATCGACGAAGGCCGGGTCGCCCGCAGCTCCCTCGACGACGGGCCAGCCGTAGTTCGACCCCGGGGTGATCAGGTTGAGCTCGTCCCAGGTGTTCTGGCCGAACTCGCTGGCCCACATCCGCCCTCGGGAGTCCCAGGCGATGCCCTGCGGATTGCGGTGACCGAGACTCCACACCAGGGTGCCGAACGGGTTGCCGTCAGGCACGCCGCCCGTCGGAGTCATCCGCAGGATCTTGCCGTTCAGCGACCCCGGGTCCTGAGACCTGCCCCCGTCGCCGGCATCTCCGGCCGTGGCGTAGAGCATGCCGTCCGGACCGAACGCGATGCGGCCGCCGTCGTGGTTGCCCGCCTTCGCGATGCCGCCGAGCACGGGCTCGGGGGCGCCGAGGCCGAGCGATCCCGCCGCGCCCGAGAGAGGCATCCGTACGATCCTGTTGTCGTCTGCAGCGGTGAAGTACGCATAGATCCAGACGGATGCTGCCTCCTCCAGCGCGGCCAGCCCGAGCAGTCCGCCCTCGCCGTTCGGCACGACATCGGCCACCTGGCCGACCACGCGGGTGCTGCCGTCGGAGAGCAGTTCGAGAACGTTCGCCGTGTCCCGCTCGCTGATCAGCGTCGCTCCGTTCTGCAGTCTGAGGATCGACCACGGGGCCTCGAGCCCCGAGGCTAGTTCGACGGGCTCGCCGGTCACCTGCACCGGCTGCAGCACCGGATCCGGTGTCGAGGTGCCCGTCGGTCGCGGCGGGGCCGACGATGCGGCGGGCGATGGACTGGGCGCGCGCGACGGGCCGCCGCCGGGAGTGCACGCCGCGAGGGTGGCGGCCAGGACCGCGGCCGTGCCGAGGGCGAGAGCGACCGCGGCGCCGTGCGTCCGTGTCGTCATCGCTGCCTCCCACCTCCAGTCTGCGGGTCGCGCCCCTGCAACGCGAGTGGCCAGAATGGAAGGCGTGAGCGACACCATCGATCTCAACTGCGATCTCGGCGAGGGCGTCGGCGATGATGCCGCACTGTTCCCGCTCATCACGAGCGCCAACATCGCCTGCGGATTCCACGCCGGAGACGCCGAGACGATCGCCGAGAGCTGCCGCCTCGCCGTGCTGAACGGCGTGGCCATCGGAGCGCATCCGTCGTACAACGACCGGGAGGGCTTCGGGCGTCGGGAGCTGGAGGTCGACGATGCCACCCTTCTCATCGAGTGGTCGGTTCAGATCGACGCCGTCCGAGTCGCCGCGGCCGAGGCCGGCGGAGTGCTGGCCTACGTGAAGCCGCACGGCGCGCTCTACAACCGTCTGCAGGTCGACGATCACCTGGCCCGGCTGTTCAGCTCGGTGATGGCCGAGGCGAACGGCGGCGACACCGATGTCGCCCTCCTCGGCCTGCCCGACAGTGCTCTCGAGCGGGCGTCCACCCGTGAGGGCATCGACTACGTGCCCGAGGCTTTCGCCGACCGCGCGTACCTCCCCGACGGCTCACTCGCGCCGCGCTCGCTTCCGGGAGCACTCATCGCCGACGTCGACCTCGTCGCGGAACGCGCTGTGGCGATCGCCAGGGGCCACGGCATCCGGGCCATCGACGGCAGCCGCATCACGATCCGCGCCTCGTCGCTGTGCGTGCACGGCGACACCCCCGGAGCCCCGGCGCTCGCCGCAGCGGTGCGCGAGGCACTCGCCGACGCGAACGTCGACATCAGGTCGTTCGCATGAGCCCCGCGGATGCCGCGACCCCTGCTGCCGCCCGCATGACCCTGCGCCTCCTCCCGATGGGCGATCGCGCCCTCCTCATCGAACTCGACTCGCTCGACGCCGTCCTCGCGCTGCACGCGGCGCTGCAGTACGGCCGACCGAGCGGTGTCATCGACCTCGTTCCGGCGGCCCGCACCGTGCTCGTCACGGTCGATCCCGCGCAGCTGTCCCTCTCCGAGGCGAGGCGCTGGGTCGACCGGGCGGCGGAGGCGCCACCCGCGGACGTCGCCGTGGAGCAGACGGATCCCGTCGTCATCCCCGTGCGCTACGACGGCCCCGACCTCGTTTCGTTGGCCGCCGTGCTCGACCTGGCGCCGTCCGAACTCGTCGCGCGCCATCAGGCCGCCACCTGGCGCGTCGCGTTCAGCGGCTTCGCCCCGGGTTTCGGCTATCTCGTGAGCGCCGACTGGCCCTACGACGTGCCCCGGCTCGCCAACCCCCGAACGCGCGTTCCGGCCGGGTCGGTCGGCCTCGCCGGCGAGTTCGGCGGCATCTACCCGCGCAGCAGCCCGGGAGGCTGGCAGCTCATCGGGACCACCGAGACCGTGCTGTGGGACAGCGATGCCGCGCCACCGGCCCTCCTCGTCCCGGGTGGCACCGTGCGCTTCGAGGCCGTGCCATGACGACGAGCATCTCCATCGTCGACGCCGGACCCCTCAGCCTCGTGCAGGATCTCGGACGGCCCGGTTTCGCCCACCTCGGCGTGGGAGCGTCGGGAGCCCTCGATCGAGGTGCCCTCAGGCTCGCCAATCGCCTGGTCGGCAACCCCGAGGGTGCGCCCGGCATCGAGGTCACCCTGGCGGGCCTCAGGCTGCGCGTCGGGGACCCGATCTGGTTCGCCGTGACAGGCGCGTGGGGGCCGGTGCTGCTCGACGGGCGCCGCATCAGCCTCGACGATGCCCGGCGGGCGGCATCCGGCAGCGTGATCGAATTCGGCACGGCGGAGCACGGCCTGCGCTACTACCTCGCCGTGCGCGGCGGTCTCGAGACGGATGTCGTGCTCGGCTCGTCCTCGACCGACACGCTGTCGGGCCTCGGGCCGGCCCCGCTCGCAGCGGGCGACGTGCTCGGTGTCGGCGACACTGCATCCGCCCCGATTCCCGCGCTCGACCCGCTCACCCTCTGGGCGCCCACCGACGGTGCCGTCGACATCCAGGTGCACCCGGGTCCGCGCGCCGACGGCTTCGCTCCGGCGGCCGTCGCCGCGTTCTTCGAGGAGGAGTGGTCGGTCTCGGTCGACTCGAATCGCATCGGCCTGCGCCTCACCGGTCCGGTTCTCGACCGCCGAGGAGACGACGAACTCCCGAGCGAGGGCATGCTCGCGGGTTCGGTGCAGGTTCCGCCATCCGGACAGCCGACGGTCCTGCTCGCCGATCATCCCGTGACGGGCGGCTACCCCGTGATCGCTGTGGTGACGGATGCCTCCCTCGACGCCTTCGCCCAGCTGAGGCCAGGGCAGAAGGTGCGATTCCGGCACGCCCGGTGACCCTTTCACAACGCGGCACCTCTGCCTTCACGCGGCGGCGGTCGGGCGGCGGCTCCGATCCATCAGCACGTAGAAGGCCACGTAGGCGACGAGTGAGAACACGATGCCGATCGCGAACGCCCAGGCTGCCGGATGCTCCCACACCAGGTCGTCGCGTCGCACCGCGAGCGCGATCACGATGAACACCAGGCTCACGATCTGCGCCTGGAACACCCAGCGGAAGGCGCTCCACCTGCCGTCGGTCAGCATCCAGATGTTGACCGTGCCGGGCAGCGTGAGCACGGCTCCCACCACCCGAGCGGTGAGCGGTGTGACCTCCCACGCCCACACGCCGATCAGCAGGTTCGGGAAGGCGAATAGCACGGCGCCCGTGATGAACGCCAGAACGCCCACGACGACGAGAAGCGCACGCACCGCACCCGGAATCACCGCATCGAACTCGTCCGGCGTCTTCGGGTCGGTTCGGCGGTTGATCAACCCGGCCACGAGCACGAGCACCGGAGTCGTGACGTAGAGCGTCACCCAGGTGACGAACGAGATGTGTCCGAAGTGGAACCTGTCCCAGTGCAGGAAGGTCGCGATGCTCAACAGCGTGGCGAAGACGAAGACGGCTGGGAGGCCGTGGCTGCCGGGTCTCTTCGCCGTCGGCGACGCGCGCCGCTGCTCCGTGAAGCGGGTGGCCTCGGCTGTCGGCGAGGGGTCCGTGGTCGTCTCGGCGGTGCACGCCGTGCTCGCCGAGCGCTCGTCTGGCCTCTGACTGCACCTGCGCCGGTTGGCGGGTGGCGTCAGCGCCCGCCGGGCTTCGTCAGGAAGATCGAACGCGCCGGAGGAGGCGAGGGGATGGCCGTGGCATCCGTCACGATCGGTGCCCCCGCGATGAAGTTCTCGAGCTCCCGCCCGCTCACGAGCTTCGCGTGGGCCGGATCGGCGGCCAGCAGGCGCGGCATCCGTTCGAACGGCAACTCGACCGCCGAGGCGAACATCACGACGTTGCCGAACCGCTTGGCCTTGAGCATCTGCGTGTCCGTGGCGATGGCCACGTGCGGGAACACGCTCTGCAGCGTCGAGGCCTGCCCGCGGGCGAAGGCGAGGCCGGCGCCGTCGGCCACGTTCACCGCGACGATTCCGGATGCCGACAGCAGAGGGGCGATGAGACCGTAGAACTCGCGGCTGGTCACGTGGGAGGGCGTGCGGGCGCCCGAGAAGATGTCGACCACCACCAGGTCGACCGACCCGTGCAGCCCGCTCGGCAACTTGGCCAGCACCTCGCGCGCGTCGCCGTGCCGGATGCGCAGCTGGGCGTTCCTCGGCAGCGGCAGGTTCTCCCGCACGAAGTCGACGAGGTCGCTCTCGAGCTCGACGGCCTGCTGACGCGAGCCCGGCCGCGTCGCGGCCACGTAGCGGGGGAGGGTGAGCGCGCCGCCGCCCAGGTGCACGGCCGTGATCGGCTGCCCCTCGGGGGCGATGAGGTCTATGGCGTGGCCGATGCGGCGAACGTACTCGAAGTGGAGAACCTCCGGGTGCTCCACGTCGACGCTCGACTGGGGAGTGCCGTCGACCACGAGAGTCCACACGCCGGGTTCGTGGCGGTCCTCGTCGAGGCGGGCGTTGAAGCCGCTGGCCGAGAGGGTGCGAGTCGGGGCCGAACTGTCATCCCGATTGGCGCGCATCCCTCAAAACTACCGTTCGCCGAGGCCCAGCCGGAGGCCGCGGCCCAGGCGCGTCCCTCGCGGACCCCGTCCGGACCTCTGCGATCGGATCCGCTACCCCAGGTCGACGGCGGCCGGATGCGGCCCGCGCTGCTGCAATTCCGGAGCCCACTCGGCGATGCGGTCCGCGTCGGCCCCCACGAGCACGATGTTGCCGATCTCCTCGCCGGCGAGCACTCGCGGCGGTGCCGTCGCCAGCGTGGCCTCGACAACGCGGCCGAGCTCGAGGCGTTGCGCACGCGTCTGGATCTGCGAGCGACCATCGGCCACGTTCACGACGATCGCACCGCCGAGCGCCAGCAGCGGGGCGACCTCGTCGAAGAATCCGCGCAGCCCGACGTACTCCGGCGACTCGAGCGCGATGTAGATGTCGACGACGATCACGTCGAAGGCGATCTCGCCGTCCTCCTCGAGTCGCGCCAGCGCCTGCCTGGCGTCGGAGAACACGATCGTGATCCCGGATGCGTCGGCCAGCGGCATCCGCTCGAGAACGAAATGGGTCTGCTCCTGATCGATCTCCACGACGACCTGCTCCGAGTCGGGCCGCGTGGCGGCGACGTAGCGGGCCAGGGTGAGAGCACCGCCGCCGAGGTGGAGCGCCCGGATCGGCTGGCCGGGATCGGCGACCAGGTCGATGACATGGCCGATGCGCCTGGTGTACTCGAAGAACAGTCGCGTCGGATCGGCGGGGTCGACATGAGACTGACGGATGCCGTCGACGCTCAGGATGAAGCTGCCGGGGACGAACGGATCCTCGTCGAGCCGCATCCGTTGGTCCATCCTCCGACCCTACTCGGGCGGAATCACGGGGAAGTGACGCCGGGAATACCCGGCGGACCTCGCGGTTATACCGGAAGAAGCAAAAGAGGTCAAGAAACCGCTGGACATATCGTGATCCAACGGTTATGCTTTTTCTTTGCGCTCCTAGACATCACTCTGCCTTCATATTGCGGTCGGCTCTGCGTGATCGGGTACATATACCGGTCCCCACGCATCAGAGGGTCTACGAGTACTCCATCATTACCGATCGTAACGAGACCTGACGGGGTCCACGGAGGTTATTTCCTTGGCTGCTGCGCGCAACGCAACCACCAACTCACCCAAGAACGGTCGTAACGCTTCGCGTTTGTCGTTCGCCAAGATCACGGACACGCTGACTGTTCCCGATCTGCTCGCTTTGCAGACGGAGAGCTTCGACTGGCTGGTCGGCAACGACGCGTGGAAGTCACGCGTCGCGGAGGCTCAGGCAGCCGGCCGCAAGGATCTTCCCGAGAAGACCGGTCTGGAGGAGATCTTCGAGGAGATCTCTCCGATCGAGGACCTCGGCGAGACCATGCAGCTCAGCTTCTCGAACCCCGAGCTCGAGCCCGAGAAGTACACGATCGACGAGTGCAAGGAGAAGGGCAAGACCTACTCCGCCCCTCTCTACGTGAACGCCGAGTTCATGAACCACCTCACCGGTGAGATCAAGACCCAGACGGTCTTCATGGGCGACTTCCCGCTCATGACCCCCAAGGGCACGTTCGTCATCAACGGCACCGAGCGTGTCGTCGTGTCGCAGCTCGTCCGCTCGCCGGGCGTCTACTTCGAACGCACCCCCGAGAAGACCTCCGACAAGGACATCTACTCGGCTCGCGTCATCCCGAGCCGCGGTGCCTGGCTCGAGTTCGAGATCGACAAGCGCGACCAGGTCGGCGTTCGCATCGACCGCAAGCGCAAGCAGAGCGTCACCGTGTTCCTCAAGGCCCTCGGCCTGTCGAGCGAGGAGATCCTGGCCGAGTTCGCCGGCTTCCAGTCCATCGAGCTCACCCTCGAGAAGGACAACATCCTCACGAAGGAAGAAGCCCTCAAGGACATCTACCGCAAGCTCCGTCCGGGCGAGCAGGTCGCCGCCGAGGCCGCGCGTGCGCTCCTCGACAACTTCTACTTCAACCCGAAGCGCTACGACCTCGCGAAGGTCGGTCGTTACAAGATCAACAACAAGCTCGGCCTCGAGGCCCCGCTGACCGACTCGGTGCTGACCGTCCAGGACATCATCGCGACGATCAAGTACATCGTGGCCCTGCACGACGGCCAGACCACCTTCGCAGGCCACCGTGCCGGCAAGGCCGTCGACCTGCGTCTCGACACCGATGACATCGACAACTTCGGCAACCGTCGCATCCGCGCCGTGGGTGAGCTCATCCAGAACCAGGTGCGCACCGGTCTGTCCCGTATGGAGCGCGTCGTCCGCGAGCGCATGACCACGCAGGACATCGAGGCCATCACGCCGCAGACCCTGATCAACGTGCGCCCCGTCGTCGCCGCGATCAAGGAGTTCTTCGGAACCTCGCAGCTGTCGCAGTTCATGGACCAGAACAACCCGCTCGCGGGTCTGACCCACAAGCGTCGTCTCTCCGCGCTCGGCCCCGGTGGCCTCTCGCGCGACCGCGCCGGTGTCGAGGTCCGCGACGTCCACCCGTCGCACTACGGCCGCATGTGCCCGATCGAGACCCCGGAAGGCCCGAACATCGGCCTGATCGGATCGCTCGCATCGTTCGCGCGCATCAACTCGTTCGGCTTCATCGAGACCCCGTACCGTCGCGTCGTCGCCGGCCGGGTCACCGAGGACATCGACTACCTCACGGCGATGGAGGAGGACGACTTCATCGTCGCCCAGGCCAACGCTCCGCTGAAGGCAGACGGCCACTTCTCCGAGGACCGCGTCCTCGCCCGTAAGAAGGGTGGCGAGGTCGACCTGATCCCCGCCGACGAGATCGGCTACATGGACGTCTCCCCGCGCCAGATGGTGTCGGTCGCGACCTCGCTCATCCCGTTCCTCGAGCACGACGACGCCAACCGCGCCCTCATGGGTGCGAACATGCAGCGTCAGGCCGTCCCCCTGCTTCGCAGCGACAGCCCGCTCGTCGGAACCGGCATGGAGGGCTACGCAGCCATCGACGCCGGTGACGTGCTCACCTCCGACAAGGCCGGTGTGGTCGCCGAGGTCTCTGCAGACTTCGTCACCATCCAGCTCGACGAGGGTGGAACCCAGACCCACTACCTGCGCAAGTTCGACCGCTCCAACCAGGGCACGTCGTACAACCACCGCGTCGTCGTCAACGCCGGCGACCGCATCGAGGCCGGCGAGGTCATCGCCGACGGACCTGCGACCGACAACGGCGAGCTCGCCCTCGGAAAGAACCTCCTCGTGGCATTCATGCCGTGGGAGGGTCACAACTTCGAGGACGCGATCATCCTGAGCCAGAACCTGGTGAAGGACGACGTCCTCTCCTCGATCCACATCGAGGAGTACGACGTCGACGCGCGCGACACGAAGCTCGGCAAGGAGGAGATCACCCGTGACCTCCCCAACGTCAGCCCCGATCTGCTCGCCGACCTCGACGAGCGTGGCATCATCCGCATCGGTGCCGAGGTTCGCCCCGGCGACATCCTCGTCGGCAAGGTCACGCCCAAGGGCGAGACCGAGCTCAGCGCCGAGGAGCGCCTGCTCCGCGCGATCTTCAACGAGAAGAGCCGCGAGGTGCGCGACACGTCGCTCAAGGTTCCCCACGGCGAGCAGGGCACCATCATCGGTGTCAAGGTGTTCGACTCGCAGGACGGCGACGACGAGCTCGGCTCGGGCGTCAACCAGCGCGTTGTCGTCTACATCGCCCAGAAGCGCAAGATCACCGAGGGTGACAAGCTCGCCGGTCGTCACGGCAACAAGGGCGTCATCTCGAAGATCCTGCCGGTCGAGGACATGCCGTTCCTCGCCGACGGAACTCCGGTCGACATCATCCTGAACCCGCTCGGCATCCCCGGTCGAATGAACTTCGGCCAGGTGCTCGAGACCCACCTCGGTTGGGTCGCGAAGCAGGGCTGGAAGGTCGAGGGCAACCCGGCGTGGGCCAAGAAGCTCCCCAAGGACGCCCACTCGGCTCCTGCAGGCACCAAGGTCGCCACCCCGGTGTTCGACGGTGCGTCGGAGGAGGAGATCGAGGGTCTGCTCGACTCGACCACGGTCACCCGTGACGGCGATCGCCTGATCGACCGCACCGGTAAGACGCGCCTGTTCGACGGCCGCTCCGGCGAGCCGTTCCCGCAGCCCGTCTCGGTCGGCTACATGTACATCCTGAAGCTGCACCACCTCGTCGATGACAAGATCCACGCACGTTCCACGGGTCCGTACTCGATGATCACCCAGCAGCCGCTCGGTGGTAAGGCGCAGTTCGGTGGACAGCGCTTCGGTGAGATGGAGGTCTGGGCGCTCGAGGCTTATGGAGCCGCGTACGCCCTGCAGGAGCTCCTCACCATCAAGTCCGATGACATCCTCGGCCGCGTGAAGGTCTACGAGGCCATCGTCAAGGGCGAGAACATCCAGGAACCCGGAATCCCCGAGTCCTTCAAGGTGCTCATCAAGGAGATGCAGTCCCTCTGCTTGAACGTCGAGGTCCTCTCGGCCGACGGCAGCGTGTTCAGCCTGCGCGACACGGACGACGAGGTCTTCCGTGCCGCCGAGGAGCTGGGCATCAACATCTCCACGCGCTTCGAGTCGTCGTCCGTCGACGAGATCTAAGCCACCTCACCAATTGAAGACTTCGGAAACTTTCCAAGGAGAGAAATTGCTCGACGCAGCCACTTTTGACGAGCTTCGTATTGGTCTGGCCACTGCTGACGACATCCGTCGTTGGTCGTACGGTGAGGTCAAGAAGCCTGAAACCATCAACTACCGCACCCTCAAGCCCGAGAAGGACGGCCTGTTCGGAGAGCAGATCTTCGGACCGAGCCGTGACTGGGAGTGCTCGTGCGGCAAGTACAAGCGTGTCCGGTTCAAGGGCATCGTGTGCGAGCGCTGCGGCGTGGAGGTCACCAAGTCCTCCGTCCGTCGTGAGCGCATGGGACACATCGAGCTCGCAGCTCCCGTGACCCACATCTGGTACTTCAAGGGCGTCCCCTCGCGCTTGGGCTACCTGCTCGACATGGCACCCAAGGACCTCGAGAAGGTCATCTACTTCGCCGCCTACATGGTGATCGACGTGGATGTCGACGGACGCCACCAGGACATGCCCGGTCTGGAGAACGAGCTCCGTCTTGAGATCAAGACCCTCGGCGACCAGCGCGACTCCCGCATCGCGGGCCGCCTCGCCAAGCTCGAAGAGGACCTCGCGGCCCTCGAGGCCGAGGGCGCCAAGTCCGACGCCAAGAAGCGCACGAAGGACGGCGCCGAGAAGGAGATGGCTCAGACCCGCAAGGCGGCTGACGAGCAGATCGCCCACCTCGAGCGCGTCTGGGAGGACTTCCGCACGCTCAAGGTCGGCGACCTCAAGCCCGAGGACAGCGTCTTCCACGAGCTGCAGGACCGCTTCGGCATGTACTTCGAGGCCTACATGGGCGCCGAGGCCATCAAGAAGCGCCTCCTCGCCTTCGACCTCGCGGCCGAGGCCGAGAGCCTGCACCTGCAGATCACCGAGGGCAAGGGTCAGAAGAAGATCCGCGCCATCAAGCGTCTGCGCGTCGTCAGCTCCTTCCTCGCCACCGGCAACTCGCCGGCAGCGATGGTGCTCGACGTGGTTCCGGTCATCCCGCCGGAGCTGCGCCCGATGGTGCAGCTCGACGGTGGCCGCTTCGCGACCTCCGACCTCAACGACCTCTACCGTCGTGTGATCAACCGCAACAACCGTCTGCGTCGTCTGCTCGATCTCGGTGCTCCCGAGATCATCGTGAACAACGAGAAGCGGATGCTGCAGGAGGCCGTCGACGCACTGTTCGACAACGGCCGCCGTGGTCGCCCCGTCACCGGTACCGGCAACCGCGCCCTCAAGTCCCTGAGCGACATGCTCAAGGGAAAGCAGGGTCGCTTCCGCCAGAACCTGCTCGGAAAGCGCGTCGACTACTCGGGTCGTTCGGTCATCATCGTCGGTCCGCAGCTGAAGCTGCACCAGTGCGGTCTGCCCAAGCAGATGGCTCTGGAGCTGTTCAAGCCGTTCGTCATCAAGCGCCTGATCGACCTGAGCCACGCTCAGAACATCAAGGCGGCCAAGCGCATGGTCGAGCGTTCGCGCCCGCAGGTCTGGGACGTGCTCGAGGAGATCATCCGTGAGCGTCCGGTTCTGCTGAACCGTGCACCCACGCTGCACCGTCTCGGCATCCAGGCCTTCGAGCCTCAGCTCGTCGAGGGCAAGGCCATCCAGCTGCACCCGCTCGTCTGCGCCGCGTTCAACGCGGACTTCGACGGCGACCAGATGGCTGTCCACCTGCCGCTGTCGGTCGAGGCCCAGGCCGAGGCCCGCATCCTCATGCTCGCGTCGAACAACATCCTGAAGCCGTCGGACGGCCGTCCGGTGACCCTGCCCACGCAGGACATGATCATCGGTCTGCACCACCTGACGACCATCAAGGAGGGCGTGACCGGTGAGGGCCGTGCGTTCAGCTCGGTCTCCGAGGCGATCCTCGCCTTCGACCAGCACTCGCTCGACCTGAACGCCAAGGTGCGCATCCGTCTGACGGACAAGTTCTTCGCCGAGGGCACCCAGCCCGAGGGCGTCGAGCTGGTCGACGGCAAGGCCGAGGGCACCGTTCTGGTGAACACCTCGCTCGGACGCGCGCTGTTCAACGAGACCCTGCCCGCCGACTACCCGTACTTCGAGGACGTCGTCGACAAGGGCGCCATCTCGGCGATCGTCAACGACCTCGCCGAGCGCTACCCCAAGGTGCAGGTTGCTGCAGCTCTCGACAACATCAAGGACGCCGGCTTCCGCTGGGCGACTCGTTCCGGTGTCACCGTCGCACTCAGCGACATCCTGACCCCGCCGAACAAGCCGCAGATCGTCGCCGGTTACGAGAAGCAGGCCGCGAAGGTCACGGCACAGTTCGAGAAGGGTCTCATCACCGACCTCGAGCGTCGCCAGGAGCTCATCCAGATCTGGACCAAGGCCACCGACGAGGTCGCTGTCGCCATGCGCGCCAACTTCCCCGAGGACAACACCATCAACCGCATGGTCACGTCCGGTGCTCGTGGTAACTGGCTGCAGGTGCGCAACATCGCCGGTATGCGAGGCCTCGTGAACAACCCGAAGGGTGAGATCATCCCTCGCCCGATCATCTCGAGCTACCGCGAGGGACTCTCGGTCGCCGAGTACTTCATCGCGACGCACGGTGCCCGCAAGGGTCTGGCCGACACGGCCCTCCGTACGGCCGACTCGGGATACCTCACGCGTCGACTCGTCGACGTCTCGCAGGATGTCATCATCCGCGAAGAGGACTGTGGCACGGGCAAGGGCCTCGATCTCGCGATCGTCACCCACGACGCCGACGGCAACGTCGTTCTCGTCGACGGCAAGCCGACTCGCGACGACAACGTCGAGAACTCGGTCTACTCGCGCAACCTCGCAGCCGACGCGGTCAACGCCGCCGGTGAGGTCGTCGCGGCTGCCGGCTCCGATGTCGGAGATGTGCTCATCAACGAGCTCGTCGCCGCTGGGGTCGAGTCGATCAAGGTGCGCTCCGTGCTCACCTGCGAGTCCGCCGTCGGTGTCTGCGCGAAGTGCTACGGCCGTTCGCTCGCGACCGGCAAGCTCGTCGACATCGGCGAGGCCGCAGGCATCATCGCGGCCCAGTCGATCGGTGAGCCCGGAACGCAGCTCACGATGCGTACCTTCCACACCGGTGGATCCGCATCCGCAGCCGACATCACGCAGGGTCTTCCCCGCGTGCAGGAGCTCTTCGAGGCTCGTACCCCCAAGGGTGCGTCGCCCATCGTCGAGGCCGCCGGTCGCATCACGATCGAGGACACGGACCGTGCCCGCAAGGTGATCCTCACGCCCGACAACGGCGACGAGGCCATCGCGTACCCCGTGCTGAAGCGTTCCACGCTTCTCGTGGAGGACGGCCAGCACGTCGAGCTCGGACAGCAGCTCATCGTCGGAACGCTCGACCCGAAGGAAGTTCTTCGCGTCAAGGGTGTCCGTGAGGTGCAGAAGCAGCTCGTCAACGGTGTGCAGGACGTCTACCGTTCGCAGGGTGTTCCGATCCACGACAAGCACATCGAGGTCATCGTTCGTCAGATGCTCCGCAAGGTGACCGTCGTCGATCACGGTGACACCGACCTGCTCCCCGGTGAGCTGGTCGACCGTTCGAAGTACAACGAGATCAACCGCGCGGCTCTGGCCGAGGGCAAGAAGACGGCTTCGGCTCGTCAGGAGGTCATGGGTATCACCAAGGCTTCGCTCGCGACCGAGTCGTGGCTGTCGGCCGCTTCGTTCCAGGAGACCACGCGTGTTCTCACGCAGGCCGCCATGGAAGGCAAGCGCGACCCGCTGGTCGGCCTCAAGGAGAACGTGATCATCGGAAAGCTGATCCCCGCCGGAACCGGACTTGCGAAGTACCGCAACGTCACGGTCGAGGCGACGGAAGAGGCCAAGGCCGAGCGTTACCCGAACCGGATCTTCGCGGATGACGCGTCGTTCACCGAGGGTGACCTGAGCTTCGTCGACTTCGACAGCTTCTCGTCCGACGACTTCACGCCCGGCAACTACAGCTAGGCACGAGTCACACCAGGAAGGGCCCCGCATCCACTCGGATGCGGGGCCCTTCCTCGTCTACGCGGCTACGGCCCCTGCCTCGATCGAATGTCGAGTTGCCCACTTCCGGCAGTTCCCGGCCCCGCCCACGAGCGGAACTGGGCAACTCGACGGGGCGTCAGGCCTCGCGCAGTGGCAGCCACTCCAGCACGCGCTGGATCTGCTCGTCCCACCGCTCCCAGTCGTGCCCGCCGGGGCCCTCGCTGTAGGCGAGCGGCACACCGGCCAGATCCGCGGCATCGCGGAATCGGCGGTTCTCCTCGATGAGGTGGTCTTCAGTCCCGCACCACACGAAGAGCGGCGGCACGGATGCCGGGTCGAGAGATGCCGCCAGAGCGAACAGGTCGTCGCCCTTGGCCCGCGCCTGCTCGAGACTGCCGTGGTTCGCGAGCCATTCGGCATCCCGCTCCCGGATGGCGATGTCGAGGGCGCCCGACAGGCTCGCCGCCGCTGCGATGGAGTGCGGCTTGTTCAGCGCCCATTTGAGCGCACCGTAGCCACCCATCGAGAGCCCGGCCACGACGGTGTCCGCCGGCTCGCTCGAGAGGGGGAAGAAGCCCTGCATCACGCGGGGCAGTTCTTCCGAGATGAAGCTGAAGTAGTCATAGCCCACGACCTGATCGGTGTAGAAGCTGCGCCCCGCGTTCGGCATCACGACGGCGATGCCGTGCTCGGTGGCGTGCCGTTCGATGGCGCTCCAGCGCAGCCAGGCGGTCTCGTCGTCCGACCGCCCGTGCAGCAGGTAGAGCACGGGCATCCGCCCGCCTGCCAGGGTCGCCTCCTGCGGGAGGATGACGTTCGCGTGGGTCGTCACTCCGAGCACGTCCGAGAAGAAGCTGCACTGCATCAGGGCCATGGGCCCACTCTACGAGCGCTGAGACGCCGAGCGCCCGAGCGATAGCTGGGTGCGGTTGGCTGGAAAGCGAGGAACTTCCTGCGCGAAGCCACGGATCTCGGCCTTTCGGCGCCCTTTCGGCGAGAAGTTCCTCGCTTTCGAGTGATGCTGGGTGTCAGCGGCCGCCGGCCACCGCGATGTGCGGGCCGAACGGGCCGTCGAGGGAGACCGAGGGCAGGAGCGCGACGCCGTCGAGCGGATGCGCGGAGCCGGTCTGGATGTCGGCATCCGGCAGCACCTCGCGAACGGATGTCCCGAAGGCGTCGGCCAGCTCGGGGGAGCGGAACACGCCGCCGATGCCGCGCACGCTCGCGGTGGGGTTGGCATCCTCGCCGACGCGGCGGAGCGCCGTGAGGGCGGACAGTGCCAGGTCGCGGCCGGCGGACCTCATGATGCCGGCCGCCACGGCATCCGTCGCCGCCAGTTCTCCGACCACGGCGGCGTACGCGGCGATCCGCCGCACCCGGCCGTCGTCGGACTGCAGGTCGATGTAGGCCTCTTCGAGCTCGGGGAACTCGCGCTGCACCACCGCGGTGAGCGCGGTCTCTGCGCCGCGACCGTCGTAGGCGCGCATCACGGCGTCGAGGGCGGCCCGGCCGATGGAGTAGCCGCTTCCCGCGTCGCCGATGAGGTACCCCCACCCGTCGACGCGTGCCACGGTCGACGCTCCGACTCCGAGCGTGACGACGCCGGTTCCGGATGCCACCACGGCGCCGCGTGACGCTCCGAGGGCCCCGAGGTAGGCGCCGATGGAGTCGTGCGTCAGGCGCACCTCGCGCACCCGGAACGGCTTCAGCGCCGAGAGCAGCTCTTCGGGACGGGTCTGGTCGGGGGTGAGTCCCGAGACGCCGAAGCTTACGACGTCGACATCGCTGCCCGTCTCCTCGGCCACGGCGACCACGATGCCGGCGAGCTGGGGGATGAGCGGACGGTCGGTGCGGATGCCGGTGAACTCGAAGTCCTGCTGCGTGCCGTCGGCTCCGTCGAGGCGCACCTTGATGCCGGTCTGACCGGCGTCGATGGCGAGAGCGGAGTGCGAGGCTGGCGCGGGAGAAGTCACCCGTCGATCGTAGTCGGCAGGCACCGGGCCGCTGCCTCTCGAGAGCGCCGCCCTCAGCCTGACGTCGCCCCGACCGTGGCGAGCCGTTCGGCCAGCCACGCCGCCTGCTTCACCCACTGGTGGCCCTGGCCGCCCTCGTGCTCGTTGAACGGGTACACCTCGATGGCGGCATCCGTCGCCCAGTGATTGCGGGTGGCGTAGACCGTCGACGGCGGGCAGGTCTGATCGTGCAGCGCGGTCGAGAACAGCGCCGGTGCCGACGCCCGCCGGGCGAAGTTGACGCCGTCGAAGTACGACAGCGTGCGATAGGTCTGCTCGACCACGTCGCGGTGCACCGAGAGGTAGGTCACGATCTCCTGGTACGGGAAGGCATCCGTGAGGCCCACCGCGCGTTCGAAGTGCTGCAGGAACGGCACGTCGGGAAGCACACCGAGAAGACCGTCGACGAGACCGGCGACCGCGACGGCGATACCGCCGCCCTGGCTGACGCCGGTGACGCTGATGCGAGCGGGGTCGATCTGCGGCAGCGTGCGTGCGGCATCGACGAGCCGTACGGCATCGGTGTAGACGCGACGGTAGTAGTAGTCGTCGGGGCTCTGGATGCCGCGGGTCATGAAGCCGGGGGACGACGGACCGGTTCCGGCGGCGTCGGGGGTGTCGCCGCCGGTTCCCCAGCCGCTGCCCTGGCCGCGGGTGTCCATGATGAGGTGCGCGTAGCCGGATGCCGCCCACTCGAGCTTCTCGTGCGGCAGGCCGCGTCCGCCGCCGTACCCGAGGTACTCGATGACGGCGGGCAGGGGCGACGTGCTGCCGCTCGGCAGGAGCAGCCACGCCCGGACGGGTTGCCCGGCGAATCCGGTGAAGGTCACGTCGTGCACCTCGACCTGCGTCAGTGGCGAGGCCACCCGCTCCAGCACCGGTTCGGCCGGGAACGCCCGTGCCTCGTCGAGGGTGCGCTCCCAGAATGCGTCGAAGTCCTCGGGTTCGGCCACCTCGGGCCGGTAGAGCTCGAGCTCGGACAGGGAGAGGTCGAACCGGGCCATGCGTCATCCGTTCGTGTCGGTGGAAATGAGACGTGTCGAGCGTATCGGCGCCGGGGCGGGCATCCGTTGTGCGCTGATTCGCGGGGTCGATGGGGTAGGGGCCGGGTGGGCGTAACGGCCGACACGGCCGCGTGCCCCGATTGCGGGACTGGTGTGACTCGGGGGAACCCCGTTAGCTTGCCCTGTTACCTGAACAATTCACCCGAGCTCCCTTCTTTGCCCCTACACAAACTGCGGCTGCTCGGGCCATAGCCGCAGCTTTGGTGTCCCCACCGGGAGGATCGGCGTGGCTGCGCTCTCAGAGATCCTCATCCTGCACGGACACCTGCCCATCGAGCATCTCGACGAGATCATGGGCATGGACGAGACCGACGAGGGTGCCGTTCGCGGACTTGTCGACCGGGGCGTCATCAACGAGACCCAGCTCGCCAAGGCCCGGGCGGCGCAGGCGAGCGTTCCGTTCATCGAGCTCGTCGATTATCCGGTCGATCGCGCGGCCATCGTGCTGGTGAGTGCGGCCACCTGTCGGCGCTACGAGGTTCTGCCCATAGCGCTGGCCCCCGGTCGCATCGTGCTCGCCATGACCAACCCCGGAGACGTCTTCGCGATCGACGACGTGCGAGAGGCATCCGGTCTCCAGGTCGTCCCCGTCGTCGCCGAGCGCAGCGACCTGCTCACCGCCATCGCGCGCTACCACCGTGCCGATGACGAGCTCACCGACCTCACGAACACGCTCGAGGAGGAGAACGCCGCCCTGTTGACGGATGCGTTCTCCGTGTCCGAGTCGCAGGACGACGACGCGCCCATCGTGCGTTTCGTCAACCTGCTCGTGAGCCAGGCCATCGAGGACCACGCCTCCGACATCCACATCGAGCCCGCCGAGAACAGCGTGCGGGTGCGCTACCGCATCGACGGCGTGCTGCACGAGATGCAGAGCGCGCCGAAGAGCATCCAGAACGGCGTGATCTCGCGCCTCAAGATCATGAGCGACATCGACATCGCCGAGCGTCGCAAGCCCCAGGACGGCCGCATGTCGGTCAACTCCGGCGGCCGCAAGATCGACCTGCGCGTTGCGACCCTTCCCACGGTGTGGGGCGAGAAGGTCGTCATGCGAATCCTCGACAACACGAACACGAGCCTCGACCTGCGAGACCTGGGCCTGAGCGAGGCGAACGGGACCATCTACCGCGAGTCGTACTCGAAGCCGTACGGCATGATCCTGGTCACCGGGCCGACGGGTTCCGGCAAGTCGACGACCCTGTACTCCACGCTCAACCAGGTCGCCCGCACCGAGGTGAACGTGATCACCGTCGAAGATCCGGTCGAGTACCGCATGGCCGGCATCAACCAGGTGCAGGTGAACCCGAAGGCCGGGCTCACCTTCGCGAGTGCTTTGCGCAGCATCCTGCGATCCGACCCCGACGTGGTTCTGCTCGGCGAGATCCGCGACCACGAGACGGCGCAGATCGCCATCGAGGCCTCCCTCACGGGCCACCTCGTGCTCTCGACCCTGCACACCAACGACGCTCCGTCGGCCGTGACGCGTCTCATCGAGATGGACATCGAGCCGTTCCTCGTGGGTTCCGCGCTCGACTGCGTCGTCGCCCAGCGCCTCGCGCGCCGCCTCTGCGAACGCTGCAAGCACCCGATCTACACGGAGGCCCGCCAGCTCGCCGCCCTCCGGTTCGACGTGGACCCCGCCGGGGAACCCATCGGAACCTTCGCCCCCACCGGATGCTCGAGTTGCTCGAACACCGGCTACCGCGGCCGTCTCGCCCTGCACGAGATCATGGCCGTCAATGAGGAGATCGAACGGCTGGCCGTCGCCCGCGCCGCGTCCTCCGACATCGCGCGCGCCGCCCAGGCGAACGGGATGCGCACCCTCCGCCAGGACGGCTGGCTCAAGGTGCAGGCAGGGCTCACATCCGTTGAAGAGATCATGCGCGTCGTCGTCTGACGGCCCGCGCGAACAAGGAGACGTCATGACGAACCAGAACAACGACCTGCCGGTCAACCCTCCGGGCATCTCGTTCGAGGACTGGGCCGCGCTGCTCACGGGCGGACCCAGCGGAACCGGGGGAGGAGCGCCGATGTCGCCGCCGCCGGCGAGTGCTCCCGTGCAGCCGCCGGCCGCCGCTGTTCCTCCCGCCGTCGTGCCGCCCGTCGCACCAGCTGCCCCGAGTGCTTCGGCATCCGTTCCTCCGCTGCAGCCGTCTCAGGTCTCGCCCGCGGCGTCGGACCCACTGGCCGAGGCCCTCGAGGCGTCGTGGCGTGAGAGCCTGCGCCAGGAGGCGCTGCGCGACGCGTCGCAGGTGCAGAACCCCGAGCCCCTCGTCGCGCCCCTCCCGCCGGTGAGCTTCGCGCCGCCCGCGCCCGCGTCGGTCGTCGTTCCGCCCGTCGAGGCGGCTGCATCCGTGGCTCCGCTGGCACCACTCGCTCCGCTGGCCCCGCCCGTGGCTTCGCCGATCGGCGAATCGCGTCGTTCGCGTCGCGCCGAGATCGCGGCCGAGGCCGGCAACCCCTTCACCGACGGATTCGGGACCGAGACGGATGCGGCTCCTCTCGTCGCGCCCGGCGCGCCGACGGCTCCTGAGGCATCCGCGGCCGAGCCCGTGCTCCCGACGGTGCCCGACTTCTCGAAGACGGCCCCGCTCGACTCGGGACTGTTCCGTTCCGAGCCCGCTGAGCCCGACGCCGTGACGGCTGTGCTGCCGGTGCTGCCGACCGAGGTGATCGACATCGCGCCTCCGGTCGCTCCGGTTGCCCCCATCGCCGCCGACGAGCACGTCGCCGCCCCGGACGCCGAGGCATCCGTCTCTGATGCTGTCGAGCACGAGCACGAGCACGAGCCCGAGCACGAGCCCGCGGCCGTGAGCGCCGACCTCGTCGCCGCCGATCTCGTCGAGACGGCTCCCACCCACGCACCGGCGCGCGAGACTCGCGACGTGCGCCCGGAGCGACCCGAGCGTGCGGCATCCGCAGCCCCGGAGAAGTCCGCGGCGCGTGACACCGCCGATCGCGACCTCGTGCACTCCCTCACCGAGGTCGTGCTGCAGGGCGCATCCGACCTCCACGTCACGGCGAACTCGGCTCCGACCATCCGCATCCACGGTGGCCTCACCCAACTCCCCGGCCCCGTGTGGACCAGCGACAAGGCGAAGCAGGCCATCTACAGCATCCTGTCGCCGGCGCAGAAGCAGAAGTTCGAGCGCGAACTCGAGCTCGACTTCGCCTACGCCATCTCGGAGAACGCTCGTTTCCGCGTCAACATCTACCAGCAGCGCGAGAACGTGGGTGCCGCCTTCCGTCTCATCCCGACCGAGCTGAAGACCCTCGAAGAGCTGGGTGTTCCCTCCTCTGTGGGCCGCTTCGCCACCCTTCCGCGCGGGCTCGTCCTCATCACGGGCCCGACGGGTTCCGGCAAGTCGACCACCCTCGCCGCCCTCATCGACCTGGTGAACTCCACCCGGGCCGACCACATCGTGACGGTCGAGGACCCGATCGAGTTCATGCACAACCACAAGAAGTCGCTGGTCAACCAGCGCGAGGTCGGCCACGACACCCACAGCTTCGCCGCCGCCCTCAAGCACGTGCTGCGTCAGGACCCCGACGTCATCCTCGTCGGCGAGCTCCGCGACCTGGAGACCATCTCCGTCGCCCTCACGGCCGCTGAGACCGGCCACCTCGTCTTCGCGACGCTGCACACGCAGAGCGCCGCCCAGACCATCGACCGCATCATCGACGTCTACCCGCCGCACCAGCAGAACCAGGTGCGCGCGCAGCTGGCGGCGACCCTCAAGGGCGTCGTGACGCAGACGCTGGTGAAGCGGGCGAGTGGACAGGGACGTGTGGTCGCAACCGAGATCCTGATCACCACGCCGGCCATCGCCAACCTCGTGCGCGAGGGCCAGACCTTCCAGGTGCCCTCGGCCATGCAGGCGGGTCGTGCGCATGGCATGCACACCCTCGACCAGCACCTCGCTGAGCTGGTCAACTCGGGCAAGATCACCCGAGAGGCCGGCTTCGAGAAGTCGAACGACCGCGAGAGCCTCAAGCAGCTCATCCAGCGCGACGACAATGCCGGCCCCGGAGCCAGCCTCGACGGCATCGACTTCGGAGACGCGTTCTCCTCGAAGGAGCAGTACTGATGTCGACGGCCCTGCAGTTCGACTACAAGGGTCGGGATGCCGGAGGCAAGGTCGTCTCCGGACGCATCGACGCCTCGAGCCAGACCGTCGCGGTGGGACGCGTCCGCTCCATGGGCCTGTCGCCGATCTCGGTAGACGAGTTCAAGGGCGGGTCCGGGCTCCAGATGGAGATCTCCTTCGGAGGCTCCGGCAAGCGCGTGAAGCTCAAGGACCTGTCGGTGATGAGCCGGCAGATGGCCACGATGATCGCCGCGGGTCTGTCCCTGCTCCGCACCCTCACGATCCTGTCGGAGCAGACCGAGAACAAGACCCTCGCCTCGACCCTCGCCTCGGTGCGGGCGGAGATCGAGTCGGGCGGCTCGCTGTCGAGCGGCATGCAGAAGAACCCCACTGTCTTCCCGCCGATCATGATCTACCTCGTGAAGGCCGGTGAGACCGGCGGATTCCTGGAGAAGGCGCTCGAGTCCGTCGCCGAGAGCTTTGAGTCGCAGGTCAAGCTGCAGAGCACCATCAAGTCGGCGCTGACCTACCCCGTCGCCGTGCTCTGCATCGCCATCCTCGCGATGTTCGGCATGCTCATCTTCATCGTGCCGGTGTTCTCGAAGATGTTCAAAGATCTCGGCAGCGAGCTCCCGCTTCCGACGCAGGTGCTCGTGGTGCTGTCGAACCAGATGGTCTGGCTCGTGCCGACGATCGTGATCGGCAGCATTGTGTTCGGCATCTGGTGGCGGAAGAACAAGCACACGGACCAGGTGCGCAACGTCGTCGACCCGTTGAAGCTCAAGTTGCCCGTCTTCGGGCCGCTGATGAAGAAGCTCGCGATCGCCCGCTTCACCCGCAACCTCGCCACCATGATGGGGTCGGGCGTGCCCATCCTGCAGTCGCTCGCCATCGTGGGGGAGACCTCGGGCAACATGGTCATCCAGAACGCTCTGGATCGCGTCAGTGAGTCGGTCAGGCAGGGCAAGTCGATCGCCGAGCCCATGTCGCGCGAGGAGATCTTCCCGCCCATGCTCGTGCAGATGGTCGCCGTCGGTGAGGACTCGGGGTCGCTGGAGACCATGCTCGGCAAGGTCGCCGACTTCTACGACGAAGAGGTGCAATCCGCCGCGGAGCAGCTCACGGCCATGATCGAGCCGATCATGATCGTCTTCATCGGAGGCATCATCGGCTCGATGATCGTCGCCCTCTACATGCCGATGTTCAGCGTCTTCGAGGCCATCAAGTAACAGCCGGCAGTCGCTCGCGCCCGCGGGCTGTCTCCGGCGCGCCATCGGGCCGGATGCGACCCCCCGCAACTGGGGCCAGTTTCGCCCGGATTCACCCCCTTACAAGGGATTCTGCTGGTGAATCGGCCCCCAATACCATCGCATCTGACGGATCCGAACCCGTCGCCCCTCCATCACTCCCTACATTGATTGGACACTCCTGTGACCCGTTTCATCCAGGCGCTGAACAAGCGTCGCACCGGCCTCGAAGGCAACCAGAAGGGCTTCACGCTCATCGAGCTCCTGGTCGTCGTGCTCATCATCGGCGTCCTCGCCGCGATCGCCATCCCGATCTACCTCGGCCAGCAGGACTCGGCCAAGGACAGCGCCGTCGAGGCCGCGGTCACCAACGCCAAGACCGCTGTCGTGGCTGAGCTCGTTGGCGGCGGCGACTTCCCCGCCTCCATGGCTGACGTCGAGGCCTACACGCCCAGCGCCGACATCACGGTCGAGCTCGACGGCGACTCCACCGGATTCACCATCACCGGTGACTGGGCCGACGGTGGCGAGCACGAGTACACCATCACGGACACCGGCGCCGCGGTCAAGACTCCGTAGCGTCGGCGTTCGAAAGAGTCCATCGGATCCCACGATGACCCCAGCTGCCGAAGCCACGCTCGTCACCGACGAGCGTGGCTTCGGCATGGTCGAAATCCTGGTCTCGATGTTCCTCCTGGCCGTCCTCGCGGTGGCCTTCCTCCCGGTCATGATCCAGGCGATGGTCCTCAGTCGGGACAACGCCAGCGTCGCTTCCGCCACGCAACTGCTCTCCACCGAGTTCGACCGGGCTCGCAAGGCTGACGCCACCTGCTCGTCGGTCAACCTGATCTCCACGGGTGGCGTGAGCATCGCGACCGCCGACTCCGACTTCACCGTCGCCCGAACCGTCACCGGTTCCTGCACGGCTCTTCCCAAGACCTTCTCGGTGACCGTCACCGTCACCGATGTGGACTCCGGCCGGCCCCTCGCCTCCGGGACCACGCTCCTCCTCGTCAAGACGGCCTCCTGATGGCGGCCAGACGCCTCCGGCCGGCGGATGTCACCGGAGAGGACGGCTTCACCCTGGTGGAGCTGATCGTCTACTGCGGACTGATGGTGCTCGTGCTCACCATCGCGGGCGGCTTCCTGATCAACAGCATCCGGGTGGAGAACGTCGTGACCGACACCACGAACGCATCGAGCGGCGCGCAGAACGCGTCGTCGGCCGTCAAACAGGCCGTGCGCGACGCCGTCGACGTCCAGGTCTCCACACCGGGCGATGTGCTCAAGGTGCGCACCATGCGCACAGACACTGCCGTCGCCGACTGGACCTGCGTGCAGTTCCGCTACCTCGACGGCACGATCCAGATGGCCAAGTCGCCTACGAAGTTCTCCCTCTGGAGCCCCACGAATCCCAGTTGGCTCACCCTGACCGACAATGTCACGCCGGGATCGGCCGGGCTCTTCGCCGCCGTCGCCAACGGAGTGTCCTTCGACTTCACCGTCGCCGAGCCCGAGGGCCACCCGACGACCATCAAGACCTCCGTGCTCAAACGCGGCAATTCCGTCACCTCCGTCACAGGATCGAGCGTCACATGTTTCTGAAGTTCCCCCGCTTCAGCTCTCTGCGCACCGACGAGAGCGGCTCGGCCCTGGCCGCCGTGATCGGTGTCGTCGGAGTCATGCTCGTCGTCACCACCCTCGTCGGCTCCGTGACCTTCAACGCCATCGCCATCACCAACACCACCAAGGGCGGCGTGCAGGCTCACGCCGTGGCCGAGGCGGGCATTGACGAGGCGACCTCGATCCTGCTTCACGGCGGTTGCCCGAACGGCGCCGGTGCCGACCTCGACTACACCGTGCAGGTGCTCACCACGACCTCGGCGACGCCGACCGGCTTCAGCGGCGGATGCCCGAACGCGACGACGAAGTACGTGATGCTGCGCTCCACCGGCCGAGCCGCCGAAGTCGCCGGCCTCGCCGGCCAGGGCAAGTCCATCGTCGAGTCGGTCTTCACCTGGATCCCGGGAACATCATCGATCACGGGTTCCGGCACGGCCGTCTACTCCTACAACTCCGGCGTCATCAACGACGCCGACCTGCTGCAGGACGCCACGATCCCGGCCGACGTGCAGATCAAGACCGGCAGCATCTCCTGCACCTCGGGCACCCTGATCCAGGGCAGCATCGTGCTCCAGGGTGGCAACGGTACCGTGGAGAACAGCTGCGAGGTCAACGGATCGCTGCGCGCATCGGGGTCCGCGACAGTGCGCGGTATCGTCCACGGCGACGTCATCGCCGCCGGCGTCGGATTCGCGTCCGGCGACCAGACGTTCACGGCCGCCGATGGCAGGATCGACGGCAACGTCGCCAGCCGCGGGCGTATCACCCTCGACAACAGCTCGGTCATCGGCGGTTCGGTCATCTCCGGTCCCGGAGCCGGTACGTCGACAGTCAATCCGAATTCCAGGGTCGGTGGCAGCTTCACCCTCGCCGGTGACGTGAGCACGTGGGCCACGCGTTGTCCGTCCCCGAACAACACCTGGGATGCGGCCGGAAACGCCTGCTCACTGTCGCAGGCAGGCGGCAAGGTCGTCACGGGGCTGGTGCGCACAGGCATCACAGGGATCCCCGCGCCCACCGTCCCGACGGTCCCGAACTGGACCGACATCGACTTCGTCCCCGCAGACTGGACCTCGGCCGGCTACGCCATCCAGACCTGGATCGGTAGTTGCACCGTCGACAACACCGCGGCCAACAAGGCGTTCCTCAACACGATGATGACCTCGGTGAGTCCCGTCGTCATCGACGCCCGCGCCTGCCCGAAGGTGCTCATCAGCTCCTCGGCCGCCTACACCTTCACCCTGAAGACCGACATCGCCATCGTCGCGAAGGGCTTCGGACTCGAGAACGCCACCATTCGCTCCGACTCCTCCACTCCGCGCCAGATGCGCTTCTTCGTTCCCGACGTCACCCCCAACGGCATTCCGACGTGCTCGGGCCCGACCTTCGACATCAACAGTGGTGTGAGGGTGCAGACGCCGGCAGCGGCTCTCATCTACACGCCATGCCAGGTCAAGAACTCCACGAACAAGTGGCGCGGCCAGTTCTACGCAGGATCCGTGGCCTTCGACTCGGCATCCGGCCTCACCGCCTCGCCCATCGGCATGCCCGGCTACGACTTCACGACGGGCGCGCCCAGTGCTCCCGGACCGGGCGGAACCCTGGGCAACCTCGGCGACCGCATCTCCCTCCGGGACTACACGCCATGACGCTCGTACCCGTCGCCATCGTCGGGGTGTTCGGCGCCCTCATCGGATCGTTCCTCAACGTGGTCGTCTACCGCGTGCCCCGGAAGCTCTCGGTCGTCTCGCCTCCCAGCGCCTGCCCGAACTGCGGCATGCAGATCAAGGCATATGACAACGTGCCGGTGATCTCCTGGCTGTTCCTGCGCGGGCGGTGCCGGGGATGCAGCACGCGCATCTCCGTGCGCTACCCGCTCGTCGAGCTCGGCACAGCCGCACTCTTCGTCCTCGTCGCGGTCGTCTTCGCCCCTGCAGTCATCGCCGCGACAACGGCGCCCGACCTGATCGCAGCGCTCCTCGTCCTGGTGGCGTACCTCTACCTCGCGGCCGTGTCGATCGCCCTCGCCCTCATCGACCTCGACACGCACACGCTTCCGAACCGCATCATCCTCCCGTCGTACATCGTGCCTGCGGTGCTGCTGTCAGCGGCCGCCGTGGTGACGGGGGACTGGACGCGACTGGGCACGGCGGGGTTCGGGCTGCTCATCCTGGGCGGCCTCTACCTCGTGCTCCACCTCGTCTCGCCGCGGGGCATGGGCGGCGGCGACGTCAAGCTCGCCGGCGTCCTCGGCATCTACCTCGGGTGGATGGGCTGGGGGGCCCTGATCGTCGGCGGCCTCTCCGCCTTCCTGCTGGGCGGCCTGTTCGGCATCATCCTGCTTCTGGCGAAGCGCGCCGGTCGCACGTCCGGCATCCCCTTCGGCCCCTGGATGCTTCTCGGCGCCTGGATCGGCATCCTCGCCGGATCCGCCCTGTGGGCGGCCTACCTCTCGTTGTTCGGCCTGGCGGTCGCATCGTGAATCTCAGATCAGAAGAAGGAGCACGCTGATGCCAGCTTCCATCGTCGGTGTCGATTTCGGCAGTCGCGTGCTTCGCGCTGTCGAACTCAGCGACACGAACAAGGCGCGCATGACCATCGAGCGCTACAACCAGATCGAGATCCCGGAAGGGGCGATCATCCGTGGCGAGGTGATGGAGCCCAACACCGTCGCCACGGCGCTCCGCAAGCTGTGGGCCACCGGCGGGTTCAAGAGCAAGACGATCGCGATGGGCATCGGCAACCACAAGGTGCTCGCCCGCGACCTCGTGATGCCGGCCATGTCGCGCGCCAGGATGCGCGAGGCGCTTCCTTTCCACGTACAGGACGTCATCCCGATGCCCGTGTCCGAGGCGATCCTCGACTTCTATCCCGTCGAGCAGACGATGACCGAGAACGGCCCTCAGGTGCAGGGCCTTCTCGTCGCCGCCGCGAAGGAGGCCGTCCTGGGCAACGTGCGAGCCGCGCGGCTCGCGGGCCTCACGACCGTCGACGTCGACCTGCTCCCCTTCGCCATCTCCCGTGTCGCGTTCAACCAGCAGAACTCGCCCGGAAGCGTCGTCCTCGTCGACGTCGGCGCCGGCACCACGACGGTCGTCGTCGCGCATGACGGCATCCCGCAGTTCCTGCGCATCATCCCGACGGGCAGCAGCGATCTCACCACGACGCTCGCGACCCGGTTGGAGACGGATGCAGGCAAGGCCGAGGTCATCAAGCGCCAGATCGGACTCTCGGCAGTTCCCGTCGCCCCCGAGAACCAGCGTGCGCTCGAGATCATCTACGAGGTCACCGGAGAGCTGCTGGCCAGCATCCGCAACACCATCACGTACTACTCGAACACGCGCCCGCACCGCACACCGCAGCGCATCATCATCACGGGCGGCGGTTCGACGCTCAGCGGGTTCGACCGTGCGCTCGGTGAGATGACGCGGCTGCCGGTCGAGCATGCCGATCCGTTCACCCGCTTCACCCTGGCGAAACGGCTGGATGCCCGCGTGCTCAAGGGCTTCGGCTCCTCGGCCAGCGCCGCCCTCGGCCTCGCAGCGGCGGCGGTGGCAGCATGAGCGCGACCATCGAGATGGATGCCCTGCTGAACCCCGACGGTGAGGCGGAGACTCCGACCAAGGGGCGGAAGGCCTCCAAGACACCGGGTGTGAAGCGTGGTGCCGACGTGACTCCGAACTGGGGCGTACCCAAGGTCGACCTGCTTCCACAGGAAGTGCGCGACCAGGCAGCGGTCAAGAAGGTGCGTTCGCGCGCCATCGTCGGCATCCTCTGCGCGGCAGCACTCGTCGCCGTGGCGAGTGGCGTCGCGTTCTACGGTTCCGTCTCGGCGGCGGCTTCACTCGGTGCCGCCCAGGCCCAGACCAGCAGCCTCCTCCTCGAGCAGGCCAAGTACGCCGAGGTCAACCAGGTCAAACAGGACACGGCAGCCGTGCAGGACGCCCAGCAGATCGGGTCGTGGACCGAGATCGAGTGGCGCAGCTACCTCCAGCAGGTGCAGGGAACTGTGCCGGCGGGGATGACGATCACGAACATCGTCGTCGACTCGGCTTCCGCAACCGAGCCCTATGCCCAGGCCTCGGTTCCGCTCCAGGGACCTCGAGTCGCCACCCTCACATTCACGGCGTCCAGCGAAGGCATCCCCATGGTTCCGCTCTGGCTCGACAGCCTCACGAAACTGCCCGGGTTCGTCGACGCGACGCCCACGTCGATCGAGGCCGCTGACAAGGGCTACACCGTCAACATGACGATGCACGTCGGCGATGCGGCGTTCTCCGGACGATTCGCGGAGAAGGACCCCGCAGCTGAAACGGATGCCGCGGCAGATCCGGATGCCGCAGCAGACGACGCAGAGGCTCCGGCCGAAGGGAGCGCCCAGTGAACCAGGCACGTCTATGGGTGATCGGGGCAGCCGTCGTGGCGGTCCTGGTCCTCGCCGGAGGATACTTCCTCGGCGTCGCCCCGCAGCTCACCGCGATCGAAGCGGCCAATGCGCAGACCACGTCCGTCGAGGCGCAGAACGCCATCCTCGAGGCGTCGGTCGCATCCCTCGAGAAGGAATTCGCCACCATCGACACGGCGAAGGCCGATCTCGCCACCCTGCGCGAATCGGTGCCGGGTGAAGCGGCGACCTCGGCCCTGCTCAAGGAGCTCAACGCGTACGCCGCAGCGGCGCAGGTCACGATCACCGCATCCAAGTTCGGCGACGGAGCCCCCTATGCGCCGGTGGCTGCGGCGCCTGCCGCCGACGCCCAGGCGACGGAGAAGGACTCCAAGGACGCCGACACGGCTCCCGCGGAGACTCCGGCCGAGGTGACCGGGGCAGGGACCGCCCCGACGAGCTCCCTCGTGACAGCCGAGAACTTCGTCTACATCCCGGTGAGCCTCACCGTCGCGGGCGATTACGCGCGGGTGCTCGACTTCGTCGCCGAAGTGCAGGCAGGCAAGCGTCTGCTCCTCGTGAACGGGGTCCAGGTCGATCCGGCAGCACCGCAGGAGGCCGAGGTCGAGGGCGAGGAGGCGCCGCCCGTAACCGGCACTCCCGTGACCACGGTGCTCAACGGCTACATCTACGTGCTCCTGAACGCCTCCACGTCCGCGGCCGCCGACGCGCCAGCCGCACCCGCCGCCGACACGGCAGCAGCTCCCGCCGCGGGCTAGCCGGGCAACCGCCCGCACGCCTAACGCCCCACCGGGCGCCCCGTTGCTAGTCTGAGCAACGAATGGGCGCCCGCTGGGCGCGGGAGGAGTACGACAGATGAGCACGACGGAGCCGAACGGGGCCGCAGAGCCCACGAACGAGCCCACGCCGACCACGGGCCCGACGCAGGTCGCGGGTGCTCCCGTCGACGCGTCCACGGGCGCGACCACGGTCATCGATACCCCCGCAGAGCCCGTCGCCGAGCGGGCCGCAGCGACCGAGCCGGCCGCGCCGGTCGCGGAGCCCGAGCCGCTCATCGAGCCGCCGGCACCGGAGCCTGCAGCCCCGTACGTCGCTCCGGCCGTCGACACGACTCCGGATGCCGCTGCCGCCGAGCAGCCCATCGACTACGACTACGCGGCCGAGCCCGAGCCCTACGTCTCACCCTCCACGATCGCGGCTCCGGCCGCAGCGGCCGGAGCCACGGCCGCACCCGCCCAGCCCGTCGTCGATGAGGCTCCGCAGGCGAGCTACCCCAATGACGCCTACCCGGCCCAGGCCACTCCCATCTACGTGCAGGCTCCGACGCCGCCCGTCGACAAGGGCAACCGCGGCTTCGGAATCCTGGTCGGCCTCATCGCGACAGCGGTGTTCGCCATCCTGTACTCGATCGTCGCGCTCATCACGGCGGGCGTCTTCACCGGCGACGGTGCGGCCGACGCGTTCATGGACTTCGCGAGCCGCCCGGTCTTCTATGTTCCGATCATCGCCTTCTTCGCTGCGTTCGCCCTGCTCGCCGCCATCATCAACCGGGCCGGGTGGTGGTCGTGGGTCGTCGGCGCCTTCTTCGGTGCCGTGCTCGTCTACTTCTCCTACATCGCGGCGTCGCTGCTGACCGTCGGCGCCTGGACCCTCACCTACGACGAGTCCGTCGCCTTCCTCGCCAACCGCTGGTTCGACCCGCTCGCGATCGGCGCAGCGGTCATCGCCCGCGAGGTGCCGATCTGGTTCGGCGCCTGGATCGCCTCGCGTGGACGCAAGGTCACCGAGCGCAACGCCGCAGCACGCGTCGAGTACGAGCGCGTACTCGCCGAGGGGCCCACGCTCAGCCGCTAGCCGAGCCCGAGCGGCCCCACGAGAACGAACTTCTCGCGGGTGCAGCTCACCGAGACCGCAGATTCCGCGGGTGCCGATTCGAAGGCACCCGCGGTTTCTGCGTTCTCGCCCCCATTCCCGTCCCCGGCGCTGCACGATGGCCCACGGATGCCGCCCCGACCGCGCGTAGCCTGACACCATGACCGCATCCGCACCAGACCAGGCACAGGCTCCGCGCCGCATCGTGCTCACGCTCGCGGTGTTCGCGCTCGTGGCGTTCGTCGCCGCCGTCGTCTGCGCCTTCGGATTCGCCAGCCTCATCACCGACGTGAGTGTCATCGACGAGCCGGACGCCGGTCCTCTCGTCGGCCCGCTCATGGTCGCCGCTGCCGCCTTCGTGCTGTTCAGCGCCCTCATCGTCGTCGGCATCCGCGTCGATGCCACCTCGCGCTTCATCTCCCTCTGGGCCATCGCCGCCACGGGGGTCGCGACGACCGCCGCCTATCTCCTGGCCGGAGCCGTCGTCTACTCGGCGACGACGGGCGACCTGGTCGACGCCGTGCTGTTCGTCGGGCATCACATCCTGCGGCTGTTCACCCTCGTCGTCTTCCTGCTCGCCGTGATCACGGCGGTGCTCTACCTGCTCGTGCTGCTGCGCCAGCTGCACGGGGGTCTGCGTCCACTGTGGCCGTGGGAGAAGTCGGGCAGGGGCTGACAGCGCTCCCCCCAGCGAGTTCCGCCCGATTCGCCCCGGAATCACGCGGCGGACTGTACGGTGAGAGTCGTGGAAGGCTCGATCGAAGCCCGTGTGAGCCACGAAGTCGACAACTGGCTGCGGTGGCTGCCTAAATGGCGCCCCGGCACCCATCGGTCGCGAACGAGACTGTGCCGTCGGTGCTTCGGTTCGCCGATCATCGCCGCAGCCGGCCTCTCCACCGATGTCCCGCACGCCGTGCAGCACGCCCTCTCGATGCGCATGAAGCTCATCATCGACTCGGCGGTCGACGACTACACCGACCGCAACCTCCCGTTGCTGCGCCGCGAGATCCGGCTCAGCGAGGAGCGCAAGGCGCACCGGCCGTATCGACCGGGGGAGGGGCTGCCTCCCGAGGTGACCGGCCTCGAACTCGACCCGGAGCCGGAACCCGGCCAGCCGTACCTCTTCACCCTGGGCGAGCTCGCCAGCGAGACGGCCGCCGAGCTGGCCCCGCCGCCCCCCGAACCCCTGTCGGAGCCCGAGAAGGAGGCGATCCGCGCCGAGGTCAAGCTCGCCGACCAGTACGCCAAGCAGATCGGGCGCCGGGTGTGCGTCGAACTGGTGCAGCACCGCGACCGCATCGAGAAGGCCGTGGGCGACATCGTCGAGCCGCAGATCGCCCAGCTCCTCGCCGACCTCGACCGAGAACTCGACTCCCCGCTCTGGCCCGGCTTCTGAGGGGAATGCGGATGCCGGCATCCGCGTTGCATTGCACGTGAACCCTGCCTGTGCGCGGGCCGTGAGACACGCGCCCGCGTTTGACCGCCTGTGTGGCGGGCGGTAGAGTAGGGCGGGTGTGCGCTCCTGTGCGCGCTTGCTTCATGCCCCGGCTCCGGCCGGGATGTGAGCCGGCGACCGAGGGCCACAAGGAAGGGAGCCCTGAACGGGCTGCCCCCACGGCATACCCACCATACAAAAGGCTTCGCTCGTCTGCGATGCCGGTGGGTCGTGATGTGAAACAAATCATCAAGCTGTCACCGTGCAGCACAACAAGGAGAAATAGTGCCAACCATTCAGCAGTTGGTCCGTAAGGGGCGCACGCCGAAGGTCTCGAAGACCAAGGCTCCCGCTCTGAAGGCCAACCCCCAGCAGCGCGGCGTCTGCACGCGCGTCTACACGACGACGCCGAAGAAGCCGAACTCGGCTCTCCGCAAGGTCGCCCGTGTGAAGCTCTCCAACGGAACCGAGGTCACGGCCTACATTCCCGGCGAGGGCCACAACCTGCAGGAGCACTCGATGGTGCTCGTGCGCGGCGGTCGTGTGAAGGACCTCCCCGGTGTGCGCTACAAGATCGTTCGCGGCGCACTCGACACCCAGGCGGTCAAGAACCGTAAGCAAGCGCGTAGCCGCTACGGAGCGAAGATGGACAAGAAGTAATGCCTCGTAAAGGACCCGCGCCCAAGCGCCCCGTCGTCGCAGACCCCGTCTACGGCGCACCGATCGTCAGCCAGCTCGTCAACAAGATCCTCAAGGATGGCAAGAAGGCCATCGCCGAGCGCATCGTGTACGACGCACTCGAGGGTGTCTCGGCCAAGAATGGCCAGGACGCCGTCGTCACCCTGAAGAAGGCACTCGACAACGTGCGCCCGACCCTCGAGGTCCGGTCGCGTCGCGTCGGTGGCTCCACCTACCAGGTTCCGGTCGAGGTCAAGCCTCACCGCGCGAACACCCTGGCGCTGCGCTGGCTCACCAGCTACGCCAAGGCTCGCCGTGAGAAGACCATGACCGAGCGCCTCACCAACGAGATCCTCGACGCGTCCAACGGCCTCGGTGCCGCTGTGAAGCGTCGTGAGGACACTCACAAGATGGCCGAGTCGAACAAGGCATTCGCCCACTACCGCTGGTAGTCGGCAGGCGGATGCCGCGACTCGCGTCGCGGCATCCGCCCCATCTTCACCCCAACAACTTTTCGGAGGACACCCCGTGGCACAAGACGTGCTCACCGACCTGAGCAAGGTCCGCAACATCGGCATCATGGCCCACATCGATGCTGGCAAGACGACGACAACTGAGCGCATCCTGTTCTACACGGGCGTCAACCACAAGATCGGCGAGACCCACGACGGCGCCTCGACGACCGACTGGATGGAGCAGGAGAAGGAGCGCGGCATCACGATCACGTCTGCCGCCGTGACCTGCTACTGGAACAAGAACCAGATCAACATCATCGACACCCCCGGTCACGTCGACTTCACCGTCGAGGTGGAGCGTTCGCTCCGCGTGCTCGATGGCGCCGTCGCCGTCTTCGACGGCAAGGAGGGCGTCGAGCCCCAGTCCGAGACCGTCTGGCGTCAGGCCGACAAGTACAACGTCCCGCGCATCTGCTTCGTCAACAAGATGGACAAGCTCGGCGCCGACTTCTACTTCACCGTCGAGACCATCGTGAAGCGCCTCGGCGCCAAGCCGCTGGTCCTGCAGCTCCCGATCGGCTCCGAGTCGAACTTCGAGGGCGTCGTCGACCTCATCGAGATGCGTGCACTCACCTGGCGTGGAGACGCCAAGGGTGACGTCCAGATGGGCGCCAAGTACGCCATCGAGGAGATCCCCGCCGACCTCGTCGAGAAGGCTGCGGAGTACCGCACCCTCCTCCTCGAGACCGTCGCCGAGACCAGCGACGACCTCATGGAGAAGTACTTCGGTGGCGACGAGCTGACCGTGGCCGAGATCAAGGCCGCGATCCGCAAGCTCACCGTCAACTCGGAGATCTACCCCGTTCTCTGCGGTTCCGCGTTCAAGAACCGCGGCGTGCAGCCGATGCTCGACGCCGTCATCGACTTCCTCCCCTCCCCGCTCGACGTCCCCGCCATCGAGGCGCACGACGCTCGCGACGAGGAGAAGGTCGTCATGCGTCACGCCGACTCCACCGAGCCGTTCACGGCTCTGGCGTTCAAGGTCGCCGTGCACCCGTTCTTCGGTCGCCTCACCTACGTGCGCGTCTACTCGGGTCGTCTCGATTCCGGTGCCCAGGTCATCAACTCGACCAAGGGCAAGAAGGAGCGCATCGGCAAGATCTTCCAGATGCACGCCAACAAGGAGATCCCCGTCGACTCGGTGACCGCCGGCAACATCTACGCCGTCATCGGCCTGAAGGACACGACCACGGGCGACACCCTGTGCGACCCCGACAACCAGGTCGTTCTCGAGTCGATGACCTTCCCGGAGCCCGTCATCGAGGTCGCCATCGAGCCGAAGACCAAGGCCGACCAGGAGAAGCTCGGTACCGCGATCCAGAAGCTCGCCGAAGAGGACCCGACCTTCCGCACCGAGCAGAACCAGGAGACCGGTCAGACGGTCATCAAGGGAATGGGCGAGCTCCACCTCGACATCCTGGTCGACCGCATGAAGCGCGAGTTCAACGTCGAGGCCAACGTGGGCAAGCCCCAGGTGGCCTACCGCGAGACGATCAAGAAGGCCGTCGAGCGTCACGACTTCACCCACAAGAAGCAGACGGGTGGATCCGGCCAGTTCGCCAAGATCCAGTTCGCGCTGGAGCCCCTCGAGGTCACGGCCGATCAGACCTACCTCTTCGAGAACAAGACCACCGGTGGTCGCGTTCCCCGTGAGTACATTCCTTCGGTCGATGCCGGATTCCAGGACGCCATGCAGTACGGCATCCTGGCCGGATACCCGATGGTCGGCGTCAAGGCAAGTCTTCTTGACGGCGCCGCACACGACGTCGACTCCTCGGAGATGGCGTTCAAGATCGCCGGATCGATGGGCTTCAAGGAAGCCGCTCGCAAGGCGAACCCGGTTCTGCTCGAGCCGCTGATGGCCGTCGAGGTGCGCACCCCTGAGGAATACATGGGTGACGTCATCGGCGACCTGAACTCGCGCCGCGGGCAGATCCAGTCCATGGAGGACGCCAGTGGTGTGAAGGTCATTCGCGCCAACGTCCCCCTGTCGGAGATGTTCGGATACATCGGCGACCTGCGCTCGAAGACCTCGGGCCGCGCCGTGTACTCGATGACGTTCGACAGCTACTCGGAGGTCCCGAAGGCAGTCGCCGACGAGATCGTCCAGAAGAACAAGGGCGAGTAACACCACCTGCGTTCACCGCGCTGGAGCACTGACAGCAATGTCGGCGCCGGGGGAGCCCAGCTCCCCCGGTTCACGCCCCGGTTGATGAAGTAACATGACAACACAAACCCCCGTAGAAACCGAGTGCAATCCAGCGCCCGGCGCTTCTACACGAGTCCTGAGGAGGACCCACAGTGGCTAAGGCCAAGTTCGAGCGGACCAAGCCGCACGTCAACATCGGAACGATCGGTCACGTCGACCACGGCAAGACCACGCTCACCGCCGCTATCTCGAAGGTGCTCGCGGACAAGTTCCCGTCTGCCACCAACGTGCAGCGCGACTTCGCGTCGATCGACTCCGCTCCCGAGGAGCGCCAGCGCGGCATCACGATCAACATCTCGCACGTCGAGTACGAGACGCCGAAGCGCCACTACGCGCACGTCGACGCTCCTGGTCACGCTGACTACATCAAGAACATGATCACCGGTGCTGCTCAGATGGACGGCGCGATCCTCGTGGTCGCCGCCACCGACGGCCCGATGGCTCAGACGCGTGAGCACGTGCTGCTCGCCAAGCAGGTCGGCGTTCCCTACCTGCTCGTCGCGCTGAACAAGTCCGACATGGTCGACGACGAGGAGATCCTGGAGCTCGTCGAGCTCGAGGTTCGCGAGCTGCTCTCCAGCCAGGGCTTCGATGGCGACAACGCCCCCGTCGTTCAGGTCTCGGGCCTCAAGGCTCTCGAGGGTGACGAGAAGTGGGTCCAGTCGATCCTCACGCTCATGGACGCCGTCGACGAGTCCGTTCCGGACCCGATCCGCGACAAGGACAAGCCGTTCCTCATGCCCGTCGAGGACGTCTTCACGATCACCGGTCGTGGAACCGTCGTCACCGGCCGCGCCGAGCGTGGAACCCTCAAGATCAACTCCGAGGTCGAGATCGTCGGCATCCGCCCGACGCAGAAGACCACGGTCACTGGTATCGAGATGTTCCACAAGCAGCTCGACGAGGCATGGGCCGGCGAGAACTGTGGTCTGCTCCTCCGCGGCACCAAGCGCGAGGATGTCGAGCGCGGCCAGGTCGTCGTCAAGCCGGGTTCGGTCACGCCGCACACCGACTTCGAGGGCACCGCGTACATCCTGTCCAAGGATGAGGGTGGGCGTCACAACCCGTTCTACGCGAACTACCGTCCGCAGTTCTACTTCCGCACCACCGACGTCACCGGCGTCATCACGCTGCCCGAGGGCACCGAGATGGTCATGCCCGGCGACACCACCGACATGACCGTCGCGCTGATCCAGCCGATCGCCATGGAAGAGGGCCTCGGCTTCGCCATCCGTGAGGGTGGACGCACCGTGGGTGCCGGTACGGTCACCAGCATCATCAAGTAACACCGCTCATCGAGTAGCGACGCGCGAAGCGCGACGCGCATCGAGAAGCACGGAACAGGGTCGGGCCTTCGGGTCCGGCCCTTTTTCCGTGTTTTCGGGCAGATTCCGTTTGCGTGAGAGTCCCCTGCAACCCCTTGCGTTCGCATGGAGGAGGTGTTTGCGTGGGATCGTGCACAGCGAGAACGCGGTCAGGCCAGACCGGGCTCCGGCGCGCCCCGAGATCCAGGCGCTGCGTGCCCTCGCTGTCGGCGTCGTGGTCCTCTACCATTTCTGGCCCGCCCTCTCCCCGGCGGGTTACGTGGGCGTCGACGTCTTCTTCGTCGTCTCGGGGTTCCTGATCACGGGCATCCTGCTGCGGGATGCCGCCCAGACCGGCCGCATCCGGTTCGGGCGCTTCTACGGACGCCGCGTGCGCCGCATCCTGCCGTCGGCACTGCTGGTGCTCGCCGTCACATCGGTCATGACGGCCATCGTGGTTCCCCCGGCCGAGGCCGCGCGCTGGTTCCGCGAGATCCTGGCGAGCACGCTCTTCATCGAGAACTGGACGCAGTCGATCGAGTCCCAGCAGGGGGCGCCGGGCCTCGAGTCCACGCCGGTGCAGCACTACTGGTCGCTCTCGGTCGAGGAGCAGTTCTACCTCGTCTGGCCGCTGGTCATCCTCGCCGGCGTCTGGATCGCCTCGCGCTTGATCCGGCCCAGGATGCGGGTCGTCGTCGGCCTGCTCGCAGCGGTCACTGTGCTCTCGTTCATCGCCTCGCTGGTGCTCGTCGGCATCGACAACAACCTGGCCTACTTCTCCACCCTCAGCCGGGCGTGGGAGTTCGGCATCGGCGGGCTCCTCGCCTGCGCTCCGGTCGCCATCGGCCACGAGCGCTTGCGCGCGGCCACGTCGTGGGTCGGGCTCGGGCTGATCGTCGCATCCGTCTACGTCGCCACCGACGTCGACGCCTTCCCCGGCCTGCTCGTGCTGATGCCGGTGCTCGGCGCAGCCGCCGTCATCTGGGCGGGGACGCCCGCAGTCGCATGGTCGACCGGTCGACTGGTCGCCTTCCCACCTGTGCTCTGGGTCGGCGGGATCTCCTACGCGCTCTATCTGTGGCACTGGCCCGTCGTCATGCTGACCCCGTACATCACCGGGCGGCCGAGCGAGACCCCGGTGATGCTGCTCCTTCTCGCGATCTCGGTGCTGCTGGCGTGGGGGACCACCCGTCTCATCGAGGACCCGATCCGTTTCGGTGTCGCCAGCCACCGCCTGCGCACGCGCACCATCATCGTGGGAGCGGCGGCGATGGCCGTCGCCATCATCGGCACGTCCGCTGCGGCGGCGAACGCGCTCACCGAAGAGGCTGAGAACCTCGCCTGCCACAGCAGCGCCCCCTGAGCGGATTCGCTCGATCAGCGGTGGCCGCCGTGGTCAGACCTCGGTGCCGTTGATCGTTGTCGACAGGTCGATGGCGCTCTCGACGCTCCTGGCGACGGTGCACGACTTCTCGATCGACCGCTCGATGAGGCTGATCAGCTTCGCCCGATCCTCGACGCTCATCTCGTCGAGGCCGTCGATCACGATCTCCTCGTCGATCGCCTTGTAGCGGTTCTCGTCCTCGTCTGAGGTGCCGTGAGCCCAGTACGTCGCCGTGAAGTCGTCGCCGAGCCGGCGTGCGATCACCGAGTCCGCGCTCATGCCGGCGCATCCGGCCAGCGCGGCCTTCAGCAGTTCACCCGGCGTGAAGGCGCCATCGACCGAGGTCGGACCTATGAGCACCGTCGAGCCGCGATCGTTCCTCCCCTCGAACGTGCGCTCGGCCACCCGTGTGGCCGAGACGCTGCCCGGTGCGACGCGCACACCCGTTGGAATCCTGTCGTTCGTCATGCATCCGTCCCCACGTCGTTCTGTCTGTACCGTTGAGCGTATGACGGATGCCGTGACCGAGCGACGCTTCGACGTCGCGTTCCTGCCGGCACTCCAGCTCCTCACCTTCTCGACGGGGGTGGTCGACGCCGTCAGCTACCTCGCCCTCGACAGGGTCTTCACCGGCAACATGACCGGCAACGTGCTCTTCATCGGCTTCGCCCTCGCCGGCACCGGAACGACGCCTTTGCTCAACAACGTGGTCGCGCTGGTCGGCTTCCTGATCGGTGCGCTCCTGTGTGCGCGCATCGTGCGAGGCCGGGTACACGCCAGCCGGCTCCCCACAGCCAACCTCGCCGTGCTGCTCGGATCCGCCGCGCTGGCGCTGGCCCTCGGCATCGTCTGGCTCGCGGTGCACACCCTCGAGGGGGTGCTCCTGCTCGCCGTGACGGGGCTCCTGGCCATCGTCATGGGCGCGCAGGCGGCGAGTGTGCGTGCCACCGGCATCACCGACGTGACGACGATCGTGGTCACCTCGACTCTCGCCAACCTCGCGATCGACAGTCGACTGGCCGGGGGTACGGGCGACAAGTGGCGGCGGCGCCTCGGTGCCGTGCTGGCCATGGGTCTCGGCGGCGCCGGGGGAGCAGTGCTCGTGCGCTTCACCGGAGGGGCCTCGGCACTCGTCGTCGCGGCTCTGCTGATGCTCGTCGCCGTGGCCCTTCTGCACGTCGCGCGGAGGCGTGAAGGAGCCGCACTCGGGTGACGGGCGTGCCCCGGAATGACGCTGAAGCTGGGAGTCGCCGGGGCGCGACACGCCCGGGCTTGCAGCATGGCTCCCAGTGTGGCAAACTCGACTAGTTCAGCATTTCGGATGACTGCGTGTTCGCGCGTCTTCGAATCACTGCCAGGCAGTGCATAACCTCCCTCCGGGATCAGGTTAGGCCGCGGGCAGCAGGACGGACTTAATCGACAATCACAGCGCAGGGTCTATCTCTGTGCCTCTTCCGGTCCAGGCCGGAGGCGTGAGGGTCGGTGACAGGCTCGCAGGGCGGGTCTGTCGACATCATCGGATGCACGTGTCCGGTTGTGTGGACAGGCCCGGTCGGCGGCCGATTGACAGATAAACAGTGGTGCGACATACGTAGTGCTACGACGGCGTCCAATGCAGCCGGCTCGAGAGAGTCGGGATGTAAGACGCCTTGACAGAGAGAGAGTTCGACATGGCGGGACAGAAGATCCGCATTCGACTGAAGTCATACGACCACGAGGTCATCGACACCTCGGCGCGCAAGATCGTCGACACGGTCACCCGTGCTGGTGCAACCGTCGTCGGCCCCGTGCCGCTTCCGACGGAGAAGAACGTGATCTGCGTGATCCGTTCCCCCCACAAGTACAAGGACAGCCGCGAGCACTTCGAGATGCGCACCCACAAGCGCCTCATCGACATCATCGACCCGACGCCCAAGGCTGTCGACTCGCTGATGCGCCTCGACCTTCCGGCCGATGTCAACATCGAGATCAAGCTCTAAGGGAACGACCATGTCTACTGCTAACAAGACCAGCAAGGGTCTGCTCGGCACGAAGCTTGGCATGACCCAGGTGTGGGACGAGAACAACAAGCTCATCCCCGTCACCGTCATCGAGATCACGCCCAACGTGGTCACCCAGATTCGTACCGCAGAGGTCGACGGCTACAGCGCCGTGCAGATCGCCGCAGGCCAGATCGACCCGCGCAAGGTGACCAAGCCTGCCGCCGGTCACTTCGACAAGGCCGGGGTCACCCCGCGTCGTCACCTCACCGAGGTGCGCACGGCTGACGCCGCCGACTACACCCTCGGCCAGGAGCTCACCGCTGAAGGTGTGTTCGAGGCCGGACAGCTCGTCGACGTCGTCGGCACGAGCAAGGGTAAGGGCACCGCCGGTGTCATGAAGCGCCACAACTTCAAGGGTGTCTCCGCTTCGCACGGTTCGCACCGCAACCACCGCAAGCCGGGCTCCATCGGCGCCTCCTCGACCCCCAGCCGTGTCTTCAAGGGCATGCGCATGGCCGGTCGCATGGGTGCTGAGCGCGTCACCGTCATGAACCTCAAGGTTCAGGCGATCGACGCCGAGAAGGGCCTCATCCTGGTCAAGGGCGCCGTTCCCGGCGCTCGTGGCCGCCTCGTTTTCGTCCGCACCGCAGTGAAGGGGGCGTAACCACATGGCTACCGCTACCAACACCGTCGACGTCGTCGACGTGACTGGAAAGAAGTCCGGCACCGTCGAGCTCCCCGCTGAGCTCTTCGACGTGCAGACCAACGTCCCGCTCATCCACCAGGTCGTCGTGGCACAGCTTGCAGCTGCTCGCCAGGGCACGCACAAGGTGAAGAGCCGTGGCGAGGTCTCCGGCGCCGGCCGCAAGCCGTTCAAGCAGAAGGGAACCGGTCGCGCTCGTCAGGGCTCGATCCGCGCCCCTCAGATGACCGGTGGTGGAATCGTCCACGGACCCACCCCCCGCGACTACTCGCAGCGCACCCCCAAGAAGATGATCGCCGCAGCCCTGCTCGGTGCTCTCTCTGACCGCGCTCGTGGTGCCCGCGTGCACGTCGTCGAGTCGCTCACCCTCGGTGAGACCCCGAAGACCAAGGCCGTCATCGCCCTGCTCGACCAGATCGCCACGTCGAAGCACGTTCTCATCGTGCTCTCGCGCGGTGACGAGCAGGCTCTCAAGGCCGTGCGCAACATCCCGACCGTGCACACCCTCACGGCCGACCAGCTGAACGCCTACGACGTCCTCGTCTCCGACGACATCGTCTTCACCAAGGCTGCTCTGGACACGTTCATCGCAGCCAAGACCAAGAAGGTTGAGGTCTCCGCATGAGCGCCGCCCACAACAAGGACCCGCGCGATGTCATCATCTCGCCGGTCGTCTCGGAGAAGAGCTACGGCCTGATCGACGAGGGCAAGTACACGTTCATCGTGGACCCGCGCTCGAACAAGACCGAGATCAAGCTCGCCATCGAGAAGATCTTCAACGTCCAGGTCGCTTCGATCAACACGCTCAACCGTGTTGGCAAGACCCGCCGCACCAAGTTCGGTATGGGCAAGCGCAAGGACACCAAGCGTGCCATCGTCACGCTCAAGTCCGGTTCCATCGACATCTTCACGGCTGTCGGCTAGGGAGCAGAGGAATAACTATGGCTATTCGTAAGTACAAGCCCACGACGCCGGGTCGCCGCGGTTCGTCTGTTGCGGACTTCGCAGAGATCACCCGCTCGACCCCCGAGAAGTCGCTGCTTCGTCCGCTGCCCAAGACCGGTGGACGTAACAACCAGGGTCGCATCACGACCCGTCACATCGGTGGTGGCCACAAGCGCCAGTACCGCGTGATCGACTTCAAGCGCAACGACAAGGACGGCGTGCCGGCCAAGGTCGCTCACATCGAGTACGACCCCAACCGCACCGCCCGTATCGCGCTGCTGCACTTCGCAGACGGCACCAAGCGCTACATCCTGGCTCCGAACAAGCTCGCCCAGGGCGACATGATCGAGTCGGGCGCCAGCGCTGACATCAAGCCGGGCAACAACCTCCCGCTGAAGAACATCCCCACGGGTACCGTCATCCACGCCATCGAGCTCCGTCCCGGTGGCGGCGCGAAGATGGCCCGTTCGGCCGGCGCATCCGTGCGTCTCGTCGCCAAGGATGGCCCCTACGCCCAGCTGCGTCTCCCCTCGGGCGAGATCCGCAACGTGGATGCGCGCTGCCGCGCCACGATCGGCGAGGTCGGCAACGCCGAGCAGTCGAACATCAACTGGGGCAAGGCCGGCCGCATGCGCTGGAAGGGCGTCCGCCCGACCGTGCGCGGTGTCGCCATGAACCCGGTCGACCACCCCCACGGTGGTGGTGAGGGTAAGACCTCCGGTGGACGTCACCCGGTCAGCCCCTGGGGACAGAAGGAAGGCCGCACACGCAAGCGCAACCTTCCCAGCGACCAGCTCATTGTCCGTCGACGCAACGTCGGCAAGAAGCGTAAGTAGGAGTTGTAGAAGATGCCACGCAGTCTCAAGAAGGGCCCCTTCGTCGATGACCACCTGCTTCGCAAGGTGATCTCGGCCAACGAGGCCAACAGCAAGAACGTGATCAAGACCTGGTCGCGCCGCTCGATGATCATCCCGGCCATGCTGGGTCACACCATCGCGGTGCACGACGGTCGCAAGCACATCCCGGTGTTCGTCACCGAGACCATGGTCGGGCACAAGCTCGGCGAGTTCGCGCCCACCCGCACCTTCCGTGGACACGTGAAGGACGACAAGAAGGGCCGTCGCCGCTAACGCGGTGACGTGAAGGAGGAGAAGAAATGGTGGAGTCGATCGCACGCGTGCGACACATCCGCGTCACCCCCCAGAAGGCTCGTCGCGTCGTCAACCTCATCCGCGGAAAGCAGGCTCAGGAGGCACTCGCCATCCTGAAGTTCGCCCCGCAGGGTGCAAGTGAGCCCGTGTACAAGCTGGTTGCCTCGGCAATCGCGAATGCGCGAGTCAAGGCCGACGCCTCGAACACCTACCTGGACGAGCAGGACCTGTACATCGCCAAGGCATTCGTCGACGAGGGTGCAACCCTCAAGCGTTTCCAGCCGCGTGCCCAGGGCCGTGCATTCCAGATTTTGAAGCGCACCAGCCACATCACTGTTGTGCTCGCCACTCCTGAGGAGGGTACGAAGTAATGGGTCAGAAGGTAAACCCCTACGGTTTCCGTCTGGGAATCACGACCGACCACGTGTCGCGTTGGTTCTCCGACTCGACCAAGCCGGGTCAGCGCTACAGCGACTACATCGCTGAGGACATCAAGATCCGTCGTCTGCTGCAGACCTCGCTCGACCGCGCGGGAGTCTCGCGCATCGAGATCGAGCGCACCCGTGACCGAGTGCGTGTGGACATCCACACCGCTCGCCCGGGCATCGTCATCGGCCGGCGTGGAGCAGAGGCCGAGCGCATCCGCGCCGACCTCGAGAAGCTCACCGCCAAGCAGATCCAGCTGAACATCCTCGAGGTCAAGAACCCCGAGTCGGACGCTCAGCTGGTCGCGCAGGGAATCGCCGAGCAGCTCTCCGCACGTGTGGCCTTCCGCCGCGCGATGCGCAAGGGTCTGCAGGGCGCCCAGCGCACCCCGTCCGTCAAGGGTGTTCGCATCCAGGTCTCCGGCCGCCTCGGCGGCGCCGAGATGAGCCGTTCGGAGTTCTACCGCGAAGGCCGTGTGCCGCTGCACACGCTCCGCGCGAACATCGACTACGGCTTCTACGAGGCGAAGACCACCTTCGGCCGCATCGGCGTGAAGGTCTGGATCTACAAGGGCGACATCACCAACAAGGAACTCGCTCGCGAGCAGGCGAACCAGAAGTCGTCGCGCCCCGAGCGTCGTGACGACCGCCCCCGCCGCGCACCGCGCGCTGAGGCTCCGGTCGCGGAAGGAGCGTCGGCATAATGTTGATTCCCCGTCGAGTCAAGCACCGTAAGCAGCACCACCCCGGCCGTTCCGGCCAGGCCACCGGTGGTACCAAGGTCACCTTCGGTGAGTACGGTATCCAGGCCCTGACCTCCGCCTACGTGACCAACCGTCAGATCGAGTCCGCTCGTATCGCGATGACGCGTCACATCAAGCGCGGTGGAAAGGTGTGGATCAACATCTACCCCGACCGTCCGCTCACCAAGAAGCCTGCCGAGACCCGCATGGGTTCCGGTAAGGGTTCGCCCGAGTGGTGGGTCGCGAACGTCAAGCCGGGTCGAGTCCTCTTCGAGGTCTCCGGCGTCTCCGAGGAACTCGCTCGTGAGGCCATGACCCGTGCAATCCACAAGCTGCCTCTCAAGGCACGCATCATCAAGCGCGAGGAGGGCGACGCATAATGGCGATCGGATCCAAGGAGCTCGCCTCAGTCGAGCTCGACACCTACGATGACGAGCGTCTCGTAGAAGAGCTGAAGAAGAGCAAGGAAGAGCTGTTCAACCTGCGCTTCCAGTCGGCCACCGGCCAGCTCGAGAGCCACGGCCGCCTGCGTGCGGTCAAGCGCGACATTGCTCGCATCTACACGGTCATCCGTGAGCGGGAGCTCGGCATTCGTGCCACTCCCGCACCGGTCGAGGTTCCCGCCAAGGCTGAGAAGAAGAGCGCCAAGAAGGCCAAGGCGACCGACGAGGTCACCGAGGCTGCAGAGACGAAGGAGGCCTAGTCATGGCTGAGACCAAGAAGGCCGCAGCTGCGGTCGAGGTCGCCGAGACGGCTGAGCTCGTTCGCGGCTACCGCAAGACCCGTCGTGGCTACGTCACGAGCGACAAGATGGAGAAGACCATCGTCGTCGAGGTCGAGGACCGCGTGAAGCACCCGCTGTACGGCAAGGTCATCCGCCGCACCTCCAAGGTGAAGGCGCACGACGAGCTCAACACCGCCGGCATCGGCGACCTCGTCCTCATCAGCGAGACCCGTCCCCTCAGCGCCTCCAAGCGCTGGCGCCTGGTCGAGATCCTCGAGAAGGCCAAGTAAGCCTCCGGCTTGCTTGATAGAAGGAGTTAGAAGTGCTTCAGCAGGAATCACGCCTCAAGGTCGCCGACAACACCGGCGCCAAGGAGCTGCTCACCATCCGCGTTCTCGGTGGATCCAAGCGGCGCTACGCCGGCCTGGGTGACACCATCGTCGCGACGGTGAAGGATGCCATCCCCGGCGGAAACGTCAAGAAGGGCGATGTGGTCAAGGCCGTCATCGTCCGCACCAAGAAGAACACCCGTCGTGCCGACGGGTCGTACATCAAGTTCGATGAGAACGCTGCAGTGATCTTGAAGAACGACGGTGACCCCCGCGGCACCCGTATCTTCGGACCGGTCGGTCGCGAGCTTCGCGACAAGAAGTTCATGAAGATCATCTCGCTGGCGCCGGAGGTCATCTAAATCATGGCGAACATCAAGAAGGGTGACCTCGTCCAGGTCATCTCGGGACGCAGCCAGGCTCGCGGCGGAGATCGCGGCAAGCAGGGCAAGGTCATCGAGGTGCAGGTCGAGAAGAACCGCGTCATCGTCGAGGGCGTCAACTTCGTGACCAAGCACGTGCGCGTCGGACAGACGCAGCGTGGCACGAAGACCGGCGGCATCGAGACGCACGAGGCTCCGATCCACGTGTCGAACGTCGCGATCGTCGACCCCGAGACCAAGAAGCCGACCCGCGTCGGCTTCCGTACGGAAGAAGTAACGAAGGACGGCGTCACCAAGACGGTCCGCATCCGTTACGCCAAGAAGTCAGGTAAGGACCTGTAATGACTGAAACTGCCGTGGGAACTGGCAAAATCCAGCCCCGCCTCAAGCAGCGCTACCGCACCGAGATCGCGGCCGAGCTCACCAAGGAGAACGGGTACACGAACGTGCACCAGGTTCCCGGACTGGTGAAGATCGTCGTGAACATGGGTGTCGGCGAGGCCGCTCGTGATGGCAAGGTCATCGACGGTGCGGTTGCAGACCTCACCAAGATCACCGGCCAGAAGCCGCAGGTCACGAAGGCCCGCAAGTCGATCGCCCAGTTCAAGCTCCGCGAGGGTCAGCCCATCGGCGCCCACGTCACGCTTCGCGGCGACCGCATGTGGGAGTTCCTCGACCGCCTGCTCTCGCTCGCACTGCCCCGTATCCGCGACTTCCGCGGCCTCTCGGACAAGCAGTTCGACGGAACCGGCAACTACACCTTCGGTCTCCAGGAGCAGAGCGTCTTCCACGAGATCGACCAGGACAAGATCGACCGCGTTCGCGGCATGGACATCACGATCGTGACGACTGCCAAGAGCGACGACGAGGGCCGCGCGCTGCTCAAGCAGCTCGGCTTCCCGTTCAAGACGGCCGAGAACCAGCAGTAGACTGTTCGGTTGGTTCGCCTTCCGCCTTCGGGCGGGAGGCGGGCCGATCGGAATACCGGGGTCAGGCAGTCGCCGGGCCCCCAACACCACAGGTCGACTTCCGTGTAACGGATGCTCGAAACCTGGTGAATAGAAGGAAACACATCACATGACGATGACAGATCCGGTCGCAGACATGCTGACCAGACTGCGCAACGCGAACTCGGCACACCACGACACCGTGTCGATGCCGCACTCCAAGCTCAAGTCTCACATTGCCGAGATCCTCCAGCGCGAGGGTTACATCGCCGGCTTCGACGTCGCCGACGCACGCGTCGGTCAGACGCTCACCCTGAACCTCAAGTTCGGCCCCAACCGCGAGCGGTCCATCGCAGGCATCAAGCGCGTCTCGAAGCCCGGCCTCCGCGTGTACGCGAAGTCCACCGAGATCCCCAAGGTGCTCGGCGGCCTCGGCGTTGCCATCCTGTCCACCTCCAGCGGTCTGCTCACCGACCGCCAGGCCGAGAAGAAGGGCGTAGGCGGAGAAGTCCTCGCCTACGTGTGGTAATCCGACATGTCACGTATCGGTCGACTTCCCATTGACATCCCCGCCGGCGTCACCGTGACGATCGACGGCCAGGACGTCTCGGTCAAGGGCCCGAAGGGCGAGCTCGCGCTCACCATCGCCGCCCCGATCGAGGCCACGGTCGAGGAGAACCAGGTTCTCGTCACCCGTCCCGACGACGAGCGCGCATCGCGTTCGCTCCACGGACTCACTCGTACCCTCATCAACAACCAGATCATCGGCGTCACCACGGGTTACTCCAAGGGACTCGAGATCGTCGGTACCGGTTACCGCGTCGCCCAGAAGGGTGCCTCTCTCGAGCTGGCGCTCGGCTTCTCGCACCCCGTCACCGTCGAGGCCCCTGCCGGCATCACGTTGACCGTCGAGGGCAACAACAAGATCACCGTCGCGGGTATCGACAAGCAGGCCGTCGGTGAGACCGCTGCGAACATCCGCAAGATCAAGAAGCCGGAGCCCTACAAGGGCAAGGGCATCCGCTATGCCGGTGAGGTCGTTCGCCGTAAGGCCGGAAAGGCTGGTAAGTAATCATGGCTCTTGGAACAAGAGGCAAGAGCAAGTCGGCTGCGCGTTCGCGCCGCCACACCCGTCTGCGCAAGAAGGTCGTCGGCTCCGAGCTGCGTCCGCGTCTCGTCGTGACCCGCTCCGCGCGTCACGTCTTCGTCCAGGTCGTCGACGACAGCAAGGGCTTCACCCTCGCGTCGGCATCGACCATGGAGGCGGACCTCCGTACGTTCGACGGTGACAAGACCGCCAAGGCCCGCAAGGTCGGCGAGCTCGTCGCCGAGCGTGCCAAGGCTGCCGGTGTCGAGGCCGTCGTATTCGACCGTGGTGGAAGCAAGTACGCGGGTCGCGTCGCTGCTATCGCCGATGGAGCGCGAGAGGCAGGGCTCAACCTGTGAGCGAGAACACCCCCAACAAGGAGCAAGAAGTGACCGCAGAGGCACCGGTGGAAACCGCTGCATCGACGGAGACCGCACAGGCAGAGCCTCGTGAGGCTCGCCGTGGTGGCCGTGAGCGCAACCCGAACCGTGACCGCGGAAGCCGCGACGCCGAGAAGAGCCAGTTCCTCGAGCGCGTCGTGACCATCAACCGTGTGTCCAAGGTCGTCAAGGGTGGACGTCGCTTCAGCTTCACCGCCCTCGTCGTCGTCGGTGACGGCAACGGACTCGTCGGCGTCGGCTACGGCAAGGCCCGCGAGGTCCCGACCGCCATCTCGAAGGGCGTCGAGGAGGCGAAGAAGAACTTCTTCCGCGTCCCCCGCGTCGGCAGCACCATCCCGCACCCCGTGCAGGGTGAGGCAGCCGCCGGTGTCGTCCTCCTGCGTCCGGCCGGTGCCGGTACCGGTGTTATCGCCGGTGGCCCCGTCCGCGCCGTTCTCGAGTGCGCCGGTATCCACGACGTGCTGAGCAAGTCGCTCGGTTCGTCGAACACGATCAACATCGTGCACGCCACCGTCGAGGCCCTCAAGCAGCTCGAAGAGCCGCGTGCGGTCGCCGCTCGTCGTGGCCTCGACTACGACCAGGTCGCTCCGGCCCGTCTGCTCCGTGCAGAGGCGCAGGCTGCCGAGGCTGCCGCAGCAGTGAAGGCAGGTGCCTGATGGCCCAGCTCAAGGTCACGCAGATCAAGTCCAAAGTTAGTGAAAAGCAGTACCAGCGCGACACGCTTCGCAGCCTGGGACTCAAGCGCATCGGTCAGTCCGTCGTTCGTGAGGACACTCCTCAGAACCGTGGCTACGTCAAGACCGTCGCTCACCTGGTGAAGGTTGAGGAGATCGACTAATGGCTGAGGCCAAGGAAACCGAGAAGGACGCCGTCAAGGCTCCTGCCAAGAAGGCTGCAGCCCCCAAGGCTGCTGCTGAGAAGGCACCCGCCAAGAAGGCTGCTGCCCCCAAGGCTGCTGCTGCCGACAAGGCTCCGGCCAAGAAGGCTGCTGCACCGAAGGCTGCTGCTGCCGACAAGGCTCCGGCCAAGAAGGCGGCCCCCAAGGCCGCTGCCGACAAGGCTGCTGCAGACAAGGCTCCGGCCACCGCTGCCAAGCCCAAGGCCAAGGCCAAGGCCGAGCCGACCGAGGCTCGCGAGCAGGTCCTCAAGGTGCACCACCTGCGTCCTGCTCCCGGTGCCAAGAAGGCCAAGACCCGCGTGGGTCGCGGTGAGGGCTCCAAGGGTAAGACCGCTGGTCGCGGTACCAAGGGTACGAAGGCGCGCTACACCGTGCGCATCGGATTCGAGGGTGGCCAGATGCCCCTCCACATGCGCACTCCCAAGCTGCGCGGCTTCAAGAACCCCTTCCGCGTCGAGTACCAGGTCGTCAACCTGGAGAAGCTCGCCGAGCTCTACCCGAAGGGCGGCGACGTCACCGTCACCGACCTCGTGGCCAAGGGCGCCGTTCGCAAGAACGAGAAGGTCAAGGTTCTCGGCAGCGGTGACATCGCTGTCAAGCTGAACGTCACGGTCGACAAGGTCTCCGGCTCCGCTGAGCAGAAGATCGTCGCCGCCGGCGGGTCGGTCAAGTAGTACCTGCATCTGTCTGAATCGAGCCTGTCGAGATCAGCCCTCATCACGAGGCGGTCTCGGCAGGCTCGATTCGCAGGTAGGCTGACTTCACACCACACCAGGAGGCTTTGTGTTTAGCGCCATCGCGCGGATCTTCCGCACGCCCGACCTTCGTCGCAAGATCGGGTTCACTCTGGGCATCGTCGCCCTCTTCCGCCTGGGATCGTTCATTCCGGCTCCGTTCGTCGACTTCGGCAACGTTCAGGCCTGCCTCGCGGCGAACCAGGGCACCAGCGGTCTCTACGAGCTGGTGAACCTGTTCAGCGGTGGCGCGCTCCTGCAGCTCTCCGTGTTCGCGCTGGGCATCATGCCGTACATCACGGCCTCGATCATCGTGCAGCTGCTGCGCGTGGTCATCCCTCACTTCGAGACCCTCTACAAGGAGGGCCAGTCCGGCCAGGCGAAGCTGACGCAGTACACGCGTTACCTCACCATCGCCCTCGGTGTCCTGCAGTCCACGACGCTCATCACCGTGGCCCGCTCCGGGGCACTGTTCGGCACCTCGGCCAGCCCCGAGTGCACGCAGCTCATCACCAACGACGCCTGGTACGCGATCATGCTCATGGTCATCACCATGACGGCCGGTACCGGCCTCATCATGTGGATGGGTGAGCTCATCACCGAGCGCGGCATCGGCAACGGCATGTCGCTGCTCATCTTCACCTCGATCGCGGCCCGCTTCCCGGGCTCGCTCGGCTCGATCCTCCAGGCCAAGGGCTTCAACGTGTTCGCCCTGGTGCTGGCGGTCAGCCTGCTCGTCGTGCTGGCGGTGGTGTTCGTCGAACAGTCGCAGCGACGCGTCCCGGTGCAATACGCCAAGCGGATGGTCGGCAGGCGCACGTACGGCGGAAACAACACGTACATCCCGATCAAGGTCAACATGGCCGGCGTCGTGCCCGTGATCTTCGCCTCGTCGCTGCTGTACCTGCCCGCGTTGATCGCGCAGTTCAACCAGCCTGCCGCCGGGGAGACCGCCCAGCCGTGGGTGCTCTGGATCACGAACTACCTCACCAAGGGCGATCACCCGCTCTACATGCTGCTGTACTTCCTCCTCATCGTCGGGTTCACGTACTTCTACGTCGCGATCACCTTCAACCCTGAAGAGGTCGCCGACAACATGAAGAAGTACGGCGGGTTCATCCCCGGCATCCGTGCCGGCCGCCCGACGGCCGAGTACCTCGATTTCGTGCTGACCCGCATCACGCTCCCCGGTGCGTTCTACCTCGGTGCGATCGCCCTGCTGCCACTGATCGCATTCAGCGCGTTCGGTGCCGATCAGAACTTCCCGTTCGGTGGCGCATCCGTGCTCATCATCGTCGGTGTCGGTCTCGAGACGGTCAAGCAGATCGACTCGCAGCTGCAGCAGCGTCACTACGAGGGCCTGCTCCGATGACCGGGGCCACGGCCAACCAGGTCCGCGGCGCTCGACTTCTGATCGTCGGTCCCCCCGGGGCCGGCAAGGGCACCCAGGCCAAGCGCATCGGTGAGACCTTCGGCATCCCCGATGTGTCGACGGGCGACATCTTCCGCTACCACATCAAGAACCAGACGCCGCTGGGTGTTCGGGTCAAGGAGATCGTGGACGCGGGCGACTACGTTCCCGACGAGCTCACCAACGAGATCGTCACGGCACGGCTCGCCGAGGAGGACGCCCGCAACGGCTTCCTGCTCGACGGCTACCCCCGCACGGTCGATCAGGTCGGCTACCTCGACGCCCTGCTCGCCGAGCAGGGGCGTCCACTCGAGGCGGTCATCCGTCTCGTGGCCGACCAGGACGAGATCGTCGCCCGCCTCACCAAGCGCGCGACCGAGCAGGGCCGGGTGGACGACTCCGAGGCTGCCATCAGGCACCGCCAGGAGGTCTACACCCGCGAGACCGCTCCGCTCGTCGACATCTACCGCGACCGCGGCCTGCTGATCGACGTCGACGGACTCGGGTCTCCTGACGAGGTCGGCGACCGGGTCGCCCTCGCCCTCGCGGCCTTCGGCATCGGCGAGCTCGACTCAGCGGTGGCGAACTGACCCGCATGGGCTTCCGCCGTTCGATCTACAAGTCGCCGGCCGAGTTGCGGTCGATGCGGGCGCCCGGCCTGCTCACCGCCTCGGCTCTGGCAGCTGTCCGTCGGGCGATCCGTCCGGGTATCACCCCGCTCGAGCTCGATGCCATCGCCGAGAAGACGATCCGCGACGGCGGCGGCATCCCGAACTTCCAGCTCGTGCCCGGGTACTCCCACACGCTCTGCGTCTCGGTGAACGCCGACGTCGTCCACGGCATCCCGAGCACCGTGCCCCTCGCGCCCGGAGATATCGTCTCGGTCGACGCCGGCGCCGAGATCTCGGGGTGGAACGGCGATTCCGCCTTCACCGTCGTGGTTCCGGATGCCGCCAACGCCGAGCTCGTCGCCTCGAGGACCCGGCTCTCCGACGTGACGGAGCAGTCGCTCTGGCATGGCATCGCGGCCCTGGCTCGCGCGAAGCACCTCAACGAGGTCGGAGACGCCGTGCAGCGCTACGTCGAATCGCAGGGCGACTACGGGATCCTGACCGACTACGTCGGGCACGGCATCGGACGCACCATGCACGAGGACCCGCCGGTGTTCAACTACCGCGTGCGCCAGAAGGGTCCCGACGTGAAGCCGGGGCTCGTCGTCGCCATCGAGCCGATGATCGTCGAGGGCTCCATCGACACCATCGTGCAGGATGACGACTGGACCGTCACGACGGAGGACGGCCTCGATGCCGCGCACTGGGAGCACAGCGTGGCCGTTCACGCCGGGGGCATCTGGGTACTCACGGCCGAGGACGGCGGGGCAGCAGGTCTCGCTCCGCTCGGCGTGGTGCCGGTTCCGATCCCGTAGGGCGAGACCGTTCACGCCAGCGCGTGCACCAGCTCCTCGATGAACGACGGGTAGTCCCGCGCGTTGCGCAGCAGTCTCTGAACGGAATCGTGCTCGGAGAAGACCTCGACGAACTGGTCGAACACGTCCTGGAAGCTCGACCTGTCGCTCTCGCTGAACGCGATGAAGGCGACCACGTTCACGCGGGCGCCGTTCCAGTCGATCGGGGAGTCGCTCAGCACGATCGCGATCGACGTGCGCCGGGCGGTCATCGCCAGCGCGTGAGGCACGGCGAGAGTGTCGGTGAAGGCCGTCGATGAGAGGCGCTCGCGCTCGATCGCCCCGGTGATGTACGCGTCGTCGATGATGCCGAGGTCGCGCATCCGCTCGCCCAGAAGTCGGATCATCGCCTCCTCGTCGGCCACCACGACATCGCGCAGGAACAGCTCGGGCTGGAAGTAGCGCTCGAGTTCGACGGCGAGTCGGGCTCGACGACGGTGCCGACGGATGCGGCTCACGGCCCCGCGCACGCGCTCGACGTCGCCGTCGGTCAGGAACGGCGCGATGACGATCACCCGCTCGTCGGGCACCGGCGGCTCGACCGTCGAGATGACGATGTCGCCCGGGAGCGCTCTCCAGTCGACGTCGGTGCGCGTCACGACGCTCTGCACGTCGAGGTCGCTGCCGACGGCCGACTCGATCCGCGCGAGCACGGTGAGATGCAGCTCGTAGTACGAGGGGGAGACGATGGAGCAGGTGACCAGGTCGTCATCGACCCGTCGGCGCTGCTCGACCAGCGCCCCCACGTGCATGGCGATGTACGCGATCTCGTCCTCGTTGATGCTGATGCCGCGACTCGTCTGCAACTCGTTCGCGATGTAGACCGCCAGTTCGTAGGTGAGCGGATAGCCCGCCTTGATCGACCGGGTCAGGGGGTTGCGCGAATAGGACAGGTCGTTCGCGCGCGCCACCAGGTTGCGCACGTGCAACGCGAGCCTGGTGAGGAACTCGTCGTCGTCGAGGTCGATGAGGAACTCGCGCCCGGCCTGCACGGCGATCCGGCGCAGCTCGGCGAGGTCGTCGGCGTCGAGCAGGTCGTCGCGGCGCGCGTCGGGTCCGGCCTGCGCGGGGGTGGCGACCCTCGTCTCGACGAGATAGCCGAGGTAGGCGACGTCCTCGGCACCGAGTCGCACGTCGAAATGCCGCGCGACGAGGCCGTCGACCACTGGGGCGAGACCGACGTCCGCGGCATCCGTCGCCGTCTCGCCGTCGGACTGCAGCGTGTGGTGCCGACGCACCCGGTCGACGGCGATCGCAATGTGCAGCAGCACGTTGCTCAGGCCGTACTCGTTCACGGCGGCACCGCGTCGGGTGAGCTCGGCGATGAGGTCGGTCTTGAACTCGGCGAGGCCCTCCGTCGGGAACTCGCGCTGGATGGCCGCGAGTCCGAGCATGCCGCGAGCCGACTCCTCGCGGAAGAGGGTGCCGAGCAGCCGCCGTCTGGCCGACTCCGTCCCATCGAGCACGAGTGTCCCGCCACTCCGACGCAGCGACAGTCCTGTGCCGTCGAGGCGGGCGCGCAC
>LMOK01000002.1:482383-777917 GCA_001423545.1 Leifsonia sp. Leaf325
GCCCTCGAGCGTCGACTCGCTCACGTGCAGTTCGGCCGCGGTGGCGAAGGCGTCCAGGCCGGCCGGGGCATCGACGAGGCGTCGCAGCAGACGCGTGGCACGCGCGGTGGGACCGCCCGTATCCTCCGTGGACGCTTCCGCGGCTCCGGATGCCGCCCGCCAGCGCGCGTGCTCCGCGCGGTCGAGCCGGTAACCGGAGGGGCCCGAGCGCACGGGTTCGAACGGTGCGGCGTCGGTCTTCACGGCGGTGACGTAGCTGCGCACGCTGCGTGGCGTGACGCCGAGCTGATCGCCCAGCTCCGCGGCCGTGAACCAGCGGTCGGCGCGCGCGAGCAGGTCGAGCAGCTGCTCCCGTCTGTCGCTCACGCCGTGGGTCCCTTCGCGTGCCCTCAACTCCGAGGGCTCTGTGCTCGTCACGACGAGTCAAGCATCTCCCACGATGAGCGCGGGCCGATCCGGACAGATTTCCGCCGGGGCGGAAGAAAACGTGTTGGCCGATGCGCGCGGGCGGAGACCACACTGAGAGGACGTCGAGCGAAGGAGCCGGATCAGTGAAGATCCTCGTGGTGTGTGGAGCAGGGGCATCGAGCACCTTCGTGGCCCACCGCATCCGTCGTCTCGCGCGGGAACGCGGTCTGGAGATCGTCGTCTCGCCCACGAGTGAATCCACCCTCGAGGATTCGGCGCAGGATGCCGCCGTCGTCCTGCTGGGCGCCCACCTCGCCACTCAGGCCGATGTCATCCGCGCCCGCCTCGCCGAACTCGGCGACGCGAGCGTCGTCGTCCTCCCCGAGGCCGCCTTCACGGACCAATCGGGGGCCATCGCCCTCGACAGTGCACTCGACGCGGTCGGAATCCGTCCGTGACCGGCCGCGTCGATCCCCTCCACGTGGTGCCCGTGCACCCCGGACAGTATGGTGGGGTTGAGAACGGACGCCAGCGACGGAGGCCGGACACATGGAAGACACCGACACCACTGCGACTCGCAGCGTGCGAATCGGATCGGAGCACGGGCTGCACGCGCGGCCCGCGAAACTCTTCACTCAGGCCGTCGGGGGATCCGGGGCGAAGGTCACGATCGCCAAGGGCGACGGAAAGCCCGTCAATGCGGCGAGCATCCTCGCCGTCATCGCCCTGGGAATCGATCACGGCGACGAGGTCACCGTCGCGGTCGACGGAGACGATGCCGCAGCGGTCCTCGACCGCCTCGTCGATCTTCTCCTCACCGATCACGACAGCTGATCGCCCCGCGCGGGCGTCCTCCCGGCACACGACGGAGGGCGACTGATGGAACTGAACGGCACCGGAATCGGCGAGGGGATCGCTCTGGGGCCCGTGGCCCGCATGGCGGAGCCACTGCCGGAACCCGTCGACCGCCCGACCCACCTCGACGCCGAGCGCGAGGGACAGCGGGCGACTGCCTCGCTGTCCGTGGTGGCGGCCGAGCTCAACCGCCGCGGCACCCAGGCGGGCGGGGCAGCGCGCGACATCCTCGAGGCCCAGGCGATGATGGCGGAGGACGTCACCCTCGCCGATGACATCACCGCGAGGCTCGCCGAGGGCAAGACCGCGGAGCGCGCGGTGTTCGAGGCCTTCGCCGCCTTCCGCGACCTGCTCGCCGGCATGGGCGGATACATGGGGGAGCGCGCCGCCGACCTCGACGACGTCTCCCAGCGCGTCATCGCGCACCTGCTCAAGCTTCCGGCCCCGGGCATCCCGAACCCCGGGCATCCCTTCGTGCTCGTCGCTCGCGATCTCGCACCGGCCGACACCGCCCTGCTCGATCTCGACCAGGTGCTGGCGCTCATCACGACCGACGGCGGCCCCACGTCGCACACGGCCATCCTGGCTCGGGAGAAGTCCATCGTCGCCGTCGTCGGCGCGGCCGGTGCCGCCACTCTCGCCGACGGCGACCAGGTGATCGTCGATGCCGCGGCGGATGCCGTGATCGCGAGTCCGAGCGAGGAGCAGCTGAGCGCCGCCAAGGCGCGCATCGAGGAGCGCGCCCAGCGATCCCAGGAGCCGACCGGCCCCGGCGCTCTGGCAGACGGAACCGCCGTCCCGCTGCTGGCCAACCTGGGTTCCGCGGCCGGCGCAGCCGACGCACTCGCCGCCGGTGCCGAGGGCGTCGGACTGTTCCGCACGGAGTTCCTGTTCCTCGACTCCCAGTCGGCGCCCACGGTGCGCGAGCAGCAGGAGCAGTACACGAAGCTGCTCACCGCCTTCGCCGGCAAGAAGGTGGTGGCCCGGGTGCTCGACGCCGGAGCCGACAAGCCGCTCGCCTTCCTCAACGACGCCCCCGAGGAGAACCCGGCACTCGGGCTCCGCGGCATCCGTTCGCTCCGCCGCAGCGAGACCATCCTGCGCGAACAGCTCACGGCTCTCGCGGCGGCGGATGCGGCGACGGATGCCGACCTCTGGGTGATGGCGCCCATGATCGCCACCGTCGAGGAGGCCCGGTACTTCACCGCCCTCGCCAAGGAGCTCGGCATCAGGACGGCCGGGGTCATGGTCGAGGTGCCGGCGACGGCGCTGCTCGCCGATCGCGTGCTCGCGGTGACCGACTTCGCCTCCATCGGCACCAACGACCTGACGCAGTACACGATGGCCGCCGACAGGCTGCTCGGCACGGTCGCGAACTTCCAGGACCCCTGGCACCCGGCGGTCCTCAGGCTCGTCGCCGAAGTGGGGGCGGCTGGACTGGCGGCAGGCAAGCCGGTCGGCATCTGCGGCGAGGCCGCGGCCGACCCGCTGCTGGCCGTCGTGCTCGTCGGTCTCGGCGCGACGACGCTCTCCATGTCCCCGTCGGCGCTCGCCGACGTACGCGCGTCCCTCGCGCGGTTCACCCTCGACGACGCCCGCGCGTTGGCCGAGGTCGCCCTGGCCGCCGATGGGGCGGCCGAGGCCAAGTCGGCCGCGAAGTCCTGCGCGGCCGAGCGCACAGCAGGGCGCGTCCCCGCGCCCGCCACCTGATCACAGAGAGGCACCATCATGACAACGACGTCGGAGAAGAAGTCCGGAGGCGGCAGGGTCGTCATCCAGAAGTTCGGCACGTTCCTCAGCGGAATGATCATGCCCAACATCGCGGCGTTCATCGCCTGGGGCTTCATCACTGCCTTCTTCATCAAGACCGGCTGGACTCCCGTGCCCGAGCTCGGAGGCTTCCCGAGCGCTGACGGAACCGAGCACACCGGCCTCGTCGGCCCGATGATCACCTACCTGCTTCCACTCCTCATCGCCAACATGGGCGGTCGACTCGTCTACGACACCCGCGGCGGCGTCGTCGCCTCGATCGCCACCGTCGGCGTGATCGTCGGCACCGACATCCCGATGTTCCTCGGAGCGATGATCATGGGCCCGCTCGCCGCGTGGGTCATGAAGAAGATCGACAGCATCTGGGACGGCAAGATCAAGGCCGGCTTCGAGATGCTGGTGAACAACTTCTCAGCCGGCATCGTCGGCATGATCCTGGCGATCTTCGGTTTCTTCGCGTTCGGTCCGGCAGTGCAGTGGCTGAGCGGCCTGCTGGAGACCGCCGTCAACTGGCTGACGTCGATGAACCTGCTGCCCCTGCTGTCGCTGCTGGTCGAGCCGGGAAAGATCCTGTTCCTCAACAACGCCATCAACCAGGGTGTGTTCACGCCTCTCGGCACCCAGCAGTCCGTCGAGACCGGCAAGAGCATCCTGTTCCTCATCGAGGCGAACCCCGGTCCCGGCCTCGGCCTACTGCTCGCCTTCACCTTCTTCGGCGTCGGCATGGCCAAGGCGAGCGCCCCCGGCGCCATCATCATCCAGTTCTTCGGAGGCATCCACGAGATCTACTTCCCGTACGTGCTCATGAAGCCGCTCACCGTGATCGCCGTGATCGCCGGCGGCATGACCGGTGTCGCCACGAACGTCATCTTCCAGACCGGCCTTCGAGCACCGGCATCCCCGGGCAGCATCTTCGCGATCATCCTGCAGACGGCATCGGACAGCTACGTCGGCGTCATCCTGTCGGTCATCCTGTCGGCCGCGGTCTCGTTCCTCATCGCCTCGATCATCCTGAGGGCCAGTCGCAAGCGCGACCTCGCGACAGAGGGCGCCGGGGACCTGGGCATGGCCATCGCCATGACCGAGTCGAACAAGGGCAAGTCGAGCGACGTTCTCACCGGCCTCGCTGGTGCCGGCGTCGCCGCCGGCGGCGGGCTGATCGGCGAGGGCGAGGCAGCTGCCTTCGAGCACAAGCCGATCCACACGATCATCTTCGCCTGCGACGCAGGCATGGGATCGAGTGCCATGGGAGCGACGGTGCTGCGCAACAAGATCAAGAAGGCGGGAATCGACAGCGTCGACGTGACGAACAAGTCGATCGCCAACCTGACCGACGACGTCGACCTCGTCGTCACCCACAAGGACCTCACCGAGCGCGCGAAGCAGCAGTCGCCGAGTGCACTGCACATCTCGGTGGAGAACTTCATGAACAGCCCGAAGTACGAGGAGATCGTGAATCTCCTGCAGAGCGAGGGCGTGCGCTGACGACGGGCGGGTGCCGCGCGCTGGTGTCGCGGCATCCGCCCTCGTCCGCCTCGTCGTCACGTCGGCCACGAGGCCGGCGACGATGGACCACGACGATGACCGAGAGAAAGTAGGGGGAGACCGATGACCGAGCAGATTCTGTCCAGTGGAGCGGTGCGCATCGCGGATGCCGCAGTCGGGCGAGACGAGGCGATCCGCGCGGCGGGCGCGATCCTGGTCGAGGTGGGCGCCGTCGACACGGCCTACGTCGACGCGATGCTCGAGCGGGAGGGATCGGTGTCGACCTACATGGGCAACTTCCTCGCCATCCCGCACGGCACCAACGAGGCGAAGGACACCATCAGGAAGTCCGGCCTGTCGTTCACGCGCTACGACGAGCCGATCGACTGGAACGGCGACGAGGTGCGCTTCGTCGTCGGCATCGCCGGCATCGACAACGAGCACCTGGAGATCCTGTCCAAGATCGCCATCATCTTCTCCGACGAGGACGAGGTCGAGAAGCTGCTCGCCCTCGGCAGCGCCGCGGAGCTCTACGCCGCGCTCTCCGAGGTCAACGAGTCGTGAACATGAAGAAGGCCGTGCACTTCGGTGCAGGCAACATCGGGCGCGGCTTCGTGGGGCTCATCCTGCACGACGCCGGGTACGAGGTGGTGTTCGCCGACGTGAACGCCGAGCTCATCGACGCCCTCGATGCCGCGTCCAGCTACGAGGTGCACGAGGTGGGCGACGCCCCTGCGACCCGCACCGTCGATCACTTCCGCGCGTTCAACAGTGCGACCCAGGAGGAGGAGCTCCGCGCCGAGCTCACGACGGCGCACATCGTGACGACGGCCGTCGGCCCCACGATCCTGCGCTTCATCGCCCCGCACATCGCCGCGGCGATGCGAGAGCGCCCGGCCGAGCTGCCACCGCTGCAGGTCATGGCCTGCGAGAACGCGATCAACGCCACCGACCTGCTGCGCGACGAGGTGGCGTCGTTCATGGGACAGGATGAATGGCGCCGCTGCCTCCACCGCGCCGTGTTCGCCAACACCGCGGTCGATCGCATCGTTCCCGGACAGGATCCGGATGCCGGACTCGACGTGACCGTCGAGAGCTTCTTCGAGTGGGTCATCGAGGAGACGCCCTTCGAGGGCGACGTGCCCGACATCCCCGACGCCACCTTCGTGGCCGACCTGCTTCCCTTCATCGAGCGGAAGCTCTTCACGGTGAACACCGGGCACGCCACGGTGGCCTACCTGGGCGCGGCCGCGGGATACACGAAGCTCTCCGACGCACTGGGTGACCCGAGCGTCGCCGAGATCGCCACTCGAGTGCTGCAGGAGACCTCGACGCTGCTCGTCGCGAAGCACCAGGCCGACCCCGAGGTGCAAAGGGACTACCGCGAGAAGATCCTGCGCCGGTTCGCGAATCCGTCGTTGCCCGATACGGTTCAGCGGGTCGGCCGCCAGCCCCTGCGCAAACTCAGCCGGCACGAGCGCTTCATCGGACCCGCTGCCGAACTGGCTGAACGCGGCCTGCCCACGAGCGCGCTGGTCGAGGCGATCGGCGCCGTGCTGGCGTTCGACGCCCCCGACGACGAGCAGAGCGTGCAGATGCACGAGCTTCTCGCCGCGGCAGAGAGCCCGGGGGCGTTCGTCGAGTCGGTCATGGGAATCGAACCGGAGCACCCGTTGTTCCAAGACCTGAGGGAGATCGTCGCCGCGCGACGTTGAGCCCGACCAGGCGTCTGACGGACGGCATCCGTCATCGTCTGGATCCGAGCTGGGAAGTGTAGCCGCTGATTGGCCAAAAGGCCGTCAATGCCATACGATTGATCTTTGGTGTCCTGCGTCCGTTGACGCATGCCCTCCGGACGTCTGAGTTCGAGGGTGGGCACCGTCCGCACGACCAGCATCCAATACTTTTAGCGACGAAGAGGCTATGGCCAAAAAAGACGGCGTCATCGAGATCGAAGGCTCGGTTGTCGAAGCTCTCCCGAACGCAATGTTCCGGGTTGAGCTCACCAACGGGCACAAGGTTCTGGCTCACATCTCAGGCAAGATGCGTCAGCACTACATCCGCATCCTCCCCGAGGACCGCGTGATCGTGGAGCTGAGCCCCTACGACCTGACGCGTGGCCGGATCGTCTACCGCTACAAGTAAAGGCTGCTGTAAGTAACGGCCCGTTCGATTCGCCTGCGTGAGCAGGTGAACGGGTACGAAGACAGCGAAAAGGAAAACAATGAAGGTCAACCCCAGCGTCAAGCCCATCTGCGACCACTGCAAGGTGATCCGCCGTAACGGCCGCGTCATGGTCATCTGCAAGTCCAACCCGCGCCACAAGCAGCGCCAGGGTTAGTCGGTCGGCGCTCCGGCGCCACCGATCGCTCGTAGAGACAACTCGATAAGAGAACAGCACTCCCAGGAACCTGATCCGTCAGGGGACACCCACGGTTGGAGGCCGCGGCACCGGGATTGCTCCACACCTCCACTCATCAACAGGAGAAGCCACACATGGCACGTCTAGCCGGCGTCGACATCCCGCGCGAGAAGCGCGTGGAGGTCGCACTGACCTACATCTACGGAGTTGGCCGCACCCGCGCCCTCCAGACCCTCGCCGAGACCAAGATCGACGGAAACATCCGCGTCAAGGACCTCAGCGACGAGCAGCTCGTCGCACTGCGCGACTTCATCGAAGGCACGTTCAAGGTGGAGGGTGACCTCCGTCGCGAGGTTGCCGCCGACATCCGCCGCAAGGTCGAGATCGGCTCCTACGAGGGCATCCGCCACCGTCGTGGCCTGCCTGTCCGCGGACAGCGCACCAAGACCAACGCTCGTACCCGCAAGGGCCCGAAGCGCACCGTGGCCGGCAAGAAGAAGGCTCGCTAGGCCTCGGCCAGCGAACTTTCGCGCCTCATAGGATTCAGGAGAAATCATGGCAGCACCCAAGTCGGCCGTTCGCAAGCCGCGCAAGAAGGAAAAGAAGAACATCGCCGTGGGCCAGGCCCACATCAAGTCGACGTTCAACAACACGATCGTCTCGATCACCGACACCACCGGTGCGGTCATCAGCTGGGCCTCGTCCGGTGGAGTCGGCTTCAAGGGTTCGCGCAAGTCGACCCCGTTCGCCGCTCAGCTCGCCGCCGAGTCGGCTGCGCGTCAGGCGCAGGAGCACGGCATGAAGAAGGTCGACGTGTTCGTCAAGGGACCCGGTTCGGGTCGCGAGACGGCCATCCGTTCGCTCCAGGCCGCTGGCCTCGAGGTCGGATCGATCAACGATGTCACCCCGCAGGCGCACAACGGATGCCGCCCGCCGAAGCGTCGCCGCGTCTAATCAACTGACTGGTCGGCCGGGTATCGCTCACGCGACCCGGCCGGCCGTTCAGCCGTTCCTTCCATAACTCAACACCCGCCGGGCCCGCCCACCCGGTCGCCATCGCAGGTGTCATATAGCGGACACCTCGCCGAAAGGAATAACAGTGCTCATTGCACAGCGCCCCACGCTCACCGAGGAGAACATCTCCGAGTTCCGCTCGCGGTTCGTCATCGAGCCCCTCGAGCCCGGCTTCGGCTACACGCTCGGCAACTCGCTCCGCCGCACCCTCCTCTCGTCGATCCCCGGCGCTGCTGTGACCAGCATCCGCATCGACGGCGTCCTCCACGAGTTCAGCACCGTTCCCGGTGTCAAGGAGGATGTGACCGAGATCATCCTGAACATCAAGGGTCTGGTCGTCTCCAGCGAGCACGACGAGCCGATCACCGCCTACCTGCGCAAGCAGGGCGCGGGCCAGGTCACCGCAGCTGACATCTCGGCTCCCGCCGGTGTCGAGGTGCACAACCCCGACCTCGTGATCGCCACGATCAACGAGTCGGCCAAGTTCGAGCTCGAGCTCACGATCGAGCGCGGCCGCGGCTACGTCTCGGCCACGCAGAACCGCAACGAGTACAGCGAAGCCGGTCAGATCCCGATCGACTCGATCTACTCGCCCGTTCTCAAGGTGACCTACCGCGTCGAGGCGACTCGTGCCGGTGAGCGCACCGACTTCGACCGCCTCGTGGTCGACGTCGAGTCGAAGCCGGCCATCACGCCGCGCGACGCTATCGCATCCGCCGGTCGTACGCTCACCGAGCTGTTCGGTCTGGCTCGCGAGCTCAACACCGCGGCCGAGGGCATCGAGATCGGCCCCGCGCCGGTCGACGCCGTGCTCTCGAGCGAGCTCTCGATCCCGATCGAGGACCTCGACCTGTCGGTGCGTTCGTACAACTGCCTGAAGCGTGAGGGCATCAACAACGTCAGCGAGCTCGTCGCCCTCTCGGAGACGCAGCTCATGAACATCCGCAACTTCGGTCAGAAGTCGGTGGATGAGGTCAAGGACAAGCTCGTGGAGCTCGGCCTGTCGCTCAAGGACTCGGTTCCCGGATTCGACGGCGCCCACTTCTACAGCGGCTACGACGACGAGAACATCTAAAGCTCGTAGCTGAGCTTTTCGACCTTTCACATACTGGAGAAATAAATGCCTAAGCCCACCAAGGGCCCCCGCCTCGGAGGCGGACCCGCACACGAGCGTCTGATGCTGGCCAACCTGGCTTCGCAGCTGTTCGAGCACAAGTCGATCAAGACGACCGAGACCAAGGCCAAGCGCCTGCGTCCGTACGCCGAGCGTCTCATCACGTTCGCGAAGCGTGGAGACCTCCACGCCCGTCGTCGCGTTCTGGCTGTCATCGGTGACAAGTCGATCGTGCACGAGCTCTTCACCGAGATCGCTCCGCTCGTCGCCGAGCGCGACGGTGGCTACACCCGCATCACGAAGATCGGCTACCGCAAGGGCGACAACGCCCCCATGGCGCAGATCGAGCTCGTCCTCGAGCCCGTCGTGAAGAAGGCCAAGCCGGCCAAGGCCGCCGCGAAGACCGCTCCGGTCGTCGAGGCAGAGCCCGAGGCTGACGTCGCCGACGAGACCGTCACCCCGGCCGAGGCCGAGGTCGACGAGGCCGTCGCCACCGACGCCGAGGCCAAGTAGTCTCAGCGCCACCCTGACAGGGCCCCGGTGATCCGTTCGGATCGCCGGGGCCCTGTCTCGTCCCCGGAGGGCGCCCTCACCGATGCTGGTGTGCGGGGGCCCGTCGAGCGCCAGATCCCGTGGACGTCGCAACTCGTCGATCGGTCCTCGTCCCGCCTCGTAAACTGATCTGCGTGGATGGCATGGCTGACGAGGAGGACGAGACCTCCTCGACCCTTCATCCGCCTCTCGAGGGCACACGACGCATCCGTCTCGACATCGCGTACGACGGAACCGACTTCAACGGCTGGGGACGCCAGCCGAACCTGCGCACAGTGCAGGGCGACATCGAACTCGCCCTCTCCTCGATCCTGCGTCGCTACGGCCCGCCTCCCACACTGGTCGTCGCCGGGCGAACGGATGCCGGAGTCCATGCGACGGGCCAGGTCGCCCATCTCGACCTCACCGATGCGCAGGCCGGCAGCCTGCTGCGGCCCGACCGTGGCCGCAACCGCGGCGGGGAACGCGACGCCGGCACCGCCCTCGCGCGTCGGCTGAACGGCATCCTGAGCCAGAAGGGCGACATCGTGATCTCGCGCGGGTCGCTGGCCCCCGTGGGCTTCGACGCTCGATTCGGTGCCCTGTGGCGCCGCTACAGCTACCGCCTGGCCGATCAGACCGCCGTGCGCAACCCGCTGCACCGGGTCAACACCACGTGGCACCACTCCAGGCTCGACGGTGATGCCATGGCGGCCGCGGCCGCCAGTCTGTGCGGGCTCCACGACTTCGCCGCCTACTGCAGGCCGCGCGACGGGGCCACGACGATCCGTACGTTGCAGGCCTTCTCATGGGAGCGGGACATCGACGGGGTGCTGACCGCGCGCCTGCAGGCCGACGCCTTCTGCCACAGCATGGTGCGCGCTCTCGTGGGGGCCTGCGTCTCGGTGGGCGCCGGCAAGCTGGCGCCGGGTGACCCGGTCGCCCTCCGCGAGGCGGCGGAGCGCACCAACGCCTTCATGGTGATGCCGGCGCGGGGTCTCACGCTCACTCAGGTGGGCTATCCCGACGACCTGAGCCTGGCGGCGCGCGCCGCCGAGACGCGGCAGCGCAGGGGACCCGCGCACCGCGCGTTCGTTGCCACCGAGGCATTCGCTCCGCCTCGAATTGCCAACGGCCCGCAAGTCTCCTAAGATAGACCGTTGGTGCCCGTGCCTTGGCGGCCGGGTACACGAACGTGAGCCCTCCATCGACTGTGTTCTCCTCGAGAACCGCCCGGAGTGGGATTCACGAACACCTCCGTTCGAACAGAAAGCAGCCACTACAGTGACGCGCACCTACACCCCGAAAGCCAGTGAGATCACCCACGACTGGTACGTCATCGACGCAGCCGATGTCGTTCTCGGTCGCCTGGCGACCCACGCAGCAGTCCTGCTGCGCGGCAAGCACAAGCCGACCTTCGCCAACCACATGGACACCGGCGACTTCGTCATCATCATCAACGCCGACAAGGTCGCCCTGACCGGTGCCAAGGCCGAGCAGAAGAAGGCCTACCGCCACTCGGGTTACCCGGGCGGCCTCACGGCAGTCACCTACTCGGAGCTGCTCGAGAAGAACCCCACGCGCGCCGTCGAGAAGGCGATCCGCGGAATGCTCCCGAAGAACTCGCTCGGACGCGCCCAGCTGAAGAAGCTCAAGGTCTACACCGGCCCGGAGCACCCTCACGCTGCACAGCAGCCGAAGCAGTTCGTCTTCAACCAGGTCGCCCAGTAGCGCCCGGCCCCCGACTTCTCGATTCACAGACAAAGGATTCCAATCACCGTGGCGAAGATCGCAGACCAGATCGACGTGGCTCCCGAGAGCTACTCGACCGAAACCCCCGCTGAAGAAACCCCCCGTGCACCCCGCGCCGTCCTGAACGTCTCGGGTTCGGCTGTCGGCCGTCGCAAGCAGGCCATCGCCCGCGCGCGCCTCGTGCCCGGCTCCGGCAGCCTGATCGTGAACGGCCGCGAGCTCGCGGACTACTTCCCGAACAAGCTCCACCAGCAGCTCATCAACGACCCGTTCAAGGTGCTCGACCTCCTCGGCAGCTACGACGTCGTCGCGAAGGTCACGGGCGGTGGCCCCTCCGGCCAGGCCGGTGCCCTCCGCCTCGCGATCGCTCGTGCTCTCAACGAGATCGACCGCGAGAACAACCGTGCAGCACTCAAGAAGGCCGGCTTCCTCACCCGTGACGCTCGCGTCATCGAGCGCAAGAAGGCCGGTCTCAAGAAGGCCCGTAAGGCATCGCAGTTCTCGAAGCGCTAAAGCGCTTCGACACTGGCAGACATGCCTCGTCTCTTCGGAACCGACGGGGTCCGGGGCCTGGCCAACCGTGAACTCACGGCTGACCTGGCCCTGGGCCTCGCTCAGGCAAGCGCCGTCGTCCTGACTTCAGGACGGCGAGCGGAAGATCGCCGCGCGCAGGGCCGACGGCCCGTCGCGGTGCTGGCGCGCGACGGCCGCGTCTCCGGCGAATTCCTCGGAGCCGCCGTCGCAGCAGGCCTCGCGAGCTCGGGCGTCGACGTGCTCGACGCCGGAGTCGTGCCGACCCCGGCAACGGCGTTCCTCATCGCCGACAGTGGCGCCGACTTCGGCGTCATGATCTCGGCGTCGCACAATCCGGCCCCCGACAACGGCATCAAGCTGTTCGCCGTCGGCGGCACCAAGCTTCCCGATGAGGTCGAGGACCGCATCGAAGCGCACCTCGGCATCGAGAAGCTGCTCCCCACAGGGGGTGAGGTCGGCCGCATCCGTCGATTCGCGGACGGCGAAGACCGCTACATCCTTCACCTCATGGGCACACTCCCGCACCGCCTCGATGGCGTGCACGTGGTGCTCGACTGCGCCAACGGCGCTGCCGCCGGCATCTCGCCCGAGGTGTTCGCACTCGCCGGCGCGAAGATCACCGTCATCGGCGCCGACCCCGACGGCACGAACATCAACGAGGGTGTCGGTTCGACGCACCTCGACCACCTCGCGACGAAGGTCCTCGAGGCCGGAGCCGACATCGGGATCGCCCACGACGGCGACGCCGACCGCTGCCTCGCCGTGGACGCTGCCGGAAACGTCATCGACGGCGACCAGATCATGGCGATCCTGGCCGTAGCGATGAAGGAACGCGGCCACCTCACCAACGACACGCTCGTGGTCACGGTGATGAGCAACCTCGGTCTGCACAGGGCGATGGAGGCCAACGGCATCCGCGTCATCCAGACCGCCGTCGGCGACCGCTACGTTCTCGAAGAGCTCAACGCCGACTCCCTCGCCCTGGGTGGCGAGCAGTCCGGCCACGTGATCATGACCGAGTACGCCACCACGGGCGACGGCATCCTCACCGGCCTGCACCTGGTGGCCGAGATGGCCCGCACCGGGAAGTCGATCGCCGAGCTCGCCAGCGTCATGACGGTCTTCCCGCAGATCCTCGTGAACGTGCGAGGCGTCGATCACCACGCGCTCGACTCCGATGAGGTCATCGCAGCCGCGGTGCGCGACGCGGAGGCCGAGCTCGGGGATTCGGGCCGCGTGCTCATGCGCCGCTCGGGCACGGAGCCGATGGTGCGCGTCATGGTGGAGGCGGCCGACCAGGCCACGGCCGATCGCCTCGCGCACGGCCTCGCCGACGTCGTGCGGGAGCGCCTGGCTCTCTAGAGCTTTCGCAGCAGCACCGAGTTCACGGTGTGATTCTCGTCCTTGCGCAGAACGAGGGTCGCCCGCGACCGTGTCGGCCGGATGTTCTGGAGCAGGTTCGGCTCGTTGATCGACCGCCAGATCTCGCCCGAGCGTGCCAGAGCCTCGCTCTCGGTGAGCGACGCATAGCGGTGGAAGTACGACAGCGGGTTGCTGAACGCGCCGCGCTGCAGCTTCAGGAAGCGCTCGTCGTACCAGCGCGCGATGTCGCGGGTACGGGCGTCGACGTAGATGGTGAAGTCGAACAGGTCGCTCACGGCGAGGCGATGCCCCGGACCGGGTGGCTGCAGCACGTTGAGCCCCTCGACGATGAGCACGTCGGGGCGGCGAACCGTGATCTGGGCGTCGGGAACGATGTCGTAGCTCAGGTGCGAGTAGAACGGAGCGCGCACCTCGGCGGTCCCGGCCTTGACCTCGCTGACGAACCGCAGGAGCGCCCGCCGGTCGTACGACTCGGGGAAGCCCTTGCGCGCCATCAGGCCGCGGCGCTCGAGCTCGGCGTTGGGCAGGAGGAAGCCATCCGTCGTCACGAGTTCCACGCGGGGAGTGTCCTCCCAGCGGGCGAGGAGCTCACGCAGCAGTCGCGCGATCGTCGACTTGCCGACGGCCACCGACCCGGCCACTCCGATGACGAACGGGGTGCTCTCGGCTCGATCGCCGAGGAAATCGCTCGTGGCGCGGTGGAGGCTGCGTGCTCCGGCCACGTAGAGGTTGAGCAGGCGGCTCAGCGGCAGGTAGACGTCGGTGACCTCGGAGAGGTCGAGCGGCTCGCCGAGGCCGCGCAGCTGCACGAGTTCGGTCTCGCTCAAGGGCAGCGGGGTCGACCGTGCGAGGGCGGCCCAGTCGGCGCGATCCAGCTCGACGAACGGGGAGCTGTGGCCGTGGACACCGTTGGTTCTCGCCGGATCGGACATCGCTATGAGCTTAGCGTCAGCCAGTTCAGGCTAAAATCGGGCCCATGTGTGGAATCGTTGGATATGTAGGCGAGAACAAGAGTCTCGAAGTGCTCATCGGAGGGCTTCGCCGCCTGGAATACCGGGGCTATGACTCCGCGGGCGTCGCCGTCATCGATGAAGACGGTGGACTCGGCGTCGCCAAGAAGGCGGGCAAGCTCGTCAAGCTGACCGACGAGCTCGAGGCCCACCCGATCAACGACGGCCGCACCGGCATCGGTCACACGCGGTGGGCGACGCACGGCGGACCCACCGATCGCAACGCGCACCCTCACCTCGGTGACGACGGGCGACTGGCGCTCATCCACAACGGCATCATCGAGAACTTCTCCGAGCTGAAGAACGAACTGCTCGCCGAGGGTCACACCTTCGAGTCCGAGACCGACACCGAGGTCGCCGCAGTGCTCCTCGGCCGCGAGTACCGCGCCGCCGGCGATCTGCGCCTCGCATTCCAGCGCACGGTCTCCCGCCTCGAGGGTGCGTTCACGCTCCTCGCCCTGCACCAGGACCAGCCCGGCCTCGTCATCGGTGCCCGCCGCAACTCCCCGCTCGTGATCGGCCTGGGTGACGGCGAGAACTTCCTGGGTTCGGATGTCGCAGCCTTCGTCGAGCACACCCGCCGCGCCGTCGCCATCGGCCAGGACCAGATCGTCGCCATCACGGCGGACAGCGTCACCGTCACCGACTTCGACGGAGCAGTCGTCGAGGCCGAGGAGTTCGACGTGGCCTGGGACGCCTCCGCCAGCGAGAAGGGCGGCTGGTCCAGCTTCATGGCCAAGGAGGTCTCGGAGCAGCCGGATGCCGTGGCCAACACCATCCGCGGTCGCATCCACGACGGTGCCGTCGCGGTGCCCGAACTCACCGCATTCGGCGACGACGCGCTCGCCGCCATCCGTCGCATCACGATCATCGGCTGCGGCACGGCCGCCTACGCCGGCATCGTCGCCAAGTACGCGATCGAGAAGTGGGCGGGCATCCCCGTCGAGGTCGAGCTCAGCCACGAGTTCCGCTACCGCGATCCTGTGATCACCGACGACACTCTCGTCATCTCCATTTCGCAGTCCGGCGAGACCATGGACACGCTCATGGCCGTGAAGTTCGCCGGTGAGCGCGGCGCCAGGACCCTCTCGATCTGCAACACCCAGGGTGCGACCATCCCGCGGGAGTCGGATGCCGTGATCTACACGCACGCCGGACCCGAGGTCGCCGTCGCGTCGACCAAGGCCTTCGTCGCCCAGATCACCGCGCTCTACCTCTTCGGCCTGCACCTCGCCCGTGTGCGCGCCTCGCTCAGCGCCGAGGAGATCGCCGTCGAGCTCCACGAGCTCGAGAGCATCCCCGAGAAGCTGGCGACGGTGCTCGGCACCGGTGAGATCATCCGCCAGCTCGCCCACTGGATGAGCGACACCCGAGCCGTGCTGTTCCTGGGCCGCCACGTCGGCTTCCCGGTCGCCCTCGAGGGCGCGCTGAAGCTCAAGGAGCTCGCCTACATCCACGCCGAGGGATTCGCTGCCGGTGAGCTCAAGCACGGCCCGATCGCGCTCATCGAACCCGGCCAGCCGGTCTTCGTGATCGTGCCGAGCCCGCGCCACTCGGCTCTGCTGCACGCGAAGGTCGTGTCGAACATCCAGGAGATCCGCGCTCGCGGTGCCCGCATCATCGCGATCGCCGAGCAGGGCGACGCCGCAGTGCTGCCCTTCGCCGACGAGGTCATCCCGATCCCGCTGGCGGCCCCGCTGTTCGAGCCGATCCTCGCCGTCGTCCCGCTGCAGATCTTCGCGATGGAGCTGGCCACGGCCAAGGGCCTCGACGTCGACCAGCCGCGCAACCTGGCGAAGTCCGTCACGGTCGAGTGAGTCGTGATCGCCGGCATCGGAGTCGACGTCGTCGATCTGGCCCGGTTCGAGCGGGCGATCGCACGCACGCCGCGCCTCGTCGAGCGACTGTTCGCTGAGAGCGAACGCGCTCGGCGTCCTCGCTCACTGGCCGCTCGGTTCGCGGCGAAGGAGGCGCTGATCAAGGCGCTCGGCGGCCCCGGCGGCCTGCGCTGGCACGACATGGTGATCGAGGCGAACGAGCACGGAGACCCGGAGTTCACCCTGTCGGGCACCGTCGCGGCCGCAGCAGAGGCCCAGGGCGTCACCAGCGTGCACGTCTCGATGAGCCACGACGCCGGGATCGCCACGGCCTTCGTCGTCACGGAGCGTGACGGCTCATGAGCGAGCAGCTCGTCTTCCGTGAGGCATCCGTCGACCTCCGTGCCGTCAGAGCCAACGTCGCCGCCCTCGCGGCTCACGTGGCCACGCCGCACGTCATGGCCGTCGTCAAGGCGAACGCGTACGGCCACGGCGCCGTGCCCGTCGCACGCGCCGCGCTCGCCGGCGGCGCCGACTGGCTGGGAGTCGCCGATATCGCCGAGGCCATCGCCCTGCGAGACGCCGGAATCGACGCTCCGATGCTGGCGTGGCTGCACGACCCCGACGTGGTCTTCGACGAGGCGATAGCCCGCGGCATCTCGATCGGGATCTCGACGCTCGGCCAGCTCGATGCCGTGACGGATGCCTCCCGCCGGGTGGGGGCACAGGCACGCCTGCACCTAAAAGTCGACACCGGGCTCAGCCGCAACGGCATCCCCGAGGAGGACTGGGCCACGGCCGTCGAGGCGGCGGGCTCCCTGCAGGAGTCGGGCGACATCGTCGTGGAGGGACTCTTCAGCCACCTCTCGAACGCCTCACCCGAGGAGGATGCGGCCCAACGCGAACGGTTCGAGGCGGCGATCGCGACGGCGGCGACCCACGGGGTCGCTCCCGAGCTGCTGCACCTCGCCTCGACGGCTGCGGCCATCACCCGGCCCGAGTGCCGCTTCACCATGGTGCGACTGGGCATCGGCATCTACGGACTCTCGCCGTGGAGCGACAGCACGCCCGACGTGCCTCTGGTCCCGGCGATGACGCTCAGGGGCCGGGTCGCGAACGTGCGCCGGGTCGCGGCCGGCACCGGAGCCTCCTACGACTACCAGTGGCGGGCGCCGCGCGACACCACTCTCGTGCTCGTCCCGCTCGGCTACGCGGAGGGCATCCCGCGGCAGGCATCGGGCCGAGCCGAGGTCTGGATCGCGGGGGAGCGGCATCCGGTCGTCGGACGCATCGCCATGGACCAGTTCATCGTCGACGTCGGCGACCTGGCCGTGGCCGTCGGGGATCCCGTCGTCGTGTTCGGAGATCCGACCACCGGTGCGCCGTCGGCCGATGACTGGGCCGCGGCCGCCGGAACCATCAACTACGAGATCGTGACGCGCATCGGGCACCGCGTGCAGCGCCACTACGTGGAGTAGAGGCGTGGAGAGACTCACCATCGCAGAGGCCGACGGCATGACGGCCCTGGGCGAGACGCTGGCGGCCGAGCTGCGTGCCGGCGACCTTCTCGTGCTCAGCGGGCCCCTCGGCGCGGGCAAGACGACGCTCACACGCGGGATCGGCGCCGGGCTCGGAGTGCGTGGCCGGGTGGCGAGTCCCACCTTCGTGCTGGCACGCACCCACCCCAGCCTCGGCGACGGCCCGCCGCTCGTGCACGTCGACGCCTACAGGCTGCAGAGCGCGATGGAGCTCGACGACCTCGACATCGACTACGCCCGCTCCGTCGTCGTCGTGGAGTGGGGCGCCGGACTCCTCGACGGCGTCGCCGAGTCGTGGCTGGAACTCGACATCGTGCGGCCGACCGGGGCCGGGGCGGATGCCGCAGGCAGCGAGGCCACCGGTTCCGACGACGCCGACGAGACGGGCGACGACGATTCCGACGACACCGATTCGGACGACACCGATTCCGACGAGACCGACCCGACCGACGCATCCGATCTGGGTGCCGACGAACCGCGCACCATCACCATCCGAGGCTTCGGCCCGCGGTGGTCGGGCACGCCCTACGCCGGAGGGTCACCGGCCACGGCGAAGTAGGCTGGACGGGTGCTGCTCGCCATCGATACCTCCGCCGGCACCAGCGTCGCCGTGGTCGACCGCGACGGCGGCATCCTGAGCCAGGTCGACGTCGCCGACACCATGCGTCATGCCGAGGTGATCGGCTCGCTCATCACGGCCGCTCTCACCGAGGCCGGCATCCGACCCCACGAGCTGTCCGGGGTCGTCAGCGGCATGGGACCGGGCCCGTTCACCGGGCTGCGCGTCGGCATCAGCGCCGCGCGGACGTTCGCCTTCGCGCTGGGGCGTCCTCTCGTGCCCATCGCCAGCCACGACGCCGTCGCCTGGCAGCACTACGCTTCGGGTGCGACCGGCGGGCTGCTCGTGGTGACGGATGCCCGTCGCCGTGAGGTGTTCTGGTCGGCCTACTCCGGCGCCGACGCCGACGGACTCCCGCAGCGCACCGATGGTCCCGCCCTCGCCAAGCCCGACGCCGTCCCCTTCCCGGAGCTGACGCGCATCGACGCCGCCACCATCCCCGCCGGGGGACTCGGCATGGTCGCCGAGCTCGCCTTCGCGGCCGGACACCCGTTCGCGGCCGATGAGCCGCTCTACCTGCGCTCGCCCGACGTCACCCCGTCGAACGGCCCGAAGCGAGTGACCCGATGACCTTCCAGCTCCGCCGGGCGGGCGTCGCAGACGTCGACGCCATCATGGCCATCGAGACCAGCACGTTCACGACGGATGCCTGGTCACCGGCGACCATGCTCGCCGACCTCGCCAGCGAGCACACCTACTACCTCGTCGCGTTCCCGCCCGACGAGCGCGAGAACATCGTCGGCTACGCGGGGCTGCTGGCACCCCGTGGGGGAACGGATGCGGACATCCAGACGATCGCCGTCACCGAGGCCTCCCGCGGGCACGGCCTCGGACGCGCCCTCATGGAACGGCTCATCGACGAGGCGCGCGGACGCGGAGTGACCGAGGTGTTCCTGGAGGTGCGCGCGGACAACCCCGTCGCCCAGCAGCTCTACGGCAAGCTCGGCTTCGCCGAGATCGCCGTGCGGCCGAACTACTACCAGCCGGACGGAGTGGATGCTCTCGTGATGCGCCTGAGCGTGCAGCCGGCCAGGACGACGCTGGCTGTCGGCGTGGAGAGCATCCCGACGGAGGAGAGCCGATGAATCGCGAGGATCCCCTGGTGCTCGGCATCGAGACCTCCTGCGACGAGACCGGCGTCGGAATCGTGCGCGGACGCACCCTGCTCGCCAACGCGATCGCCTCGTCGATGGACGAGCACGCGCGCTACGGCGGGGTCGTTCCCGAGGTCGCCGCCCGGGCGCATCTCGAATCGATGACCCCCATGATCGGCGCGGCCCTCGCCGAGGCGGGCGTGAGCCTCGAGGACCTCGACGCCATCGCCGTCACCAGTGGACCGGGCCTGTCCGGGGCGCTCATGGTCGGCGTGGGTTCGGCCAAAGCGCTCGCTCTCGCGCTCGACAAGCCGCTCTACGCGGTCAACCATCTCGTCGGCCACGTCGGTGTCGACGTTCTCGGCGAGGAGGGGCACCTGGAGTACCCCACGATCGCCCTGCTCGTCTCGGGCGGTCACACCTCGCTGCTGCTCGTCCGGGACCTGGTCTCCGACGTCGAACTCCTCGGCGAGACCATCGACGACGCCGCGGGGGAGGCGTTCGACAAGGTCGCTCGCATCCTCGGCCTGCCCTATCCGGGTGGTCCGCACATCGACAGGCTGGCCGCACGGGGAGATCCGAAAGCGATCAGGTTCCCTCGCGGCCTCACCCTGCCGAAGGACATGGCCGCCCACCGGTACGACTTCAGCTTCTCGGGCCTCAAGACCTCCGTCGCGCGCTGGGTCGAGAAGAAGCAGGACGCCGGCGAGGAGGTCCCGATCAACGACGTCGCGGCCAGCTTCCGGGAGGCCGTCGCCGACGTGCTCATCGGCAAGGCGATCGCGGCGTGCACCGACCTGGGCGTGCCCAGGCTCCTGCTCGGCGGCGGTGTCGTCGCGAACGCCAGGGTGCGCTCGCTCGCCGAGGAACGCACCGCGGCCGCGGGCATATCCCTGCGCATCCCACCGCTCGACCTCTGCACGGACAACGGTGCCATGATCGCAGCCCTCGGAGCTCAGCTCGTGATGCACGGGCACGCTCCGTCCGGCCCCGATTTCGGGGCCGACTCGACGCTGCCGGTCACCGACATCCAGGTGCACTGAGCCGCCTAACCACTCCGGCGTCATAGTCGCGCGTCGCCCTTTCCGCCCCTGATCAGGCGGAGTAGGGTGGGCAGACGTGCGTATCCACGGCCGGAAGGGGACCGATGACCGACGTCAACCAGCCACCTGCAGATGCGGCCGGGGGGCCGACGATTCCGCCGGCCGCACAGCCTGAGGCTGCGCCCGCCTACAGCCCGCCGCCGGCGCCCGCTCAGGCACCCACGTATGCACAGCAGCCCGCCTACGGCCAGCCGTACCCCGCGCAGCCCAAGTGGAACGTGCTGTCGATCCTCTCGTTCATCCTGTCCATCGTCGGCATCAGCCTCGTGGGCATCGTCCTCGGCCACATCGGCCTGAGCCAGGTCAAGAAGACCGGCGAGCAGGGCCGCGGCTTCGCCATCGCCGGCCTCATCCTCGGCTACCTCGGCATCCTCGCCGGCATCATCCTCTTCTTCGTCGTCCTCATTCCGCTGTTCTTCTACGCCGCGTCAAACGGCAACCAGTACTGAACCGAAAGCAGGCCACCGCCATGAGCGATCCCACGACTCCAGCACGACCCGACGAGCCGGAAAAGCCGGTCGACGGTGTCGAACCCACTATCCCGTCCACCGAGATCCCCGAGGCTGCGGAGACTCCCGCGGAGACTCCTGCGGTGACGGATCCCGCTGCCACCGCAGCTCCCGCGGACGAGCCGACGGTCCCCGACGCGCCAGAAGCGCCTCCAGCCGCGCCTCCGGCACCCCCCGCAGCACCCCCGGTGCCGCCCGTCGAGTCGACGGCGCCCGTGGCGCCTCCGGTTCCGCCCGCTGCGCCGCCGGCTCCCCCCGCACCGCCCGCTCCTCCGGCCTACGGAGCTCCCCAGACGCCGCCGCCCGCGTACGGATCGCCGCCCGCCTACGGCGCTCCGGCAGCTCCGGCCTACGGAGCGTCCGCATACGCGCCGGGCCCGGCATCGCCCACACCGACACTCAGCCTCATCTCGCTCATCGCCGGCATCATCGGCGTCGCGGGATCGCTGGTCGTCGTGTGGATTCCCATCGCCGGAGGCATCCTGCAGATGCTCATCCCCGCCGCGGCCATCGTGCTGGGCTTCCTCGGCAAGAAGAAGGAGCCGGGAGCCAAGGGCATGTGGCTGACCGGAATCATCCTGGGCTTCCTCGGCGTGGTCATCGGACTGATCTCGCTCATCTTCTGGATCGCGGTCTTCGCATCCATCGGCGACTCGGGCTACACGACGTACTAGGAACACCGTCGATGCGAGGCGGATGGCCGTGATCGGCCATCCGCCTCACGTCTTCACCAGCGGCGCAGGGAGGATCGATGAGCCAGTCCGAGTCGGCGCTGATGCCGGAACCGCCCAGTGCCGCGGCCAGCCTGTCGAGCTGGTTGGGTGTGGGCGGCCTGATCGTCTGCCTGTTCCTGCCGTGGGGAGCCATCGCGTGCGTGATCGCCGTGATCGCAGGCTTCGCCGCGCGGCCGACCGACTCCTACAGCCGCACCAATCGGACCGTCGGTATCGTCACGGGCGTGGCCGGTATCGTGATCGCCGCGATCTGGGTACTGGTCGTCATGAGGGTCGCCCCCGGGGCCTGACCGGCACACCTTGCGAGCGGCCCTGTCGTCGAGTCGGCTCGCCGGCACGTCGGAACGCCGTCGAGGTGGTCAGACCCTCTCGACGAGGAGTGTGACGTGCTTGCCCGACTGACGGGCGAGCACGATGGTGGCTGATGCCGTCCCCTTCAGCTGCAGACGCTTCCGCAGCTGGGCCGGGTCGACGTCGATGCCGCGCTTCTTGATCTCGAGCGTCCCGATCCCGCGCGCGCGCAGGGACGCCTTCAGCTTCTTCTCGTCGGTGGGCAGAACCTCGAGCACGCGGAAGGCCGTCGCGAACGGGGTCGCACGTGCGGAATCCGACGTGAGGTAGGCAATTCCCTCGCTGAGCATCCCGGCGTCGATCTCGCGGGCCAGATCGCCGATGAGCCTGGCGCGGATGACGGCGCCGTCGGGCTCGTAGAGGTACTCGCCGAGTCCACGGACCTCGACATCGGGGCTGTCGGCGTCGGCACTGAGTTCCGCCGTGCCCGCCCGCCCCAGCAGCAGCGCCGAGCGACGGATGCCGGGACGAGCCAGTGCGCCGAACCAGAGCCCCATCTCCACCAGCTGCCCGTCGACCGACACCCACTGGGCCTCGGCCTGCGCGGGGATGAGCGAGCGGTCGAAGCCGGGTCCGAGCTTCACTCCCGTCGGCATCCGCTCACCCAGCCCGAAGGCGAAATCGAGGGAGGGGGAGTAGTCGCTCGCCTGCGTCAGCCGCTCGGTCTCGGAGTGGCCGGCCGTGCGTCGGGCCGGGTCCAGGTACACGCCATCGACGTCGGCGAGATCGACGTCTTCGGCTCGGGCGTTCACCACTGTGGCCGACGTGAACGGCGCGAGGTTGTAGCTGGCGATGGCCGCCGTGACCTCGTCGGCGTCGGCGGCAGTCACCTCGAGCTCGAGGGCGGCCATCGCCAGGGCGTCGCCCCCGATTCCGCAGCCGAGGTCGGCCACGCGGCTGATGCCGGCCGCCGAATACCGCCCGGCGTGCAGCGCCGCCACCGAGAGTCTCGTCGCCTGCTCGAGACCGGCGTCGGTGAACAGCATGCGGGAGGCGAATTCTCCGAACTTGCCCTCGGCCTTCGTCCGCAGCCGCGACTGGCTCAGCACACTCGCGACGAGCCCGGCGGGGTGGCCCTGCGCGCGCAGGCTGCTGACCAGACGTACGACGTCGGCCTTGGCATCCCACGGCGGGAGGGAGTCGAGGAGACGGAATCCCTCGGGCGTCAGAAGGTCGACGAGCTCGGAGCGATCCATGCCCCAACGCTAACCCACAGCCCGTCGCGCCGGCCGTCATGGATTGGCACTCACGTTGCATGAGTGCCAATCGCGCCCTAAACTCGTCTTAGCACTCTCATATCGAGTGTGCTAACCCAGTCTTCGTTACAGAAAGAGGTCAACCGTGTCGGTCTCCATCAAGCCGCTCGAGGATCGCATCGTCATCAAGCAGGTCGAGGCAGAGCAGACCACGGCGTCGGGACTCGTCATCCCCGACACCGCCAAGGAGAAGCCCCAGGAGGGCGAGGTCGTGGCCGTGGGCCCCGGTCGCATCGACGACAACGGCAACCGCGTGCCCCTCGACATCGCCGTCGGCGACAAGGTCATCTACTCCAAGTACGGCGGAACCGAGGTCAAGTTCTCGGGCGAAGACCTCCTGGTCCTCTCCGCTCGCGACGTTCTCGCGGTGGTCGTGCGCTAGTCGCACCCCACACGAGTGAGGGGCCCGGATGCTGACGGCATCCGGGCCCCTTCGTCGTTCCCGGGCGGATCGAACCCCTGCGACCTCGTGGTCCGAGGAGGAACGGATGCCCCTCCACGGCAGGATGTCGCGTCGCGTTGGCAGTCGGGTCGAGGCGGCACCGGCCTCTCGCCGCGTAAGCTCGGACGAGTGGCTGTGACGCAGGAATCCCCGAAGACCCCCCTCGCGTCGCCGACCGACAAGGCCGGTCGCACGGGACTGATCTACGCGATCTCCGCCTACGTGCTCTGGGGCTTCCTCCCGATCTACTTCATCGCGCTGGCCCCGGCCGGTGCTCCCGAGATCGTCTCCTGGCGCATCCTCTTCTCGCTGGTGTTCTGCGCCATCCTCCTGACCGCCACGAAGGCGTGGCGCGGGTTCTTCGCGCTGGCCCGGCAGCCGCGCATCTCGCTGACCATGGCGCTCGCCGGCGTGCTCATCCTCGTGAACTGGACGGTCTACGTCTATGCCGCCATGACGGGGCAGGTCGTCGAGGCTGCGCTCGGCTACTTCATCAACCCGATCGTCACAGTGTTCCTCGGTGTCATCGTGCTGCGGGAGCGACTGCGCCCGCTGCAGTGGGCGGCTGTGGGCATCAGCATCGTCGCCGTGCTCGTTCTCGCCCTCGGGCACGGCAGCTTCCCGTGGGTCGCTCTGGCGCTCGCATTCTCCTTCGGTTTCTACGGGCTGATCAAGAAGAGGGTCGGCGGCCAGGTCGACGCCGTGTCCGGCCTCACCCTCGAGACGGCGTGGCTCACCCCCGTCGCCGTCGTCGCCCTCATCGTCGTGAGCGCGACCGGCGGCATCACGCTCGGCACTGTCAGTGTCTGGCACACCGTGCTGCTCGCGGCTGCCGGAGTCATCACCGCCGTGCCGCTCCTGTTCTTCGCCGCGGCGTCGCGACGCCTTCCGCTCATCTACATGGGCTTCATCCAGTACTTCGCGCCGTTCATCCAGTTCCTCGTCGGCGTGGTGCTGCTGCACGAGGCGATGCCGCCTGAGCGCTGGGTCGGATTCAGCCTGGTCTGGGTCGCGCTGGCGGTGCTCACGATCGACATGGCGCGCTCGGCGCGCAGTGCACGGCGCGCATCCGTCGAATCAGCCTGACCCGCCGCTAGGCTTGCGCCCGGCAGAAGGGGAGGACCGCCAGTGATGAGGATCCACCGATCGGTTGCGCTCGCAGCCCTCGTGGCAGGCGCGCTCCTGCTCACGGGCTGCACCGCCCAGGATCAGGGCGAAGAGCGGTCGACGCCGACGGCGACCCCGACTCCTGTGCCGATCGTCGCCGGCGACGGGTCGCTGCACCTCATGACGGTTCTCGACATGGCAGGCAAGACGGCGGACGTCTCCCAGGCGCGGGTCGCCGGAGTCGAGTTGGCCGTCCGCGAACTCAACGAGCAGGGCGGCGTTCTCGGCGCTCCCGTCGTCGTCGTGCATCGATCGACGACGGCGGATGCCGCTGCCATCGTGAAGGAACTCACCGATCGCAGCATCGACGTCGTGCTCTGGGCGGCGAAGGGCGACATCCCCAAGGAGATCGCCGCCGTCGGCGGTGCCACGACCGTCGTGCGCATCGGCCAGGCCGACTGGAAGCCCGACGAGGCCTTCTCGGCTCGCCTGCAGTCCGCCGATCCCGGGGCGAAGCCGCTCATCGGCGGCGGCGAGGCCTACGACACCACCATGCGCGTCGCGCTCGCCGCGACCGTGGCGGACAACGACTCGGGAAGTGCTGTCGCCAACGCGATCACGGCTGTCTCGAGCGGCACCTTCTCCTGCGTGAGCTTCGGCGAATGCGCCGCTGCGCTCGCCGATGACGTCACCATCGTGTACGCCGGCGTCACCGGCACCGGCGGCCTCGCCCAGGCGACGCCGGAGCCGGAACCGAGCCCGACGAAGTCCAAGAAGAAGTAGCTCTCCACGCCCTGCTCAGACGCGTGAAAACGTCGCAGGATTGGCCGCGTAGTACAGATTCCGTTGTTTTGCGCCCCCCAGTTTGCCGGGATGTAACAATTTGGACGGTTTTACCGCACTGTGACCTAGTTGGCTTGTCCGGTCAATGATCGCCCAATACTGTGGCAGCACGGCAGTCTTCCGGACTGTCATCTGTGTACACATTCCTAAGTCCCAAGGAGCAACATGAGCGTATTCGCGAAGGCCAAGGCCTCGCGCTCTGCCCGGGCAGTATTGAGCGGAGCCGCCCTCGTCGGCGTCAGCGCTCTCCTACTGACCGCGTGCAGCAGTGGTGGCGGCGAGGCGGCCAGCCCGTCCGCTTCCGAGACGGCCGCGGCCGGCGACGCCCTGCCCATCAAGGCCGGTGACCGTGCCCTCGATCTGAAGATCGGCACGATCCTGCCGCAGTCCGGCACCCTCGCCTTCCTCGGCCCGCCCGAGGAGGCCGGCGTCGCGCTCGGCGCGACCGAGGTCAACGACGCAGCATCGGGCCTCAACCTCGAGGTCATCTACCGCGACTCGGGTGACACCACGACCGACACCGCCACCGTCTCGGTGACCGACCTCCTCTCGCAGGATGTCTCGGCCATCGTCGGTGCGGCATCCTCGGGTGTCTCCTTCACGGTCATCGACCAGATCACCGGCGCCGGTGTCGTGCAGTTCTCGCCGGCGAACACGTCGCCCGACTTCACGACCTACGAGGACAAGGGCCTGTACTTCCGTACGGCTCCCTCCGACCTGCTCCAGGGAGAGGTCCTCGGCACGCAGATCGCCGAGGACGGCAACTCCACCCTCGGTCTTCTCGTGCTGAACGACCCCTACGGCACCGGCCTGGCCAAGGCCACGAAGGAGGCCTTCGAGGCCGCCGGCGGCGAGGTCGTCGTCGAGCAGCAGTTCAACACGGGTGACTCCAACTTCGACGCTCAGCTCTCGGCGATCTCCGCCGCGAAGCCCGACGCCGTTGCCGTCATCACGTTCGACGAGGCCAAGGTCGTCGTGCCTGCACTTGTCGGATCCGGCTACCCCGGTGACAAGCTGTACTTCGTCGATGGAAACCTCGCCGACTACAGCGCCGACTTCGCTCCCGGCCTCATCGCCGGATCGAAGGGTACGCTCCCCGGCCCCAAGCTCGAGGACGACTTCAGGGAGCGCCTGCTGACCGCAGACCCGGCCCTGACCGACTTCAGCTACGGACCCGAGTCGTACGACGCCGCCGTCCTCATCGCTCTGGCAGCCTACGCGGCCAACAGCACCGACGGCACCGAGATCGCCAAGTACCTCCAGCAGGTCTCGGGCGGTACGGGTGACGGCACCAAGGTCACCACCTTCGAAGAGGGCGCCAAGCTCCTCGCCGAGGGCAAGCAGATCGACTACGACGGAGCCTCCGGCCCCGTCACGTTCGACGAGAACGGCGACCCGACCGAAGCCACCATCGGTGTCTACGAGTACGCAGCCGACAACAAGTACACGCGCATCAACTAAGCCATCTACTGATGGGAAGGGCCCCGGCTTCGGCCGGGGCCCTTTCTCGTGCCCGCGAGGCGAGCCGGGCTCCGCCGGGCTCGACGCCCTCATGCCCCTCCGAGGGCGCGGAGCGACCGCACGTAAGCACCCGGTGAGACGCCCGCAACGCCGCGGAAGTCGTTGATGAGGTGCGCCTGGTCGGTGTACCCCAAATCGACCGCCAGGGCCGCCAGGTCGCGATCCGATGTGGTCGTCAGGGCACGAGCCGCCTCCTGGAGGCGGATGCGGCGGCTGATCCACTTCGGGCCGCGGCCGACCGTCGTCTTGAGCGTTCGCTGCACCGTGCGCGCGCTGACTCCGAACAGTGCCGCCAGATCGGGACCGGTCTGGGAGCGGACCCTCGCGGTCAGCTCATCGAAGATCGCATTGGCCAGCAGGCCCTCCGTCGTGGCGGGCCGGATCGCCAGCCGCTCGGAGACCAGCCGGTCGGCAGCCCGGGCCCGACCCCCCGGCGTCGTCGCCGATGCGACCGCGGCGAGGAGGTCGCGGAGGGCTGGATCGAGCATGCGCTCGAGTGGTACCGTCGCATCCGCGATGTCGTCGACGCGAAGGTCGCCGAGCACGGCGAGCCCGGCCGGGCGCAGGCGGAGAGCGAAGACCGACCCGGTACCGTGGATTCGGCGCAGCCACGCCCGGCTCTGGACACCCGTGACCACAAGCGGCGCCGGCACTGCACCGTCCTCGATGCTCAGTGTGACGGCGGGCAGGTCGATGATGCGCTGCACGATCACCTCGTCGGAAGGCAGCGCCCATCGGACGTGCCAGTAGCGGTCGACCACGGTCGCGACGCTCGGATGCGGGTCGATCCAGTGCGCCGCGAAGCGCACGACGTTGTGCGGGTCGAGCATGCCGCTGCGCTCGTCCAGGCCGATCGGTCGGCTGCCCGCGTCGCCGGGCGTCCTGTCGACTCCGGGGGATGGATCGGCGGGTGCCATGGACCCAGTGTGGACCCTGTCGCATTTCTGCAATACCCGGCGACGGTCCGCGGAGGATGCTGGTGCTCGCCGCCGTCGATGGGCGGCCGACAGGAGGGAGACGGGATGAATATCGTCGACGCGGTGGGCCGACTGGACTGGGTGGCGCTCGTCATCGGGAGCGTCGCGTACTTCCTCCTCGGCGCCCTGTGGTTCACCCCGCTGTTCGGGCGGGCGTGGGATCGATCGGTCGGTGTCACACGCAGCAGAGGCGAGCGATTCCCGCTGATCTACTATGTCGTGCCCCTGCTCAGCGGCACCCTCATCACCATCGCGACGGTCTGGCTGGTCGCTGCGCTCGAGCTGCGCGAGCCGGTCGGAGCCGTGGTGCTGGGGGCCGTGGTCGGCGGAGGGATCGCGGCGGCCGTGTCGATCACCAACGCCGTGGTGCCCACCATTCCGCATCCGTTGGTCTTCGGCGGCATCACCGGGGGATACCACGCCATCGGCATCACGATGGTCGCACTCATCGCCACGATGATCGGGTGAAGCCCGAGAACGAGAAGAGGGACGGATGCCGCAGCATCCGCCCCTCTTCTCGTGTCGTTCCGAACGCTACTCGCCGAGCGTGCCGAGGTAGAGCCCGATGACCTTGGGGTCGTTCAGCAGCTCGCGGCCCGTGCCGGTGTACGCGTCCTTGCCCTGGTCGAGCACGTAACCGCGGTCGCAGATCTGCAGGCAGCGTCGAGCGTTCTGCTCGACCATGATGGTCGTCACGCCGGCCTTGTTGATCTCCTTGACGCGCAGGAACGCCTCGTCCTGGCGAACGGGGGAGAGCCCGGCGCTGGGCTCGTCGAGGAGCAGGATGTGCGGGCCCATCATGAGTGCACGCGACATGGCCACCATCTGGCGTTCACCGCCCGAGAGCGAGCCGGCGCGCTGCGTGAGGCGTCGTCCGAGCTCGGGGAAGATCTCGGTCACGAACTCGAGGCGTTCCTTGAGGCCCTTGGGCTTCTGGTACATGCCCATCTCCAGGTTCTCCTGGATGGTGAGCGACGGGAACACGTTGTTCGTCTGCGGAACGAAGCCGACGCCCTTGGCGACGAGCTTGTTCGCCTTGAGGTTGGTGATCTCCTCGCCCTGCAGGAAGATTCCTCCCTCACGCACCTTCACGAGGCCGAAGATCGACTTCAGCAGGGTCGACTTGCCGGCGCCGTTCGGGCCGATGATGCCGATGAGCTCGCCCTGACGTGCCTGCAGCGAGCAGTCGTTCAGGATGTTCACCCCGGGCAGGTACCCGGCGGTGACGCTCCGCACATCGACGACGAGCTCGCCGACGGGCGCGGGGGCGGCGGGGGCTGCTGGACTACTGTTCGTCATCGATGAGCTCCTTCAGGACTTCGACGTGCTCTGTGTCGGTCTCGCCCAGGTCGGAGTCGTGGTGCGACCCGAGGTAGGCGTCGATGACGGCAGGGTTGGCCATGACGGTGTGGGGATCGCCTTCCGCGACGACCTTGCCCTCGGCCATCACGATCACCCAGTCGGCGATGTGGCGGACCATGTGCATGTCGTGCTCGACGAAGAGCACCGTCATCCCCTGGTCCTTGAGGCCCAGGATGTGGTCGAGCAGCGACTGCGTGAGCGCCGGGTTCACTCCGGCCATCGGCTCGTCGAGCATGACGAGCGTCGGATCGCTCATGAGCGCTCGAGCCATCTCGAGGAGCTTGCGCTGGCCACCGGAGAGGCTGGCGGCGTAGTCCTCGCGCTTGGCGTCGAGCTTGAAGCGGGCGAGCAGTTCATCGGCCTTGACCGTGATCTCGTCCTCCTGCTTGCGCCAGAGGAAGGGCAGGACGGAGCGGAACAGGTTCTCGCCGGTCTGTCCCTTCGCGCCGAGCTTCATGTTGTCGAGCACCGTGAGGAGCCCGAGCGACTTCGTCAGCTGGAAGGTGCGGATGAGTCCCATGCGGGCCACGCGGTAGGCGGGAACGCGCTGCAGCGGCTTGCCGTCGAACTCCCACACACCCGCGTCCGGCTTGTCGAAGCCCGTCAGCAGGTTGAAGAAGGTCGTCTTGCCGGCGCCGTTGGGTCCGATGAGGGCCGTGATGGCACCCCGGGGGATCTCGACATGCTCGACGTCGACGGCTGTCAGGCCGCCGAAGGTGCGCCGCACTCCGTCGGCGATGATGATCGGGTCGACCTTGCGGACTCCCGGGACGGCATCGCCGATGTGCAGGCCGGTCGTCTTGACCGGCGTGACTGTTGGGGTCGTGTCACTTGACAAAGGCCAACTCCTTCTTGTTTCCGAAGATGCCCTGTGGTCTGAAGATCACGATCAGCATGATCGCGACTCCGACGAGGATGAAGCGCAGCTGACCAGCCTGCACCTGGGTCATGAAGGGCAGCCAGCCGGCCTCCACGGCTCGGGCGATGAAGCCCGAGAAGAACGACAGCAGCACCCAGAAGATCATCGAGCCGATGATCGGCCCGAGGATGGTGGCGGCGCCACCGAGCAGCAGGATCGCGTAGATGAAGAACGTGAGCGAGGTCTGGTAGTTCGCCGGGACCACCGCACGCGGGAGCACGAAGATCATGCCGGCGAGGGTTCCGAAGACGCCACCGAGAACGAGGCTCTGCATCTTGTAGGAGTACACGTTCTTGCCGAGGGCGCGCACGGCGTCCTCGTCCTCACGGATGCCCTTGATGACACGGCCCCAGGGGCTGCGCATGATGAGCCAGGTGAGGATGCCCGCGATGATCACGACGGTCCAGCCGACGAGGCGGATCCACCAGTCGTAGGCGTTGTACTGGAACGGCCCGAAGCCGACAGTGCCCTCGAAGGTGAACGGGTTCAGAGCGCCGAAGCTGCCCTTGTACCCCTGCAGGCCGCTGGCGGAACCCGTGACGGACTCCCACGTTCCCGTGGTGAAGAGCAGTCGCAGGATCTCGGCTGCCGCGATCGTGACGATGGCGAGGTAGTCGGCTCGCAGTCGCAGAGTCGGAATACCGAGGATGAGCGCGAAGATCACCGAGGCCCCGACTCCCACCAGCACGGCGGCCCACACGGGGAAGCCGAAGGTGAGGATCGAGATGGCGTATCCGTACGCGCCGAGGGCCATGAAGCCCGCCTGTCCGAAGTTCAGCAGGCCCGTGTATCCGAAGTGGATGGCGAGGCCGAGCGCAGCGAGTGCGTAGGCGGCCGTCGTCGGGCTGATGAGCTCCTGCGAGGCATTGGAGAAGATCTGAATCCAGTCGATCATGTGCCTGCCCCCTAACCGATTCTCTCTTTGCGACCCAGGATGCCCTGCGGTCGGAACAGCAGGATGAGGATCAGGATGATGAGTGCTCCCACGTACTTGAGGTCGGACGGGAGCCACAGGGTCGTGAGCTCGGTGAAGAGTCCGACGATGAGCGAACCGACCAGGGCACCGAACGCCGTGCCGAGACCACCGAGGGTGACGGCGGCGAAGACGAGCAGCAGGATCTGGAACCCCATGTCCCAGCTCACACCCGGGCGGGCGTAGGCGTAGAGGATGCCGGAGAGGCCGGCGAGCAGTCCACCGAGCACCCACACGATGCGGATGACCCCGTCGACGTCGATGCCGCTGGCCGAGGCGAGGCTCGGGTTGTCGGACACGGCGCGCGTGGCCTTGCCGATGCGCGTGCGCAGCAGGAAGTACGCGACGCCGAGCAGCACCACGATGCTGATGACCATGCTGACCACGTCGACCCATGAGAGGGCGACCGCACCGAAGCGGATGTCGCTCGACAGGGTCGCGCCGGGCAGCTGCTGCGTGGCTCCTCCGTAGAAGAACTGGTAGACGTAGCGCAGCGCCAGGGAGAGGCCGATGCTCACGATCATGAGCTGGATGATGCCGACGCCCTTCTTGCGCAGCGGTTTCCAGATCATCGCGTCGAGCGTCCAGCCGAGTCCTGCGCTCAGAACCAGCGCGATGATGATCGCGATCCAGAGCGGCCAGGCCAGGTCGACGCCGAAGGTGAGCGTCATGAGGGCACCGAAGGTGATCATCTCAGCGTGGGCGAAGTTCGACAGCCCCGTCGTGCCGAAGATCAGCGAGACGCCGATCGCGGCCAGTGCCAGGAGCAGACCGAAGTTGAGGCCGTTGACGACGCGCTGCACGAACTGGTCGAAGAAGCTCGTCGTGACGCGCTGCCCCTCACCGAGGAAGAAGTTGACGGCCTTCGTCGCGGTGAGGGCGAACTCGGCCTCGATGGTCGAACCGCCCTTCGCGACGACGACGCCCTTGGGAAGCGTGTCCTCGTCGAGGGTGATCTTGTACGCGGCCTTCTCGGGAACTCCGATCTTCCACTTGCCGTCGGCATCGGTCGCCACCGTCGCCGTGTAGCCGTTGCCGGAGACCGTGATCTCCACGCCCTCCAACGGCTCCTGGTCGAACTGGACGTTGCCGACGAACGTGTAGTCGTACTCGGTGCCCACCTCGTCCGCTTGGGCTGGTGAGGCGTTGAATGCGCTCGATGTGAGAAATGCGAACAAGAGACCGACGAGGATCACGAGAGTTCTCGGTGATCGCCGACGAGCCGTATCAGTGGAATTCACTGAACCTCCATGGGGGGTGCCGCACCGGTCGTGCCGGTGGTGGCTCCTAGGTCAATCCTGACAACAACTTTGTCGACAGTACGTGCTGATTATGTCCTATGTGTTTCGCGAATGTGGTTGTCGACGCTGAGTGATTGTGTCGGGTGGAATGCCTGAGGCGCAAACTCGCTTAACATTGAGCAACTGGTCGGATCATCGTGGATTGCGGCTTCATAACGATCTGAACTCTGCAAAGGAATTTCGAGATGGGCGAGCACGATCCCTTCGGCTTCATCGGTCTGACCTACGACGACGTGCTGCTCCTGCCCGGACACACCGACGTGATCCCGAGCGACGCGGACACGCGATCGCAGTTGACCCGGCGCATCGACGTCGCGACACCGCTGCTCTCGGCCGCGATGGACACCGTCACCGAGGCGCGCATGGCCATCGCCATGGCCCGTCAGGGTGGTATCGGCATCCTGCATCGCAATCTCTCGATCGCCGACCAGGCCGAGATGGTCGACCGGGTCAAGCGCAGTGAGTCCGGCATGGTCTCGAACCCCGTGACGACGACTCCGGATGCCTCGGTCGCGGATGTCGACGCTCTCTGCGCGACGTACCGGGTGAGCGGCCTGCCCGTCGTGGACGAGGCCGGCAAGCTCGTCGGCATCATCTCGAACCGCGACATCAGGTTCGTCGCCGACTTCGAGAAGTCCTCGACGAAGGTGAGCGAGGTCATGACGAACATGCCGCTCATCACCGGCCGCGTCGGCATGAACCCCGACGAGGCCCTGGCGATCTTCGCCAAGCACAAGGTCGAGAAGCTCCCCCTCGTCGACGAGGACGGCTACCTGACCGGCCTCATCACGGTGAAGGACTTCGACAAGAGCGAGCAGTACCCCAACGCCACCAAGGACTCCGAGGGGCGCCTGCGCGTCGGCGCGGCCATGGGCTTCTTCGGCGACGCGTGGGAGCGCGCCGAGGCCCTGCGCGACGCCGGCGTCGACGTGCTCGTGGTCGACACGGCCAACGGCGAGAGCGCCGGCGTGCTCGACATCATCCGCCGCATCAAGACCGACCCCACGTTCGCCCACATCGACGTCATCGGCGGCAACGTCGCGACGCGCGAGGGTGCCCAGGCCCTGGTGGACGCTGGAGCCGATGCGGTGAAGGTCGGCGTCGGGCCGGGCTCCATCTGCACCACCCGCGTCGTCGCCGGTGTGGGCGTGCCCCAGATCACGGCCATCTACGAGGCGTCGAAGGCCACGCGTCCCGCCGGTGTCCCGCTCATCGCCGACGGTGGCCTGCAGTACTCGGGCGACATCGCCAAGGCACTCGTGGCAGGCGCAGACACGGTGATGCTGGGATCCCTCCTCGCCGGTACGGCCGAGAGCCCCGGTGAGCTCATCTTCCAGAACGGCAAGCAGTTCAAGACCTACCGCGGCATGGGCTCGTTGGGGGCGCTGCAGACGCGCGGCAAGAGGACCTCGTACTCGAAGGACCGCTACTTCCAGGCCGACGTGCCGAGCGACGACAAGCTCATCCCCGAGGGCATCGAAGGCCAGGTCCCGTTCCGCGGTCCGCTGTCGGCCGTCGCCTACCAGCTCATCGGCGGGCTCCGTCAGTCGATGTTCTACGTCGGCGCCCGCACTGTCGAGGAGCTGAAGGCCAAGGGCAAGTTCGTGCGCATCACGCCGGCCGGCCTCAAGGAATCGCACCCGCACGACGTGCAGATCGTGGTCGAGGCCCCGAACTACACGCGCTGAGGGTCAGCGCGGCGCGGCGAAGCCGCGACGCGCTTCCCTCAGAAAGGCGGCAGCCGTAGCTCCGAAAACGCGCCAGCGTTTTCGAGCGCGCCGCGGCAGCCCACCCATCGCACGATGATGCGTGAGCCCACCGAGGGCGCCGCAGTCCCGAGCGATCACTCAGGGCCGCCCCTGACGCAGGCCGCCCCCGTGCCTGCCTAGGCTCGCCGGATGGGGTCACGATGGGGGTTGATCGCCGCGGTCGCGGCGATGGTGGTGGTCGCGTCGACGGGGTGCACGCGGCTCGGCGGCGACGCCCTCGCCGAGGACGAGGCCTGGACCGTCGCCCAGCGGATCGGCGCCGACATGACGCCGTCCGTCATCAGTCCGCGCACCGCTGAGTGGCTCGTGGCCTCGCACGTGCCCGACGAGAACGTCGAGCTCCCCGACGGGTCGTCGCGTCGGGTCGAGGCCCTGTCCTGGGGCGGCGACACCTCGGACCACGATGGCGCCCGGATCGTTCTCCGCATCAGCGTCGACATCGCACCGCACAGTCCCGACACTGTCGGCGACCGGGGCCGGGAGGCCGGCTCCGCAACGCTGTGCGCCCACTATGCGGTCGTCGGCGACAGCTACGACGACACCATCGACCTCGATCGGATCGCGTGTCCCGGTGGTGATGCCCCGCCGCCCACGCTGCCGTCTCCCACGCCCCCGCTCAGCCTCGACCCCTCCGCCGCGGCCGTCCTCGAGGCCGTGCTGCAGTCCACGGATGCCGCCGGCCTCGAGGCGGCCGTGAGAGCGGCGTTCCCGCAGGACCACGTCACCATCGAGACGACCGCCGAAGACGGTCGGCTCATCGCGGCCGTCGGGGTGCAGGCTGAGGGTGACTGCATCGTGGGCGTGCGTGAGCCCGACGGCAGCGTCCAAGCCGGAGGCGGATTCCCGCCGGAGTGGCTGATGCCCGGCGAGACCGGTTGCTCGACCCGACTCGTCACGGCCCCTCCGCTCTAGGGGCACCGGGCGGAAGCGGCCTACTCGACCAGCGCTGAGCCTGCGGCCAGCGCCGCCAGCCGGTCGATCGCCTCGCGGATGATCTCGGGGGAGGTGCCGAAGTTCAGTCGCGCATGCCCGCGGCCCTGCTCGGCACCGAACTCCGGGCCGTTCGCGAGAGCCACCTTCGCGTGCTCGAGAGCGTGCGCGGCGGGGTCGTCGCCCCAGTCGAGTGCCGAGAGGTCGAGCCAGGCCAGGTAGGTGGCATCGGGAATGCGATAGCGCACGCCGGGAAGCTTCTGCGCGAGCAGCTCGCCGAGCAGTGCGGCGTTGGCGTCGAGGGTCTCACGCACCCCGTCGAGCCAGGCGCCGCCGGCCGAGAACGCCGCGATGCTCGCGATCTCCCCGAACAGCCCCGTCCGCCACTGCACCTCGATGGGGAAGGCCGCGCGAACGGCATCGCCGCGGTCGCTCGCCGTGATGACGAGAGCGCACTTGAGGCCGGCGACGTTGAACGCCTTGCTCGCCGAGGTGACGGCGACGCCCACCTCGCGGGCGGCATCCGACACCGACAGGAACGGCGAGTATGCGGCACCCTCCCGCAGCAGGGCGTTGTGGATCTCGTCGCTGACGATGGTGGCCCCGTGCCGCTGCGCGATGTCGGCGAGGGCGCGCAGGTCGTCGGCGGAGTGGCAGAGCCCGACCGGATTGTGCGGGTTGCAGAGCACCATCGCCCGCGCACCGGCTGCGAACGCTGCATCGATGCCGTCGAGGTCGAGCCGCCAGCCGTCCTCGATCCCGCCGAGCAGGGGGACCTCGACGATTCGGGCCGACGCCTCGGGCGCCAGCTCGAAGAACGGCGGATAGACCGGGGGAGTGATGATCACGCCGTCGCCGGGACGGGTGACCTGGCGCAGCACCTCGACGATGCCGAGACTCACGTCCGCCGTGCTGGTGACCCTGTTCGGGTCGACCTCCCAGCCCCAGCGGTCGCGGGCGAATCCGGCGAAGGCCGTGGCCACGGCGAGGCTGCTGTAGACGTATCCCGTGTCGGAGCGATCCACAGCGGCGTGCAGGGCCGCGGTGATGGGCGGCGCCAAAGGGAAGTCCATCTCGGCGACGGTCAGCGGCAGCACGTCGTCGGGGTGCGTGCGCCACTTCTCGCTGGTGCGCTCGCGGAGGCTGCGGAGGGGTTCGGCGTCGATCCTCGTCATGGCTCCAGCTTGCCGCATCCGCCCGACAGCCCGGAGGATCCTGCCGCCGCGACCTGCTCCGAGGGGGGTCTCGGTGTATCCTGATCGGCTGCCCACCCGCGGCGCCCGCTCCAGTCGGGCTCAGGCGATCACGAGGAATTCACACTCATGGGCTACATCGACGTCAGCGACGTCTCCTTCACCCTTCCCGACGGCAGGCCCCTGCTCGATGCGGTCTCCTTCCGTGTCGGCGAGGGCGTCACGGGTGCTCTCATCGGCGCGAACGGTGCCGGCAAGTCGACGCTGCTGCGGATCATCCGTCGCGAGCTGGCTCCGGATGCGGGAGTCGTGTCGCTCGCCGGCGGGCTCGGCGTGATGGACCAGTTCGTCGGGCACGCGGCATCCGGAACCGTGCACGACCTGCTGGTCTCCGTGGCCCCGCAGCGGGTCCGCGGCGCCGCACTCGAGCTCGAGGCCAGCGAGAACGCGCTCATCGAGCACGACGACACCGCGACCCAGATGCGTTACGCCACGGCTCTCGCGGACTACGCGGATGCCGGTGGCTACGACCAGGAGACCGTGTGGGACACCTGCACCATGGCGGCCCTCGGCATCCCCTGGGACCGAGCCCGCTACCGCGACGTCACCTCGCTCTCGGGCGGCGAGCAGAAGCGGCTCGCCCTCGAGGCGCTCTTCCGCGGCCCCGAGGAGGTTCTGCTGCTCGACGAGCCCGACAACTACCTCGACGTGCCGGGCAAACGCTGGCTCGAGGAGCAGCTGAGGGCGACCCGCAAGACCGTGCTGCTCGTCTCGCACGATCGGGAGCTGCTCGCCCGCGCGGCCGACCGCATCCTGACCGTCGAGCTCGGCGCCGCCGGCAACACGGTGTGGGTGCACGGTGGCGGCTTCGGCGACTACCACGAGGCGCGCGATGCCCGCATGGACCGGCTCGACGAGCTGCGACGACGCTGGGACGAGGAGCACGCGAAGCTCCGCACCCTGGTGCAGACCCTCAAGACGAAGGCGACGTACAACGACGGCATGGCGTCCCGCTACCAGGCCGCCCAGACCCGCCTGCGCAAGTTCGAGGAGGCAGGGCCACCCGAGGAACGCCCGCCCGCCCAGGACGTCTCGATGCGCCTCCGCGGGGCGCGCACGGGCAAGCGCGCGGTCGTCTGCGAGCGGCTGGAGCTCACCGGGCTCATGCGGCCGTTCGACCTGGAGGTCTGGTACGGCGAGAGGGTGGCCGTGCTCGGATCGAACGGATCGGGCAAGTCGCACTTCCTGCGCGCGCTCGCCCGCGGCGGAACCGAACCCGACCGGATGCTCGGCCACGTCACCAGCATCGGGCAGGAGCTCGCACCGGTGCCCCACACCGGCCGCGCCGTGCTCGGCGCCCGCGTCGTGCCCGGCTGGTTCGCCCAGACCCATCACCACCCCGAGCTGGCCGGCCGCACGCTGCTCGACATCCTGCACCGCGGAGACGAGGGCCGCACCGGCCTGCCGCGCGAGGCCGCGAGCTCCGCACTCGACCGCTATGGACTGGTGCGATCGGCGCAGCAGAACTTCGAGTCGCTCTCGGGCGGCCAGCAGGCGCGCATGCAGATCCTGCTGCTCGAGCTCTCGGGCGCGACCCTGCTGCTGCTCGACGAGCCGACCGACAACCTCGACCTGGTCTCGGCCGAGGCGCTCGAGGAGGGGCTGGCCGCCTTCGACGGCACCGTGCTCGCCGTCACCCACGACCGCTGGTTCGCCCGCGGCTTCGACCGCTACCTCGTCTTCGGCGGCGACGGCGAGGTCTACGAGTCCGATCAGCCCGTGTGGGACGAGGCGCGGGTGGCGCGGGCTCGCTGAGCCTGCGGCATCCGGAAGCCCCCGCGGCCTCGGCAGTAGGCTGGAGCACGTGAGTATGGAAATCGAGATCGGCCGCGCCAAGCGCGGTCGCCGTGTGTATGCGTTCGACGACGTCGCCATCGTGCCGAGCCGGCGCACCCGCGACCCTGAAGACGTGTCGGTGACCTGGTCGATCGACGCGTACCAGTTCGACATCCCGTTCCTCGCGGCGCCGATGGACTCCGTCGTCTCGCCGACGACGGCCATCATGATGGGTCAGCTCGGCGGCCTCGGCGTGCTCGACCTCGAGGGCGTCTGGACGCGCTACGAGGACCCGGAGCCTCTGCTCGCCGAGATCCGGACCCTCCCGCAGGACCAGGCCACCCGCCGCATGCAGGAGATCTACTCGGCACCGATCAAGCCGGAGCTCGTGACCGAGCGCCTCGCCGAGATCCGCTCCGCCGGCGTCACTGTGGCCGGCGCCCTGTCTCCGCAGCGCACGCAGGAGCTCTACGAGACCGTCGTCGCTGCCGGGGTCGACCTGTTCGTCATCCGCGGCACGACCGTCTCGGCCGAGCACGTCTCGAAGAGCACCGAGCCGCTCAACCTGAAGAAGTTCATCTACGAGCTCGACGTTCCGGTGATCGTGGGCGGTGCGGCCACCTACACGGCGGCCCTGCACCTCATGCGCACCGGCGCGGCCGGCGTGCTCGTCGGCTTCGGCGGGGGAGCCGCATCCACCACCCGCGCAGCGCTCGGCATCCATGCCCCGATGGCCACGGCCGTCGCCGACGTCGCCGGCGCTCGCCGTGACTACCTCGACGAGTCGGGCGGACGCTACGTGCACGTCATCGCCGACGGCGGCCTCGGGACCAGCGGCGACATCGTGAAGGCGATCGCCTGCGGTGCCGACGCCGTGATGCTCGGGTCGACCCTGGCACGGGCGACGGATGCCCCCGGTGGCGGTTACCACTGGGGTGCCGAGTCGCACCACTCCAAGCTTCCGCGCGGCAACCGCGTGCAGGTCGGCACGATCGCCCCGCTCGAGGAGATCCTCTACGGTCCGGCTCCCGTCGCCGAGGGCACGGCCAACCTCGTCGGTGCGCTGCGTCGCTCGATGGCCACGACCGGTTACTCGGACCTCAAGGAGTTCCAGCGGGTCGAAGTTGTTGTCGCGCCGTATCAGGGCAACTAACGTCGAAGTAACGACTCGCCTCAGGGAGGCCAATGATGGCATCTACGAACAACGTCAGCCGATCGTCCAAGCTCGGCCCTGAGGAACGCGCGGCTGCGCTGACGAGGATGAAGGAGCGGGAGCTCGACATCCTCGTGGTCGGAGGCGGGATCGTGGGGGCCGGAGCGGCGCTCGACGCCGTGACCCGTGGGCTCAGCGTCGGTCTGCTCGAGCAGCGCGACTGGGCGTCGGGAACGTCGAGTCGGTCGTCGAAGCTCGTGCACGGCGGCATCCGCTACCTGGAACAGCTCGACTTCAGGCTGGTGCGTGAGGCGCTCATCGAGCGCGGTCTGCTGCTGCAGCGCATCGCGCCTCACCTGGTGAAGCCGGTTCGCTTCCTGTACCCGCTCAAGAAGCGCGTGATCGAGCGCTGCTACATCGGCGCCGGCATGCTGCTGTACGACATCTTCAGTTACAGCGGCGGGCGCCCGCCCGGTGTCCCGCACCACCGTCACCTCACGAAGAGCCAGGTGATGCGCGCCATCCCGTCGCTCTCGAACGACGCCCTCGTCGGCGGCATCACCTACTACGACGCGCAGGTCGACGACGCGCGCTACGTGTCGTCGCTCGGGCGCACCGCCTCGTTCTACGGGGCTCACGTGGCCACCCGCGTCAAGGTCGAGGGCTTCGTCAAGGTCGGCCAACGCGTCGTCGGCGTGCACGCCCACGACCTGCAGACCGGGGAGCGCTTCGAGGTGCGGGCCAAGCAGGTCGTGAACGCGACGGGTGTCTGGACCGACGACACCCAGCGCATGGTGGGCGAGCGTGGAACCTTCAAGGTACGGGCGTCCAAGGGCATCCACCTGGTCGTGCCCCGCGACCGCTTCCAGTCCTCGATGGGACTGCTGCTGCGCACGGAGAAGAGCGTGCTGTTCGTCATCCCGTGGGGCAGGCACTGGCTCATCGGCACGACGGACACCGACTGGAACCTCGACAAGGCGCATCCGGCAGCCACGGCGGCCGACATCGACTACCTGCTCGAGCACGTCAACAGCGTGCTGGCGACGCAGCTCACCCGGGAGGACGTCGAAGGCGTCTACGCGGGCCTGCGCCCCCTCCTCGCCGGAGAGAGCGAGCAGACCTCGAAGCTCTCCCGCGAGCATCTGGTCGGGCACAGCGTTCCCGGTCTCGTCGTGATCGCCGGAGGCAAGTGGACCACGTACCGCATCATGGCGAAGGACGCGATCGATGCGGCCGCGGATGCGCTCGACGGACGCGTACCGCCGTCGACCACCCAGGAGATCCCGCTGCTCGGAGCCGAGGGCTACTGGGCGGCCTGGAACAAGCGTCGCAAGATCGCCAAGGCGTTCGGCGTGCACACCGTGCGCATCGAGCACCTGCTGAACCGGTACGGCACTCTGACCGACGAACTGCTCGACCTGATCCGTGACGATGCGTCCCTGGGGGAGCCGCTCCCGGGTGCGGACGACTACCTCGGAGCCGAGGTGGTCTACGCCGCATCGCACGAGGGTGCGCTGCACCTCGAGGACGTGCTCGCTCGACGCACTCGCATCTCGATCGAGGCTTGGGACCGTGGAGTCTCGGCAGCCCCTGTGGCGGCCAAGCTCATGGGCGGCGTGCTCGGCTGGGACAAGGAACGTCAGGAGCGCGAGGTGGCGAACTACCTCAAGCGCGTGGCCGCCGAGCGCCAGTCGCAGGAGCAGCCCGACGACGAGTCGGCCGACCGCGTGAGGCTCGAGGCGCCCGACATCATGACGCCGTAGGTCGCCGCCCCCTCTGTACGCCGTGCGCCATGTTGCGGGGCTGTGCGCCACAACAAGTGGCGCACAGCACCCGGAGATGGCGCGCGGCGTTCTCGCTGTGGTCAGGATCGGCGCCGATGAGGCGTGCGCGGGAGACCGAGCGCGAGCAGCTTCGCGGCGAGTGTCGCACTGTTCCACGCCTCGGCCCAGTCCCACCGTCCGCAGTTCCAGTGCAGCGCCGAGCGCACCGCATCCTCGCGCTTCTTCTCTGCGATCACGATCTGTCCGGGGGACCGGCGGTCGTCGGGGTCGAGCAGACTCCCGAGGTACTTGCCGTCACCGTCGGCCTCGCCCCACGCCCGGTACTCGGGCCACGCGAGGTCGAGGTGGACCGTCGATCCCGACGGGAGCGTCACCGGATACTGCAGTGTCGGAGCCGGGAACCCGAGCTCCTCGATGCGCAGCCGGCTCAAGGTCTCGAGCGGACTCTCCGCCTGTGTCGTCGCACGGTCGAGGACTGCGGCCACGCGTCTGCTGCCCGGGAAGGGGAGTCGCCGTTCGAAGGCCGAGCGCAGCTTGTCCGGCGTGGTCAGGGGAGGCCCGGTGCCGAACCTGTCGACACGGAGGGCGGCATCCGCCATCACGAGGGCCTGCAGCAGCGAACGCGAGCGCGCGACGTCGATGAGCGTGTCGGGTACCGCGGTCGCGGCCACCCCGCCGAGATTGACGAGATCCACGGGGTCGCGGCGCCCGAACTCGACGACGCCGTTGCGCCTGCGACCGGATGCTGTCGGGGACAGGAGGAATACCTCCCGGCTGAACCCGTCCACGACGGGGAGCCCGTGCAAAACGGCGGCGGTGAAGCCGGCGAACACCGGGCGTGCGCGTTGTTCGCCGACAGCCAGCGCGAGAGCGATGTGGTGCTCGAGTTCCGTCAGGCGCTCGTGGGCGAGCTCGGGCAGGTAGACGCCGCGCCGCAGCCGCACCAGGTCCCCCGCCTGGCGCGCCGCCCGCAGGGCGTCAGCCAGACCGAGCTCGGTCGCCCGCCGGGAGAGGACGAGGTCGGCTGCAGTCGTGGGCAGGGGTGCTCTCATGCTCCGAGGATGTCCGCGTGCGCCCGGGCGCCGCCGCGGCATCCGTCACTCGGTGAATCAACCTCGAAGACGCGAACCGGGGGAGGACACGACCTGTCCTTGCCGCACGCCGTTTCGCGGGGTCGCGCGCCACATCACGTGGCGCAGGCGCCCGGGAAATGGCGCGGCGGCGTCCCAGCCGATTCGGGCCTCTCAGGGCGCTCTTGTTAGGGTGGAAGGACTGCCCCCGAGACGTACGGAGTTCCAGCCATGGTCGATGTTCGGCGCGTCAAGCTCCCCGGGGTCGGGGTGTTGCACACCTTCATAACCGACGACGGCGGCAAGGTCGGCGTCATCGCCCACCGCTCCGGCCACAGCGACCTCGTCACCTTCTCCGACGAGGAGAACGACGCCGAGAAGGTGTCGCTGCGCCTGAGCGAGGACGAGGCTCACACCCTCGCCGAACTGCTCGGCGGAACGCAGATCACCGAGACCCTCACGGCACTCGACCAGATCCCCGGACTCTCGATCGACTGGTTCACCGTCGACTACGACGACCACATCGCCGGACAGCCGCTGGGCGACCCTGCCGATGCCGGCGTCGCCGGTCTCACCGTCGTCGCCGTCGTGCGCGGGGAATCCGCGAACCCGGCTCCGGCTCCCGACTTCAAGGTCTTCCCCGGTGACACCCTCGTGGTGGCCGGTGCGCCGGACAAGGTCCTCAAGGCCTTCGCCTACTTCCGCACCGGGAGCCGCGCCGCCACGTCGGCCACCGACGCGCCGCCCGGAGGCTGAGCCATGCACTTCGGCCCAGAACTCATCACGCTCGGCATCCTGCTGATCGTCGCGTACGCGCTCGGACGCCTGGGGAAGATGGTCGGACTGCCGACCATCCCGATCTACATGATCGTCGGGCTGCTCGCCAGTCCACATACCGGCTGGTTCCCGCTCAACTTCGAGAACCACTACATCGAGCTCATCGCCGTCTTCGGGCTCATCATGCTGCTGTTCAACCTCGGCCTCGAGTTCGACCAGGACGAGTTCTTCGGCAATGCGGGCAAGCTGCTGATCTCGGGCGGCTCGTACATCGTGCTCAACATGGGCGCGGGTCTCCTGTTCGGCTTCATGGTCGGGTGGGGCCCGCGCGAGGCCCTGGTGATCGCGGGGATGACGGCGACGTCGTCGAGCGCCATCGTCACGAAACTGCTGATCGAGCTCAAGCGCCTGCCCAACCGCGAGACGCCGATGATCCTGGGCGTGACCGTCGTCGAGGACATCTTCATCGCCATCTACCTGGCGATCGTCTCCGTCGTGCTGAGCGGTGAGACCGACATCGGTCCCATCCTCATGAAGCTCGGCATCGCCTTCACGTTCCTCGTGATCATGTTCAGCGTCGCCCGGTGGGGAGGCAAGTTCGTCGGCCGCATCTTCCGCACCAAGGACGACGAGCTCTTCACCATCCTGTTCTTCGGCCTGGCCGTCATGTTCGGCGGCATCGGCGAGGTTCTCGGGGTGACGGATGCCATCGGCGCCTTCCTCATCGGCCTCGTGCTCGGTGCAACGCGTTATCGCAACAAGATCGAGCACATCGCCCTGCCGCTGCGCGACGTCTTCGGCGCGTTCTTCTTCCTGAACTTCGGCCTCGCGATGGACGTCGGCGCCTTCCCGTCGGTGCTGCTGCCTGTCGTGATCGCCATCGTGATGACCATCATCCTGAACGTGGCCGCCGGGCAGTTCGTGGCGCGTATCAACGGCCTCGGGGTGCAGGCAGGCATCAACGCTGCGGTGATCCTGCAGAACCGCGGCGAGTTCGCCCTCATTCTGGCGACGTTGTCCGTCGGTGCCGGACTCGACGAGCGCATCACCCCGTTCGCCGGCCTCTACGTACTCGTCATGTCGATCATCGGGCCGCTGCTGGCGGCGAACTCCGAGAAGATCGGGGCGAGGATCATCCGCAAGAAGCCCGAGAAGCAGCGGCGGGAACGCGATCCGATGCTCGACGAGGAGATCGCGCTGATGGAGGCCGCGACGAGCGGTCTCAGCACCAGTCACACGGACGAGACGGCCGAAGCGGTCGAACGTCTCATCGACGTGAAGGACAATGGATCAGACACACCCCGCTCGAAGGACGACGACTAGATCCATGCTCCGGATGATGGTGCGCCCTCGGTGGGTGCTCGCACTGCTCGCTGCCCTCGCGATCGCGGCAGCATTCGCCGTGCTCGGCCAGTGGCAGCTGAGTCGGGCCGTCGAGTCGTCGCGTGTGGAGACGCATCCGACCGAGACCATCGTTCCGCTCGCCGAGAAGGCCGAACCGTCGAAGCCCATCCGGCAGACCTCCACTGGCCAGATGGTGTCGGTCACGGGCCGCTGGGTTCCCGGCGATGAACAGATCATCGGCAACCGCGTGAACGGCGAGGCCACCGGGTACTGGGTGGTGAGTCACCTGGCGGTGGACGCAGACGGTGAGCCGGGCATCCCCGTCGCCCGCGGCTGGGCCGCCGACGAGAAGACCGCCCGTGCCGTCGCAGCCGGCCTCGCCGACGAGGGCACCGAGGCCGTGACGGTCATCGGCCGACTCTTGCCGACCGAGGCACCCGAGGTTCCCGAGGAAGGCGAGGATCCGCACTCCATGACGACGGTGTCGACGGCTGCACTCATCAACTTGTGGGCCGACTTCGACAACCGCGACGTCTACGCGGCCTACGTCGTCGAGATCGAGCCTCCGACGGGCCTGACGCCGATCGATTCGCCGCCCCCGTCGCAGGAGGTGGAGCTCAACTGGCTCAACATCTTCTACGCCGGGGAGTGGGTCGTCTTCGCCGGCTTCGCCATCTTCCTCTGGTACCGGCTGGTGCGCGACGCGTACGAGCGGGAGCAGGAGGAGGCGGCGGATGCGGCAGCACAGGCCCCGGCCGAGACGACCTCCAGCGCGCCGTAGAATGGTGCGCATGCCGCTCGCACCCAAACCCGCTGATTTTCCGCGCATCCGGGGGGCGGTGAAGTTCTACCAGGTGGCCTCGGTCATCACCGGAACCCTCCTGCTCGCCCTCTGCGCCGAGATGCTCCTCAAGTACCTCGGAGGCCTCGAGATCGAGCTCGCCGGACCCTCCGGCTTCCTCGCCCTCGTGCCCGAAGGCACCACCACCGCCGTGAACCTCTCGACCGGCATCCTGATCGTGCACGGCTGGTTCTACGTCGTCTACCTGTTCAGCGACTTCCGCCTGTGGAGCCTCATGCGCTGGCCGTTCACCAGGTTCATCGTCATCGCGCTCGGCGGCGTCATCCCGTTCCTGTCGTTCTTCCTCGAGGGCCGCATCGCCCGTGAGGTGAAGGCGTACATCGCGACCCGAGAAGCCGAAGCCGCGCCCGTCGTCGCCCAGACCACCCCCACCGTGGAGGCCACCCCGTGAGCGAGACCTCGCAGCGCCCAGTCCTCGTCGTCGATTTCGGTGCGCAGTACGCGCAGTTGATCGCCCGACGCGTCCGTGAGGCATCCGTCTACTCGGAGATCGTGCCGCACACGATCACCGCGGCCGAGGTGGCTGCGAAGAATCCGATCGGCATCGTCCTCTCCGGCGGGCCGTCCTCGGTCTACGAGGAGGGCGCCCCGGCGCTCGACACGGGCATCCTGGAGCTCGGGGTTCCGACCCTGGGCATCTGCTACGGCTTCCAGGTGATGGCGACCCAGCTCGGCGGCGAGGTCGCCCACACCGGCCAGCGCGAGTACGGCTCCACCGCGGTGACCGCCCGCACCGACGACAACCAGTTGCTCCGGGGCCAGCCCACGGCGCAGACGGTCTGGATGAGCCATGGCGACTCGGTCGCCATCGCGCCGGAGGGCTTCGAGGTGCTCGCGTCAACGGCGTCGACCGCCGTCGCGGCCTTCGCCAACGACGAGAAGCGCTTCTACGGCGTGCAGTGGCACCCCGAGGTCAAGCACTCGGAGTACGGCCAGGACGTCATCGTGAACTTCCTGCACAAGGCCGCCGGCATCCCCGCCGATTGGAACAGCGGCAACGTCATCGCCGAGCAGGTCGAGAGGATCCGCGCCCAGGTCGGGTCGGCCCGTGTCATCGCCGGACTCTCCGGCGGGGTCGACTCCGCCGTGGCCGCGGCCATCGTGCACGAGGCCGTCGGCGACCAGCTGGTCTGCGTCTTCGTCGACCACGGTCTGCTGCGCCAGGACGAGCGTCGCCAGGTCGAGGTGGACTACGTGGCCGCGACCGGCATCCGCCTGGTCACGATCGACGCCCGCGAGCAGTTCCTCACCGCCCTCGCCGGCGTCTCGGATCCCGAGACCAAGCGCAAGATCATCGGCCGCGAGTTCATCCGCTCCTTCGAGCAGGCCGAGCGCGACCTCATCGCCGAGGCCGACGCCGACGGCGAACCCATCCGCTTCCTCGTTCAGGGCACCCTGTATCCGGATGTCGTCGAGTCCGGCGGAGGATCGGGAACGGCGAACATCAAGAGCCACCACAACGTGGGCGGGCTGCCCGAGGACCTGCAGTTCGAGCTCGTCGAGCCGCTGCGCGCCCTCTTCAAGGACGAGGTGCGCGCGATCGGCCGCGAGCTGGGACTGCCCGAGGAGATCGTGGGACGCCAGCCGTTCCCCGGCCCCGGCCTCGGCATCCGCATCGTCGGCGAGGTCACCGAGGCGCGCCTCGAACTCCTGCGGCACGCGGATGCGATCGTGCGGGCGGAGCTCTCGGCCGCCGGTCTCGACGGCGAGATCTGGCAGTGCCCCGTCGTGCTGCTGGCCGATGTGCGCTCGGTGGGCGTGCAGGGCGACGGCCGCACCTACGGGCACCCGATCGTGCTGCGTCCGGTCTCCTCCGAGGACGCGATGACGGCCGACTGGACGCGCCTGCCGTACGACGTGCTGGCGCGCATCTCGAACCGGATCACCAACGAGGTGGCCGATGTGAACCGCGTGGTGCTCGACGTCACGTCGAAGCCGCCGGGGACGATCGAGTGGGAGTAGGGTCCGCCTTCGGGTCGGGATATCTCGCTCCTCAGCTCAGACATTGACGTGAAAAGGCACCCGGAAGAACGCCGGGTGCCTTTCACGTCAAAACTCGCACCCCGCGAGACATCCCGCCCCGAAGGCTAGGTGGGAGGGGCTGGCTGGCGCCCGCTCACCGCTGGTCGAGCAGCGGGCGAGCGCAGCGAGGACGCGTATCGAGACCACCTCGCCCGTACGAGTCAGCGGAGTTCGGGCGTGGTCGGGCGTCGGATGCGGCTGAATCGGACTGTTCTCGGCGCGAAATCCGCTGACTCGTACACGCGACCGTCACCGGCGGGTGCTGGCGGGGGCGGCGCCGCTCACGGGAGGATGGACCCATGGAGATCGAGAACTCGAAACTGACCATCGTCGGCGCCGGAAGCGTGGGGGCCAGCCTCGCGTACGCCGCGCTCATCCGCGGGTCGGCTCGGCATGTGGCGTTGTACGACATCAACGCGGCCAAGGCCGAGGCCGAGGTGCTCGACCTCGCACACGGCACCCAGTTCACCGGCTCGAGCACCATCACCGGCGGCGGCGACGTCGGGGTGGTCGAGGGCTCGAACGTCGTCGTCATCACCGCAGGGGCGAAGCAGGAGCCCGGCCAGACGCGGCTCGACCTCGCCGGCACCAACGTGCGCATCCTGGAGAAGCTGCTGCCGTCGCTGCTCGAGCAGGCACCCGATGCCACCTACGTGCTCGTCACCAACCCCTGCGACGTGCTCACCGTCGTCGCGCAGAGGATCAGCGGACTGCCCTCTCACCGCGTCTTCTCCTCGGGCACGGTGCTCGACACCTCGCGGCTCAGGGTTCTGCTCGCCCGGCGTGCGGGCGTCGCGACGTCGAGCGTGCACGCCTACATCGTGGGCGAGCACGGCGACACGGAGTTCCCGCTGTGGTCGAACGCCTCCATCGGAACAGTGCCGCTGCTCGAGTGGGGCGGAGGCTCGGTGTTCGCGGCGGAGGAACTCGACGACATCGCCGCGGAGGTGCGCGACGCCGCCTACGCCGTCATCCGCGGCAAGGGCGCCACGAACTACGCCATCGGACTCTCGGGCGTCCGCATCGTGGAGGCGCTGCTGCAGGACGAGCACGCCGTCATGCCCGTCAGCACGGTGCTGAGCGACTACCACGGCATCGACGGCATCGCCCTGTCGGTGCCGAGCATCGTCAGCGCGTCAGGGGTGCGGCCGATCCGCGAGACCCCGTTCTCACCCCAGGAGGAGGCGCGGTTGCAGGCCTCGGGTGACGCCCTGCGAGCCTCGTTGGCATCGCTCGGCTATTGATTCGAGATTTTTTTGGCGGCGCTGTCGATCGGGGCGGCATCCGTTCGACGTCTGAGTGAAGGCCCACGACGGGCCACCATCTCCAAGGAGGAACACCATGAAGTACATGCTGATCATGCGCGGCACCGACGAGGCCTACGACGCCTACAAGGCGATGCCGTTCGAGGAGGTCATCGCGGCGATGGGCCGCTACAACGAGGAGCTCATCAAGGCCGGCGTGCTGCTGGCCGGCGAGGGGCTCACCGACGCGAGCGAGGGCTTCGTCGTCGACTTCGCCTCGGAGACACCACTCGTGACCGACGGCCCCTACGGCGAGACGAAGGAGCTGTTCAACGGCTTCTGGATCCTGGAGGTCTCGTCGAAGGAGGAGGCCGCGGAGTGGGCGAAGAAGGTTCCGCTCGGCCCCGGCAGCTTCATCGAGGTGCGTCGCGTGACCGAGATGAGCGACTTCCCGCAGGACAACGAGTTCATCCAGCGCGAGGCCGAGTTCCGCGCGGCGAACGACCCGACGTTCAAGCTCTGAACCTGCCGCCCCACCGTCGCTGCACCCGCGCTGATGACGACTGAGACCGGGGCGACGGATGCCGCCGGCATCCGTCGTTCCGTCGCGGCCGTGTGGCGCATGGAGTCCGCCCGGATCGTCGCGACGCTCACCCGGGTGACGGGTGACTTCTCGCTGGCCGAGGACCTGGCCCAGGAGGCTCTAGCCGACGCCCTCGAGCAGTGGCCGCGCGAGGGCGTACCCCGCAACGCCGGGGCCTGGCTGACCGCTGTCGCCAAGCGCAAGGCCATCGACGGCTGGCGGCGACGAGAACGCCTCGACGACCGGTACAGCGCCATCGCCCACGACCTCGAATCCCGGATCGATCCGGATGCCGCCCCCTGGGACCCCGACGACATCGACGACGACGTGCTCCGTCTCGTCTTCATCGCGTGCCACCCAGTGCTGGCCCGTGAGGCGCGCGTCGCGCTGACGCTGCGGGTGGTCGGCGGCCTCTCGAGCGAGGAGATCGCCCGAGCGTTCCTCGTGCCGACGGCGACGGTCCAGCAACGCATCGTGCGGGCGAAGAAGAGCCTCGCCGCCGCGAAGGTGCCCTTCGAGGTGCCGTCGCGCGACGAGTACGCCGTGCGACTGGGCTCGGTGCTCGGCGTCATCTACCTCGTCTACAACGAGGGCTACGCGGCCTCGAGCGGCACCGAGTGGATGCGCCCCGAGCTCAGCCAGGAGGCGCTGCGGCTCGGTCGCGTGCTCGCAGAACTTGCTCCCGGCGAGCCCGAGGTGCACGGGCTGGTCGCGCTGATGGAGTTCCAGACGTCGCGGTTCCGGGCGCGCGTGACGGCGGAGGGCGAGCCGATCCTGCTGGGCGACCAGGATCGCAGTCGCTGGGATCGCGCCCACATCTCCCGTGGGCGCACGGCTCTGGCGCGAGCGGATGCCGTCGGCAGGGGTCGTGGGTCCTACGCGCTGCAGGCGGCCATCGCCGAGTGTCACTCGGTCGCGCCGTCGACCGACGAGACCGACTGGGACCGCATCGTCGTGCTCTACGAGGTGCTCGGTCGGCTGGCTCCGTCGCCCATCGTCGACCTCAACCGCGCCGTCGCGGTGGCGATGGCCACGGGGCCGGCGACGGGCCTGCGCCTGGTCGACGAGATCGCGGCATCCGGAGCCCTGTCGGGAACCCATCTGCTGCCGAGCGTGCGCGGCGAACTGCTGGCGCGGCTCGGGCGCCTCGATGAGGCCCGTGCCGAGCTCAGCGCGGCCGCGCGGCTGACAGGCAACGAGCGGGAGCGCGGCGTGCTGCTCGGCAAGGTCGCGGCGCTCGAGGCCCCCGGCGCCTGAGCCCACTCGGAGAACGCAGAACGGGCCGCCCCGAAGGGCGACCCGTTCCGTTGTCTCAGAGTGCGAGAGCTAGTTGCGCGCGATCGCGAACATGCGCAGGATCTCGGTGTACAGCCAGATGACCGTGACCATGATGCCGAAGGCGCCCGACCAGCCGTACTTGCGGGGAGCGCGGTTGCGCACACCCTGCTGGATGGCGTCGAAGTCGAGCACCAGCGAGTAGGCCGCGAGGATCACGACGAAGATGCCGAGGATGACGCCGAGCGGGATGCCGGCGATCTCGACGTCTCCGCGGAGACCCCACGGGTTGCCGTTGGCGCCGCCGAAGATCATGATGCCGACATTCACCAGCGAGAACACCAGGTAGCCGACCATGGCGATGAGGAAGACCTTGGTGGCCTTCTTCGACGCACGGATCTTGCCGCTGGCGAAGAGGGCGAGCGTCACGCCGACGACCACGAGGGTGGCGACGACGGCCTGCACGACGATGCCCGGGTAGAGCGACTCGAAGAGCAGCGAGATGCCGCCGATGAAGACACCCTGCGCGGCGGCGTAGGCGAGGATCAGCGGGGCTGAGGGCTCGCGCTTGAAGATGTTGACCAGCGCGAGCACGAAGCCGACGAGCGCGGCGACGCCCCAGAGCCACGGGAGGGTCGGGTAGGTCATCCACCCGATGGCAGCACCGGCGAGCAGGATGACGAAGCTGATCGCCGACTTCACGATCGTGTCCTCGACGGTCATGCGGTCGGTCTCGACGGCATTGGCCGACGGCTGGTTGTAGTGTGCCGCCAGCTCTTCGGCGGTGGGAGTGGCGACGGCGACGCCGCCCTTCTCGCTGAACGCGGCGTTGCGACTGAATGCGGGGTTTGCCATGGTGGTCCTTCGCTCGAAGCGGGGGAAGTGGGGCGACTGGTGGTGTCGCTTCGTAGACAAATCTACCGGGAAGATGCGCGGAAATCATGGGAATCCGCCCGGAGCGGAACTGCGGCGGCAGACCCGGGCTCCACGCTCGTTAGCCTGTTGGCATGACCGACCGTCCGCATCCGCTCGTCATCGGCCATCGCGGGGCCAGCGGCTACCGCCCCGAGCACACGGCATCGGCCTACAACCTGGCCTTCGCTCTGGGAGCCGATGCCGTCGAACCCGACATCGTCGCGACCCGGGACGGCGTGCTGGTGCTCCGCCACGAGAACGAGATCTCGGGCACGACCGACGTCTCGGCGCATCCGGAGTTCTCCGCCAGGCGCACCACGAAGGAGATCGACGGGAAGAAGCTCACCGGCTGGTTCACCGAAGACTTCACCTGGGCCGAACTGGCCACCCTGCACGCCCGCGAGCGCATCCCGAAGGTGCGCCCGGGCAATGCCAGCTTCGACGACCGCTTCCCCCTGCTGCGCCTCGCCGACCTCTTCACTTTGATCGAGGAGACGGATGCCGCGGACGGCCGGCTCCTCGGCATGGTCGCGGAGATCAAGCACGCCAGTTACTTCGCCGGTATCGGCCTGCCGCTGGACGAGTTGTTCGCGGCGGACCTCGCCGCAGCCGGCTGGGCGAAAGACGATGAGCGGCTCACCGTCGAGGCCTTCGAGATCACCGTGCTCGAGGAGTTGGCGCTCCGCGGGATCACGGCGCCGCGGATCTACCTGCTGGAGAAGGCCGGGGTTCCCTGGGACCTGCACCTCGGTGCCGGGACGGATGCGCCGGCATATGCCGACTTCATGACCGAGACCGGACTCCGGGACCTGGAGGAGCGCGTCGACGGGATCAGTGTCGACAAGACCGTGCTGGTCGGCGAGAAGGCCTCGACGAATCAGGGCGTGCTCGGCGGCCGCGCGCTCGTCGAGGCGGCCCACGACCACGGGCTCTCGGTGTTCACCTGGACGCTGCGGCCCGAGAACCGCTTCCTCTCCTCGACCTTCCAGCACGGGCATGGCAAGGCCACTCACGGCGACTGGCTCGGGGAGTTCACTCTGGTGCTCAACACGGGCGTCGACGGGATCTTCGTCGACCACCCGGATCTCGGGGTCGAGGCACGGGAGCGGTTCCCGCGCTGAGGATGCGCACTTCGGCCGCAGACCCCGTCCGAGCCTCTGCGAACGGGACAGGGGAGGGCTGCGCTGTCGGCGGCCGCGCCTACAATTGAGGCAGCCATGAGCACTCTCTTCGAACCCGACGCGCCCACCCCGATCATCGTCCACGACGCGCCGGGCGGCTCCGGCGCGGGCTCCACCCGCGGTGGCGGCCACGGTGCCGGCTCATCGGGCCCGTCGAGTCGGCTCACCGACGGACTCAACCCCCCGCAGCGCGAGGCCGTCGAGTACCGCGGACCGGCCCTGCTCATCGTCGCCGGTGCCGGCTCCGGCAAGACCCGAGTGCTCACCCACCGCATCGCCGGCCTGATCGAGACGCGCGAGGCCTGGCCGAGCCAGATCCTCGCCATCACCTTCACCAACAAGGCCGCCGCCGAGATGCGCGAGCGCGTGTCGGCTCTCCTCGGGCAGGCATCCGAGGGCATGTGGATCTCCACCTTCCACTCGGCCTGCGTGCGCATCCTCCGCCGCGAGTCCGAGAAGGCCGGCCTCACGTCGACCTTCACGATCTACGACTCGGCCGACAGTCGCACCGTGCTGAAGCGCATCATCAAGGCCCTCGATGCCGACACGCTCGGCTTCACCCCGGGCAACGCCGGCGCCCAGATCTCGAAGCTCAAGAACGAGCTGACGGATGTCGACGCCTACGCGCGCAACGCGAACATGAGCGACCCGAAGGAAGCGGTCTTCCTCGAGATCTTCCGGCAGTACACCCGCACGCTGCGCTCGGCGGGTGCCCTCGACTTCGACGACCTCATCGGCGAGACCGTCTACCTGTTCCGCGCCTTCCCCGAGACGGCTGCGCTCTACCGTCGCCGGTTCCGCCACATCCTGGTCGACGAGTACCAGGACACCAACCACGCGCAGTACTCGCTCATCCGCGAGCTCACCCGGCCGGTCTCGCGCGAGCTCGTCGTCGAGATGGAGAACAAGGGTGTCCTGGTGCGCGGACTCGAGGACGAGACCGGCATCATCCCCGGTGCATCGCTCACCGTCGTCGGCGACTCCGACCAGTCGATCTACGCGTTCCGCGGCGCCGACATCCGCAACATCACCGAGTTCGAGCGCGACTTCCCGGGCGCCCGAGTGGTTCTGCTGGAACAGAACTACAGGTCGACCCAGAACATCCTGAGCGCGGCGAACGCGGTCATCTCGAACAACTTCGACCGCAAGGCCAAGAACCTGTTCACGACCGTGGGCGACGGTGACAAGATCACCGGTTACACCGGCTACTCGGGCCACGACGAAGCCCAGTTCGTCGCCGATGAGATCGAGGCGCTGCACCGCAAGGGCATGGCCTATCGCGACATCGCGGTGTTCTACCGAACCAACGCTCAAACCCGTGCACTGGAGGAGATCTTCGTGCGCTCGGCGCTGCCGTACCGAGTGGTCGGGGGCACCAAGTTCTACGAGCGCGCCGAGATCAAGGATGCGATGGCCTACCTCATCGCCGTCGCCAACCCTCTCGACGAACTCGCCATCCGCCGCATCCTGAACACGCCGAAGCGCGGCATCGGACCCGCGACCGAGACGCAGCTCGCCCAGTTCGCCGAGACCAACGAGCTGAGCTTCCGCGCCGCGATGCGCGAGGCCGGGTCGCTCGGACTCGGCCCCAAGGTCACCAACGCCATCCTGCAGCTCGCTGCGGTCCTCGACCAGGCCGCAGCCATGCTCGTGCCCGTGCAGGTCGACGGCGCAGACCAGACTCCGAGCGACGACCCGAACGCCGAGACGGACGCCCGAGGCGGCGTCGGCGCGGCCAAGGTGTCCGAGGTGCTCACCTTCCTCATGACCGAGAGCGGCCTGCTCGAGGCCCTGCGCCGCAGCCGCGACCCGCAGGACGAGACCCGCGCCGAGAACGTCGAGGAGCTCGTCGCCCAGACCAAGGACTTCGAGAAGGAGAACCCCGGCTCCGGCCTGGTCGACTTCCTGACCCAGGTGTCTCTGGTCGCCGCCGCCGACGACCTCGACGACTCGTCGGGAACCGTCTCGCTCATGACGCTGCACACGGCGAAGGGCCTCGAGTACGACGCCGTCTTCCTCACCGGCATCGAAGAGGACCTGCTGCCGCACAAGATGAGCGCCAACGAGCCGGGTGGTCCGGCCGAGGAGCGCCGTCTGTTCTACGTCGGCATCACCCGTGCGCGCCAGCGCCTCTACCTCTCGCTCGCGATGACGCGCTCGCAGTTCGGCGACACCTCCGTGGCCATGCCGAGCCGCTACCTGCAGGAGATCCCGGCCGACCTCATCGACTGGCGCCAGTCGCCGGGCATGGCGAACTCGCGCGGGGGAACCCAGCCGCGGGCGCTCAACGCCCGTCGCGACGGGCGCGGCCCCGGCCAGTACGGCTACAGCTCCGACCCGACGCTGCCCCCCGCTCCGCGGCCGAAGACCGAGTGGCCGAACGCCATCGGTGCGCAGGTGCGCGACAACGGCGACCTCGAGCTCGCGGCCGGCGACCGCATCCGTCACACCAACTTCGGCGAGGGCCGGGTGTCGCAGGTGACGGGCGAGGGCACCAAGCGCGTCGCTCACGTGCAGTTCGACACCGCAGGAGCGAAGAAGCTGCTGATCAAGATCGCCCCCATCGAGAAGCTGTAGGCGTGTCCGGGGCAGTGCCTCCGCCCGCGAGCGACGGCCACGGAGCCGGTGACGCGGGTCGACCCGTCGGCCTGGTCGAGCGGCTCAAGCACCTGCGCGCCCTCGACATCGAGGTGGCCACGCGTGCCGCGATCGCTGCGGCGGTGCCGCTGCTGATCCTGGTGGCGCTCGGCCGAGTCGACTGGGCGCCCTATGCCTCGTTCGGCGCGATGGCCGCCCTCTACGGTCGCAGCGAACCGTACGAGACGCGCTGGCGCAGCGTCTCGACGGCTGCCGTCGGCATGGTCGTGAGCGTCGGGCTCGGCATCCTCGTCGCTGTCGCGGGGGCGCCGCTCGGCCTCGTGGCAGCCGTTCTCGCTCTCGTCATCGTCGGCGGGGTGCTGCTGGCGGCGACCCTCGGACTGTTCCCGCCGACCCCGCTGTTCTTCGTCTTCGGCTTCCTCATCTGCGCCGAGATACCGACGACGGCCGATGAGATCGGCATCCGGATGCTCATCACCATCGCCGCTGCCGGCTTCGCCGTGCTGCTGAGTCTGTCCGGCTGGGTGCTGCGCCGCGCGGCTGGCCCCAGGGAGGGACGGTACTTCAGCTCGCTCAGCCGGGTGCCGACGCCCAGGCCACGCGCCTATCGGGACGCAGCCGTGTGGATCAACATCGCGCAACTGGTTCTCGGCGCGGCCGTCGCCGGGACCATCGCCCTGCTCGCAGGCGTCGGTCACCCCACCTGGACGGTCGTCAGCGTCGTCGCCGTGGTGCCGCCGCCGCGTGCGCCGCACTCGGCCTCCAGGTCGGTGCACCGCATCATCGGCACGGTGATCGGCGTCGGTGTCTCGGCCGCCGTGCTGCTGCCCGACCCTCCGGCTGTGGTCATGGTGCTCGTCATCGCCGTCTGCCAGTTCGCCGCGGAGATCCTCATCGGACGCAACTACGGAGCGGCCCTCGTGTTCGTCACGCCGCTCGCCCTGTCGATCTCGCACCTCGCGTCCACGGCACCGGTGCCCGGGCTGCTCGTCGATCGCGTCATCGCCACGACGCTCGGTGCGACCGTCGGTCTCCTCGCCGTGCTCACCGCGCGCCTCGCCACCCGGCGATCGAACTCCGCCGCGGGCTGAGGCCGCGCTCTCGCTCTCCCGCGCTACGGGCGCCCGGGCTGCCGCTCGGGCAGGCCGGCGAGCCGGCCGAGCGCTCGGCGATAGGACGGCGTGCGCGGATACCAGCTGTGGGCGTCGACCGCGCCGACGTAGCCGCTGGCGTCGACCTCCTCCGCGTACACGTCGCGGTCGTTCGGAGTGGTCGACCAGGACGGGAAGCCGAGGAAGTCCGTGGCGCGCCAGAGGCTGATCCAGTCGGCGGCCGGAACCACCCCGGGCGACGGGCGGTCGGAGATGTTCGCCGCCGCCACGGCCTCCTGCTCGGCGATGACGTGCTCCCGATCGGCGGCCCAGGGATCACGAGCGCGCAGGCGGGGCGCCCGGCACGGCTCGCCGCCGATGACCTCGGGTCCCAGGATCTCCGGCCAGAACCGCCCGAAGTACGGGCGCAGCTGAATGCCGAAGGTGAGCAGGGACACCCGACCCTGGTAGTCGCTCAGCCACTTCGGATGCGTCGCGAGAGCGAACAGTGACGAGACGGCGACGACGCCGCCCATGCTGTGCGCCGTCACGATCGCCGTGCGTTCCTGACCCTTCACCCGAGGCAGGTCGAGCCACCAGCTGAGTCGGCGTGCGACCTCCGGAACCGCGCGCTCGGTGTAGCAGGGCGCACCGAGGGGATGCCCTGCCCGGGGCAGGAAGCAGGCGAGGTCCCAGACGAGCCCGAGTGGCCGCACCACCTTCGAGCCGCCGAAGACCAGACCGCCGACCACGGCGAGCCCGACCGCGCCCCAGACGATCAGCGAGAAGTCCATCCATCGTGCTGCGAGAACGGATGCCGTCGCGAAGGGTTCCGGCGCCAGCAACTGCGTCACGAAGCGCTGGTCGAGCGAGGAGAACGCCGTGATCACGGTGACGACGGTCGCGGCCATGCCGGCCAGGCAGAGCGCACCGAGGATGGGCTCGACCAGGTGGTAGCGAGCCGCCGACGCGCGCTTGCGGCTGACTTCTCCGGCCAGCAGCGCGCGCAGGTCGCCTCGTGGGCTGCCATCGGCCACCGGCGGTTCCTTCGAGGCGTCGTCCCAGAAGGCGTCGATGCGCGGCAGCACGTCGCGCCGACGGATGAGTTGGATCGCCACGATGAGCAGGGCCACGATGAGGAAGGCGAGGAGCACGCCCAGGTACCAGGGGTAGAAGGCGCCGAGACGCAGCGACGGATCGCCGGGCACGCAGCCGGTTCCCGTGCAGGAGGCGTACGCCGTGGCGAGCTTGCGACCACCGCCGAGGGCGCTGGCCGGCTTGTCGCCGTTCAGCCAGTCGCCCATCACCACGTTGACGATGCAGGACAGGGCCAGACCGATGACCAGGCCCATCGTCATGAAGACGGCCGGTGCCATCCCGCCCCACGCCCGGTGGAGGCGGTCGGGCGCCGGGAAGAACAGGGTGGCCGTCACCAGAAGCACCGCCAGGAGCACCGTCGAGACCAGTACCCAGTTGAAGGCGATGCGCATGGCGTATCCGTTGATGTCGAGACCGGGGAACAACGACAGCGCTCCCGTCGCGACGGCGAGTACGAGAAAGGCGGCCGTGAGCGTGAGCGTCGGCAGGGGAGTGCGCTCCTCGAGCCGCTCGAACGGCATGGTGTCGGTTCGGTAGGCGAGCACGACGGCCGTCACCATCACGACGGTGGCGGCGACGCAGACGCCGACGCCCCACTCCGGTCGACTACTGCTCGCGAGTGCGAGGCCGCACAGCAGCGCCGTCATGGCGATGCCCGTCGCGAGGTGCATGGAGGTGAGGCGCGAGATCTCGGTGCGCGACTGCCAGAACCGCGGCTGCGCGAGCAGCACCGGTTCTTCGGTCGCCGGCGTGCCCGTGATGATGCGTCCTGCCACGTTGTAGCGCAGGCGCGCCAGCGTCGAGGTGGCGAAGATGGCGAACAGGACGGCCACCGGCACGATCGAGAAGAAGGCGATCCTCCGCCCGGTCGACCAGCGTGCGAAGCCCTCGAAAGCCTCGGGGAGTGCCGTGCAGGTGAGACGGCGCCCGCCGTAGCACTGCACGGCGATGAGGTCGAGGGCGATCGACGCGAACGAGAGGATGAGCAGGGTCGTGAGCACGACGCAGAACACCCGGATGAGCCCGGACTGGAAACGGATGCGGGTCCCGGATCGCGGCAGGTTCCAGCTCCAGATCGCGGCGTTGGCGATGCTGAACGGCAGCACGGCCGTCCAGCAGGCTCGTCCTATGGCTGCGACGATCGCGCCGCCGACGCCGGTCTCCGGCGACACCGTGCGCACCATGCCGCCCCACGAGTACGCCTCACGATGGATGCCTTCCGGGACGCTGCCGCGGGGTGCCTCCACGGCATCGACGACCCCTCGACTGCCCTCGCCGAGCTCCTGCTGGGCCCGGCCCCTGTCGAGTGAATCGGCCGTCGGATGCCAGAAGCTGCCGAGCTTGTCTCCCATGGCGAACTCGACCTCGTCGGGCGGGAGGTCGAGGAGCTCGTGAGGCGGCATGTTGTTCACCCCGTGGATGCGCAGTTCGAGGACCGGTTCGCCGCCGCTCGCGTTCGTCGCCATGATGGGCCGCCTTTCGCACGTGGATGCTCGCGACGGTACTGCTGCTGCGGGCGCCCGCGACACAGGGCCTGCCCCGACGTCATTGCGGCCGGGTTCCGCCGCCCGCTGGCGTTCTGGCCACCCGATCAGGAGGGGTAGGCTTTCAGATGGCCCGAAACTGTCTTGATGTCGAGGTAATCGCGCGGACTCGGGTCACGGAACACATCCCCTGAAAAGCCAGCGCCGCGCGCTCAATGCGGATTGGAAGTCACGCACGTGGATCTTTACGAGTACCAGGCCAGAGACCTGTTCGAACAGTACGGTGTCCCGGTTCTTCCGGGCATCGTCGCGGACACCGCCGACGAGGTGCGGGCCGCGGCCGAGAAGCTGGGCGGCGTCGTCGTCGTCAAGGCGCAGGTCAAGGTCGGAGGCCGTGGCAAGGCCGGCGGCGTCAAGGTCGCCAAGAACCCCGATGAGGCCTACGAGGCCGCTCAGGCCATCCTCGGCCTCGACATCAAGGGCCACGTCGTCAATCGCGTCATGGTCGCCGGTGGTGCACGCATCGCGCAGGAGTACTACTTCTCCGTGCTGCTCGACCGGGCCAACCGCTCCTACCTCTCGCTCACGAGCTTCGAGGGCGGCATGGAGATCGAGATCCTCGCCGTCGAGAAGCCCGAGGCGCTCGCACGCATCGAGGTGAACCCCGGAACGGGCCTCGACCTCGAGACCGCCAAGGAGATCGCCGTCGCCGCGAAGTTCCCGGCCGAGCTGGTCGACAAGGTCGCACCCGTCTTCGTCAAGCTCTACGAGGTGTACACCGGCGAGGACGCCACCCTCGTCGAGGTGAACCCGCTCGTGCTCACCGAGGACGGCGACATCATCGCGCTCGACGGCAAGGTCACGCTCGACGAGAACGCCGACTTCCGCCACCCGAACCACGCCGAGCTCGAGGATGCCGCTGCCGCGGACCCGCTCGAGGCGAAGGCCAAGGAGTCCGACCTCAACTACGTCAAGCTCGACGGCCAGGTCGGAGTCATCGGAAACGGTGCCGGGCTCGTCATGTCGACGCTCGACGTCGTCGCCTACGCCGGTGAGATCCACGGCGGGGTGAAGCCCGCCAACTTCCTCGACATCGGTGGTGGAGCATCCGCCGCCGTCATGGCAGCCGGTCTCGACGTCATCCTCGGCGACGAGCAGGTCAAGAGCGTCTTCGTGAACGTCTTCGGCGGCATCACCGCCTGCGACGCGGTGGCCAACGGCATCGTCGGAGCCCTCGAGACCCTCGGTGAGCACGCCAACAAGCCGCTCGTCGTGCGCCTCGACGGCAACAACGTCGAAGAGGGTCGCCGCATCCTCACCGACTACAACCACCCGCTCGTCACCCTCGCCGCCACCATGGACGAGGGCGCCGACAAGGCCGCCGAGCTCGCGAACGCCGCCGCGTAGGCCACGGACAAGGACAGGATTCAAAGACATGTCGATCTTCCTCAACAAGGACTCCAAGGTCATCGTCCAGGGCATCACCGGCGGTGAGGGCACCAAGCACACCGCCCTCATGCTGAAGGCCGGCACCCAGGTCGTCGGCGGCGTGAACGCCCGCAAGGCCGGAACCACCGTCACGCACGGCGACGTCGAGCTGCCCGTGTTCGGAACAGTCGCCGAGGCCGTCGCCACCACGGGTGCCGACGTCTCGATCGCCTTCGTTCCTCCGGCGTTCACCAAGGACGCCGTGATCGAGGCCATCGACGCCGAGATCCCCCTGCTGGTCATCATCACCGAGGGCGTTCCCGTGCAGGACTCGGCCGAGTTCTGGGCCTACGCGCAGGCCAAGGGCAACAAGACCCGCATCATCGGCCCGAACTGCCCCGGCATCATCACGCCGGGTGAGTCGCTCGTCGGCATCACGCCCGCGACGATCACCGGCAAGGGCCCCATCGGCCTCGTGTCGAAGTCGGGCACGCTGACCTACCAGATGATGTACGAGCTGCGCGATCTCGGCTTCTCGACCGCCATCGGCATCGGCGGAGACCCGATCATCGGAACGACGCACATCGACGCCCTCGCGGCGTTCGAGGCCGACCCCGAGACCAAGGCCATCGTCATGATCGGCGAGATCGGCGGCGACGCCGAGGAGCGGGCAGCCGACTTCATCAAGGCCAACGTCACGAAGCCCGTCGTGGGCTACGTCGCCGGCTTCACGGCTCCGGAGGGCAAGACCATGGGCCACGCCGGTGCCATCGTGTCGGGCTCGGCGGGAACCGCGCAGGCGAAGCAGGAGGCCCTCGAGGCCGCCGGCGTCAAGGTCGGCAAGACGCCCAGTGAGACCGCCCGCCTCATGCGCGAGGTGCTCGCCGCGCTGTAGGACGACCAGGACGAAAAGCGGGGCTCACCGGGACGGTGGGCCCCGCTTCTCAGTGCTGCGGCGTCATTCGGGGCCGTTTGCACCACAACCCTGTGCCGCGGCGTGCCATGGCGATACTGTGGCCCCACCACGTGAAGAGAGGTTGGGCTCATGGCGCGCTTGACGAATGCAGAACTTCAGCGGCAGCTCGAGCTGCTCGCAGCGGAGAACGCGGAGCTTCGTCTGAAGCAGGGCGAGTCGGATGGCGCGCTCGACGTCGAGTCCGAGGAGCTCAGGCTGCAGCAGGAGGAGACCGCGTCGGCCCTCGCCCTGGAGGCCGAGGAGCAGCGACGGGAGCAGGCCGAGGCTGCAGCTGCGCTCGCTGCCGAGAACGCCGCGCTGCGCGCCGAGCTCGAGGCCGCCCGGAGCACAGCCGAGACCGTGCCGATCGCCCCACTGGACGATCCGTCCACACCGCCGGCGCGCAGGCGACGCCCGCACACGAGCCGCTGGTGGGCGGTGCTGTCGGCGTTCCTCATCGTGATCGGGCTGATCCTGGCCCCGACCGCCGTCGTCGCCGGCTGGGCGAAGAACCAGCTCTCGAGCACGGAGACCTTCGTGGCCACCTTCGCGCCGCTGGCGGACGACCCGGCCGTGCAGGCTCTGGTCACCGATCAGGTGGTCGCTGCCATCAACGCCCAAGTCGACGTCGATGGCCTCACCAACTCGCTGTTCGACGGCGTCCAGGAACTCGGCCTCGGTCCGAGGGCCTCTGCCGCACTCGACCTGCTCCGGGCCCCCGCCGTTGCCGGCATCCAGTCGCTCATCCAGGACTCGGTGTCGAAGTTCGTCGAATCCGACGCCTTCTCCGCCGTGTGGGAACAGGCGCTGACCGTCACGCACAACCAGGTTCTGGCGACCCTGAGCGGCGACGAGAACGCAGCGATCGGGATCGATGACCAGGGGCAGATCGGTGTTCAGCTCGGCCCCATCATCGACGAGGTCAAGAAGGTCCTGGTTGACCGGGGCATCGGCTTCGCCTCGCAGATCCCGACGATCGACAAGACCATCGTCATCGCGCAGTCGGATCAAGCCGTGTTGGCCCAGTCGTTCTACGGCGTCGCCGTCGCCGTCGGGATCTGGCTGCCCTGGGTGGCATTGGCCTTCCTCGTCGCCGGAGTTCTCGTCGCCCGTCGCCGCATCGTCGCCCTCCTCGGAGCGAGCATCGGCCTCGCGCTCGCGATGCTCCTCCTCGCCGCCGGCCTCGGAGTCGGTCGCATCGTCACCATCGCGAACCTCGCGCCCGCGATCATGTCAGCGTCTGCTGCCGGGGTCATCTACGACCAGGTCCTCGTCTTCATTCATGCGACGATCACCTCGGTGGCCGTTCTCGCGGTCACCGTGGCGGTCGTCGGCTGGCTGTCGTCCTCGTACGGCCCGGCGGTGAAGTTGCGCTCGCTGTTCGTCGGTTGGGCGGCATGGCTGCGAACAGCTGCGGAGGAACGCGGAGTGACCACCGGTCGCTTCGGCGAGTGGCTCTACCGGCAGCGCGTCGTCGTCCGGGTGTTGATCGCCGTGATCGCGTCCGCCGTCGTGCTGTTCGTGCGACCGCTCTCGCCGGCCGTGATCATCTGGACGGCCGTCATCGCCATCGTGCTGCTCGGCATCAGCGAGCTTCTCCAGCGCCCTGTCGTGACTGTGCCCGAGGAGGCTGACGAAGACACCCCGATCGTCGTCGCCTGAGGGCGGGCATCCGGCAGGTAGAGTCCCTGACGGATGAACCGCATAACGACTGCTCTGATCGCCGCTCTCGAGGCGCTCGTCGTCGTCGCCGTCGGGATCGGCATTCCGCTCGTCCCGCTCACGATCCTGTGGGCCACGACCCTGGGCATGGCGTCGGACTGGCTGCCGTTCTGGCGCGGCTCCGTCGATCTCTGGCTCGTCGGGCACGGCGTCGACCTCACGGTCCGTCTGCCCGAGGCCGTGGCCGTGACCACAGGGCTGCCGGATGCGGCCCAGCCGTTCACGATCTCGATCGCCCTGCTCGGCTTCGCCCTCATCACGGTGCTGAGCGGGATCCGTGTCGGACGGCGCGCTGTGATCAGCGGGGACCGGATGGTCGGAGTCGGCGTCGCCGCCGTCACCTTCGCCGTGCTCACTGCCGTCCTGGCCCTCACCGCCACCGCAGCCATCGCGAGGCCGGCGCCCGTGCAGGCCTTCGTTCTCCCGACCCTGATCTACGTGACCGCGATGCTGGCGGCGTCCGAGTGGGAGTCGCAGCGCGGTCCCGTCGGGCGGCGTGATGCCACGGCGGTTCGGCTGCGGGCGGCGGTCATGCAGTGGCCGGCGATGGTTCGTGCCGGCATCGACGCAGCGGTGCGCGGAGCAGTCGTCGCCGTCGCCGGCATCATCGGTGTCTCCGCCGTCGTCGTCGCCGTGATGCTCGTGACCCACTACGCCACGATCACCGCGCTCTACGAGAGCCTGCAGGCCGGCATCCTGGGCGGCGTCGCCATCACGCTGCTGCAACTGGCGCTCCTTCCGAACCTGGTGATCTGGGCCGCCGCGTGGCTGATCGGTCCCGGCTTCCTCATCGGCACCGGCACGAGCGTCGCCCCGGGCGGGACCGTGCTCGGCGCCGTGCCCGGGCTTCCGGTGCTCGGCGCGCTCCCGCAGGGCGAGCCCGCGATCGGCGTGCTCGGTGTTCTCGTGCCGATCGCCTTCGGAGCGCTGGCCGGGTGGCTCGCCCACAGGCGGCTGCCGTCCTCGGCGACGAGACTCCACCTGGCGGGCGTCGGGGCGGGCATCGGCATTCCGGCCGGGCTCGCCCTCGGCCTGCTCGCCTGGTGGTCGGGTGGGGCGATCGGGCCCGGTCGACTCGCCAGTGTCGGCCCCGACCCGTGGCTGGTCGGCCTTCTCGCCGCCGCCGAGATCGCGGTTCCCGCCGTGCTCGCCCTGCTGGCCGCCGGCTGGCGGGGCTCCGCCGACGAGCGGGCCGTCGCCGAGCTGCGTTCGGATGAGCCGGCGCGCGATTGAGCATGGCCGCCGGCGTCGGGGGCGCATCCGCTGCTCCGATCGTGGACACGTCTCGGGGCGGGATTGAGCATGGCCGCCGGCGTCGGGGGCGCATCCGCTGCTCCGGTAGGCTCATGGACGTGCTTTCGCTCGTGGTCCTGATCTCCGGAGGGGGGTCGAACCTCCGCGCCCTGCTCGAGGCGTCGCAGGATGCCGAGTTCCCCGCCCGGGTGGTGGCGATCGGCGCCGACCGCGATGCCGTCGGGCTCTCGCTGGGCGAGGAGTACGGCATCCCGACCTTCACTGTCGCCTACCCCGCCTATCCCGATCGCGAGACCTGGGGTGATGCGCTGCTCGAGCAGATCCGGGCCTGGGGCCCCGACCTCGTCGTCCTGAGCGGCATGATGCGGCTGCTTCCGCCGCGCGTCGTCGCCGCGCTCTCGCCGAACCTCATCAACACGCACCCCGCCTACCTGCCGGAGTTCCCGGGCGCGCACGGAGTGCGTGACGCGCTCGCCGCCGGCGCCTCCGAGACCGGAGCCAGCCTCATCGTCGTCGACAACAGCGTCGACGGCGGACCGATCATCGCGCAGGAGCGGGTGCCGATCCACGTCGGCGACACCGAGTCGTCGCTGCACGATCGCATCAAGCCCGTCGAGCGCCGCCTCCTCATCGAGGCCGTTCTCGACATCGCCAACGGACACGTCGATTTGAAGGAACTCTCCCGATCATGAGCGGCCCCAGCCACGACCCCAGCCTCTACCGCGACCGCGATGTCGTTCCCATTCGTCGCGCCCTCATCTCCGTGAGCGACAAGACCGGGCTCCTCGAGCTCGCCGGCGCCCTCTCGGCCTCCGGGGTCGAGATCGTCTCCACCGGGTCGACGGCGTCGACCATCCGGGATGCCGGCTTCGCGGTGACGGATGTCGCCCGTGTGACGGGCTTCGCCGAGGCCCTCGACGGCCGCGTCAAGACGCTGCATCCGGCCGTGCACGCCGGCCTCCTCGCCGACCTGCGGCTGGAGTCGCACGAGGCGCAGCTGCTCGAGCTCGGCATCGCGCCGTTCGAGCTGGTCGTGGTGAACCTGTACCCGTTCGTGCAGACCGTCGCCTCGGGTGCCCCGGCGTCCGACATCGTCGAGCAGATCGACATCGGCGGGCCCGCCATGGTGCGTGCCTCGGCGAAGAACCACGCCAACGTCGCGATCGTCGTCGACCCGGCGCGCTACCCGCAGGTCGTCGCCGCCCTCGAGGCCGGGGGAACCACCCTCGCCCAGCGCCAGGCCCTCGGAGCAGAGGCCTTCCGCCACACCGCGAGCTATGACGTCAACGTCGCCTCCTGGATCGGCAACGTCGTCGCCCCCGACGACGACGGCACGGGCTTCCCGGGCTGGCTCGGCGGCACCTGGACGCGGCAGCAGTCGCTGCGCTACGGCGAGAACTCCCACCAGTCGGCGGCGCTGTACGCCAGCCGTGAGGGCGGCGGCATCGCACAGTCGCGCCAGCTGCACGGCAAGGAGATGTCGTACAACAACTACGTCGACGCCGACGCCGCGCTGCGAGCGGCCTTCGACTTCAGCGAGCCTGCCGTGGCCATCATCAAGCACGCGAACCCCTGCGGCATCGCCGTGGCTGCTCCGGATGCCGCTGACGCGATCGCCTCGGCCCACGAGCGTGCCCACGCCTGCGACCCCGTGTCGGCCTTCGGCGGCGTGATCGCCGCCAACCGCGTCGTGACCCGCGCCATGGCCGAGACCGTGGCCGGCATCTTCACCGAGGTGCTCATCGCGCCGGGCTTCGAGCCGGAGGCGCTCGAGCTGCTCACGGCGAAGAAGAACATCCGCCTGCTCGAGCTCCCCGCCGACTACACGCGCAGCGGGATCGAGCTGCGCCAGATCTCGGGAGGACTGCTGCTGCAGCAGGCCGACACGCACTTCGCCCCGTTCGAGGAGTGGACCCTCGCCGCCGGTGAGCCCGTCGACGACGCCACCCGCGCCGACCTCGAGTTCGCGTGGCGCGCCTGCCGGGCCGTCAAGTCGAACGCCATCCTGCTCGCAGCGGGCGGGGCATCCGTCGGCGTCGGCATGGGTCAGGTCAACCGCGTCGACTCCTGCCAGCTCGCCGTGACCCGTGCCGGTGAGCGCGCAGCCGGATCCGTTGCTGCCTCCGACGCGTTCTTCCCGTTCGCCGACGGCGCCCAGATCCTGATCGACGCCGGTGTCTCGGCCATCGTGCAGCCCGGGGGCAGCATCCGCGACGACGAGGTCATCGCCGCGGCGACGGCCGCCGGCGTGACCATGTACTTCACGGGAGAGCGCCACTTCTTCCACTGACGGAACTCGTCGTCCTCCTCGCCCGAGGGCGGCCCCGCGCGTATCCTTGAGAGTGGCACACACCCCGTGCCGCTCACCCTGCCCACGAAGCAGATCCTCAAGGAGAATCAACGATGACTCTCATCGACACAGCACCGGCATCCCTTCCCGACGTTGCAGCATCGGTCCCCGATTTCGACCACGAGCGAGTGCTCGTCGTCACCGGTCGCCGCTCCGGGCTCACGATCATCGTGGCGGTGCATTCCACCCGCCTCGGCCAGGCGCTCGGCGGGTGCCGCGTCTGGCAGTACGACGACTGGCAGGACGCCCTGGCCGACGCACTCCGGCTCTCGGCCGCCATGACCCTGAAGAACGCGGCCGCCGGCCTCGCGCGCGGCGGCGGCAAGGCCGTCATCCACGTTCCACGTGGCACCGTGCTCACCGAGGAGGGCCGGCACGCGGCCATGCTCGACCTCGGCGACGCCGTCGAGAGTCTCGACGGTGCGTACATGACCGCCGAGGACGTGGGAACGAGCGCCGAGCTGATGGCCATCGTCGCCCTGCGCACAGCGCACGTCTGCGGCCTCCCGCCCGAGCAGGGCGGGGTGGGGGAGCCTGCCGACGCCACGGCATCCGGAGTCTTCGCCGCGATCGGTTCCACCCTCGAGGCCCTCGACGGGTCCCGCGATGTCGCTGGGCGCCACATCGTGATCTCGGGCCTCGGCCAGGTCGGCGGCCGGCTCGCTCGCGCGTTGACGGCCGGTGGCGCCCGTCTGACGGTGACGGATGTCGACACCTCGAAGAAGGCTCTCGCCGCAGAGTTGGGGGCGCAGTGGGTCGAGCCGGCTGACGCCCACACCGTGAACGCGGATCTGTTCGTGCCGTGCGGTCTGGGCGGCGCGCTGTCGAGCCGCGTGATCGACGAGCTGAGGGTGCGAGGAGTCGTCGGTGCCGCGAACAACCAGCTGGCGTCGCGCGACGGCGCCAGGCGCCTCGCCGATCGCGGCATCCTCTGGGCTCCGGACTTCGTGGTCAACGGCGGCGGCGTGATCTACCTCGACGGCGCGTCGACGGGAGATGCGGACCTCGACGCGATCGAGCTGCGCGTGCTGGCCATCGGCGACACCGTCACCGAGATCTTCCGCGAGTCCGCGGCCGACGGCACGACGACGCTGGAGGCTGCGGAACGCATCGCGGAGGCACGGTTGCACGCCGCCTGAGCGCTGCGAGGGTGGCCGGTAGTGTCGCAGTCATGACTTTCTCGAGTGCTGCCACCCGACCACCCGTTCCGGCCGTCGACCTCGGACGCCGGATCACGGCGGGCGTGCTCTCCGCGCTCGTCGTGGTCGTCGTGGCTCTCGCCGTCACGAGCCTGGCGTTCTTCATCGGCGGCCAGCAGGCGACGGCAGCCCTCACCGGGGCAGCGAACTTCTTCCTGGTGCCCACCATCGTCGCCGGTGTCCTGCTGGCGATCTTCAATGCACTCGGCGCCACCCGCTGGTGGCTTCCCGCGCTCGCCGGAGGCCTGGGCGCCGGCCTCATCGGTGCCGTGCTCGGCTCCATCCTCACCGTCGCCGGTGGCGGAACCGCCATCGACGGCGCCGTGCTCGGCCAGATCTTCGCGAGCCTCATCGGCTTCAACCTGTTGTTCGTGCTCGCGGTGACTCTCGGCGAGGTCACACTCGGGCGCAGCATCACCGCTCTCGTGCTCGGCTACGGCGTCGGCTCGTCGGGCCAGAGTCGTCGGATCGCACTCGTGCGCCTTCCGGCCGAGAACCTCGCCGAGGGCATCGTGACCCACATCGAGCGCGAGGGCATCGACCCGGAGGTCGCCGACGAGCAGTGGGACAACTACTGCGCGGCCCTGACTGCGGAGGGCTGGGAGGTCGTGGAGGTTCCGGCCGAGCCTCAGCTCGCCGACTCCGTGTTCGTCGAGGACGCCGTGGTGATGTTCGGCGACGTGGCCGTGATCGCGAGCCCCGGGTCCGAGACCCGCCGCGGCGAGATCGCCGGCGCCGAGGAGTCGGTGCGCTCGATCCCGGGCGTGCAGGTCGAGCGCATCGAGCTGCCGGGAACCCTGGACGGCGGCGACGTGCTCAAGGTCGGTTCGACGGTCTACGTCGGCCGGTCGACACGCACCAATGCCGAGGGCATCCGCCAGCTCCGCGTGCTGCTCGCGCCGCTCGGCTACACGGTCGTCGCCGTGCCGCTCACGAAGGCGCTGCACCTGAAGAGCGCTGCGACGGCCCTGCCGGACGGCACCGTGATCGGCTACCCGCCGCTGCTCGACGACATCACCGTCTTCGACCGCTTCGTGGCCGTGCCCGAGGCTGGAGGGGCCCACGTCGTCGAACTCGCCCCCGACACCGTGCTCATGGCCGGCTCCGCCCCGGTCAGCGCCGCGCTCATCTCCGACCTGGGCTACAGGGTGGTGACCGTCGACATCTCCGAGTTCGAGAAGCTCGAGGGCTGCGTCACCTGCCTCAGCGTGCGGGTGCGCTGAGGTCGTCTGCAGCGCGCAGTCGCCCGTCGTGCATCTCGAGCACGCGATCCGCGCGCTGCACCAGGAGCGGGTCGTGGGTGGAGACGATGGCCGCGATGCCGCGGTCGTGCACGAGCCCTGAGATCAGGTCCATGACCGTCGCGGCGGTACCGCTGTCGAGCTGGCCGGTGGGCTCGTCGGCGAGCAGGATGCCGGGACGCGACACCAGTGCCCGGGCGATGCCCACGCGCTGCTGCTGCCCGCCCGACAGCTCGGCCGGCCGCTGGGCCGCATGGTCGGAGAGCCCGACGAGGGCGAGGGCCTCGGCGACGCGGGCATCGCGTTCCGCTGCCTCGATCCTGGCGAGCCGCAGAGGCACCTCGACATTCTCGGCGGCCGACAGCACCGGGATGAGCCCGAAGCCCTGGAAGATGTAGCCGAGACCGGTGCGGCGGAGCTCCGCGAGTTCGTTCTCGCTGAGGCTCGTGAGTTCCCGATCGCCCACCCAGACCCGACCGGCCGTCGGGGTCTCGAGACCACCGAGAAGGTTGAGCAGCGTGGTCTTGCCGGCGCCCGACGACCCGCGGACGACGAGCAGCTCACCCGGCGAGACGCTGAGCGAGACCTCGTCGACGGCGCGCACCGTCGCCTCGCCGACCGTGTAGTGGCGGATGAGGCCCTCGGCCCGCAGTGCGATGCTCATGAGGCGTCCTCCTGGGTGGGGGCGGCGTGACGGCCGCGCGGGGGTGCGGCGGGCGTTCCTGCAGCAGGGGCGGCGGAGGGGGCGGCATCCTGAACCGTCGACGGCTCAGGATGCGGCAGAGCCGTCGGGATCGGCGGAACGGCGGTCGGGCGCTGCTCCTGGCCCGGGCGCACGGCCACGTGGTCGGGTTCGAGTGAGAGGCGCACCCTGTCGTGCAGGCCGAGGGCGCCGACGAAGTCGTGCGGCAACTGCAGGCGACCGACGCGGTCGAGCACGGCGAACTCCTCGGCGACGGCCTGCTCGGCGCCGTGCTCGTCGGTGCGGGTGCTCCGCAGAACCTCGGTCGAGGTGCGACCGTCGCGGATCTGCACGGTGCGTGCCACATGCTCCGACACTGTGGGGTCGTGGGTGACGATGAGCGTCGTCACGCCCAGGCGTTCGTTCACCGAGCGCATGGCCTCGAGGACCGATGCCGAGGTCGCCTCGTCGAGCTCGCCGGTCGGCTCGTCGGCCAGCAGGACACGCGGCTCGTTCGCGATGGCGACGGCGATCGCCACGCGCTGCTGCTGACCGCCCGACATCTGCGCCGGCCGTCGATCGGCGACCGCGGCCACGTCGAGCACGTCGAGCACCTCCCGGACGCGCGCCTCCCGATCGCCACGGGCGCCGGCGACGGCGAGGGCCGCGGCGACGTTCTCGGCGGCCGTCAGGTAGGGGAGGAGGTTCCGTCCGGTCTGCTGCCAGACGAAGCCGACGCTGCGGCGACGGAATGCCACCCTCTCGCGCCGACCGAGGGCGAGCAGGTCGTGACCCGCGACCCGAGCGACGCCGGCCGTGGGGACGTCGAGCCCCGAGAGGATGCCGAGCAGGGTCGACTTCCCCGAGCCGGATGCGCCGATGAGGGCGACCAGCTCCCCACGATCGAGGCGCAGGTTGAGTCCCTGCAGCGCCTGGACCTCCACTCCCTGCGCCGTGAAGATGCGGACGAGGTCGGAGCAGACCACGTCGGGCTCGCCGGTCTCTGTCATGTCGATCACACGGGTCTCCGTCTTCTCCATGGTGTCAGGCCTCCACTGTCCTCAGGATCGAGCTGGCGCGTGCCCGCCCGGAGGCGAACAGTGCGATGAATGTGCACAGGGCCGTCACCAGAGCGAAGCCGAGCACGAGGGCGAGAGTCAGGAGCGGGTCCACCGAGAGCGCGGGCTGCATCCGGCCCCCGGTGAATCCGCGCAGGTCGACGCCGGCGAGGATCACGAGCGGCAGGCCGATGCCGAGAGCTGCGCCGAACACCAGCGCGACCACGGCCATCGGCGCGATCTCCCAGACGGCGAGCGAGCGCGCCTCGCGGCGCCCTCCACCGAGCATGCGCAGGAGCACCAGGATGCGGGCGCGCGCCGGGCCTCCGAGTACGAGGGTCATCGCGATGGTGAGGGCGCTGAGCAGCGCGGTGACCGCGATGGCGATGAGCAGGGCGGACTGCAGGCCGGCCGCAGCCGGAGTCGAGGCCAGGACCGCGGCGGAGTCGGCCGGGGTGTCGACGGTCGCGGTATCGCCCGCAACGGCCTGCACTGCGGCCCGGGTGGCCTCGAGATCGGCGCCGGGCTCGAGCCTGAGCAGCATCACGTGCGTCACGGGGTTGACGACTCCGACCCTGTCGGCGAACCGGCTGTCGACGACGGCCCAGTTCGCCCGAGTGCTGAGAGCCGTGCTTCCGGCGACCGTCGCGACGATGGTGATCGGCTCTCCGTCGAGAGTGGCATCCGTCGACGTGCCGACAGCGGCCGTCGTCGCGCCCGACGCGACGATCGGGACTGCATCGCCGTCGGAGCGCAGCACCGCCCCGACAGGGATGGCGCCGGGAGCGTCGCCCTGCACCCGCCCGAGGGCCTCGGTGTCGACGACGATGATCGAGGTGTTGGTGCGCCGTCCGTCGACGTCGATGAGCGCGCTGTTCGCGCCGGACACCGCAGCGGCGTCCGCCACTCCGGGAACGGTGCCGATCTCCTCCACCTGTTCCGTGGTGAGCGGCGTCCCCTTCACGCGCAGGTCGGCACCGACGGCCGTCACGGCGGCATCGTCGATGCCGGACCGGATGGTCGTGAGCAGCACTCCCGACGACACGGCGACCGCGACGCCCACCACCAGCGCGAGCACCGGAGCGAGGCCGGTCGCCGGATCGCGGAGCGCCCGCACCGGTCCGAGGTAGGCACTGAGGCCGCGCCGCCCGTGCGAGCGGCGGGCCAGCCACGCCAACGGCATCGGGTAGAGCCTGAGCGCGGCGACGCAGACGGCCAGCGCGAGCAGCAGGGGAGCCGCGGCGAGCAGGGGATCGATTCCGGATGCCGCCGCAGCCGTCGTGAGACCCCTCTGCACCAGCGCGAAGGTCGCCACGGTCGCGAGGCCGACCACGACGAGCTCGACGATGATGCGCGCCCGGCCCGAGGCGCGGCTCGCGCCGTCGAGGTCGTCGCGCTCGCCGCGCCGGAGGTCGGGCGCCGGAAGCGCGAGGAGCACTGCCGGGAGGAGCCCGAGCAGGACCGGCAGCAGGAGTGCGCCGGTCGTGACCGGGCCGGTGGTGACGAGGATTCCGACGATCGATCCCACGATCGCGGCCGGAACGCCGATCACCAGCCCCTCGACAGCCATGAGGCCGCGCAGGGTGCCGCCGCTCGCGCCCCGGGCTGCGAGCAGGCGGAGGGCATCGGCCCGGCGGCCGCTGATCATCCGGCAACCGAGCAGCAGCACGGCGATCATCACGCCGAGGGGGCCGGACGCCGTCATGGCGAGCACGGCGTCGACGGCGGCATCCGTCGTCAGGGTGTCCTCGATGGTGTCGGCCGGACCGGCGGAGAACGACAGCATGGAGTCGAAGAACTCGTTCCGCGTCATCACGACGGTCGGAGGAGCCGACTCGAGACGGCGCAACTGCTCGACCAGCGCCGGCGCGTCGGCCTGCGTCACGGCGTCGGGATCGAGCGGGAACCACACCTCGACGCGCACGGCGGTGGGGGAGACGGCCAGAGCGGGAAGCTCCGAGGAGTCGACGAGCCCGGTGACCGTGTACACGGGAGGACCGAGCGGCTCCTGCACGAGGCTCGGCTCGAGCAGGAGAGGGGCGTGCGACCAGTAATCGTCATCGGGGTCGACGGGCTCGAAGACGCCCGAGAGGCGGGCGCTGTACGTCTCGCCACGATCCGCCTGGACCTGACGGGTCTCGCCGACGCCCCAGGAGAGGATGTCGGCATTGACGGTGGCGAGGCCGATCTCGACGACGTCGTCATCCGTCTCGGAGGGCGGTGAGCCGTCGGTGTACCGCACGTGCTCGGAGGATCGGGGGTCGTAGGCGAGGGCCAGCTCGCCGTAGTTCTCGTCGCCGACCCTGGTGATGGGCAGGCTGTCCTGCGACAGGAAGTACTGCGGCCGACCCGTCGCCTCGCGGAGCGGAGTGGGCAGGCTGTCGTGCAGGGCCACGACCCGGTCGTTGAACCCGCCCCACGCTGCCTGGGACTCCGACGGCAGCGCATCGGGCCCCGACGTGGCGCCGGCTCCGGGGTTCGGCACGCCGATCGCCCCGCCGGTGACGTCGCGTTGAGCAGGCTCCAGCGCGCTGACGGCGTAGTCCAGCGATCTGGTGTGCATGGCCTCGACCGCCCGAGGCGCTGCGGCAGCGAGGGCGGACAGCAGGACGACGAGCACGGCGACGGTGAGTCCGCCGGCGGGGTGGGCGGCGAGGTGGCGCAGCAGCAACGGCGGGCCGGAGTGTGCTGAGCGGCGACTCACGATGCCTCCCCGACGGCCGTGGGGCTGGAGGCTCGGCGACGCACGGAGCGGGCGTGCAGCGCGATGATGACGGCCAACGGCACCCCGAGGGCGAGCAGGGCCAGTGCAAGGGCGAGCACGCCGATCGAAGGCGGCAGGCCCGTGACGAGGGACGCCTCGGCGACGGATGCCGCGGCGAACTGCGCCGCCGTGAGTGCCACGGTCGCGGTCCCGACGGCGACGCCGACCAGGCCGCCGGCGACGACCGCCACAGTCAGCTCGACCGCGCGCCCCCGGCCCTGCGCACGCGACGGAACGCCGATCGCCCGGAGGAGCGCCACCTCGCCGGAGCGGGCGGCGCCCAGCGCCGAGAGGATGCCGACGGTCGCGATGAGGGCGAGGGCGATGGCGGCTCCGACACCGACCCACACGGCGGCGACGACGGGCTCCGCGAGCAGCGTCGCGGCCCCGGGAGACGCGATGGTGACGACGTCGGCGGCGCCCTCAGCAGCATCGTCTGTCGCCCCGGCTTCGATCGTTGCGGCGACGCCGGCCGGATCCACGGCCGCAGCCCAGACCTCGTTCGCGGCGGCCGTCGTGTCGTTGCCACGCAGGAGCGCGTCATCGAGGGTGGCGAGCGGGAAGAGGGCCGCGAGTTCGTCGGCCGACCCGGGTACCGATGGCGTGAGTCCTGCGACGACGGCCGATCCCGAACGCAGCAGTCCGTCGAACTGGTAGTCGAACGAGTCGCCGACGCGCAGTCCGCGCTTGTCGGCGAGGGCGGTCGAGATCACGGCGGGCACGCCCTGGCTTGCGGCATCCGTCATCATGATCCGGCCGAGCGGCTCGGTCGAGGCCAGTGTGGCATCGGCGGCGCTCGGCAGCGGCAACGTCTGCGGAGCTTCCGGCGCCGTCTCGACGGAGGTCAGCTCGATGACGACCCCGGCGGCGCCATCGGCGGCGCTCAGTCGGCCGTCGACGGCGAGCAGGCTCCAGCCGCCCTCGGTGGCCGGCAGCTCGCCCGTGACCGTGCCACGTCCTGGGCCGTCGACCTCGAGGGAGCCGAGGTCGACGGAGACGAGGGCGCCATCGACGTCCGCGAGCCAGGCGCTCAGCGCGATCACGCCGCGTCGACTGTCGTCCGGCGCCGAGACGCCCACATCGAGCCGCAGCGACTCGGAACCCTCGGGGAGGGCGAGGCCGGGTCGCACGTCCTCGGCGAGTGCGGCGGCCAGGGCGGCCGTGTCGACCGTGCCGCCGACGTCGGCCAGCACCCCCGTCATCTCAGCGGGCGAGAGGGCCGTGAGCGAGGCCGGGTCGTCGCCCACCCGGATGGGAGCAGTGGCGACGGGCGCGGCATCCGTCACCCCGTCGATCTCACGCACGGCAGCCGTCGTCGTCGCGGCCGTCGAGTCGTCGGCGAGAGCCACCCGCACCGACGTTCCCGTGGCCTGCTGGGCCGAGGCCTCGGCCAGCGCACGCCAGGTCGCTGAGTACCCCGAGGCGAACACGGCGCTGCCCACGGCCAGGCAGACCAGGAGCACTGCCACCTGGAACATCGGGAATCGCCGCGCGACCTGGCGGGCGGCGAGAGAACCGGCGAGACCGGTTCCCCGTGCCGTCGCCCGCTCCACGGCGACGACGACGGGCCGCAGCACGAGCACGGCGATGAGCGCTCCGGCCACCAGTACGAGCACCGGGGCGAACTCGGCGATGAGGTCGACACGCACGCCCCCATCGGCGGAGGGAACGAGGGGCGAGCCGTACTGCAGCAGCTGCGCGACGGAGACCGATGCCGCGACGGTGGCCAGAATGGCCCCGGTCGCCGTGGCCGCGAGGGTGCCGACGCCGCGACCCGAGCGCTCGGCACTCCGCCCGGCGCCGCCGAGCACACTGCGTGCTGCGCTGAAGCCGGCCACGAGAAGCGCCAGGAGTGCGACGGCGACCGCGAAGGGCCAGCCGCTCAGCGAGGTGGCCTCGACGGGGTGCACGACCCCCAGCAGGGCGACGGCGGCCGCCGTGCCGACGATCGCCGCGGGGATCACCGTCACGGCTGACTCGAGCACGGCCAGCGTGCCCAGCTGCGACGCCGTCATCCCTCGCGCGGTGAGCAGTTCGACCTCGTCCGACCGGGCACTGCGGAGGAGTCGGGCGATCTGGGCCAGCGCGAACCACGCGAAGACGAACACGAGCAGCAGCGGAACCGGCTGCACCGACGACACCGCGACGACTCCGCGATCGAGCTCGGCGAGGGTGGCGGGCAGCGCCCCGGAGGTGGACACCGTCGTGGCGGGGATGGTCGCAGTATCGAGCACCGCCACGAGTTCGTCGATCTCGTGGCGCAGCTCGGTCGCGCCGTCGGGCGTCAGCGCGTTCTCGGCCGGGGTGATCACCCACACCAGCCGATCGTTCTCATCGACGGAGCTCTCGACGTCGCCGTGGTCGACCGTCTCGTCGATGAGGGCGTCGACGGCATCCCGGGCGGCCGCAGCATCGTCGGGATCGGATGGGTCGGCCGCGACCACGAACTCCGTGGCGGGCCCGGATGCCGCCAGGGCATCGTGCACGCCGGTCGCCGTCGAGGTGGCGAGCCCTCCGATGATGCCGACGCCGGCCAGCGCCGCGACGGCCACGACGGCTCCGAGGCCGAGGAGCAGGCCCGCGCGGGCTCGTGCTCGGAGCACGGCGAGACGGATCGATCCCACCGGCGCCCCCTCGTCTCGTCCGCGTCCGCCGCCATGCCGACCCTCCCGTCAGCGTAATCGACGCATCGGCAGCAGATCGCGCGCCGTCGCCGTTGCGGTCGAGGGACGCGCGGGTATAGTCTGCAAGGCTGCCTGCCGCCCCGCACGCGACGGTGGCACCCAGATTCGACGAAGACGCGCAGGAGGATGCCATGACGAAGACACAGAAGCCGACGCCCCGATCCGGAGCGACCACCGGCCTTGTCGTCGCGGCCCCCCTCGCCGCGATCACGGAGTAGCCGAACCGCACGCCGCACGGGCGACGCCCGTTCCGCACAGCGCCGGTCCGCACGACCGACCGGCGCTCACACCCTCAACACCACGCCGTCAGCGGAGTCCGCTTGTCCGCGCCGTCCTCAGCACGGCCGTGCCCCGAGCAGGCTCATCGGCCACCCCGTCGGAAGAGTAAGAGACATGCCCGCATCCGTCCAGCACCAGCACCCCCCTCACGACCGTCCCGGAACGATCCGGACGCTCCTGAGGCTCTACCCCTACGTCAAGCCGGCCGTGCCCTTCCTCATCCTGGGCGCGGTCTCGGCGCTGCTCGCCAGCCTCGTCGCGCTCGCCATCCCGCAGGTCCTGCAGGTGCTCGTCGACGGCCCGCTGTCGACCGGTGACGCCTCGGCCATCTGGCCGGCGACCCTGCTCGTGATCGGGCTCGGGGTGCTCGAGGCCATCTTCATCGCCCTCCGCCGCTGGTTCGTGCTCACCCCGGGCACCCACGTCGAGGCGGCCATGCGCAATGGGCTCTACGACCAGCTCCAGGATCTTCCCGTGGCGTTCCACGACAAGTGGCCGAGCGGCCAGCTGCTCTCGCGCGCCGTCAGCGACCTCGGTCTCATCCGTCGCTTCCTCGCCTTCGGCATCATCCTGCTCGTGGTCAACGTGATCACGATCATCGTGGGCTTCGGCATCCTCATCTCGATGAACTGGATCCTCGGCCTCATCTTCTTCGTGTGCTCGATCCCGCTCTGGATCTACGGCTTCGTCTTCGAGGGCAAGTACTCGACCATCGCCAGGCGCAGCCAGGACCAGGCCGGAGACCTGGCGACGGCCGTCGAGGAGTCCGTGCACGGCATCAGGGTGCTGAAGGCGTTCGGTCGCGGAAAGCACGCGCTCAAGAACTTCACCTCGCAGGCCGAGGACCTGCGCGGCACCGAGATCGAGAAGGCCCGGGCCATCGCCGGCATCTGGCTGTGGCTGCTCATGGTTCCGGATGTCGCGTTCGCGCTCTGCCTCGTCGTCGGCGTGTGGCTGACCGCGCAGGGCGAACTCAGCGTCGGAACGCTGCTGGCGTTCTTCGCCACGGCGACGGTGCTGCGCTTCCCCGTCGAGTCGATCGGCTTCCTGCTGTCGATGACCTTTGACACCCGCACGGCCACCGACCGCTTCTTCGACATCCTCGACGAGGTCAACGCCATCCGCGATCCCGAGGCTCCGGTGACCATCACGGATCCGCGCGGGGAGCTGCACTTCGACGACGTGCACTTCCGCTACCAGGACTCGCCCGAGCGCTTCCCCGACCTCGTCGACGGCGTCGAACTCACCCTCCAGCCGGGGGAGACCATGGCGCTCGTCGGCCTCACCGGCTCGGGCAAGTCCACGATCACCGCTCTCACCACGCGCCTGTACGACGTCACCGGGGGGGCGGTGCGTCTCGACGGGGTCGACGTGCGCGACCTCAGCCGCGAGGAACTGCGCCGCCACATCGCCATGGCCTTCGAGGACGCGACGCTGTTCTCGGCGTCGGTGCGCGACAACGTGCTGCTCGGACGGCCCGAGTTCGCCGAGCGCAGTCCTGAAGCGGATGCCGCCCTCGCCGAGGCGCTGGAGATCGCACAGGCCGGCTTCGTGCACGACCTGCCCGAGGGTGTCGACACCACCGTCGGCGAGGAGGGCATGAGCCTCTCGGGAGGTCAGCGCCAGCGACTCGCCCTGGCTCGAGCCGTCGCGGCCAAGCCGGCCGTGCTCGTGCTCGACGACCCGTTGTCGGCGCTCGACGTCGACACCGAGGCCCTGGTGGAGGCGGCACTCCGCCGCGTGCTCGCCTCGACGACGGCGCTCATCGTGGCGCACAGGCCGTCGACGGTCATGCTCGCCGACAGGGTCGCGCTGCTGCAGGACGGCCGCATCACGGCCGTCGGGCGGCACTCCGAGCTGCTGGAGACCAACGACCACTACAGGTTCGTGATCTCGAGCCTGGAGGACGAGGAGCGCCGGGACCAGGCGCGCCAGACCGATCGAGATCTGTTCGACGAGAAGGAGGGGGTGAACCGATGAGCGTCACCGGAGTGGAGGGCGAGGAGCGCACCGACTTCAGCAAGGAGGAGTCGCGTCAGATCCGACAGCGCTCGTTGAGGCTGCTCGGCTCGCTGCTGCGGCCGCTGCGGCCGCAGGTCGTGCTCGCCGTCATCGTCATCGTGTTCTCGACCGCCTTCCAGGTGGCCGGACCGGCGTTGATCGCCATCGGCATCGACCAGGGCCTTCCCGCCCTCATGGAGCAGGACTGGGGTCCGCTCGGCCTCGTCGGCGGCGCCTACCTCGTCACCGGCGTGCTCGGTGCCGTGCTCATCGCCTGGTACACGGTGCTGAGCGCCCGCATCAGCCAGGCCGTGCTCATCGACCTGCGCACGCGCGTGTTCCTGCAGACGCAGCGCCTCAGCCTCGAGTTCCACGAGTCGTACACGTCAGGTCGCATCATCTCGCGTCAGACCAGCGACCTGGACGCCATCCGCGAACTCCTCGACGAGGGCATCAACGGCCTCATCCGCGGCGTGCTCTACATGGGATTCATCGGCATCGCACTGTTCACCCTGGACTGGACGAGCGGCCTCGTGCTGGTCGTCGCGCTGGTGCCGCTGTTCGTGCTCACCCGGTGGTTCCAGACGCGGTCGCAGCGCCTGTTCCGCGAGTCGCGCGTGGCCTCCGCGAAGCTCATCGTGAAGTTCGTCGAGACCATGACGGGCATCCGTGCCGTGAAGGCGTTCCGCGTGGAGAAGCGCAACGGGAAGGAGTTCGGCGACCTCACCGAGGACTACCGCGACGTGAACGCCCGCGTCATCCAGCTGTTCGGCATCTTCGACCCCGGCCTCGTGCTCATCGGCAACGTGGCCGTCGGTGTCGTCCTCTTCGTCGGTGGCTTCCGGGTGGTCGACGGGCAGATGGCGATCGGCGTGCTGCTCGCGGCCCTGCTCTACACGCGGCGCTTCTTCGACCCCATGGAGGAGATGGCGATGTTCTACAACTCCTACCAGTCGGCCACGGCGGCGCTCGAGAAGATCTCGGGCGTGCTCGAGGAGAAGCCGAGCGTGCCGGATCCCGTGAAGCCGGTCGATCTCTGGGAGGCCCAGGGCACGGTTCGGTTCCAGGGCGTGAGGTTCGCCTACAGGTCGGATCGTGAGATCCTGCCGCAGTTCGACCTGGAACTGCCGGCCGGCCAGACGATCGCCCTCGTCGGGTCGACCGGTGCGGGCAAGACCACCCTCGCCAAGCTCATCTCGCGGTTCTACGACCCGACCGACGGGGCCGTCACGCTCGACGGCGTCGACCTGCGCGACCTGCACCCCAAGGACCTGCGGCGCGCGATCGTCATGGTCACGCAGGAGGCCTACCTGTTCTCGGGTTCCGTCGCCGACAACATCGCCATCGGCAGGCCCGAGGCGTCGTTCGACGAGATCGTGGCCGCGGCGAAGGCGGTCGGTGCCCACGAGTTCATCGAGGGGCTGCCGAACGGCTACGACACCGACGTGAACAAGCGCGGTGGTCGCGTGAGTGCTGGTCAGCGCCAGTTGATCTCGTTCGCGCGGGCCTTCCTCGCAGACCCCGCTGTGCTCATCCTCGATGAGGCGACGTCGTCCCTCGACATCCCGAGCGAGCGTCTCGTGCAGGAGGCGCTGCAGACCCTGCTCGCAGACCGCACGGCCGTCATCATCGCCCACCGGCTGTCGACCGTCGCGATCGCGGACAGGGTGCTGGTCATGGAGTACGGCCGCATCGTCGAGGACGGCACCCCCGACGACCTCATCTCGGGCACGGGTCGTTTCGCCCAGCTTCACGCGGCCTGGCGGGACTCGCTGGTCTAGGAGCGGAGCGGGCCGGCCTCGATCACATGGATCGGCGTCGGCTCGAGTCCGTTGAACCCCGAGGCCGTCACCGAGGTGTACGCGCCCATCATCGGGCTCACCAGCAGGTCGCCCTCTCCCAGCACGGGCAGCTCGATGCCGCGTGCGATCACGTCGACGCTGTCGCAGGTCGGTCCGGCGAGGGTGACCCGTTCGCGGGCGGCATCCGGGACCGACGATCCCGTGAGCTCGCTCGCGGCGAAGACCAGCGGATGCACCCCCTCGGTCAGCACGTTGGAGTAGCTGCCGTACAACCCGTCGTCGAGGTAGTGCCAGCGCCCGTCGACCCGGTCGCTCGATCCGACGACGCGGGAGACCAGCGTCATCGCCGTGGCGGTGACGAACCGTCCGGGCTCCAGCAGCACGGTGTCGCTCCGCCCGCCCGCGGCGATGGCCGTGCGGATGCCGGCACCCAGAACGGCGAGATCGGGCACGGCCTCGTCGTAGCCGATCGGGAAGCCGCCGCCGAGGTCGAGCACGGAGAACCGCGACCCGGTGCGAACCTCGAGCTCGCTCATCAGGCGGGTCGTGCGGCGGATCGCGCGCTCGAAGGGTGCGACCGTCGTGGTCTGGCTGCCGACGTGGAAGCTGAATCCCGCGACGCTCACGCCCAGCCCGATGGCCTGCTCCACGAGAGCCGCCGCCTGCACCTCGGTCGCCCCGAACTTGGTGGACAGGTCGCACCCCGCGGCGGAATTCGGAAAGCTCAATCGCACGAGCACGTCGATGTCGCGGGGAAGCACGGCGAGCTTCCACAGCTCGCCCGGGTTGTCGACCACGAAGCGCCGGATGCCGCTGCAGTAGGCGTCGGCGATGTCGGCTCGCGACCGGATCGGATGCGTGTGCAGCGTGCGTCCGACATCGACGCCGGCGTCTCGGAGCAGGGCGATCTCGCCCCGTGACGCGACCTCGAACGAGGCGCCGGTCTCCGCGATCGTGCGGACGACGTCCGGATGCGGCAGGGCCTTGGTCGCGAAGTGCACGTGAGCTGCGGGGAGTTCCCGCCGCAGCAGGAGGAGCTGGTCGCGCACCCGTGCGGTGTCGAGCACCAGGAGCGGCGAGCCGTGGCGCCGCACGATTCCGGTCAGCCCGATGGCCGCGCTGTACCGCGCGAGTTCGGCACGCACCCTGGCGCGGTGGGTGGGGGCCGGAACGCGGGCGGCGGTTCGAACGATGTGCCCGTCGTCAGCGGACTGCCGGACCGACGGAACCGGCAACGTCGACAGGGATGCGGGGGTCATGATTCTCCTTCGGGTCGGGCAGGATGACACGCTTGCCGAGCTCGAAGCTCGTGATGGTGATGACGTAGAACACGACGTCGGATGCGAGCTTGCCGACCAGCCAGGCGAGCGGGGTGGCGCCCATCGTGGCCGGGATCGCCCAGAGCAGCGCAGGGCGCACCAGCAGGGTGTCGACGATCTCGGCCGGTCCGAATTCGGCACCGAGCGAGCGGATGCTGAGCCACGTCGTGGCGACCGGGCCGTTCGTCGCCGCATGGCCGCGCACCGTGCGCGCGACGATGACCGCGTAGTAGCCGATGGTCTCGGCGAGGGTGCCCGCGACCGCGGCGACGGCCAGGGACCGCGTCGCCTCGTAGACGCTCCACGCCGCCAGAAGGGCCGAGGCGGTTCCGAGGATCTCGGGCACCAGGTAGCGCGCGAGCCACACCCGGGCTGCTCGACGGGTTCGGAGGGAGGTCACGCAGGCGATCCTCGTCCGCTGCAGCCGTCACCGCGTCGGTGCTGGCACCTCGACGCGGAGGGGACAACCCGGACATGTTGCCGGCCGCAGCGGGGAGTCCGGCCGGCTCCGCGCGCACGTGAAGAGGGGGAGGACCTGTCGGGTTCAGGTCTTCCCCCTCTTCGTGAACCCGACCGGCTGATCGTCTGTCCGTGTTCGGGTCCGGATGCCGACGAGCTGGATCTGCGAGTCACGACCGCTGTGCCCGGTACGTTCTCGCGAGTTCGACAGTCATGTTCCTCCCTCGAACGGGGGCGCGGATCGGTGCGCGCCCTCCGTGAGGTCTCGGGGCGGTCCCCGATCTTCGGCCCGCTGGTCAGGTCGAGGTCTGCGGCCGGGGGACAATCGGGACATGGTGTCTCGGGTGGTGATCGTCGACGACCACGACGTGTTTCGTGATCAGGTGCGCAGGCTCCTCGAAGCCGACGGCTTCGAGGTGGTCGGCGACGCCGCGTCCGCCCTCACCGGGGTCGCGCTCGTGGGCGAGAGCCTGCCGGACCTCGTGATCCTCGACGTGATGCTGCCGGATGCGATGGGCTTCGATGTCGTTCCATCGCTGCGCGCGCTCGGTTCGTTCGCTATCGTTCTCACATCGAGTCGCGATCGGAGTGACTATGGCAGTCGCATCGAGACGAGCGGCGCCGACGGCTTCATCCCGAAGGACGAGCTCTCCGGAGCCGGTCTCCGCGAATTCGTCGCCTGACCCGCGGCACCTGCACAATCGCACAGCACCTTCAGTCACATCCGTCACCCCCAGCGTCGCGAGAACGGCGCCCGACAGACTGGACGATCATGAACGCGGAGAGAGTCACCCCTGACGGGACGCCGACCAGGGTCGCCATCGCCGACGACGCGATGCTGTTGCGAACGGGGATCTCCACGGTCCTCACGGCCGGTGGCTGCGAGATCGTCGCCTCGGTCGGCACGGCGGCCGAGTTGCTGCGGGTGGTGCAGGAGCACCCCGTCGACGCCGTCGTCCTCGACATCCGCATGCCGCCGACGCACACCGACGAGGGCATCGTCGCCCTCGAGACCCTGCGCGCCAACGGCTCGAAGGTCGGCGTGCTCCTGCTGTCCATGTACGCGACCCCGGCCTACGCCATCCGCGCCATGAGCGCCGGCGGTGGCACGGGCTACCTGTTGAAGGACCGCGTCGCCGAGCCGGAGCGGCTCGTCCAGGCGGTCCGGACCGTGGCATCCGGCGGTTCCGTCGTCGACAGCGAGGTCGTCGCCCAACTCGTCGCGCAGAAGGGCAACCCGTCGGTCGAGGTGCTCACCCCCAGGGAACGGGACGTGCTCTCGCTCATGGCGGAGGGCAAGTCGAACTCCGGCATCGCCACGACGCTGTTCCTCAGCCTCAAGACCGTCGAGACCCACATCGGGAACATCATGTCGAAGCTCGGCATCGACGAGTCGCCCACGGATCACCGGCGGGTGCTCGCCGTGCTCCGCCTGCTCGGCCAGCCGTGACACCACTGCGGCTCCGCAGGCTCCTGCTCGTCGCCCTCGCGGCGGCGCTCATCGTCGCCCAGGAGGTCATCGGCTTCGAGGCTGCGGCCCTGACGCTGCCCTGGTCGCTGAGCGGGACGATCTTCCACGCCTTCGCGGGCCTCAGCTACGCCGTGTGCGCGTGGATCGCGTGGGAGACGGCCGACTCGCCCATCCCGGCGCGCATCATGATCACGATCGCGTTCCTCTGGCTGCCGCCGGCCTTCATCGCTGCGATGTGGCCCTACGGCGCACTCTGGCCGCTGCTGGAGTCCGTCGGGCTGTTCTGGGCCGTGCTGCAGGCCGGACTCGTCGTCGTGTACCCGACAGGGCGCTTCTTCGGCCCGGTGGAGAAGTGGCTGCTCGCGATCGGGGGCGTCGCGGTCGTCATCCGGATGCTGGCCGTGCTGTTCCTCATGCCGGCTCCGGCTCGCTACCCCGACTGCGCCTGCGCTCCGAACGCCTACGCCTTCGCGGCCAACGAGGCTCTCTACTCGGCGATCGACCTCGGGTTCCGGGCTCTCGGCATCGCGCTGATCATCGGCATCATCGTGCTGGTCACGGTGCGCTGGATGCGCGGCACGACGCCGGCACGCAACATCGCGTTCGTGATGCCCGTCGCCCTCATCCTGTGGTGCGCCGCCGTGACCTACGGCACGGTCTCCGACATCACCGGAGGCAGTTCTGCCCTGTTCACCTACCTCGGGTACCTCGGAACGGCCTCGATCCCGATCAGCTTCGTCGCCGGGCTCGTCTTCATCCGGAGCCTCCGAGGGCGGGTGTCGGACCTCATGGTGCACACCCGCGACGGCGTCGACCGCGACTACTGGCAGGCGGTGCTCGCCGAGACCCTGCGCGACCCGGCGCTCAAGGTGTACTGGTGGGAGCCGGAGCTCGACGGTTACGTCGACTCCCGAGGCACCGTGATGCAGGGAGAGCCCGATCGGTCGCGGCCCCGTGGGCGCGCCATCATGCCGATCGACTCGCAGTCCGGGCGTCTCGCCGTCATCGATCACGACAGGGCGCTGAGCGAGAACCAGGAGCTGCTGGATGCCGTCTCGACCGCCCTCACCCTCTCCGTCGACAACGGGCGCCTGCGCGAGGAGCTGGAGCAGACGCTCGAGGAGGTGCGGGAGTCGCGCGTGCGCATCATCGAGGCCGGCATCCAGGCCCGCAAGAAGATCGAGCGCGACCTGCACGACGGGTCGCAGCAGTCGCTCGTCTCGCTCGCCCTCAGCCTGCGGATGGCGATCACGCGTGCCAGCGCCGACGGCAACGACGGGCTCGCGGCCGACCTCGAGGATGCACTCGCGCAGCTGAGCGGCTCGCTGAAGCAACTGCGCGAGCTCGCGCGCGGCATCCACCCGAGCTCACTCACCCTCGGAGGTCTGGGCATGGCGATCAGCGAGCTGGTGGCGCGCTCGCCGGTGCCCGTGCAGGTGCAGGTCGACGTCCCCGAGCACCTGCCCCCGTTGACCGAGACCACGCTCTACTTCTTCATCGCGGAGTGCCTGACGAACGTCGCCAAGTACGCCGGGGCATCGCACTGCAGCATCCGTCTGGCCGCCGATGACGACGGATTGAGCGTGAGCGTCACCGACGACGGCCGCGGGGGAGCCGACTTCTCGAAGGGCACGGGGCTCATGGGGCTCGTCGACCGCATCGCGGCGCTCGGCGGAACGGTGGAGCTGTCGATGGGCGATGGAGGACGCGGCACGACGGTCGCCGCGCGCATCCCGGCCGCGGCACTCGTCGAGCAGCGCGTCAGCTGACGACCGCGACGGGCGAGCTGGGGGTCCGGGCGGTCACGGCCGCCAGCGCGCCGCCGCCGCGACGCGGTAGCCGGCATCCGTCAGCACGAGCGGAGTCCCCTCGTCGCGGTAGTGCACGAGAGCGCGATCCTCGTGGTCGATCGGCGGATGCCCGCCGGCCCGGATGACGCGCCACCAGGACGCATCGGACCCGTACCGCGCCATGACCTGCCCGACCACGCGAGCGCCGCGCGAACCGAGGGTCGCCGCGACGTCGCCGTAGGTCATGACGTGCCCGGGCGGAATGGAGTCGACGACCTCGAGCACCGCGGCGACGAAGCCCTCGGCGATGGCAGGCTGACGACGGGGAGCGGATGCCGCTGCCGGGCGTCCGGATCGCCCGGCGTGGCCGGGTTCAGAGGGCGAGGGCACCGATGATGTCGCCGTACTGGGTCTGGTCGACGTCGACGAATCCGATGCGGTGGAAGAACGCCTCGGGCCCCTCGGTGCCGGGCTCCCACATCACCGTGATGCGGTCGAAGCCGCGCGTGCGGGCCTCCTCGGCGAGGGCGCGGGCGAGGAAACGTCCGACGCCCTGACCCTGGGCATCGGCGTCGACGTTGATGCGCCAGATGCAGGCACGGAACTCGTCGTGCTCGTTGTCGGGATCGAAGTTGCCGTGGATGAAGCCGACGACCTTGTCGTCGAGACGGGCGACGCGCTGCCAGGCCGCGGCGGGGTCGGTGACCGTCGTCTCGGCCGAGTACGAGACCGGCGTGATGAACTGCTCCTGGCCGGGCTTCAGGCTCAGGGTGTTCGCCGCCGCGATATTCGACGCCGACAGTTCTTCCAGTCTGATATCACCCATGACGCAAGGCTATCCTGCTCGTCGCCGCGGCGGAAAGTCGGCCTTTGCGCCGACGTCACCAGCGAAATCCGAGCAAACTGTCTTGATGTCGAGATAGTTGCGTTGCTCGGGTAGGATTGTCGGGGCCGATCGGCCCGCATCTTTCGAGGAGAACAACAATTGTCCAAGATCAAGGTTGAAGGCACCGTCGTCGAGCTCGACGGCGACGAGATGACACGCATCATCTGGCAGGCCATCAAGGATTCGCTCATCCACCCGTACCTCGACATCGACCTCGAGTACTACGACCTCTCCATCCAGAAGCGTGACGAGACAGACGACCAGATCACGGTCGACGCTGCTCACGCCATCCTGAAGCACGGCGTCGGCGTCAAGTGCGCCACCATCACCCCCGACGAGGCCCGCGTCGAGGAGTTCGGCCTGAAGAAGATGTGGCGCTCGCCGAACGGCACCATCCGCAACATCCTCGGCGGCGTGATCTTCCGCGAGCCGATCATCATCTCGAACATCCCGCGTCTGGTCCCCGGCTGGAACAAGCCGATCATCGTCGGTCGCCACGCCTTCGGCGACCAGTACCGTGCCACCGACTTCCGTTTCGAGGGCGAGGGCACCCTCACGATGACCTTCACCCCGAAGGACGGCTCGGAGCCGCAGTCCTTCGAGGTCTTCCAGTCGCCGGGTTCCGGCGTCGCGATGGGCATGTACAACCTCGACGACTCGATCCGCGACTTCGCTCGCGCGTCGCTCAACTACGGCCTCGACCGCAACTACCCGGTCTACCTCTCCACCAAGAACACGATCCTCAAGGCCTACGACGGCCGGTTCAAGGACCTCTTCCAGGAGATCTTCGAGACCGAGTTCAAGGAGCAGTTCGACGCTGCTGGCCTCACCTACGAGCACCGCCTGATCGACGACATGGTCGCATCCTCGCTCAAGTGGGAGGGCGGCTACGTCTGGGCCTGCAAGAACTACGACGGCGACGTGCAGTCCGACACCGTGGCCCAGGGCTTCGGCTCGCTCGGCCTCATGACCAGCGTTCTGGCCACGCCCGACGGCAAGGTCGTGGAGGCCGAGGCCGCCCACGGCACCGTGACCCGTCACTACCGCCAGCACCAGCAGGGCAAGCCGACGTCGACCAACCCGATCGCGTCGATCTACGCGTGGACGCGCGGCCTGTCGCACCGCGGCAAGCTCGACGGCAACCAGGAGCTCATCGACTTCGCGTCGACGCTCGAGGACGTCGTCATCAAGACCGTCGAGTCCGGCTCGATGACGAAGGACCTCGCGCTCCTCGTCGGACCGGAGCAGGGCTACGAGACGACCGAGCAGTTCCTCGAGTCGATCGCCGCCAACCTGCGGGCGCGCCTGGCGTAAGCAGCAGCATCCGTCGTCCGGCCCACCGCCGGCGCCGCGCTCCAGTCGTGCGACTGGAGGATCGCAGCGCCGCGGTGGGCCGGATGTCTTTTCCGCACCGAGCCACGGCAGCACTGCCGGGTTCGACACCACGATGAATCCCGAGGACCCCATGAGCCAGATCCGCCTGAACGACGTGACCAAGGAGTACGACGGGCGACTCGTGGTGCGGGAGGCCTTCCTCAAGCTCCGCGAGGGCGATCGCGTGGGCCTCATCGGCAAGAACGGAACCGGCAAGACCACGTTCCTCGAACTCGTGCTGGGCAGGCAGGAGCCCACGAGCGGCACCGTCGACGTGTCGCTGGGCACCACGATCGGCTACTTCTCGCAGTTCTCCGAACTCGACGGCGAGCTGTCGATCCGGCAGATCCTGAGCGGGCTGTTCGCCGAGGTGCACGAGACCCAGGCCCGCATCGACGCCATCGGGACGCAGTTGGCCGAGCCGATGGACGACACCGAGATGACCCGGCTGCTCACCGAGCAGGGCGAGCTGTTCGAGAAGATGGACGCCATCGACGGATGGGGCTACGAGAACGTCATCGAGACCGTGCTCACCCGCATCGGTTTCGACGATGCCCGCAGCGCGCTGCCGGTCGACCGGCTCTCGGGCGGGTGGCGCAACAGGGCGGCGCTGGCGAAGATCCTGGTGCAGGCCCCCGACGTGCTGCTGCTCGACGAGCCGACGAACTTCCTCGACCTCGACGGTGTGCGCTGGCTCGAGGGCTGGCTGCGCACCTTCCCCGGCGCCGTTCTGGTTGTCTCGCACGACAGGCAGTTCCTGGACGGCGTCGTGACCCGCATCGTCGAGATCGAGAACCACCACCTGCACGACTACGACGGCGACTACTCCGCCTACGTGCAGGCCAAGCAGTCGCGGCTGAAGATGCTCGAGAAGCAGTTCGCCCACGAGGAGGAACTGCTCGCCTATGAGCAGGCCGCGAGCAGTGCTCGCCGCGAGGCCGCCCGGAACCCCGACAGGGGACTGGCGCGCAAGCTCGCCGACATCAAGAAGCGTCAGGCGCCCCGCCCGGTCGACCAGGTCATCACGGCCATCTACGACGGACTGCGCGTCAGCAACGACCTGTTGACCGTCGAGGGACTCGCGAAGGGGTTCGGCGGCGAACCGTTGTTCTCGGGCCTCACCTTCAGCCTGCACCGCGGCGACCGCTTCGCCGTGGTCGGCTCGAACGGCTCGGGCAAGTCGACGCTGCTCGACGTTCTGACGGGCCAGACGGAGCCGGATGCCGGCCGCGTGCGCTGGGCGAAGGGCGCGCGCTTCGTCTCCTACAACCAGGTCTACGCCGAGCTCGACCTCACCGACACCGTCGGCCACGCAGTCAACGCCTACCCCGACTCGCTGGCCTTCACGGCGACGAAGAAGAGCGTCAACCGCTTCCTCGCGATGCTGCAGTTCTCGGATGCCGACCTGCAGCAGAAGATCGGCACCCTGTCCGGCGGTCAGCGGGCGCGCGTCGCCATCGCCCAGTGCCTGCTCTCGGGTGCAGCGGTGATCGTGCTCGACGAGCCGACGAACCACCTCGACATCACGAGCACCCAGGTGATGGAGCGCGCGCTGACGCACTTCCCGGGCGCCGTGGTCGTGGTCAGTCACGACAGGTTCTTCATCGACAAGATCGCAGACACCCTGCTCGTCTTCGACGGGTCGGGCACAGTCACGCAGACCGCGGCAACGGGCGCGCTGTAAGCGATCCCGGGCGGTTCCGCCGCTCGACGGCCCTATGTTTCCGAAAGATCACAGGTTTGTAAAGAGCATGGACTAACTTCCGCCGCCATCTTGCAATCTGTTTGTTCGTAAGCTTTACTAACAAACATGACGGCAACGCAGCTCTCTCCCAGCCGGGCACTCCGCCCGACCGCCAAGGTGTTGCCCGAGCACGCTCGGGGGCACAACCGCTCCCTCGTGCTCCAGACGCTGTACCGCGCATCAGGCCAGAGCCGTGCCGATGTCGCCCGCGAGACCGGCCTCACCCGGGTGACGGTGTCCGACCTCGTGGCCGAGCTCATCGCCGAGGGACTCCTCGTCGAGACGGGACAGCGTGAGGACGCTCGTCCGGGGAAGCCCGCCACCCTGCTCGACTTCGATCGCGGCGCCTTCCAGATCGTGGCCGTCGACCTCTCGGACGACTCGGTCTTCCGGGGAGCCGTGCTCGATCTCGGTGGCGCGATCCTCGCCCGCGACGAGATCGCCCTCGCCGGAAGCACGGGCTCGGAGGCCATCGCGAAGGTCCTGCAGCTCGTCGACAGCCTCGTCGCGGCCGCAACGGCCCCGCTCCTCGGCATCGGAGTCGGTTCCCCCGGCATCGTCGACCTCGAGGGCACCGTGCGCACCGCACCCAACCTGCGGTGGACCTCCGTCGACCTGCACGGTGTGCTGGCGGAGCGCTTCGAGGTTCCGGTGCTCGTCGCCAACGACGCCAACGCCGCGGTCTTCGCCGAGCACAGCTTCGGCGGTGTCGACGGCGACATCATGCTCATCAAGGTGGGTCACGGTGTGGGCGCGGGCCTGCTGGTCGGCGGTCGCCCGCTCTTCGGGGCCACCTCGGCCGCCGGCGAGATCGGCCACGTCGTCGTCGGTACCGACGGCGGCCCCGTCTGCGCCTGCGGCAAGACCGGATGCCTCGAGGCCTGGCTCGCCGCCCCGCGCTTGGCGGCACGCATCGCGGCCATCACCGCGACCGGAGCCGAGGCCGATGCCGAGCGCGACACTGTTCTTCGGGAGGCGGGCCGCCGGCTCGGCATCATCCTCGCCCCCGTGGTCGGAGCCCTCGATCTCTCCGAGATCGTGCTGAGCGGCCCGACCGAACTGCTTGAAGGCCCGCTGGCGACAGCGGCCATCGAGACGATCCGCACCAGAACGATGGCCGAGTTCACCGGCTCTCTGACGGTTCGGATGACCACGCAGGGGCAGGACATCGTCCTCCGCGGCGCCGCGGTCATGGTCCTATCCGGACAGCTCGGGGTCTCCTAAGGACCCTGACGAATGGGAGTCGGAAAGCCGCGACGCCCAGTGCTCGAGAACCAACCACACTCCGAAGCACCACCACCCAACCAAGAGAAGGAAATCCCAATGAAGAGAAAGTACGCAGTAGCTGCCATCGCAACCGCAGCCGCACTCGTTCTCGCCGGTTGCAGCTCGACGGGCGGCGACGCCGATTCGACCGAGTCTGCCAAGGGCCAGGACATCACGCTGTGGCTGATGGGCGGTGACACCCCCGACACCCTCCGCGACTACCTCAAGACGGAGTACGAGAAGGCGACCGGTGGCACGCTGAAGATCGAGGAGCAGGGCTGGGGCGACGCCGTCGCCAAGCTCACCACCGCGCTTCCCGACGCCGCAAACACTCCGGACGTGACCGAGATCGGCAACACCTGGTCGCCGACGTTCACCAACGCCGGCGCCTTCACCGACCTGAGCGACATGTACGACGAGCTCGGCGGCGACAAGCTGCTGAAGTCGTTCGTCGAGGTCGGCGAGGTCGATGGCAAGCAGTACGCGCTGCCCTACTACTTCGGCTCGCGCTACAACTTCTACCGCAAGGACATCTGGTCGGCTGCGGGCAAGACCGTTCCCACGACGCTCGCCGAGTTCGACGAGACCGTCAAGTCCCTGAAGACCGACACGCAGTCGGGCTTCTACATCGGTGGCTCCGACTGGCGCAACGGCATCTCCTGGATCTTCGCCAACGGTGGAGACCTCGCCAAGAAGGACGGCGACAAGTGGGTCGGCACGCTGGCCTCCGACGAGACCGTGAAGGGCCTGACCGAGTTCCAGTCGCTGTTCGAGGGTGCCTCCCTCGCACCGTCGACCGAGTTCGACAGCACCCCGTGGGTCAACATCAACAACAACGAGGCGACCGGTGTCCCCGAGGCCGCGACGATCATCGCTCCCGGATGGGCCCACTGGTCGATCGGTGACCTCGCTCCGGACCCGAAGGACGCGACCAAGACCGTCGCCACCTGGAACGATGACACCTTCGGCACCTTCGTGCTCCCCGGTGTCGACGGTGGAGCAGCCCCGGTCTTCGCCGGTGGCTCCAACATCGCCGTCTCGGCCGCCAGCAAGAACCAGGCCGGCGCCAAGGAGCTCATGAAGATCATCTTCTCCGAGGACTACCAGACCCTCCTCGGCGAGAACGGTCTCGGCCCGGCGAACCTCGACTACGCGTCGGCTCTCGGTGACGACCAGTTCGCCAAGGCCCTCGTCGAGTCGGCCGCCGGCTCGAAGCTGACCCCCGCTGCACCCGGATGGGCTGCAGTCGAGGGTGCCGGAATCCTCGAGGAGTTCTTCGGCAAGGTCTCGGCCGGCGGCGACGTCAAGGCCCTGGCCACCGAGTACGACGAGAAGCTGGACAAGCTCCTCAACTAGTCGGACCCCCGGGTCCGCGGTCGGTCACGGCCGCGGCATCCGGAACACAGCACGAAACCAGGGGCCGCGAGCGACTCTTCGCTCGCGGCCCTTAACCCTGATCTCTTGCACCCGCACCACACTGAAAGGAGGATGAGACCGTGACAGCAACGCTCACCCGGGACACCCCCGCAGCCGCGCCGAAGCCGCCGGCGGGACGCCCCCGACGACGCCTCTCCGTTCCGCATCTTCTCCTCATCCCCGCGATCGTCATCCTCCTGGTCGGCATGGGCTACCCGCTCATCTGGCAGATCGTCACCTCGATGCAGGAATTCGGCATCAAGCAGCAGTTCGGCCAGCCGGCTCCGTTCGTGGGCCTCGCCAACTACTTCAGCCTCGCCACCGACCCCACCATGTGGGAGGTCGTCGTGCGCTCCATCGCCTTCTGCTTCATCACGGCCGCCGTCACCCTCGTGGTCGGCCTGCTGCTCGCCGTGCTCATGACCGCCGTCGGCACCGTCGTGCGGCTCATCCTGCAGATCTCGCTGCTGCTCGCCTGGGCCATGCCCGTCGTCGCCGCGATGACGGTGTGGATCTGGCTCTTCGATCGCCGCCGTGGCGTCGTCAACTACCTTCTCGACATGATCCCGGGCGTCGACATGAACCGGTTCTCCTGGCTGTCGACCCCCGTCACCTTCTTCATCGTCGCCAGCGTCATCGTCATCTGGATGAGCGTTCCGTTCGTGGCCTTCTCGGTGTACGCCGGTCTCACGCAGGTGTCGGAGGAGGTGCTCGAGGCCGCCCAGCTCGACGGCGCGAACGGCGTCAAGCGCCTGCGCTACATCATCATGCCGATGATCCGTCCGGTCATCATGATCGTGCTGCTGCTGCAGCTCATCTGGGACCTGCGCGTGTTCACCCAGATCACGATGCTGCAGGATGCCGGATCCAAGTCGAGCGAGTACGACCTGCTCGGCACCTACATCTACAAGCTCGGCGCCGGGTCCCAGGACTTCGGCATGGCCAGCGCCGTCTCCATCTTCGTACTCGCGCTCACCCTGGCCATCAGCTGGTTCTACGTGCGCAGCCTTCTCAAGGAGGACGAGCAGTCATGACCGACACCGGCATCAACACCCACGTCATCGCGAGCGAGCTCGCGCCCGCTCCAGCCCCCATCCCCACGGCTCGCGAGACGCAGCCTCAGAAGCTCACGCGAGTGCGGTTCCGTCCGGCGCGCATCCTGCTGTCGATCCTCGCCATCGTGGTGTCGTTGGCCTGGGTGTTCCCCGTCTACTGGATGCTGAACTCCTCGCTGCTCTCGAACCGCACCCTGCAGTCGTTCATCCCCACGTTCGTGCCCATCGGCGGCTCGTTCGAGAACTACGCCAACGCCCTCGAGAACGGAACCTTCTACTCCGCCCTCGGCATCAGCCTCTCGGTCACCCTCATCGCGGTGTTCTTCTGCCTGCTGTTCGCCTTCCTCGCCGCCGTGGCCATCAGCCGGTTCCGGTTCAAGGGCCGCAAGTCATTCGTGCTGGCGGTGCTCATCATCCAGATGCTGCCAGCCGAGGGCCTGTTCATCGCGCAGTACAAGATGGTCTCGAGCGTCGGGCTCCTGAACTCGATCATCGGCGTGAGCATCATCTACACCGCCGCCGTAGTCCCGTTCACGATCTGGATGCTGCGGGGATTCGTCGCGGGCATCCCGGCCGACCTCGAGGAGGCGGCCATGGTCGACGGACTCAGCCGCACCGGTGCCTTCATGCGCATCACCTTCCCCCTGCTCGCACCCGGGCTGGTGGCATCCGGAGTCTTCGCGTTCCTGCAGGCCTGGAACGAGTTCACCGTGGCCCTCGTGCTGCTGCCGGCCGAGGACATGCACACGCTGCCGCTGTGGTTGCGCGGCTTCATCCAGGCCAGTGCCACCCGTGAGACCGACTGGGGCCAGGTCATGGCCGCGTCGACGCTCGTGGCCCTGCCCGTCATCGTCTTCTTCCTCATCGTGCAGGGCCGGATGACGAGCGGACTCGTGGCCGGGGCGGTCAAGGGATGAGCGGAGCAGCCACCACAGCATCCGTTCCCGACTCCGACACCCTCAGCAGCAGGGGAGAGCTCCGCCAGCTCGTCGCCGCGACGCTCATGCCCGGTTTCGTGGGCACCGAGCTTCCCGACTGGCTCGCCGCCCGGCTGCGTGCCGGCCTCGGCGGAGTCTGCGTCTTCGGCCCGAACATCGTGACGCGGTCTCAGCTGCGTGCACTGACGGATGCCGTCCGTGCGGCGAATCCGCGCGCCGTCATCGCGATCGACGAGGAGGGCGGCGACGTCACCCGGCTCTACTACGACCAGGGATCGCCCTACCCCGGCCCGGCCGTGCTCGGCCGTCTCGATGACCTTCAGCTCACCGAGCGGGTCGGTCGCACCGTCGCCGAGGAGCTGGCCGCTGTCGGCTGCACCCTGAACTTCGCACCCGACGCCGACGTGAACTCCAACCCCGACAACCCCGTCATCGGCGTGCGCAGCTTCGGCACCGATCCCGTCGCCGTCGCGCGCCACATCGGCGCGTGGGTGACGGGACACGAGGGCGCCGGCATCGCCGTGAGCGCGAAGCACTTCCCCGGCCACGGCGACACCGCGCAGGACTCGCACCTCGCGCTGCCCGTCATCGACGCCGACCTCGAGACCCTGCGGTCGCGAGAGCTGGTGCCGTTCCGGGCCGCGATCGAGGCCGGAGCCCGCACCATCATGACCTCGCACATCCTCATCCCGCAGGTCGACGCCGAGTTCCCCGCCACGCACTCGCGCATCATCCTCCAGGGGCTGCTGCGCGAGGAGCTCGGCTTCGACGGCGTGATCGTCAGCGACGCCCTCGACATGAAGGGCGCCAGCGGCATCCACGGCATCCCCGAGGCCGCCGTGCGCGCCCTCGACGCCGGCTGCGACCTGCTCTGCATCGGCACCGAGAACACCGACGCCGAACTGGGCGAGATCGAGGACCGGGTGCTCGCGGCCATCGCGAGCGGTCGCCTGTCGATCGAGCGTGTGCTCGAGGCCGCGCTCCGCGTTCGCGAGCTGGGCGAGGAGACCAACGCCGTGCTCGCAGCGCTCGATGCCGGTTCGACCGGGGCCTCGGTCTCGGCTGACGACGACCCGGCCACCGAGCTCGCCGAACCCGTCTTCGACATCGCGCAGGTGCAGCGCGCCTTCGAGGTCTCGCCGCACGCTCGGGCCTGGCTCGATGCGGGCATCGCGCCGACTGCCGTCGTGCGCATCGACACCGTCGCCAACATCGCCGTGGGAGTCGCCCCGTGGGGGCCGTTCGCCGAGCTGGCGCGGCATCCGTTCCCCGCAGACTCGGCCTGGAGCGCCCCGTACCCTCTCGCAGAGGGGAGCGCGGCACTCCCCGACTTCTCGGGGCCGGTGATCGTGGTCGGCAAGGACATCCACCGCTACGCTTTCGCACGCGACGCCATCGATGGACTGCGCGCGAACGGGGGAGCAGTGCTCGTGGTCGACCTGGGCTGGCCGAGCGACGATCGCGCCTACGCCGACATCGCCACCTTCGGTGCGTCGCGCCTGCTGGGACGCAGCGTCCTCGCCCTGCTCGAAGGGCCGACGGCATGAGACTCGGAATCGACATCGGCGGCACGAAGACCGCCGCGATCGCCATGGACTCCGACGGACGCCTCAGCGACCAGGTGCGGATGCCGACGGGGTGGGGCGGCCCGGCCGTCATCGAGACCGCCGTCGACGCCGTGCATCAGGTCGCTGCGCTCTCGGGCGTCAGCGTCGGCGACCTGCGCTCCATCGGCATCGGCATCCCGGGCGCCGTCGACTCGGCCACCGGACGGGTGCGTCACGCCGTGAACCTGGGCGTGGACGACCTTGACCTGGGCACGGCGCTGATCGAGCGCCTCGGAGTGACCGTGAGCGTCGAGAACGACGTCAAGGCCGCGGCCATGGGTGCACAGCACCTGCTGACCGAGACCGGGGCTGCCAACGGGTTCGACTCGATGGCCTACCTCAATCTCGGCACCGGGCTCGCGGCCGGCATCGTGCAGCGCGGAGTGCTGCTGCGCGGCGGCCACGGCATCGCCGGAGAGATCGGCCACATCCCGATCGACCCGAACGGGGCCGTGTGCAGCTGCGGTCAGCGCGGCTGCGTCGAGACGGTCGCCTCGGGCTCGGCGATCGCGCGCCTGTGGCCGACGGATGACGCCCTCCCCGCCCGCGCCCTGTTCCGGGCCGCGGCATCCGGAGACCCCGAGGCTCTCGCCGTGCAGGAGCGCTTCTTCGAGGGAGTCTCCGCGGCCGTGCGCATCCTCGTGCTGTCGACCGACGTGGACGCCGTCGTCATCGGTGGCGGTCTCAGCGCCCTCGGCACCCCGCTCATCGATGGCGTGCGTTCAGCGCTCGGTCGGGCGGCGGAGTCCTCGCGCTTCCTGGCATCGATCGCCCTCGCCGAGCGCGTGCACATCATCCCCCTCGGATTCCCGGCCGCAGCGGTCGGGGCAGCCCTCACAGGAGTCACCCATGGCTGAAGTCGTCATCGTCCCCGATGCCACGGCGGCTGGATCCGTCGTCGCCGACGCCATCGTCGCCCTCATCGAGCGACGACCGGATGCCGTGCTCGGCCTCGCGACGGGCTCGACGCCGCTCACGACGTACCGCGCGCTCGAGTCCCGCATCCATGCCGAGGGCGTCGATGTGAGCAGGGTGCGCGGGTTCGCGCTCGACGAGTACGTCGGCCTGCCCGTCGATCACCCCGAGAGCTACCACTCGGTCATCAACCGCGAGGTCGTCGAGCCGCTGGGTCTCGACCCTGCGCGCATCACCGTGCCGAACGGCGACCCGAGCGGGATCCTGACCTCGGGCGACGAGTACGAGGCGGCGATCCTCGCGGCCGGTGGCGTCGACCTGCAGATCCTCGGCATCGGGACGACGGGTCACATCGGCTTCAACGAGCCGGGCTCGTCGCTGGCGTCCACGACCCGCTGGAAGACCCTGACCGAGCAGACCCGCCGCGACAATGCGCGTTTCTTCGACTCGATCGATCAGGTGCCGACGCACTGCATCACGCAGGGGCTGGGCACGATCATGCGGGCGCGGCACCTGGTGCTGCTGGCATTCGGGGAGGGCAAGGCCGCTGCGGTGGCCGACGCTCTGGAGGGTCCGATCTCGGCGAGCCATCCCGGCTCGGCGGTGCAGCTGCATCCGCACGTCACCGTCGTGGTGGACGAGGCCGCGGCCTCGAAGCTCGGCAACGCCGAGTACTACAGGCACGCGTGGGCGCTGCGTCCGGTGGGCGTGCCGCTGTAGGGGTGATCCCGATCGACTGCGTCCGGGCCTCAGCGAGCGGCTGACACGAACGGACGGGCTAGAGCGCGACGCCGTCCGCCCAGACCTGCTGCACCGCGAAGTCGGCGTCGAGAAGCACGGCGTCGGCCGCGTAGCCCTCGGCCAGCAGACCGAGCTCCGCGGCCAGTCCGAGCACCCGTGCCGGAGTCAGGGTGAGGGCCGTGACGGCGACGACGGGGTCGAGACCCGCGAGGCCGACGGCGTTCCTCAGGGCGACGTCCATCGTTAGGGTCGAGCCCGCGATCGATCCGCCGGAGGTGAGCCTCGCGACGCCATCGGTCACGGTGACGTCGAGCGACCCCAGCTCGTAGTGTCCGTCGCCTGCCCCTGTCGCTGCCATGGCATCGGTGATGAGGGCGATGCGTCCGGGAGCGGCGGCGAAGGCGAGCGCGGCGACCTCGGGTCGCACGTGCACGCCGTCGAGGATGAGTTCGAGCGTGACGCGCTCGTCGCCGAAGGCCGCGACGATGGGACCGGGCTGGCGGTGGTGGATGCCGGGCAGCGCGTTGAACGCGTGGGTGACGAGTGTTGCGCCCCTGTCGAACGCGGCCTGCGCCTGCTCGAAGGTCGCCGCCGTGTGACCGACCGCGACGACGACGCCGGCCGCTGAGAACGCCTCGACGGCATCGAGGCCACCGGGCAGCTCGGGAGCGAGGGTGATCTGTCGGAGGGTGCCCCGCGCGGCGGCGAGCAGGGTCGTGACGGCCGCGGCATCGGCCTCGATCAGCAGCTCCGCGTTGTGCGCCCCGCGATGCGAGTCGGCGAGGAAAGGACCCTCGAGGTGCGCGCCGAGCACCAGCGGGTCGGCATCCGCGAGGTCCGCGATGATGCCGAGGCTGCTGGCGAGGGTGTCGACGGGATTGGTGACCAGGCTCAGCACCGACCGGGTGGTTCCGTGCGCACGGTGCACGGCGAGGGCCGTCCGGATGCCCTCGAGGTCGTGGTCGAAGTCCGCGCCGCCGCCGCCGTGGCCGTGCAGGTCGATGAAGCCCGGGGTGAGCCAGCGCCCGGCGGCGTCCGTGACCGCGGCTGCGGGGTCGGATGCCGCGACGGCACGCCATCCGTCACCCGTGCCCGTCGCCGTGATGCGATCGGCGGATGCCGCGCACCAGAAGTCGTCGATGGTGCCGTGGGCGTCGAGCTTGCGGGCACCGTGGACGATGAGGCTCACGCGAACTCCTTGCGGCCGCTGATGACGCCGGAGATCGTGGCCACGACGGCGAAGACCGCCGCCACGATGGGCTGTCCGAGCTGCCACCAGGCCAGGGCGGCCGAGCCCATCACGAGGATCTCGACGATGGCCTTGCCGAAGGGGTCGATCCTGAAGACGGCCTTGGGGGAGCGGAACAGGCCCCAGAGCAGGATGGCGAGAAGCGGTGCTCCGATGCCGATGAGGGCGCCCGGCCACGGCAGGGGCCAGGCCAGGAATCCCCAGATGCCCAGCGTGACGACCGCGAAGATCTCGAGCAGGAATCGGAGGATGTCGTTCGGGCTCACCCTGTACTGTTCTGGCGCTGCGTCACTCACCCGTCGAGTTTATCGGGCGGGCTCAGCGGAAGATGATCGTGCGAGCGCCGTCCTGCAGCACCCGACGCTCGGCGAACCACTTCACCGCCTGGCTGAGGGTGCGGCTCTCCTCGTCCTGGCCGATGGCGACGAGTTCGCTGGGGGAGCGCGAGTGGTCGACGCGCACGACGTTCTGCTCGATGATCGGACCCTCGTCGAGGTCGCTCGTGACGAAGTGCGCCGTGGCGCCGATGAGCTTCACGCCGCGTGCATGCGCCTGCTTGTACGGGTTGGCGCCCTTGAAGCCCGGCAGGAAGGAGTGGTGGATGTTGATGGCCATGCCCTCGAGCCGTTCGCACAGCTCAGGGGTGAGGATCTGCATGTAGCGCGCCAGCACCACGAGCTCGATGTCGTGCTCGTCGACGGCCCGCAGCACGCGCTCCTCGAAGGCGGCCTTGCTCGCGGCATCCGTCACCGGAAGGGACTCGAACGGCACTCCGTGGAATCCGACGAGGTCGCGCAGGGTGGAGTGGTTCGAGAGCACCAGCGGGATGTGCACGGGCAGCTGGCCGGCGCGCTGGCGGAACAGCAGGTCGTTCACGCAGTGCGCGGCCGTCGACGCGAGCACGAGGGTGCGCAGCGGCCGGCCGACGGTGTCGATGTGCGCCGCCATGCCGTAGCGCTCGATGACGGGGGCGAGGGCGGCCTCGAACTCGCTCCGGTCGGCGAGCGACTCCACCTGCAGTCTGATGAAGAACCGGCCGGTGTCCGCGCTCGAGAACTGCTGGCTCTCGGTGATGTTTCCGCGCGCCGAGACGATGGCGCCGCTCACGGCGTGGACGATTCCGGGCTGGTCGGGGCAGCTCACCGTGATGACCCAGTGGTGGTGGATCTGCGGAGGCTGCACGGCGGCGTCGAAGTCCATCCGCTCAGGTTATCCCGTGGAGCCCGGCTAGACTCGACGACGGCCGGTGTGATCGACCCGGCCCTGGGCGCGCACAACAGCGCGTAGTCGACCCGCAGAGCTCGCGCTCATCGAGCGAGAGAGCGTCACGCGGGGAACGCCTGTCGGAGACTCCCATGTCCACGACCGATTCCGCTGCCACGAGCAGCACCTCGAAATTCCCCTGGCTGGGCCTCATCGTGCTTGCGGTCGCCGTGTTCCTCTCGGTGACCGGCGAGATGCTGCCGACGGGCCTGCTGCCCGACATGAGCAGCGACCTCGGCGTCTCGGAGCCCCTCGTCGGCCTGCTCGTGACGGTGTTCGCATTCACCGTCGTGCTCACCAGTGCGCCGCTCACCGGGCTCACCCGCCGACTGCCGCGCCACGCGCTGCTTGTCGCGGCCATCGTCGTGCTCGGACTCGCGAACGTGCTCACGGCCCTCGCCCCGAACTACGGCTTCGTCGTCGGATCCCGGGTGGTCGGCGGCATGGCGCACGGCCTGTTCTGGGCGATCGTCGGCGCGTATGCGGGTCACCTCGTACCCAAGGAGCAGATCGGCCGCGCCGTCTCGATCGCGCTCGGAGGCGGCACCCTGGCGTTCGTGTTCGGGGTTCCGCTCGGCACGGCTCTCGGCCACGCCGTCGGCTGGCGTCTCGCCTTCGGCATCGTCGCCGGCCTCACCCTGCTGAGCGCCGTGCTGGTCTGGCGCTTCCTGCCGGTGGTGCACCGCGTCGAGCCGGGCGTGAACACCGCGGCCATCCCGGCACTCCGCGATCGCTCGGTCATGGCCGTCGCCATCGTCTGCGCCGTGACAGCGATCACCATGATCGGCCACTACGTGCTGTACACGTACATCGCCCCCTACTTCATCGACGTGGTCGGAACGGATGCGGCTGCCGTCAGCCCGCTCCTCTTCGTCGCCGGGGTCTCGGGCCTCATCGGCCTGGTCGTCGCCGGTGCCGTGTTCAGCAAGCGTCCGACGCGAGGCCTGCTCATCTCGCTCGGCGTCGTGGCACTCTCGGTCTCGGCGCTCGGGCTCTTCTCGGGCAGCTTCATCCCGGCCCTGATCGCCTTCATCATCTGGAGCCTGGCGTTCGGCATGCTGCCGCCGCTGCTGCAGACGCGACTGCTGCACGCGGCATCCGCTCGCATCCGGGACGCAGCGAGCGCCTTCTACACGACGGCCTTCAACATCGGCATCGGCGGGGGCGCGCTGCTCGGCGCCGTGCTCTACGACACCCTCGGGCTCGCGGCGCTGCCGTGGGTGTACGCGGGCATCGTCGTCGTCGCCTTCGTCGTCGTGGCCGTCACCTCGGGCCACCACCGGCCGCAGGGCGCGGACGTCGTGCAGGCCGACGCGTAGCCGAGCGCCCTCACTCGAGCCTGATGGCGTCTGCGCCGACGAGGCGGCGGTGGCGCCACTCGTCGATCACGACCACCACGAACAGCACCACGTTCACCAGCCAGGTGAGCAGCAGCGGGCTGAGGATCCCGGCGATCGCGAACAGCGCAGCCAGGGCGACGATGCCGAGCAGGTGGGGAAGCAGCCATGGCCCGCCGACGGAGCGCTTGAACAGCGTGGTGCCGAACAGGTAGATGGCGGCTCCTCCGGTGATGATCGCCGCTGACGCCGCATCCGTCTCGCCGTGATGTCCGAACGGATGCGCCAGCACGAGGTCATCGCCGACCGCCGTGAGCACGATGCCGATCACCATGAGGATGGGGATGTACGTGTAGGTCGCGCGAGCGATGCTGCCACTGGACTCGGCGCTGGCGATGTAGGCGGAGCCGCTGCGCTCGCCGTGGGCGAAGTAGAGCAGCCACAGCAGCACCGTGCCGACGAAGGCGGCGAGGAGGGCGGCGAACCCCTCCCACGAGACGGGCTGCGCGGAGAACACCGACCCCGTCACGATGATGGACTCGCCGAGAGCGATGATGAAGAACAGGCCGACCCGCTCCGCCATGTGCTCGCCGGAGACCTCCCACGTCTCCATCGGCGACTTGCCCATCCCCGGCACCCAGAACCGGGCCGCAGGGCCGATGCACTCGATGGCCAGGGCCACCACCCAGATCCAGATGCGCTGCTCGGGATCGGCCAAGCCGCCCGTGATCCAGAGCGTGCCCGAGGCCAGGTACCAGATGATGATGCGCACGACGTTGAGCGCATTCTCCTGCCGGCCCTGCTCACGGAAGGAGAAGTACGCGAAGGTGGTGCGACTGAGCTGCATCGCCACGAAGGCCGTCGCGAACAGCCAGCCCTTGTCGGTGAACGCCTCGGGGATGGCGCTCGACATGAGCAGCCCGAACAGCATGAGCACGATGAGCATGCCGCGCACGGCGCCGCGCTCGGGGTTCAGCCAGTTGGCGATCCAGGTGGTGTCGACCCATGCCCACCACACGGCGCCCACGAGGATGAGCACCTCGGCGAAGCGCAGCAGAGTCGGCTCGTCGATGAGGCTGTGCGAGAGCTGCGTGATGGCGAACACGAACACGAGGTCGAAGAACAGCTCGACGAAGGTCACGCGGTGCGACTCGTCGCCCGTCGTGGGGCGCAGGAGATTGCGGGTGAAGCCCGTGCGCGGCATTCGTTCGCCTTCCGATCGAGGGAGTGGCCTCAGGCTAGCGGTGCGCTGCGCTCTCGACAGCCCGGCGCAGACCGCTCCGATAGCTCCACTCGTCGGCGAGCACGACGACGGCCAGCACGCCGTTCACGGCGAAGCTGAGGCTCACCGGTGTGATGCCGACGCCGACGACGCCCAGGACGATGAGCGCGGCGATCGCGGCGAGGTGCGACAGGAGCCACGGCATCCCGACGGACCGCTTGAACAGCAGGTTGCCGAGCACGTAGACGGCGGGACCGCCGCAGATGAGCCAGGCCGTCGACGGATGCTCCATCTCGTGCGGATGCAGGATCACGAGCTCGTCGGCCACGGCCGTGAGCACGACGCCGATCACCATGACGACCGGGACGATCGTGTAGGCGTTCCGGGCCACGATGCCCGTCTTCGATGCCTCCTCCATGCGCTCGCGGCCGCCGCGCTCGCCGTGGTTGAAGTAGAGCATCCAGAGCAGCACCGAACCGAGGAACGCCGCGAGATAGCCGCCGATGGAGTCGGCGCTGAGCTCGACCCCGGCGAAGACGGTTCCGGTGACGATGATGGACTCGCCGATCGCGATGATGAAGAACAGGCCGACGCGCTCGTTCATGTGCTCGCCGCTGACATCCCAGGTCTCTGCCGGTGTGCCGCCGAGGCCGGGCACGCGGAACCTGATGAGCGGGCCGAGGAAGGCGAGGGCGAGCGCCGCAGCCCAGATCCAGACCCGCGCATCGGCCGGGCCGAAGCCGCCGAGCAGCCAGAGCAGGCCACCCGCGCAGGTCCACACGAGGATACGCACGAAGTTGCGGGCGTTGTCGGGTCGATGGATGCGGAAGGCGACGATGGCGAAGACTGTGCGCACCAGGCCGATGAGCACGATGCCGACGGCGAAGACGGCTCCACCGACGTCGCTGTCGAAGGCGTGGGGGAGCGAGCTCGAGAGCGTGAGGCCGAGAGCCATGAGCATGAGGAGCAGGGCGCGTACCGGCCACTTCTCGGGGTTGAGCCAGTTGGTCACCCAGGTGGTGTCGACCCAGATCCACCAGATGGCCGCCGTGAGCACGACGGTCTCGACCAGTCCGATCGGGCTCGGCTCCTCGAGGAACAGCTTCGAGAGCTGCGTGAACGCGAAGATGAAGACGACATCGAAGAACACCTCGATGAAGGTCACGCGATGGGCGGCCTCGCCGTCTTCAGGGCGGAGCACGCCCGGTCCGGCAGCGCGGTCGTCGTCGGTCTCCACAGTGCTCAGGCTACTGGGCGGCGTCCGTCCACGGCAGATCGGGCGCGCGGTGGTATCCGATCCCTGCCGCCTCGAGGCGCTCGGAGAAGGCGACGACGCGTGGCGCGAAGTTCTCGAAGTCGTGCTGGTCGTGTTCGGCCTTCGGCGACCAGGCGATCTCCATCACCGCCGCGAGGCGCGGGAACGCCATGTATTCCACGTCCTGCATACGATGCATCGTCTCGGTCCAGATCGGAGCCTCGATGCCGAGGATCTGCTCCTCGCCGACCCCGTCGATGATGCGCGTCGGCTTCCACCCGTAGGACTCGCGCACCGAGGTCGGACCCTGCGCCCAGGCCTGGCCGAATTCGGTACCGGTCTCGTAGACCATGTCGAGATAGGCCACGTCGGCCGGTGACAGGATCACCCGGCCGCCGTTCCGCACGAAGGTGATGGTGTCGTCCTCCGCGCCATCCTGAGGACGGGTGAAGCTCCAGTACTGGCCGACGGTGCCCTTCGGCATGGCTGTCGCGGCGCCCATCTCGTGCCACCCGACGATGGTCTTCCCGGTCTGGGCGGCATCCGTCGTCACCCTCTCGATGAACCTCACGAAGTCGGCCTCGGGAGTGGAGAGCGACTCGTCGCCTCCGAGATGGAGGTAGGGGCCGGGGGTCATCGCCGCCATCTGGCGCACGACGTCGGAGACGAAGCGGTAGGTCTCCTCGGAGTTGATGCAGACCGTGCTGAAGCCGACCTCGATGCCCGTGTACAGCGGGGGCGCCTGCCCCGTGCAGGTGAGTTCAGGGTAGGCCGCGAGGGCGGCGTTCGTGTGCCCGGGCAGATCGATCTCGGGAACCACGGTGATGAAGCGCTGCTGCGCGTAGGCGACGATCTCCGCGTAGTCGGCCTTCGTGTAGAAGCCGCCGCGCTCGTCGTTCACCGAACTCGTTCCACCGATCTCGGTGAGCTTCGGCCAGCCGTCGATCTCGATGCGCCAGCCCTGGTCGTCGGTGAGGTGGAGGTGGAGGTGGTTGGTCTTGAGCAGCGCGATGTCGTCGATGTAGCGCTTCACGTCCGCGACGTCGAAGAAATGGCGGGCGACGTCGAGCATCGCCCCGCGATAGGCGAATCGCGGATAGTCGTCGATGTCGACGGATGGTGCTGCCCAGCGGGTGCCGAGGGCGTCGACCCGCTCCCGCGACTCGATGGCCGCCGGGAAGAGCTGCCGCAGGGTCTGCACGCCGCGGAACAGCCCCTCGGCGGTGTCGGCGGTGAGCCGGACGCCCGTGGCCGAGGTGCTCAGCGCGTAGCCCTCCTGCTCATGGCCTGCCGGAGCCGAACCCGGTGCGACGGCGAGGGTGATGTCGTGGGGACCCGGGGATGCGGCATCCGTCGTCGCGTCCGCCGTCTCGACGACGGGCAGCAGGTACCCCGTCGAGACGCGGAAGGTGGCGGCGAGGTGCTCGCCGACGGCGTCGGCGCCGCCGCCGCCGACGAGGATGCGGCTGTCGCCGGTCAGTTCGAACGGATCGCCGGCGTGCGTCGTGATGGAGGCGGGCTGGGGAACGAGCTGGGGCATGGAGACCTCGGGAGGGCGCAGGCCGATGGCGAGAACCGTGCCACCGGCGGCGAGGACGACGAGGGCGAGAGCGACGAGACCGACGGTGGTCCGGCGTCTGGGCATGCCTCTCCTCGGTGCGTCCTCTGGATGTCCAGCGAGTATGTCAGGACTCCTAACTAACACACAAGAGCGAAGTGACGGCTCGGCTGCTACTCTGATCGGGTCGCAACTGGCGTTCGGATGGGTGACCATCGGGGAGCGATGAGAATCGGTTGGTGGCCGTTCGCCTGGGCCACGACACGAACCCCCTAGTTCACCGATTCCGCAAGGAGACGCCAGTGTCTGATTCCGTGTTCAACGCCCCTCTGTCCGAGGTCGATCCCGAGATCGCCGAGGTGCTCGAGCTCGAGCTCGGTCGCCAGCGCGACTACCTCGAGATGATCGCCAGCGAGAACTTCGTTCCCGTCTCGGTGCTGCAGTCGCAGGGGTCCGTGCTCACCAACAAGTACGCGGAGGGCTACCCCGGCCGCCGCTACTACGGTGGCTGCGAGTACGTCGACATCGCCGAGTCGCTCGCCATCGAGCGTGCCAAGAGCCTGTTCGGCGCCGAGTACGCCAACGTGCAGCCGCACTCCGGCGCCACGGCCAATGCCGCGGTGCTCTCGGCCATCGCCACGCCCGGCGACACGATCCTCGGCCTCGAGCTGGCCCACGGCGGCCACCTCACCCACGGCATGAAGCTCAACTTCTCGGGCAAGCTCTACAACGCCGTGTCCTACGGCGTCGACCCCGAGACCTTCCTCGTCGACATGGACGTCGTGCGCGACAAGGCGCTCGAGCACCGCCCCCAGGTCATCATCGCCGGCTGGAGTGCCTACCCCCGCCACCTCGACTTCGCCGCCTTCCGTGCCATCGCCGACGAGGTCGGCGCCAAGCTCTGGGTCGACATGGCTCACTTCGCGGGCCTCGTGGCCGCCGGGCTGCACCCGTCGCCCGTCCCCTTCGCCGACGTCGTGTCCTCCACGGTGCACAAGACCATCGGCGGACCGCGCTCGGGCTTCATCCTGTCGCGCGACATGGAGCTGGCCAAGAAGCTCAACTCCAACGTCTTCCCCGGCCAGCAGGGCGGACCGCTCATGCACGTCATCGCGGCCAAGGCCACGGCGTTCAAGATCGCGGCGTCGGAGGACTTCAAGGATCGCCAGGTCCGCACCATCCGTGGAGCGCAGATCCTCGCCGAGCGCCTCACCGCGGATGACTCGCGCGCCGGCGGCGTCGACGTTCTCACCGGGGGAACGGATGTGCACCTGGTGCTCGCCGACCTCCGCAACTCTCCGCTCGACGGCCAGCAGGCCGAGGACCTCCTGCACGAGGTGCTCATCACGGTCAACCGCAACGCTGTGCCGTTCGACCCGCGCCCGCCGATGGTGACCTCGGGCCTCCGCATCGGAACGCCCGCGCTGGCCACCCGTGGCTTCGGCGACGCCGAGTTCGTCGAGGTCGCCGACATCATCGCCGAGACGCTGAAGCCCGGCGCCGACGTGGCCGGCCTCCGCGAGCGAGTGACGAAGCTCACCTCGGTCTTCCCGCTCTACCCCGGTCTGCAGCAGTAGCCACCTCTCCTCAGTGCTGAAAAGCGAGGAACTCCTTCCCGGAGGGCCGGCCCGACGCGGGGTTCGGCCCAGTTCCGACGGAAGACTCCTCGCTTTCCAGCAGTAGACGGTCGAAAGGAACTCTCATGACCGCAGTACGACTGGACGGCGTTGCGACGGCGACGACCATCAAGGGCGAGCTCGCCTCGCGGATCGAGGGCCTCCGGGCCCAGGGCATCGTGCCCGGCCTCGGTACCCTGCTCGTGGGAGACGACCCCGGCTCGCGCTCCTACGTGGCCGGCAAGCACCGCGACTGCGCCGAGGTGGGCATCGAGTCGATCCGCGTCGACCTGCCCGCCACGGCGAGCCAGGCCGACGTGCTCGCCGCCATCGCCGACCTGAACGCCGCTCCGGAGGTCACGGGATACATCGTGCAGCTGCCGCTGCCGAAGGGGCTCGACGAGCACGCCGCGCTCGAGGCCATCGATCCGTCGAAGGACGCGGACGGCCTGCATCCGACCAACCTCGGTCGTCTGGTGCTCGGCATCGAGGGGGAGCTGCGCTCGCCGCTGCCCTGCACCCCGGCAGGCATCGTGGAGCTGCTTCAGCGCTACGACGTGCCGATCGCAGGAAAGCACGTCACCGTGGTCGGCCGCGGCCTGACCGTGGGCCGCCCGCTCGGGCTGCTGTTCACGCGCAAGGGCCTCGACGCCACCGTCACGCTCACGCACTCGCGCACGGTCGACCTCGCCACCGAGGTGCGCCGTGCCGACATCGTGATCGCCGCCGTGGGGGTCGCCCACCTTGTGCAGGCCGACTGGGTGAAGCCCGGCGCCGCCGTGCTCGACGTGGGCATCACCCGCGTCGAGGACCCGGAGACGGGCAGGGGCCGGCTCACCGGCGACGTGCATCCGTCCGTCGCCGACGTGGCCGGCTTCCTGTCGCCGAATCCCGGCGGAGTGGGCCCGATGACCCGCGCGATGCTGCTCTCGAACGTCGTGAAGGCCGCGGAACTCCGCCTCGGCTGACAGCCCGTCGCGCCGCATTCCCTCGGAGTGCGGCGCGACTCCCCGGGGTGACCGACCCCGTTCACCTCCCGATCACGGGCAGGTCACTTCCGAGTCCTAGCCTCGCGGCATGTCCCAATCGGAGCGAACGCGAGGCGGGGTCGCGACCCGTGCCGGTACGGGCGAGGCCGTCGGCGCCACCGTGGCCGTCGATCGCGTCATCGCGATCATCCCCGCCCGAGCCGGCTCCAAGGGCCTCCCCGGCAAGAACTCCACTCCCGTCGGCGGAGTGCCGCTGATCGTGCGGGCCGTGCGGGCCGCCCTGGCAGCCCCCTCCATCGACAGGGTCGTCGTGACGACGGATGGCGACGCCATCGCAGCCCTCGCCCGCGATGCCGGCGCCGACGTCGTGCAGCGCCCGCAGGATCTCGCCGGTGACACCGCCAGCTCGGAGTCCGCCCTCCTGCACGCCCTCGACGCGATCGAGGAAGAGACGAGCGCGCTGCCCGAGGCGACGGTGTTCATCCAGGCCACCTCGCCGTTCATCGACGCCGCCGACCTCGAGGTCGCCGTGCGCACCGTGCTCGACCGCGACGCCGACGTCGTCTTCTCGGCGGTCGAGAGCCATGCCTTCCTCTGGCGGGCGCGGCCGGACGGAACCGGCACCGGAACCGGCACCGTCGAGGGAATCAACCACTCGGCCGCCGTGCGCCCTCGGCGGCAGGACCGCGACGCGGAGTACCGCGAGACCGGCGCGTTCTACGTGATGCGCACCGAGGGCTTCCGCGAGGCCGGACATCGCTTCTTCGGTCGCGTCGCCGTGCGCCTGGTTCCCGAGGTCCACGCGATCGAGATCGACACGGCGGCCGACCTCGTGATCAGCACGGCGCTCGCACGCGTCATCGACCCGTCGCCGCATCCGCTCATCAATGTCGACGCCGTCGTCACCGATTTCGACGGCGTCCACACCGACGACACGGCATCCGTCGACACTCTCGGCCGCGAGTCCGTGCGGGTGAGCCGCCGGGACGGCCATGGGGTCAAGCGCCTGCGCGAGGCCGGCATCCCGATGCTCATCCTCTCCGCCGAGACCAACTCCGTCGTCGCCGCGCGGGCCGAGAAGCTCCGCGTCGACGTCGAGCACGGGGTCGACGACAAGGCGACGGCCCTCGTCGCCTGGGCCGAGGGCGTCGGGGTTCCCCTCGATCGCATCGCCTACCTCGGCAACGACCTCGCCGACCTGCCGTGCATGCGCATCGTGGGATGGCCGGTCTCGGTGGCGGATGCCGACCCCGCCGTGATCGCCGCCGCACGCGTCGTGCTCTCCCGCGTCGGCGGTGCCGGCGCCGTGCGCGAGCTCTCGGACGCGATCATCGCCGCTCGTGGGACCCACGAGAACTGACGTCCCGCCACGCGGGCAACACGAAGGAGAACACATGTCTGTGCGAATCGGACGATCGGTCATCGGACCGGGCGAGCCCGTCTACGTCATCGGCGAGATCGGACTGAACCACAACGGCTCGGTCGACCTCGCCAAGGAACTCATCGACGTCGCGGTGGAGGCCGGCGCGCAGGCCGTGAAGTTCCAGAAGCGCACTCCCGAGATCTCGACCCCCGAGCACATGAAGGACGTCCCGCGCGAGACGCCGTGGGGGACGATGACCTATCTCGACTACCGGCGTCGGGTCGAGTTCGACCGCGACCAGTACATCGAACTGGCCGACTACGCCTACCTGCGCGGCGTCGACTGGTTCGCCTCGCCGTGGGACGTGCCGTCGGTGGCCTTCCTCGAGGACATCGGGGTCGTCGCGCACAAGGTGGCCTCGGCATCCGTCACCGACATCGAACTCCTCTGGGCCCTCCGCGAGACGGGCAAGCCCGTGATCCTCTCGACGGGCATGTCGACCCTCGACGAGATCGATGCCGCCGTCGAGGTGCTCGGAACCGACCGCCTCGTCATGCTGCACGCGACCTCGAGCTACCCGATGCCGACCGAGGAGGCGAACATCTCGGTCATCCGCACCCTCCAGGACCGGTACCGCGGCGTGCCGATCGGCTACTCCGGCCACGAGCGCGGCCTGCAGATCTCGCTCGCCGCCGTGGCCCTCGGCGCCGTCGCCGTCGAGCGGCACATCACGCTCGACCGCACGATGTGGGGCTCCGACCACGCAGCCTCGCTCGAGCCGCAGGGCTTCGACCACCTGGTGCGCGACATCCGCATCATCAGCGAGGCCATGGGCGACGGCGTGAAGCGCGTCTTCCCGGGCGAGGAGGCACCCAAGGCGAAGCTGAGGCGGGTCAACGCGTCATGAGGCCGGTGGCCGCCAGGCGCATGCTGGTGATCGGCGACTCGGACTCCTACGTCAAGTGGGGCGCCGCCCTGGCGTCCGGGCTTCCAGCCGACTGGGCCGTCGAGATCGTCGTGCTCGCGTCTCCTGTGCAGCCGAGCGCGCGCCAACTCGAGGACGCCCTCTCCGGATCGGCCTTCACCATCGGGCAGGTCCGAGTGCGCCAGCTGACCGACGTGGCGCGCCTCGTGGCCGAGCTCCGCCCCGACGCGGTGCTCCTGGCACTCCGGGGACCGATGGTGCGGGTCGTGATCCGGGCGCTGGCCGCGGTTCCGAACCGACCCGTGCTGGTGAGCGGCTTTCCGGGCATCACCATCCCGGCCGTTCCGAAGGCCATCGTCTACCGCGAGCAGACCGACCTCATCGTGCTGCACAGTCGGCACGAGGTGCGCGAGTTCTCTCGGAATGCCGAACGGATGCCGGTCTCCGTCGGCTTCGGTCTGGCCACCCTGCCGTTCCTGGGCCGCCCGGCGGCGGTGCCGGTGCCGACGTCGGACTCGGCGCCTGATCGGGCGCCCGAGGGCCCGACCTCGACCGTTGCCGACTCGATCGTGTTCGCGGCGCAGGCGATCGTACCCCGTCGTCTGGACGATCGCATCGCCCTGCTGCAGTGGCTCATCGAGACGGCGCGCGCCCATCCCGAACAGCGCGTCGTCGTCAAGGTGCGGGCCCGGGCCGGGGAGGCCCAGACCCACGCCGAGGCCCACGACTTCGGCGCCCTCCTCGATGATCGCGAGCTCGCCGACCGGTGGGGCGGAACACTGCCGGCCAATCTCGTGGTCGAGGACGGGCCCATGGGAGACCATCTCGCACGGGCCGTCGCCCTGGTGACGGTCAGCTCGACGGCAGCGCTCGAGGCCGTCGCCGCCGACATCCCCGTGCTGCTGCTCGACGACTTCGGGATCGCCCCCGGGATCATCAACACGGTCTTCGTCGACAGCGGCCTGTTCGGCGACGCGGGCGACCTGCGCGCCGGTCGGTTCCGCCACCCGCGACCCGAATGGCTGGCCGACAACTACTTCCACGGCGTCGCGGCCGATGACTGGCAGGAGCAGCTCGAGCAACTCGTGGCCAGGCGCGACACGGCCCCGCTCCCGCTGGAGCCCCAGCGCCACAATCTGCGCGGCGGTCGACTGCGGCGGGCGTGGGACCGGAAGCGCATGCTCGGCTCCCACGACGACTCGGCGGCCGGCTTCCTCGCGATGGTCATCGCCGTCCCATCCCTCTGGGTGCTCCGGCGAGCTCGTCGCGTGGTGAGGGTGGTTCTTCCGCCGCCGCTGCCGGTTCCTCTCTCGCGCGACTCGACTCCGGGCGAGCGCGCCGTCGCGGGGGAGGCCGCGCTCCGCTGACGCCAACCGCCAGGCGGCGGCGCCCCAGCCGCAGTCTCGGCCCGGTGACGCGTCAGGCGAGCGGCGTGCTGTGCTCGCCGACGTGGCGCAGGTAGTGCTCCGCGTTGGAGCGGATGCCCTGGCGTTCGGCATCCGTCAACTCCCGACGCACCTTCGCCGGAACTCCGGCGACCAGCGATCCCGGAGGAACCTCGGTTCCCTCGAGCACGACGGCGCCGGCGGCCACGAGGGAGCCCTCGCCGATCACGACCCCGTTCAGCACCGTGGCCGACATGCCGACCAGGCTGTCGTCTCCGACGGTGCAGCCGTGCAGGACGGCGCCGTGGCCGACGGACACGTTCGCTCCGATCGTGAGCGGGAAGTCCGCATCGACGTGGCAGACCACGGTGTCCTGCAGGTTGGAGCCGGCTCCCAGCACGATCGGGGCGCCATCGGCTCGCAGTACGGCGTTGTACCAGACGCTGGAGTGATCGCCCAGGGTGACGTCGCCGACGATGACGGCGCCGGCCGCCACGAAGGCGCTCTCGGCGATGGAGGGGCTGCCGATGCCCGGCAGGGTCCTGATGACGGCCAGCTCGTCGATGCTCATGGGCCCCACCCTATCGACGGCGAATCGCCCGTCTTCGTCGCATCCGTCGGTCGATGCGCACCCGGATGCGACGAGTTTGGGCGACTCGGTGCGTGAGCTCTAGGGTGGCGAGCATGGTCGACACCTCCCACCCGGCGGTCGAGCGCGTGCGTGCCGCTCTCGCCGAGCACGAGCTCACTCCCGACGTCACGTGGTTCGAGGTGGCGACGCCGACGGCCCTGGCCGCGGCCGACGCCATCGGAACGACGGTCGGCGCGATCGCCAACTCCCTGGTCTTCACCCTCGACGGCGAACCGCTTCTCGTGCTCACCTCCGGCGCGCACAGGGTCGACACCGAGTGGCTCGGAGCGAGGCTCGGGGGCACCATCGCGCGGGCGACGAAGGAGCAGGTGAAGGATGCGACGGGCCAGACCATCGGCGGCGTCGCGCCGGTGGGCCACCCGGCACCGGTGCGCACCATCGTCGACACGGCGCTGGCCGACCACGACACCGTGTGGGCCGCGGCCGGCCACGCGCACACGGTCTTCCCGACGACGTTCGCCGAACTCGTGCGCATCACCGGCGGCGAGCCGTCGGCGGTCGTGGCGCCGGCGTCCGATCCCGCTCGCTGAGGGCCGAGCGGAGCGAGCGCCCGAAGCGCGTTGAGCCGCCGCGATCCGGGGAGCGCTTCGGCCGCGGACTGCGTCCGGGCCTCAGCGAGCGAACGGGTTCGGGTCTCACCGAGCGTGACGGTCCGGGCCTCAGCGAGCGGGTGCCTAGACCTCCCGCGCCGCCCCCTGCGCCGCGCGCACGGTGAAGAGTTCGGGGGTGGCGTAGCCGGCAGCGTCGAAGGCCGTCAGCACGGCGTCGCGCACGGCGGGCAGGTCGGCGTCGGCCACCAGGGCGATGGCAGCACCACCGAAGCCGCCGCCCGTCATCCGTGCACCGATCGCACCGGCCGCCCTCGAGGCCTCGACGGCCAGGTCGAGCTCGGGCGTCGAGATCTCGAAGTCGTCGCGCATCGAGGTGTGCGATGCATCGAGCAGGGAGCCGATGGCGCGAGGTCCTTCGGAACGCAGGGTGCGCACGGTGTCGAGCACGCGCTGGTTCTCGGTGACGATGTGCCGCACCCGGCGGAAGGTCTCGTCGTCGAGGATCTCGGCTGCCTCGGCCAGGTCGCTCATCTGCACGTCGCGCAGGGTCTCCGCGCCGAGGGCCTTGGCCCCGGCCTCGCAGGACGCACGGCGGGCCGCGTAGCCGCCGGTCGAGTGGGCGTGGCTCACCTTGGTGTCGATCACGAGCACCTCGAGGCCTGCGGCATCGAAGCCGAGCGGGATGACCTCGGACTCGAAGGAGCGGCAGTCCAGGAAGACGCCGGCATCCTCTCGCCCGAGGAGCGAGGCCGACTGGTCCATGATGCCGGTCGGGGCGCCGACGGCACGGTTCTCGGCGAGCTGGCCCACCTTGGCGAGGGTGCGGCGGTCGAAGTCGAGGCGCCAGATGTCCTTCAGCGCCACGGCCATGGCGCTCTCGATCGCGGCAGACGACGACAGGCCGGCGCCGACGGGCACCTCCGAGTCGAGGTACACATCGGCTCCACTGAGCGAGTCGAGGGGCGCCCCGAACTGGCCGAGCGCCCAGGCGACGCCGAGCGGATAGGCCGACCAGCCGTGCAGGGCCTCGGGTGCGAGGTCGTCGAGCGAGATCGAGACGGGGTCCGCCGAGAACGACGACGCGACGCGCAGGATGCGGTCCTCGCGCGGAGCCAGTGCCAGGACCGTACGGCGGTTGATCGCGAACGGGAACACGAATCCGGCGTTGTAGTCGGTGTGTTCGCCGATCAGGTTGACGCGGCCGGGAGCGGACCAGACGCCGGTCGGACGGCGCCCGTACAGCTGGGTGAAGTGCTCCGTCACGCTGGAGTGCAGGTCGGTCATCGGTTCTCTTCCGTGTGCGGTTCGATCGGTGTTGCGGCGTCGGCCCTCGCGATGGCCTCGCGGATGCTCTGCGCCTGCTGCTCGGGAGTCACATCGCCGATCCAGGCGCCCATGGCGGCCTCGGAGCCGGCGAGGAACTTCAGCTTGTCGGCGGCGCGGCGAGGGCTCGTCACCTGCAGCATCAGCCTGATGTCGTCTCGACCGACGTTCACAGGGGCCTGGTGCCAGGCGGCGATGTAGGGGGTCGGCGTCTCGTAGAGCGCGTCGATGCCGCGCAGCAGCCGCAGGTACAGGCGCGACAGCTCGTCACGTTCCTCGAGCGTCGTGGCGGCGAAGTCGGGCACGTGACGGTGGGGGAGCAGGTGCACCTCGACGGGCCAGCGGGCCGCGAACGGCACGAAGGCGGTCCAGTGCTCGCCCTGCAGCAGCATCCGCTCGCCCGACTGCTCGCTGGCGAGCAGATCGGCGAAGAGACCGGGGCCGTAGCGCTCGATCGACTCGAGCAGTCGAGTCGTGCGAGGGGTCACGTAGGGATAGGAGTAGATCTGGCCGTGCGGATGCTGCAGCGTGACGCCGATCGCCTCGCCGCGGTTCTCGAACGGGAACACCTGCTCGATGCCGGGCAGAGCCGAGAGCGCCGCCGTGCGGTCGGCCCACGCCTCGATCACGGTGCGGGCGCGCGAGACGCTCTGGGTGCCGAACGATCCGGCGTGTTCGGGGCTGAAGCACACCACTTCGCAGCGGCCGATGGAGGTGCGCGTGCGGCCGATGCCCACGGCGGAGAGCTCGGCGAGGGCCTCGGGGCCGGCATCCGTCACGGCAGCGAGCTCGGGCCCGAACGACGGCGACTTGTTCTCGAACACGGCCACGTCGTAGCTGCTCGGGATCTCCGACGGGTTGCCCGGCTTCTGCGGGGCGAGCGGGTCGAGGTCGGCCGGCGGCAGGAACACGCGGTTCTGGCGGGCGGCCGCGATGGAGATCCATTCGCCGGTGAGGGCGTCCTGGCGCATCGTCGCCGTGGCGGGGCGCGGGTCGAGCTCGCGCAGGTCCGGGGCGCGCTCGGGCGAGAGCGTGGTGTCGGCGTCATCGAAGTAGATGAGAGCACGGCCGTCGGCGAGGGTGTGCTCGAGGCGACGGATGCTGGGGTCGGCTGTGAAGGCTGAGGGCTCTGTCATGACAGGCTCACGATACGCGGCTTGCGTTTGCGAAACAAGTTGATTTGCGGATTGCAAAGAGAAAGCAAAACCCGGGACAATGGGCGGATGACGACGACCGAACGCGATCCGGGCAACTCCGTGCCGGCCGGCATCCGCCGCGACCGTGCTGCAGCGCTCGTCGCCGACCGCGGCTTCGTGCGGGTGCGCGACCTCGCGGTCGCCTTCGGGGTGACCGATGTCACGGCCCGCGCCGACCTCGACCAGCTCGAGCGCGAGGGCCTGATCCGACGCGTGCACGGGGGCGCGGTGCCCTCGACGGATGCCGCTGCCACGGCCATCGCCCGCCGCCCCGAGCGCGAGCCCAGCTTCGAGGAGGCCCTCGCCGCCTCCGCCGGGCCGAAGGAGAGCATCGGCGAGGCCGCAGCGGCCCTCGTCAGCAGCGGTCAGAGCGTCATCCTCGACGTCGGCACGACGACCTTGCAGGTGGCGCGTTCGCTGCGCGCCCGCCGCGACCTCGACGACGTCACCATCTTCACCAACGGGCTGAGCATCGCCCTCGAGCTCGAGAGCGCCATCCCGCGTTTCACCGTGGTTCTCACGGGCGGCACGCTGAGGCCACGCCAGCACTCGCTGGTCGACCCGTTGGCCCGCGGCATCCTCGCCGACCTCCGTGCCGACATCGCCTTCATCGGCTGCAACGGCGTCGACGTCGAGCGCGGCGTCACCAACGCCAACCTGCCCGAGGCCGCTGTCAAGATCGCCATGATCCGCGCGGCCGGCCGCGCCGTGGTCGTCGCCGATTCGTCGAAGCTGGGCGAGGTCCACCTGGCGCGCATCTCGTCTCTCGACGAGGTCGACATCCTGGTGACGGATGCCGCAACCCCGGCCGTGCTCCTCGGCGAGTTCGAGCAGGCGGGTCTCACCGTGCTGTCCGCCGGCTCTAGGCTCTCTGCATGACCTTTCCCACCGGTGAGCAGTACGAGTTGCAGACGAGGACCGCGAGCGGAGAGCTGCGCGCGACGATCACGGGACTCGCTGCAGCCATCCGTCAGCTGAGTCTCGACGGGGTCGACCTCGTGGAGACCTACGGCGAGGAGTCGTCGCCCCCCTACGGCGCCGGCATCGTGCTGGTGCCGTGGCCGAACCGCATCCGCGACGGACGCTGGGAGCACGAGGGCGTCGAACGGCAGCTCGACATCACCGAACCGAAGCTGAACAACGCCATCCACGGCCTGCTGCGCTACACGGAGTACCGCGAGGTCGACCGCGCCCAGGACTCGGTCACCCTCGCCGCGACCGTCTATCCGCAGCACGGCTATCCGTACCTGCTCGAGACCGCCGTGCACTACGAGCTGGTCTCCGACGGACTCACGGTGACGCATTACCTGCGCAACCTCGGGCACGAGTCGGCTCCGGTCGCCGTGGGAACGCATCCGTTCCTCCGCATCGGCGACGTGCCGACGGACTCGCTCACCCTCCAGCTCTCCGCGGCGAGCCACATCGAGGTCGATGACCGGCTGCTTCCGACATCCGAGGTTCCGGTCGAGGGCACCGAATGGGACCTGCGCGACCCGCGCCGCGTGAGTGAGCTGCAGCTCGACGACGCCTGGGGCGAGGCCTTCGCCACCGACGGCGAGGTCGTGCACACGCTCACGGCACCGGATGGACGCACGGTGTCGATGTGGTCGGAGCCGGAGTTCGGATTCGTGCAGGTCTTCACGACGCGGCAGTTCCCGGGCCGCGAGGGCGACGCCGCCATCGCGATCGAGCCCATGACCGCCCCCGCCGACGCCTTCAACTCGGGCAAGGGCCTGCGCTGGCTCGCCCCCGGCGACGAGTGGGAGATCAGCTGGGGCATCCGGTTCGGCGGGTTCTAGGCCCCCCCTCCGCTCGCTGAGGCCGGACGAAGTCCGCGGTCGAAGCGCGCACACGACGAAGAACGGCCCGCCTCCACTGGAGACGGGCCGTTCCCTCTTCACCGGATCATCAGGCCGGCGGCATCAGCACGGAGTCGATGAGGTACACCGTGGCGTTGGCGGTCTTCACGCCACCGCAGATGACCTTGGCGTCGTTGACCATCATGTCGTCGCCGCTACCGGTGACCTCGACGGTTCCACCCTCGACCGTGGTCTGGGTTCCCTCGATGTCAGCGGGAGCGATCTGGCCGGGAACCACGTGGTACGTGAGGATCTTGGTCAGCGTGGCCGAGTCGGTCTTGAGCGACTCGATGGTGGCGGGGTCGATCTTGGCGAACGCGTCATCGACGGGAGCGAAGACGGTGAACTCGCTGCCGTTGAGAGTGTCGACCAGGTTGACGTCGGGGTTGAGGCCACCCGAGACGGCTGCGGTGAGCGTCGTGAGGATCGGGTTGTTCGAGGCCGCGACGGCCACCGGGTCCTCAGCCATGCCCGCGACGGAGCCGGCGCCATCCGGAACCTGCTCGGCGTAGGCGGCGCAGCCGGAGCCGACGAGGTCGGCAGCGGGGTCCATCGCCTCGGGGGTCTCGGCCATGGGGGCTTCCGAGCTGGGGCTGCTCGACGACGAGGTGTCATCGGTGCCGCTGCCCATCGAACAACCGGTCAGGCCGAGGGCTGCGATGCCCACGATCGAGAGGGCGGCGAGTGAAGTGCGTGTGAGTCGCATGGATCTTCTCCTTGGAATCGTTGGCCGGGTTCGGCCGGCTCCACTTGCTGTGGTGCCTTCAGGAGGGCATTCGGAACCCCGTGGGGCGCGGATTGGAGATTCTCCAGAAACTTTCCGAAGCTGGGAATCGGGCGTGATCAGGCTCCCGATGCATCCGGTAGAGGGGTAGGAGCCGAAGAGGGCGTGGCCGCCTCCAGCCCCCTCGCGCGTCGGCGGATGAGTGATCGGATGCTGGAGGCAGGCGTCGACGGCATCCGCACACACTTCGTGTCAACCCGGCAATCCGAAACGGGCATCGCACCGAACACCTGACATGCTTGTTCTCGTGCCCCATGAGATCGGTGAAGACGACATCGGAATTCCGCCTGTCGTCACGCTGGAAGAGCTGCTGGAACGTGTCGCCACGGGAGACCAGCGGGCATTCAGCGAACTCTACGACGGGGTATCGGCTCGGCTTTTCGGACTGGTTCGACGCCTCGTGGTCGATCCGGCGCAATCGGAGGAGGTGACGCAGGAGGTGTTTCTCGAGATCTGGCAGTCCGCAGCGCGGTTCCAGCCCGAGCGGGGCAGTGCCCTCTCCTGGATGTTCACGCTCGCTCACCGCCGTGCCGTCGACCGCATCCGTTCCGCCCAGGCTTCCCGTGACCGCGACACGCGCATCGGCATCCGCGACCTGCCCATCGACACCGATGTGGTGAGCGAGGCCGCCGAACTCCGGGTCGAGAACGAGCGGGTGCAGCGCGCACTCACCGAACTCACCGACGTGCAGCGCCAGGCTGTGTCGTTGGCCTACTACTCCGGCTTCTCCCATAGCGAGATCGCCGATGAACTGAGCGTGCCGATCGGTACTGTGAAGACCCGAATACGCGACGGGATGATCCGTCTGAGAGACGCACTGGGGGTGACCGCATGAGCGAGAGAGATCAGCGACCCGTCGGTGACGAGCACGCCCTGAGCGGCTCGTACGCCCTGGATGCCGTCGACGCCGAGGAGCGCGCCCGCTACGAGCGCGCCCTGCTCGACTCCGAACAGCTGCGTGAGGAGGCGGCCGGATTCGCCGACACCGCAGCCCTGCTGGGGTCGAGTGTCCCGCCCGTCACGCCTCCGCCCGCTCTGAAGGCGAGCATCATGGCCCAGCTCTCCGGTCTGCCGCAGCTGCCGGCCCGCACCGCGGGTGGCGCTCATGCCGCCGACGCCGAGGTCGACGCTGTGCCGTCCGCCGAGCCTGTGACTGCTCCTGCTCCGGATGCCGCCGGCTCCGTCGCGCCGCCGAGCCTGGCCGCGGTTCCCCCGGCACCCGGTGCTCCCAGTGGCGCTCCCTCTTCTCCAGACGCTTCAGACGCTCCTGCCGTGCCGCCCGTGGGCCGGGCGGAAGCCGCCGCCCAGCGTCGCTGGTTCTCCCGCCCCGGCGCCTTCATCGGCGCAGCCGCCGCAGCCGTGGTGCTTATCGCAGCCGTGGTCGTGGGCGTGAACTGGCCGGGGCCGAACGGATGGGGCGCACAGCGCGACCTCGCCAGCATCTCGGCCGCCTCCGACGCCCAGCAGGCGACGGGGGAGGTGGCCGGAGGCGGAACCGTCACGCTCACCTGGTCCGAGGAGCTCGGCCGCTCGGCCGTGACGGTCGACGGCATGCCGCCTCTCGACTCCGACCAGACCTACGAGCTCTGGTACATCGACAGCGAGACCGCCGTTCCCGCCGGTACCTTCACCGTCGGCGACGACGGCACCACCTGGCGGGTACTCGAGGGCGACATGGCCGCCGGCGCTGCCGTGGGCGTCACCGTGGAGCCGGCCGGCGGCTCGCCGCAGCCGACCACGCAGCCCGTCGTCGTCGTGCCGACCGCCGTCTAGCCCGCTCCAGCTGCCGGCCGCCGGCAGCTCCAGCCACGCGCCCGACCTCGGCATCCGGCTCCAGAGAACAGGACGAGCACGCCGAATGAGGTCTGTGCGACCGGCATCGACGTGCTCATCCTGTGTTCAGACTGTCGTCACTGGCGAGACTGCGGCCACGGCGGCGAGGATCACGTCGACGACCGCCGCGGGCTCCGACACGAGCGACACGTGCGATGCCGCGACCTCGGTGATCGTCGCTCCGGCGCGCTCGGCCTGAGAGCGCTGCGTCGCCGGCGGGATGACCCGGTCGTCCGTGCCGACGACGGCCCAGCTGGGCAGCGTCCTCCAGGCCACGGTCGTGGTCGGCGATGCGTTGGCGCTGAGCGTGATCGGGCGCTGACCGGCGGCGATGAGCCAGCGGTCGGCCTCGGGCAGGTCCTGCGCGAACGACTCGTGCACGGTCGCCGGCTTGAGGAAGGCCTCGGCGTCGCCCTCGGGCGCCCCGGGGTAGCCCGCGACGTCGAGGACTGTCGTGGGATCGGGGACGTCGAGCGCCGAGCCGCTACCACCGAGGATCGAGAACACGGTCTCGCCCTCGTCGGGGATGAAGGCGTCGACGTAGACCAGCGCCTTCACCTCGCCGCCACCGGTGCCGGCATTGGTGATCACGGCTCCGCCGTACGAGTGTCCGACCAGCACGACGGGCCCGCTCGTGCGCTGTGCGAGGAAGGATGCGACGTAGGCGGCATCCGTCGCGATTCCACGCAACAGGTTCGTGGGTGCCAGAACCGTGAAGCCGCGACCCTGCAGGTCGGTGGCGACGGCGTTCCAGCTCGAGGCGTCGGCCCAGGCTCCGTGCACCAGGACGATCGTGGGTTGTGTCATGAACTGCCTTCCTTTCAAGGGGTGAGAGCGCTGTCATTCGAGCGAAGACTAGTCCCCCGATCAGGGGGTGCGCCATCGATGTGTCGCAGAGTTCACCTGAGGCGTCACACGGGCGCGCACGGCAGCCGTTTGCAGGATGAGACAAGGTTCAGGCGCTTATGGCGGCTGAAACGCAGCTCATCCTGCAAACGCGCACAGCGGCTTCGATCCGGATGCGGCTGCGGGGCATACTGGACGCTGGCCGCGTGCATCCCGGCTCGACGACACCACAGCGCAGTGAGGACTCACATGGACATCGGCATGATGCTGAACTACTCGGGCGGATTCCGCGAGACGGCGGCCGAGGTCGGCGAGCTCGAGAAGGCCGGCGTCGACATCGTCATCGTTCCGGAGGCCTACTCGTTCGACGCGGTGAGCCAGCTGGGCTACCTCGCCGCCGTGACGGAGAAGATCAAGCTGGCCTCCGGCATCCTGCAGATCTACACGCGCACACCCTCGCTCACGGCCATGACGGCGGCCGGACTCGACTTCGTCTCGGACGGACGCTTCGTGCTCGGCATCGGGGCATCCGGACCCCAGGTCATCGAGGGCTTCCACGGCGTGCCCTACGACGCTCCGCTGCGCCGCACCCGCGAGATCATCGACATCTGCCGCATGGTCTGGCGCCGCGACCGCGTGGAGTACGACGGCCGCAGCTACCAGATCCCGCTGCCGGCAGAGAAGGGCACCGGGCTCGGCAAGCCGCTGAAGCTCATCAACCACCCGGTGCGCGAGCGCATCCCGATCGTCGTTGCGGCTCTCGGTCCCGCCAGTGTGAAGCAGACAGCCGAGATCGCCGACGCCTGGATGCCGATGTTCTTCCACCCCGAGCGGGCACGCGACGTCTGGGGCGGGTCGCTCGATGCCGGCCTGGCCAGGCGTTCGGACGACCTCGGCCCTCTCGACGTCTTCGCCAGCCCCGCGCTCTACATCGGCGACGATGCCGATGCCGTGCTGCCGCTCGTGAAGCCGCAGATCGCCCTGTACGTCGGCGGAATGGGAGCGCGCGGCAAGAACTTCTACAACGACCTGGTGTCGCAGTACGGCTTCGAGAAGGAGGCGGCTCTCATCCAGGACCTCTACCTCGAGGGCCGCAAGGACGAGGCGACAGCCGCGGTTCCCGACGACCTGGCGCGTGCGATCAACCTCATCGGGTCGCCCGGCCACGTGAAGGAGCGCGTCGCGGCCTTCGCCGAGGCCGGAGTCACGACCCTCGCGGTGACGCCACTGGCGCGCACCTCGGAGCAGCGCGTCGGCCTGATGAGCGGATTCCGGGCGCTCGTCGACTGAGGCGGCCGCAGGCCTCCCGGTGCGTGGACGACGCTACTTCTCGCCGACCTCGCCCAGTTCGGCCGGCTGCCACAGGAGCCCCGACGGCGTCTGGGAGACCACGGCGACGTTCGTCGATCCGTCGACGAAACGGATGGTGCACAGGAACTGCACCTCGTCCGTGTCGGGGCACTCCACGGTGTCGGGGTACGGCACCGACGGGTCGGCCGTTGCAGCCGTCTCGAGCTCCCGCATGATCTGGCGCTCGGCTGCCTCGGCGAGGGGCTGCGGGTAGTCCATGCCCGGGAAGCCGAGGTTCGGGGTCAGTGCGATGAACGCCACGATCCAGACGATCCCGGCCAGGATGACGCCGGCAGGGCCGAGTACGGTTCCCCAGACCGATGACGCTCGCCCGGTGCGCGTGCGCACGGAGCGCACGATCCCCAGGATGCCGAAGAGCAGCGCGAGCACCCCCGTGATCACGGCGACGAGTCCGGCGAGCGGGTTCACGGCCACGAGGGCGGCTGCGGCGATCGTTGCGATGCCGAAGATGAGCGCGTAGCGCGAGAACGGGTTGCGCTCGGCGGTGGCGACGGTGACGGCTGTCTCGGGGGTGACGGATGTCTCGGCGGTGACGGATGCCGGCGCTGCGGCCGAGCCGGGAGCGACGAGCACGGGAGCGAAGGCCGTGCCTGACGCGGCGAGTCGAGCAGGCGCATCCGGTGGCGTCGGGGCGTGCGTGTGCTCGGTCCACGCGGATCCGTCCCACCATCTCAGGGCGTCGGCGGGCAGCGTCGGGTCGTACGCCGCACCGGGGTCGGCGTACCAGCCGGGCGGTGCTGTCGTCATCGCGGGCATCCGTTCGCGTAGGGGCGGCTTGACGGCAGCGTAGGGGAGCAGGGTCGAGCGCCGCGCGCCCCCAAGAAGGGCACCGGGACGCTCAGTCCGCCGTCGTGCGCGCCTGCTGCGGAGAGCTCGGGCCGACGGGTCCGCCTCTCCCGATCCGCGCGATCCGGGCGCGGGCGGCATCCTCCGACGGTGATCTCCTCCCGAGCAGGCGGTGCACGGCGCCGAGCGCGCGGGCGGTCGCCCACACGACGGGCAGCCGAGAGCGCCGGAGCCCCAGCATCCGTCGATAGTCCTCCGTAAGGCTCGCGACCGCGCCGGCGAAGAGCACGCGGTACGCCGGCAGCATGGCCTTCGGCAGGGGCGGATGCCTGATGAAGCGCACGGCCTCGGCCACGCGCTCGTCGCTCTTCAGGACGCCGTCGTCGGAGAACGCGGCCAACTGCTCGCGCAGCTGCTGCTGGGAGCGCGGCGGCGACTCGACCCCGACGAGTTCGCCCGCCGTCGCCCACTCGCGCACGTAGGCGTCGGCCCCGCCGGGAATCGCCCCGCCCCAGATCATGTGGCAGGCGAGGAACGAATCCGTGAACGCGAGATGCACCCAGGCGAGCAGTTCCGGGTCACCGGCGGCATAGGCGCGTTCGACGTCGTGCGCGTCGAGGTAGGTGCCGACGACGCGCGAGTGGTACCTGCCCACCCGCGCCGACTCCTCGGTCGCGAACACGGTGTCGGCGTAGGTCACGATGGTGAGCCACTGGATCGTGCCGGCGAGCCGGCCGAGGGGATCCTCGCCGAACCGCGAGTGGTCGTGCACTCCGGCCATCGCTCCGGGATGGAGCGTCTGCACGAGCAGGGCCCGGATGCCGGCGACGAGGGTGGGCATCCCGCCGTGCACCGCCCACGCGGCCGATCCCGGCCCGAAGAACCCGGCGTCGTCGCCCTCCTCGATGCGGTCCACCCACGCCGGTCTTCCGTCGTGCGTGCCCGAGAGCGCGGCCAGCAGTCGCGACCGCGAGCGATCCTTCCTGGTGGCCATGGGCCGAGTGAACACCGCCCACCTGAGTGCCGGGCGAGAGGAATCCGGTCGGCCGCGGCATCCGTCGGCCCAGCAGCAGGGCACCGGGTCGTGCCATGATCGGGACATGCCCGAGCGTCTGATGCTTCTCGACACCGCCTCGCTGTACTTCCGAGCCTTCTACGGCCTGCCCGACACCATCCGGGCGCCCGACGGAACCCCGGTGAACGCCGTGCGCGGCCTCCTCGACTTCATCGGCCGGCTGGTCACCGACTTCGAGCCCACCCACCTGGTCGCCTGCTGGGACGACGACTGGCGCCCGCAGTGGCGCGTCGACCTCATCCCGAGCTACAAGGAGCACAGGGTGGAGAAGGTCGTGGAGGGCGGTCCCGACGTCGAGGAGACTCCCGAGCTGCTCGTGGCGCAGATCCCGCTCATCCGCGAGACGCTCGAGGCCTTCGGCGTCACCATCATCGGCGCGGCCGACCACGAGGCCGACGACGTCATCGGCACCCTCGCGACGCGGGCCACGATGCCCGTCGACATCGTCACCGGCGATCGCGACCTGTTCCAGCTCATCGACGACGACCGCGACGTGCGCATCGTCTACACGGCCCGCGGCATGAACAAGCTCGAGGTGCTCACGGGGGAGTCGGTGCTGTCGAAGTACGGCGTCACCGCTGCCCAGTACGCCGACTTCGCGGCTCTGCGAGGAGACGCATCCGATGGCCTGCCCGGAGTCGCGGGCGTCGGCGAGAAGACCGCCGCGACCCTGCTGCAGGAGCACGGCGACCTCGACGGCATCATCGCGGCGGCGGCGGATGCCGGTGAGCCGATGGCCGCGGGGCTCCGCGCGAAGATCCTCGCGGCCTCCGACTACCTCGCTGTGGCGCCGACGGTCGTCGAGGTGGTGCGCGATCTCGACCTCGGCGAGTTCGACGCGCGCATCCGTCCGCTGGGCGCCGAAGCCACCGCATCCGTCGCCGCCCTCTCCGAGACCTGGGCGCTCGGAGGGTCAGCTGATCGCGCCCTCACGGGCCTCGCGGCCCGCGCCTCGCGGCGTGCGGCTCCGCCCGCCCGCTGAGAGCGACGCGCGGCGCCGACCTCAGTCGTGGACGGCGTCGGTCCTCGTAGGCTGAACCCAGGCGTGGGGGCGCCGAACCGCCCCCACGCCGTCTTCTCGAGGGGGATGCAACGCATGAGTGCGACGACGCAGGGCGGATACGGGTCGACAGCGGTCGCAGTCCCTGAGATCAAGCCGATGTCCCCGTGGGTGTGGCTGCTCATCGGGGTCGGGTCGGCACTCGTCGGCCTGCTGCCCTGGCTCATCACGGGCATGCGCCTGCCCCTGCAGAACCTCTGGCAGAACGACACGACGGCGGAACGGATGCCGCTCGTGCTGCTGCCGTTCAGCCAGTACACGCTGACCCTCATCGTCGCACTGGTACTCATCGGATCCGCGACGGCCGGACTGGTCGCCCGGGCGACCCGCGCGCGGCAGACCCGCGCCGGGTTCGCAGCGATGGTGGGCGGGGTGCTGCTCGTGCAGCTCGTCGCGACAGTGCAGACGGCGGCCGTCGTCGGAGGCGGGCTGCAGTCACGGAGCGAATCGACGCTGTACCTCGCTCTGCTCATCGCCGTTGCCGCGCTCGCCGTGGCCGTGGGCGTCGTCGTTCTGTGCCTCATCGCCCGAGCGCCGCGAGCCGGCGCCCTCATCGGCCTGAGCATCGCCGCCGTCGCATCCGGGCCGTGGCTGAGCGGCCTGCTCTCCCCGATCGGTTCCTTCCCGGCCGAGTGGCTCGTCCAGGTGCTGGGCTACACCCGGTGGATCCCGGCGATCCTCGTGGGCGTCGCGATCGCCTGGTGCGGCGTCAACACCGTGGGCCGCGTGATCGCGTCGGTCGTCGCACTGGTCCTGCTCTGGATCGGTCCGACGCTGATCACGGCGATCAGCGCCGCGGCCGGAAGCCGGGTGCTCGCCGGATACCCGGCGGAGATGCTCGACTACGGCGTCGGCGTCTTCCGGATGGCGTTCCTGATGCCCGAGTTGGTGGTGCCGCCGTTCGCCATCGCCGTCGTGGTCGCGGCGATCGGGCTGTGCGGGCGGATGCTGCTGCAGCGGTCGCGCTCCGCTGCGACCAGGCGGGGCGCAGACGCCGACACTGTTGCCGACGCTGAACAGGAATGAGCGTGGGCCCCGTGGGCCCTCATCGGGGTGCGCCGGTCCGAGCGGCCGGCGCGAGATTCCGATGGCACGCCTACACTGGCTCGCATGATCTGTTCCCGACGCGCGGTGCAGCGAGGGGGGCCGGAATGAGGGCCGTCGTCTACGACCGCTACGGCCCGCCGGATGTGCTCAGGGTCGAGGAGGTGGCGGTCCCGTCGCCGGGAGCGAAGCAGGTGCTCGTCGAGATCGCCGCGACCTCCATCAACCTCTCGGACTGGGAGGGACTGACCGGGAGCCCGGGATACGCGCGCCTCGGCGGACTCCGTGCTCCGAGGCGCCGGGTGCTCGGCTCGGACATCGCGGGAACCATCGCGGCCGCCGGCTCGGACGTCACCCGATTCCGCGTGGGCGATGCCGTCTACGGTGACAACCTGGCCCTTCTGGGGGGCTTCGCCGAGTACACGGTCGCCGCCGAAACCGCTCTGGCGCACAAGCCACCGGAGTTGACCTTCGCGGAGGCCTCGACGCTGCCGCAGTCCGGCCCGATCGCCGCTCAGGGCATGGGTCGCGCAAGCCAGGGGCAGCGCGTTCTCATCAACGGAGCCGGTGGCGGGACGGGCTCTCTGGCGATCCAGCTCGCGAAGCTCGCCGGGGCGCACGTGACCGGCGTCGACAACGCGGGCAAGCTCGATTTCATGCGGCGGCTCGGCGCCGACGCCGTGCTGGACTACCGCACCACGGACTTCACGCGCGTCGGGCCGTTCGATCTGGTGCTCGACCTCGTGGCTCACCGGTCCGCGTTCGCCTACAGGCGGGCACTGGCTCGAGCCGGTCACTATCTCGCAGTCGGCGGGACCGTGCGAGCGATGCTCGGGCTGCTCACAGTCGGCACGGCGATCGGCCTGGCGACCGGTCGCCGCCTGGGCGTCCTGGTCGTGAAGCCGGGCCCCGCGCACTTCCAGCCGGTCGCCGAGCGATGCGTCACCGGCGACCTCCGCATCCACATCGATCGCGCGTTCTCGCTCGAAGAGGTACCCCAGGCCCTCGCTTACGTGGGCGGGGGACAGGCTCTCGGCAAGGTCGTCATCACCTCGTAGGAGCCGAAGAGACGAGTCCGAACCGCGCCGCATGTCATCGAAGCCGATATTCGAGGGTGGGCCCCGTCGGGCTCGAACCGACGACCCAGGGATTAAAAGTCCCTTGCTCTACCAACTGAGCTAGAGGCCCGTGTCTCTAACTTATCGTGGATCACGGGCCGTCGAATGCGCGTAGCGTTGGGCGGAGCGCCCTGGACGAGACCCGGAACGGAGCACCATGGCAGACGGATTCCACAAGCCCACGAAGTTCCCCTCACGCGTGTTCGAGGCGTTCCACGGGGGCGACGACCCGGCGACGCTGAGCCGCGTCGCCCACGAGACGGCGAACGCGCTGCTGTCGCGGGTGCGCGAGAATCCCGATCCGGCTGTCGTGGAGCGCCTGGTCGCCTACACCGACGAGCACGGCATCGACGCCGTCGCCGAACTCTGGGCCCAGGCATCCGCTCGCAGCCTGCCGGGTGCGCTCTGGAGGCTCTACCTCCTGCGCCTGCTGATCCGCCAGGATCCGACGGGCACGGCGTTCCTGTTCCAGCGCGGCACCGAACTCGCTGTGGGCGTCGACCCCGTCGTGGCCGGCGCTCCCACCCCGACCGGTCCCGAGGAGGTCGTGGCGCTCGCCGACGACATCCTGCGCGGCATCTTCGCGGGCGACTTCGGCATCGCGCTCGACCGTGCTGCCGCCTTCTGCCGCATCATGGCGGGTGGGGCGACGAGCGTCGCCGACGATTCGGAAGCCACCGAGCCCGAGCGCAGCAGCGAACTGACGACCCGCGCGCTGCGGTTCTCCGAACTCGGCCAGGAGCTGGGCGCCTGCGCCCGACTGTGGCGGAGCTATTCGCTCGACTGAGCATGCCCACGGGCGTAATGCGGCATCCGTCGCCTGACAGACTGGGCTGAGACGCTTCACGGCGGAAGGATTCGGCGGAGACGGATGCGGGAAGGACGACGATGGCCATGGAACGCACCGGAGACGGCAGCGCCGGCGACGCCGACTACGCGCGCATAGGCTTCGGCTATGCCGACTACCGTCGCCCCGATCCACGGATCGCCGCGGCCATCCTGCGGGAGCTGGGCGACGCCTACACGGTTCTGAACGTCGGTGCCGGCGCCGGATCGTACGAGCCGCGCGACCGCGACGTCACCGCCGTGGAACCGTCCGCCACGATGCGCATCCAGCGCGAAGCCGGCCTGCCCCGCGCCATCGACGCGACGGCCGAGAGGCTGCCGTTCGACGATGACGCCTTCGACGCCTCGCTCGCCACCTTCACCGTGCATCAATGGGCCGACATCGACCGGGGGCTCGCCGAGATGCGACGGGTGACCCGCGGACCCGTGCTGGTGCTCAGCTGCGACCCGAAGGCCCTCGACAGGTTCTGGCTCGACGAGTACGCCCCCGAGGTCATCGACACCGAGGCCGCGCGCTATCCGGCGGTCGAGCACATCGCCGAGGCTCTGGGCGCGAACAGCCGCATCATCGAGGTGCCCATCCCGCTCGACTGCCTCGACGGCTTCGGCGAGGCCTACTACGGACGCCCCGAGGCGCTGCTCGACCCCGGCGCACGCCAGGCGAACTCGGCGTGGAGCTTCGTCGGCCCACTCGTCGCCCGCCGTTTCGTGCGCGAACTCGGCGACGAACTGGCCTCTGGTGCCTGGGATGCGAAGTACGGCGACCTGCGCACCCAGCCCGAGTTCGACGGCTCGCTGCGGCTCATCGTGGGGCTGGAGTAGGGGCGCGCTTCGACCGCGGACTTCGTCCGGGCCTCAGCGAGCGACGTGAGGGGAATAGCTCGCGGCATCCGTCGCTTACACTTGTACATGGCCGGGCCGCAGTAACCCCGGGCTCCAATATTCGCCGCTTCGAGCGGCCTCGCGCCGAGAGGCGTTCTGCGGCCCGGCCATTTCTCTGCCCTGAACCGGGTGCGTATTCTGCCTGACGGATGCCGCCTCGCGGCCGCCGCGGATGTCAACCCGCCGCCGCAGCGCCATCCGCCGAACTAGGCTTTCGAGCATGTCGTTGCCGTACACGCTGCTCATCGATCCGCTCGCCGCGGATGACGCCACCTCCGCCACCGCCGGAACCTTCCGGGAGATCGACGCCTCGGCGCCGGCGCTCAGGGTGGGCGAGCTCAGCACGCAGCGCGGCGACGGCATCTTCGAGACCATCGCCGTGGTCGACGGCCACGTGCAGGAGTCCGAGCCCCACCTCGCGCGCCTGGTGCGCTCGGCCGAGATCTGCGATCTCCCGGTGCCGAACCTGCGCCAGTGGCGCGCCGCGATCGCCTTCGCGCGCGAGCAGGTGCCCGCCGAGGGCGAGCTGGCCATGAAGCTGGTGCTCAGCCGCGGAGTCGAGCACGGACCGGCGCCGACGGCGTGGCTGAGCGTGAATGCCGCATCCGATTCGACGGATGCCCGCACCAAGGGCATCCGCGTCGTCACCCTCGACCGCGGATACGACCACGGCGTCGCCGAGCGCGCTCCCTGGCTGCTGCTCGGCGCCAAGACGCTGAGCTACGCCATCAACATGGCGGCGCTCCGCGAAGCGCATCGCCGCGGAGCCGACGACACCATCTTCGTCACCAGCGACGGCTACGTCATGGAGGGGCCGACCTCGAGCGTCATCGCCCGCATCGACGGCGTCTTCGTCACGCCGAAGCCCTCCGGGTCCATCCTCGCGGGCACCACGCAGGCGAGCCTGTTCGAGCACATCCGCGAGCACGACTTCCCGGTCGCCGAGCGCGACATCACGGTCGAGGAGCTGCGGCGGGCGGATGCCGTCTGGCTGGTGTCGAGCGTGCGTCTGGCCGCGCCGGTGGTCGAACTCGACGGGGTGCCTCTCGCCCTCGACGCCGAGGCCAACGCCGCCTTCACGCGCTACCTGCTGAGCCCGCGCGACTGACTCCCGGTACGCGAAATGCCCACTTCCGCCAGTGCGCGAACGCGCACACCGGCGGAAATGGGCAACTCGACGATCAGGTGAGCGTCAGCCGAGCACGAGCAGGGATCAACCGAAGCGGCCCGAAACGTAGTCCTCGGTGGCCTGCACGCTCGGGTTCGAGAACATCGTGGTGGTGTCGTCGTACTCGATGAGCTTGCCGGGCTTGCCGGTTCCGGCGATGTTGAAGAACGCGGTGCGGTCGGAGACGCGCGATGCCTGCTGCATGTTGTGGGTCACGATGACGATCGTGAACTCCTGCTTCATCTCCTCGATGAGGTCCTCGATGGCGAGGGTCGAGATCGGGTCGAGGGCCGAGCACGGCTCGTCCATGAGGATGATCTCGGGGTTGACCGCGATGGCGCGAGCGATGCACAGACGCTGCTGCTGACCGCCAGAGAGACCGGAGCCCGGCATGTGCAGGCGGTCCTTCACCTCGTTCCAGAGGTTGGCTCCGCGCAGCGACTTCTCGATCAGGTCGTCACCCTCCGACTTCGACATGCGCTTGTTGTTGAGCTTCGCGCCGGCGAGCACGTTGTCGCCGATCGACATCGTCGGGAACGGGTTCGGACGCTGGAACACCATGCCCACCTGGCGGCGCACGAGCACGGGGTCGACGCCGGGTCCGTACAGGTTGTTGCCGTCGATCAGCACCTCGCCCTCGACGCGTGCACCGGGGATGACCTCGTGCATGCGGTTGAGGGTGCGCAGGAACGTGGACTTGCCGCATCCGCTCGGCCCGATGAAGGCGGTGACGGTGCGGGGCTCGATGGTCAGCGAGACGCCTTCCACAGCGAGGAAGCTGGAGTAGTAGACGTTGAGGTCGTTGACCTCGATGCGCTTGGACATGGATTCCTTCGTTCGGTGGTGCGGGGGAGGAGTGCGGGGAGGTCGGTGGCGCCGCGGCTCAGCGCAGGCCCTTGGGGGCGAGGAACTTCGCCACCAGTCGGGCGATGATGTTGAGCAGGGCGACGATCAGGATGAGGGTGAGCGCACCGGTCCAGGCGCGGTCGAGGTAGGCCTGCGCATCCGTTCCCTGGCTCGCGTACTGGTTGTACACGAACACCGGCAGCGTCATCATGCGCTCGGCGAAGAGGTTGTAGTTCATGCTCGCGGTGAAGCCGGCGATGATGAGCAGCGGCGCCGTCTCGCCGATCACACGGGCGATGGAGATCATGACGCCGGTGATGATTCCGGCGATCGACGTCGGCAGCACCACCTTGAGCACCGTGAGGTACTTCGGAACGCCGAGTGCGAGGGCGGCCTCGCGCAGCTCGTTGGGAACGAGCTTCAGCATCTCCTCACTGGAGCGCACGACGACGGGGATCATCAGCACGCTGAGGGCGACGGCACCACCGAATCCGAAACGGATGCCGGGATCGTCGAAGAGCAGCGCGAACAGGGCGAACGCGAACAGGCCGGCCACGATCGACGGGATGCCCGTCATCACGTCGACGAAGAAGGTGACGCCGCGCGCGAGGCGGCCGCGTCCGTACTCGACGAGGTAGATGGCGGTGAGCAGGCCGATCGGCACCGAGATGATGGTCGCCATGCCGGTGATGAGCAGCGTTCCGACGATCGCGTGCAGTGCGCCACCGCCGGCGCCGACGACGTTGCGCATCGACTCGGTGAAGAACGAGAGGTCGAATCGAGCGATGCCCTTCACGATCACCGTGTACGTCACCGAGATCAGTGGTACGAGCGCGATGCCGAAAGCCGTGGCGACCAGGGCGGTCACGAGACGGTCGGCCGCCTTGCGGCCGCCTTCAACCAGACGCGAGACGATCCAGATGAGCACGCAGTACAGGGCGACGGCGAGGATCGCGGTGCCTGCCCAGTTGTAGGTGATCGTCGCGCCGGCCCAATTCAACACGGCGAACACCGCGATCGAGAAGGCGAGAGATGCGCCCAGCATCCAGAGCGGTGCGTACCGGGGAAGCTTGCCCGAGGTGAGGGCGTTGGGCATCGCCATGGCGGGTGCCTTCGTGGTCGTCATGGTCATCAGTTGGCTCCCGAGAAGGCCTTGCGGCGGCCGACGATGTAGCGTGCGATCGAGTTCACGCCGAGGGTGATCACGAACAGGATGAGCCCTGTCGCGATGAGGATGTTGACGCCCACGTCGTGGGCCTCAGGGAAGTTCAGGGCGATGTTGGCCGCGATGGTCGTCGGGTTCTGCGACTGCACCAACGCGAACGAGATGATCGTGGCGGGGGAGAGCACCATGGCGACGGCCATGGTCTCGCCGAGGGCGCGACCGAGGCCGAGCATCGCGCCCGAGATGACACCGGGGCGCCCGAACGGCAGCACGGCCATGCGGATCATCTCCCACCGCGTGGCGCCGAGCGCCAGGGCGGCCTCCTCGTGGAGGCGGGGAGTCTGCAGGAAGACCTCGCGGCTGATGGCGGTGATGATGGGGAGCACCATCACGGCGAGCACGATGGCCACGGTGAGGATGGTGCGACCGGTGCCGGAGACCGGCCCGGCGAAGAGAGGGAACCAACCGAACCACTCCGTGAGGTTCGCGTAATACGGCTGCAGGGCCGGGGCGAGCACACCGATTCCCCAGAGGCCGAAGACCACGGAGGGGACCGCGGCGAGGAGGTCGACGACGTAGCCGAGCCCCTGGGCGAGGCGGCGCGGGGCGAAGTGGGTGATGAAGAGCGCGACGCCGATGGCGAGCGGCACCGCGAAGATCATCGCGAGTGCGGCGGACCAGACGGTTCCGAAGACGAGCGGGCCGACGTACGACCAGAAGTTGGTGGCGTCGCCCTTGAAGTCATCCGATTCCGCCACGAAGGCCGGCATGGACTGGGCGACCAGGAAGATCGCGACGGCGGCGAGCACCGCGAGGATCAGGCTGCTCGCGACGACAGTCAGCGTGGAGAACACCCGGTCTCCGGGTCGCTCCTTCGCGGTGATTGCGGGGGCGGCGACGGTGGTCGTCATGGCTGGCGAGTCCCTTGCGGTGCGTGGGGTGGGGGTGTCTGTGCGGGGTCCGCTGCCGCGAACCCCAGTCTGCCCGACCCGTCATCCGGCACGCAATGCGTGCGGATGACGGGCCGGGCAGGCGGGATATCCGTTGTTACTTGATCGAGGCCACGACGTCGGCGACCTTGCCCTGCAGCTCGGTGGAGAGCGGCGAGGAGCCGGCGGCGTCGGCAGCGACGGTCTGGCCGTCAGCCGAGGCGAGGTAACCCACGTAGGCCTTGACGAGCTCGGCCTGAGCAGCATCGGCGTACTCGGGGCAGACGATCGCGTAGCTCACGAGGACCAGCGGGTAGTGCGACGGGTCGGTCGTGGTGCGCTCGAGCTTGACGGCGAGGTCGTTCGCCTCGCGTCCCTCGACGGCGGGCGAGTCGTCGACGACGGCTGCTGCGCCCTCGGCGCTCGGCGCGACGAACTCGTCGCCGACCTTGATCTTCACGACACCGAGGTCACCGGCGCGCGAGGCGTCGGCGTAGCCGATGGTGTTCGTTCCGTTGGTGACGGCGTCGATGACACCCGAGGTGCCCTGGGCGCCCTCACCGGTCTGGTACGGGAAGGGGTCGGCCGGCTTCTGGTCCCACACGTCGGGGGCGACCTGGTTGAGGTAGTCCGCGAAGTTCTTGGTGGTACCCGAGTCGTCCGAGCGGTGGACAGCCGTGATGTTGGCGTCAGGCAGGGTCACACCGTCGTTGAGGGCGGCGATCGCGGGGTCGTTCCACGTGGTGATGTCACCCTTGAAGATGTGGGCGATCGTGGCTGCGTCGAGCGAGAGCTCGTCGACACCCTCGACGTTGAACACGACGGCGATCGGGGAGATGTAGACCGGGAGGTCGACGGCCTTGGTGTCGGGAGCGCAGGCGGCGAAGGCGCCGGCGATCTCCTCGTCGTTCAGTGCGGAGTCGGAGCCGGCGAAGTCGACTCCACCGGAGATGAAGGCCTCACGACCGGCGCCGGAGCCCGACGGGTCGTAGTTGACGGTCACGTCGGGGTTGGCGGTCTGGAAGCCGGCGACCCAAGCCTCCTGGGCAGCCTGCTGAGACGAGGCGCCGGCAGCGTTGAGCGTGCCGGTGAGCGAGGAGGTGGCCTCGCTCGCTGCGGGAGCTGCATCCTCGTTTGCTGCGCACGAGGACAGTGCGATGGTGGCTACGACGGCCAGGACGACCGGGGCGCCAAAACGCTTGAGTTTCACGAATGTCCCTTTCAGGGGAAGTGATTACATGATGTGAACCTGTTCGGCTCGGTCCCGACGCTAAGCGGGCTCCGTGACGCGCAGCCTCACGGCAGGTGAACGGAGTCTTAACGGGCGCGGACGATACGTGCGCATACTGTTCTCATGCGCGGCGGTTGCCGCAGACACCCGGCGGGGGTCAGACCCGCGGCGAGTGCGTCTCGATGGCGATGATCCCCGAGCTCGGGTTGGTCGACGACAGGTGCACGACGGAGAACGCGCCGGGCTCGAGAGAAGCGGCATCCGAGATGTAGGCGCCTGTCGGTGTCCCCGTGGCCAGGGCGATCTCCCGCAGGATGTCGCCGAGCACGGGACCGTGGCTGCAGATGACGGCGGTCTTGCGCGAACGCACCCGTTTGCCGATGACGGAGCGGATGTCGGCCTTGCCCTCCTCGAACAGGTCCTGGCTGAGATTGTCGGTGCGCTTGAGTTCGATTCCGGATGCCGCCGAGAGCGGTGTGACCGTGGTCACGCAGCGCGTCGCGGTGCTGGTCGTGATGCGCTTGGGGTGCCACGCCGTGATGGTGTCGACGATGGTGGACGCCTGCTGCACACCGCGCTCGGTGAGCGGTCGCGTCGCGTCGGACTTCTTCCAGTCGCTGCGGGCCATCGCCTTGGCGTGCCGCAGCACCACGAGCGAGAACGTGCGGGTCACGCCGCCGTCGACGAGTTCCGCGAAGGCGTCGAGGATCTCGACGTCGGACGAGAAGGTCAGGTAGCTGCGGGCCTTCTTGATCGTCACCCACTCGAGGGCTGCGACCTCGCCGTTCGGCACGAAGGTGGAGTGCCGCACGGCGTCGTCGCTCACCTCTGCGGCCCAGTAGTGCACGATCTTCGTGCGGTTGCCCGAGAGCGGGTAGTTCGAGATTCCGAGCGGAACGCCGAGGGCGACGGTGAGGCCGGTCTCCTCCTTGATCTCGCGCACGGCGGTCTGGGGGAGCGTCTCCCCGGGATCGACCTTGCCCTTGGGGATGGTCACATCGCCGTGCACGGTGCGGTGGATGACGAGCACCATCATGCGGCCGTCGACCACCCGCCAGCAGACCGCCCCCGCGGCGTAGATGGCTGTCGCCGTCATCGGTTCCTCCCCGGGCGCTTGCGTGATCCGATCTCGTGCATCAGCGTGTTCTGCATGTCGACGAGGAGGGCGCCGTCCTCGTCGAGGTGGTGGCGCACCCAGACGCCATCGTCGCCGAGCCACCACGACGAGGTGCGCTCGTCCATGGCGCGGTCGAAGAGCCCGGCGATCTCATCGAGGTGCTCCTGCTCGGTGAGACGCACCAGCGCCTCCACGCGTCGGTCGAGATTGCGGTGCATCATGTCGGCGCTGCCGATGAAGACGTGCGGATCTCCGCCGTTCAGGAACGAGAAGATGCGCGAGTGCTCGAGGTAGCGCCCGAGGATCGATCGCACCCGGATGTTCTCGCTCATGCCGGGCACGCCGGGCATCAGGCTGCAGATGCCGCGCACCCAGATGTCGACGGGGACTCCGGCGTTCGATGCCCGGTAGAGCGCGTCGATGATGGCCTCGTCGACCATGGAGTTCACCTTGATGCGGATGCGGGCGGGCTTCCCGTCGAGCGCGTTCTGCGTCTCGGTGGCGATGTGCCGCAGCAGCCCCTTGCGCAGGTGGAGCGGCGCCACGAGCAGCCGCTTGAACTTCTTCTCGATGGCGTAGCCCGAGAGCTCGTTGAAGAGACGGGTCAGGTCCTTGCCGACCTGGTCGTCATCCGTCAACAGGCCGAGGTCCTCGTAGATGCGGCTCGTCTTGGGGTTGTAGTTGCCCGTTCCGATGTGGCTGTAGTGCTTCAGCTCGCCCTTCTCCTCGCGGATCACGAGGGCGAGCTTGCAGTGGGTCTTGAGTCCGACGAGGCCGTAGACCACGTGCACGCCGGCCTTCTCGAGCTTGCGCGCCCAACTGATGTTCGCCTGCTCGTCGAAGCGCGCCTTGATCTCGACGAGGGCGAGCACCTGCTTGCCCGACTCCGCAGCGTCGATGAGGGCCTCGACGATGGGGCTGTCGCCCGAGGTGCGGTAGAGCGTCTGCTTGATGGCCAGCACGTGCGGGTCGGCTGCGGCCTGCTCGATGAAGGCCTGCACGCTGGTCGCGAAGGACTCGTACGGGTGGTGCAGCAGCACGTCGCCGCGGGCGATGGCCGAGAAGATGTCGGGGCGCGAGTTCGGCTCGAGCGGCTGCAGGCGTGCGCTCGTCGTCGGCACATGCGTCGGGTAGTGCAGGTCGGGGCGGTCGATCCTGGCGATGTCGAACAGTCCGCCGAGGTCGAGCGGCGCCGGCAGCCTGTAGACCTCGTTGTCGGTGACGTCGAGTTCGCGCACGAGCAGCCCGAGGGTCACGTCGTCCATGTCGTCGGTCACCTCGAGGCGGATGGGCGGACCGAACCGGCGGCGCAGCAGTTCCTTCTCGAGCGCCTTGATCAGGTTCTCGGTCTCGTCCTCGTCGACCTCGACGTCCTCGTTGCGGGTCACGCGGAACACGTGGTGCTCGAGGATCTCCATGCCGGGGAAGAGGTCGCCGAGGTGATTGGCGATGAGGTCCTCGAGGGTGATGAAGCGCTCGGCGCCGGGGTCGTGCGGAATCTTCAGGAAGCGCGGCAGCATCTGCGGCACCTTGAGGCGCGCGAACTCCTGCTTGCCCGTCTTCGAGTTGCGCACGCGCACCGACAGGTTCAGGGAGAGTCCCGAGATGTAGGGGAACGGATGCGCCGGGTCGACCGCGAGGGGCATCAGCACGGGGAAGATCTGGCGCGAGAAGTAGTCGCGCAGGTTCGACCTCTCGGCATCCTCCAGCTCGTCCCAGCGCACGATGTGGATGCCCGATTCGGCCAGGGCGGGCCGCACCAGCTCGGCGTAGGCGGCGGCATGACGCTCCTGCAGCTCGTGTGCCTTGGCCGAGATATCGGCGAGGACGTCCTGGGGAGCACGCCCCACGTTGGTCGGGATCGCCAGGCCGGTGAGGATGCGGCGCTTGAGGCCGGCGACCCGCACCATGAAGAACTCGTCGAGGTTCGAGGCGAAGATCGCCAGGAAGTTCGCGCGCTCGAGAACCGGAGTCGTCGGATCCTCGGCGAGCTCGAGCACGCGCTGGTTGAACGCGAGCCAGCTCAGCTCGCGGTCGAGGTAACGCTCTCCGGGCAGGCTCGTGTCTCCGGCGGGGTCGAAGGGCTCGAAGTCGTCGTCGAAGTCGCCCGCGAGTCCGGTGTCGATCAGGTTCTCGGCATCCATGTCTTCATCATGGCATCAGCCGCATGAACAGCACGTGACGAGGACGTTATCTCCGCGCCGGATGTTCTCCGGGCCCCGCCCGGAACGACACCGTCTCGGCAGGGTGGATCGCGTCTGCAGGATGAGAGCGAGGATGACCCTCTCAGGGGCATCATGTGCGGGCTCATCCTGTAAACGTGACGTGACGTGACGTGGCGTCGCGGCGGCCGCGCGCAGGCGATGCCCGGAACTCAGCGACCGAGGCCGGCCGGCTCCTCGTCCTCGTGCACGTTGAACCTGTAGCCCACGTTGCGCACGGTGCCGATGAGCGACTCGAGGTCGCCCAGCTTGGCCCGCAGGCGCCGCACGTGCACGTCGACCGTGCGGGTGCCACCGAAGTAGTCGTAGCCCCACACCTCGCTGAGCAGCTGCTCGCGGGTGAAGACGCGCGACGGGTGCGTCGCCAGGAATCGCAGCAGCTCGAACTCCTTGAAGGTGAGGTCGAGCGGCTTGCCGCGCACCTTCGCCGAGTAGCTCGCCTCGTCGATGATCACGCCGGAGGTCTGGATGCGGGTGTTCACCTCGGGGGCGATGCGCCCGACGGCGAGACGGATGCGGGCATCCACCTCGGCGGGGCCGGCGGACTCCACGATCACGTCGTCGACTCCCCAGTCGGGGCTGACGCCGGACAGGCCGCCCTCGGTGAGCACCAGCAGGAGCGGAACGGAGATCCCCGTGGTGCGCAGGATCTGGCAGAGGGCCTTGGCGCTGGCGAGGTTGGTGCGGGCGTCGACGATCACGGCGTCCGAATCGGGCGCGGTGATGAGCTGCTGCGGATCCGCAGGGATCAGCCGCACCCGATGGCTCAACAGCGCGAGGGCGGGGAGAACTTCATTGTTGACTGCCGACGTCAGGATCAACAATTGCGCCACGCGCATTCCTCCAGCTCGTTCGTTGCGTAATCCTATCCTGATGACGCAGCCCCATTCGCGCGCCACAATGGGAACCATGACCGACACCGAAGTGCCGCTGAGTCCCGCCGTGACGTTCGCGGGAATCGTCGCCGTCTGGATCCTCGCTGTCGTCGGAGCCGTCGTGGTCCTCACGACGGTCGCCCCGGAGGAACGCTTCGGCGGACTCTGCCTCAGCCTCGCGCTGTGTGCGATCGCGGCCTTCTGCGTGCAGCTCGCCACCCGTCGCCGCGATGGTTTCGTCTCGCGCGTGGTCGCGAGCTTCGTGGGCAGCGTCGTGATCACCGCCGTCGCCGGCATCGTGGTCGCCGCGACGCTCTGAACGGGCCTCGAGCGGGGATAGACTCGAGCCATGGCCGGCGGCGAACTCATCTTCCTCGAACTCTTCTTCCTCGGACTTCTGGGCCTTGCGAGCCTCGCGATCGCGTGGGTCTCCGGCGTCGTGGTCTACAAGCTCTTCCGGGGGCAGCGGTAACACCCGATGATCGAGCTGCCCGTCGAGCTTCCGGCCGAGCTGGTTCCCCTCTCGTGGCTGCTCGGGGTCTGGGAGGGCTCCGGCGTCATCGACTACACCGTCGGTGAGGCATCCGTCACCCACGAATTCGGTCAGCGCGTGAGCTTCAGCCACGACGGACTGCCGCACCTGAACTACACCTCGTACAGCTGGCTGTTCCCCACCGAGGAGGGCGGGGAACCGACGCCGCTCGTGACCGAGACCGGGTACTGGCGTCTCAGCCGCCAGCTCGGAGACGCCGACGCCGGTCCGGCGATGCTCCCGGGCATCGGCGAGCGGCCGTTCCGTGACGCCGAGTCCGTCGAGACCCTGCGCAATGCGGCCGGAGGGTTCGACATCGAGGTGACGCTCGTGCACCCCGGAGGCGTCGCCGAGCTCTATCTGGGCCAGGTGAAGGGCCCGCGCATCGATCTGGCGACGGATGCCGTCATGCGCACGCAGGGCGCGAAGCCGTACTCGGCGGCCACCCGCCTCTACGGCCTCGTCGACTCGCACCTGCTCTGGGCGTGGGACATCGCCGCCCTCGGCCAGGACCTGCGCACGCATTCCTCCGGCCGACTCGCGAAGGTCGAGTGATGACGATGACGGATGCCGCCTCCCCCCTCCTCGCCACCCCCGGTGCCGTTCGTGCCGACGGGGTCGACGAGGGGGTCGCCGCCCACTACGGCAACCCGAACGTCGAGCAGCGCCGTCTCGAGGACGGCACGGCCGTCGTCGACCTCTCGCACGCCGGCGTCGTGAGCGTCACCGGCCCCGACCGCCTCACCTGGCTCAACTCCATCTCCAGCCAGGCGCTCGATCGCCTGGCGCCGGGGGAGTCGTCCGAGACCCTCATCCTCGACCCGCAGGGCCGCATCGAGTACGACGCCCACGTCTTCGACGACGGTGTCACGACCTGGTTGCTCGTCGACCGCGTCGAGACCGCCGGCCTGTTCGGCTGGCTCGACCGCATGCGCTTCACGCTCCGTGTCGAGGTGGCCGATCGCACCGAGGAGTTCGCGACCATCGGCACCATGGCGACGGATGCCGCATCCGTCGGCCTCGAGATCGCCGCTCCGAACGGCGTCCCCCTCGTCTGGCGCGACCCGTGGTCGGAGATCGCCGTGGGCGGTTGGCAGTACGCCTCCGAGGTCGAGCACCCGGCCGCAGCCTGGACCTTCAGCGAAGTGCTGGTGCCGCGAGCATCGTTGACCGCTCTCGCCGAACGAGCCGGCACCGGTTCCCCGGTCCTGGCCGGCACCCTGGCCCTCGACGCCCTGCGCATCGCCGCCTGGCGCCCGCGGTTCTCGACCGAGGTCGACGAGCGGAGCATCCCGCACGAGCTCGACTGGATGCGCAGCGCCGTGCACCTCGACAAGGGCTGCTACCGCGGCCAGGAGACCGTGGCGAAGGTGCACAACCTCGGCCACCCGCCGCGGCGTCTCGTGATGCTGCACCTCGACGGCTCCGACACCGTCCTGCCGGCTCACGGCGACGAGGTGTTCGCCGAGAAGAAGCGCCCCGAGTCCGAGGCCGGTTGGCGCGGGGTGGGGACTGTCACGTCGAGCGCCATCCACCATGAGCTCGGACCGATCGCGCTCGCCGTCATCCGCCGCGGAGTCCCTGTCGACGCACAGCTCCAGGTGCACACGGCCGAGACCGGTGAGGTCGTCGCGGCAGCCCAGGTCGTGGTCGTGCCGCCCGAGGCCGGATCCACTGCCGGCATCCCGCGGATGCCGCGGCTCGGCGTCCGCCGCTGATGCGGCCGCGGTTCGACACCGCGGCGGCGTGGGCGCGCACCAGGGACGCCCTGCCGCCCGTCGCGCAGATCACCGTGACCGCGGTGGCGAGCTTCGCCTTCGCCCACTATGTGATCGGGCACCAGTCCCCGCTGATCGCGGCCATCGTCGTCATCTCCGCCCTCGGGTTCGTGCGCGACGCGAGGCCCGTGCGCGTCCTCGAGACCGTGCTCGGCATGACCCTGGGCATAGCACTGGCCGAGCTGCTGCTGCTCGGATTCGGAGTCGGCCTCGTGCAGTACGCGTTCGCGCTGGCACTCACCATGCTCGTCGCCCGGTTCCTGCTGCCGAACCCGGCATTCGCCGTGGCGGCGGCCGTGCAGTGCTCCCTGGTGATGCTCTCGCCGCTGCCGGCCGGTGGTCCGTTCACCCGCACCGTCGACGCGCTCGTCGGCGGTGCGTTCGCAATCCTCGCCACGGTGCTCATCCCGCGTGACCCGGGCAAGGCGGCCACGCGCGCCGGATTGCGCCTCCTCGCCGAGCACGACGGCATCCTCGCCGACCTCTCGGCGGCGCTCGCCGAGGGCTCGGCGCCGAGAGCCGACTCGGCTCTGGCGCGCGCACGGGCTACCCAGCCGTTGACGGACGCCTGGTCGAACGCCGTCGAGTCGGGCGTGGCCATCGCCCGGCTGTCGCCGTTCCTGCGTCGCCGCCGCTTCGACCTGGCCAGGCAGGCGTCGATGCAGGCCGCGATCGAGCTCTGCACCAGGAGCCTGCGCGTCGTCGCCCGTCGTGCCGCCTACGTCGCCCGCGACGGAGCCCCGCGGCCCGCCGTCGCCGACCTTCTCGCCCGGGTGCGGGTGAGCGTGGAGCTGATCAGCGAGTCGTTGACGGATGTCTCCCTGCAGCCCGTCGCACGACAGTCGCTGGTCGAGGTGGCTCGCCACCTCGACCCGGCCGGAATGGCGCCCGACGGCGACTTCGCCGACCGCAACCTCGTGCAGGCGATGCGGCCGTACATCGTCGACGCCCTCGCAGCGACGGGCATGAACGCCGACGAGGCGAGAGACCTGCTGCCGCGGGCGTAGGCCGGTACCGCTCGCTGAGAACCGGACGGAGTCCGCGTTCGACGCGCATCCGTGTGCGGCTCCCTTGCTGCGCTTCGGCCGCGGACTCCGTCCGGGCCTCAGCGAACGGCGGTGCCGCGGACTGCGTCCGGGCCTCAGCGACCGTGAGAGGCGGCCAGCGGCGCCACGGCCGCCCAGTCCACGGTGAGCTCACCGAGCCGCCAGCGCCGAACCCCTCCGCGCACGGGCCAGCCGGCATCCGCCAGCATCCGCACGGCGGCGATCCATCGTTGCGACGGCCCGTAGACAGAGAGCGGCGCGTTCACCTGCCAGGCGCGGTCCAGCTCGAGGAGCAGGGCGTGGATGCGCTCCCCGGGCACGTTCCGGTGGATGAGCGCCTTCGGCAGCCGTTCGGCCACGATCGACGGTGCCTCGAGCTCCGCGAGGCGCAGGCTGATCGTGAGGCTCTGCGCGGCATCCGGAGTCACCGCCACCCAGCTCGAGATCCGGCCGATCTCGTCGCAGGTCCCCTCCACGAGCACTCCACCGGGCTGGAGTCGCGAGGTCATCAGCGCCCAGGAGTCGAGAACGTCGGCCTCGTCGTACTGGCGCAGCACGTTGAAGGCACGGATGACGACGGGCCGCCGACCGGAGGGGAGCGGCACCTCGAAGCCCCCGAGCGCGAACGACACGCGGGCACCCGCGGCGAAGCCCGTGGTCCCGGCCCGCACGACCGTGAGCTGCTCGGTGGCCGTGCGCACCCGGCCGGGCTCGATCTCGAGGCCGAGCACCTCGACGTCGGGGCGCGCCTTCGCGAGCCGCTGGTGCAGCTCGAGGGCCGTCACGCCACTGGCGCCGTATCCGAGGTCGACGACGAGCGGGTCCTCGGTGGTGCGGAGGACGGGCAGCTCCGCGATCCAGCGGTCGACGCGACGCAGCCGGTTGGTGTTCGTGGTGCCGCGGGTGACGGATCCGACGGGCATGCTCACCAGTATCGCAAGCGATAGATTGGAGCCATGACTGCGCCTTACACCCTCATCCTGTTGCGCCACGGAAACAGCGACTGGAACCAGAAGAACCTGTTCACCGGATGGGTCGACGTCCGCCTGTCCGACCAGGGCCGCGCCGAGGCCAAGCGCGCCGGCGAACTGCTCGCCGAGTCGGGCCTGCTGCCCGACGTTCTGCACACCTCGGTGCTCACCCGCGCCATCCAGACCGCGGACATCGCACTCGAGGAGGCCGACCGCCTCTGGATCGACGTGAGGCGCTCCTGGCGTCTGAACGAGCGTCACTACGGCGCCCTCCAGGGCCTCGACAAGGCCGAGACCCTCGAGAAGTACGGTCCCGAGCAGTTCCAGCTCTGGCGTCGCTCCTTCGACGTGCCGCCGCCCGTGCTCGCGGACGACGCCGAGTACTCGCAGGTCGGCGACCCCCGCTACGCCGACCTCCCCGACGCAGACCTCCCGCGCACCGAGTGCCTGAAGGACGTCATCGACCGGATGCTGCCCTACTGGGAGTCCGACATCTCGGTCGACCTCAAGGCGGGCAAGACCGTGCTGGTGACCGCCCACGGCAACTCGCTGCGCGCGCTCGTCAAGCATCTCGACGGCATCTCGGACGACGACATCGCCGAGCTCAACATCCCGACCGGCATCCCGCTCGTCTACCGCCTCGACGAGAACCTCGCCCCGCTCGGCGCCGGCGAGTACCTCGACCCCGAGGCGGCGGCAGCAGGAGCAGCAGCCGTGGCCGCCCAGGGCAAGAAGTAGCCGCATAACCAGAAAGCGAGGAACTTCTCCCGAATCACGTCATCCGGCTCCCGGATGCGGTGGTTCAGGCGAGAAGTTCCTCGCTTTTCAGGTTCGAGCGGGAAGCAGCTGACGAGGCGCGCTCAGGCGCTCTCGGGCACCCACTCGCCCGTCGCGAGGTACTGCACCTTCTTGGCGATGGCCACGGCGTGGTCGGCGAATCGCTCGTGGTAGCGGCTGGCCAGCGTCGCGTCGACGGTGTCGACGGTCTCGCCCTTCCACTTCTCACCGAGCACCTTGTCGAACACGCTGAGGTGCAGCGCGTCGATCTTGTCGTCGTCGTTGCGGATGGTCTCGGCGAGCTCGACCTCCTGGGAGCTGAGCAGCTCGGTGAGCTTGCGGGCGATCTCGACATCGAGCCGACCCATCTCGGCGAAGGTCGGGCGCAGGCTCTTCGGTACGACCTTGTCGGGGAAGCGGTAGCGGGCGAGCTGCGCGATGTGCGTGGCGAGGTCGCCCATCCGCTCGAGCGATGCGCTGATGCGGAGCGCGCTCACGACGATGCGCAGGTCGCGGGCGACGGGGTTCTGGCGCGCCAGGATCGTGATGGCGAGCTCGTCGAGGGCGACGGCCAGCTCGTCGATGCGAGCGTCATCCTCGATGCACTCCTCGGCGAGGGCGACATCGGACTCGTTGAACGCGCGCGTCGCCTTGTCGATCGAGGTCGCAACGAGTTCTGAGATCTCGACGAGGCGATCCTGCACCTCTCGGAGTTCCAGCTGGAATACTTCGCGCACGTGTGAATCCTCTTGTCATTCGAAGGCGCACGCAGGAATGCATGCGGATAGGCGGAGCCCGCGGGGCCCCACCCCATCGTTGCGAGCCAAGGTTAACGGCGGGTGCCGCAGGTTTGAACATTCCCTAAAGTAGACCTCCTGCGAGACGGATGCGGCGGCCGGGTGCTCGGTGGAGACATTACTCTGATGCCATGGATACCACCTGGCTGGTGCTGTTGTCCCTGGCACTCGGGTTGGTGGTGGGCGGCGGCTTCATCGCGCTCCTGCACGTCGCCGAGCGGCGCGGAACGCACGCCGCGACCGTGGTCAATCCCTCGGTGCCCGACGGCATCGCGGAGGTCATCGACGCCCTCGAGACCCCGGCCGTGGTCGTGGATCCCTCGAACAACGTGCTGGCGTCGTCGCACGCCGCGCTCGTCCTCGGGCTGGTGCGCCTCGACGCCCTGGTGCATCCCGAGCTCATCGAGATCGTCGCTCGAGTCCGTCGAACAGGGGAGCCCGTCGCCGAGCAGCTCACCATCGCCCGCAGCCGTTTCGGCGAGTCGAACATCGTGCTCGACGTGCGAGCGGCTCGGCTCGGCTCCCGCTACGTGCTCCTGCTGGGTGACGACCTCACCGATTCGCAGCGCCTCGATGACGTGCGCCGCGACTTCATCGCGAACATCTCGCACGAGCTGAAGACCCCGATCGCCTCGGTCGGGCTGCTCGCCGAGGCCATCGACATGGCCGCGGACGAGCCGGCGCAGGTGCGTCGCTTCACGCACCGGCTCACCCAGGAGTCGGCGAGGCTCGCGCGCATCACCCAGGACATCATCGACCTGTCGCGGCTGCAGTCCCAGGACGTGCTCTCCAAGCCCGATCTGGTCTCCGTCGACGAGATCGTGGCCGCGGCGGTCGACCAGAACCGCGTCGTCGCCGAGGCGCGCGACATCGTCCTCGCCGTGCGCAACAAGAGCCGGGCCGAGGTGCTCGGCGACGAGTCGCTGCTCGTGATGGCCGTGAACAACCTCATCGCGAACGCCATCAACTACTCCCTGCCGGGAACACGGGTGGGAGTCGGCGTCAAGAGCACCGACGGCGCCGTCGAGATCGCGGTCACCGACCAGGGCGTCGGGATCCCGGAGGAGGACCTCGATCGCGTCTTCGAGCGCTTCTTCCGCGTCGACGAGGCTCGCTCGCGCAACACCGGCGGCACCGGCCTCGGCCTCAGCATCGTCAAGCACGCCGTGCAGAACCACGGCGGCGACGTCCGTGTGTGGTCGCAGTCGGGCCGCGGCTCCACCTTCACCATCCGTCTCCCCGAAGCACCGATCGACGCCGTCAAGGCTGAAAAGGACCTCCAGTGACACGCATCCTCCTGGTCGAAGACGAGACCGCCCTGAGCGAACCGCTCGCCTTCCTGCTCGAGCGCGAGGGCTACGACATGACGGTCGCGGCCGACGGGCCGAGCGCTCTGACCGAGTTCGACCGCACCGGCGCAGACCTCATCCTGCTCGACCTCATGCTCCCGGGACTCTCCGGCACCGAGGTCTGCCGCGAGATCCGCACACGCTCGAGCGTGCCGATCATCATGCTGACGGCCAAGGACTCCGAGGTCGACGTCGTCGTGGGCCTCGAGCTCGGCGCCGACGACTACGTCACCAAGCCGTACTCCACCCGTGAGCTGCTCGCCCGCATCCGCGCCATCCTGCGCCGCCACACCGACGACGACCGCGACGAGGGCACTCTGCTCGAGGCCGGAAGCGTGCGGATGGACATCGAGCGGCACACCGTCGCAGTCGACGGCGTCGTGACCCCGATGCCGCTCAAGGAGTTCGAGCTGCTCGAGTTCCTGCTGCGCAACGCCGGACGCGTGCTGACCCGCGGTCAGCTCATCGACCGGGTGTGGGGCAGTGACTACTTCGGTGACACCAAGACCCTCGACGTGCACATCAAGCGCATCCGGTCCCGCATCGAGAAGACTCCGTCGGAGCCGCGGATGCTGGTCACGGTGCGCGGTCTCGGCTATCGCTTCGAGGAGTAACCCCACCCGTCCGTTGCCACGGCGAACATCCGCTGCTACGACGAACGCCCGGTCCTCGTGGAGGCCGGGCGTTCTCGATTCTGCGGGCGGATGCCGCCGAACGGCGTTACTGGGCGACGACCTCGTCGAGCTTGCCCGTGATCACGTCGATCGGCAGCAGGTCGGAGTACTCGGGGAGGCCGCCGTCGAGCACGGGAACCTGGAGGTCCTCGCCCTGCTCGTCGCCGTACTGGAAGTACACGTCCAGGAGCGAACCGGCCTGGGCGTCGAGGTCGCGCAGCAGCACCTGCTCGCCGTCCGCCGGACCGAAGAGGGTGGTCTCGTTGGCCGGGGCCGCGATCGTGACGGTCTTCTTGCCGTTGGACGACTCGTGCTGCACGGTGATCTCGGCGTCTTCGGAGCCGGAGTTCACGATGGTGACGACGAGGTTTCCGAGCTTGCCCTTGTCGGTGATGATGACGGCGTTGCGGATGCCGATCTCACCGATGTCGCCGCTCACGCCATCGCTGGCGAAGTAGTGGTACGTGGTCGCCTGCGGTGCGACCAGGCCGCAGCCGGCGGTGCCGACGATGATCGCAGCCGCAACGATGACGGATGACGCGATACGCCCTCTCACAGTGCCTCCCAAGCTCTGCGCCCCCCATGACGGGAACCCGTGGCCGGGCGCGATGAAATCCGGTGTCGAGCCTAGCGCACGAGCGGTCTCGCGGGCGCGCGGGGCGCTGGCGGAGGCGAACCTTACCACCATGCAGCCTGTGGTATTCTGGAGGTTGCTGAAGGGACATATATTCATGCTTTTCGAGGTCGGCGAAACCGTCGTTTACCCGCATCATGGTGCGGCAACCATCACCGAAGTCAAGACCAGGATCATCAAGGGCGAAGAGAAGGTCTACCTCAAGCTGAACGTCACGCAGGGCGATCTCACGATCGAAGTTCCTGCTGAGAACGTCGACCTCGTCGGCGTGCGAGACGTCATCGGACGGGAGGGCCTCGACCGCGTGTTCGAGGTGCTGCGTGCCCCGTTCACCGAGGAACCGACCAACTGGTCACGTCGTTACAAGGCCAATCTCGAGAAGCTCGCTTCTGGAGACGTCATCAAGGTGTCCGAGGTCGTCCGCGACCTGTGGCGCCGCGATCAGGACCGCGGCCTCTCGGCCGGCGAGAAGCGCATGCTCGCCAAGGCCCGCCAGATCCTCATCTCCGAGCTCGCGCTCGCCGAGAAGACCGACGAGGAGAAGGCGTCCACCGTGCTCGACGAGGTTCTCGCCTCCTAGCCGGTCGGTCCACCGGATCATCTGAAACGCGCCTCCCCACCTCGGGGAGGCGCGTTTCGCATTGTCGGGGGCCGGATACTCACGCGATAGCCTCGGCTCATGAGTCAATCGCCTCCGGATGTCGCCGTCATCGTGGTCGCCGCCGGCAGCGGCACGCGTCTCGGGCTCGGGATGCCGAAGGCGTTCGTCGAGCTCGCGGGCCGGCCTCTGCTCGCGCACGCCCTGAGCGCGGTGTTCGCCCTCCCCGAGGCCGTGCAGGTCGTCGTCGTCGCGCCGGCCGACGGACTGGAGGAGGCGCGCTCCATCTGCACTGGGATCGCCGGACCGGCATCCGGGCACCTCACCCTGGTGACGGGAGGCGCGACGCGACAGGAGTCCGTCGCGGCAGGGCTCGGCGCCGTCGTCGATTCGGTGAACGTCGTCCTGGTGCACGACGCCGCCCGCGCCCTCACCCCGACGCGCCAGCACGAGGCCGTCATCGCCGCAGTGCGCGCCACGGGCGCCGGTGTCATCCCCGGCCTCGCCGTCGCGGACACCATCAAGCGGGTCGACGTCGACGGGCGCATCCTCGAGACCGTCGACAGGTCGCAGCTCTCGGCCGTGCAGACTCCGCAGGGCTTCCCCCGCGTCCAGCTCGACGTCGCCTACGCCGACGCCGCCGACGACCACACCGACGATGCCGCCCTCGTCGCGGCAGCCGGGGGAGACGTGCGCGCCATCTCCGGCGACCCGCTCGCCTTCAAGGTGACGACGGCCTGGGACCTCGCCCGTGCCGAGCAGCTGGTGACGGATGCCGCCCCCGCCCGGCCCGCGACATCCGGGTTCCGCGTCGGAACCGGCACCGACGTGCACGCCTTCAGCGATGATCCCTCCGAGGAGCTCTGGCTCGTCGGCCTGCACTGGCCGGGGCAGGTCGGTCTCTCCGGCCACAGCGACGGCGACGCCGCGAGCCACGCCATCTGCGACGCGCTGCTCGCCGCAGCAGGACTGGGCGACGTCGGGGGAGTGTTCGGCACGGCAGACCCCGCGTTCTCCGGAGCCCACGGCGCCGTCTTCCTCGCCGAGGCGCGGCGCCTCGTCGAGGAGGCCGGCTTCAGCATCGGCAACGTGTCGGTTCAGGTGCTCGGCAACCGCCCCAAGCTGTCCCCACGCCGCGCCGAGGCCGAGGCCGTGCTGAGTGCTGCGCTGGGCGCGCCGGTGAGCGTCTCGGCGACCACGACCGACGGGCTCGGGTTCACGGGCCGGGGCGACGGCATCGCCGCCATCGCGACGGCGCTGCTGACCGAGCGCTGATTCCGGGCGAGGCGCGCTGCCGCCGCTAGTCTGGATTCCGTGACCGTGCGACTCTACGACTCGAAGACCCAGTCGCTCCGCGACTTCGTTCCCCTCGTTCCCGGACGCGTCGGCATCTACGTGTGCGGGCCCACCGTGCAGTCGAGCCCGCACATCGGGCACCTGCGGAGCGCCCTCGTGTACGACATCCTGCGGCGCTGGCTCGATCACGGCGGCAACGACGTCACCTTCGTGCGCAACGTGACCGACATCGACGACAAGATCCTCGCCGGCGTGGCCGAGTCGGCCGAGGAGTGGTGGGCTCTCGCCTACAGGGTGGAGCTCGAGTTCACGGCCGGCTACACCAGGCTCGGCATCCTGCCCCCGACCTACGAGCCGCGGGCGACGGCATCCGTCGATCGCATGCAGCACCTCATCGCCGTGCTCATCGAGCGTGGCCATGCCTATGCGGCCGCCGACGGCACGGGCGACGTCTATTTCGACACGGCGAGCTGGCCGGCCTACGGCGAGCTCACCCGCCAGAACCGCGACAACATGGAGGCGGCGACGGATGCCGATCCCCGGGGCAAGCGCGACCCTCGCGACTTCGCGCTCTGGAAGGGCGCGAAGGAGACCGAGCCGGCATCGGCGTCGTGGCCGTCTCCGTGGGGCGGCGGCCGGCCCGGCTGGCACATCGAGTGCTCGGCGATGTCGCAGCGCTACCTCGGTGATGCCTTCGACATCCACGGCGGCGGCCTCGACCTGCGCTTCCCGCACCACGAGAACGAGCTCGCACAGTCGACGGCCGCGGGCCTGCCGTTCGCGAGCTACTGGGTGCACAACGGTCTCGTGAACGTGGCGGGTCAGAAGATGTCGAAGTCGCTCGGCAACTCCGTGTTCGCCTCCGAGCTCCTCGAGGCGGCCTCGCCTCTCGCGGTGCGCTACCTGCTCGGCCAGGCCCACTACAGGTCGACGCTCGACTACAGCCCCGGCGGGCTCGCCGAGGCGCAGGCGGCCGTCGACCGCATCGCGGGCTTCCTCGATCGGGCCGCCCGTCGCCTCGCCGACACCCGCTTCGCCTCGACGGGGGCGATCCAGGTTCCCGATGCCTTCGCGGAGGCGATGGACGACGACCTCGCCGTGCCGCAGGCCCTCGCCGTGCTGCACGACACCGTGCGGTCGGGGAACGCGGCGCTCGACGCGGAGGACCTCGGAGCCGCGGCATCCGCCCACGGCTCCGTGCTCGCGATGGTGCGGGTCCTCGGCATCGATCCGGGAGCGCCCGAGTGGGCGAATTCGGGCGATGCGGCATCCGAGCAGGCTCTTGCTATGCTGGTAGGTCGCCTTCTCGTCGATCGATCCGACGCACGTACGGAAAAGGACTGGGCGACAGCTGATCGCATCCGCGCGGAGCTCTCTGCGGCGGGCATCACCATCGAAGACACCCCGACGGGTGCGCATTGGAGTCTTGAATCATGAAGTCGAGTAGCGGCAAGTCGCGCGCTGGCGCGGTACGCAAGGGCAAGAAGGGTCCCCAGGTGGGCTCGGGAGGGCAGGGCCGCCAGGCTCTCGAGGGCAAGAAGCCCACCCCCAAGGCCGAGGACCGCCCGTACCACCCCGCAGGCAAGCGGAAGGCGGCGCAGGAGCGCTACACCGCTGCCGGCGGCAAGAACTCCTCGGGTGGACGCACGGCGGCCAACGGTCGCCCCGACACCCGGTCGCAGGGCCGCACCAAGCCCAAGAGCGAAGAGGCCGAGATCGTCACCGGTCGCAACAGCGTCGTCGAGGCCCTGCGCGCGAAGATCCCCGCCACGGCCCTCTACGTGGCCGCCCGCGTCGAGATGGACGAGCGCGTGAAGGAGATCCTCTCGATCGCCAACCACCGCGACATCCCCATCCTCGAGGTCATGCGCCCCGAGCTCGACCGCCTCGCCGGCCGCGACGCCGTGCACCAGGGCGTGGCCATCAAGGTTCCGCCGTACGAGTACCCGCACCCCGTCGACCTGCTCGAGGAGGTCATCGGTCGCGGCCAGACGCCGCTGTTCGTCGCCCTCGACGGCATCACCGACCCCCGCAACCTCGGTGCGATCATCCGCTCGACGGCTGCCTTCGGCGGTCACGGCGTCATCGTCCCCGCTCGTCGCTCCGTCGGCCTCACGGCCTCCGCCTGGAAGACCTCGGCCGGAGCCGCAGCTCGCACGCCCGTGGCGATGGCTCCCAACCTCACCGTCGTGCTCAAGGCGTTCAAGGACGCCGGAGTGTTCGTGCTCGGCCTCGACGGCGGCGGCGAGCTCTCGCTCCCCGGCCTCGAACTGGCCGACCGTCCCGTGGTGGTGGTCGTCGGCAGCGAGGGCAAGGGCCTGTCGCGCCTCGTCACCGAGACCTGCGACGCCGTCGTCTCGATTCCGATCAGCTCGGCCACCGAGTCGCTGAACGCCGGCATCGCGGCATCCGTCACCCTGTACGAGATCTCGAAGCTGCGCGCCGAACGCTGACGCATGGCCTGAGCGGAGGAGTCACAGCGAGGTGACACAGGACGCGGAGCGGGACCGGCTGGTGCAGCGGGTCTACGCCCGCGCCTCCGCCGACGAGGCCGAGCAGAGCTACGTCGATCCCGACACCGGCGAACGTGTGAGCATGCGCCCGTCGGTCTGGGAGCTCATGCTCCACGACCGGCGGGTGGCTGCGGTCGCTGCGACCCCGCAGGTCGAGGCTGCGGTTCCGGATGCCGCTGCCGACGCACCGGCGACGGACGCGGCGCCCGGCCCACCTCGCGGTGCGAGCCGCAGATCCGGCCGCCGCATGCTCCTCATCGGGCTCGCCGCCGGCGTGCTGATCGGCGCTCTCGCCGTGACCGCGGTCGAGGCCGTCAACCGGGCCGTCCTCGCCGCCCGGCCGCCCACGCCCGCACCCACGGCGATGCTCGAGACCGTGTTCAACAGCCTCGCCTACCCGACGGCGAACCCCGGGGATGCCGTCGTGCTGGGCTACGTCAGGGAGTCGTTCCGGCAGCTCGCGTCCGACATCGTCAGCGATGACGACGTGGAGATCTACGCGGCCATCCGAGACGACGGCGCCTACTGCCTGGTCTCGGTGGTCTCGGGGGTGCGCGCCGTGTCGGAGTGCGCGACGGCGGAGGAGATCGGCGAGCGGGGTCTCCGCATGGAGAAGACGGCCACCCGGCGAGGCAACCCCGAGCTGTTGACGCTCACGATCGACTGGGGGCGTGACGGCATGATCACCTGGCACGTCGACGAGGCGGCCTACGGCCCGGAGACGACCGACCCTGCTCAGGGCTGACAGACACCGGCGGGCGTGTCATTCCGCACCGATCTCGTCGAGGGTGCATCCGAATGCCCCCCTTCGTACGGAAGTAGCAGTGACAGCACTTCTGAGCCCCGCGGGGCCCGACACGGAGGTAACTATGCGCACGACCATCCTCGCCACCGGCATCGCCGCCGGTGCGCTGCTCATCATCGGGGCCGCAGCTCCCGCCAACGCCGCAGAAGGAGACGCCCAACTCTCCGTTCTGCATGCGGTTCCCGACGTCACTGTCGACGTCTACGTGAACGACGAATTGACCATCGACGACTTCGCGCCCGGGTCGTTGGGCGGCCCCCTGGCACTCCCGGCCGGAACATACTCCGTCGCCATCACGGCCTCGGACGCCGCGGATGCCTCGAGCCCGGTGATCGGGCCGGTCGATCTCGCGCTGGAGTCGGGAATGAACTACACGGCTGTGGCTCATCTCGGCGAGGACGGAACACCGACCGCGACGCTCTTCACCAACGACATCTCCACCATCGCGGCGGGGGAGGGGCGGCTGACGGTGCGCCATGTCGCGGCTGCGCCGGCTGTCGACGTTCTGGCCGGTGACACCGCTGTGATCACGGGCATCACCAATCCGAACGAGGAGATCCTGGCGCTTCCGGCCGGTGTCGTCTCGGCGTCGGTCGCCGCGACCGGAACGACCGATCCGCTGATCGGACCCGCCGACGTCAATGTCGCCGAGGGCGTCAACACCATCGCCTACGCGTGGGGAAGCCTCGACGATGACAATCTCGCTCTCGCGGTGCAGACGATCGAGGGACTGCACTCCAGCCCTGACAGCATCCCGGCCGGCTCCGCTGGCCTGGTCGCCACCAACGAGCCGTTCGACGCGACCGGCCTCTGGGTGGGAGCATCACTGCTGACGCTGCTCCTCGCAGCCGTCGCCGCCGTCGCGGTGACCCGGATCAGGGCACGAGCCTGACCACCAGCGTGAGTGCCGCGACGAGGAGAGCAGTGGCCCTCGTCGTGGCACTCACGTGCGTCCTCCCGCTCGTGGGGTGCGGCGCGCCGATGGCCTCCCGACCGCCGGTCTCTGCGCCGACGGTCGCAGCTTCGCTACCCGCGACGCCGTCTGCGGTGCCGCCGACTGCCGCGGTCACGGTTCCTGTCGCCGGGGCCGGGCTCGACCAGCAGATCCCGATCGCCGTGCCCCCCGTTCGGATCCGCATTCCGGCCATCGGCGTGGACATGAGCGTGCAACCGGAGGGACTGGCGGACACGGGCGCGATGGCGCTGCCTGCCGATCCAGCCGACGCGGCCTGGTATCGCCACGGCTCGTGGCCCGGCAGTGCCGGCGGTGCCACCGTCATCGCCGCTCACGTCGACTCGCTCGACTACGACATCGGGCCTCTGGCTCGGCTCCCGGAGGTCGTGGCGGGCACGGAGATGATCGTCACGACCGAGGACGGCCGCGACATCAGCTATCTCGTGCAGGACGAGGGCATGGTGCGCAAGACCGACGTGGACTGGCGGGCCGTGTTCGACCGGTCGGGGCCACCGCGGCTGACGATCGTGACATGTGGAGGGGAGTTCGACTACGATCGCCGAACCTACCTCGAGAACGTCGTGGTGACAGCCCTGCCGCAGGGATGAGCAGCCACCCTCACACCTTGAGGCGCCAGTCCTCGTCGGTGTCGCTGGTGGAGTCGTCGTCGCTGTCGCTGATCACCGAGATCGGCACGGTGAAGGCTCCGGTCGGCGGATCGATCATCGTGGCCTCGTCGCGGCGGTGGCGCAGAACGTCGTTGATGTAGCTGGTCACGGCCTCGGCCAGGGGGATGTCGTGCCCGGCGTTCTGCGCCATGTACCAGCGGTGCTCGAGCAGCTGATGGAACACCTCGGCCGGCTCGAGCTTGCCCTTCAGGTCGCGGGGGATGGCGCGGATGACGGGCTCGAAGACGCGCATGAGCCACTCGTGGGCGACCATCTCCTCGTCGAGATCGTTCTTGCCGTAGGTGGCCGCGTAGGAGTCGAGGTCATTGAGCAGGCGGCGGGCCTGATTCTCCTCGGCGTCGAGTCCGGTGAGGCGCAACAGGCGACGTTGGTGGTGGCCGGCGTCGACCACCTTCGGCTGGATGCGCACGGTCGAGCCCTCATCCGTGGTGCGGATGGCGAGCTCCTCGATGTCGAAGCCGAGCTTGTTGAGTCGGTCGACCCGCTCGCTGATCCGCCAGCGCTCCGACGAGTCGAACGACTCGGAGCCCGTGAGCTCCTTCCAGAGCAGGCGGTACGCCTCCACGATGCCGTTGGAGATGCGGATGGGATCGAGCTCGTCGGCGACGCGGCCGCCAGCCTCGAGATCCATGAGCTCGCCGGCGATGTTGACGCGGGCGATCTCGAGGTCGTTCTCGCGCTGGCCGTTCGAGAGGCCGCCGGTGTAGAGCTGGCCGGTTTCGGCGTCGACGAGGTAGGCGGCGAAGGCGCCGGCGTCGCGGCGGAAGAGGGTGTTCGAGAGCGACACGTCACCCCAGAAGAAGCCGATCATGTGCAGGCGCACCAGCAGGACGGCCAGCGCGTCGACGAGACGGGTCGCCGTGTCGGGCCGCAGCGTCTGCGAGAACAGGGCCCGGTAGGGAAGCGAGAACTTGAGGTGCCGGGTCACCAGCGCAGGGGGCAGCGGGTCGCCCTCGTGGTCGACGCGGTTGGTGATCACGGCGACGGGTTCGACGCACGGCACCTCCATGCGCTGCAGCGTGCGCAGCATCTCGTACTCGCCCTTGGCCATGACCTCGGTGGTCTCCTTGACCGCGATGACGTGGCCCGAGAGGTTGGCGAATCGAACGAGGTGACGCGAGATGCCCTTGGGCAGTACGGCGATGTGGTCGTTCGACCAGTCGTCGAGGGGCTGGTCCCACGGCAGGTCGAGCAGCGCGGGGTCGGTGACCGCCGAGGTGATGGTGAGGGAGCCTCTCATGAGGATCGAGCCTACCGTTCCGGGGAAAGACGAACGGCCGGCGGGGAGTCCCCGCCGGCCGTCCTGGATCAGGATGCGGTCTCGATACGTGTCGGCTTCGCCGGCACTACTCGACCTTCGAACCCTCGCTGCGCTCGAGTCCTCAGTGCGCGATGGCGGTGTGCAGCAGACGCTCGCCGCTCTCGGCGTCGAAGACGTGCACGTGGCCCGGCGTCGGCGTGAGGTAGACCTTGTCGCCGGCGTTGGGGTGGATGCGGCCGTCGACGCGAGCGACGATGTCGGTGCGCTTGCCCTCGATGGTCGAGTGACCGTAGAGGTAGCCGTCGGCTCCGAGCTCCTCGACCAGGTCGACATCGACCTCGAGGCCGGTGTTGGCGGTCGTCGAGACGGTGATGTCCTCGGGGCGAACACCCACGGTGACGCTCGTGCCGGTCGCGCTGTCGAGAGCCTGGCGCTCGACGGGCACGATGGCCGAGCCGAACTTCACGCCGCCGTCGGCGATGTCGGCCGAGAACAGGTTCATGGCCGGGCTGCCGATGAAGCCGGCGACGAACACGTTGTTCGGGGACTCGTACAGGTCGCGCGGGGTTCCGACCTGCTGGAGCACGCCGTCCTTCAGGACGGCGATGCGGTCGCCCATGGTGAGCGCCTCGGTCTGGTCGTGCGTGACGTAGACCGTGGTGACGCCGAGGCGACGCTGGAGCGACGCGATCTGGGTACGGGTCTGAACGCGCAGCTTGGCGTCGAGGTTCGACAGCGGCTCGTCCATGAGGAACACCTGCGGCTGACGCACGATGGCGCGGCCCATGGCGACGCGCTGACGCTGACCACCCGAGAGGGCCTTCGGCTTGCGGCTGAGGTAGGGCTCGAGGTCGAGCAGCTTGGCAGCCTCGAGAACGCGGCTGGCGCGCTCGTCCTTGCCGACGCCGGCGATCTTGAGCGCGAAGCCCATGTTCTCTGCGACGGTCATGTGCGGGTACAGCGCGTAGTTCTGGAAGACCATCGCGATGTCGCGGTCCTTCGGGGGAACGTCGGTGACGTTGCGCTCGCCGATGAAGATGTTGCCGTCGTTGACCTCTTCGAGGCCGGCGAGCATGCGGAGCGACGTGGACTTGCCGCAACCGGACGGGCCGACGAGGACGAGGAACTCGCCGTCGGCGACCTGCAGGTCGAGCTGGTCGACAGCGGGGCGGGTGCCGCCGGGGTACAGGCGGGTGGCCTTGTCGAAAGTGACTGATGCCATGGTTTTCGCTTCTCCTTCACCGGCAGGTACGTGCCGGACGATCCGTAGTGAATGGATGGTGGTCGCCATCGGTCGACGGTGACCAAGTGTCAGTATTGCATGCAGAGGGGATGGCACCGAATCGGGGGGTACCCCTTCGGCCCGGGCGCGGGGATCGGGGCGCACCCCCCATTCAGGCTCCGGTTGGTCAATTCCCAGACTGTCGGCCTACTATCTTCGAGGCGTTTGCCTGAAGCCATCCGCGGTTTTCTCCGCGGCCCCCCGACGCATTTTCAAGCGAGGACCCATGACCAACGGGAGCGACCCCCGTCCGACGAAGAACCAGCGCCGTGAGGAAGCCCGTGAGAAGGCACGCCTCCTGCGCGAGGAGCAGAAGAAGCGCGAACGGCGCAACAAAGTCCTGCTCCAGGGCGGAATCGCGATCGCGATCGTGGCTGTTGTCGCCATCGTCGCGCTCATCATCGTGCAGTCGGTCAAGCCTGCGGGCCCCGGTCCGAAGAACATGGCCAGCGACGGAATCGTGATCGGCGAGGGCCTCAAGGCCGTCACCACCCCCGCGCTCGCGGCCGGAGCGTCCCCGACGCCGACCGTGCCCGACGAGAGCGGCAAGGTCGCCAACATCCGGGTGTACCTCGATTACCTCTGCCCCTACTGCAACCAGTTCGAGACCACGAACGCCGAGCAGATGCAGAAGTGGCTTGAGTCCGGCGCCGCGACGCTGGAGATCCACCCCATCGCCCTGCTGAAGACCAAGTCGGCCGGCACCATGTACTCGAGCCGCGCCGCGAACGCCGCCGCCTGCGTCGCCAACTACAGCCCCGACGACTTCTTCGTGTTCAACAGTGCGTTGTTCGCGAACCAGCCCGAGGAGGGCACGGCCGGTCTCTCGAACGAGGAGATCGCCGCCGTCGCCAAGGACGCCGGTGTCGGCTCCCTCAGCAGCGTCGAGAAGTGCATCACCGACGGCAAGCTCGGAACGTTCTCCAGCTGGGTCGAGGCCTCGACGGATCGCGCGCTCAACGAGCCCATCCCGAACTCGGACCTCAAGGCCGTCGGCGGAACCCCCACCGTCCTCGTGAACGGCAAGCAGTACTCCGGCTCGCTCACCGACCCCGAGGAGTTCGCCTCGTTCGTCATCCAGGCTGCGGGCGAGACCTACTCGACGTCGACGCCCACGCCGACACCGTCGGCCACGCCCGCCGGCTGAGCGGTCCGACCAGCTGAACGGATGCCCGTCCTCGTCTCGAGGGCGGGCATCCGTCGTTCGAGCACCGGGTGCAGTTCGGATAGGATCTACTCTCGAAGTCGCGAGGCTTCCTGCCGGCTTGGCGCAATTGGTAGCGCACCGCTCTTGTAAAGCGGGGGTTGCGGGTTCGAGTCCCGCAGCCGGCCCCGATCGGGGGAAGACACGTGACACAGCAGGACGCGCCCGCCGCGACGGATGCTCCGCACGAGGCTCCGGCACGCTCGGTGGTCATCGGTGCCGTGGCGTGCGCTGTGGTCGCCGGTGTGCTGGTCGCCGTGCAGTCGCGCATCAACGGCGAACTCGGCCAGCAGCTGGGAGACGGCTTCGCCGCGGCGCTCATCTCCTTCGGCAGCGGCCTGGTCATCCTGCTCATCGCCCTCGCGGTCTGGCGACCCGGGCGAGCAGGATTCCGCCGGCTGCCGACGGCCCTCCGAGACGGGCGCCTGCGCTGGTGGATGCTCTTCGGGGGCGCCGCCGGCGCGTTCCTCGTGCTCAGCCAAGGCCTCACAGCCGCCGTGCTCGGTGTCGCGCTGTTCAGTGTGGCCACCGTCGCCGGTCAGTCGATCAGCGGGCTTCTCGTCGACCGCACGACCCTCGTCTCGGGAGGACCGCGCCACCTGACGGTTCCCCGGGTCGTCGGTGCCGGCCTCGCCATCCTCGCCGTCGTCGTGTCGGTGTCGACGCAGCTGAACGGCGATGCTCCGTTCTGGATGCTGGTGCTGCCGTTCCTCGCGGGTCTCGGTCTCGGCTGGCAGCAGGCGGTCAACGGCAGGGTGCGCGAGAGTGCCGACAGCGCGCTCACGGCGACAGTCGGCAACTTCGCCGTCGGCACCGTCGTGCTCCTGGTCGCCTTCCTCGTGCACGCCGTCGCCGTCGGCTGGCCGCAGTCGCTGCCGAGCGAGCCCTGGCTCTACCTGGGCGGCGCCATCGGCTGCGTCTTCATCGCGGCGGCGGCGGTGCTCGTGCGCATCACCGGAACACTGGTGCTCTCGCTCGCCATGATCGCCGGCCAGCTCGTGGCCGCGATCGTGATCGACACGATGCTGCCCGGCCACGCGGGATCGCTTGCCACGTCGACGGTGGTCGGCACGGCGCTCGCTCTCGCCGCCGTCGTGGTCGCCGGGGTGAACTGGCGTCAGTTCCGCCGTGCGGCCTGAGGCTCAGGCGTCGGGCGTGAAGTTCAGCGCGATCGAGTTCATGCAGTAGCGGTCGCCGGTCGGAGTGCCGAAGCCGTCGGGGAAGACGTGCCCGAGGTGCGAGCCGCAGCTGGCGCAGCGCACTTCGGTGCGCTCCATGCCGAGGGTGGTGTCGGCGATCAGTTGGACGGCCTCGGGCCGCACGGACTCGTAGAAGCTCGGCCAGCCGCATCCGGAGTCGAACTTCGTTCCGCTCTTGAACAGCTCGGCGTTGCAGGCGCCGCAGGTGTAGATCCCGCCGCGCTCCTCGTCGAGGAGCTCACCCGTCCACGGGCGCTCGGTCGCGGCCTCGCGGAGCACCTGGAACTGCTCGGCGCCCAGTTCCTCGCGCCACTCGTCGTCGGACTTCGATACCTGGTAACTCATGGGGTCCTTCCGGGGATTCAGCGTCGACGTGGGACAACGCCCGTATCGATGATCGCATTCCGACGGGCCGGGTGACGCTCAGCTACAGCAGGATCGCTCGTGCATATGATGGCCGCAAGCCGACCCGAACCGGTCGCGGTCGACTGTGGGAGGTGCGCATGGCCGAGGCGAGTGAGACCCGACACGACACGGCGCGCGCGTCGTCCGGCCTGTCGGAGCGGGACGAGGCCGTTCTCGCCTTCGAGAGGCAGTGGTGGGTGCACGCCGGCGCGAAGGAGCAGGCGATCAGGGCCGAATTCGGTCTCTCCGCAGCCCGCTACTATCAAGTGCTGGGAGCCCTCATCGACTCGCCGCTCGCGCTCGCGCACGACCCCATGCTCGTCAAGAGGCTGCAGCGGCTCCGCGACGCCCGCACTGCAGCACGCCGACGGCGCTCCCTCGGCACCACTGACGACACGAACTGAACCGGGAAGAATGGCCACCTCGTACCCTGAAGACCGCTTCGACGACATCCCTAAGGATCTCGAGCGGGTCGGAGCCCACCGTTCCCCCCGCAAGCGCGGCCGTGGCTGGATCGCCCTCGGCTGGGCGGCGCTCGCCACCGTCGTGCTCGTCGTCATCGGCGCCGTGGCCATCATGCTGTTGAACAGTGGGCTGGACTCGGCTCCCGGCGACACCAGCGCGCCGGAGACGCCGGCAGCCACGGCCACAGCGACGCCCACACAGGACCCCTCGGTGAGCATCACCGTGTTGAACGGCACGGGCACCTCGGGCCTGGCCCGGGAGGTCGCCGACTCGCTGGGTGCGGCCGGCTGGACCGTCGGGGCGGCATCCAATGCCGACAAGCAGGACTACACCGACACCGTCGTGTACTACGCGGACGCCTCCCTGGAGGGCGCGGCACGCGGTCTCGCAGCCGCCGTTCCGGGCGCCGACGTGCAGTTCTCGCAGGACTTCGCGGACGCCGGGGCGCAGCTCGTGCTCGTGGTCGGATCCGACTACGAATCGCCCGCCTGACGCTCGCTTCGAGCGCCTGTGACGGAGCGTGTGACGAATCGTTGCCAATCTGCGATGAAAAGCAGCGTTCCATCCCTTGTCGTCGCCGTCGATTTCAGTAACATCTGGTGCTGGTCGAACAATTTCCGCGAGAGCGGGGAAGCAGGCGCAGTTCACTGCGACAGGCCCGGTACAGGCATATGGGCAGGTGCTGCGAGTTACACAGCAATGGGAGCAACGAATGGCGAACGGAACCGTCAAGTGGTTCAACGCTGAAAAGGGCTATGGGTTCATCACGGTCGACGGTGGAGGTCAGGACGTCTTCGTTCACTACTCCGCCATCGACATGGCGGGCTACAAGGTTCTCGAGGAGGGCCAGCAGGTGGTCTTCGAGGTCGGAACCGGAAACAAGGGTCCTCAGGCCGAGTCGGTTCGACTCGCCTGATCAGCACGATCTGCGGGCATAGCCCGTGTCCTAACGCCGCCCGGGTGACCGGGCGGCGTTAGTGTTTGGTCGAGGAACCGACTGAGGGGTGCGGATGCGTCGAAAAGCTGTCTTGGCCACGATTCTCGTGCTGCCTGTGATCCTGCTCGCTGCAGGATGCACGTCGACCGCGCCCGAGAAGACGGCGAGCCCGACTCCCACCGGGCCGGCCTACGTGTCGACGTACGAGGCTCCGGCGGCGACGCAACTGGCGCCGCTCCGCGGGAACACGGTCCCGGCCGGCAGCATGGACCACCCGTCGCTGGCCGCCAAGATCGACAACCACGAGGCCGCGCGGCCGCAGGTCGGTCTCGACCGCACCGACATCGTCTTCGAGGAACTCGTCGAGGGTGGCCTGACCCGCTACGCGGCCGTCTGGCACTACGACATCCCGAACGAGATCGGCCCCGTGCGCTCCATCCGTCCGATGGATCCCGACATCATCTCGCCGTTCGGCGGCCTCGTCGCCTACTCGGGCGGCCAGGAGGTCTTCGTCAACATGATGATGAACACCCCCGTGCGCAACCTCGTGTTCGACTACGACACCTCCGGCATCTTCTACCGCTACGACGCTCACGAGGCCCCGCACAACGTCATCCTGCACGCCTCCGACGCAGTGAAGCAGGCGGCCGACCTCGGTGCCCCGCAACAGCAGTACGCCTACTCCACCGACATCGCGACGTCGACGGCCGCTCTCGACGGTGCGCCGACGGCGAACATCGCCATCGTGTTCTCCGCGGAGCGCTTCCCGAACTTCACCTGGGACGAGGCGAACAAGGTGTGGCTCCGTAATCAGGAGGGGGCACCCGACCTCGACGACAAGGGCAAGCAGCTGCAGGCCACGAACGTCGTCACGATGCGCGTCGACATCGACGGTACGTACGGCGAGGTGCCGAAAACCGTGCTGATCGGGTCGGGAGCAGCGACCGTCTCCACAGGCGGCAAGACGATCAATGCCACGTGGTCGAAGGCGAATGCCGGCAGCCCGATCCGCTTCGTCGACGGCAACGGCGTCGTCGTGAGGCTGGCCCCGGGAAACACCTGGATCGAGCTCGTTCCCAACGGAGTGGGCTCCGTCACGCTGCAGTAGACGTTCCCTTCCCGCAGCGTCGCACCGGCTTGCACTCGGGGCATCAGAGTGCCAGAATCGGATTAGCACTCGTTTGGATTGAGTGCTAACTAGACGCAGATTGAAACGTCCGGGAAGGGACGAGAATCACACATGGCAAAGATCATTGCTTTCAACGAAGAGGCCCGTCGTGGCCTCGAGCGCGGACTCAACATCCTCGCGGACGCCGTCAAGGTGACGCTTGGCCCGCGCGGTCGTAACGTCGTCCTCGAGAAGAAGTGGGGCGCCCCCACCATCACGAACGACGGTGTCTCCATCGCCAAGGAGATCGAGCTCGACGACCCGTACGAGAAGATCGGTGCGGAGCTCGTCAAGGAGGTCGCCAAGAAGACCGACGACGTCGCGGGTGACGGAACCACCACCTCGGTCGTTCTCGCCCAGGCACTCGTGCGCGAAGGCCTCCGCAACGTCGCTGCCGGCGCAGACCCCATCAGCCTCAAGCGCGGCATCGAGAAGGCCGTCGCCGCTGTGACCGCCGAGCTCGTCGCCAACGCCAAGGAGGTGGAGACCAAGGAGGAGATCGCTGCGACCGCTTCCATCTCCGCCGGAGACCCCGAGATCGGCGCGCTCATCGCCGAGGCCATCGACAAGGTCGGCAAGGAGGGTGTCGTCACCGTCGAGGAGTCGAACACCTTCGGCACCGAGCTCGAGCTGACCGAGGGCATGCGCTTCGACAAGGGTTACCTGTCGGCGTACTTCGTCACCGACCCCGACCGTCAGGAAGCCGTCTTCGAAGACCCCTACATCCTGATCGTCAACGGCAAGGTCTCCAACATCAAGGACCTCCTGCCCATCGTCGACAAGGTCATCCAGACCGGCAAGCAGCTCCTCATCATCGCCGAGGACGTCGACGGCGAGGCCCTGGCCACACTCGTCGTGAACAAGATCCGCGGCATCTTCAAGTCCGTCGCCGTCAAGGCTCCGGGCTTCGGCGACCGTCGCAAGGCCCAGCTGCAGGACATCGCCATCCTCACCGGTGGCCAGGTCATCTCCGAGGAGGTCGGTCTCAAGCTCGAGAACGCCACCCTCGACCTGCTCGGCAAGGCCCGCAAGGTCATCATCACCAAGGACGAGACGACCATCGTCGAGGGTTCGGGTGACGAGGAGGCCATCGCCGGCCGCGTCGCGCAGATCCGCGCCGAGATCGAGAACACCGACTCGGACTACGACCGCGAGAAGCTCCAGGAGCGCCTCGCGAAGCTCGCCGGCGGCGTCGCCGTCATCAAGGCGGGTGCCGCGACCGAGGTCGAGCTCAAGGAGCGCAAGCACCGCATCGAGGACGCCGTGCGCAACGCCAAGGCAGCCGTCGAAGAGGGCATCGTCGCCGGTGGTGGCGTCGCCCTCATCCAGGCCGGCAAGACCGCGTTCGAGAAGCTCGAGCTGGTCGGCGACGAGGCGACCGGTGCGAACATCGTCAAGGTGGCCATCGATGCTCCGCTCAAGCAGATCGCCCTCAACGCAGGCCTCGAGCCGGGCGTCGTCGTCGACAAGGTGCGCAACCTCCCCGTCGGCCAGGGCCTCAACGCCGCGACCGGCGAGTACGTCGACATGCTGGCCGCCGGCATCAACGACCCGGTGAAGGTCACCCGCTCGGCTCTGCTCAACGCAGCGTCGATCGCCGGACTGTTCCTCACTACCGAGGCCGTCGTCGCCGACAAGCCCGAGAAGAACCCGGCTCCGGCCGGCGACCCCACGGGTGGCATGGACTTCTGATCCGAAGGTTGAGGATTCGACGACGTCGAAGGCTCAACCGGAGGATCAGCGCTGAGGGCCCCGCGAAGCGGGCGCCCGAAGTGCCGGTCTGACACTGCAGGACAACGACAGAGGGCGTCTCCCACACGGGAGGCGCCCTCTGTCGTGTCTGGCGGCGGCGTCGGCTGCGGGCTCAGCGCCCGAACAGCCGCAGGTTGGCCTGCTCGGTCTCCGCGTACTGCTGGCCGGCGCTGCCGAGCGCCGTCGTGATGCCCACGAGACTCTCCTCCACCCGCTGCTGCGTGGCCCTCCAGTCGGCGACGACCGACTGGAACGCCACCGACGCCTGGCCGCTCCACGAGCCCTCGAGGCTGGTGAGCTGGCCGAGCAGTGCCTGCACCTCGGTGCGGATGCGCTCGATGGAGCCGTGGGCGCTCTGCGTGGTCTGGATGACGGCGTCGCTGTCGACGTGGTAGCTGGTCATGGGGTGGTGTCCTCTCCGAAGGTGCGAGGACACGAGGCTAGGCCGGCACGCCCGGGCTGCCGGGCGGCATCCGTTCTCCGTGGACGGATGCCGAGGACCGCGGAGCAGGGGAGGGGTGCGTCAGACGACGGGAACGGCCGCCGTGGGTGTTCCCGTGGCGTCGAGCGCCTGTGGTGCGGACGGCGAGGTCGCCAGCGGCAGCGAGACGCGGAACGTCGCTCCGCCGCCCGGCGTCTCGACGACGTCGACGGTTCCGTTGTGCGCGGCGACGATGGCCGAGACGATGGCCAGGCCCAGCCCGCTGCCGCCGGTCTCGCGGGTGCGCGAGGTGTCCGCACGCCAGAAGCGCTGGAAGATCTTCTCGCGGATCTGCGGCGGGATTCCGTCTCCGTGGTCGATGACCGAGAGCACGGCCCGGTCGGTCGACTCGTCGATGGCGACGCCGATCTCGATCGGGCTGCCGGAGGGGGAGAAGCGCATCGCGTTGCCGAGCAGGTTGGTGAGCACCTGCCGGATCTTGTTCTCCTCGGCCAGCACGATGGCTTCGCCGGCCTCGGTGTGCTCTGGGGCCGGGGCGACGGCCGAGGCGACGATGGTTCCCGAGGCGACGGATGCCGCATCGGCCTTGCGATAGCGCCGGCCGCGGAGGCGGGCGAGCGTGGCGCCGGCGAAGGCGACGGGGCCGGTGGCGTTGCTCGTGCCGAGGCGCTCGGGGGTGCTGGTGAGGTCCAGGGCGTCATCGGCGACGGCATCCGTCGGCTCATCGTGATGCCGGACGACGGGCGGGAGGATCACCGTGACCGTACGGTCGGGCGAGGACGCCATGGTGTCGAGGGCGGCGTCGCGCGCGATCGGCACGAGGTTGACCGGAGCCAGCTCGAGCGGCTTGGTCTCGTCGAGGCGGGCCAGGGAGAGCAGGTCCTCCACGAGGCCGCCCATGCGGATGGCCTCCTTCTCGATGCGCTCCATCGCCTGGGCGACGTCTTCGGGGGTCTGCAGCGCGCCCATGCGGTACAGCTCGGCGTAGCCGCGCACCGAGACGAGCGGCGTGCGCAGCTCGTGGCTGGCGTCGCCGACGAAGCGACGCATCTGCTCGATGCTGCGGGCGCGGTCCTTGAAGGCCCGATCGATGCGGTTGAGCATCGTGTTGAGCGAGCGGTTGAGGCGTCCGACCTCGGTGTTGGGAGTCGCCCCGCCGAGTCGCTGGCTGAAGTCGCCGTCCGCGATGGCAGCGGCGGTGCGCTCCACCTCGCGCAGCGGTGAGAACGTCGTCGTCACGAGCATCCGGGTGATCAGGCCGCCCAGGATCACCACGCCGATGCCGAAGCCGAGGAAGATCGACAGGTAGGTGGCCATGATGTTGTCGGTCTCGCGCATCGAGACCGCGATGAGCGCGGTGCCGGTCGTGCCCTGCTCATCGAGGCCGAGCGGAACGGCGATGGCGTGGAACGCCATCCCCTGGGAGTCGCGAAGCTCGAGAATGGACCCGCCCAGCGATTCCGTCGTCTCGAGTGGCAGGCTGCTCGTGATGACAGGGAGGTCGTCGAGCGGACGTGTCTTCCAGTTGTGGTCGAGCGGATTGCCCTCGCCATCGAAGGCGGCCACGAAATAGTCCGATGAAGCGGACTCGCTCGTGACGGAGTTGAGCTCGGCGTCGTCGCTCATGACGAAGAACTTGTCGAGCTTGCCCGAGGCGACCGCGGTCAGTCGCTGGTCGACCTGCTGGGTCACGTACTGACGCAGCATCGCCATGGTTCCGATCCCGGAGACCAGGAGACCCAGGGTCAGCATGAGCACCGTGACGCCGGTGATCTTGCTGCGCAGGGAGACGCGGTTCCACCGCTCGGAGAGTGATTCATGCATGGCGGCGCCAGTCTACGAACGCAGTCTGAGCATCAGCCCATCGACTCCCGCACATCACCCGACCGACCCCCGGGAATCAGCCCTTCGAGCTCTTCAACATGTAGCCGAAGCCGCGCTTGGTCTGGATCAGCGGCTCGGTGGAGTGCTGGTCGAGCTTGCGGCGGAGGTAGGAGATGTAGCTCTCCACGATGCCGGCATCGCCGTTGAAGTCGTACTCCCAGACGTGGTCGAGGATCTGCGCCTTCGAGAGCACCCTGTTCGGGTTGAGCATGAGGTAGCGCAGCAGCTTGAACTCGGTGGGGGAGAGCTCGATGGGGATCTCGCCGACGAGGACCTCGTGGGTGTCCTGGTCCATGGTGAGCTCGCCCGTGCGGATGACGGCCTCTTCGTCGGCGTGCATCGTGCGGCGCAGGATGGCGCGGATGCGTGCCACGATCTCGTCGAGGCTGAACGGCTTGGTGACGTAGTCGTCGCCACCGACGGTGAGGCCGGTGATCTTGTCCTCGGTGTCGTCCTTCGCCGTGAGGAAGAGGATCGGCGCCGTGTAGCCGGCTGTACGGAGGCGTTTGGTCACGCCGAAGCCGTTCATGTCGGGCAGCATCACGTCGAGGATGATGAGATCGGGCTCTTCTTCGAGGACCGCGGAGATGGCTTGTGCGCCATTGCCCACGGCACGCACCGCGAAGCCGGCGAAACGCAGGCTCGTGGTGAGGAGATCGCGGATGTTGGGTTCGTCGTCGACGATGAGAATGCGGGGACCGTCAGCCATGACTCCAGTATCTGCGCGTTTCCTGAAACCCGCCTGAGAATCGCGTGGAGGCGAGTCGGGTGAACGCTGTGCCGCGCGTCGATGGAACACAGAGCCTGCTGGGAGTCGCGCGTCGATCGCTGTCGGCGCTGGCCGCGGCGAGGGCGGCGTGGAAGACTCGGCAGCATGAGCGCTCACCATCGGATCGTCATCGTCGGGGGAGGTCTGGCCGCGGCACGGGCGGCCGAGAGTGTGCGCAGGGAGAGCGTCGACGCATCCGTCACCGTCGTCGCGGCCGAGGCACGGCCGCCGTACGAGCGGCCGCCGCTGTCGAAGGGCTACCTGCTCGGAAGCGATGACGCCGCCTCCACGATCCCGCTCGATTCGGCTTGGTACGCAGCCCAGGACATCACCCTGCGCACGGGCATCGAGGCGACCGAGCTCGACACGGCTGCGCACACCGTGCGTGCGGGCGACGAGACCCTCAGCTACGACCGGTTGCTGCTCGCGACCGGGGCGTCGCCCCGGCACTTCACCGGACCGGGCGCCTCCCTCACCGGCGTCTACACCCTGCGCACCCTGCACGACTCGACGGTGCTGCGCACGGCCATCGCCCGGGGCGGCCGGCGCGTCGTCGTGATCGGCTCGGGGTGGATCGGCCTCGAGGTCGCTGCAGCGGCGGTCACCTACGGCAATACCGTGACGGTCGTCGGGCACGGGTCCATCCCCCTGGAATCGGCCGTGGGGCCGGTCATCGGCGAGGTGTTCGCCGAGCTGCATCGCGCGAACGGCGTCGACCTGCGGATGGACGCCGCCGTGACCGCCATCCGCGGCTCCGGTGGCGGCTCCGGTCATGTGAACGGCGTCGTGCTCGGTCCAGGGGAGGAGCTCGACGCCGACCTGGTCGTGGTGGGAATCGGGGCCACGCCGAACACGACGCTGGCAGCTGCATCCGGGATCACCGTCGACAACGGCATCGTGACGGATGCAGGACTCCGCACCAGCGCACCCGACGTGTTCGCGGCCGGCGATGTCGCCAACGCGTACCATCCCGTGCTCGGCCGGCGCCTGCGGGTGGAGCACTGGGCGAATGCCGACAAGCAGGGAGCGGCAGCCGGGCGGGCGCTCGCCGGAGTCGACGTCGAGTACGCGGAGATCCCCTACTTCTTCACCGATCAGTTCGACCTGGGCATGGAGTACTCGGGCTACGGCACTCTCGCGGCCGGGGGCGACCTGGTGGTGCGCGGCGACCTGGCCGCGCGCGAGTTCGTCGCGTTCTGGCTGCGCGATCGCCACGTCGTCGCCGGAATGAACGTGAACGTCTGGGACGTCAACGAGAGCGTGCAGAAGCTCATCCGCGCCGGCGTGAGGGTCGACCCCGTGGCGCTCGCCGATCCCGGTGTGGCACTCGACTCCCTGATCGCCCCATGATCGCGAACCCCGTGCGCACCATCGGCCCGCGCACCTTCGACTTCTCGCGCGAGGTGGCCGTCATGGCCATCGTCAATCGCACGCCGGACTCCTTCTACGACAAGGGCTCGACCTTCGCCCTGGACGCCGCCGTCGCCGCGGCGCACCGGGCGCTCGCCGACGGCGCAGATTGGGTCGACATCGGCGGCGCGAAGTTCGCGCCGGGCCCGCCCGTGCCGGTGGAGGAGGAGATCGCCCGGGTGGTCCCCGTCGTCGAGGCCCTGCGCGGCTCCGGCGCCGTCATCTCGGTCGACACCTTCCACGCCGCCGTCGCCGAGGCGGCCATCGCCGCCGGGGCTCACGTCATCAACGACACCACGGGCATCCACGACGTGCGCATGGCCGAGGTCGTGGCCGCGAGTGACGCGACGATCGTGGTGACGCACAGTCTCGCCGTGCCGCGCACCGCCTTTCCGGCGCCGCACTACGACGACGTGGTGGGCGAGGTCGTCGACTTCCTGCGGGCGCGCGTCGATCGGGCGCTCGAACACGGGGTTCCGTTGGAACGCATCGTCGTCGACCCGGGGCACGACCTCAACAAGAACACCCTGCACTCGCTCGAGCTCACCCGCCGCCTGTCCGAGGTGACGGCGCTCGGGCATCCGACGCTCGTGGCCCTCTCGAACAAGGACTTCATCGGGGAGTCGATCGACCGCGATCGGGGTGACCGTGTCGAAGGGTCGCTCGCAGCGGCCGTGTACTGCGTGCTGCAGGGCGCCCGCATCGTGCGCGTGCACAACGTGCGCCAGACGGTGGACGCCATGCGCATGACCGAGACGATGGCCGGATGGCGCGAGCCCGCGACGCTGCGCCACAACGTGAGCGCCGAGACCGCGGCGGAGTGGGAGGCGCGACGTGCTGGAGCGTGACGAACTCGCGGCGGCGTACGTGATCGACCGGCGCGAGAGGCCCCAGGTACGCATGAACTTCGTGGTGTCGCTCGACGGCGCCGCCACTCTCGACGGCCGCAGCGGCGGCCTCGGTGACGCCGAGGACCAGCGCGTGATGGGCGTGCTGCGCGAGATGGCCGACGTGCTGCTGGTGGGGGCGGGCACCGTTCGCACCGAGGGCTACGGCGGGGTCGGGCTGCCGCTGGCCGTCGTCTCGGGATCGCTCGAGATCGACCCGGGGCATCAGGTCTTCGCGGGCACGGATGCCGCCCGCTATGTGATCACCCACGCGGGGTCTCCCGTCGCGCGCCGTGAGGCGCTCGCCGAGGTCGCCGAGGTTCTCGTGTGCGGCGACGACGCCATCGACCTCGACGCTGCTCTGGCGGCCCTGGCCGAGCGCGGTCACACGCAGGTTCTCTGCGAGGGTGGCCCGCACCTGTTCGGCGAACTGGTGAACGCCGACCTCGTCGACGAGCTGTGCCTGAGTCTCAGCCCCGTGCTCGCGGGCGGCGATGCGGGGCGCATCCTGCAGGGGGCGTCGGAGCAGCTGCGACGGATGCGGCTCGTCCACGCCCTGCAGGGGGAGACGCTGCTGTTCCTGCGTTACACCACCGCTCGTTGAGGCCCGGACGAAGTCCGCGGCCGAAACGCACTCGATTCGGTCACCGCGCTTCGAGCGCGGACTTCGTCCGGCCCTCAGCCAACGGTTTGAGGAACGGGCGGGAGATGCCGCTACGCCGCCACCGCATCCAGCGCGTGCGCGTCGAGGATCGTGTAGCTGTAGCCCTGCTCCGCGAGGAAGCGCTGACGGTTCTGCGCGAAGTCCTGGTCGACGGTGTCGCGCGCCACGAGGGTGTAGAAGTTGGCGGTGAGGCCGGACTCCTTGGGGCGCAGCAGTCGTCCGAGGCGCTGAGCCTCCTCCTGACGCGAGCCGAACGAACCGGACACCTGGATCGCGACGGTCGCCTCGGGCAGGTCGACGGAGAAGTTCGCGACCTTGGAGACCACGAGCACCTCCTCGCTGCCCTCGCGGAAGGCCTGGTAGAGCCGCTCGCGCTCGTCGACGGGCGTCGCGCCGGTGAGCTTCGGGGCGTTCAGCGCCTCGGCCAGCTCGTCGATCTGGTCGAGGTACTGCCCGATCACCAGGATGCGCTCGCCCGGATGCCGCGCCACGAGCTGGCGCACGACGTCGAGCTTGGCCGGGGCCGTCGCGGCGAGTCTGTAGCGCTCGTCGTCCGCGGCGGCGGCGTAGGTGAGCCTGTCGCTCTGCGGCAGGTCGATGCGCACCTCGTAACAGGACGCCGGAGAGATGAAGCCCTGGGCCTCGATCTCCTTCCAGGGGGCGTCGAAGCGCTTCGGGCCGATGAGCGAGAACACATCGCCCTCCCGGCCGTCCTCGCGCACGAGGGTGGCCGTCAGGCCGAGGCGGCGTCGAGCCTGCAGCTCGGCCGTGAGCTTGAACACCGGCGCGGGCAGCAGGTGCACCTCGTCGTAGACGATGAGGCCCCAGTCGAGGGCGTCGAGGAGCGCCAGATGGGCGTACTCGCCCTTCCGCTTGGCGGTCAGGATCTGGTACGTCGCGATCGTGACGGGCTTCACCTCCTTGATCTGGCCGGAGTACTCGCCGATCTCGTCTTCGGTGAGCGAGGTGCGCTTCAGCAGCTCGTCGCGCCACTGCCGGGCCGAGACGGTGTTGGTCACGAGGATGAGCGTGTTGGTCTTCGCCGTGGCCATGGCCCCGGCGCCCACGAGGGTCTTGCCGGCGCCGCAGGGGAGCACGACGACTCCCGATCCGCCGTCGAAGAAGTTCGTGACGGCCTTCTTCTGGTAGTCCCGCAGGCTCCAGCCGTCTTCGGCGAGGTCGATCACGTGCGGCGTGCCCGGCGTGTAGCCGGCCAGGTCCTCTGCGGGCCAGCCGAGCTTCACGAGCTCCTGCTTCAGGGCTCCGCGCGCCCACGGCTCGATGAGGTAGGTGTCCGACGACGGGTGCCCGATGAGCAGCGGCGCGATGCGCTTGGCGTGGGAGATCTCGGTGAGCACGGGCTCATCGGTCGACCGCAGCACCAGCTCGCCCTCGTCGTTGCGCTCGATGACCAGGCGGCCGTAGCGGCCGACGGTCTCGGCGATGTCGATCGTCACTGTCTGCGGAACCGGGAACTTCGAGTACTTCTCCAGGGTCGCCAGCATGTTGGATGCCTCATGACCGGCGGCGCGAGCGTTCCACAGGCCGAGCCGCGTGATGCGGTAGGTGTGGATGTGCTCGGGAGCACGTTCCAGTTCGGCGAAAACGGCGAGGTCGTGGCGTGCGTCCTCGGCGAGCGGATGCGCCACTTCGAGCAGCACTGTGCGATCGCTCTGGACGATCAGGGGTCCGTCTGACATAACCGTCAATCCTACAGTCGGTCGCTGGAGGATCGGCCGACGTGCGCCGAGCCACGAGAGGGGCGCGCTGTGATGGATCGACCGCTCAGGAGATGCCGTCGATGCTCGACAGCGGCAGGGTGCGCTCGATGTCAGCGCGCCGGTCACGGGCGCGCATGCGACCGTTGGCCACGGAGGTGGGCTCGAGCAGGTAGTCGGAGACTGCGCCTCCCGGCATCCGCACGCTCACGGTCAGAGTTCGCTTCTCGCGGATGGCCGCCTCGATCTGGCGGGCGAGGAAGGCCTGTCCGGTCTCGCCCATGTCGGCATCCGCAGCCCGCAGCCGCACCACGAGGTCGACGAGAGGGTCGGCCTTCGCCGGCGGCGCGGGCCGACGCACTGTGCGCCGTGCGATGTGCACGATCTGCTCGCTGTCGTTCTCGGCGGCGACCGGGTAGCGCGCGTCGCTGAGGGCCCAGAACACGATGCTCGGCTCGAAGCGGCTCGCCACCCTGTGCCGCCCGGTGCGCACGAGGGCGAGGGCGGTGAGGGTCTTGTCGACGCTGATCTGGCCGATGAGCGACTCGTCGTCGCTGCGCACGTAGCTGTGGAACTGCTCCTCGCCGTGGGTGGCGCCCACACGCACGCGGCCGTAGCGGGCGGCCGTCTCGCTGATGAGGTAGCCGAGCGGTTGCGGCATGCCCGTGAGCGAGATCTCGCCGAGGAAGGCCAGCATCGACTCGGCGGTCTCGCCGACGGCGAGGGCGCGTTCGACGGATGCAGCGGTCACGCGATAGCTCGAGGCGAGTTCGCGGCTCTCCACGTCGGCCAGCGTGCGCAGCCTGGCGTCGAGGCGCGGCGCCAGAGGGCCGGGGGAGATGACGGTGAGGTCGTGCTGCAGGTAGACCTTGTCGACCTCGTGGGGAAGCAGCCCGTCGAGGGTCTCGACAGCGGCTGACAGTTCGCCGCGCAGCACGAGCGCGCCGACGGCGCCGGGAGTGCGTCCCGCCGTGATGCCGAGCAGCTCGGCATCAGCCGAGAACTCGTCGATGCGGCCTTCGAGTGCGGCACCGGATGCCGGATACAACCAGGCGACGTAGGCACGGATGCCGGGTCCCCACGGCACGCGCGCGCTCGCCAGGATGTCGTGCACGTCGGTGGGCATGGCCTCGTACCAGGACGCGGCGAGGGCTGCCCAGCGCTCGGGCGTCGAGCCGTTCAGCCAGTCGCCTCCGGCGTCGGTCTGCATCCAGTCGGTGACGTTCAGGGCGACCAGCCCGGCACGCGCAGCGACCCGGAGGTGGCCGGCGACCTGGTCGATCGGGAGGGACATGGCCGTGGCCAGGCGCTTGGCATCGGGGAGCGAGAGGCCGCCCTTGCCGAGTTCGCGGGCGGGCTCGGTGCCGACGGAGGTGACGAGCTCTGCGATGGCGGCGACAGTGGAGAACGCGCGCTCGGCGGCCAGGGCGTCGAGCATGCGGGTGTCGGTGCCGCTCTCGGCGACGGGCGTCGGGGGGAACGGGGCGGCGAGCTCGGCGAGGGAGGGCAACCCCTCCGCCGGCCACGCGGCGAGGCGCTCGCCGACACCGCGGAACACGGCGATGCCATCATCGTCGGCGCGACAGAGCAGCACGGCCGCGAGGTCGGCGGCGGCGGCGCGCACCTCGTCGGCGCTGATCGGCTCGGTGCGCAGCATCGTGAGGCGGGCGGCGACCACGTCGTAGGCGACCGGAGTCTCGGGTTCGGCGCCGGTCTCGACGCTGATGGCGGCGGTCGCGCCCAGCACGGCCAGGTGCGTGCGGTCGAAGTCACCGAGGGCGGCCTGCACCGATGTCGGCGTCAGAAGCCACTCTGCGAGATCGAACAGATCGCGCATGCCCGTGGTGGGCACTCCGCGCGCGTGCAACGCCCCGACGAGAGCGTCATCGCTCATCGATCGTGCGAGGGCGGCCAGCGCGATCATGGCAGGGGAGGAATCAGCTCTGCCTCGATGAGGACTCTCGAGAACGGCGCACGCCAGACACGATGATGAAGGCGATGATCAGCAGCAGCCCGATCGGCAGGGCGATGAGCGGGATGACCAGCACGACCACCCAGAAGCCGCCGCTCAGGTCGAGCCCGGCGGCACTGCCGATGAGCAGGGCGATGATGGCGAGCACGGCCAGGCCGACTGTGGTGCCGGCCATCGCGGCGAGCGAGCGCTCCAGGCGGTGCTTGCCGGGTGTGGTCGGTTGAGAGGTCACCCGATCAACAATACGAGCATTCCGGCCGTGTCGGGCCCGAGGGCGGCAGTGCTGCCCCGAATGGGGTGCGTGCTCCCGGTCGGCGGTGGATCGGGGAAACGGATGCGCCTCGCCGGCACGCGGCATCCGTCGCCCCTCTAAACTAGGAGCAGGACTGCGTCGCGATTCGGCGCGCCCGTACACAAGACGAGGTTCAGTATGCCCACCGGCAAGGTCAAGTTCTACGACGAGGACAAGGGATTCGGCTTCATCAGCGCCGATGACGGACAGCAGGTTCACCTGCCGGCGTCGGCTCTGCCCGCCGGCGCTGTCGTCAAGGCCGGCAGCCGCCTCGAGTTCGGCATCGCCGAGGGCAAGCGCGGCCCTCAGGCCCTCTCGGTGCGGGTGCTCGACACTCCTCCGAGCCTCGCGAAGCTCAACCGCAAGCCCGCTCAGGAGATGGCGATCATCGTCGAGGACCTGGTGAAGTACCTCGACGGCGTCGGCGGCGACCTGCGCCGCGGACACTACCCCGACAGCAGCAAGACGCGCATGACCGCGACGCTGCTGCGCAAGGTGGCTGACGAGCTGGATGCCTGACACCGACGGAACGACAGACGCTGAGCTCGCCCCCGAGGTCGAGTCGGTCGTCGAGGACGTGACGGCGACGGACGCGGATTCTGTGACGGATGCCGCTGCTCCCGAGGCTGATGACGCCGAAGTCGCTGACGCCGAGGCGCCCGCTGACGCCGAGACGCCCGCTGACGCTCCGGCTCCCGTGGCCGACGACGTGCTCCTCGCCGCCGAGGCCCTGGCACGCACGGCTCTCGCCGAGATCACGCCGGTCGAGACCATCGGCGAGCCCGCCGGGCACATCGTCGAGGGCGAGCACGCGTTGTCGCTGCTGTTCGAGACGCGCCTGACCGGCTACCCCGGCTGGCACTGGACTGTCACCCTGGGCCGCGTCGAAGGTGCCGAGCCGACCGTGCTCGAGGCAGAGCTCATGCCCGGCGAGAACGCCCTGCTGGCGCCCGACTGGGTGCCGTGGTCTGACCGCCTGGCCGATTACCGTGCCGCCCAGGAGGCCGTCGCCGCTGCGGCAGCCGAGGCCGCGGCCGAGGGCGACGACGTCGACGACCTCGACGAGGAGGACGACGAGGACTTCGACGACGACCTCGATGTCGACGTGTTCGGCGATGGTCGTGCGGAGTCTGACGATGACGACGAGTCTGACGACGATGAGTCGGACGACGACGAGTCTGACGACGACGACGACGACTCTGACGACGATGACTCTGACGACGACGATGAAGACGATTCCGACGACGACGAGTCGGACGACGACAACGAAGACGACTCCGAAGACGAGTGACGCCGCCCGGGGCTGACGCCGTCAGCTCCGGCGCATCACCTGCACGACGACGAGGCCGATGACGCCGAACGCGATGCCGGTGATGCAGGCCCAGAGCCACCAGCCGAAGCCGGCGTCGGTGAGCATCTCGCCCCAGATGAACCAGGCCATGAGGCCGATGAGCCACACGGCTGTTCCGGCGACGACGGCTTTGCGTCCATCGGCTCGAGCGGGCTCCGGATCGGGTCTCCGCTCACTGTCCTTCAGCCAGATGCGCATGCTTCGACCCTAGCCAACCGTTGTGCCCGCTCGCTGAGGCCCGGACGAAGTCCGCGGCCGAAGCGCGCATTCGGAGGCGCGCTTCGGGCGGTCGCTGCGCTCGGCCCTCAGCGAGCGGCGAGAGAGTGAGCGGGTAGGCGGGGATCAGCGCGCCGTGTTCTCCACCACGTACTCGATCGACGACACCAGGGCGCGCACGTCGTCGGGCTCGATGGCCGCGAACGTCGCGAAGCGCAGCTGGTTGCGGCCGAGCTTGCGGTAGGGCTCCGTGTCGACGATGCCGTTGGCACGCAGCGTCTTGGCGATGGCGGCGGCGTCGATCTCCTCGACGAAGTCGACGGTGACGACGACCTGCGACCTGTGGGCGGCATCCGTCACGAAAGGCGTCGCGTAGTCGACGCGCTCCGCCCACTCGTAGAGCACGTCCGACGACTCCCGGGTGCGCGCCGACGTCCAGGTGAGTCCGCCGTTGCCGTTCATCCACTCGAGCTGGTTCTCGAGCAGCAGCAGCGTCGCGAGCGCCGGAGTGTTGAGCGTCTGGTTGAGGCGCGAGTTGTCGACGGCGTTCTTCAGCGACAGGAACTCGGGGATGTAACGGTCGGATGCCGCGATGCGATCGATGCGCTCGAGGGCCGCGGGGGAGAGGAGCGCCAGCCAGAGGCCTCCGTCCGAGGCGAAGTTCTTCTGCGGTGCGAAGTAATAGGCATCGACCTGCGATGCGTCGAAGTCGATGCCCCCGGCGGCGCTGGTCGCGTCGATCACGGTGAGGGCGCCGGCATCGCCGTTCACGCGCCCGATCGGAGCCGAGACGCCGGTCGAGGTCTCGTTGTGGGTCCAGGCGTAGACGTCGACACCGGCAACGGCCTCGGCATGGGTGCGCGACCCGGCAGGGGAGGTGCGCACGTCGGGGGCCTGCAACCACGGAGTCTTCGCTGCGGCCGCGAACTTGCCGCCGAACTCGCCGAAGACCAGGTTCTGGCTGCGATTCTCGATGAGGCCGAAGGCGGCGGCATCCCAGAAGGCGCTCGATCCGCCGTTGCCGAGCACGACCTCGTAGCCGTCCGGCGCCCGGAACAGCTCGGAGACGCCGGAGCGCACGCGGCCCACGAGATCCTTCACCGGAGCCTGGCGGTGAGAGGTGCCGAGGATGGCGGCGCCGGCCGAGACGAGGTACTCGATCTGTTCGGCGCGCACCTTCGACGGACCGCATCCGAAGCGACCGTCGGCGGGCAGGAGTGACGTGGGGATGGTCAGCTGGGGCATGCGTAGATTCTAGATGGAGCCTCCAGCGAGTGACGGCGAGTGACGCCGGTGGACGGGTAGGCTTACCGGGTACGTGCCAAGGCGACAGGGGAGGCGTGAGTGACGGACCTCATCGACACGACGGAGATGTATCTCCGCACCATCCTCGATCTCGAGGAGGAGAACATCGTTCCCCTTCGGGCTCGCATCTCCGAGCGTCTCGGGCACTCCGGGCCGACGGTCTCCCAGACCATCGCCCGTATGGAGCGCGACGGTCTCGTGGTCGTCTCGGGAGACCGGCACCTCGAGCTGACGGATGCCGGACGACTGAAGGCCGTGCACGTCATGCGCAAGCACCGACTGGCCGAGCGCCTGCTCTCCGACGTGATCGGACTCGAGTGGGAGTTCGTGCACGAGGAAGCATGCCGCTGGGAGCATGTGATGAGCGAGCAGGTGGAGCGGAAGCTCCTCGAGATCCTCGATCACCCCACCGAGTCGCCCTACGGCAACCCGATCCCGGGCCTGGAAGAGCTGGGCGAGCCGGCATCGACCCCCTTCATGACCGGTGTCGTGAACATCGTGGCGCTGGTCGCCGAGGGGGGAACCGCCGTGCCCGGCCGCATCCGTCGCCTCGCAGAACCCGTGCAGTTCGACCCAGAACTCCTCGCGCAACTCAAGCAGTTCGGCATCCTTCCCGGTGCCCAGGCGTCGTTCTCGAACGCCGGTTCCTACGTGCGCATCGAGGTCGACGGCGTCGACGGGGGCCTTGAACTGCCCAACGAATCAGCCGGTCACATCTTCGTCGAGGCCTGATCCGGTCGTCCTTCCCAGACTGAGAAACCGCTCTCAAAGACGGACTGTCAGGAAACAGGATGTGACATAACCGTGACCTTGGGCTAGCGTCGAGGAGTCCCACAGACCATCCCCCCTGGTCGAAGGACTCGGAACAAGACGCCTCCCATCCCGTCTCTTGACCTTCCGATACGCACGCGATACCCGCAGTGGACGGACCAGCCCCAGGGCTGTCGGAGGCGCCGGAGGTGACTTTGGCCCAGCTACACACACGTCGTGACCCACGAGACAATTCAAGAACGATCGAGGCTGTACCCGGCGCTGCGATCGCGAAGCCCAAGCCCCGCGCCAAGCGCCGCGGCGTGGCTTCGAACCTCACCGTGATGGCCGTCGCCGTCGGCCTCGTGGCCACTGTGGCTCTTCCCGCGTATGCCAGCGCGCCCGGCGTCGGCGACCAGTCCTTCGCCGAGTCCGACGTCAACCGCGCCATGAAGGCGGGTGAGCAGGAGGTGACCGTCGACAAGCAGGCCGCCACCATCACCGTCGCCCGCGACGGCTACGACGCCACGACCAAGGCCTCCATCGACGCCGCGGCCGCTGCTGCCGCTGCGGCCGCTGCAGCACAGGCGGCTGCCACCGCCGCCAGCGAGATGACGGCGTACAGCGAGGCCTTCTCCGGCCCCACCGTGGGCGACCTGCTCGCCAGTCCGCCGTTCCCCGGCGGCTTCGACCTCGCCGCCGTCTACAACGTGGCTCTGCAGTACCAGGGCGTTCCCTACGTCTACGGCGGCAACACCCCGGCCGGCTTCGACTGCTCGGGCTACGTGCAGTACGTCTTCGCCCAGTTCGGCGTCAGCCTCCCGCACTCCTCGTCGGGTCAGGGCGCCATGGGCACTCCCATCTCCCTCGCCGACGCCCAGCCCGGTGACCTCGTCATCATGGACGGCCACGACGGCTTCTACGCCGGCAACGGCAACATCCTGCACGCTCCCTACGAGGGCGCATCCGTGCGGGTGCAGCCCATCTGGACCGGCGACTACACGATCGTTCGCCTCGGCATCTGAGCGGCATCCGACGACGAATCGCCGAGGCATCCGTCAGCGGCATCCGTCAGTGGCATCCCGAAATCGCACGGCGGCGTGAACGATCTGTGACGAACGGATGACGTCACGCGCGTGCGGCGTGCCTGATGGTGAGTGTTCCTCCGGTGTGGTTTACCCTGAAGCTCTGACAAACGAGTTCTCGGGAGAGTCGATGCACGAGCAGAGCAGCATCCGCACCATGGATGACCGCTGTGCCTTCGTGCGCCGGCATTCGAGTCGCACGCAACACCGCATTCGTGTGGTTGGTAGGGCACTGTCTTCGTGACGGTGCCCTTTTCTGTTCGCCCTCGCTCCTGAAGACCCGCTCGTCTGGGTAGTTCGAATGGCTGGAAGCCGTCCAGCCTCATTCGAGAGGGAGAGACATGCGCACACTGGTCCTCAACGCCGGCTACGAGCCGCTGGCCGTCATCTCGTTCAAACGAGCGCTCATCCTGGTGATGAACGGCAAGGCCGTCCTGCTGCAGTACGACGCCGATCACCCTGTGTGGGGGCAGTCGGGTTCCTGGGACCGCCCGTCGGTCATCCTGCTGACGCGCTACGTGCGCATCCCTTACGCCCGCGACGTGCCGGTGAGCCGCCGCGGCGTGCTGCGACGCGACAATCACCGCTGCGGATACTGCGGGAAGTCGGCAGCCACGATCGATCACGTCCTGCCCCGCTCACGTGGCGGTCGCGACTCGTGGGAGAACCTCGTGGCGTGCTGCGTGCGCTGCAACAACGTGAAGGCCGACCGCACGCCGAACGAGATGGGCTGGCACCTGCGCATCACGCCGACGATGCCGCAGGGCACGGCGTGGCTGGTGCGCGGCTTCGAGCGCTCCGAGCCGCAGTGGGACGAGTTCCTGACCCTAGCCGCATGAGGCTCCCGTTGCGGCATCCGTCGGATGGTGTCGAGCGGCGCATCCGTCGGCATGAGAGCCCTCTCACACGCGCCGGAACGCCTACCCGTTTCGCACCGTGACAACCTCGGGGCTATCACGTAGTCTGGGGCAGGTCGCGCCGCGGGAGCTCCCCCTCTCCGCCGGGCGGCGTGCCCCCATGTACGACGACGTGGTGCCCACCAGCGCCTCGGAGGACGATCTGTGACTGAACCCGGCAACCCCGACCGACTCGCACCTGAGTCGGCACCGGAGACCACCGGAACATGTCTACCCACCGAGCTCCCCACGCGTCGTTCGCTCCGCGCCCAGCGCGATGGGTCGCCGGCGACCACCACCGGGTCCGTTCCGGCCCAGCAGTGGCCGACGACGCGCGCCATGGTCGGTCGCGATGAGTCGACTGCGGTGGAGCCCGTCGCAGGACCGACCGCGCGCGCCTCGGTCTCGTCCTCGGCGGCCCGAGCTGCGGCATCCGGAGCCGGAGCTCCTCCGCGCGGACCCGCCTCGACGTCGAAGCCCGCCCGCCGACGCAAGAACCCGCTCGGCGCGATCGTGGCCCTCGTCGTCGTTCCCGGTCTGTTCCTGACTGTTGCCCTGCCCGCCTACGCCTTCGCGCCGACGAGCGGATCGGAGTACTCCGAGTCCGGAACGCACGAGCTCGCCGTAGCCTCGGCTCAAGAGGTCGACGTCTCGAGTTCCGCCGCGAAGATCACCGTCGCGCGCGACGGCTACACCGCCGTGAGCGGCGAGGAGATCCGCCGGCAGACCGCCGAGGCCGAGGCGGCCGCCCGCGCTCAGGCCGCGGCGGAGCTCGCAGCTCAGGTCGGCACCTACTCCGTACCGGCGCAGCGTCAGGAGGGCGACGACTACCCGTGGCCCGGCGGCCCCGTCGGCGTGCTCTCACCCCTCAACTACGAGTACCGCGAGTGCGTCGACTTCGTCGCCTGGCGCCTCAACCGCGACGCCGGTGCCACCGGACCGTTCCGCTGGGTCTGGTCGAACCTCACGCCCGGCGGCGGAAGCGCGTGGAACTGGGCCAACGCCTGGTACGCGAACGGCTGGCAGGTCAGCCACGACCCGATCGTCGGGTCCGTCGCCTGGTTCACCGGCAACCACGTGGCGTACGTGCAGTCGGTCAACGGTGACGGGACCGTGACGATCGAGGAGTACAACCAGAACTCCGACCACAACTACCACCGCCGCACCATCGGTGTCGGCGACGCGGCGCTCTACCTCTACCCGCCGCCCGCGTAGCTTCGCGGCATCCGGTCGCCCCCGCCGGGCACGGGTGTCCCGCTGATCTCGGCACCACGCCGAACGCACGACGCGCCCGACTCCGAAGAGTCGAGCGCGTCGTTCGTGATCAGCGCGGATTCGGGTGGTCAGCCTGCCCGCGCGACAGCGACTATGAGCGGCGAGCGGTGCTGCGGCCGCCGGCGAAACGCACGTAGAGGAACAGCACGATGATCGCCCCGATGATGGATCCGATGATGCCGGCGGGCTGGAAGAAGCCGTCCATCGGGTCGTGCTGGAAGATCAGGAATCCGAGGAACCCGCCGACGAACGAGCCGACGATGCCGACGAGGATCGTCATGAGGATGCCGATGTTCTGCTTGCCGGGAATCACAGCGCGAGCGATGAAGCCCGCGATGAGGCCGATGACGATGAGGCTGATGATGAGACCGAGCATGAATGTTCTCCTTCTGGATGCAGAGCGGGGTGCGGCCTGGTGTGCACCGGGTTCAGCGCGGGCCGCCGCTCGGCAATACTACGAAGTCAACCACCCCTGCGGGTGTGGCTGTACACCCCTGGGGGTGGAATGATATGGGGTATGTCCTCGTCGTCCTCCCGGCCAGTCACCGTCGCCCTCGTCGACGACTACGACGTTGTGCTGAAGGGTTTGGCGCATCTGTTCGACGACTATCGCGACCGGGTCGTCGTGGCTGAGATCGACGCCAACGCCGCCATGGAGGACTACGTCGACGTCGTGCTCTACGACTCGTTCGCCCAGCCGGAGTCCGATCAGAGCGAGATCGCTGGGCTCATGCGCAATCCGCGAGCGCGTCACGTCGTGGTCTACACCTGGAACTTCCAACCCGATCTCATCGAGGAGGCCCGCCGCCTCGGCGTGCATGGCTACCTGTCCAAGACGCTGACGGCGGCAGCCCTCGTCGCCGCCATCGAGGCGGTGAACGCGGGGGAGATCGTGATCAGCGAGCAGAATCGTCGGGCGCCGAGCGCCCCGGGCCTGGACTGGCCCGGGAAGCGCGAGGGCATCACCGATCGTGAGTCGGAGATCCTCGCCCTCATCACCCAGGGCAAGAGCAACGCGGAGGTGGCGCGACTCACCTACCTCAGTCCCAACACCGTCAAGTCCTACATCCGCTCCGTCTACCGCAAGATCGGGGCGACGAGCCGCACGCAGGCCGTGCTCTACGGAGTGAGCCACGGGTTCGCCCCCGACACCCACCGGATCGAGCACTGGCTGGGAGGTCCGTGACTCAGCTGACGGATGCCGTCAGTCGATGCATCCGGAGTCGTGGCAACCGGAGTCGGCGGCGTGTTGAACGGCCTCGCGGTCTTCCGCTGTCGCCGCGTGTCCGCAGAGTGTAGACCCCGCGGCGGCACCAGTCGACCCGGGCCTGTCAATCCGAAAATGATGGCTGACTTGAGGGAGGCCGCTCGCTGAGCGGAGCGCTCTCCGACGAAGCGCGAACGCCCCCAACCGGCGTCACAGCATATGACACACCACGCCGCACCACGACAGGATCCAGGACGATGACGAACCGTGAACAAGCCGACGATGGTCGGCCCCAGATGACTCCGCCCCAGACCGCACCCGCCGAGACGGTGCCGGTCCAGTCGGCGCCCGGTCAGACCGCACCGGCCCAGACCGTACCGGTCCAGTCGGCGCCCGCCCAGACGGTACCGGCCCATACGCCTCCGCCTGCTGCAGCCCCCTCGGGGTCGGTGCCGCTGGAGGACCGCGGCACGCTCCGCGAAGAGGTCGTGAACCGCGAGCGGGAGAGGTTCGGCGGTATCAAGTTCGGTTCCGCCTTCTTCGGATGGCTCACCGCGACAGGCACCGCCGTCATCCTGACCGCTCTCGTCGCGGCGACGGGCGCTGCGGTCGGCTTCGGCGCGTCAGACGGGCAGGCATCCATCGACGAAGGTGAAGCCGCGACGATCGGCATCGTGGGGGCCATCGCCCTCGTGGTCGTGCTCCTGGTCTCGTACTACTGCGGCGGTTACGTCGCCGGACGCATGGCGCGGTTCGACGGGGTGAAGCAGGGCCTCGCCGTGTGGCTCTGGGCCGTCGTGATCGCCGTCGTGGTGGCCATCGTCGGCGCCATCGCCGGGAGCCAGTTCAATATTCTGGCGAACGTCAACAGTTTCCCCCGCATCCCGCTCAACGAGGGCGATGTCACTTTCGGAGGCGTGATCACCGCCGTCGCGCTGGCACTCGCCAGCCTCGGTGGCGCTCTGCTCGGGGGAGCGGCCGGCATGCGATTCCATCGCAAGGTCGACCGCGCCGGCCTGGGCCGGTGACGCGCTGATGCTGCCCTCGAACAACATCCAGAGCATCGTCGGAGCTACTCTGTTCGGCACCGATGATGACAAGATCGGGCGGATCGCCCAGGTTCTCGTGGACGCCGCCGACGGGCATCCGACCTGGGCGGTGGTGAACGTGGGAACGCTCACCCGCCACCCTGCGTTCGTGCCCTTGGACGATGCGACCTGGGAGAACGACGACGTCTCCGTTCCCTTCAGCAAGGATGTCGTCAAGAGCGCTCCACGGATCGATTCCGACGGGGGACTCGATCCTGCTCAGGAGCAGGAGCTCGTGAGCCACTACTCGACGGGCTCGCCGAACGAGGCCTCTGGGACGGCCCCTGCGGAGGGTGCTCCCGACACGAGCCCCGGGCGCCACGAGGAGCCGCGCTGACGCCATGAAGGTCTGCCGAGAGCACGGAATCCGCGTCGCCCCGGCTCTCAAACCGGCCCGGGCGACCAGGATCGGCGCGTCTGGGCCCGATCTGGTGCCCGTCGGCTACCTCGGCCCGTTCAGCCCATCGCGCGTGCTTCGTGAGGACGAAGTCGTCGATCCTGACGCCTAGCGCTCGTACTGCGCGGTGACGGTTTCGGGTCGAGTGCTCCGCGAAGCGGGCCGAAGAGTCTCGAGAAGCTCGGACCATATGATCAGCTGTCAAGCCCCGCGGGGCTCTGGGCGGATCGCCGTAGTCTCACTACATGCCGAACCCGAATCGGCACAGTGCCGCAGGTGCGGGGCCGTGGACCAAGTCCGGTGGCCCTGCACCTGCGTCAGGTCTCGAGATGCCGACAAGACTCCTGCCGGCTTCCCTCGTCGGCACATCCGCTCAGACCGGATAAACTCGTGCAGTCAGCCTCTGTAGCTCAATGGAAGAGCAGTTCCGTCCTAAGGAAAGGGTTGGGGGTTCGAGTCCCTCCAGGGGCACCACCGTGCGTCGTCGGTGGTGTTCGACGGATCTCATCGACTTCGGTGCTCAATACGTGCAACTCATCGCTCGTCGCGTTCGCGAAGCAGGCGTTTACTCCGAGATCGTTAAGAACTCAATCTCGTCAGACGAAATTGCCTCAAGTAAGGCCGCTGCAAGCATTCTGACGGGTGGTTTCGGGTCGACGTGTGACACAACGCGCATCGGATGTCGCTGACCGCTGACAGTTGCGTTAGACCGCAGTGGCCCTTCCGAGGGCGGGGATGCGCTCATCGGCCCCGCGGATGACGAAGGCCACAGCCACGAACGCCAGCACGAGGGAAATCACCTCGAAGGTGGCGCCGAGCGCCACGAGCGGTCCCGGGGTTCCGTGCGTGACGGCGAACGTGGAGAAGTCCCAGAACCCGTGCAGCACCATCGCCCAGATGAGGCTGCCGGTCACGCGGCGCAGGATGTAGAAGATCGTGCCGGCGCCGAACGCGAACGCAACCTGCTGGAGGGTCCCTGCAAGGGGCTGTCCGCTGAACGCGTTCACCAGGTGCATGAGCCCGAAGAGCGCCGAGGTGATGAACCACACCCAGACCTCCGAGAGGCGGCTGCGCAAGCCGACGAGGAGAAGACCTCGTGTCGTGAGCTCCTCGGTGAAGCCGACGAGAAGCAGGACGATGGATGCCGCGAAGAACGCGCCGTCGAACGAGCCCCAGTCCGTCGAGATGAGGTTGAACGCCAGTGCGACAACCATGACCGCCGGGGCGATGATCGGCCAGACGTGCGCCGCGCGCCGCCGGTCGAACAGCGCCGGCCGCCACCAGCCGAGAAGCGTCGTGGTGATCGCCAGGAGGATCGCACCGATGATGAGTGAGAGCCCGGCTCCGAGGAAGAGGTTGGAGCCGCTCTTTCCGAGGTCGGTGTACGGGATTCCCGTGAACAGCTGAACGGCGAAGACCACGACGACGTAGGCGAGGTAGATCGCGATACCGATCCACACGCGGGGTCGCACACGGTACCGGTCAGTAGGACTCGTAGTCATCTAGATCTCCTTCACAGGGCTCACGGTCACCGCCAAGTCAACCGCACTGCCGTCTGTCACCACGGCAGAGGCACGAGGCTCTTTTGAAAATATCTCAATTTTAGCTAGCGTAGTTAGTGATCGACTCGAGCCACCCCTCGGGAACCGCGCAATACGGACCCTGGAAGGAAACACACGTGTCCCGAGAAGAGAGTGCGCGCGAGGGTGCGCAGGCAGTCGTCCCCGATGACGAGATCCTGGACGTCGCGGTCGTGATGCCGCGAGGGTCGACCTTCTCCAGCGTCCTCGGCGCGAGCGCCGGAGTCGCACTGGGCGGAAACAATCAGACCGCGTGGGGAGTCGCCGGCGGGATGCTCGCGCAGAGGGCCAATAGCGCCTCGAAGGGCAGCTACCCGTCGATCGTGCTCGCGGCATCCGCCACTCGGCTGTATGTTCTCGGTCGCACCTCGACCGGTCTGGTGGGCGGATGGAAGCATCTGCACCCGGTGACGTATATCGAGCGGGCCAACCTCGCCGTGGAACGTCACCAGCGGGGAACCGTGCGCGTCATCGGGCTGACCGACACCACAACCGGAACAACCCTCGAGTTCGAAGCGCAGAACATCGGCGGACTCGGCCTGAAGGACCTCCTCGCCGAACTCGGCGACTAAGGCACCCATCGATTCGCGCTGCCACGGTCGGTGGTGTGCACGGGCGCACTCCAAGCACGACGTTCGAGTCCTCGCCTCCAGCGCATCGCCGGTCAACGCACTCTCGTTTGAACCAGGAAAGAAGGAGATGGTCCCATGGCAGGTCAGCGTCCTGGCGGCGTCGTACTCATTGCGGTTCTGGCTTGGATCGGAGCCGCGCTGCAGATCATCTCGGGGGTCCTGGTCCTCACCCGCGTGCTCAACCCTGAAGGAGTCTCGACCGAGTCAGCTTGGGTGGCGATCGTCGTCGGGGTCATCTCGTTCCTGATCGCATTCGCCCTGTTCGGCGGAAGCAACATCGCGCGTGTCCTCGTCACGATCTCGTTCGTGCTGTCCTTGCTCGCGGCGATCTTCTCGATCGTCGCTCATCCGGCGAACTTCGTCGCCCCGCTCCTCGCTGCGATCGTGGCCGTCATCGGGCTCGTGCTCCTGTACACCAAGACGGCGAACGACTACTTCCGGAAGTAAACCTCGCCGGATTATCAGGTTGCGGTTCGCCTGCGAAGACAAGAATTGTCGCTCCCGGAGGGACCGACAATCACCCAGCGTTCACCTTTCTGATGTGACTGGGGGGGGGCAGCAGAAGTGGGCAATCACGTGCACCGAAGCGAGCGCTCGGGATGTGGGCGTTCACGGTCTCAGAATTGTGGCAACTGTCCTGAGGTGTGGGCGACGAATCGTGCGGGTAGTCTCGCCAGACAGTCGTACGCGGCCTACTTATCGTTCATGGGTGCTGAGTGGTGCACCGTGAGGTCAAGGGTCGAGGATTCGCCGAGCAGGCGTTCGACGAGGCGTTGCACGTCGAAGCGTTGCCCGAGACGAGCCAGAGTCGCCGCATCGAGTCTGAGTGTGTTCCCCTCGGTGCCAGCGGCCTCGAATATCTGGTCGAGGTCGTCTCGGCGGAGGAGAGCGAGCGAATCACCAGTCTCCGTGGCCGCCAGAGTCGCCAACGACTTGTCGGCCTCGAGGTCGCTTGCGCTGAGGCTGGTCTCGCTGACCTCGAGCAGGGATTTCTGTGCGTTCCGCGTGATGATGAGCGGGGACGCGGGACCAGCGAGGAGGTCTTCGACGACATCTGCTGCTGCGGAGGGACGACCGATGGCATGTGCGCGACTGCGCATGTGTTCGAGCCGGCCGGGCGTGGAGAGGATCTGATCGATCTTCCATCCGATCGTCGTCGTCGTGGTGCAGCGCACCGCTGCGCCTTCCTCGATGAGGTAATCGCCGTTTCGTACCTCCTGGCCGGGGATGGGATTCGTCAAGACCATCGGAAGCCCGGCCGCCATGCACTCCGACGCCGAGAGTCCACCCGGCTTGCCGATGAAGAGGGACGCGCCGCTCAGAAGCTCGGGCATGCGATCCGTGAAACCGAGAACGGTGAACCGTTCGTCCCCTGCCGTGATCGACTCGACCTCTCGGCGCAGCTCCTTGTTGCGCCCGCAGACCACGACCGCGCGCATCGGCGATGTCACACGTCGAACCTGGCGAACGACCGTCTTCGCGTAGGAACCGCCCGATGCTCCGGCTGAGATGACGAGAAGCGGCGATGAATCACCGCCGCCTGACATCTCGATCCCTACCTGTGGGCGCACCGGGATCCCGCTGGTCACCACACGATCCAGCGGGATGCCGAGCTCGCCGAGCTGCACCCGGGACTCTTCCCGCGCCAGATAGAGGCGGTGGAAGGCGCTGGCCAGCCACAGGCCCTGGAAGTCGTAGTCCGTCGTCACGATCGCAGTGCGGGCGTCGAGCGCTCCACGCAGGATCATCGTCGCGATCAGTTGGGCCGGGAGGAAGTGAGTGCAGATCACCGCCGTGGGGCGGAACTTCTTGAGGCGACGGAGAGCCGGCATGGCGTTCACTCGTGACCACGGATCCACCGCTCCGCGATGTCTGAACGGTTGGTCGCTCACGTCGTATCCCAGACTCACCAGCCACGGTGCGTCTTCGACGAGGGCGAAGTATCCCTTGGCGAGAAGATCGCGGTACAGCGCGCTGCTGACATCGAGCACATCGAGTACGTCGACGGCTTCGACATCTGCACGCGCGGCACAGGCCTCGCGGATCGCTTCGGCCGCGCTGTTGTGTCCGGATCCCACGCCCGCGGAGAGCACCATGATCCGCTCGCGCCCGTTGGGATCATCAACTTCTTGGTTCATCAGCCCGCAATCAAGTCGCTGGAAGTATTCCGGTCCGAGTCTGCCACGGGCAGGTGCTTCGATCTGTGCACCGTGGTCAGAATCTGAATCACGCGGCAGGCCACACCCTTCCCATCCGGCTTCGTGCCTCGAATGCTGGATCCGTCAGCCCGTAAGCGGTCCCTCAGTGCTCGTAAGGGGATGACTATGTGGTCACGGTTGCGCAGTGGTGTGACCACCTGCTCCCTCAGTGCTCGAAGGGCTCACTGGTGGTGTCCAGTCTTCCTAATCGCGTTGCATCGATGGCTGGCCTGGGAATACAGCTGAGTGTGTCGATTTCGACCTGTCGCTATTCGTCGCATGGTTAAGGCTGGTTCAACGCATCGATGGGGAACGCAATGAAGTACATGCTTCTGATCTACGGCAACGAACAGGCGTGGGGTGACATGGACGCCGCGTCGATCCGCGATCCTTTCGGGCTGCGCTGGTCGATCATGTCGAGGGCGGAGGACCTCTCGGAGGAGGAGAGCGCCAGCCGAGTCGCCGCATGGGCGGCGACACAGGGCGCGTAGTGCGCAACCTTAGCGGTGGTGTGCGGGCGACGAGGCCCGGATGGATGCTCGCGGTCGCTGCGCTCGCCTCCATCATGATCTCGCTCGACCTGCTGATCGTGGCGACCTCGCTCCTCACGATCAGGGTGGAACTGGGCGCCGCACAGGACCAGCTGTTCTGGGTCGCGACGGCCTACGCGATCCCCTTCGCCTCGCTCCTGCTCGTCGGAGCGAGACTCGGCGACAGATTCGGGCCGAGACGGATGCTGGTCACAGGTCTCCTGGGGTTCGCCGGTGCGTCGCTCCTGTGCGGTCTCGCGCCGAACCTGGCGTTCCTCGTCGGGGCGCGCGCAGTGCAGGGATCGTTCGGGGCGCTCGTCATCCCACTCGCCATCTCCCTGCTCGTCGAGTCTGTCGGTCCGATGCGCACCACGCGTACCCTCGGATTCCTTGAAGCACTGACCGGAGTCGCGACCGTCGCCGGTCCCGTTCTGGGAGGCATTGTCACCACGGGGCTCGGGTGGCGGTGGGTGTTCTGGCTCAACCTGCCCATCGCCGTGGTCACCGTCGTCATCTGCCTTCTGGCGGTGAGGGCCGATGGGCCAGGCCGGCGCGAGCCCATCGACCTCCGCGGTGCCCTGCTGGCTGCGACGTCCGCCGCCCTGATCGTTCTGGCCGTCGCCACCGGCCCGATTCGCGGACCACTCGATCCGCTCGTCCTCGTCTCGGGTGTCGTCGGGATCGTGCTGGGCGTCCTCTTCGTCCGTCATCTTCGACGAACGCCGAATGGACTGATACCCCGTGTTCTGCTGCGAGACCGGCAGTTCACCCGAGCGCTCCTGACCACGCTCGCACTGTTCGCATCGCTGTACGGATCGGTGTACTTCCTCGCGCAGTACTTCCAGGTCCTCTATACGACGGATGCTGCCGGCGCCGGACTGCGGCTACTGCCCTGGACAGCAACCCTGTTCGTCGTCGCTCCCCTCGCAGGTCTCGTCGCGGAACGCGTCGGAGAGCGTCCGGTGCTGCTCGGCGGGCTGATCCTGCAGGCACTCGGAATGGGCCTCCTCGCTGTGAACGCAGGCAGTACCGACTACGCGGCTGCCCTCGTCCCTCTCGTCATCGCCGGTGTCGGCGCATCCGCTGCCATTCCCGTCGTGCAGGCCCTCGTCCTGGGCGCAGCCCAGCCGGTGACCCTGGCTGCGGCATCCGGCGCCAACTCGTCGGCACAGGAACTCGGTGGTGCCCTCGGCGTCGCCGTGCTCGTCGGCGTGCTCGGTCTCACCGGTGGCGCGGCTACGGAGGGCGTCGTCGTGGACGGCATGCGCTGGGTCTTCCTCGGAAGCGCCGTCCTCGCCGTCATCGCCCTCGCCGTCGCCCCGTGGAAGCGTCGACAGGCATGATGCCAGCCTCGTACTCTGTCGTTGGTGCGCTGGCCCGTGCGCCGCGGGATGAGGGGGATCAGTGATCATTCGACCTGAACGTCCCGACGACGTCGAGGCCATCGACGAGTTAACCAGGGCAGCCTTCGAGCCGATGCCATTCAGCGACGGATCTGAGGCGCCCATCTTGCATGCGCTGCGAGCTGCGGGCGACCTCACGCTGTCGCTCGTGGCTGTTCAGGATAACGTCGTCGTCGGTCACGTCGCCTTCTCGCCCGTTACCATCGAGGGGACGCACAATTCCTGGTTCGGCCTGGGTCCGATCTCCGTGCGCGCCGACCGCCAACGGCGGGGGATCGGATCAGCGCTCACCGCCGAAGGGGTCCGGCTGCTCCGGGAACAGGGGGCTCGAGGGTGTGCACTCATCGGAAACCCACTCGTCTACAGCGGCATGGGTTTCACCGGCGGTACAGGGCTGACCTATCGCGACCTCGACCCCCGCATCATCCAGACCATCGTCTTCCATGGCCTCGAACCGCAAGGTGAACTGCGCTTCGCAACTGCGTTCGAGCCGGAGGAGTCCTGATAGCTGGGCAGCGTCACCGCCGCACGCGGGCTCGCCGGTGCGGTCGCGGTGCCCGCGTGCGAACGGGCCGCCGGCGCGATAGGCGCATCTGCTCACCCCAGCGTCGCCAATACGGGTCGTGCACCGCCAGAGGTCACGTCTCGGTTGGGGTTCCGTTGCTGGCGTCCGTTGAGGGACCGGCTTGTGGGCTCCAGATCACCGACCGGGGATCTCTATCGCCACCAGTCCCAATACAAAGGCTTGGCAAAACGGACGAGATCGCAGCAACGGCCGTCCGCCTTCTCTCCGAGGACGACGCCTGGATCCAGGTACCGCCGATCTCCGTCGATGGTGGACTCAGGATGCGTCCGTGAGTCACGCCGAGAACTGATCTCCGCCCGGCCCTCGGCGCATATGCGTCCGAGGGTCGGGCCAGCGTGCTGGCTGAGCCCTACGGCCGGATGAGTACCTTGAGTGCTTCGCGGGAGTCCATGAGCCGATAGGCCTCGGCGATCTCATCCAGGGGAAGCTCGCGGTCGAACACCCGCCCCGGGTCGATCGTTCCATCGAGAACCTGCGGCAGCGCTGCCTCGAGGTAGGCGCGTACGGTTGCCGGCCCGCCCGTCAGCGTTGCGTTCTTTCCGAACAGGGATGCAAAACCGACGGGTGCGTCTTCGTACTGCGGTACGCCGACGCGAGAGATCGTTCCGCCGGGGCGCACGATGCCGTAGGCCTGTTCGTAGGCGGGCATGTGGCCGACGGCTTCAAGCACCACGTGCGCGCCTTCCCCGCCGGTGATCTCCAAGACCTTTGCGATCCCTTCTGCTCCGCGCTCGGGGACGATGTGCGTGGCGCCGAAGTCTCGACCGAGGGCCGTGCGATCTTCGTGGCGGCCCATGAGGATGATCGTTTCCGCGCCGAGCTGCTTGGAGGCGAGCACTGCCGACAGGCCGACGGCTCCGTCACCGATGACGACAACAGTCTTCCCGGGCTCGACCCCGCCCTTGTGAGCGGCGTGATACCCGGTGAGGTAGACGTCCGAGAGGGTCAGCAGCGACGGCATCAACGCCTCGTCTGTGCCTGCCGGGATGACGACCGCCGTGCCGTCCGCCTGCGGGACGAGCAGCTTCTCCGCCTGTGTCGCTGACACTGCTCCGTCGAAGAACCCACCGTGCACACAGGACGTCGTGACGCCGTCGCGACAGAACGAGCAGGTGTTGTCTGACCAGGCGAACGGCACGATCACAGTGTCGCCGACCGACAGGTGTACGACATCTGAGCCGATCTGTTCCACGACGCCGATCGCCTCGTGCCCCATGCGGCGGCCCTCTGGCGTCTCCTCAAGCGAGTGATACAGATGCAGGTCAGATCCGCACACGCACGCGTACGTGACGCGGATGATCGCATCCGTCGGTTCTTGGATGGTTGGTTCGGGGACGTCTTTGACGCGGACGTCGCCAGCGTTGTACATCAGGGTTGCTCGCATGAGCGGTCCTTTCTCCTGGAGCTCAGCCGTGGAGCTCGGTCAGCGGTTGCCGTACTCGGCGTCGGTCACGTGTGCACCCCAGTGGGCGCTGTCCTCGCCGTCGGGTGTTTCCCAGAGGGCTAGGTGGGTCATGAAGCTGTCGGGGGCAGCGCCGTGCCAGTGCTCTTCGCCCGGAGGCGTGTACACGGTCTGGCCGGCATGAACTTCAAGCACGTCGCCGCCACGGGTTTGGACGAGCGCGGTGCCTTCCATGATGCGAAGTGTCTGACCCAGCGGGTGCGAATGCCATGCGGTACGGGCGCCCGGACTGAACCGGACCAGGCCCGCGCTCAACCGCTGTCCGTCGTCCTGCGGGGAGATGACTTGGTCGAGCCAGACGTCACCGGTGAACCATTCCGGCGGGTTCTCACCGTGGGAGTGGTGGGGAGGATGTGCATGGATGGTCCCTTCTCTAGTTGCGGGTCGCGATGGTCATGGTGAACGGCTCGGTCCGGGTCGAGATCGCCTCGACATCGTCGAAGGTGCCGAGCCGGGCGATGCCGTTCCAGAACCCGACCTCGCCGTAGTAGAGCACGAGGTCGCCGCCGGGAGCCCAGAACCCGATGTCGCCGATCTCCGGGTCATCGCCCTCGGGCATCCCGTCCATCGAGAGCGGGACAGGGAGCCGTGTGATCTTCTCGACGGCGTTGAAGTCGTCGAAGCTGAGAGTGAGCGGGAGTTGCTCGACGAGCGCGTTCGCGGCCGGATTGTCGTGCAGCCGCGCGGTGATCGCGTGACCGTCGATCGTCATCGTGATCGCGGTTCCGGGTGTGTCGGGCATCGGTTCTCCCGTTGGTGAGGCCGTGGGCGTGGAGGAGGCAGCGGAGGAGGGTGCGGTGGCTGCAGACGATGGCGGCGCACTTTCAGTCGACGCAGCTTGTTCGCTCGTCATGCACCCGGCAAGAGCGGGGAGCACGGCCAGAGCAATCACTCCTGCAGTGAAGGCGCGTCGATTCATCACGTGGCAAGTCAAGCCGGGGAACGCGCGCCGAGGGAGTCCCTTGCGGTAGGTGTACTGGCAGTGCATCCCTCATGAGAACGGTCCGTCCTACTGTGGGTTGCATGGACAACAAGGCGGAGGTCCGGGAGTTCCTCATGTCACGACGCGCGCGCATCTCACCCGCGGAGGTCGGGCTCGCAGCCGGCGCTAACCGGCGCGTGGCCGGGCTGCGCCGTGCCGAGGTGGCGATGCTGGCCGACGTCAGCGTGGAATACTACGCGAAGCTGGAGCGCGGCGACATCGCCGGAGCATCCGCAGCTGTCCTGGAAGCACTCGCACGCGCACTGCGCCTCGATGAAACGGAGCGGATGCATCTGCTCGATCTCGCACGGGCGGCCGATGGCATCCCGACCTCCGGTCGACCCCGCCGGCGCGCGACCTCACAGCAACCAGCCCGCGCCGGTCTGCAACGCACGCTCGACGCGATCACCGGCGGACCCGCGTTCGTCCGGGACCGGCACCAGAACCTCATCGCCACGAACGCCCTCGGCGCAGCGTTCTACTCACCAGTCATCGGCACCAGCGGCCGGGTGCCGAACCTGGCACGGTTCCAGTTCCTCGACCCGGCATCCCGTGACTTCTACCCCGACTGGGAACTGTTCGCTCAGATGTGCGTCGGCATCATGCGCGTCGAAGCGGGGCGGGACCCACATGACCGCGCCATGCAGGACCTGGTCGGCGAACTCATCACCAGGAGCGAAACCTTCGCCACACTGTGGTCCGCACACGACGTCCGAACTCACGGCACCGGCACCAAACGCTTCCAGCACCCCGTCGTCGGCGAGCTCACCCTGCTCTATGAAGAACTCGCCGTTACCGCCGAAGATGGCCTCAGCCTCCTCATCTACACAGCCGAGCCGGGGTCGCCGTCAGCGGAGCGACTCCAGATGCTCGCCAACTGGAGTGCCGACGTTCCGGCGCGCACGGCACCGTCAGAATGACCCAGCTCAGGAGATTCCCGCTTCCACCCCGCCCAGAGGTAGGCATGACGCTCACAGAACTTCTCTCCCTGCTCGACGCCGGTGAGACAATCGCCGGCGATTCACCCGGCCACGCCACCATGCACGACACCAGTCAAGAAGCACTCCGCATCGCTGGCGAACTCAACGCCGGCTACCACGAGCAGACGGAGGTACGAAGACTTCTGGCGCGACTGATCGGCAAACCCGTCGACGAGACCGTGACCGTCTTCCCGCCGTTCACCGCCGACTTCGGAAGAAACATCACTCTCGGCAAGCGCGTCTTCATCAACTCCGGCTGCCGATTCCAAGACCAGGGCGGCATCACGATCGGCGACGACTGCCTGATCGGCCACAATGCCGTCATCGCGACTCTTCAGCACGACATCGACCCTCGCCGACGTAGCGACCTCATACCCTCACCGGTGGTCATCGAGCGAAACGTCTGGCTGGGAGCGAACGTCACCGTTCTCCCGGGCGTCACCATCGGTGAAGACGCGGTCATCGGCGCCGGCTCGGTCGTCACCAAGGACATTCCAGCCGGCACGATCGCCGTCGGCTCACCCGCCCGCGTGGTCCGCACCATCGACGGATAGGCGGCTTCGGCAACACCCAATCGCGCCCTGCTAAACGACAGCAATCCTCTCTGAGGGATCCTCTTACGAGCGCATGGGAGTATCAACAGAACTTGGGGAGTGCATGTGACTGAACGGCTCGAGGCCGCCTCGACCAGAGCAGCCCCGACGAAGGTGCGTTCGTTCCGCCGCAGACCTCCGGTAGACCTGACAGGCTTCCTGCGCCGGATGTGGTGGGTTGGCCACGCGCAACTGTTCATCTCCGCAGGCGCGGCAGTGATCGGGTTCGCATCCACCATCATCACCATCGCCATGATTGCCGGGCGGCTGGAACCGTCGTTCTATGGGGTGCTGACCTTTGGCGCGTGGATGCTCGCCTTCGCGTTACCGTTCCTCACCTCCGGGATCGCGCTCCGAGCTGCCTCAATCGCCCTCGCGGAGATTGACCGGCCGACCGGACGGGTCATCCTCGGCATCATGTACGTCGTCACTATCGCCGTGGTCAGCGTCCTCTTCGTGTTCGCCTGCACCCTCGCCCAGATCTGGTTGCTCTGGCCGATCACCACATGGATCCAGAGTTCCATGGGCCCGAGCGTCTACTGACGCTGGTGAGTGGCGCCGCTCGATGGTGAGTGGGCGTCGGACGACGTGAGCGCGGGCGGTAGTCGCCTCCTGGACGCTACCGCCCTAGACGATTGTCACTTCGGTCCCCTCCGATTCGTCGGAACCCGGAGCGCGGAGATCCTTACCTACTTGCCGGTCCTTGTCTGTGTCTGTCGCTGGATAGTTCTGTAGATGGTCGACCGGGCGACGTTGAACAGCTCTGCGAGTTCAGCAGTGGTGTGGGTGCCGGCGTCGTGGACTTCCATGAGGTGACGCTGCTGTGGGCCGGAGAGTTTTGGCTGCTTGCCGCGGAGCCGACCTTTCGCCTTCGCCACGTGCATCCCTTCCCGAGTTCGGGCTCGGATCAGGTCGGATTCGAACTCGGCCACCATCGCGAGCACGTTGAACAGCAGCCTCCCGACGGGGTCGAGAGGATCGTGGACGGACCCGCCGATGCTGAGTTTGACGTGTTTGGCGGTGAGTTCGTCGACGATGTCGCTCGCATCGCGGAGCGAGCGTGCCAGTCGGTCGAGCTTCGCCACCACCAAGGTGTCGCCATCGCGGCACGCGGCCAGGTCCCGCCGTTACTTGCGGATACGGCTTCGATAGGGATGGGGTGGTGGATGCGTCGCCGTAGACCCAGGTGCCGATGCCGGTCTCGCCGAGGTAGTCCCGCGAGGTCCACGCGAAATCGCCGATCACGTTCGGGTGTTCTTCACCCAACTCGAACTGGCGCAGGTTGGCCCCGTGCTGCACCGCTTCAGCCGCCCTTCAGGCCATGCCGCCACACTTGAGTGATGCGTGTCCTGGTGGTCGATGATGAGGTGCGTCTCGCGGACGGTGTGCGTCGTGGTCTGGAGGCGGAAGGTTTCGCGGTAGATGTTGCACATAATGGCGTGGACGGACTGTGGCGTGCGCGCGGAACCCGCTACGACGCGATCGTCCTCGATCTGATGATGCCGGGGATGAGCGGGTGGAAAGTCTGCGAGGCGATGCGGATGGAGGGGAACTGGACGCCGGTGCTGATGCTCACTGCGAAGGACGGTGAGTGGGATCAGGTAGAGGCGCTGGACACCGGCGCCGATGACTACGTGACCAAGCCGTTCTCATTCGCGATCCTGGTTGCCCGGTTGCGCGCGCTGATTCGGCGCGGCGCCATCGAGCGACCCGCGATCTTGGAGGCCGGAGGTCTTCGACTTGACCCGGCGACGAGACGAGTGTGGCGAGACCGTGCGGAGGTCTCGTTGACCGCTCGCGAGTTCGCCGTGCTGGAGCACCTGCTGCGCCACCGCGGGCAGGTGCTGTCCAAGCGGGATGTGATCGCCGGGGTATGGAACGACGATTTCGAGGGTGATCTGAACATCGTCGAGGTATATGTCGGCCATCTACGGCGGAAGCTCGAGCTGCCCTTGGGTCGCACGGCGATCGAGACCGTGCGGGGTGCCGGCTACCGGTTGGTTGCTGATGGCGGTTAGCCGGTTGTGGCGATCGGTTCGCGCCAAGGCGACCCTTGGCGCGATGGTCGTCGTTGCTCTCGCCTTGATCGTGGGGGCGTTCGTCTTCGTCGGAGTGTTGAGCTCCAGCCTGCGAGAGGCATCTGTTCGCGCGGGGGAATTGCGCGCTGAGGAGCTCGCGGCCCGAGTCGAATCCGAAGGGCTGACCATCATCCGGGGACTTGACGACGAGATCGCCCAGGTGGTGGACGGTGACGGCAGCGTCCTCGCCGCGTCCGAGGATGCGCCGCCCACTCCATTGCCGCAGGACGACGGGGCGGTGCCGATCGTGGTGGACGATGAACCGGTCATCGTGCTGAGCGAGGAACTGGGCGATGGGGGTTCGCTGCTCGTCGGCGTCTCCGTGGAGGATGACGCGGAAGCCGTGAGAACGGTGAGCGGACTGCTCGCAGTCGCTGTTCCGCTGCTTGTTCTCCTCGTCGGCGCGACGACCTGGGTGGTCGTCGGTCGCGCGCTGACACCGGTGACCCGGATCGGCACGGAGGTCGAGAGCATCACTGCCGACCGCCTCGATCGGCGCGTTCCGGTCCCTTCTTCAGGTGACGAGATCGCTGCACTTGCCGTGACCATGAATGGGATGCTTGCCAGGCTCGAGGCGTCTGCGCAAGCTCAGCGAGCGTTCGTCTCCGACGCATCCCACGAGTTGCGCTCTCCACTGGCGACCATCCGGCAGCACGCGGAACTTTCGCAAGCTCATCCCGAGGCGACCTCCGTTGAGGAGCTGGCAGGTGTTGTTCATGAAGAGGGGCTGCGGCTGCAAGGTCTCGTCGATGCGCTGCTGCTGCTTGCCCGGCTGGACGAGGGTGCCGCGATCATGCATGAGCTCGTGGACCTGGACGACATCGCGCTCGCTGAGCTGTCCCGACTGCGCGCATCCGGCATCGTGGTCGACGGTTCCGGGGTTGGCCCCGCCCAGGTGAACGGTGACCGCCGGGTGCTGGGTCAGCTCGTGCGGAACCTGGCGGACAACGCCGCGCGCCATGCGCACGGTCGTGTCGCGATCGGAGTCGGCCACAGTGATGGAATGGCTGTCTTCACGGTTGAGGACGATGGGGACGGTGTTCCAGCTGACCAGCGGGAGCGTGTGTTCGAGCGGTTCGTTCGACTTGATGAGGCACGGTCACGGGATGCCGGTGGGAGCGGGCTCGGGCTGCCCATCGTCCGCGCCATCGCGGAAGCGCTCGGTGGTCGCGTAGCCGTGGATGCCTCCCGCTGGGGCGGCGCACGGTTCACGGTCACGCTTCCCCTCGCTTACTGAAGGCTTCTTCAGTTCGCTTCAGCCCTGCTTCAGCGTCGCTGAGAAGGATGGAGTCATGACCGACATAACCAATCAGACCGATCCGACGCCGACCTCGACTGGGAAGAGCGACGTGCCCAAGCGTTCTCGCCGACGGACCCTTCTCATCAGCGGAGGCGCAGTTCTCGCGGCCGTCGTCCTCGTCGGCGGCGGGGTCGCGGTGGGCGCAGCCGTCGCCGACGAGATCGACGACGACAATGACGCCACTTCTGAGACGGCACAGAACGGCGACAACCAGAGCGACGAGAGCGAGGACGGCGACAGCGACGCCGCGGACGCGGCCTCGGTTGCGGGCACTGCATCCGCGAGCGAGCTGCTCGACATCATCGAGACCGCCTCGGCGAAAGCGGAGGGCGAGCCGGTGGAGATCGAGACCGCAGCTGACGGCTCGTGGGATGTGCAGTTCGCGACATCCGCGGGCGACGAGTCCGAGGTTCGCGTCGATGCCGATGGAAACGCCATCCTGGTCGGCACCGAAGCCGGCGATCAGGACAATCAGGCGCGAGTAGGTTCGCTCGACACGGCGACCGTCGAGGCGCTGGTGGCAGCAGCACTCGATGACACCGATGGCACCGTCATCGATGTCGAGATCGACGGCGACACCGCCTCCCCGTACGATGTGACCGTGCTCACGGCCGACCGGAAGACCGTGGACATCGCGCTGGACTCCGACTACACCGTGCTAACCGCGGAATCCGACAACGACTGATCGCGTTGCACGTCAGGGCCCCGGGACGCTCACCCGGGGCCAGGCGTCACCTGCCGACCACGCTTGCCGGTGGGAGCGCCACACGGCAAGTGCAATGAGAGCCCCCAGCAGCGCGCCGCCCACGTATCAAGTACAGAACTTGAGTCTCAGTCGGCGATCGTTCATGGGGAATCCGGTCCCGGAGCCGCGCTGAAATGAGTTAGCTGACCGAGGGCCAGTGTCGACCGCGCATCCAACGACTAGTCGAGACGAGTGATGCGACGAACGCCAGACGCTGCGATGCTCGCGTTGATCACGGCCAACAGGACCCACAACCACCCATACTCAGCCATGGATGCGAACACATCAGCCAACGCTCATACGTACTGGATTCGGTCCCCGCAACCGATAGCTCAGCGTCGACCGACTCACGGAGAGTCGCCCGCGGACGGATCGTGAGACGACCGTCTATCGATCGGATTACGCTGTCCGTGATGCCGACCGAAGGATTCGCCGTGTCCGATGAGACCACTCCTGACCACCACATCCCGTCCGCGGATGAGCCGAGCATTCCAGAGCTCGAGGCTGACGAGACCATACCGCCGCGACCGGAGGAGGAGATCGCCGACGTGCTGCGCGCTGAGCCCGACCTCGAGGACCACAGCCGGCATCCGGAGGCCTGAGCCGCGTCAGATGACGCCACGCCAGGTGAGATGGCGTTTCTGGTCAGCGTGGTACGCGGCTTGGAACTCGTCGGGTGGGACGTCCCCGATGGTCGAGTGCAAACGCCTCGCGTTGTACCAGTCGACCCATCCTGTGGTGACCACTGTCATCTGCGGGATGTGCGCGGTGGAGGTCGGCACGCCATTATGGGTTCATGGCGCTGCCCTGGGACTTCCGCCCTCTCCACGGTCCTCGGGTAGCGCTGGAGCTGCTGCGCGACGACGACCTCGAGGCGCTGTTCGCCATGCAGTCCGACCCGGAGGTATGTCGCTACCTTCTGTACGAGGCTCGTTCACGCGAAGAGGTCGGAGAGGTCCTCGCGGTGGATGCCGGTGCCACCCGGCTCGAACACCCCGACGACTATGTCCAACCGGCGATCCGGGATGAGGACGGCCACTTCGCCGGCACCATGTACTTCCACCTGACCAGCGTCGATGACCGCACGGCCGAGATCGGCTGGATCCTCGCCCCATCGTCGCAAGGTAGGGGCTACGCCACCGAGGCTGCGCGCGTTCTGCTCGACCTTGCGTTCGGCGAACTCGGGCTGCACCGCGTGTACGCCGAGCTCGACCCGCGCAACGCGGCATCCGTCGCTCTCTGCGAGCGCTTGGGGATGCGGCACGAAGGCCACTTCAGCGAGCACATGTGGCTGAAGGGCGAGTGGACGGACACCGGGATCTTCGCGATCCTGGAACGTGAGTGGGCCGCGCGGCGAGACGGCTAGCACTACTGGCGTGACTTCCAGCGGAGCGGCCTGAAATAACGGCGGCGTAAAACGGGGGCGGCAACCTCGGTGTCGGGGGCTTCTACTGCCGGTGCGCCGAAGGACGTACGAGTTTGCGCGCGCAGCTGTGACTGATCTAGTTCGAGACTCCGGCATCCGTCTTCGCGAGGAACCCGAATGCGACGAGGCTGCTCGAGAGGGTCGTCAGGTACCGGCGATCGCCACCCTTCTGGCTATCCTTGGGTGATCTTCGACTTCCCGCACACTGGGGCGGACAGCCGAACGCCATGCGGGGTGCGCGGCCTCGGCCGTTGCTCACCGCGCGGTAAGTGTCCACAATGAGGTTCAACGATCGCTCCGAAGTGGAGTAACCCATGAATGAAGGACCCGGACTCACGGCGCGACCTGCTCCCGCCTCCGAGAGCTGGTACGAACTCTCGTCCGACGAGGTGGCCAGCCGGCTGGAGGTCGACCCGGCGCGGGGCCTGAGTGCGGCCGAGGTGCAACTGAGGCTGCAGACCTACGGCGCGAACGTTCTGGTCGCCGCAGTTGCCGAGCCCGCGTGGAAGCGCTTCTTCAAGCACTATGCGGACTACATGCAGATCGTGCTCGTGGGCGCGGCCCTGGTCAGCCTGCTCATCGGCGAGTACTCGACTGCCGTCCTGCTCGCGCTGTTGACCCTGTTCAACGCCTGGCTCGGCTATCACCAGGAGGGCAAGGCCGAGGCCGCCGCCGCGGAGCTGAGCACGATGATGAAGTCGGTGGCCAAGGTGCGCCGCGACGGCGTCATCGTCGAGATTCCCGCCGAGCAGATCGTGCCCGGCGACATCGTGGTGGTGGATGCCGGTGACCGAGTGCCTGCCGACGGTCGCATCATCCTGTCCGCGACGCTCCAGATCGAGGAGGGGGCTCTCACCGGTGAGAGCGTCGCGGTCGAGAAGGAGACCGGCGCGATCGACCGGGCCGGGGTCGGCATCGGCGACCGGCTGAACATGGCCTTCATGAACACGAACGTCACCCGCGGTCACGGCGAGATCATCATCACCACCACGGGGATGGGATCCGAAGTCGGGCACATCGCCGACCTGCTCGCCGAGCAGAAGGGCGAGAAGACTCCGCTCACCAAGCAGGTCGACCGGCTCACCATCTTCATCATCCTCGCGGCGTTGTTCGCGTTCGTGGCCATCGTGGTGATGGGTCTCGCCCAGGGTGAGTCGTTTGCGGTGCTGTTCGGCATCGGCGTCGCTCTGGCGGTCGGCTCGATCCCCGATGCACTGCCGGCGGTGGTCACGACGATTCTGTCGGTCGGCTCGGTCAACATGGCGAAGAAGAACGCCATCATGAAGTCCCTGCCCGCGGTGGAGACGCTGGGTTCCACGTCGGCGATCAACTCCGACAAGACGGGAACGCTGACCCTCAACCAGATGACCGTCCGTGAGATCGCGACGGTGCGCCACCGCTACACCGTGAGCGGCGAGGGTTACAGCTTCGACGGCCAGGTGCTGCGGACGTCGGGGGATGCCGAGCGCGACCTGGACTACGTGATGTTCTCGTGCGCGCTGTGCAACGACTCCGTGGTGGAGGAGGACGGCAGCATCGTCGGGGATCCCACCGAAGCTGCGCTTTACGTGCTCGCGCAGAAGGGTGGAGTGGATGTCCGCGAGTTCCGGGAGCGGCACCCGCGGGTCGCATCGGTGCCGTTCGACTCCGACTACAAGTTCATGGCGACCTTCCACCGGATGGCTGCTGCCGACGGCACGTCGGTGATCCGGGCCTACGTCAAGGGCGCGCCCGACGAGCTTCTGAGCAGATCGACGCATGCCCTGTCGCCGGGCGGAGCGTCGGAACGACTCACTGAAGACACGCGTGCGCTGGTTCTCGCCGAGAACACCCGCATCGCCAGCCAGGGCAAGCGGGTTCTTGGCCTGGCCCAGCGCGACTTCGACCCGCTGACCTTCGACCCGTCAGGCGACCTGATGGCGCTGATGCAGGATCTGGAGATGTCGGCGCTGATCGGCGAAGTCGACCCTCCGCGCGCGGAAGCGGTCGCTGCCATCGGCGAGGCGAAGCGTGCCGGCATCCGCGTTCGAATGATCACCGGCGACCACGCCGTGACGGCAGCCGCGATCGCGGACGAGCTGGGCATCGAGGGCCGCGCCGTCACCGGAGCCGAGTTCGCGGCGATGAGTGACGAGGAGGCGGATCGCGAGGTGGATGGCATCGGCGTCATCGCCCGGGTTGCGCCCGAACACAAGGTGCGCCTCGTCGAGGTGCTCAAGCGCAAGGGCAACGTCGTGGCGATGACCGGTGACGGAGTCAACGACGCGCCCGCTATCGCCGCGGCAGACATCGGCATCGCGATGGGAATCACCGGAACCGACGTCGCCAAGGGCGCGGCGAAGATGATCTTGGCCGACGACAACTTCGCGACCATCATCAGCGCGGTCGAACAGGGCCGGCTGGTGTACGACAACCTGCAGAAGTTCATCCGCATCCAGGTTGCCAACCTGTACATGTTCATACTCGCCTTCATCGGATCGTCGGCTTTCGCCATCGCCGGGACAGCCTTGCTGAGTCCGGCTCAGGTGCTGTGGATCCACATGGCGGTGGTCGCGCCGATCGGCGCGGTCATGGGACTGGACCTTGCGACCCCGGGCATCATGAACCGCAAGCCACGGCCGTTCAACCAGCCGATCATCGTCCGGTCGATGATGGTGCGGCTGCTCATCGCGGGGTTGTTCATGGCCGCGGCGACGCTGGTGCTCGTTCAGATCGGCAAGACCACGTACGGCTCACTCGAGGTCGGACAGACCATGGCCCTCGTAGGTCTGGCACTGATGAACATCGCGGTGGCACTCAATCTGCGCTTCCCCGAAGAGAGTGCGTTCGGGCCGTCCACGTTCTCGAACCCGAAGCTGCTGTGGGCCTTTGCGTGGGCAGTCATCGGCTCGATGCTCATCACTCAGGTGGGAGTGCTCCAGGACCTCTTCACGACCAGCCCGCTGAACGCCCCGCAGTGGGGACTGTGCCTGGTTCCGGCTGCCGTCCTCCTGCTGCTGGGGGAGCTCGGCAAGCTCATCCTCCGCGCACGCCGCCGTAGATAGCTCTCAAGCCTGGTACATCGTGGGATCGGCATCTGCCGTATCTGTCCTACGTTCCTCCTGATCCGGCTGATCGGAGTCACCCAGAACGTATGATTCGGCGATGCTCCTGCGCTGGTAGCCTCCGTGAATCACCATGCGTTGACATGACTGCGGGGAACCAGGTTCCGACCCTTCCACCGCCGGTTGCGACGACGTCTGACAAGCTTCAGCCGAAAGGGAATCTTATGTTCAACGACAACGGGTCGTTCCTGCTCGCACTCTTCGAGTTCTTCCTGTTCTTCGCCTGGTTCATGTGCCTGTTCTGGGTCATCGGCGACATCTTCCGAAGCAGCGACCTCGGCGGGGGCGGGAAGACGCTCTGGATCATCTTCGTGATCCTCATTCCGTGGCTGGGCATCCTGGTCTACGTGATCGCGCGCGGCGGCGGCATGCAGGAGCGGCAGCTGGAACAGGCGAAGGCCATGCAAGCAAGGCAGGCTGAGTACATCCAGTCCGTGGCCCAGTCCTCCTCGACGTCGGCGACTGACGAGATCGCTTCGGCTAAGTCGCTGCTGGACTCGGGCGCCATCACGCAGGCCGAGTTCGAGGTCCTGAAGTCGAAAGCCCTCGCGTAACACCGGTCGCACGGCCGCGCGAGCGCAGGCGTCGGCGCGGTGATGGACGTCGTGCGGCTCGCACCAGCGATGGCGCACGCGACCCGATCGGGCCATACTTCAGGTATGCCCGTGGCGCGGTTCACCACCGCAGAGGAATGGCTTCGAGCCTGTGTGACCGCCACAGGTCGTGCCGACGTGGCCGATCTGGCCGCGCTGCATGAACTCGACATTGATGTTGGGCGCCGCGTCGCGGAGGCTGAAGCAGCCGGCGCTGATCGGTTCGGCCATACCGACCTCACCGTCTCCGAGCTCGCGGCTCGGTCCGGACTGCCGGTGCGGACCGCGGGTCAGTACCGAATGGTGTTCATGGCGCTCGGGTTGGAAGTGTTCGACACCAGCGGGAACACCACTCGCAGGCGACTGCAGATGCCGCGAGAGAGCTTCATCGCGGACCTTGCTGCGGAGTACCGACAACCCTAGATTGCTCGGCAACTCCGTCCGGCGTGGCTGACCGGGCGCCCAGTGCAGAGCGGGACAGGGAGGCGTCGTACCCGGATGCGAGCATTGCCCAGCCCGACGTACTCTCTCGGTTCGGACGCACAGGTGCTCACGCAGGCGACGTCGGAGCCATGCGCGGGTCGAAGCCCCATGGTAATTCCAGCCCATGTGCTTCCATGAAGACCGCGTCAGAGAGCAGGTCGCGGGTGGCTCCGTCGGCGACAATGCGTCCTTCGTCCAGCACCAGCGCTCGAGGACACAGCTCCAGGGCGTATGGAAGATCATGGGTCACCACGATGACCGTTGCGTCGAGGACGCCGAGCGTCGCGGACAGCTCGCGCCGCGCCGACGGATCGAGATTGGACGTCGGCTCATCGAGGACGACGACGTCAACGTCCATGGAGAGGATGGTCGCTATCGCGGCACGTCGCCGCTGCCCGAGGGACAGGTGCTGCGGCGCTCGTTCTCCCTGTCCTTCTAGTCCGACTCGAGCGAGGGCGGAGGAGACACGCTCCTCGAGGTCGGAGCCCGTCACGCCGAAATTGGCCGGGCCGAAGGCGACATCCTCGCCGACCGTCGGCATGAAGAGCTGGTCGTCCGGGTCCTGGAACACCACCCCGACGCGGCGCCTGACCTCACGAGCAGTCCGGCGGTCGAGAACCACGTCGCCGATCCGCACTTCACCGGACGCAGGGGTGAGAATACCGTTGAGGTGCAGCATCAGCGTCGTCTTGCCGGCCCCGTTCGGCCCGAGGACGGCGACACGCTCGCCCGCTGCGATGTCGAATGTGATGCCGTCAAGGACCCGACGACCGGCGCCGCCGCCGGGATAGCCGAACATCAGTTCAGTGACGGATACCGCCGCCCCGCGCCCCGATGCGCGGCTCACCGCGGCGTCGTCTCTTCATACCCGCGTGCGAGCATGGCCAGGTGCACGCGTTCACCGCGAGCATGGGAGCGAACGAAGAGTGCCCCGACACCCGACGCGATCACCCGCCACGCGCGTGGGTCGGCCGGTCGGAACCCGCGGGCGCTGCGGGCTGTGCTCATCCGAGCGGCCTCGCCGGCGATGAGGTCCAGATACCTCAACATGAAGCCCATGATCGAGACGAGCTGACGAGGCAGATGCAGCGACTCGAGCGCGACGACGATGCGACGAGGTTGGGTCGTCGCTACCAGAGCGATGGAGGCGAGCAGGGCGAGGGTCGCCTTGACCAGCAGCCCCCACGCTCCCCACAGGCCCGCGACTGACAGGGACATACCCCAGACGTCGACTCGTGGGCCCAGGGCGATCAGGGGCAAGAGCAGTGCGAACACCAGGAACGGCACCTCGATCAGAGAGCGCTTGAGAACCAGGATCGGCGATACACGGGCGATGACGAGAACGCCGACGATGAGGCATCCGTACACGGCGAAGGCGTAGAAGGACTCGCGCGGAGTCGCCACAACCAGAACGACGAACGCGATCAGGCTGACCAGCTTCACGCGAGCTGACATCCGATGAAGCGCTGTTGGCCCGGGTTCGATCCGCAGGTGCATGTCAGTCGCGGTCATGTGAGCTGGGCACCTTGCGTCGATTCGCAAGACGTCCGATGACGAAGGCGAAGGCGAAGGTGACGGTGCAGCCGGCAGCCCCGGCGACGGCAAGCGACAACCACGGATTCTCGACGAAACTGGCTCCATACTCCGCCAAGGGGCTGACGGCAGTGACGCTGGGGTGCGCCTCCCCGGCGAAGCCCGACACGTCCGCCACGTAGGTCAACCCGTCGGGAAGCTGGGAAGCCCAGAGGCTCAGCACACAGGCGATGACCAGGGCTGCGAGCAGCGCACCGACAGTGAAGGCGCGGGTCGAGATCCGCACCGGGGCGGGCTCAGCAGGGTGGGGTCGAGGGGCGCTCATGACACCACGCTCCGGGCGAGCGGATTCTTCGTCGCGCGTGCGAACCGCGCTCCGTACACGAGGTCTGGCCGAGTCGCCAGGACCGCGCTCACGACGAGCCCGGTGATCACCGCCTCGCCCACGCCGATCAGTGTGTGCCACCCGACCATGGCCGCGAGAAGGGCATCGAGGGGTACGGGCACGTCGCCGCCGACGGCGAAGAGCAGGACGAAAGTGGCGGCGGCAGTCGGTACGGAAGCAAAAGCGCCCAACCCTGCCGCCGCGGGGATCGCCCAGCGCTCGCCGGGCAGGATGAGCATGGCCGCGCGGAACACGCCCCAACCGACGATGGTGGTGACGATGCCCATGAGGAGGATGTTTGTGCCGAGCGCCGTGACCCCTCCGTCGGCGAACAGGAACGCCTGAACGACGAGCACAACGCTGAGGCAGAGCACTGCGGTGCCCGGGCCGACGAGGACAGCGGCGAGGACCGCTCCCATCAGATGCCCACTGGTTCCCGCGCCGACCGGGAAGGTGACCATCTGAGCGGCGAAGATCACTGTCGCCACGATGCCCACCATCGGCGCCTTGCGGTCATCGACCGCTTCCCGCCCCGCGAGCCTTAACGCGACTGCGATGCCGCCGGCCGCGAGGACGCCGGTTGCGACCGATGTGGGAAGGTTCAGGAATCCATCGGGAACGTGCATCGTCGCCCTTCCGCCTGGGGAAATCCTCGGATCACCGGGTGCCATCTGCGACAGCGTCGCGGCTGGCACTTCTCACCCTACTGCGACCCCGTCGCAGCTCGCCAGAGGTGCGAACGAGCTGGGGACGCCCCGAGGAGGTGTGTGCCACCATGGAGGCATGCTGGCCACCCACCACGGCGCGTCGCCCAGTACCGGGCAGACGTCGGATGCCGCCGACCCTCACGAGGATCTCCATCATGAGGCGCCGGAGACGTCAGTGGAGCTGGCGCTGGCAGCACTTCGTTCGCGCGGCGAGCGCGTGACGATTGCGCGACGAGCCGTCCTCGACGTGCTCGCACGCACGCATGAGTACGTCAGCGCCGATCATGTCGTATCGATGCTCGCCGATGGAACTCCGGTTGTGCATCGAGCGACCGTGTACCGCACGCTCGACGTGCTCTCCAATCGGGGGATCGTGGCAGCGGTCCATGTTCCGGGTGGGGCGACCATGTACCACTTCGCCGCCGGCACTCCGGGACACGAGCATCTGCACGCGCACTGCAGAGTGTGCAGACGAGTTGTGGTCATCCCCGCCGATTCCCTCGACGTCGCCGCTGAAAGGATCCTCGATTCGACAGGGTTGGCCATCGGGCCGATGCAGTCCGTCATCGTCGGGGTGTGCGCGCAGTGCGCAGAGGCCGATCAGTCGATGTCGACGAAGACGACCTCGATCGCGTTATTGCCGTAGCCGAGACGGTTCCACGGCGGAACCTCAGGCTGCACGTTTCCGGCGGCGTCGGTCGCTCGGGCTCGGAGGGTGTGCCGTCCGACGTGTGGGGGCTGCCACTCGAAGCTCCAGTCCTGCCACTGGTACGGGCCTTTCGGTTGCTCGACCGTGGCCGGGAACCACTCGCCCGCGCCGGTCAGGCTGATGTCGACGTTGGTGATCGGGCCGCTACCGGACCATGCCTTGCCTCGAATCGTGCACGGCTGCGCGGGCAGGACTGATCCAGCTGCAGGCTCGGTGATTCGCGCGCGTACGCGCATCACCGTGACGGGTTCGTGAGGCCGGTCGGGCCACTCGTAGATGTAGTGGCCGGTCTGGAACTCGCCCGTGTAAGGCTCGGTGAGCACATCGATCCGGTGCAGCCATTTGACCGACGCCACTGCGAACCAGTGCGGGACGATGACCCGGAAGGGAGCACCGTGGTCGGGGCGCAGCGGTTCGCCGTTCATCTCGTAGGCGATGAGGATCTCCGTTGCCGGGTCGGCAGCAACCGGGAGTGGCAGTGCTCTGACGAATGTCAGGTCCTCGCCGTCTGTACTCTCCAGTACCGGGTGAAGTAGGTAGGAGCCGCTGTCGGCACCCTCGAATCGAACGTCGACGCCATCACTGCTCGGCCGCGCGAGGGCGAGGACATCCGACAGGCGGGCGCCGGTCCAGCGCGCGGTGGACACCGCGTAATCACCCCAGGGCTCGCCGGTCGGCAGTGGGCGCATCTCGAGGCGCCCGTTGCCGGCGCACTCGAGCGTCACTGAACGCTCCAACGACGGTAACGCGCGGAGGTCGTCGAGGGTCAGGGTGATCGGATTCTCGACCGCTCCGCCGACGGAGAAGGTGCCGTCGTGGTCGGGAAGGGCGAAGTTGCTCCGGACGTAGTGGAAGTCGGTGGGGGTGATGTCGCCGATCAGGGCTTCCGGTGGTGCTTCGGCGTTGTACGGGGCCGGATTGATCATCTGGAGTGCGGCACGGGACTGTTCGAGTGCGCTGGATTCAGCCATGGTCAGTTCTCCTCAGCGATTGGTGTTCGAATCTAGGGTGGTGGGCGCCGCGGGGGTCAGTAGTCTGCGTCCATGAATGACGGGTCCCGGCCGTCGTTGAACGCACCGATGCCCTCGCTCCGATCGGGATGTATCGCGGAGCGCCAATGGGCCTCCATCATGATCGCGATGGCCTGCTCGGTCGGTTGTCCCTCGCCCAGCCGCACCGCGCGCTTGACGGCCTGCACCGCAGTGGGGGAGTTGCCTGCGATCTTCGCCGCGACCGCCAACGCAGCTCCGAGAACCTCCGACGAGGAGTGGAGCTCGTTCACCATTCCCAACCGGTATGCCTCTTCGGCGGTGATCGGGTCTCCGGTCATGAGCATCTGCAACGCCCGGCCCGGTGGAAGGAGGCGGGGGAGGAAGACGGGGGATCCTCCGCCGGCGGACAGCCCGATCATCGCCTCGGGTTGGCCGAATGTGGCGTTGCGGGAGGCGAAGATGAAGTCTGTGCTCTGCGCGATCTCGGAGCCGCCGCCATAGGCGATGCCATTCACGGCGGCGATGATCGGCTTGCGCAGCTGACGGAGGGTGTAGAGAGTGCGATCGAAGTCCTGGCGCTGACGCAGCCATTGCTCTTTCGTCATCGCGTTGCGTTGGCGCAGGTCACTGCCCACGGAGAAGGCGCGGTCGCCTGCTCCAGTCAGCACGGCGGCACGGATCGACGGGGTGACTGCAACCCTTTCGAGGATCTCTGTCAGCCGGGCGCCCATCTCCGTCGTGATGGCATTGTCGGCGTGCGGCCGATTCAGGGTGATCACAGCAACTCGGCCATCGTCACGAAGCTCCATCAGCACCGATTCGGCTGGCTCATCACCTCCGGAGGGCGGTCCGAAATCCAGCGCGTCCCAGCGGTCTGTCGAGCGTGAATCGGTCATCTCTGCCCCTTGGTGTTCAGGTGAAACGCGGTGCCTCAGGTGTCGAGCTTCGAGAGCCACTGCAGCGCACGCAGGCCGGGTGCGAAGCAGTACTCGCCGCCACGGGTCACCACGAATGGCGGCATCTCGGTCAGTCGTTGACGGATCGGGTGGTGCGGAATCGTCATCGTTCCAGTGCCATCGCTCGGACCGACGAGGGGGTCCTTCTCGGCTGGCGCTCCGATGAAGATGCCGTCGTTGAGCCATTGCGTCTTGACGAACTCGAACTGCCGTTTCAGGTGAGCGCCGGCGAAGACGAACATGATTCCCCGATCGACCCCGTCATCCTCCAGCACGCCATCCGGGAGCATCGGGCCGTAGCTGGTGCCCCGACGGATCATGCGATGCAGGCGTACGTTGACGCTGCCGTCGCCGTCGAGTGCGTCACGAGGGTTCGCGCGGCGGGCGTGCGCTCCTGCGGGGCACTTGAACCCGCGCGGATCATCACCGTAGGAGTAGTGGTTGTTGCGGTGCGCGTCAGATCCGAGTGCGGGGTCGTCCTGATCCGGTGTGATCGCCAGTGGTGCACCGCTCTGCCACCGGCCGACCATTTTTGCGCCCAGCCGTGCCTCATCGGCGCGATCGACCGCCCGCGCCCGGAGGTAGCTGCGGTAGGCGGCGACGCGGGTGTGGAGTTTGCGGAAGACGACGTACGTTCCGTTGCGCCCGAGGATCTCCGGGGCAGGCATCGGGGGCAGCCCACCGGTCTCGTCGGGATATCCCAGGATGATCTCGCCGGCTTTGAGTGGGCGCTCGTGGGGGTTGCTCGGAGTGATGCCAGTCCCTTCGACGGAGGGCTGTCCGATTCCGTCCTTGAAGCCGAACGACGTCCGCCCGGTGGGGAGCTGGTAGCAGTCCTGCTGCCAGATGAGCTCGACTCCGTCCACTTCCTCCAGCGCGGCATGCGCTTGCGCCAGTACGACGTCGAGCCGTTCCTTGTCCGGGGACAGAGCGGCGATCGCCACGTGAACCTCCCCGGTTCCGAGCGGCCACTCCCAGTTCGCGGGACTGCTGGCACCGATGTCGCCGAGTTGGTCGGCGCGGGCGGCCATGCCTTCCCGAAACTCCGGGGCGAAGCTCGCGAGCGACTCCGGAGGGACCCCGAGCGCCTCGAGGCCGTTGTACGTGAATGCGACCGTGATCCAAGCGCCGTTCCTGGGGACGGCTTCCGGGCGACCGGAGTCGACCAGGGGGAGCAGCCGTCGCACGAGCTCACGTCCGCCCGCGCGGTCGGTGATCCGCAGGAGAAGGTAGCTGCCGACGTAGGGCGATGGTCGCTCGTGCAGAGCGCCACTCTGGATGTCGTCGAGCTCGAGTTCGACGTCGATCTCGCCAGTGCCTGCGCCGGGCTGCGAATCCATGATCAGTGGTGGTGGGCGGGGGCGGACGGGGGATTAGGGTTCGGCTCCGCGAGGTACGGGAAGGTATGGCTACCGGGGCGGGTCGCCGCGTCGACGCCGTCCCGGATGACCGGCCCGGTCCCGGCGTTGATCAGCTGGGTGAAGATCGTATCCATCACGTCATCGTTGAGCGCCCGTCCGCCGCATGTTTCGTGGCCCGTACCGCGCATGGCTGCCAGCTCGATCTCAAGGAACGATCCTGTCTCCTGATACGGCTTCGTCACGTCCACGACGAGGTAGTCGGCCATGACGACGTCGGTGAGCGGATGGTCGCCGTTGGAGTTCGGGCTCCAATCGATCTTGCCGTCGATGCCGTCCCAGTATGCGAGGTTGGCGTTCAACCGTGCCCGGTACGCTCCGGGGTAGGACTCGCCCAGATTGAAAGCGTCTTCGGTGTTGTAGATGTCGCGGATCTCCAAGTCCTGGTTGATCCGATCATGCTGCTTCGGACCGAGCATCATGTTCTTGACCTCGGGGCGGCCGACGCGTTCGATCCGGACGTTGAACTTCCCGCGCGTCAGCGTCTCCGCCACGAGACCGACCAGTTCGGCGCCGTCGAGCATTGAGGTGTCCACCTCGACGACCAGGCTGAGCACGCTCTTCCCGTCGAGATAGATGGAGCCCGGATCCGTGAACGCGAGTTGTCCCGTCGCGATGGTCTTCAACGCTGCCGGCGCATCCATCATGAACGGATCCCACCTGGTGCCCGCGAAGACTCGCACTCCGTGCTCAGCGTCGGAGTTCTCGTCGTTCACTCGGAAGGGGACGACCTCACCTGTCGGTGTCGTGCAGAACCCGTCCTGCACCACAGTCGCGCCGTCCTCGGCGGGCGTCGGCTCGGAGAAGACACAGTCGAAGACGAATTCGCGGGAGTCCACGGTGAACGGGGCGCCGCCACTCGTCTCGCTGACCGTGAGGGGACGCACGCGGAATCGGTAGATGAGACCATCGGACAACGTGTCAGTCGGCTGCGCGAACGGCAGCGTGTTCATCACCATGACGAGGTGGCCTGGGCGCTCCGGGCTCGGGAACGCGAAGACGTCCGTGATGTCCGCAATAGGTTCAGCCAGTGCGCGCGGTCCTGAGATGTGATCTGACATCGCTGTTCTCGCCCAGCCCTTCTCAGCCTGCGGCCTCGTCGAGGAGCGGTTGCAGCGCCGGATGCCTCAATGCTCCAGCCGCGTCCGGGTGGTCCAGCACGCGTTCGAAAGCGGCATTCACCCGCTGCGCCTTGCGAATCTCCTTCACGGTTCCCCCGTAATTTCTGGCGTAGGCGGCGGCCGACTGCTGCGCGCCCAGGACGAACGATTTCACGGCGGCGAGATCGGGGAGGCCTTCATAGCCCTCCGTGTACTGGAAGATGGCGACGAACAATCTGAGGGTGGGGCCCGACGTGAAGAAGTCCTCCATGTACGCGTCCCACGGGCCGTCGAAGCTGGTGATGAAAGCCAGCTGCCTGTCCTCGTCGAAGAGGACGAACCTGGCCTCGTGGATGGTCGAGATCGTGATGCCGTATTCGCCTGGCCGATACCCCGGTGTCTCCTGGAGCACCCGCAGTGCCTCTCGCAACTCCTCCGCTTGGCCTTCCTTGACTCGGAAGAACAGACTGAACTCGCTGGTCGGTCCGACCATCACTCCCGGCTGGTGCGTCTCTGCATCTGATGTAGTCATCTACGCCTCCAGGCGATTGTGAGAAAACGTCGATCTTCGGTCATCCTTGCAGCCTCGCAGACAACAAGCAATCGAATGTGGAACGTGTTCCAATCGGCCCCTGACCAGCCAGAGCGCAGCACAGCTGCCGATGCGCACAGGGCCGTTGCCGGGGTGTGCGCATCCTGCACATCGAAACAACGACCGCTCTCGGCGATTCGTGTTGACGCACCCAGCGCGAAGCAACATACTCAGCGCACGGGTGAACTCTCGACCCGACGTACCGCACGACAAGGCTGTCGGCGGTGATCGCAAAGGGGTAAGCGAATGGCCGAAACATCCAAAGTGACTGGCTGGGTCGGGTGGGTCGGTTTCGCCGGCATCATCCTGATCCTGAGCGGTGTGTTCAGCCTCATCCAGGGCTTCGTCGCTCTGATCGGGTCCAACTACTACTACGCAGTCGAGAACGGGACCCTGTTCCTGTTCGACCTCACCGGGTGGGGATGGTGGAACCTCATCATCGGCGCCGTGCTCGTGCTCACGGGAATCGCGTTGTTTACAGGAGCCACCTGGGCGCGTGTCCTGGCCATCATCGCTGCCAGCCTGAGCGCCATCGGCCAGCTGCTCCTCGTCCCCGCCCAACCGTGGTGGGCGCTCATCGTGATCGCCATCGACATCCTCATCATCTACGCGATCACCGCACACGGACGCGAAGTCGTCGACAACGGCTGATAATCGGCTGCCCAGCCCTCTGCGATTTGGCGCAGTCGTGGAGGCTGGGCACCTCCGTCCCTGTCTCGTAATGAAGGCACGGCTCTGATGCTGTTGTCCTCTCGCGCACGCAGCAGTGGCATCGGCTTTCTCGCGGGTTGGGTCCTCGGAATCGTCATCCTCGACGGAGGTCGGACACTCGTGGCGGTCGCGATGTACACCGTGATCGCCGCATCGACGGTCGCTGTGCCGGTGATCGGCTTTGCGATCATCGGGAAGGGTGTCGCCCCCTTCTGATCCGTCAGCGCCGTGCGGTAGGGGGCCAACCACCGACCCGTTCATCGAGGGAAGTCATGACTGCAATCGCGATTGTTGCTCTCACGATGATGGTTCTGTTGTGGTCCGTCTTTTCCAGCCTGCTGGCGCGATGGAACGTCAGCGGGCCGATGCTGTTCACTGCTACAGGGATTCTCGTCACCACGACCTGGGGGCGCGGCGCCGTCGACGTCGACGCGCCGTCGATTCATCTGCTGGCCGAGGTCACCCTCGCGCTGCTGCTGTTCTCCGATGCCGCCCGGGTGAATCTGTCCGCTCTCCGCAAGAACCTCGCCGTGCCTGTTCGGTTGCTCGGGTTCGGTCTTCCGCTGTCCATCCTGATCGGGACGATCCTGGCCGCGTGGCTGTTCCATGACTTCACCTGGGCGCTGGCGGGGTTCGTTGCGGCTAGCCTTGCGCCCACTGACGCTGCCCTGAGCGCGCAGGTGATCAACGACCAGCGCGTTCCGATGTTCGCACGGCGGGCGTTGAACGTCGAGAGCGGTCTGAATGATGGACTTGTGACACCGGTGGTGGCATTGACCCTTGCCGTGGTCGTGGGTCAGCTCGGACATGACACTGACACTCCCGCCACCGTCATTCGTCCTCTTTTCGAGCTCGGGATCGGTGTGGGGATCGGCGCAGTAGTGGGCTTGGGCAGCGCTTGGCTTCTCGTGTTCGCGTACAGGCGCGGGTGGACCGCTGTCGGAGGGCGGCGTCTCGCGGCGCTCGCCGCCGCACTTGCCAGTTTCAGCAGCGCGCTCGCACTGAATGGGAACGCGTTCGTCGCCGCGTTCGTTGCGGGCCTCGCCTTCGGTTCGTTGCTTCCGCGCGACTTCCCGGAGAGAGAAGGAATCAGCGATCTGCCCGAACTCGGCGGCGAGTTCCTTGCCTTGGTGGTCTGGTTCCTGTTCGGCGCCGCGCTCGTGCCTCTGGCCTTCAGCTACTTCTCGCCGTGGATGCTCCTCTATGCCGTCTTGAGTTTGACGGTGGTCCGGATGCTGCCCGTTGCCCTCGCTCTGATCGGCACACGCCAGGACCGGTCGACCGTCTTGTTCATCGGATGGTTCGGTCCGCGCGGGCTGGCATCCGTGGTCTTCGCGCTGCTTGCAGTCGAGGAGTTTGGCGGGCCGAGCGTCATCGGCGAGGCTCTCGGAACGATCGTGATCACCGTGCTGCTCAGCGTGATCGCTCACGGCATGACCGCGGCGCCGTTCGCGTTGCTCTACGGTCGCAACACACACCGTTCCGGCCTCGACGAAGAGGGCCCGCGCGCTCGACACCAGATCCATCGCTGAGCGTCCCCGCACGAGTGGTGGTGGACGCGTGAACGCGCCTTCCCTATCCTGATCGCGTGTCAGCTACAGAACCCGCTGTCGAGTACGAGCGCCCGCACGGCCTGCGGCGCATGCTCGGGCGGGATCCGCACGAGGCGCACCGCTCGGTCACCCCCCTGGAGCTGCTGTTCGACCTGACGCTCGTGGTGTCGTTCGCGCAGGCGGGCGATCAACTGGCCCACTACGTGGCCGAGGGGCACCTCGCCACGGCTGTGTGGGGCTTCGCATTCGTGCTGCTCTCGGTGTGCTGGGCGTGGATCAACTTCACGTGGTTCGCCTCGGCGTTCGACACCGACGACTGGCTGCAGCGCGTGCTGACGATGGTGCAGATGATCGGTGTCATCATCGTCGCGCTCGGCATCCCGGCCGTCTTCGAGTCGATCGACTCCGGCGGGGCATTCAACTTCGTGACGGTGGCCGTGGGCTACGTCGTGATGCGCGCCTCATTGGTGCTGATGTGGCTGCGAGTGGCCAAGCAGGATCCGGTGAACCGCCGCGTCGCTCTGCGGTACGCCGTCTACAACGCGATCATCCAGGCCGGATGGCTGACCGTCGCCCTGCTCCGGATCGAGAGCGTCCCGCTCCTCTGCACCCTGCTCGTCGTCCTCTGGGTGGCCGAGTTCGTCGGCCACCCGTACGCGACATGGAAGGCCAGGGACGCCGGCGACAATTGGCAGGGCACCCCATGGAATGCGGGTCACATCGCGGAGCGATACGGACTCCTCGTCATCATCACGCTCGGCGAGGGGATCCTCGGAACGATCACGGCGGTCGCCGCCATGGTCGCCAACGTGGGCTGGAGCAGTGAGGCGATCCTCATCGTCATCGCGGGCACCGGACTCACCTTCGGTCTGTGGTGGACCTACTTCATCTTTCCGTCGGCACCCGTGCTCGCCCGGCACCGTGAGCGCAAGTGGGCGTGGGGCTACGGCCATATCGTCCTGTTCGGCGCGCTCGCCGCGGTCGGCGCCGGCCTCCACGTGGCCGCCTATGCGGCCGAGGGCGAGTCGGAGATCGGCACGGTAGGGGTCGTGCTGTCGGTCGCGGTCCCGGTGCTCGTCTTCACGCTGGCCTATTTCGTGCTCTGGTCGATCCTCTTCCGAGCTGTCGACCGCTTCCATGTCCTGCTGGCAGCAGCCATGGTGCTCATCCTCGTCGTCGCCGTGCTGTTCGCGGCCGGCGGTGTTCCGCTGGGCTGGTGCCTGTTCGTCGTGATGCTCTCACCGTTCGTGGTCGCGGTCGGCTACGAGACGGCCGGGTACCGCCACGTCGAGGCGGACATGCGACGTGAGACGCAATGAGCGCGACGCAGCACTGAGCGGTCCGATTCCACGCCGACGGATGAACCCGGCGTGTGAACTGTCGACAGTGACAGTTCAGGCGACGATCTTCCCCGAGCAACCTCGAACGACGCGTTCCCGATGCACGCTGCGTTTCCGACAGGATGAGGGGATGCAGCTGAAGACGACGACCACTGGCTCGGGACCGCGACACGTCGGGCTGGTGCATGGTCTCGGCGCATCGGCGGCGACCTGGGGACCGTTCATCGAGCGGCTCGCCGCCACGGGACGCTACACCGTGACGACCGTCGATCTGCGCGGGCACGGCCGGAGCCCCCGAGCTGAGTCGTACCGCGTCGATGACATGGCTGCCGATCTGGTCGACTCACTTCCATCGGGACTCGACAGCGTCGTCGGCCACTCGCTGGGCGGTGTGGTGCTGTACCGCGCCGTCGCCCGGCTCGAACCTGGCCGTGCGGTGTATCTCGATCCCGGATTCGCCCTGGCCCTACCGACGAGCGGCCTGGCCGGACGACTGTTCTGGATGGCGCCGCTCGTGTCGCTCGGGTTCGCCCAGCTCGGGCAGGCCAAGGCCAGCGCCGCGGCCCGGGCTGCGTACAGTCCCGAGACCCGCGCGCTACTCGACGACGCGAAGAAGCAGTTCGACGCGCGGATGGCCGTCGGCGTGTTCCGGGATGTCGCGTTCCACCCGGTCCCGGCCGAAGCGCCCGCAGTGCCCTCGACGATCGTGCTCTCCGACCAGTCGGCGGCGGTTCTGCCCGACTCCTTGGCCGCCGGCCTCGAGCAGCAAGGCTGGCAGGTGCGCCGCATCCCGGGCGTGCGCCATGACATGCAGCTGGAAGACCCCGACCGCACGTTCGCTGTGGTCGAGGACGTGCTGTAGCTGGCTTGGTGGCATCCGCCGATATTCCCTCGGGTTGTCGCGTCAGCGTCTGACCAACTCGGTTCGGTTCTGCGCCAGGTAGTCCCGCCAGGTGGCAGCACCGTGATCGGCCGTCTCGTCCGCGAGGTTCATGCCGGCACGATAGGCGCGCCCGATCGTGCCAGGCACATGGACTGGTACTCGGATGCGCCTCGGTCGCGATCCGGCGGCGTCGATGTAGGCCGCGGTGAGGGTCGGGACGTCGAGAACTTCGGGCCCGGCGAGATCGGGAACGCGGCCGGCCGGCGCGCCCAGCGCCAGCTCTGCGAGACGTCTGGCAACCTCGTCGCCGTGAACCGGTTCGAACCGCAGGCCGCCGGGTGCGATCATGACCGGCATCCGCGACAGGCCACGGGCGAGGGGGAGCACGAAGTCGTGCAGTTGCGCCGCACGCAGCACGGTCCAAGGCACACCTGACCTGGCCAGGGCTCGCTCGGCATCCGCCTTCGCGCGGAAGTAGGCGATGGGCATCCGGTCGGCACCGATCACGGAGATCAGCACGATATGCCGCACCCCGGCACCCGGTGCTGCCTCGGCGAGATTGCGGGCCGCGATGTCATCGCCTTTCGCGCCACCGGCGAGATGCAGGATGACGTCGACTCCCTCGAGGGCCGCCGTGAGACCTTCGCCTGAGACCGTGTCGCCCGCCAGGTGTTCGACGCCGGGCTCCGACGGACGGGGATGCCTCGATAGGATCCGGATGTCCCGTCCGGCCGCACGCAGAAGCGGTACCACTCGACGTCCGATGTTTCCGGTGCCGCCCGTCACGAGCAGGGGTGAGTTCATGGTGGAGGTCCTCTCATGTCACATCCGAAGCCGGTGCCTCGTCATCATCTCGACGAGCACCACCGAGGAGATGTGACATGACCGATTCGAGGAGTCTCGCCGAACGGTTCGACGCCGAGCGGCCTCGGCTGCGAGCGATCGCGACGCAACTGCTGGGCTCGCCCGCAGACGCCGAGGACGCCGTGCAGGAGGCATGGCTCCGTCTGGATCGAACGGATGCAGCACACATCGAGAACCTCGCGGCCTGGTTGACGACGGTGGTCTCGCGCATCAGTCTCGACCAGCTGCGTGCACCTCGCCGCAAGCGGGAACACTCCTGGCAGGTGGAACCGTGGCGGGATGAACCCGTCGCCGCAGAGTCCGACCCCGCCGACCTCGTGGCCCGCGGCGACCAGGTGAGTGTCGCCCTGCTCGTGCTGCTCGAGACCCTGAGCCCGGCGGAACGGATCGCCCTCGTCCTTCACGACGTGTTCGGCCAGTCGTTCGACGAGGTCGCGTCTGTGCTCGATCGCTCGCCGGATGCCGCACGGCAGCTGGCATCCAGGGCTCGCCGCCGGGTTCGGGGAGCCGCTGAACCCGATCGGCCGAGTCGGGAACACGGCCGCCGGATCGTGACCGCATGGCTCGCCGCGGCCCGAGACGGTGACATCGCCGCCCTACTCGCACTGCTGGACAACGGAGCTCAGCTGCGCGCCGATTACGGCACCGCGATGCAACACATCGACGGGGCCAGGTCCATCGCGGAGCAAGCCGTGCTGTCCGGCCGCCTGGCCGCCCACTCGACCCCGATACTCATCGACGGCCGACCGGGCGTAGCCGCCGTCATGAACGGGACCGTCGTCTCGATCATGGCCTTCGGCATTCAGGACGATCGCATCGTGGGGCTCGACGTGCTCGCTGATCCGAGGAGACTCGCCACCCTCGGCATCGAACGCATCCTGGCCGCTCCTGACGACCGCTGAGTGGCGCGGGCGGTCGCATGCTGTGACGGCACCGCATCCGTTTGCCGTGTAGGAGACGTCGAAGACTTCGCATCGATGAGGATGCCCATCCGTCCCACCTCGCGAAGGGAGTCATGATCTCGTCGGCCGCATCGCCCGGTCGGCCACTCGGATGAGTTGGTCGATCGTGGTTCGAGCACGCTTACGAGGCTGCTCGCTAGCGTGGCGCCTGATCCGCGATGGTCAGGCCGTTCCTCTCGGCACCAGCGCGAACTTCACGTCCATGGGTTCTCTGTCGTCAATGGATTCGCCCAGCCCATGGAGTGCTGCAGTGATGAGGTTGTACGCCGCTGCGCGCTGGTCGTAGCCGACGGTCGAGAGCGGTGGAAGGGTGACGGCGGAGAGAGGGGTGTGGTCCATCCCGATGAAGCCGACCTCGTCCGGGACCTTCCATCCTCGGATGGTGGCCGCCGACAGCAGTGCCGTTGCGACGTCGTCGTTGTAGCAGACGACGCCCGCGCCGGGAAGTTCGATGGAGTCGATGGCCGCGAGTGCATCATCTGGATCGATACCGAGGCGAATGATCATCGGCTCGGGCAACCGGTGCTCGGTACAGACCCGACGCACGCCCTCTTCGCGCCCCTCGCCGAACGGATCGAGTCGAGCATCCTGGAGGTGGGCGAAGACGAGGCGCTCGTATCCGCGGTCGACGAGATAGCGGGCCTGCAGGGCACCGATGTCCACGTTCGGATCGGTTCGCACCTTCGACGATGCCGATTGCGGGTCGAACGCCAGGACACCGCGGCTCTTCAGCAGATCGAGCTCGGCTCGGGAGAACGGCGTGAGTGAGATGACGGCGCGTGGCTTCATGCCGGTGACCACTCGGTCGAGAGGAGCAGTGGAATCAGTGGCAAGGTGCAATAGCAGCGTCAGCCCGCGGGTCGCCAGCTCTTCTGTCGCCGTCTGGAAGATGTCCTGCAGGTTGCCACCGAACGTCGTGTACGGAATGACTGCGATCACGATGTCGCTGGAACCCTTCGCGAGGGTGCGGCCGGCCGCTGAAGGCTGATACTCGAGCTCCGAGGCCGCCTGCGTCACGCGCTCGCGGGTCTCGACGGCGAAACGCTGCCCGCGCCCATTGAGGATCTGGCTGACGGTGGCGCGCGATACGCCGGCACGTCTGGCCACGTCCTCACTGGTAGCGATCACAGGTTCAGCATATAACGCGGAGTTGACGCGCGTTACTAAATGTGGTTTCCTGCTCGGTAACGCGCGATACCAACCGCGTTCACATCCGCACAACGACGTTCTGGAGCGCACTGCATGACTCGCGACATCTTCACCACCGGCTGGAGCTACCGGCCGAAGGTCAGCGCGTTCATGGAGTTGGGCGGCTCGGCCACGTCGGGGTGGACTGACGTCTTGCTTCCGCACGATGCGCTGATCGGCGTCGAGCGCCGGGCAGACGTTCCTCGCGGAGAGACCAGTGGCTACTTCCCCGGAGGCGCTTTCGAGTACCGGAAGACGTTCCACGCGACCGCCGAGATGCGCGGGAAGCAGATCCTTCTCGAGTTCGATGGTGTGTACCGTGACGCGGCCGTCTTCGTCAACGGCAACCTCGCCGGCCAGCGCGCATTCGGCTATTCGCGGTTCTTCGTTCAGATCGATCCGTATCTCCGGTTCGGCTCCGATAATGAGATCCGAGTCGAGTGCCGCACCCATCTCGACAGTCGCTGGTACTCGGGCGCCGGCATCTACCGCGACGTGCACCTCCTGGTGAAGGATCCCGTGCACATCGGCACAGATGGCGTCATCGTGACGACTCCCGAGATCGAGCCCGATCGGGCCGTCGTCGAGGTCGCGGTGGAGATCGAGAACTCGAGCGTCCTCACGACGACACTCGTACTGAACGCCGAGGTGAACGGGCCGGATGGCGCAACTGTTGCGACCTCGCGATCGCCGATCAGTCTTCTTCCCGGCACCCGCGGCACGGTACGTCTGCGCACCTACGTGGCGCAGCCCGAGCTCTGGAGTGTGGACGCACCGAATCTCCACTCGGTTCAGCTCGTGCTCGCCGAGGGAGACACCGTGATCGACGAGCGCTCCGCGGTGTTCGGCATTCGTTCACTGCAACTCGACCCTCAGAGGGGGCTGCGCATCAACGGTGAGACGGTCAAACTGCGCGGCGCCTGCATCCATTCGGACAACGGACCGCTGGGCGCAGTCTCGATGCGCGCCGCCGAGGAGCGCAAGGTCGCCCGCCTCAAGGAGGCCGGCTTCAACGCCATCCGCAGTGCGCACAACCCTATGAGCACAGCCCTGCTCGAGGCGTGCGACAAGCTCGGAATGCTCGTCATGGACGAGACCTTCGACATGTGGACCCAGAGCAAGAGCGACTTCGATTACGCCTTCGACTTTCCCGAGTGGTGGGAGCGCGACGTCGAGGCGATGGTCGCACGCGACATCAACCACCCCAGCGTGATCTTCTATTCCATCGGCAATGAGATCCCCGAGACGGGCACGCCGATCGGGTCGACCTGGGGCCGACGGCTTGCCGAGAAGGTGCGCTCTCTGGACAGCACTCGGTACGTGACCAACGGGATCAACGGCTTCGTGTCCATGATCGACACGATCGTGCCGCAGATGCAGGCGCGACGCGACGCTGCCGCGGATGCCCCTGAGGGCGGCGTGAACACCATGATGGCCGGGTTCGGCCAGATGATGAGCCACATCCAGACCTCGGAAGCGGCGACGCAGCGCACCGAGGAGTCCTATGCCGTTCTGGATGTGGCCGGCATGAACTACGCCGAGGCTCGTTACGAACTCGACCGGGACCTCTTCCCCGATCGCATCATCGTGGGCACCGAGACCTGGCCGACATCCATCGTCGGCAACTGGGAACTCGTCAAGCACAACGGCCACGTCATCGGGGACTTCACCTGGACCGGATGGGACTACCTCGGCGAGACCGGCATCGGTGCGACACGGTACTCCGACTCCGGTCAGTCCGGGTTCTCCGGCGGATTCCCCGAACTGACCGCCTGGTGCGGTGACATCGACATCGTCGGCAACCGGCGACCCGTGTCGTACTTCAGGGAGATCGTCTTCGGGCTGCGCTCCGATCCGTTCATCGCCGTCCACCCGCCCGCGAACCACGGTCGCCCGATCGCCGTCGCGACGCCATGGGCCTGGGGAGACGCGATCGCGAGCTGGACCTGGGGCGACTTCGAGAACCATCCCGTCACCGTCGATGTCTACAGCGACGCCGAGGAGATCGAACTCCTGCTCGACGGAGTGACGGTCGGCCGGGCACAGGTCGAGAGCTTCCGAGTGGCGATCGAGACGACCTACCGCAGGGGAACGCTGACGGCAGTGGCCTATGTGGAGGGCGTCGAAACGGGACGTTTCGAGTTGAGCACGGCCGGGACGACACTCGTGCTGGACGCGCGAGCTGACCGACGACACCTCCGCACTGACGGAACCGACCTCGGCTATGTCGACTTCACCCTCACGGACGAGAACGGAATCGCGCGCAACGGCGTCGACCGCCTTGTCACTGTCACCGTCGACGGACCGGCGACCCTGCAAGCGCTCGGCAGCGGCAACCCCGTGACCACCGAACCGTTCTACTCCTCCGCACACACCACGTTCGAGGGACGGGCACTCGCCATCGTGCGTCCGACCGGAGCCGGTGAGATCACCGTGACCGCGATCGCCGACGGATGCGAGCCGGCCGTCACCACCCTCAGCGCCAGCTGATCCGCATCACCCACCACCTGCAACACTGACAAAGGAGTCCACGATGAACACCACAGACGACCAGCCACCGGTACCCTCCAGCGGTGCCTTCCCACTGGGGAGCGCCAGCGCCGCCGAGGACATCGAGCAGCTCGCCGCCGCTACCAGTGGTGCAGATCGCCCCAAGGTCAGCGCCACCTTCATCACGCTTCTCGCCTTGGGCCTGTTCGGAACGTACCTCGCCTTCGTCACGCCGATTGCGATCTCGCTCGCCATCCGCGTCAACGCGCTCGCCCCCGACAATGCGGAATACCTCGGCATCGTGCTCGGGTTCGGCTCGCTGGCGGCGCTACTGACCAGCCCGCTGGCTGGTCAGCTCTCCGACCGCACGCGTTCGCGGTGGGGTCGGCGCCGCCCGTGGCTCGTCGGCGGCATCCTCGCCGGCCTCATCGGCCTTGCCATCATGGCAGCCTCGCCGGCAGTGCTCGGCCTCGGTATCGGCTGGGTCGTCGCGCAGATCGGCCTCAACTCGACGGTGAACACATTCGGCACCATCCAGGCCGACAAGTTGCCCGAGAATCAGCGCGGCAAGGTCGGAGCCATCACAGGCTTCGCCACCATGGTCGCCCCTGTCTTCGGCGCAGTCTTCGGCGGCACCGTGGCCAACCAGCCCTTCCTCCTCTTCCTTGTCCCCGGCGCTATCGGCTTGGTCGTCGTTCTGATCTTCGTCGCCTACTACAAGGACGCCGACAGCCGGAACATCACGTTCGACTCGCCGTTGACCGCCAAGGTCCTCATCTCGAAGTACGTCTTCAATCCCAAGCAGTACCCGGACTTCGCCTGGAACTGGCTCGGCCGCTTCCTGTTCTTCTTCGGCCTCACCCTGAACACCAGCTACACGGCCTTCTTCTTCGCAGAGCGCCTCAACATCCCGGTCGACGAGATCGGCGGGACCGTGGCGACGGTCGGCGGAATCGGCATCATCGGCACCATTGCCGGCGTCTTCCTCGGTGGGTTCCTTTCCGACAAACTCCGTCGCCGCAAGCCTTTCGTGCTGGGCTCCGGAATCTTGTTCGGTATCGGTGCTCTCGTGATGGTCGCTGCCCCCGACCTCACCCTGCTTCTCGTCGGATCACTGTTGTGCAACATCAGCATCGGCGTCTTCTCCGCCGTCGACCAGGCGCTCTTCCTCGATGTGCTCCCCGAGCGGGACACCGAGGCCGGCCGCTTCGTCAACATCATCCAGCTCGCCAATGTGCTCGCTCAGGCCATCGCCCCGTTCGTCGCGGCGGCAGCACTCGCGCTCATCACGACCGGTGACCGCTACGGATACATCTACGCGGCGGCCGCGGTGTTCACCGTCGCCGGTGGCCTTGTCATCCTGAAGGTCAAGGCAGTCCGCTGACCAGCGTTGCGGCCGGGCTCGTCCATGGCCCGGCCGCAACCATCACCGTAGAGAAAGGCCGCCATGCGCCGCGACGCCCGCCCGATCGACCGCCACGCAGTCGTGCAACGCCACAACGTGACCCTCACGGCTCCTGACCCCGAGTCCGTGCTCACCGTCGGCAATGGCGATTTCGCCTACACCTGCGACATCACCGGTATGCAGACCTTCACGGCGTTCCACGACCAGTCCGCTGCGATCATGCAGGGTCGTGCCGCGATCAACACGGCGACAATGAGCACGTGGGGCTGGCACGAGATGCCGAACCCTGAAGGCTACGTGCTCGACGACGCGATGTCGGATCACAGCACCAGCCGCGGGATCGTGCGGTATCCCGATCGCCACGACATGGAAGGCTCCATGCGCGGCCAGGTCAGCGATCAGAACCGCCCCGGCGCCTGGCTCAACGCGAATCCCCAACGACTCGACCTCGGTCGCATCGGCTTCTCGTTCCACGAGGAGAGCGGCGAAACGATCACTGTCGGGCCGGAGCTTCTGAAGGACACGGTTCAGCAACTCGACCTGTGGTCCGGGACGATCACAAGCCGATTCCGGTACGACGACGAGTCGGTACAGGTGTCGACAGTGGCAGCCCCCGATGACTCGATCGTCGCATTCCGCGTCCAATCCCCACTCCTCGGCAGCGGCCGCCTGCGCATCTCGCTGCGCTTCCCGTACGCGCATCCCGGCTTCTTCCAGACGTCGGACTGGCAGAACCCCGACCGCCACACCTCGACACTGGCGACCGAGGGTTCTCGGGCCACTATCTCGCGGATGCTCGACGCGACCGCCTATCTCGTGGCCGTCGAAGCAAGCAGTGGGTCGATCCGCCAGACCGCGACTCATGAGTTCGAGGTCTCCACGGACGCCGAGTCACTCGACGTGGTGGTCAGCTTCGCCCAGAACGGTGGGGGAGTGCTCCCGTCATTCGACGCCCTCGCAGCGGCGGCCGTCACGTCGTGGGAGAGCTTCTGGCTCTCCGGGGCGGCGATCGACTTCCACGACACGAAGGATGCACGGGCACACGAACTCGAGCGTCGAGTCGTGCTCTCCCAGTACCTCACCGCAGTGAACTCGGCTGGAGTGATGCCGCCCGCTGAAACCGGGCTGACCACGAACTCCTGGTCGGGAAAGGCCCACCTCGAGATGCACTTCTGGCACGCGGCCCATTTCGCGACCTGGGGTCGACCGGAGCTCCTCGAAAGCAGTCTCGGTTGGTATCTCTCGATCCTTCCCCGAGCACGAGCCACTGCGGAAGGCCAGGGATACCCGGGAGCACGGTGGCCCAAGCAGGTCGGTCCGGATGGCCGCGAGAGCCCCGATCCGATCGGCTCGTTCCTCGTCTGGCAGCAGCCGCACGTGCTGTACCTGCTCGAACTGACTTGGCGCGCATCCACTCCTGAGAAGCGCAAGGCGCTGGCTCTCGAGTTCGCCGAACTGGTTGCGGAGACCGCGACGTTCATGGCAGCGTTCCCGGCCGAGCGCGACGGCGAGTACCACCTGTCGCCGCCGATCATGCCGGCACAGGAGTTCTATGACGTGACGACAGCCGAAGACCCCACGTACGAGCTCGCCTCTTGGTGGTGGGGACTGGAGATCGCCCAGCTCTGGAGAGAGCGCGCCGGACTGGCACGCGAACCCGAGTGGTCGACGGTGCAGGACGGGCTCGCCCGCCCGCACATCGAGAACGACCACTACACGGCGATTGCAACCGAGCCGTTGCTGCGACGCGACGACCACCCCGCCCTTCTCGCGGGACTCGGCGTCGTCCCACCCACTCCGATCATCGATCCCACGATCATGACCGCGACCCTCCTCGACGTACTCGGCAATTGGGAATGGCCGTCAGCATGGGGCTGGGACTTTCCGGTCCTCGCGATGACCGCGTCACGTCTGGGCCGCCCCGACATCGCGATCGATGCTCTGCTCCGCGACGAGATCAAGAACCAGTTCACCCTCGTCGGACACAACGCCCAGATGGGATCCATCCTCCCCATCTACCTGCCGGGCAACGGCTCCCTGCTCGCCGCCGTCTCCATGATCGCCACCACAGGCTTTCCCGATTCCTGGGACGTCGCAACCGAAGGATTCGTACCATGGCCGTGAACTCCGACATCGTCTTTCCCGCCGGTTTCCTGTGGGGAGCAGCATGCGCGCCGCATCAGAACGAGGGCAACAACCTCAACAGCGACATGTGGGCCTTGGAACATCTGCCCGGCTCGTCGTTCGCTGAGCGCAGCGGCGATTCCGTCGATTTCTACCACCGATGGAAAGAGGACATCGACCTGCTGAAATCGCTCGGCCTGAACGCCTTCCGCTTCGGGATCGAGTGGGCGCGCGTGGAGCCGGTCCGAGGCAAGTTCTCGGCGGCCGAGCTAGGCCACTATCGGCGGATCATCGACTACTGCCTCGCGCAGGGCGTCGAGCCTGTCGTGACCCTCCATCACTTCTCGAGCCCCCTGTGGTTCGTCCAAGCGGGCGGGTGGGGATCACCTGAGGCGGTCGACCGCTTCGGCGACTACGTCGACGCGGTCTGCCCGATCTTCGACGGCGTCACCTGGGTGGCGACGATCAACGAGCCGAACATGTTCGCTGTCATGTACCAGATGTCGATTCCGCTGCAGTACCCGGACCCGGCGGCGGTCCTCGCTCGCATGGGGGCGGCACGGTCGGCGGTCGATGGAGAAGCCGGTCTCAACGCCTTCTCCATGCCCGAACCGAAGGAGGAAGCCGCGCGGACCATGCTTCGCGCGCACGTCCGAGCGCGCGACATCCTGCAAGCGAGAACGTCAGCCAAGGTCGGCTGGACCATCGCCATCCAGAGCCTCGTCGCACGCGAGGGCTACGAGGACAAGCTCGACTACTACCAGCGCGTCTGGGAAGACACCTACCTAGAGGCGTCACGTGATGACGACTGGGTCGGCGTGCAGTCCTACACCAGCCAACTCGTCGGACCAGACGGACTGGAAGGAGCCCCACTTGGAGCCGAACTCACCCAGACCGCGTGGGCCTACCGGCCTGACGCCCTCGAGATCGCCCTGCGCCGCGCGTGGGAAGTCACCGGAGGCACGCCCATGATCGTGACGGAGAACGGTATCGCTACGAGTGACGACCAGCGGCGCATCGACTACACCTCCGGCGCACTCTACGGCGTGGCGCGGACCCTGGCAGACGGACTCGATGTGCGCGGATACCTGCACTGGACGTTCACCGACAATTTCGAATGGGTGCACGGATACGCCATCACGTTCGGCCTCGTCGCTGTGGACCGCACCTCGTTCGAACGAACGCCCAAGGACAGTGCGAGATGGCTCGGCCGCGTCGCAGAGACGAATGGAGCACACCTGTCATGACCAACGATGCGATCCGGCCCGGCCAGCCATGGCTCGACACGAATGGCGAACGGATCCAGGCCCATGGGGGCTCGTTGTACTTCGAGAACGACACCTTCTACTGGTACGGCGAGAACAAGGAGCACACGACCCCGGGCAGCGGCAACTGGCATTGGGGCGTGCGCGCTTACTCCTCGACCGACCTCTACAACTGGGACGATCTCGGCCTGATCCTCCCGCCTGTGCTCGACGACGAGTCATCTCCTCTGCACCCCGCGCAGAAGATGGACCGCCCGCATATCATCTTCAACGAACGCACCGGAAAATACGTGTGCTGGCTCAAGGTCATGGGGGAGGGTGCCCACGACACCCAGGCGTCGACAGTGCTCACCTCCGACTCACTCCTCGGGCCCTACGAGATCGTCCGAGCCGGCCTCACCCCGCAGGGCATGAGTGCCGGTGACTTCGATCTGGTCGTCGATCCCGAGACCAAGAAGGCCTACTACTTCTTCGAGAAGGTGCACACCGACCTCGTCGTAGCGGACCTGACCGACGACTATACGGATGTGCGCGGTGAACACTCCCTCCACTTCCCGCACGCGAGCCCACCGTTCACTCGTGAGGCTCCCGCGCATTTCGAGCGGGACGGCGTGCACTACCTCGTCACCTCGGGCTCGACCGGGTACTTCCCGAATTTCTCTGAGGTCGCCTCGGCTCCTGATTACCACGGGCCGTGGACCGTGCTCGGCGACCTGCACCCGGACGACCCTTCCCGCACGTCGTTCCGGTCGCAGATCAGCTGCGTGTTCAAGCATCCGCTCAAGAAGGACCTCTACATCGCCCTCGCGGACCGGTGGCTGCCGCAGCTGCCGGACGACATGCCCAACGTCTACGACCTGGTTGCGGCCATGGCACAAGGGGAAGCCGTTCCCTCGAGTGCGCCGCAGACTGACACAGGTGACAGCCGCGCAGCAATGATGGCCGGCCTGGGCGAGAACACGGCGATCGCCGACTATGTCTGGCTGCCCATCCGCTTCGACGGACCGCACCCCATCATCGACTGGCGCGACGAGTGGAACGTCGACGAGTTCGAGAACGCAGACGGCAGACTCAGCGCCTGAGCCAGCAGGTGAAGCTTCACGACGCGCCCTTCCGGGCGGCGACTTCGTCCAGGGAGATCGGAAGCTGCTCGGAGATCTGACGGGCGAGGAACCCGATGGCACCGACCCGCTCCACCAAGGCGTCACCGGCCGCCGTATGCAGGAAGGTGCCCCAGACGGCCGCCTGTGCAGCGTCGCCGGTTCGCGCGGCGAGTCCGACGACGGCTCCTGCCAGAACGTCGCCGCTTCCGGACGTCGCAAGGCCGGGGTTGTCGGAACGGATGCTCCACGTCTGACCGGATGGCGAACCCACGACGCCGTAGCAGCTGACGACGGCGTCGTAGGCGGCGGCGATGCGGGCCACGTCCGTCGGACCCCCACCCTCGTCACCACCCACGTCGCCGGCGCTGCCGTCGTCACCGCTGTCGAGCAGCAACGTGGCCTCCTCCCGGTTCGGGGTGAGAACCAGCGGGTTCGCCGACTTCCGGATGTCGTCTGCGAGGTCGGGCAGCACGCCCAATGCGAAGGCGTCCAGGACGATCACCGTCGCGGTTTCCAGCACGGGGAGTACTGCGCGGAGCAACCGGATGGTGGTACCGGCATCGGTGAGGCCGGGGCCGATCAGCACCGCGTCGGAACTCGACAGGTCATCGACGGCCTCGGGGGTCAGGTCGTCGTCGAACGGGAACACTCCGCCCTCGGGAACGGCGACGGCGAGTGGAACCGCCACGGCGCGTGGCACGTGCAATGACAGCCTCCCTGCCCCGACGCGCAGAGCCGACAGGCCGGCCAACAGGACGGCGCCCGGCGCCCGTTCCGACCCGCCGACCACGGCGATCCGCCCGCGGCTGTGCTTGGAGTCGCCCGGCTCCGGTAGTGGCCAGCGCCGAAGGACCTCGGCGGTGACCTCCACGTCGCCCGGCGCGTCAGGCTGGTCGGACATCGTCGTCCCCGGGGTGCACGGTGACCGGTGCTCCACCCTGGTGGAGGTGATCCACGTTCGAGAAGTCCACGAGATCCCATCGATCTTCCGTGGACGTACGTGCCAAGTGCGTCACCGAGGCATTGGCCACGGTGTGGCTCTGGGCGAACTCCAACAACTCGGCCTCCGAGAGGTCGAGGCAGAGGTAGAGGAAGAGCATGACGACCGCGTCGTGTGCAACGACGAGGGCCGAGTTCGAACGGACGGGCTCGCTCGGCGGCGCATCCGCGACGAAGGAACGCAGCCTCAGCACGACGTCGGCCCAGGATTCGCCACCTGGCGGCCGGTGGTAGAACTTGCCGAGGTGCTGCCGACGTGCGACCTCGTCCGGATGCAGGTTGCGCACACCGGTCGTCGTGAGCAGATCGAGGATGCCGAGCTCGCGGTCGCGAAGGCGTTCGTCGACGACGATCCGGATGTCGGATCGGTCCTGGCCGAGTGCGGCATCGAGGGTCTGGCGCGCGCGAACGTAAGGTGAGCACCAGACCGATCCGAGTGAACTCAGCCGATCCGCCAGCCAGGGCTGCAGGGCCTCGGCTTGCTCGCGTCCGGTCGGCGAGAGCGGGACATCCGCATCCCGGATGTCCAGTGCGATGGCGTCGGCGCCGTCGACTTCAGCGGCCGATGCCGCGATGTTCCCGATGCTCTCGCCGTGCCGGACGAGCCACAGTTCGGTCCAGGGACCATTCGCCACGCGCACCGTCCTCTTCCGGAGATTGTCTGGAGGATTTCACGCTAGATCGAAGCCGTGGGGCCTTCGAGGGGTTGACTTCGCTGGTTCAACGTCGATCGTCCACGTCGCACATCGAATCTGCTCTGCTGTCTGTCCAGCTTCCCGCACGGTGACCTCCACCGCGTGCACCGTTGTGCCGTGATCTCGCTCGAGTGGCGGGCCGGCCAGTTCGACCAGGACGAGATCGCGAGGGCCGCGAAGAACCTGCTCGGGCTCATCGACGGAGACTGACTCCATCGATCAGGCGAGGCTGAGGACCGATGCGGACTCCCTCTCGGGCATGATCACCATGCCGCCTTCATTGAAGGCGCTGGCATCCAAGGTTCGGAGCCAGTCACGGTTGAGCTCGATGGGCCGCGACCCTGCGAAGTGGAATTGCAGGGGTATCGACGGGGACAGCCAGATGCTCACACGACCCGATCCCATGCTCTGCGGAACCGACCAGGTGAGGTAGAACGACTCCTGGCGGCGCAACCGGATTCCCACGGCGATCTTGACATGGCTCATGGTGCGATCGTCCATGTCATAAGCGGTGCCAGCGCCATAGATCAGCTGTCCCATCCCGCAATTGTTTCACTCGTGCGCGACCGTGAAACCACCCCTAGGGGCGTATTGACGAGACCTGTTCGTGTCCCATCATCCGTCCCTGAATAGCCGCGGTTCGCTGACAGACCAGCTGAAGTCAAGCCCTCTCATCCCGGCCGTCTGGAGGCCTACCGTAGGGTCCACTTCCTCGACGCCGTCGAGGAGCACCGGCTCTCGAACAGCTGGTCAGAGGCGGCACCCAGGCACGCCCCGAGTGTCGATGACGATTGAGAAGGAACGGCATGAGCAAGTACGACATCTCCACGGTCAAGGTCGGCACCCTTCTGGACGATCCTGATGCGGTTGCGATCCTGGAGCGCATCGCGCCGGGCGTGTCATCGAATCCGATGGTGGGTATGGCGAGGGGGATGAGCCTCGACTCTGCGCTCTCCGCTGTAGGCGCGAGGGTCGACGACGGGACCAAGCAGCGGCTGCGAGATGAGCTCGCCGCGCTGTAGAGGAGCGCTCCTCTGAAGGCCAGATTCGATCAGCTGGTCCCGCTGTGTCAGACGCCCGAATGACGCTGCATCACCCTTCGAGTTCCGTCGGGACCTCAAGCCCGGGCTCGTGGTAGTTCCGAAGGCCTGCGGCCATCAGCGTTGACAGGTTTGCAAAACTGATCTTCAGACTCACTGAAGTGATGGTGACGGGAGAACCGAACAGACGGTTGTTGGCGATGGCAGAAAGGCTGGGGAGTCCACGCAGGCAAGTCAGGTAGATCTCCGGGTCTCGGACGCCGATAACGACGAACGACGTCCCGGTGATGCCCAATCGCGACACCGCCGTGACGTCTGCCCAGCGCACCCGGCCCACCGCCGTGACCGAACTAGTGTCATCGAATCCGGTCGCGTCGACGACGAGACCGGGACCCGCTCTGAGTAGAGCGGCGATCCAGCCGATCCCGAATCCGAAGAAGGTCAGAACACCAACAGCGCCGACGATCAGCGTGAGAGCAGATCCCTCGGCGATGATCGCACAAGAAGCCGCGACGAAGATCGCACATACAAGTAGGCAAGCCATGCTCTTGGCCCGGCTACGTGCAACCACCACCCGCATGGCGCCATTTTGCATGAGAAGCACCACCCGCGCGACCCCTCAAGGATCCACCAGTCAGACTTGCGTCAGGGGATCCGCTTTGCGGACGTCTGTCGACCGCACTGGCTCCTGACGCGAGCCTGCCTACCTAGACGACGACCTCGTCCACAAGGTTGAGTCCTCCGGAGATGATTGTCCGAGCAATACGGGGTTTGCCCGCGGCGCGGCGCGGCGGCTCGCCATCCCGGCTCACGGATGTCGAATCAGATCAGCAGACGGGCACGAGGTCTGCGGGGCAGTAGGCTCGGGCCGGTGAGCATCTCCGACGTCCTGGCGACCACGGTCGAGGTCTTCTCGTGGATCGGCTTGGGAATCGGCATCCCGCTGTTCGTCATTGCCGTGATCTGGCGCTCTGGCTCCTGGGGCTGGCGGAGGGTCGACGTCGAGATCGTTGAACCCGTCGGAGGCGATGGGCCCATGTCAGCGCGCTGGTTCGCCGACGACCGGGTGCACGAACGCGCACTGGCGCCGTCGGAGGGCGCCGGCATCCCCGACCTCGACGCTGCCACAGGGTACGCCGACAGCCGCGGGCGCCTGCGCTTCGAACGGCATGGTTCGGCTTCCCAGCTGCTGTGGACCCTGGCCGTGATCTTCCTCACACTCGGCGTCGTCGCCTTCGTGGTCTCGCTGCTTATTCCGTTCGTGACGGGGTGATGATCGGCGACCCAGGTCGGGTCGAGCGTCACCCCGCGGTCGGTTGACGTCCGGGTCGGCCGTCCCGTCTAGCCGGCGCAGCTCGGAGCGGCCACCAGGTAGTCGTGCACGTCGATGGCGACCGCGCCGGTGACGCTACCGGACAGGATTCCATCCAGGATGGGAAGGCTCGAGCAGAGGTAACCGGGTGCCGTGGTGTATCCCGGGGTCGCGGATGTCGATGCGTTGTCCCAGCTCCAGTCGGGATTGGGAATCACCCCGATGCCGATGTCGGGGGACGCCAGGTTGAGACGGAAGCGGGCATCGAGTGCGGGGTCGGTGGTGGACCGTGTGACGGTGAGTCGATACTCGCGGAATAGCGCGCCAGCGCTGAGGCCGCCTTGTTCGATGAGATCGACCGTGGCGATGCTGCAGGTCTCGCCCGGCACCGGCGCACCACCGGCGTCGATGATCGTGCAGGTGCCGAGGCCCGACGGCGGTGGCCACATTCCCGTGCTGGGGCTGACGGAGAACACCGCTGCATCCGACCACTGCGCCTCGGTCTGCGAGGTCGAGGCCAGGCCGGCGGCGAGACCGCCGATGAGGCCTGCCACTGCTACGGCAGTGGCCAGGAACCGGGCACGTCGGGGGTTGCGGAGAGTCATCGGGTGGTCCCTGCTCCGACGGCGGCGAGGTCCGGGGCGTCCGCGGGCCCAGGCGCGGGCGGGTCCTCGAGGTCGCTGTCGCTCTCTTCCCTGCCGGTGGCTCGAGGCGGCAGCGCGGTGAGCCCCACCACGGCGGCAAGAGCTATCACGAGGGGGATGGCGACGCCCGGTCGGCTGACGGTCTCGACGATGCGACCGGCTCCGGGTACGACGAACCAGGGCGAGGGAGGCGATTGGTTCGCCGAGACGAGATAGTCCCGACTGTCGGGTTCGTCGTTGGCGTCACCCTTGAGCGTGACCCGATAGCCGTCTGCACTGTCCTGAGTGATGGCGACGACCCGGTGGGTGACCAAGCGCTGTGTCAGCGGACTCTGGAGCGTGAGCACGTCGCCGACGCCGACATCGGCGATCGATTTCGGAACGCTGAAGATGAGGTCTCCGGTCCGGATGCCGGGCGACATCGATCCCGACACGACGATGAGGGGCTGCAGAAGCCCGACGGCATTGGCGGCCCACGCCACGCCGGACAGGACTCCCACGCCTGCGAGCAGGTAGAGGACAGCCAGGCCGATGCCTCGCAGAACCCTCATCGCGACTCCACTCCCGAGCGTGCGCCCCTGGCTCGGAGTGCGTTGACGAGGATGAAGAGTCCCCCTGCACCCAGCAGTGCAGCACCCCAGAACATCGCCGACGAGGAGGAGACTCCCGTTGACGCCAACTCCCCGTCGTCGCCGTCGGCGACGAACGTGAGGCGACCGAGAGCGGTTCCCGTTGAACCGGGCGGCGCGTCGCTGGGGATCGTCGCCGTCACCCGTACCTCTATCTCCCCGGCCGTCATCGGGGTCGGGACGAACGACGAGCTCGACACGCAGTTCGCCTCCCTGCAGACCGTGAAACCGAGTTCACCGTCCGCGAGCAACCCGCTGCGCTGCTCCCAGGTCGCGGCCTCGAGTGTGGCGTCGCGATCGAGGGTCGCAACCCCGACCTCGGTGCGGGTCTCACCCGGAAGAACATCCGAGAACGTCACGGTGAAGTCCACGGGTTCGGCAGCCGCAGCCGATGTCAGGCTGGCGCCGACGGCATAGAGAAGTGCTCCGCCGAGGAGCGCGAGGTACGCTCCGGCGCGCAGAAGGGTCATGCCGGCCGGAGTCGACGCGGACGGCGAGGTGGCCCCCGCCGCTGCGTCGACGGTCCGGGCTCGTGATGTCACGTCAGGGAGTGTCGCCGGCGAACTGGATCGCAACCCCGTCGGAGGTCACATCCTGCATGGCGTCGTCCGCGGGCGAGGTCCAGTTCGGCGTCCTGACGACCACGTAGAGGTTGAGCGTGCTTCCCGCCGCCATCGTCGTCGTCGTGTACGGCGTAGTTGCGGCGGCATCCGTGTAGACGCCGATGCTTGCCGGGGTGGACGGGCTGGTCACGGAGCCATCGAACAGTGGGTCGCCCGTGAGGTTCAGGCTGGGAAGCGACACGGACAGATCGCCGGTGGAATCGTTCCAGAGCCAGATCGACACGGCCCGGGTCTCTTCGGGGAGGAGCTCTCCGAAGGAATCCACCGGGATGGTGATCGCATCGGGCTCGGTGTCCGCATCCTCCCAGTTGGCGACATCGAGAGCGGGCTGGGTGTCGCCTACCGCGCCGTAGAGCTCGATGCTGGCCGTGTCGGCCTCAGCACTGAACCACACATTGTCGGTCCACGCCGCCGTCGTGATCGCGGCACCGAAGCCGAGGACCGCTATCGAGGCGAGCGAGATCGCGGTGATGAGCCGACGCTTGCTGGTCTTCTGAGTGGGGGGCATTCTGTACCTCTATTCGTTCGAGCGGGTCTCTGGCCGAGCCGGATTTACGAGAGAGGTCACGCGCACATGTCCCCCACGAATAATCCTCTGCAGGAAAGCCCGCTGCATGCAAGCACTTGACTTCGGCCGATGGATCTGGAGAATAGGCGAGCAGGATTCAGGTTCGACGGATCCGGGTCTGCCTCAGGGACGGTCGGGGTCGTGGGCGCGGCGCAGGCAGCGACGTCGCGTGGGGTGCTCGAGAGCCGGTGCTGAATCGCAGGGAGGTTCTTTCGAGAATGGACATGCTGACGGGCGAGAAGATCGCCGAGGCTGAGCTGACCGACTGGCGCAAGTTGGCCCAAGGTCTGCATGCCCGCTACCTGGTCGGCGACTTCGGCGCCGGCGCACGGTTCCTCACAGCGGTGGGGGAGGCGGGCGATGAGCTCGGACACCACCCGAGCGCGTCGATCGGCGATGGGCACGTCGACCTCAAGCTGGTCAGCGCGGACGCCATCTACCGCGACGACGATGGCACCGAATACGTCGTCGAGTGGGTGACCCAGCAGGATGTCGACCTCGCGCGTCGGATCACCGAGATTGCCGCCGAACACGGGGTCGCCCCCGACCCGACCTCGGTCAGCGTCATCGAACTCGGCCTCGACACGGGGCGTTCCGCGACCATCGCCCCGGTGTGGGCGGCCCTGCTCACGGGGAACGCCGACGCCCAGGGCCACGGGTCGCCCAGCGACGAGATCCGAGACGCCACGGGCCGCGTGCCGAACCTCTGGTTCGGTGACGCCGACGAGGAGGAGTCCTCGAACCAGCGGTTCCACCTCGAGGTCTATGTGGCAGCCGAGGTGGCCGAGCAGCGAATCGCAGCCGCCGTCACGGCGGGCGGGACCGTTGTCGATGACAGCGACGCGCCGTCGCTCACCGTCATCGCGGACCCAGACGGCAACACGGGCGTCATCTGCGTCGCGGGCGGTCAGTCCTGAGGTGGGCGACGCATCCGCTTGACGTCGGTGCGCCGCTTCTTCGCCGACAGGCGTCTCTCCTTGGCACCGCGACTCGGTTTCGTCGGCCGTCGCGATGGTGACGGCGGCAGCAGTGCGTCGACCACGACGGCGACCAGCCGATCGCGCGCAGCATTCCTGTTGCGCAGTTGTTCGCGGTGTTCGGATGCACTGATCGTCAGCACGCCGTCGACGACGCGATTGCTCAGCCGTTCGAGGAGACGTTCTCGTTGCGCCGGAGTCAGGGTGGCCGAGCCCGCCACGTCCCAGACGAGTTCCGCTCGGGAGTCGGTCGTGTTCACGCCCTGCCCGCCGGGACCGGATGACCGGGAGAACCGCCAGGACAGCTCGGACTCGGGGATCGTGAGACCCGAGTCGACCTGAAGGCCGGGACGGTGGGCAGCGGGCATGGATCCATCATCCTCCCGCGATCACCGCGCTGTTCGCGGGGTGTGCCGCGTCGTCACGCTCGGAGTCCGCGTTGGGGCATCCGTCGCCTGAATCGGCTTCAGGATGCGCGAGCCGCCCTGGCGCGGGCCTTGATCGCGAGGATGACGTCGGTCTTGGCGTCGGCGTAGTCGTTCATGTCGTTCCACTGCTTGCTGAGCAGGCTCCTCTTGGTGCTCTCGTAGAGGGCCCGGTCGTTCCCGTCCGCACGCAGGTGATCGCGGAGCAGGAGATACGCGTCGATGGCCGGATCGTCTCGTTCGTAGAGGTGCACGTGCACGTCGCGCGCCGGGGTGCGCACCAGACGGTGCCGCGGTTCGCGGACCCGGAGTTCGTAGCCGGCCGCGAGGAGGGCGTCGAGATAGTCCTCCTCGGCGGTGATGTCGTCGACCGCGACGACGATGTCGATGATGGGCTTCGCGGCCAGTCCGGGCACCGCCGTGGAACCGATGTGCTCGATGTCGACGTCGGATCCGGCGAGGGCATCCGTGATCCGCCGGTGGTGCTCGAGGTACATCTCCGGCCATCGCTCGTCGTAACTGCGCAGCTCCACCGTGAGCGCCTCGGGACCGCCCACCAGTTCGAGTGCGGTGACGTCGGGTCGGCGCGGTCTGCGGTTGCTGCTCACGGGAACATCCTCGCAGTGCGGCCAGGCGGTGGCGACGAAACGGGCGAAGGGCGGTGAGGGTGAGGGTGTCGCCCTCAACGCCTCCCCGCCCTTCGCGCGTCGCGGTGCTACCCGCGGCCCTGCTTCGCGTATGGGTTGATGATGTCGGCGAGGGTGTCGGGATGCACGCCCTCCTCGGTCGCGCTCGGGCCGTCCGCGGGCGGGAACGACTCGGTCATCGACATCGGCATCGAGCCGTTGCGGTAGAAGTTGTTCGACCCCTGCGAGGGCTTCCAGTCGTAGGGCTCCCAGTCGGGCACGTAGTTGCGGTAGCCACCCGTGTTGACCTCGACACGCATGCCGCTCGGGTCGCGGAAGTAGAGGAAGCTCTGCTCTCCGATGCCGTGGATCGACGGTCCGTACTCCATGTCGGTGCCGTTCTCCATGAGGACGTCGGCGGCCTGCAGGAGTTCCTCGCGGGTGTCGACCCAGTAGGCGTAGTGGTTCACGCGGCCGGCGCGGCTGGATCCGTCGTAGACGATTCCGAGATCGTGCGACTTCTCGTTCGTCGTGATGACGCCGAAGACCGTGAGCGGCGCCTCGTCGAGTTCGGTGAACGCCATGGCCCGGAAGCCGAGCACGTCGCCGTACCACTGCGCGAAGCCCTTGACGTCGCTCGACGCGACGGTCACGTGGTCGAGCTGGCGAGGTGCCACCGCGTGGCGGCTGCGGCGCTCGGGGCGGTCGGGATAGACGGAGGCGAACTCGCCCTCGCCCTTGTACTTCTCCACGTCCCAGTAGAGCTCCATGGTGTGTCCGTACGGGCCCGTGAACGTGTACGAGCGCCCGTGGCCGAAGCTCTTCTCGGTCCAGGTGCCGGCATGTCCCGCCGCCTCGATGCGCCGCACTGCCTCGTCGAGGGCGTCATTGCTCGAGGTGCGCCAGGCCATCACGGCCAGGGTCGTCTCCGGCCCCTCCGAGATCACGAGGCTGTGCGTGTAGTAGTCGCCCCAGGCGCGGAGGTAGTGCTTTCCGTCCTCCGTGTGGATCGTGCGCAGCCCGACCTGCTCTTCATAGAAGGCGACGGATGCCGCGACGTCAGGAGTCGTGATCTCCACGTGGGAGAGGTGGGAGAGGAGTTTGATCATCGTTGATCCTTCGTTTCGGGGACGTCGCCAGACGGTCGACTGTCTGCCCCTCAACCATCGCTACCGCCCGAGCATCAGGGAAGCTGAATCCAGTGATGCTGGTCATCACTCTGACTGATGCGACGGATGCCGCCGCTGATCGTGTTGGGGCATCGATAGGAGTGATGCAGCGCATCAGTCATATGCGCTTCACTGATGAATGGATCGCCGATTGGATGGCCTCACGGCCGCAACGCTGCGCCGCCGTGATCGGAGATCCACGTGACATCGTCGTCCACAGGGCTGACCGCCCCCTTCGCCCTCGCCCGCTTCACCGCGGACGGACTCGCCGGCCACGCCGGCCTACCCGCTGAAACCGGCGGGCGGCCCTCACTCGGCCTCGTCGTCGGATCGCGCATCCGTTCGCTGACCGAGAGCGACCTCGGTGCGCCGGACCTCAACTCCTTCCTGGCGGAGGGCCCGGAGGCGTGGACCAGACTCGCCCCGCTGGCTGACGAGGAGCAGGGCGACGGGGCAGGCTGGCTCGATCTCGCCGACGTCACCCTGACCGCCCCGGTCGAACCGCGGCAGGTTCTGCAGACCGGAGCCAACTACCGCACCCACGTCATCGACCTCGTGGTGGCCGGGCGGCAGAAGACCGACCCCCGTCCGGTCGAGGAGCTGCGGGAGTGGGCGGCGGAGATGATGGACACCCGAGCGCGCGAGGGCATCCCGTACTTCTTCATCGGACTCCCGGCGTGCGTGGTCGGTGACGACGTCGAGCTCGTGCTTCCCGCCTACAGCGACCAGCACGACTGGGAACTGGAACTGACCGTCGTGATCGGGAAGCCCGCGTTCCAGGTCGACCGCGAGCACGCGATGGAGCATGTCGCCGGATTCACCATCGCGAACGACATCACGACGCGCGACCTGGTGTTCCGTCAGGACATGAAGGAGATCGGCACCGACTGGTATCGCGCCAAGAATGCGCCGGGGTTCCTCCCCGTCGGGCCCTTCCTGGTTCCGGCTTCGGCGGTCGCCGATCCCGGAGCTCTGCACCTCCGCCTCGACCTGAACGGGGACACGATGCAGGATGCGACGACGAGCGACCTGCTGTTCGACATCCCCGCGCTGATCGCCGGCGCCTCCCAGACCATGCCGCTCCTGCCGGGTGATCTGCTGCTCACCGGCAGTCCCGCGGGAAACGGTGCGAAGTGGGGCAGGCTCCTCCGGGACGGCGACGTCATGGTCGCCAGCATCGAGGGCCTCGGCACCCAGACCGTGCGGTGCGTCTCGGAGCAGGACCGATGAGCGCGCCGACGGACGACCCGACTCAGCTGGATCGATCCGGCGCACCGGCCGCGGTCATCGCGTCGGCGGAGGCGTACCGCAACTGGGGTCGCTGGGGGCAGGATGACGTGCTCGGCACCGTCAACTTCATCGACGATGCCAAGCGGTCAGAAGCCGCTGCACTGGTGAAGCGGGGCGTGAGCTTCTCGCTGTCGCAGCCATTCGACATGAACGGTCCCCAACTCGGGTGGCGCCGGCGCACGAACCCCGTGCACACGATGCTCGACACGGGAACCGACGCGGAAGCCGGCAAGCAGGGCTTCCCGCACGGCATCGGCGGTGCCGACGACGTGGTCGCGATGCCGCTCCAGTGCTCGACGCAGTGGGACGGGCTCGGCCACATCTTCGATCGGGGCTTCGCCTGGAACGGCCGTCGCGCCGGAGACGTCGTCACGAGCGACGGCGACCTCGTGACCGGCATCGAGCACATGGCCGCCTCGTTGGTGGGGCGCGGCGTGCTTCTCGACCTCGGGCGCTTCCTTCGCCCGGGTACCTCTGTCGGCGACGGCGAGCTGCCCGACGGTTACGCGATCACGACGCGGGAGATCGAGGCGTGCATCGCCGCGCAGGGCGAGACCAGCAGGGTCGGCCGCGGTGACATCGTGCTCGTGCGCACCGGTCGCTACACACGGGCCCGACGCGAGGGGTGGAACGGCTACGCGGGTGGACCATCCGCAGGGCTGTCCTTCACGACGGCCGGATGGCTGCACCGAACCGAGATCGCCGCCATCGCGACCGACACGTGGGGGTTCGAGGTGCGTCCGAACGAGTTCGACGATGCCTTCCAGCCTCTGCACCAGGTCGTCATCCCGAACATGGGGCTCACCATCGGCGAGATGTGGGACCTCGACGCCCTCGCGGAGGACAGTGCCGCATCCGGGAACTACGAATTCCTGCTCGCGGCGCCCCCGATCCCCATCACCGGAGCAGTCGGTTCCCCCGTGAACCCGATCGCCCTCCGCTAGATCCAGCTCAGCTCAGCTCAGCGCAGCCCAGCTCCGCCCAGACCAGACCAGAAAGCACAGAACATCATGAGCGCAGTTTCACGCGTGGCCATCGTCGGGGGAGGCGCCGCAGGCACTGCGGCGGCCATCCTCCTCGCACAGGAGGGCGTCACCGTCGACGTCTTCGAGGCGAAGCCCGACATCTCGGCCCTCGGATCCGGTATCACCCTGCAGGGGAACGCCCTGCGGGTCTTCGCCCAGCTCGGGATCTGGGAGCAGGTGCAGGAGGCCGGCTACGGCTTCGACGTGCTCGGACTCCGCACCCCCGGCCCCGAGGCCCGAATCCTGGCCGAGATCCCCGATCAGCGCACCGGGGGCCCGGAGTTCCCGGCGACGGTCGGCATGTATCGACCTGACCTGGCGCGCATCCTCGTCGACCGCGCGACCGCGGTCGGGGCATCCGTTCACTTCGGCACGACCGTCACCGGAATCGCCAGCGATGATGACGGAGTCGACGTGACCCTCTCGGATGGCTCCACCGCTCGCTACGACCTCGTGATCGGGGCCGACGGCCTGCACTCCCGCGTGCGCGAACTCATCGGAATCGACGTCGGGCCGCAGCGCACCGGCATGGGAATCTGGCGCGCCTTCGTGAATCGACCCGCATCCGTCACCCACACGGAGCTCTATTACGGCGGACCCTGCTTCATCGCCGGGTACTGCCCGACCGGCGACGACACGATGTACGCCTACCTCGTGGAGAAGGCGGAGGATCGCTCGGCCGTCACCGACGAGCAGGCCGTCGAGATCATGCGGGACCTGTCGCTGGCCTACCACGGCCCGTGGGACGACTTCCGCGCCGACCTCTCCACCGCGTCGCGGGTCAACTACACCTGGTTCACCCAGCACGTCGTTCCCGACGCCTGGAACCGCGGTCGTGTCGTCATCATCGGCGAGGCCGCCCACAGCGGACCGCCGACCCTGGCGCAGGGCGCAGCCCAGGCCGTGGAGGATGCGGCCGTGCTCGCCGAGCTGCTGCTCGCGGCGGACGACGTCGACCAGCACCTCTGGGACGCCTTCCACGCGCGACGTCTCCCGCGAGCGCGCGAGGTGGTCGAGGCATCCGTGCAGCTCGGCACCTGGCTGATCGAGGAGCGACGGGACGCCGACATCCCGGGCCTGATGGGCCGCATCGGTGCACTCGTGAGCGAGCCGGCATGATCGAGTCGACCCCCGCCGGTACTGCGGATGCCCCTGTCGTCGATGTGCACGCCCACGTGCTCCTCCCGCAGCTGCAGGGCGCCATGCAGGAGCGCGATCCGGCCGGGTTCGCCGCAGCGGGTGAGCTCGAGGCGCGGCGCAACGGTGCCGAGAGCCTGGCCGCGTCGGGAGCGATGATCCGCGACAGGTTCGCGCGCCTCACCCAGCTGCCGCTTCGACTGGCGGACATGGAGACGCAGGGCGTGGACGTGCAGCTCGTCTCGCCGTCCCCGTCGCACTACTACCCCTGGGCTGCGCCGACGGATGCCGCCTGGGTCGCACGCGAAGCGAACAGGCTCACCGCCGCACTCGTGGCGAGCGCCCCTGATCGCCTCATCGGACTCGGACTCGTTCCGCTGCAGCATCCGGAACTCGTCGTCGCCGCCCTCGACGACGCGATGATCGAACGGGGCCTCGCGGGCGTCCAGATCTCATCGACCGCGGGCGACGTCGAGCTCTCCGATGAGAGGCTCGAGCCGTTCTGGCAGCGCGCCGTCGAGCTCGACGCCGTGATCTTCCTGCATCCTTTCGGCTGCACCCTCGACGAACGCCTCGACAGGTTCTACCTGTCGAACAGCGTCGGGCAGCCAGCCGAGAACGCCGTCGCCCTGTCGCACCTGATCTTCTCGGGCGTGCTCGACCGTCACCCGGGGCTGCGCATCGTCGCCTCCCACGGCGGCGGCTACCTGCCCGGATACATCGGTCGCTCCGATCACGCCTGGGAGGTGCGCCCCGAGGCGCACGGATGCCGGGAGAAGCCGTCGAGCTACCTGCGCCGACTCTGGTTCGACTCGCTCGTTCACGACCCGGCCGTGCTGCGGGCCCTCGTCGACGCCGTCGGCCACGAGCGCGTGCTCCTCGGCAGCGACTATCCGTTCGACATGGGTGTCGACGATCCGGTGGAGCGCGTGCAGGCAGCTGACCTGAGCGACTCTGCCGAGCAGGCGATCCTGTCGGGCAACGCGGCTCGACTCCTTCCGGCGCTCGCCGGAACGTCGCGGTCGGCCGGGCGTCGCCGAGCAGCAGGGATCTCGCGATGAGGATCGCACGATGGGTGCAGCAGGGTGTCATCTCCGACGGATTCGTGGTCGATGACCGCGTCGTCGCGTTCCCCGACGGCGTGACCGTGTCCGACGTGCTCGCGGGTGGACTGGCCGCTGCGCTCGAGCTCGGGGCATCCGCTCACGCCGTCGACGGCATCCCGCTCACCGATGTCTCGCTCCTGGCCCCGCTGGTGCCGGCGAGCATCCGCGACTTCGTGGCCTTCGAGGAGCACGTGGAAGGCGTCACCGCCTCGATCGACGGCGTCAGCGAGGTGGTGCCGGAGTGGTCCGAGTACCCGACGTTCTACTTCACCAACCCGCACACCGTGCTCGCCACGGACGACGTGGTCAGCCCGCCCGTCACCGAGCGTCTCGACTTCGAGCTCGAGGTCGGCGCCGTGATCGGCGGGGTGCCCGGCAGGGTCGGCGTGAATCTCACGGCTGCGGATGCCGCGGAGCACATCTTCGGCTACCTCGTCTTCAACGATTGGTCGGCCCGAGACGTGCAGGGCCGGGAGATGAAGGTGCGTCTCGGCCCCTGCAAGGGCAAGGACTTCGGAACCACCCTCGGTCCCTGGATCGTGACGGCCGACGAGTTCGCCTCCCTGCACGATGACGAGGGCTTCCTTCCTCTCGGCATGGACGTGGCCGTCAACGGCGAGCCGGTCGGGAGAGACCTGCTCTCGAACATGGGCTGGCCGTTCGCCGAACTGGTCGCGTACGCCTCCCGCAACAGCCGCGTCGTGCCCGGCGATGTCCTCGGCTCGGGCACGGCAGGGAACGGCGGATGCCTCGCCGAGCTGTGGGGCAGACGCGGCGAGCTCTCGCCTCCTCCACTCTCGACGGGCGACGAAGTCGTCATGCGCGTCGAGGGCATCGGCGAGATCCGGAACGTCGTGGGGGCGGCCGTATCCGTGCCCCCGATCCCCCCAGCCAGAATGCGGCCCCGCTTGCGCGAGCGAGCGTGATCCAGACCCCGATCGGCACCCCGTCCGGTCGGCCCCTGCACCATCCATCACGATTCCAGGAGATTCAATGACGAACTCATCCATCGGGCGCCCCGCCGCCGTCAGGCACGCTGGCGTCTGGCAGGCGGTACTCCTCCTCGCCGGCAGCTGCATGCCCGTGCTCGGCGCGGTGCTGCTCACGCCCATCCTCCCTCAGCTCTCCGAGGTCTTCGGAGCCGAGCCCGGGGCGGCGATCCTCGTTCCGATGATCGTCGCGATACCGGCTCTCATGATCGCCATCTTCGCGCCGTTCGCCGGCCAGATCGTCGATCGACTCGGGCGGAAGAAACTGCTCATCGTCGCAATGATCGCGTATGCGTTCGTCGGCACGGCCCCGGCCTACCTCGAGTCGCTCAACCTCATCCTCGCCACGCGAGTCGGCGTCGGCATCACCGAAGCCGCGATCATGACGGCCTGCACCACGTTGATCGTCGACTACTTCCATGAGGAGAAGCGACGCAACAAGTACCTCGGGCTGCAGACCGTCGTCACGACGCTCGCCGCGACGGTGTTCATCGTCCTGGGTGGCGCGCTCGGCGTCGGCGGGTGGCACACGCCGTTCTGGATCTACGCCCTGAGCCTCGTGATCGCGATCCCGATGATCTTCGGCCTCTGGGAGCCGAGCCGCGCGGACACGACCGACGCCCATGCTGCGGCGGCCAAGGTTCCCGTGCCGTGGCGTCGGCTCCGTCTGCCGCTCGTGGTCGCGCTGTTCGGCGGGTTCTCCTTCTACGTCATGCTGATCGAGACGAGCTACCTCCTGGTGGCGAACGGCGTCGACGCGTCGAACACCGCGATCATCGGAGCGGTGGCCGCCGGGGCGTCCCTGGTGACCGCGGCCGGTGCGTTGACCTTCCCGAAGCTGGCCGTGCGCGGGCCGAGGTTCCTGCTTCCCCTCGCCTTCGGTCTGCAGGCTGCGGGCATGCTGATCATCTGGATCATCGGCGGCGTGCCGGGGGTCGTGATCGGCGCTGTCGTCGCCGGATTCGGTTCGGGCCTGCTGCTGCCCTCCATGCTGACGTGGGCGCTGTCCACGATCCGGTTCGAGGAGCGAGGGCGTTCGACCGGCTGGTGGCAGTCCGCGTTCTTCCTCGGTCAGTTCCTGACGCCGATCCTGATCGGCGTGATCGTCGCGGCGGTCGGTGGACTGCCGATGGCCGTCGGCATCGTGGGAATCGCGTGTGCCGCGGTGGCGGTCGCCCTCGGCCTCGGGCTTCGGCGCGCGGCCGACGCGCCTGTCGAGCCGCAGCTCGTCTCCGCTCGCCAGTAGGGCCAGGGCCCGACCGGGGCCGGGGCAACCCGGTCCCGGTCAGCCCGGGCTCGAGGCGCTGTCGATCATGCCGCCGGCCTCGGCGAACAGGGCACGCATCCACTCGTGCTCGGGGTCGGTCCGATGGATCGGATGCCACCACAGGGCGTTGGTGATCCGGGTGGCCTCGAACGGTGTCGCGAGCACCCGGATGCGCGGATTCTGCAGAGCGAACTCGGTGAGGTGCGCCTGGATGAGTCCGAGTCGGCGGGTGCCCGCGATGAAGGAGGGCAGCGTCAGGAACCCCTCCACGACGCACTCGACGGTCGGCTCGATGCCCAACTGCTGCAGCTGACGCGATGCCGAGGTGAAGGCCGACCGAGACTGGTACGTGAACACCCACGGTGAGGATGCGACATCCGCCATCGTGAGCGTCTCGCCGATCAGGTCGTTGTCGGCCGACGCTATGACCACCCAGCCGTCGGACGACACGTCCACGTACGGCAGATCGGTCAGGAAGCCGTGGGGGAGCAGCAGCCCGTCCGAGGAGCGGAGCGTTCCGACGGCGTCCTCGACGATCTTGGGGGTGTGCTGCATGAACCGGAACCGCACGTGTGGGGCGCGCTCGGCAGCGAGGTCGGCGACCACGCGGCCGACGGTCGCGAAACCGTAGTCCGAGCCGTAGACGGTGAACTCACGCGTCGATTCGCTCGGGTCCCACGCTGCCTGGCTGGCGAACACCCGCTGCGCCGCGTCGAGGGCGATGCCGGTCTGCTCGGCCAGCCGCGACGCCAGGGGTGTCAGCTGGTAGGAGTTGCCCTGTCGCGCGAGGATCTGGTCGTTGAAGTGCACGCGCAGTCGAGCCAGTGAGGCGCTGAGGGCCGGCTGGCTCAGGTTGAGGCGTTCCGCCGCTCGCGTGACGCTGCGTTCAGTGAGGAGCGCATCGAGAGAGACGAGCAGGTTCAGGTCGAGCCTGGCGAGGCTGGTGGAGGTCGGCACGTCGTCGTGTCCTTCGCGGTCGGGGTCGACGCGGCATCAGCGACGTCTATGTCTACCGCTTACTTTATAGCGTCGATCGATGCCTGGACTGCCGTGCTACCGGCGAATCGGGCGATCCCGTGAGAGGAACTCCATCGACTGGTCCGACGAGTGCACCAGTGCCCGGTACCGGCCACCGGGACTCGCGTCGGGGTCGCCGGCGGGAAGCGCGGCCGCGCGCAGAGCCGTGGTCGTCCGCTGGGCAGCGGTGCGCAGAGTCTGGACGATGTGCAGCCACGGCTGACCGTCGTTCGGCACGACGGCCCCGATCGCGGCCACGGTCTCACCGGCGGCTCCGATGACGGGAACCGCGACACCTCGGGCGCTGGGATGGATGTGCCCGTCGGTGACGGCGTAGCCCTGCCGTCGAACGTCGGCGAGCGCGGCTCGCAATGCGCGCGGCTCGTGGATGGTCGCCTCGGTGTACGACGGCAGTGCGACGGCGAGGAAGTCCGCGAGCGCATCGGGTGCGGAGTCCGCCAGCAGCACCAGCCCTGTCGCGGATGCGTGCAGGGGCAGGCGCCCGCCGATGATCGTCGACGAGACGACGGCGTCCTGCATCGACAGGCGCTCCAGGAAGAGGACGTCCCGTCCGTCGGCGATGCCGAGTTGCACATGCTGCCGGATGACCGCATGCGCCTCATGAAGGTAGGGCGATGCCGTCTCGCGCAGGCCGATGGCGCCGGGGGTGCGGCAGGCGAGCTCCCAGAGCCGAACGCCGAGCCGATAGGTCTTGTCGTCCATCCTCTCCGTGAGGCCGGTCTCCGTGAGCTCGGCCATCAGGCGGTGCGTCGTGGACAGCGGAAGCCCACTCCGACGCGAGAGCTCGGAGATCGTGAGGAACGGCTGGATGGTCGAGAACGAGTCGAGCAGCAGGATCTGCCTGCTGAGTGCCGATCGTCCTGCAGATGCCTTCGCCATCGATCCTCCCCACGGATGCTAACACCTTCCTTTCAACGGAAAAGCACACCCACGCGTGCAGAGCAGGCCATAACGTGACGGCACTCGTCGTCAACGCTGACACCAGGAGACTGCATGGATTCCCCGACCCGCTCCGCACCCGATGCCCTCGAGCGACCGGATTCCCGCAGTCTCGTCGTGGTCGAGAAGACCCTCGTCGCGGCATCCGTCGTGTCGATCAGACTCCGTCGATTCGACGGCGGACGTCTGCCGGATTGGACGCCCGGCGCGCACATCGACCTCATCCTGCCGAACGGCGTCACCCGGCAGTACTCCCTCTGCGGGGATCCTGCCGACAGCGGCGAATACCGGATCGCCGTGCTGCGTGAGCCAGCGGGGCGCGGCGGATCCCGGTTCATCCATGATCTGCTCGCGGTCGGCGATCGAGTCGGTCTCGGGGGGCCGCGAAACAACTTCACCCTCGTCCCGTCGACGTCGTACACCTTCATCGCCGGTGGCATCGGAATCACCCCGATCCTCCCCATGCTGCACGCAGCCGAGGCCCTGGGTTCTCGATGGAGGCTCCTCTATCTCGGGCGGGACCTCAGCACCATGGCCCTGCTCGATGAGCTCACCGTGGGCAGCGGAGACATCACCCTGCACCCGGCATCCGAACGCGGACGAATCCCGCTTGCGGAGTGGATCGGGTCGTACGACGAGGCGAGGAAGGTCTACGCCTGTGGCCCGGCCCGCCTTCTGGAATCCGTCGCCGACGCCACCCGGACGTGGAGGCCCGGGTGGGTGCGCAGCGAGCGGTTCACGGCGCGCACGGTCGACGAGCCGCTGCGCGCCACCCCGTTCCAGGTGCAGGTCTTCGGAACCGACATCACGGTCGGCGTCGGCCCCGGCACCTCCGTCGCGGCAGCCCTGCGCGGCGCCGGGATCGACATCCTCACGTCATGCGCGCGAGGGGTGTGCGGCACCTGTGAGACCACCGTGGTGAGCGGCGAGCCGGATCACCGGGACTCCATCCTCAGCGACGCGGAGCAGGCGGCCGGTGACTGCTTCTTCCCCTGCGTCAGCCGGTCGCGCAGCGACCGCATCGTCATCGCCGTCTGACCACGTTCACTTCAGAGAAGGACCACCATGACCATCCTTGACGCGCACACCGTGACCGAGAGCGCCGATGACCCCTTCAGCGCCGAGATCCTCGAGAACCCGCTTCCCTTCCAGGAGCGGCTCCGCGAGGCAGGCAGCGTCGTCCGGCTGCAGCGATACGGGGTCTACGCCATGGGCAGGTACGACACCGTTCGTTCCGCCCTGCTGGACTGGCAGGACTTCCAGTCCGCCGCCGGGGTCGGTATGACCGACTTCACGCGTGAGAAGCCCTGGCGACCGCCGAGCCTGCTCCTCGAAGCGGACCCGCCGCATCACGACGCTCCGCGCGAGGTGCTCGCGAAGATCCTGAGCCCCCGGTCGATCCGGGAGCTGGAACCCGTGTGGGCGGATGACGCGGAACGTCTGGTCGATCAGCTGATCGAGGGTCCGCTCGAGTTCGACGCGGTCACGCACCTGGCGGAGGCCTTCCCGCTGCGCGTCTTCCCCGACGCGGTGGGCCTGCCCGGCTCGGATCGCGACCATCTGCTCCCGTACGGCGACCACCTGTTCAACACCTTCGGCCCCGAGAACTTCTTGGTCCAGCAGGGTGCGCCGCGCGCTCCAGAACTCTCGGCCTGGGTGAACGCCCAGTGCTCTCGGGAATCGCTGGCCGCAACGGGGTTCGGTGCCGACATCTGGGCGGCGGCGGACCGGGGCGACATCACGCCCGAGCAGGCGCCGTTGATCGTCCGATCCCTGCTCTCCGCAGGCGTGGACACCACGGTCCATGCGATCGGCGCGGTGCTGCACGCCTTCGCAACCCACCCCGATCAGTGGGAGGCACTGCGGGAGGACCCGCGATCAGCACGCCGAGCCTTCGATGAGGCGATCCGCCTCGAGTCGCCCGTGCAGACCTTCTTCCGCACCACGACCCGGGATGTGACCCTCCACGGCACCACCATTCCCGAAGGGCACAAGATCCTCATGTTCCTCGGAGCGGCCAATCGCGATCCACGGCGGTGGGAGCGCCCGGACGCCTTCGACCTGTCACGGGACCCCTCAGGTCACGTCGGCTTCGGAATGGGCATCCACCAGTGCGTCGGCCAGCATGTGGCTCGCCTCGAGGCAGCCACTCTCGTCACGGCGCTCGCGCGGCGGGTGAAGACGATCGAGCTCGCCGGTCGGCCGGCCCGTCACCTCAACAACACCCTCCGGGCGTGGGAGAGCATGCCGGTGCGCATCACGCTCGACTGACATCGCTGGCGTCAGCGGCGCATCCCCGGCACGGTCACCTGGTTCATCTGCGCTCTCAGCCAGACATGGCCGGGATCGTCGTCGAAGGCTGCGTTCCACCAGAACGCGTTGCGCAGGTCGGGCACCTCGATGGGTGGGTCGAGGACGACGACGGGCCGTGTCTCGGCGAGACGACGAGCCAGGGCCTCGGGAGCGAAGGCGATCCGGTTCGTGTCGACGACGAGGTCGGCGAGGGTCAGGAAGTTCCGGCTCACCACTTGGATGTGCGGGTAGATGCCGATCGTGTGCAGTTCCCGGATGGCGAGGGTGATCGCTGTTCTGCCGTTGAAGGTGACCACCCACGGCAGTCTGCCCAGTGCCTCCTCCGAGAGTGTGTCGCCCTCGTGGCGCGAGGCGTCCGCGATGCAGACCCACCGATCCAGGAAGAGCTCCTGGTGGGCAGCGCCCTTGATGTAGCCGTGGGGCACGATCAGGCCGTCCACATCCCGAAGGGATTCGGGGGCGTTGTCGACGACCGAATCCTCCATCTGCTCGAAGACGAGTTGGACCGACGGTGCGTACTTCGCGATGCGGCGGGAGAGGGCGGCTCCGAAGACGCTGGCCGCGTAGTCAGAGCAGATGATTCGGAACTCCCGCTGACTCGAAGCCGGGTCGAAATCCGACTGCGAACCGAATACTCGAGTCACGGATGCCGCGGCGGCCTGGATCTCAGAGCTCAGGTGCACCGCCAGCGGGCTCAGGACGTACGAGTTGCCCGAGCGCACCAGGAGGTCATCGTTGAAATGCCGGCGAAGGCGACTCAGCGACTGCGACAGGGCCGGCTGACTCATGTGGATGCGCTCGGCAGCGCGGCTGACGCTCCTCTCCTCGAGCAGCGCCTGCAGCGGTACGAGAAGGTTCAGGTCGACGTTGGCCAGCTCCATGCTGCCTACCGTACGCCCGGGCGTGCACCCGTGCTCTCTCGCACGATGAGGGTGGGTTCGAGCTCGATCTGCTCGTGCCGGTGGGCGTGAGGCTCGGCGACCTCGCGGAGGAGCAGCTGCGCTCCCCGATAGCCGAGTTCGTCCCCTGGCTGACCGATGGTGGTGATCGGGATCGGGCTGTCCCATGCTGCCTGGTTGTTGTCGTAGCCGACGATGCCGACAGAGGACGGGACGCTGACGTCGTTCGCCGCGAAGGCCTGGGCGATTCCGGCTGCGAGCAGGTCGGATGCCGCGAAGATGCCGTCGACGCGACCGGCGGTGACCTCGTCGATGAGCTTGAGACCGACCGCCCACCCGTCGGACCGGTTGACGCCGACCGGGTCGATCTCGACGACCGGCGCCAGGCCGTGTTCCGCCAGGGCTCGATGGAAGCCGAGTCGTCGTTCGGTGACGGGCTGCAATCCGCTGGGACCGCCGATGAACGCCAGGCGGCGGCGGCCGGTCTCGATGAGATGCTCAGCGGCCATGGATCCGCCGACGTCGTTGCGGATGTGCGCACTGCAGAACGAGGCGGGATCTGCTGCGTAGTTCAGCAGCACCAAAGGACCGCCGGGGGAGCCTCGTCGCGCGATCGCTCGATAGTGCGACTCGTCGTTGAGCGTGAGCATGACGCCCGCGACGCGTCCTTCCGCGAACAGCCGGACATAGGTGCTCTCGCGGTCGAGGCGACCGTCGCTGTTCGCCAGAAGGAGGGTGAGCCCTGCTTCCTCGGCTGCGCGCTCGGCTCCGGAGGCGATCTCCACGAACAGCGAGTTGGAGAGATCGGAGAGAACCAGGCCGAATGACGGAGTCCGCCCGACGGCCAGGGAGCGCGCAGGCCCGTTGGGTACGTAGTTGAGCATCTGGATCGCTCGCTGCACCCGGTCGAGTGTGACGTTCGTCACCCGTTCCGGATGATTCAGCACGTTCGACACCGTGCCCTGCGAGACGCCGGCGAGCGAAGCGACGTCGGAGATCGATGCGCTGGACGGAAGAGATGTTGCTCCACCTGCGGAGGACTGCACGGCAGAGGTCATGCAGCAAACCTACCCCGGTAGCAGCGTGAAGCGCTTCAAGAACGACCTATGCGTACAACGCATGACCGGTATTACGGATGGCGATGGATGGCGGGCCAACGGCTGTTCCGGGTGCCCTCCTGCGCCCGTAGCATCACCTTGAAGCGCTTCAAACGAGGCCCTGCATTCAAAGGAGAAAACATTGCCTTCACACTTCACACAGCGTGGTGTGCGCCGACTGGTGCCGCTCGCGGCCATGGTCGGAGCCAGCGCACTTCTCATCACCGGCTGCAGCGCTGGAGGGAGCGCCGGGGGCGGCTCCACCACCGCGCCCAAGGATTTCACCTACCTCTCGTTCGCTGAGAACACGTCCATCAAGGACACCCTGACCGCACTCAGCACCGATGAGTGCTCGGCCGAGAACAAGGCGCTTCCGCTCAAGGTCACCACCCAGCCCCAGGCGAGCTACGACCAGCAGCTGCAACTACTGGCCGGCCAGAACGCCCTCCCCGTGCTGATGGCGAGCGGGAACACGCCCCAGGTCGCGAAGGACCTCAACAAGGGTGGCAAGCTCGTCGACGTCGAAGCGGCGCTCGATGACCTCGGCAAGAGCGACGCGATCATCCCCGCAGCGAAGTCGACCATCGACGCCCTCTACGACGGCGGACAGTACGTGCTGCCCACGGAGTTCAACGTCGAGGGCATCTGGTACAACAAGAAGGTCTTCGCCGACAACGGCATCGACGTTCCGACGACCTGGGACGAGCTGACCGCGGCCGCTGACAAGCTCAGCTCGGCAGGCATCACCCCGTTCTCCGCCGACGGCAAGGACGGCTGGCCGCTGACGCGCCTCGTCGGAAACTACATCTTCCGCGACCTCGGGCCCGATGCCCTCCAGAAGGTGGCCGATGGCGACGCCAAGCTCACCGACCCCGAGTACGTCAAGGCGGCCGGCGAGGTCGCGAAGCTGGGCGAGAAGGGCTACTTCGGTCCGTCCGTGGGCTCGATCGACTACACCACGGCGGTCACCCAGTTCCTCTCGGGTGACGCGGCGATGTTCTACATGGGCAGCTGGATCCTCGGCAACTTCGCCGACCCCGCCCAGAACGTGATCGGTTCGGACAACATCGGCTTCATGCCCTTCCCCGAGGTCGAAGGCGGCAAGGGCTCGATCGACCAGCTCGCTGCGAACGTCGGCGTGCCGCTCGCGCTCTCCCAGGAGAGCTACACCGATGACGTGGCGAAGTGGGTCGGATGCATCGCCGACAACTTCGGCTCGAGCTCGCTCGCGAACCAGGGAGTCATCACCGGATTCAAGGTGAACACGCCGGTCGAGGACCTGCCGCCGCTCACCCAGACCGTGCAGAAGCAGATCGACGCCACCACGCAGAGTGTGCTCTGGTTCGAGGCGCTCTTCAACGCGAAGGCGGCGACCACCAGCCAGACCAACGCATCTCAGCTCGTGACCGGAGCGATCACTCCGGACAAGTTCATGGAGATGGTCCAGGCCGACCTCGGCAACTGACACCAGAAACGACCCGTGCGCGCTGCGGGGTGGAACCCTCACCCCGCAGCGCGCACGCGTCTCCCTGCAACAACGAAAGACCAATGTCGTGAATCGCGTTCTCGGTGACTGGCGGGCCGTCACCATCCTCTTGGGCCCCGCACTCCTCGTCTACACCCTCGTCATGCTCGTGCCGATCCTCTGGTCGCTGGGCTACACGGTGTTCGAGGGCAACCCGATCACGGGTTTCACCTTCGTCGGACTCGACAACCTCGCCGCGCTCTTCACCGACCCCAAGGTGGGCGACGCCCTTCTCTTCACGCTGAAGTACGCCATCGTCCTGACCATCGGGCAGGTCGCATTCGGCTACGGGCTATCACTCGCCTACGTCTTCTGGTTGAGGAAGGCATCCGGTCTCATCCGCACCCTGGTGTTCTTCCCGGTCGTGCTCCCGACCGTCGCCGTCGCACTCCTCTTCCAGAAGCTGTTCGAGTACGCCCCCCAGACCGGCCTCGTGAACTCGGCGCTCAACCTCTTCGGCATTCCGTCGGTCGACTGGTTCTCGACCGCCAGCAGCGCCTTCTGGGTGATCATCATCATGGACATCTGGCGGTCCGCCGGTTTCTATGCCGTGCTCCTCTACGCGGGCCTCGTCGACATCCCCGAGGAGCTCTTCGAGTCCGCACGACTCGACGGCGCCTCGGGATGGCGCCTCGTCCGCCACATCGTGATTCCGCTCTCCCTCCCCGTGCTGCTGTCGTCGATCATCTTCAGCGTCAACGGCACATTGAAGGTGTTCGACTCGGTCCTCGCGCTGACGAACGGCGGGCCGGGAAACACCACGACGCCCTTGACCCTGTACATGTACCAGACGTCGTTCACGTACGGCGAGTACGGCTTCGGCAGCTCCATCGCCCTCCTCCTCACGATGCTCTGCCTGGTCGTCACGCTCTTCATCTTCCGCTCGTCGCGCAACGACCTCACGAAAGGCTGACGTCGATGTCCAGCACCACATCTTCGACTGCGACCTCGATCCGACGCAGTGAGGCAGCGGGACGCACCCTGCGGCGCATCCCCGGCTGGCTCCTGGTCGCCGTCCTCCTCATCGTCGTGGTCTACCCGCTGTTCTGGCTCCTCATGGGATCGTTCAAGACCCAGGCCGAGTTCCTCACGAGTCCCACGTGGGCCTTTCCGGAGAGCTGGACGAACTTCGACAACTACATCGAGGCATTCACGACCGGAAACCTCGGAACCTACATCCGCAACAGCATCCTCGCGACGATTCCGGCGCTGTTCTTCACCATCGTGTTCGGTGTGGCTGCCGGCTTCGCCCTCGAGGTGATGGTGTGGAAGGGCCGGGGAACGATCCTCCTGCTGTTTCTCGCCGGGATCATGGTGCCGGGCCAGATGATCCTGCTCCCGCTCTTCACGATCTACTTCCAGACCGGTCTCACGGGCTCGCTGTGGCCGCTGATCATCACCTACACGGCGATCGGTCTGCCTCTCACCGTCTTCATGATGGCGACGTACTTCCGGGGCGTGCCGCGCGAGATCTTCGAGGCCGCCACCCTCGACGGAGCAGGGATCCTCCGCAGCTTCTGGTCGATCGGCTTCCCCCTCGTCAAGAACGCCATCTTCACCGTCGCCCTCGTCCAGTTCTTCTTCATCTGGAACGACCTCCTCATCGCGCTCACCTTCACGAACCGGGATGATCTCCGCACCATCCAGGTCGGCCTGCTGAACTTCACCGGTCAGTTCGGGCAGATCCAGTACGGACCGACCTTCGCGGCCATCTGCGTCAATGTGTTCGGGACTCTCGTCATCTACCTGTTCCTCAACCAGCGCGTCATGAAGGGCCTGACCGCCGGATCTGTGAAGGGCTGACCGTGCCGTACACGACTGACCTGCAGGTCGAGCATCGCGAGGACGGGTTCGGCATCGGCGTCCCGGAGCCGCGACTGAGCTGGACCATCGTCGATGCTCCGCATGGCGCGAGCCAGGCCGCCTACGACATCGAGATCGTGCGATCGCACGGTGCGGCGGTCGCCACCCGGGTGCTCAGCGACCGGAGCGTGCTCGTTCCCTGGGTGGGGGAGCCGCTGATCTCCCGGGAGACCGCCGATGTGCGCGTCCGCGCGCGCCTCGATGACGGCAGCGTGACGGACTGGAGCCCGACGCTCCGGATCGAGGCGGGGCTGCTGCAGCCGACCGACTGGGCCGTCGACTTCGTCTCTCCCTCACTCGAGGCGCCGCATCCGTCGGCCAGGCCCGCCTATCTCCTGCGCTCCGAGTTCGCGGTGAACGGAACCGTCACGGCCGCGCGCGTCTATGCGACGGCGCACGGAGTCTTCGACCTGGAGGTCAACGGCCGCAGCGGAAGCGAGATCCTCTCTCCGGGGTGGTCGAGTTACCGGCATCGGCTTCGATACCGCACCATCGACGTCACCGAGGTGATCCGGCCCGGTGCCAACGCGCTGGGAGTGTGGCTCGCCGACGGCTGGTACCGAGGCCGACTGGGGTTCAACGGAGGGCTGTGGGACAACTACGGCAGTGACGTGTCGTTGCTTCTGCAGCTCGAGATCACGGACGACGAGGGAACTCGAGTGGTCCCGCTCTCCTGGACCTGGGCAGAGAGCCCGATCACGGCGACGGGCCTCTACGAGGGAGAGCAGCACGACCACCGGCTCGCCATCGACGGCTGGTCGACCGCCGGGCCCGTTCGCGGCCTCTGGAGGGCAACGTCCACGGTGAAGCGCGACGAGTTCTCCCACCGCCTCGAGGCGCCCACGGGACCACCCGTGCGCGTGACGGAGACGGTGGTCCCGATCTCGATCGAACGTCGACCGAACGGCAGGCTTCGGCTGGACTTCGGCCAGAACATCTCGGGAAAGCTCGGCTTCGAGGTCACGGCTCCCGCTGGTCATAGCATCGAGCTCCACCATGCCGAGGTGCTGGAGGATGACGAGCTCGCGGTCCGTCCGCTCCGGACGGCGACGTCGGTGGACGTCTACATCTCCGCCGGCGGTCGCGGGGAACGCTGGACGCCGCGGTTCACCCTGCACGGATTCCGCTTCGCCGAGGTTGTCGGGTGGCCGGAGGACCAGGATCCCGCGGCGATCCACGCATCCGTCGTCCATTCCGACATGACGCGCACGGGGTGGTTCTCCAGCTCGAATGAGATGCTCGATCGCTTCCATGAGAACGTCGTCTGGAGCATGCGCGACAACTTCGTCGACCTTCCGACCGACTGCCCCCAGAGGGACGAGAGACTCGGCTGGAGTGGTGACATCCAGGTCTTCGCGCCCACCGCGGCCTACCTCTACGACAGCATCGGAGTGCTGACCAACTGGCTGAGGGACCTGGCCGCCGAGCAGATCGAACACGGTTCGGTCCTCAACTTCCACCCGTGGATCGACTGCGGCTTCCCGAAGGATCCCGCCGCGGCCTGGGGCGACGCCGCGGTCATCGTGCCGTGGGTGCTCTACCAGCGCACGGGCGACGGAGGGCTGCTCGCCGAGCAGTTCGCGAGCATGCGCGCGTGGGTCGACCAGGTGACCGAGCTCGCCGACCCGTCGGGTCTCTGGGACAGCGGATTCCAGCTGGGCGACTGGCTGGATCCTGCCGCCCCACCGGAGCGTCCCGGTGACTCGGCAACGGATGCCTACCTGGTTGCGACCGCCCACTACGCCCGATCGGCGGCCATCGTCGCCGAGACCGCCAGTGTCCTGGGGGACACGCTGAGCCAGCAGCGCTACGCCGTGATCGCCGAGCGCGCGAAGTCGGCCTTCCAGCAGGCCTACGTCGCGCCCGGGGGTCGGGTGGTGAGCGACACCGTGACCAGTCTCGCCATCGCGATCGCCTTCGACCTGCTCGCGAACGACGGGCAACGCGAGGCGGCAGGTCGGCGTCTGTCCGAGCTGGTGCAGAACGGCGGGTACCTGATCCAGACCGGGTTCGTCGGCACACCGATCGTCTGCGACGCCCTCGCCCAGACAGGACACATGGACGACGCCTACCACCTCCTCCTCCAGACCGAGGCGCCGTCATGGCTGTACGCCGTGACCATGGGGGCGACGACGGTGTGGGAGCGGTGGGACAGCATGCGCCCCGACGGATCCCTGAATCCCGGCGAGATGACGTCGTTCAACCACTACGCTCTCGGGGCAGTCGCCGACTTCATGCACCGCCGCATCGGCGGCCTGGAACCCGTCGAGCCCGGATACCGCCGCGTGCGAATCGCGCCGCAGCCCGGCGGGAAGCTGACCCATGCCGCCGCCGAGCACCTGAGTCCTTTCGGACTGATCTCCACCGGATGGAGCCGCCAGGACGGCTTGCTCACGGTGCACGTGACCATCCCCACCGGTGTCACGGCCGAGGTCGTGCTCCCCGGGGACGATGCGCAGATCGTGAGCGCCGGAAGTCACACCTTCACCGCTCCCGTCCGCCGTGCCGAGGACGACCCGTCGGCGCCGAGGCGATGGAACATCCACAATCCCGAGGAGCGCAGGCAGATGATCGAGTCGGGGCTCGCCTCATGACCACGGGGGAATCCGGGCTGGAGCTCTCCCTCGAGGAGATGACCTCCCTTCTGTCCGGCGCGGACTTCGCATCGACGAAGGCGCTTCCGGACCACGACGTCCGCGCAGTCGTCATGACGGACGGCCCGCACGGCGTCGCCATGAACCTGCCGGACTGGTCGGGCAAGGTGGCGGCCACCTGCTTCCCGACAGCGACGAATCTCGCCTCCACCTGGAACCTCGAGCTGATCGAGGAGGTCGGCCGCGCCATCGGCGCCGAGGCGCGCGCGGCCGGGGCCCACGTTCTCCTCGGACCCGGAATGAACATCAAGCGCTCCCCACTCGGTGGACGTAATTTCGAGTACTACTCGGAAGATCCGCTCGTGACCGGTGCCTCTGCAGGGGCGTTCGTGCGCGGAGTCCAGTCCGCAGGCGTCGGAGCGTGCATCAAGCACTTCGCCGTGAACAACCAGGAGACCGATCGGATGCGCGTCAGCGCCGAAGTCTCCGACCGGGCCCTGAAGGAGATCTACCTCGCGGGGTTCGAGCACGTCGTGCGGGAGGCGAAGCCGTGGATGGTGATGGCGTCCTACAACCGCATCAACGGTGTCTACGCCGCCGAGAATCCCTGGCTTCTGACCCAGACCCTCCGGACCGACTGGGGCTTCGATGGCGTCGTCGTCTCGGATTGGGGTGCAGTGGACGACCGGGTCAGGTCCCTTTCCGCCGGCCTCGACCTCGAGATGCCGTCGACCTCGGGCGCATCCGACCGCCAGGTGGCGGATGCCGTTCGACGCGGCGACGTGTCGGAGGATGCCGTGCGGGCATCGGCGGACCGTCTCGTGACTCTGGCTCGGCGCGCTCACGCCGCGACCGTCGGCGGCCCGGTCGACCAGGTCGAGCACGATGCGCTCGCGCTGGAGGCAGCCCGGGAGTCGATCGTCCTCCTCAAGAACGACGATGGCGCACTCCCGGTGGCAGCCGGTGCATCGATTGCGCTGCTCGGCGAACTCGCAGAGCGTCCCCGCATCCAGGGTGGAGGCAGTTCCTCTGTGAATGCGAGGCAGACCGGTTCCCTGCTGGATGCGCTCCGCCTCGGGGAGGGCCCGGTGCGCTATGCCCGGGCGTACGACCTCGCTGCCGAGGAAACGGATGACGCACTGGTGGGGGAGGCAGTCGAGGTCGCCCGTGCAGCGGACACGACGATCGTCGTCCTCGGTCTGCCGGCCGACGCGGAATCCGAGGGATACGATCGCGCAGGGATCGCGTTGCCGAGCGCACAGATCGCCCTCCTGCGCGCGGTCTCGGAGGCTGCCAGCACCCTCGTCGTGGTGCTCAACGGCGGGGGAGTCGTCTCGACGGAGTGGGCGGGACTGGCGAACGCCATCCTCACGATCGGCCTGCCTGGACAGGCGGGGCCGGAGGCCCTGTCAGACGTGATCCACGGGAGGGTCAACCCTTCGGGCAGGCTCGCCGAGACCATCCCCGTGTCGCTGGCGTCGCATCCGTCCGCCGTCTCCTTCCCCGGAGAGGGTGGCAGGAGCTACTACGGGGAAGGCGTCTTCGTCGGGTACCGGTACTTCGACACCGTCGGCGCACCGGTCGGCTTCGCCTTCGGGCACGGACTCGGCTACACCACGTTCTCGATGGGCGATGCGGAGATCCGCCGAGAGGGCGACGACCTGGTGCTCTCGGCCGTCGTCTCGAACACCGGCGAGGTCGCGGGGGCCGAGGTCGTCCAGGCCTACCTCCGTCCGCCCGAGGGTGGAGCACGACGCCCGGCGCAGACTCTGGCGGGATACACCAAGGTGCCCCTCGAGCCCGGAGAGACCACAGCCGTCGAGATCAGGATTCCGCGACGCGCATTCGCTCGGTACGACGAGGCCACCGCCGACTGGGCGGTCGACGCCGGAGCGTGGACGGTTGCGGTCGGCTCATCCTCGCGAGACATCCGTTGCACGATCGCGGTCGACATCGCATCGAGTGCGACCGAGCCGCCCCTCGGGCTCGACTCGACTCTGGCGGAGTGGATGACGCACCCGGATGCCGGCCCGGACCTGACGCGACGCATCCTCGACGCGGAGCCCTCAGGCCAGACTCTCGGACTGCTGACCAACCCGATGGCGTTGACCATGATCGGCGGGATGCCGATCCATCGCCTCTCCGTCGACGAGGGGAACGCCCTCACGCTCGACATCCTCCAGGCCGTCCTGGACGACCTCTCCATCGACTCCCTCCGCTCGACGGGCCAGGCCGGCCGAGGGGAGTGAGCCGTGGTCGGCGTGCGCCATGGGTATGTCCTGTCGGGCTGTCACCGGCCCATCGTCGTCACCGTCACGGCTGTCGGCGAACCTGTGAGCGAGTGGCGTCTCCTCTGGCACGACGATCCCTATGCGGACCCTGCGGCCGACCGGCCCACGGTCACCCTCGGCAACCTGTGTCAGCTCGAGCAGCTTCCTGAGGGCGCCGCCGCAGGAGGGTTCGCCGCGGTCCTCGCCTATGCGCGACGCCTCGCCGGAACGCCGCCCGGCCCGAGACAGCCGGCTGGGATCGCCGTCGACCGGCTCACTGAGCGCTTCCTCACCCGAGCCGCCATCGACCTGTCCGATCACCTCGGTGGTGTCGGGTCACCTGCACCTCGGCCTCGTGTGTCCGCAGCGAGCGGATCATGCCTTGCCGGACCGTGAACGCAGGGTGAGTCGTCCAGGCAGGACCTTTCCCGCGGATGGCTCCGCACAGGAGGCCGAGCCCGCGATCCCGGCCATTCGTCACCGCGCCTACCGGTGCAGGCGACGCTGCAATACGGTTGATCCATGGATCTGCAGCTTCACGGACGCGTCGTCCTGGTCGTCGGGGGAACCGGTCTGATCGGGAGCGCCGTGGTCGAGCGGCTCGTCGCGGAGGGTGCGACCGCGATCGTCGCCTCGCGGCGCGGTACCGGCGGTATCGAGCTCGATGCCCGTGACGACGCATCCGTCACCGCTGCGATCTCGCACGTGCTGAGGAACCGTGGTCGTCTCGACGGTGTCGTCGTCGCTGCAGCGCCGAGCGCGCAGACACTCGACCCGACGCGGAACTCCGATCCGGCGCAGGTGCTGGAGGCCATCGATGCGAAGGCGTTGGCCTTCCTGCGCGTCGCGAACGCCGCGCTTCGCGTGATGACGGAGGCGGGCTACGGCCGCATCGTCGGCATCAGCGGGCAGAACGCCTTCGTCACCGGCAATGTCACCGGCGCCGTACGGAATGCGGCACTGATCATCGCTGCCAAGAACCTCGCGGACTCCGTCGCCGGCACCGGTGTCACGGTGAACACGGTGAGTCCCGGCATCGTCAGCGAGAACCCCGCACCCGACGTCGCACACGGGAAGGCGGGCGAGTCCAGGCCCGTGGACATCGCCAACCTCGTCACCTACCTGATCTCACCTCTCTCCGGAGCCGTGTCCGGCGAATCGATCGCGGTCGGGCACCGCGTGCGCGGAGCCACCTCGCTCTGAACCGGAGCGCTGAGCAGAACTCCCCGTGCGCCACGGGCGAGCCGCCAGCAGGGATCGTCACGCCGATCCGCCGGCCGACACGTGTTCTGCCGAAGACGCCCAGTTGGCGAGCAGCTGCAGCCGGTCGTGGGACGCGGAGCCGGGTTCGGCGGAGAACACCAGCATCTGCAGACCGCGGTCGGATGCGAGGTCCATGCCCTGATAGGTGAGATCCAGATCGCCGACGACAGGATGGTGGACGCTCTTGACGCCGGTGCGGTGCTCACGCACGTCGTGGGCGCCCCAGAGCCTGCGGAAGAGGTCGCTGCGGGTCGACAGCTCACCGACCAGGTCGCTCAGCTGGCGGTCGTACGGCGACCGACCGGCTTCGGCGCGGAGGATCGCGACGATCTGCCGCGTGTTGGCTTCCCAATCCCGATAGAACGTCTGCGCCCTCGGGTCGAGGAACACGAACCGGGCAGCGTTCACCGGCGGCTGTGCGCCGTCGAGCATCTCGGAGAAGAGCGCGCGGCCGAGCGTGTTCGTGGCCACGGCATCGAGCCGGCCGTTCTGCACGAACACGGGCACGGTCGACATCGCGTCGATCGTCTGCTGCAGGCCAGCCGTGAGCTGCGACGTGCGGGTCGACCGCCGGCGTTGCTGCGGGCGGGCGCCGGTGTTCGCGGCACGGACGAGGTCGTGGAGATGGGCGTGCTCGGCGTCGTCGAGCTGCAGCGCGCGACTGACGCCGTCGATCACGGCATCGGAGACGCCCGTGGCGGTGCCGCGTTCGAGGCGCTTGTAGTACTCGGCGCTCATCCCGGCCAGGAGAGCGACCTCCTCACGCCGAAGTCCCGGCACGCGGCGACGACCACCGAAGTCGGGCAGGCCGGCCTCGGTGGGGGTGAGTTTCGCGCGCCGCGAGGTGAGGAACTCGGTGATGTCGTCGTGGGTGGTCATGTCATCGAAAGTACGCCCATCACGCTCAGGGTGAGGGTCCCTGCCAGGGCACCTGTAGACAGGGCCACGCTATCTCCGCCGACGAGGCGTTGACTCGAAGCATGAAGAACGCACACCTCGGATCCCTGAACGTCTCCCGCATCGGCCTCGGCGCCATGACCATGGCCGGCACGTATACCTCGGAGGGTGCCCTCGACAACGCCGAGTCGATCCGCACCATCCACCGCGCCCTCGATCTCGGCGTCACCCACATCGACACAGCCGAGATCTACGGTCCCTTCCTCAGCGAGGAGATCGTCGGGGAGGCTGTGAAGGGCCGTCGTGACGAGGTCGTGATCGCCACCAAGTTCGGCCTCGTGTCGCATTCGGGCGGAGGTCCGGGAACCACCGACAGCAGCGCCGCCAACATCCGTGCCGCCGTCGAGGGGTCCCTCGAGCGGCTCGGCACGGATCACATCGACCTGTACTACCAGCACCGCGTCGACCAGAACACCCCGATCGAGGAGACCGCCGGTGCTGTCGCCGAACTCATCGCCGAAGGCAAGGTGCTCCACTTCGGGCTGTCCGAGGCTTCGGCCGAGACCATCCGCCGGGCCCACGCCGTGCAGCCGGTCACGGCGCTCCAGACCGAGTACTCGCTCTGGACTCGCGACGTGGAAGCGGAGATCCTGCCCGTGCTCCGCGAACTCGGCATCGGCTTCGTGCCCTACTCGCCGCTCGGCCATGGACTGCTCACCGGCCAGATCCGTTCTGTCGCCGACTTCTCCGACGACGACTGGCGCAAGACCAACCCGCGCTTCACCGGCGAGAACTTCGAGCGCAATCTGCGTCTCGTCGACGAGGTCCGGGCGATCGGCGCCGAGATCGGTGCGACGCCGGCCCAGACCGCGCTGGCCTGGATCCTCACCCGGGGCGACGACATCGCCCCGATCCCCGGCACCCGCCGGGTCGCACGGGTCGAGGAGAACACCGCCGCAGACCTGGTCGAGCTCACCCAGGCGCAGGTGGACCGTCTCGACGCCCTGGAGCCCGCCGCGGGCGCCCGGCATGACGACGCCAACATGACGTCGATCGACCGCTGACGGTGCGCCAACGGGTCCGGGCCCTGAGCTCCCGCGGCCGGCGAAGCAGGTAACGGCAGAGCCTCCCGCGGCGCGGAACGCCGACCTAGGTTGGGAGGCAGGGAGAGTCTCGACGAACCAGGAGAACTGCAGATGGACTACCGCATATTGGGCCGTACCGGCGTCGAGGTGAGCCCGTTGTGCCTGGGCACGATGATGTTCGGCCCGTGGGGCAACCAGGACGTGGACGATTCCATCCGGGTCATCCACCGGGCACTCGACGCCGGCATCAACTTCGTCGACACCGCCGATGTGTACTCGGCCGGTGCATCGGAGGAGATCGTCGGTCGGGCCCTCCAGGGGCGACGCGACGACGTCGTGCTCGCGACCAAGTTCTTCATGCCCATGGGGGACGGGCCGAACCGCAGCGGCGGCTCCAGGAAGTGGATCATGAGCGAGGTCGAGAACTCCCTGCGCCGCTTGGGAACCGACTACATCGACCTCTACCAGGTGCACCGTCCGAGCGCCACGACCGATGTCGAGGAGACCCTCGGGGCACTCACCGATCTGGTGCGGCAGGGCAAGGTGCGCTACATCGGGTCGTCGTCCTATTCCGGAAGCCAGATCGTCGAGGCACAGGTAGCGGCCCGTGATCACCACCTCTCCCGCTTCGTCACCGAGCAGCCGCCGTATTCGATCCTCGTTCGCGGCATCGAAGAGGATGTGCTGCCCACGACCCAGCGCCACGGCATGGGAACCCTCACCTACAGTCCTCTGGCTGGCGGATGGCTCTCCGGCAAGTGGCGTAAAGACACCGCCCCGACCCCGACGTCGGCCGCGCGTCCCAGCGCCCGGTTCGACATGACGTCGGCGGCGAACCAGCGGAAGCTGGAGATCGTCGATGCGCTCGCCCACGTCGCCGACGAGGCCGGCATCAGCCTCATCCAGCTGGCCATCGCCTTCGTCATCAACCACCCGGGAGTGACGTCGGCCATCATCGGCCCGCGCACCATGGAGCAGCTCGACTCCCAACTGCCGGCAGTCGACGTGCGGCTGACAGATGAGATCCTCGACAGGATCGACCGGCTCGTGCCCCCTGGCGTGACGGTCAATCCCGACGACAACAGCTACGGCGGTGCGACGCTCGAGCCGAGTGCCCTCCGCCGCCACCAGGGAGGGAACTGACATGGCTGAGTGGACCGAATCCGAACTCGACCGCATCGGCCGAGCCGGCGAGTTGCGCATCGCGGGGCGGCGTATCGACGGCACCCTGCGCAAGCTCGTCATCATCTGGCAGGTCCGCGTCGGTGACGCCATCTACGTCCGTTCAGTGAACGGGCCCGAAGCCGCATGGTTCCGTGGCACTCAGGTGCTGGGCACGGGCCGGATCGAGTCGGGTGGAGTCTCGAAGGACGTCGTCTTCACCCGGGACGACACCCGAGACGCGGAGATCGACGCCGCCTACCGCGCCAAGTACGGGACGGGTTCGCCCGTACGGGCGATCACGAGTGCGCAGGCGGTCTCGACGACCATGCGCGTCGACCCCAGCTGACGAGGGATCACACCCCCATCCCGAGTCATTGCCGCATCCGCGGGTCGAAGGTGGGGTCCTCGTACATGGCCGGGCATCCGTCTGCGACGGCATCCGGTCGCAGCTCGACATGCCACGACTCGTTCGCGTAGATCTGGCAGAGTCCGTATTCGGCCCCGTGCTGCGACAGCCAGTACGTCGCATCGAACGGTCCGATGTCGATCGCGTCTCCGCTCACGTGGGGCGAGGTCTCCGCCGTGGCGACCCAGCGGGCAGCCTCGGCTTCGGACCCGTACTCGTCGACGGCCTCGCGGAGGAGCTGTTCCTGGTAGCCGGGGGAGCGCCATCCGCTGTTGACCGTGAAGGCCACGTCGTCGAGGGCGGCGTCGGTCGCGGCACGGCGAATCGCATCGAGAAGCGCCGGGTCGAGGTTCGCGATGGCGGGAACGTCGTCATCGAAGACGCTCACGTCTCCGTCGACCTCGCCGCCACCTCCGAGAGCCTCGCCGCCGATGCGTCCGAGACCGGGAGAGAGCACCGCCGCCACCGAGCGCCCGCTGGACGAAGCGAGAGTGCTGATGACGACCGCCCCGGCAGCGACGATCCCGGTCACTGCCATCGCCACGGTGATGATGATGGCCGAGCGGATGCGGTGGGTCGTCGTGCGGAGGGGACTGTGGAGTGGCTTGCTGGAGGACATGCCTCCAGCACAGTCGACGCCGTGTTGCGGGGGCGTAAGCCGTTTTCGATATCCCGACGATATGCACCGGCTCGTAGCATGGCGGGTGTGCGAGTGCTGATCGTCGAGGACGAGCCCTACCTGGCCGACGCCATCCGCGATGGCCTGCGCCTGGAGGCCATCGCGGCCGACATCGCCGGCGACGGCGGCACGGCACTGGAGCTGCTGAGCATCAACGAGTACGACCTCGCCGTCCTCGACCGAGACATTCCGGGGCCATCCGGCGACGAGGTGGCGGTGCGCATCGTCGCATCGGGCAGCGGGATGCCGATCATCATGCTCACCGCCGCCGACAGGCTCGACGATAAGGCCACGGGGTTCGAGATCGGCGCTGACGACTACCTCACCAAGCCGTTCGAGATGCGCGAGCTGGTGCTCAGGCTCCGGGCGCTCGACCGCAGGCGAGCCCACACCAGGCCTCCGGTCCGTGAGCTCGCCGGCCTCCGGCTCGACCCGTTCCGACGGGAGGTCTACCGCGACGGCCGCTATGTGGCGCTCACCCGCAAGCAGTTCGCCGTGCTCGAGGTGCTGGTCGAGGCCGAGGGCGGCGTCATCAGCGCCGAGGAACTGCTCGAACGCGCGTGGGACGAGAACGCCGACCCGTTCACCAACGCGGTGCGCATCACGGTCTCGGCTCTCCGCAAGCGGCTGGGTGAACCCTGGCTCATCACCACGGTACCCGGCGTCGGCTACCGCATCGACACGGCTCCGGATGCCGGCGGTCGAGGTGGCTAGGGGGCGCGGATGGAGCGTCAGGCTCAAGCTCACCCTCAGCTATGCCGGTTTCCTCGCTCTCGCCGTGGCGCTGCTCCTCGCCGTCGTGTGGGCGTTCATCCTCCGCTACGTTCCGGCCGAGGCGGTCACCACGATCGGTGGGTTCGTTCCCGGCCGAGACGATCTCGTGCGGGCCTTCGCCCCGGCGGCCGCATGGGTCGTGCTCTTCCTGGTGCTGTTCGGGCTGCTGGGCGGCTGGTTCCTCGCCGGTCGGATGCTCGCGCCGTTGACGCGCATCACGACGGCCACGCGCAAGGCCGCAAACGGCTCCCTCTCCCAGCGCATCCGGATGCCGGGCCGGAACGACGAGTTCCGCGAGCTCGCCGATGCCTTCGACACCATGCTCGAACGGGTCGAAGCCCAGGTCGCCGAGCAGCGACGCTTCGCGGCGAACGCGTCCCATGAGCTGCGCACCCCGCTGGCGACCACGCAGGCGATGCTCGATGTCGCCATCGCCGATCCGAGCCAGGACACCACCGCGCTCCTCGAACGCCTGCGCGCGGTCAACACCCGGGCGATCGACCTCACCGAGGCCCTGCTCCTTCTCAGCCGTGCCGACCAGCGGGCTTTCACCTCAGAGAGCGTCGACCTCTCGCTCCTGGCCGAGGAGGCCACCGAGACGCTCCTGCCGCTGGCGGAGAAGCGCGGCATCACCATCACGACGGCGGGGGAGCTGGCCCCGGCTGTCGGTTCCCCGGCGCTGCTGCTGCAGATGACCACGAACCTCGTGCACAACGCGATCGTTCACAACCTCGCCGATGGGGGAGCCGTGTGGGTGACGACGACAGCCGCTCCGGACTCCGTGATCCTGGCTGTCGAGAACACGGGGGAGGTGATCACGCCGGGCGTGGTCGCGACCCTCACGGAACCCTTCCAGCGCGGAACCGAGCGCATCCACCGCGACCAGGCCGGAGTCGGCCTCGGCCTCGCGATCGTCGCGAGTATCGTGCGAGCGCACGACGGAACCCTGCTCCTGACGCCACGGGCCGAGGGCGGGCTGCGGATCGAGGTCCGCCTGCCGGCATCCGTCATCGCCTGACGATGCGGCCCCGCCTCAGCTGTCGGGATCGACGACCTCGTCCTCCCGCAACACCCGCCCCGGCGAAGCCGGGCACGCGTAGCCGACGACCACCGGATCGGGCGGTCGTCTCCCGCTCTTCACCGCCCGCGACGGCTTCCTCACCTCGATGACCCGTACTCCGTGCTCCCGACAGACCCACATCGTGCCCACCGCACTCTCCGACATCCGGGTGCCCTGCTCGGTCCCACTCGATCGTGATCACGTCGAATCCGTCCACAGTCGAGTCGAGTCGGGATCGGCAGGGCACCGTCACCTCCACGGTACGCCGGAGTGGCGGATGCTGGTAGGCGCGTGATGCACGCGGCCATGCCGATACGGAGCCGGTGTCCGTCGGCTGAATAGACTGGATCGGCCGGCCCGATCCCCGGCAGACGGAGTCGCTGTGGACCCGGCGGAACTCGCCATCGATCCAGACGAGCTTCGTCGACTCGCCGAATGCGCGAAGGAGCCCATCCGCACTCCCGGTGTGATCCAGTCGCACGGGACGCTGCTGGGCGTCGACGCTGCCACGCAGGTCGTCGTCGTCGCGAGCGAGAACGCACGCGGTTGGCTGGGCCGCCCGTTCGCCGAGATCGGGAACCCCGAGTTGCAGGAGGCCGTGCGCTCCGGGACCGCGATCGATCCTGTGCGGGTGGTCTGGGAAGGGTCGCCGACGGATGCGATCGTGCACCGGGTCGACGACCTCACGATCGTGGAGCTCGAGGCACTCCCGCACGACGAGTACGCGCGCACGGCCGTCGTCACGGCGATCAACCGACTCACGACAGCCGCATCCGTCGCCGAACTGCGTCAGCAGGCCGCCGCCGAGATCCGGAGGGTCACCGGATTCGACAGGGTGATGATCTACCACTTCCACGACGACGGACATGGGGAGGTCGTCGCCGACGACAGCGTCCCCGAACTCGAGTCCCTTCTGGGGCACCACTTCCCGTCATCCGACATCCCTCCGCAGGCTCGTGACCTGTACGTGACGAAGGTGGGGCGGGCCATCGCGAGCACGAGCAGTCCCACCATCCCCCTGCTCGCGATCTCCGACGAGCTGCGAACCGTCGACCTCTCGAACGCCGAGCTGCGGGGTGTGTCGCCCTACCACCTGCAGTACATGCGCAACATGGGACAGGCGTCGACGTTCTCCCTCTCCCTCGTCGAGGACGGCCGGCTCGTCGGCATGATCACGTGCGCGCACCGTACGGAGCGGCGCCTTCCCGTGCTGCTGAGACGCGCCCTGGAGGTGCTCGCCGCGCAGGTCACCATGCAGTTCGCCTCGATGCGCGAGATCGCTCGTCTGCGCCACCTCGTCGAGGTGCGCGAGCGGCGCACCGAGTTGCTGGCTCCTCTCTACGCCTCGGACGACATCCCGTCGGCACTGCTGCGGGGCCCGCGGACCGTGCTCGACCTGGTGCCGGCCGACGGTGTGCTCGTTCACATCGGCGACACCTCACGAGTGGCCGGCGACGTGCCTCCCCACGACGACGTGACCCGGGTGCTCGAGCTGCTCGCGGGAGAGGCCTTCGTCTCCGAGGGGCTCGAGGTCGACCGTCCCGACATCTCGGCCCTGCTGCCGAACACCGCCGGGCTGCTCGTGATACCGCTCGCCGGACCCGACGACACGCTCGTCTTCTTCCGGGGGGAGGTCGCACGCGAGATCTCCTGGCTCGGCGATCAGAGTGCCGACAACCGGCCGAGCCAACTGTCACCGCGCACCTCGTTCTCGACGTGGAGGAGCACCGTGCGCGGGCGCTCCGAGCCGTGGGGAACGGTGATCCAGGATGCGCTCGAACTCGGACACGAGCTCGAGACCGTGCTGCATCGTCGAGCCCAGGCGCAGCTCGCCGAGTTGGCCATGCGCGATGCGCTGACCGGATTGCACAATCGCCGCTATCTCGCCGAGCGGCTGGCAGCCGGGAGTCCCGTCGACCTCGACGGCCGGGCGCTGCTGTTCGTCGACCTCGACGACTTCAAGAGCGTGAACGACGTTCACGGTCATGATGTCGGCGATGTCGTCATCCTCGAGGTCGCCCGTCGCCTGATCGCGCATTCGCGGGAGCGGGATGTCGTGGTGAGGCTCGGCGGAGACGAGTTCGTGGTGCTCCTCGACGTCGTCGGCGGCGAGGACGTGCATGCGATCGCCGACCGGATGGTGGCCGCCATCGCCGCGCCCATCGAGACGAAGGTGGCGACGCTGATCGTCACCGCGTCGTGCGGCATCGTGGTCGCGGAGCCCGGCGCCTCGAGGGTCGGACTCCTCGAAGAGGCTGATGCCGCGATGTACCGGGCCAAGCGCGCCGGGCGCAACCGCGTCTCCAGCTAGATCGTGACACGAGAGCGTCGTACGACGACGTGCGGCCGACGATAGGGAAGGGAGACACCATGGCTTCAACCTCTGCAGACCAAGAGACCGTCGACAGGGTGCTGGCCGAGCTGGCCGCACTGGAGGACCCGAAGGTCCGAGCGGTGAACGAGCGGCACGGCGACGACCACGGCGTGAACCTGACGAAGCTCCGTGGGGTGGCGAAGGAGCTCAAGATCCAGCCCGACCTCGCGAGGGAGCTGTGGGCGACTGGAGACACCCCCGCCCGCCTCGTGGCGATCCTGATCAGTCGTCCCAAGCTGTACTCGGCTGCCGAGCTGGATGCGATGCTCCGCGAGGCACGCGTGCCGAAGGTGCACGACTGGCTCGTGAACTACATCGTCAAGAAGAACCCCGACGCAGAGGAGCTGCGCGTGCTCTGGTTCGGCGACGACGATCCCGTCGTCGCCAGCGCCGGATGGGCGCTGACCAGCGAACGCGTGGCGAAGTCGCCGGAAGGTCTCGACCTCGACGAGCTGCTCCGCATCATCGAGGCCCACATGAAGGACGCCCCGGATCGGCTGCAGTGGGCGATGAACGAGTGCCTCGCCCAGATCGGCATCCGTCACCCGGAATACCGGGCCCGGGCGCTCGCGATCGGCGAGGAGCTCGAAGTGCTGAAGGACTACCCGACGCCGCCGGGCTGCACGTCACCGTACGCACCGATCTGGATCACCGAGATGGTTCGCAGGCAGGGCTGACGGGCTGGCGCAGGATCGTCTTGAGCTTGTCGGATGCCGTGCGTCGCGGATCGCTGAGATAGATCTCGTGGTGCCTGCCGGTCATCCGCAGCGAGTGCTCGGGGATGAACTCGGAGTGGAGCGCAGCCAGCACCGGGGCTTCATCGTCGTACGATCCGATGTGGAGGGTCTGGGCCGCCTGCCCCTCATCGAGGATCTCCAGGCGCAGCAGGTCGAGTGCGGGTGCGCCGCCCTTCTCGGCGGCGACCTGCCGTGCCGTATCGAGGTGTTCCGACGAGATCCAGTCGGGGACCAGGTTGAGGAGCGACCAGCTCCATCGCGACTTGTCGCGCGCCGCCGTGAAGGAGTCCATGTCGTCGGCCCACCACAGTGCTTCGAGCGGCATCACCGTGTAGTCGCGGTCGAGCTCCCGTTTGCTGAAGAACTTCAGTGCGTAGGCGATCGGGAACAGCGTGGCGAGCGCATCGGCGTAGGCACCTGACGTGTTGGGGTCTCCGTGTCCGTCGATCATGAGGAACTGCAGCGGCGGGACCGTCACGATCTCGAACCGTCCGCGGGGTGCCGTGTAGCTCGGTATCTGCTTCTTGAGGTCGCTCTTCACTCGGATGCCTCCTGATTCGCCGCCGCGCCGCCTTCTTCACGCATCCCTGCCATTGAACTGCATGGTGGAGGAGGATGGCGTCACGGGGATGATGACGAACACGAGGAGGCCGGCCATGGGAGTGACAGGAATCGGCGGACTGTTCTTCCGCAGTCGTGACCCCGAGGCTCGGGCCGCCTGGTATCGCGAGCACCTCGACATCCAGGCCGGCCACGACGGCATCTGGCAGACGGATGCCGGAATGACGGTGTTCGCGCCGTTCCCGGCCGACAGCGACTACTTCGCCGCGGATCAGCCCTTCATGCTCAACCTGCGTGTGACCGACCTCGATGCGCTCGCCGCGACCCTGGAGGCAGCGGGTATTCCCGTGGAGCGCCGGGACGAATGGAACACCGAGGACTACGGATGCTTCGGCCGCATCCACGATCCGGAGGGTCTGCCGATCGAGCTCTGGGAGCCACCGAGCAGTTAATCAGTTAGACCTTTGACAGTTAGAGTTCTAACTGTTAGATTTCTGATCATGACCACACCGGACGTCCCTCTCTCCAGCAGTCTCGAGCTCGTTCGCTGGATCGGATGGGCTCAACGGAAGGCCGGAGAGGACTGGGTGCGCGCCCGTGACCTCAGTCACGAGCAGGCCTTCGTTCTCGGCTACCTCGTGCAGAACCCGGGCTCCATGCAGCGCGACATCGCCGAGGTGAGTCGCACCAGCGCGGCCAGCGTGTCGAGCCTGCTTCAGGGACTCGAACGACTCGGGCTCGTGGAGCGACGGGCCGAGGGTGGCAACGGACGCGTCAAGCGCGTCTATGCGACACCGGAGGGCGCCGAGCTCATCGACGGGTTCGGCACCGCGATGGCTGCAGCCGACGACACCATCCTCGCTCCTCTGAATGAGACCGAGCGGGCCATCCTCCACCAGCTGCTCATGAAGATCACCGCGGAACTCCCGCAGCCCACCCGGTAACGACCGGAACCAGACCCGAGCCGGAACACCCGGCCGCCACCCAGAGCACCCTCGCCGCGCCGGCGCTCGTCGGCGCGCACTCGAGCCTGCCCAGACACCCCGGCCTGTCCTGACCCGAGCCTGCCGTGAAAGGAACCGCAATGACGACGACAACAGACCTTCCCACCCCGGTGACCGCCGATGCTGTCGGCTCGAACCGGTGGTACCTCTCCACCGCCCCCATCATCCGCGCCCTCGTGCACCTCTGCGTGCCGATGGCCGCCGCGATGATCGTCGGTGCCCTCTACAACCTCATCAACGCCGGTGTCATCGGTTCGCTCCACGACACCGCCCTCCTCGCCGCCGTCACCTTGGGCACCCCCATCCTCGGCCTGGTCATGGCCGTCGGGGGAGTGTTCGGCGTCGGCGGTGGCGCGCTCATCTCCCGCCTGCTGGGTGCTTCGGAGCACGAACCGGCGAAGGCCGGTGAGATCAAGCACGTGTCGTCGTTCGCCGTCTGGGGCTCAGTCGTGACCGGTGCCGTCCTCGGGGCCATCGGCCTGGCTCTGCTGCATCCGCTGGTCTCCCTTCTCGGGGCGGATGCCGCAGCCGTGCCGGCCACCAGCGCGTACGTGGGGGTCATGCTGGCCTTCGTCCCCGTGCTCGCTGCAGCGTTCTGCCTCGAGCAGCTCGTGCGGGCTGAAGGCGCCTCGCGCCAGGTGATGGTCGGCCTCATCGCATCGACCGTGGCGAACCTCGTGCTCGACGTGATCTTCATCCTGATGCTGCACTGGGGTGTCGCCGGTGCCGCTCTCGCGACCGGACTGGCCAACCTCGGCGTCGTCGTGTACTTCGTGGTGTGGCTGACCCGCAACAGCGAGCACGTGAGCCTCGCGCCCCGATGGTTCACGCTGTCGCCGGCCGTGGTGAAGCCGGTCTTCGGCGTCGGCATCGGCGAGCTGCTGCAGGCCTCGTTCCTCATCGTCACGTCCCTCGTGCTCAACAACCTGGCCGCCGCGTACGGAGACGGGCCCCTCGCGGCCATGGGTGTCGCCGTGCGGATCGCCCAGGTGCCGGAGTTCCTGCTGATGGGTGTCACCCTCGGCGTGCTGCCGCTGCTCGCCTACTCCTACGGCAAGGGAGACGGAGCCCGGCTCCGGTCGGCGCTGCGCGTCTCGGCGATCACCGTGGGCGGCATCGGCGTGCTGTTCTCGGGCGGAGTGTTCGCGTTCCGCGACCAGGTGTTCTCGACATTCGTGTCAGACCCGTCGGTGCTGGCGATCGGTGCCACGATCATCACCGCGCAACTCGTGGCGATGGTCGCGAACGGATTCGCCGGCCTCATCACCTCGCTCTTCCAGGCCACGGGCAAGGCTCTCGCCGCCACCGTGATGTCGGTGACGCAGGGAGTTCTGTTCATCCCGACCGTGATCCTCGGCAACCTGTGGTTCGGGCTGCCCGGCATCATCTGGTCGCTGACCATCACCGAGGGATTCGTGTTCGTCGTCGGCATCGTGCTCTGGCTCTCGTTCCGGGCATCGATCGCCCGGGGCCTGGCCGAGGGCAGCGCCGAGCGCGCCGAGCAGGTGCTCGAGCAGGAGTGACCCGTGGTCGGCGGGGTCTGGAGCCGTCAGCTCCGGCCGGGCATGTTCAGGTCGGCGGGATCGACCTCGACGTCGCCGGCATCGTCGGGCCCGCCGGTGCCGGGAACGGCCAGGATCTGGGACCGATCGATGTCGTCGTCGACGCCATCCGGAATCGGGTCGGCCTGCTTGGCGGCGGTCTCCGACTCACTGCCGGGGCTCTCGGCAGTGTCCTTCGCGGTCAGCTCCGAGTCGCTCAGCCCCGAGTTTCCGGAACCGGTCCGGGCGAAATCGGCGTCGGTGATCTCGCCGCTCGCGATGTCGGGATCGGTGTGGCCGGGGTTCCTGCCGTCGGGGTTCGTCATGAGCGTCTCCAGTTCCGTCGGCTGATCCGCCGTCACCTCGACGCTAGGCGCGCTGGCCCGGCGTCGACAGGGACTTGACAGAGCCGATCGTCCGACGTTCCCGATCGTCCGCCCGCCGAACGGCTGTCGACAGAAGTCCGAACATCAGCCGATAGTCCTTGAGCCGGACCTCCCGAGAGGAGTAGAGAGGAGGGACCGAATCGAAGGAGCGACATGCCGTACTTCACCACCTCTGACGGAACCGAGATCTACTACACCGACCAGGGCGAGGGCCAGCCGGTGCTGCTCAGCCACGGCTGGCCGCTGTCGTCCGACGCGTGGCAGGTCGAGGTGAAGATGCTCGCCGACAACGGATATCGGGCCATCGCCCATGACCGCCGCGGTCACGGGCGCTCGTCCAAGAGCTACACGGGCAACGACATGGACACCTACGCCCGCGACCTCGCAGAGCTCATCGAGCACCTCGACCTGCAGAACCTCGTCGTGGTCGGCCACTCCACGGGTGGTGGCGAGGTCGTGCGCTACGCCGCCCAGCACGGCGTCGGGCGCGTCGCCAAGGTCATCACGGCCGGTGCCGTGCCCCCGATCATGGTCAAGTCGGACTCCAACCCCGACGGCCTGCCGATCGAGGTCTTCGACGGCATCCGTGCCGGAGTCCTGAAGGACTCCTCGCAGTTCTACATCGACCTCACCGAGGCGTTCTTCGGTGCGAACCGCGAGGGCAGCTCCGTCTCCGAGGGGGCCAAGCGCGAGTTCTGGCGTCAGGGCATGCTGGTGAACCTCGCGGCCGCCTACGACTGCGTCAAGGCGTTCTCCGAGACCGACTTCACCGAAGACCTGAAGGCCCTCGACGTTCCGATCTTCATCGCCCAGGGCGACGACGACCAGATCGTTCCCATCGGCGACGCCGCGCTCAAGTCCATCGAGCTCGTGAAGGACGGCACGCTCAAGGTCTACCCGGGCGCCCCGCACGGCATCTACGGCGACTACCAGGCCGAACTCGACCAGGACATCCTGGCCTTCATCAAGAAATAAAGGTTCGCGCCCGCGGTCACTCTCGACCGTGGGTCTGCTCGGGCCGCCGACATCCTCTCGACAACGGCGGCCCGGCGATCACCTCACCCGTCGCCGGACCTGGCGTCAGTGACGAGACAGGCTGCGCGTCGCCGACCTCCGGGCTCGGTGCGCGACGCGCCTGCCGAGTCTGAGCCAGGGCAGGTCGTGCGGCCAGTGGATCGTCACCGTGTGGAAACCGCGTTTCCAGCGAAGCGAACCCCGACCGTCGTTCAGCGGCCTCATCGAGATTCCGGAGCGGAGCGACGGGATGAAGCGGATGGACCCGCTCACCCCGACGTGGAACGACAGGTCGAGATCGTCGTGGGTGAGCTGGTCGTGCACGTGCACCTCGTCGCGAACCGAGCTCCAGGTCGACCTGCGCAGTGCGAGATTGGAGCCGAACAGGGGTACGTGGCCGAGCGCCATTCCCGTGAACAGGAAGTACGAGCCGAGGTAGACGGCAGCGGCCGGTGAGCGCAGCCACTCCGGCCCGTCGATGAAATGCGCAGGGCCGGTGATGGCATCGACGCCCTCGAGCCTGGCGAAGGTGTCGGCGATGGTCGCCACCCAGTCGGGTTGCGGGATCGAGTCGGCGTCGAGCCGAGCGATGATGTCGCCGGATGCCGCACTGTAGCCGGTCGCGCTGGCCACCCCGATGCCGGGCTGCGGTTCGGGAATGACCACGGCGCCGAAGGACCGCGCCACATCTCCCGAGTCATCCGTCGACCCGTTGTCGACGACGATGATCTCGGCGGGGGCGACGGTCTGCGCCCGAAGCGCCCGAAGGCAGGCGACCAGCGGCCGTGCGTCGTCCTTGACGGGGATGACGACGCTCACGGTGGGCGCCGGGAGAGTTGTCGTCGTCGGATGCAGCTGCGTCATCGCGGCCTGCCTGCGGTGATCCGGGCATCGGCGCGAGCGTCGGCGCCGGTATCGGCGCCCTCGGTGCCACTCCGTACGGCGGCACTCCGCCCGGCGAGGAACGGCAGGGCCAGGCCGGCGATGATGCCGCCGAGGGCATCCGCCGCCAGATCGCCGATGGTGTCGTCGTAGCCGACGTAGATGACGGCGTCGGTGAGCGCGTTGCCTGCCCACTCGAGCATCTCCCAGATACTGCCGACCGCGAGGCCGAATGCCCCGGTGGCCATCACGAGTCCGGCGCGGTGTCCGGTCGTCGGCAGGAGCCCGCTGCGCTGCGACGCGATCACGGCGAGCGTGGCGATGACGCCGGTGAGGGCGACGTGCACGAGCTTGTCCCAGCCGAACACCTCGGTGTACAGGTCGAACACGTTGCTCCACGCCGCCACGAGAACGATGAGGCCGGTGGCGATGTCCACGGACGGGCGCAGGCCCAGCGCGCGGGGAACGAGCACGCCGAGGAGCGCGAGCATGAAGATGCCGACCTGCACCGCGCCCCAGCCGATGCCGGCAGCGATCACGCTGGCGACGGCGAGGGCGCGCACGCCGTCTGCAGCGACTTCCCCCGCCCCGACAGGGCGTCGCACGAACGTCTGGATGAGGTCGCTCATCGCGGCTCGGGCTCCGGCCAGCGCACGACGGCGTGAACGGGTTCGTGGTCGGATGCCGCAGCCCCGGCGAAGCGGACAGGGTTGATCGCAGCGGCATCGACGTGAACTGCGGGGCTCACCAGGATCCTGTCGAGTCGGCTGCCGCCGGCCACCGGTGCCCTGTAGCGGGAGTACGTTCCCCACTCCGGGCTCAGGCGCCGAGTGGCGGCGCCCCAGGTGTCGACGAGCACGTCGTCACGCGTCAGTTCGGCGAAGACCCCCGACCGGCGTCCGCCGTTGAAGTCGCCCATCACGACGACGGGGCCGTCGAGGCTGCGAGCGACCTCGCGCAGGAACCGGGCGGACCGTCGGCGCGACTTCTCGGAGAGGTGGTCGAGGTGCGTCACGATCACGTGGAATCGACCGCCGACCTCGAGGTCCTCCACCTCGGCCTGCACGGCCACTCTCGGCAGGAGGTTGCCGAAGGAGCGCGATCCCGCGACGTCTGGGGTGTCGGAGAGCCAGTGCACGCGCATGTCGAGGAATCGCATCCGGTCGCCGTCGATGTGGATCTCGCAGCGTTCTCCTCGGCGATCCGTGTTCCGGCCCGTGCCGACGCACGTGTACCGGTCGCCGAGGGCATCCGCCACCACGACAGCCTGATCGGGAAGGGCCTCCTGGATGCCGAGCACTGTCGGCCGTTCCGATGCCAGCAGTCGGGAGACGAGGGGCGCTCGCCGGCTCCAGCGATCGTCGGGTGAGACGGATGCCGCCATGCGGCGGCGCACGTTGAGCGTCATCAGGTGCACCTCGGGGGAGGCGACCGCACCGACGGCGGGGGAGCCGACCACGTCGGGCGTGATGATGCGCTTCATCCCATCGACGCTACGCGACACCGGGAAGATCGGTGAGGGCTTGCTTTCGTGCGCAGATCGGCCTCGATTTGCTAGACAGGGACCGAACACCGAACCGATGAGGAGATGGCCATGCCCAGGATCAACGTCACGAGCGTGCTGGTCGACGATCAGGCGAAGGCGCTCGCCTTCTATACGGAGAAGCTCGGTTTCGTCCCGAAGACCGACGTCTCCCTGGGGGAGTACCGCTGGCTCACTGTGGTGGGTGCCGGGGAGCCCGACGGCGTCGAACTGCTGCTGGAGCCGGATGCGCATCCGGCGTCGAAGGCGTTCAAGGCGGCACTGCGCGCAGACGGCATCCCGCTCACCTCCTTCGAGGTGGAGGATGTGGCCGCGACCCACGCCGACCTGAGCGCTCGCGGGGTGACGTTCACGCAGCCGCCGACGAAGATGGGCCCTGTGGTGACGGCCATGCTCGATGACACCTGCGGCAATCTCATCCAGTTGACGAGCCCGGCCTAGGCCGCATCGGGCGCCTCCTCAGGCCGCCGACCGCGGCTTCAACAGCTCTGCCCGCTCGGGGTGCGACTCGAACCACTCGGCGACGTACCAGCACATCGGGATGATGCGGAGCCGCGTGGTGCGCTCCACGTCATCCACCGCGAATTCCACGAGTTCGCCGGCGAGGCCGTGCCCGCGCAGCCCGGGGTTCGTGTACGCCCGCGTCATGGAGATGGAGTCGCCGCGCACGGAGTAGTCGAGGCTCGACGCGATGACGCCGTCACGCAGCAGCACGTAGCGGTTCGCGTCGGGCTCGTTGAGGAACTGATCGGTCATGCTCCGAGGCTACGCCCGACGCGCCGAGGGCGTGTCGGGGTGGACAAACCGGAGCGTTCCGCTCATGCCTCCGGGATGTCGCGCCCGAACGTCTCCAGGGTGATCGCCTCGGGCTCCGGTCCGCCGCGCACTCCGGTGTCGAGGGCATCGATCGCCGCGATGTCGGCCGGGCTGAGTTCGAAGTCGAACACGTCGAAGTTCTCGGCGATGCGCTCGGGGCGCACGGACTTCGGGATCGCCTGACGACCGGCCTGCAGGTGCCAGCGCAGCATGACCTGAGCCGCCGTCTTGCCGTGAGCATCGGCGATGCCCACGATCACGGGGTCGGTGAACGTGGTGCGCTCGCCGTCGCCGCGATACGAGGTGATGCCGCCGATCGGCGACCAGGCCTGCGTGACGATGCCATGGACGGCATCCGCTGCCAGGACATCCGACTGGAGGAAGTAGGGATGCACCTCGACCTGGTTGATCGCGGGCACCACGTCGGTGGCTGCGAGCAGGGCGTCGAGGTGGCGCGGCATGAAATTGCTCACACCGATGGAGCGCACGCGGCCGTCGGAGAGGAGCTTCTCGAGCGCGCTGTAGGCGGCGATGGTCTTGTCGAACTCGTCGGGCAGCGCCTGGTGCAGGATGAACAGGTCGATGGTGTCGACGCCGAGCTTGCCGGCGCTCTTGTCGAAGGCGTGCAGCGTCTCGTCATAGCCGAAGTCGTTGATCCACACCTTCGTCTCGATGAAGACGTCGTCGCGGTCGATTCCGGAGCGACGGATGCCGTCGCCGACGCCGCGCTCGTTCATGTACGCCGCAGCCGTGTCGATGTGGCGGTAGCCGACGGAGAGGGCGGTCTCGACGGCCTCGGCCGTCTCGTCGGGCGGGGTCTGGAAGACGCCGAAGCCGAGGGCAGGCATGACGAGGCCGTTGTTCAGGGTGATCGTTGAGGTCATACCTCGACGCTAACCCCGCGGCATCCGCTGCAGGGAGGGTCTGCCGTTACCTCGAAGAACGGGACTACCCGGCAGGCGGCGCGGGGCGGCTCTCCGTGGGCTCGTCGCCGAGGATGAGGCCGGAGGCGCGGGAAGCGGAGAGCATGAGGCTCTCGATCCACTCGCGGTTGATGCTCGGGGTGCGCGAGCCGCTGAAGTAGAAGCGGATGGGTACGCCGTTGTCGATCCAGATCGAGTGGCGTCCACTGCCGCGCTCCATCGGAACAGACCAGGTCAGGAAGAAGTCCTCGCGGCGGCGGAGCTTCGTCGAGACGACGAGCTGCAGGTGGGCGAGAGTGCGATCGTCGAAATCGAACTCCTCGCCGTCGTAGTAGAGAGCGCCCACGTGTAACCCCGTCACCTTTCAACGCCGCGAATGCGGCACGAATGAACTTTACAGGCACGGTAGCCTTGGCGAGCGCCCCCGGATCGGGGCCGTGCGACGAAGTGGAGTGGCTGGGTGATCATCAACAGACTGACTGTCGACGGCAAGGACTACTTCCTTCCCGATCCCGTCACCGACCTGAAGAACGAGATCCTCAGCGCGATCAAGGCCGGCGGCGGCTACGTCAACATCCCGCCGTTGAAGTCGGGTGGCTCCGGCCTCGACATCCTGTTCTCGCCGGGCATGCCCGTCACCTGGACGCGACTCGACGTGGGTGGCGCCGAGGCCGACGACAACGCAGCAGCGAACGCGGACTTCGATCTCGACGTCTGATGCCTAGGCGCTGGCGTTCCGCTCGGCGATGAAGTCCTCGACGTCCAGCCGGGGGAGCGGACGCGCGATCAGGTAGCCCTGCACACGATCGCAGTGCAGGAGCCGCACGCGCTCGAGCTGCTGCTCGGTCTCGACGCCCTCGGCGACGACGCGGAGTCCGCGGCGGTGCACCAGATCGACGATGGCGGACATCATGCGCTGACTGCTCTCGCTTTCGTCCTGCACGATCGCCTGATCGATCTTGAGCTCGGTCACCGGCAGGGTGATCACCTGATCGACCGTGGAGTGGCCCGAGCCGAAATCGTCGACGGAGATGCCGACGCCGAGCCCCCGCACTATTGCGAGGTCGCGCACGGCGGCATCGACGTCGGTGATCATCTGCGATTCGGTGATCTCGATGGTGAGTCGGCCCGGCCCGATGCCCTCACGTGTGTGGAATTCACCGAGGTGACCGAAGAAGCCCGGTGCGAGCTGCTTCGCAGACACGTTCACGGCTACTTCCACGGGGCTTCCGGCGCGCTCCCAGTCGGCGGCCAGCCGGCACCCCTCCTCGATCATGAAGCGACCGATCGAGTGGATGCTCCCGGTCTCTTCCGCGATGGGGACGAAGACGTCGGGGGCGATGGCGCCGAACTCGGGATGCCGCCAGCGGCACAGCGCTTCAACAGCCACGACACGTCCGGTGATGGTGTCGACCTGTGGCTGGTAGTGCGCGAGGATCTCTCCGCGCCCGACCGCGCCCTCGAGGTCGCGGGCGAGGCGATCCTGTCCGTAGGCGGTGCGTGAATTCATGAGCCTCGTATTCGTCGGCGGCGTTGCTCAATCGTGGGCGGACGTGGCCTCCGATGCAACCCGCCCGTCGCCGGCATCGAATGCTGTATGGTTCGCGGTCGAGGTTCGGTGTGCGCGTGTCGTAGGCCCCGTGAGGCATCCGTTCGCCTGGTGCTGCCGAGACCGGAAACACCGGTGGCAGGGCCGCGGACGCCCCACCTCGACTGCCAGCATCCGTCCCTCTTGTAGTGCAGCTAAGCTGGGAAGACCAGTCAGGCCCGCGTTCGTTGGGGGCTCGCAGAGCCGCCCCGAAGGAATCAGACATGACGATCGCCCAACCGCTCGATACGAGCGCTCTGAGTCGCAACAACGTGAAGATCTCGGGGAATCCCGCGGGTCGCCCGATCGTCTTCGCACACGGGTTCGGATGCAGCCAGGAGATGTGGCGGCTCGTCGCCCCGGCCTTCGAGAGCGACTACAGGGTGGTGCTCTTCGACCATGTCGGCGCCGGAGGCTCCGACCTCAGCGCCTACGACCGATCGAAGTACGACTCGCTGCACGGCTACGCCGACGACGTGCTCGAGATCCTCGAGGCACTCGATCTGAGCGACGCAGTGTACGTCGGTCACTCGGTGAGCGCAATGGTCGGTGTTCTGGCGTCCACGCATGACCCGTCGCGCTTCGGATCGCTGGTGCTCGTCGGTCCGTCGCCGCGCTACGTCGACGACGTCGACTACACCGGCGGATTCAGCCAGTCCGACATCGACGCCCTGCTCGACGCCCTCGATGCGAACTACCTCGGCTGGTCCTCGGATCTCGCCCCCCTGATCATGGGAAACAGCGGCAAGCCGGAACTCGGTGACGAACTCACGGCGAGCTTCTGCACCATCGACCCGGCTATCGCGCGTCACTTCGCCCGGGTCGCGTTCAGCTCGGACAACCGCGACGACCTCAAGGACGTCGTGACGCCCACCTTGATCCTCCAGTGCAACGACGACATCATCGCGCCGCGCGTCGTCGGTGAGTTCGTGCACAGCCAGATCCCCGGCAGCAGCTTCGTGATGCTGGAGGCGACCGGTCACTGCCCGAACCTGTCGAGCCCGGACGAGGTCGTGAAGGAGATCCAGGACTACCTGCGATGACGCAGCTCGAGACCTCGTTCGAGGACCTCTACGAGCACGCGCCGTGCGGCCACATGTCGCTGACGACCGATGGCATGATCGTGCGGGTCAACAGGACCTTCCTCGACTGGACGGGATACGCCGCCGCCGACCTGGTCGGTCGGCCCTTCGCCGAAGTGCTGACCCGCGGCAGCCAGATCTTCGCCGAGACGCGCTACCTGCCGGTCCTGCTTCTCGAGGGCGCCGTCAAGGAGGTCGCCCTGACCATGGTGTGCGCCGACGGCTCCGACCTGCCCACACTGGTCAACTCGGTCGTGGTGGAGCAGGCGGGTGAGGAGCCCGGGCTCATCCGCACGGCCGTCTTCGACGCGACCGATCGCCAGAACTACGAGCGCGACCTGCTCACCTCCCGTCGCCAGGCCGAGGCATCCGAGGAGCACGTGCGCGTGCTCCAGCGTGCGTCGTCCGCCTTCGTCAGCAGCAGCACGGAGGAGGAGTTGGCCGAGGCCATCGTCGAGAGCATGCGGCACGGCTTCGCAGCGGCATCCGTCGCCGTGCTCCTGGCCGACGAATCGGGCAAGCTGGCGCTGGCCGCCGGGGAACGCCCCGGAAGCGAGGGACGCCCCGGAAGCGAGGAGGGCCCTGAACTCGAGGCCCTCAGCAGCCGACAGACGGTGGTGCTCGCCGATCGCCGCGCTGTGCGCGATCGCTACCCGACGCTCGCCGACGAGCTGAAGTCGGCACGCCTCGAAGCCGTGACGGCGACGCCCCTGTCGTTCGAGGGGGCGGCATCCGGTGTCGTGCTCTGCTACTTCGGCCGTGCACGTTTCTTCGACGGCGACGCCATCGATCTGCAGGAGGCCGTGGCCCGGCAGGCCTCGGAGGCGATGGCGCGCGTACGACTCCAGCGACGTCTGGAACGGATGGCGCTCTTCGACCAGCTCACCGGGCTCGCCAACCGACAACTGCTCAAGGTGCGCCTCGAGGAGGCGCTCGCGACAGGGGAGCGCACCCATCACGCGACGGCGCTGATCTTCCTCGACCTCGACGGCTTCAAGACGGTCAACGACGAACTGGGGCATGTGGCGGGGGACGAGGTGCTGCGCGAGGTCGCCACGCGCCTGCGCTCCACGATCCGTCCGAGCGATGTGGCCGGCCGCTTCGGCGGCGATGAGTTCGTCATCATCTGCGAGGACGCCGACGTCGATGCCGCGTCCGCCGTCGCCGAGAGGCTCCGCGACGTGGTGGGCGCTCCCATGGACGGCATCCCCGACGAGTTCACCATCTCGGCGAGCATCGGCGTCGCCGTGCACTCACCGGGCATCTCGCAGTCCGTCACTCCCGACCGCATGTTCGACCTCGCCGACACGGCGATGTACACGTCGAAGAACTCCGGGAAGAACCGCACGACGGCCGTCATCGTCGCCTGACCTGTGACCTGCCGCGGGAGCCGGGCTCGCTGGCGCGATCAGGACCTGCGCCGCGGCCGAAGCTCGCGCAGTGCCTCACGCAGTTCGCCCTCGACCTCCGCGGCGGAGGGCCGCCGACCGGGGTCGCGAGCCGTCATCCGGTCGATCAGCGACCGCCACGGCTCCGGCACGGTCTCGGGCGGCATGGCCGGCGCGCTCTTCAGGCGGGCCATCGCCGAGGCGACCGGGATGCCGGGGAAGGCCCGAGTGCGGGTGAAGCACTCCAGCATCACGAGCCCGAGGGAGTAGATGTCGGAGGCCGTGGTGAGGGGCAGGTTCCGCACCTGCTCCGGACTCAGGTAGGCGGGGGTTCCGGTGATGTTCTCCGACTGGAACACGGATGACTCCGTCGACACCGCGATGCCGAAGTCCGTGAGCACGGCCCTCTCGCGGGAGTACTGCGTGCCGTAGTTCATGATCATGACGTTCGACGGGGTGATGTCGCGATGGATCACGCCGTTCGCGTGGATGTACTCGAGCGTCTCGGCCACTTCGTAGCCGAACTCGCCGATCTCCCGCACCGAGATGGCCCGCTCGGCGAGCCTGTCGCGCAGGGTGGTGCCGCGCACCAACTGCATCACCAGGAACGGACGGGGATCATCGGGGGCCGACGTGTCGACGCCGGCGTCGATGATCGAGACGACTCCGTGGTGACTGAGCCCTGCGAGCATCCGAAGTTCTGCCCTGTAGGTCTCGACGTGCTCCTCGTTGCCGCCGCTGAACACCTTGATCGCCACGTCGCGGCCGAGGTACTCATCACGCCCGCGGAACACCGAGGCCATGCCGCCGCGCGCGATCAGCGAGAGCGGCCGGTAGCGGTCCAGCAGGAGGGGCGCCGAGAGGGTGCGTTGCGGGGAATTCACGCGCGCCTCCGGTCCATGGCATCACCTTATGTGCGAGCGGATGCCGCGCAGAAGCCCGAACTGGGGGATTGACAAACATCCGTCGATCAGTCGGGGATCACCACCCGCCCAGGTACGCCTCGACGTCCACCTCGTCGACGATCCGCTCGACGGCGCCCGATCGCAACTCGAGGGTGGGCAGCCGCTCGGCACCGGGCCAGCGAGCCTGACGGGTTCGTTCGCGCCGTGAGGTCAGGCGCACCAGGGGAGCGCCATCGGGCTCGCAGACGACCACTGCCGCGACACGGCCGCTGTCGATCGCCTCGATGGCGTCGACCAGCCCTCCCGGATGCACCCGCACGGGCGCCTCGATGGTGACGTCGATTCGCACCCGATCGAACTGCTCCGACTCGACGGCCGTCGGTGTGGCGACTCCTGCTCCGGGAAGCTCGGCGAGCACGGAGTCCACGCTCACGAAGCGCTGCCCTGCCGACGCATCGTCGGGCGGTCCGAAGACGGCGACGTCCACCCGTCCGGACCGGATGCCCCGCCCGCGAGATCCCGGAACGGGGATGAGATCGGACAGACGCAGCGTCTCCTCGTTCTTGGCCACGATGTCCGCCGATTCGCGCCCGGCCCGGTCGGGTCCGTCGTGCCAGGCGACGGCATCCGGCACGTGAGCGAGGACGGCGCCGTTCAGCCAGGCCCGATAGGCCCACTCCCAGTCCTCGCCGCCGTACGCGGTGAACGACTCGTCGAAGCCGCCGGTCTCGGCGAAGAAGCGGCGCGTGCACGCGATGACGGCACCGACGACGAAGCGATAGCTGCGGTGGTCGACCTTCAGTAAGTCCTCCGACTCCCTGTAGGCGTCGAGCAGCCACCTGGGCTCGGGCAACGACCGCTCGGGTGCGACGACCTCGATCGCAGCACCGACGGGTGCGTCCCCCAGATCGGCGTGCAGGCGGTGACCCACGGTGACGCAGTCCCAGTTCAGGGCCGGCAGCCGCGTGATGGCGCGGAGGTAGCTCGGCTCAGGAGAGGTGTCGGCATCGAGGAACACGAGAACGTCGTTCTCGGCCGCAGCGGCTCCCAGGTTCCGTGCTGCCGCCAGACGGAATCCTCGATCGTCCTGGGTGATGAGCCGCACGGTGGACGGCACTCGCGGTGTCTCGGCCGATCCATCGTCGACGACGATGATCTCGACCGCGGCGTGCGCATAGTCCTGCCGATCCAGCGCGTGCAGAGTGCGCGCGAGTTGCTCGGGTTGCTCGTAGTGGGCGACGATGACCGAGATCGAGGGCGGAGTGACCGGCGTCATTCCCTCGAGGAGGTCCCAGCGATTGCCGGGGACGCCTCGATCGGGGTCGTACTCCGCGCTCACCGGTGATCCAGCCCCGCCCACCAGTCTCGATAGGCGAGGGCCGCATCGGAGAGGGTGGGGCGCAGCGACGTCAGCGGTGCCAGGCGGGTGGACTCGGGTGAGCGGAATGCGTCCACGAGGGCATCCGGAAGATCCGATGGCGCGTACACCGTGAGGGTGCCGGGTCGGAGGCCGTCCATCTCCCGGGCATACCTCGAGGAGCGAACCAGCGGGCGCCGTCCCCGTTCGGCCCAGTCGCTCATCGAGCGGGACGCGGACACGTGCTGATGGGCGGCCACGGGGATGCCCTCGGAGGCGAGCCGGCGATGGAAGGCATCGTCGTCGAGCACGCCGGTGACCTCGAGGTCGACGCCGAGTTGCCGAGCCCGCTCGCGCAGTCGCTCGACGTCGGCCTCATGCCCGAGGGACGGCCCGCCGATCGCGACGACCCGTGCACCATCGACGGGCGTTCCCTCCCTACGCAGCCGCGAGACGGCCGCCGCGGCGGCCTCGACGGCGTCGAGGTGTCCCTTGCCCGGGTAGAGGTAGCCGGCGATCAGCACGGTGAGCGCGGTGAGCGCGGTGGGCGTCGTCGTCGCGTCCGCGTGGGCGCCGGCGGGAACCTCCGCGGTGGTTCCGAGCGGGATCACCGTCACGGATGCCGTGCGCGGGCCGAGGTGCTCGACGACGAGCTCGGCTTCATGCCGGCTGTTCACCACGACACCGTCGGATGCGTCGATGAATCGACCGTACGCGGCGACCCTCCGCTCATAGGAGGAGCCGTCCGACTCCTGCGGCAGGTCGTGCAGGGTGATGGTGAGGCTGGTGAGAGCGGCGAGGCGCTCCACGGTCTCGGCCGCCTCCTCGGGAGTCGATCCGAAGAGCCTGTCGGTGACGTGGGCGTGCACCCGGTCCGCGCCGATGACAGCCCGCACTGCCGCAGCTCCATCCGTGACGACGAGGGGCTGCCGTGAGAATCCGCCTGCTTCGGCGGCGTCAGCGAGGTCGCGCGCGTACCGGGTGACGCCGTGGCGCGGCGGTCCGACGACCAGGAGGTCGGGCGCATCGGGGGTGGGCATCTGGCACATGCTTGTTCATCTCCCTCTCCACGTCAAGGCCCCTTCGACTCCGCGACGTGGGACGTACGGTTGGCCCTGCGTCACGACCCTGTGCGCCCGACCAGAGAGGTGGATCATGCTTCCGACGGTCTCCTCGATGCCTGTCGCCGATGACGTACGACCCCCGGCTCCGACCACAGACGCGGCGGCGATCACGGTCGTCTCCGTTCCCTCATCGCACCCCTATGTCGACAGCGTCACCGCGTCGCCGCACGTGCGCATTCACCGACCGGATGGCGACCGCACCCGGGAGGCGGCCTGGCGGCCGTCCGCGGCCCTCGATCCCGAGTGGATCAGGCTGCACGCGCGGGATGCCGACCTGCTCCACATCCACTTCGGAACCGAGTCCTTCGAGCCGGCACGGATCGCCGCCTGCATCGAAGCCGCCCACGAGGTCGGCTGGCCGGTCGTGTTCACCGTGCACGACCTCGAGCACCCGCAACTGCTCGATCAGGCCCCGTATCGCGCGCAGCTCGACGTGCTGGTCCCGGGCGCAGACGCCGTCATCACGTTGACCGAGGGGGCCGCTGCCGAGATCAGGCGGCGCTGGCGGCGCCCGTCGCTCGTGTCCCGGCATCCGTCGGTGCTGTCGGGCGAGGCGTCGACGCCCCGGGTCCTGTCTTCGGGACGGTTCCGAGTGGGGATGCACCTGAAGGACCTCCGCCCCAATGTCGACGGAGCGGGGATGGCCGAAGCCCTCGTCGACGCGGTGGATTCTGTCGCAGGGACGGGCGTGGATGTCGTCGCCGAGGTGAGGATGCACCGCACTGTCCGGGACCCGGCCTCCCGCGACGCCGTGCGCGAGATCACCGGACGCACCGATCGCGTCGTGCTGATCGAGCACGAACGGCTCGACGACCAGGAGCTCGTGAACGAGCTCTCGCGCATGGACGCCTGCGTGCTCCCGTACAGCCACGGAACCCATTCCGGATGGCTGGAGCTGTGCTGGGACCTCGCCGTTCCGGTGCTCGCCCCACGCGTGGGGTTCTACTCCGAGCAGCATCCGGACGGAAGCACCGAATCGTTCGATGTCACGGCAGGCGGGGAGTCCTTGGCTGACGCGATCCAGGCCGTCGTCCGCCGACAGGACGCGACGCGAGCCGGTTCGGTGGAGCGGGCACGGCAGATCCGCGCCCGGGGCGCAGCCCGCACGGTCGATGACGCCTCGACAGCCGGCGATCACGAGGCCCTCTACCGTCGCCTGATCGCGGAGCGCCGACCATGAGCGGCCTCGCGCCGCTCCGCGTCGTGGTCATCGCCCCCCTCCGGTTCCCCATCCGTCGACCGCATGCCGGTGGCCTCGAGTCGGCCGTGTGGAACGAGGTGGACCAACTGCGGGCCCGTGGCCACGACGTGACTCTCATCGCTGCCGAGGGATCCGACCGGTTGGGCGAACGAAGCGAGTTCACGATTCCCGCCATGACCTGGCCCGGCGCCGCCAGACCGACGGATGACAGCTATCCGCCGAGCTACGCAGCGCGCTCCGTCCCGGCTCTCGATCGCGCACTCGACCGGATCGCGGCGACCGCGGGCGACTACGACGTGATCTCGAATCACTGCCTGCACGGGCTGCCGCTCGAGAGAGCCGGAGATCTCGGCGTGCCCATGATCTCCACCCTGCACACGCCTGTCGACGACGCCCTGGTGGCATCGCACGCCGCAGCACGCGGACGGCGGAGCGAGTTCCTGGCCGTCAGCGAGCACACCCGTCGCCAGTGGGCGGATGCCGGAATCGAGTCGACGGTCCTGGCGAACGCCGTGGACCCGCTGGCGTGGCCGTTAGGACCCGGGGGTCCGGACCTCGTCTGGTTCGGTCGGATCGTTCCCGAGAAGGCCCCCCATCTCGCCATCGAGGTCGCCGAGCGGCTCGGCCGGGGTCTGGTCATCGCCGGGCGGATCGGTGACGAGCTCTATGCGGATCGCGCCGTGCTGCCGCACGTCGGCGGTCGCATCAGGTACGTCGGACAGCTCGCCCCGGTCGAGCTCGCCCATCTCGTCGGTCGCAGCGCCGCGCTGATCGCGACGCCGGTGTGGGAGGAGCCCTTCGGCCTGGTGGCGCCGGAAGCGCTGATGACGGGAACGCCCGTCGTCAGCTTCGCGATGGGCGGGGTGTCGGAGATCGCCGCCGGATCCGTCGGGATGGTGACGGCGCCTCCGGGCGACGTGGCGGCGATGGCGAAGCGTGTGGAGCACATGGTCGTCCGTGCCTCCCGGGAGCCGGGATTCCGTCAGGCCATCCGCAGCAGCGCGGAGGCACGCTTCTCGCTGCCGGCCCGCATCTCGGCGCTCGAGCGCAGGTTCCGTTCGATGGTCGGCGACAGCGAGAGCGCCTCGGAGCAGGCGGCATGAGCCGCCCGCGAATCGCCTGGTACGTGCACCATCACGGCCGGGGACATGTCGGGCGCCTCCTGGCGATCGCGCCGCACCTCGGCGCCGACGTGTCGTGCTTCAGCTCGCTGCCGAGGCCCGACGACCTTCCCGACAACTGCACCTGGACGCAGCTCGAACGGGACGACGGCGTCGAGCCCGAGAGGGCGCTTCCCGGCGGTGACCGCGACCCGACGAGCCACGGACTCCTCCACTGGGCACCGCTGCTGCACGACGGGCATCGCCGGCGATTGTCGGTCATCGCGGCCGCTCTGGAGCGGCATCCGGTCACCGCCTTCGTGGTCGACGTGTCGGTGGAGGTCACGGTCTTCGCCCGCCTGCTCGGTATCCCGCCCGTGCTCATCACCCAGCCGGGGCGACGCGACGATGCCGCCCATCAGCTCGCCTTCGGACTGGCGACGAAGATCATCGCCCCGTGGCCCGAGGAACTCCTGCGGCCCGATCACCTGTCCGCGTTCCCTCATGTCGTCTACGTGGGCGGCATCAGTCGGCACGAGGGGCGCGTTCCTGACCCCGTCGAGCGCTCCGGCGTCCTGGTCCTCGGGGGTGCGGGCGGATCGAGCGTGACCGCGTCGTCCGTCGCGTCGGCTGCGGCAGCGACATCCGAGCACCGCTGGTCGGCCCTCGGGATGTCGGGGAGTCGTGACTGGGTCGCCGATCCGTGGCCCGACATGGCTGCGGCCGACGTCGTCATCACCTGGGCCGGCCAGAACTCCATCGCCGACCTCGCCGTCGTCGGCGCCCGCGCTGTGGTGATTCCCCAGCCGCGACCGTTCGCGGAGCAGGCTGACACGGCGGATGCCGTCAGGAGGGCCGGGCTCGCGATCGTGCACCCCGAGTGGCCGGAAGCCGCCGAGTGGGGGCGCATCCTCGACGAGGCTCGCGCGTTGGAACCCGACTGGGCGCGCTGGCGCACGCGGGGCGCCGCCGAGCGCGCGGCGAGCGAGATCGCAGCCGTGGCGGGCGGAGACGTGACGTGATCGGCGTCGTGACCCTGTGCTCGGCCGAGCGGGTGGGCCACGTACGCGCGCAACTCGCCGCGCTCGGCCGCGAGCCCGATCTCGGCACCACCGTCGTCTGGGTCGGAGCTGACAGGCCTCCCTCGCTCGATGCCGATGTCGTGCTGCACCTGCCCCCGACGCCGCTCGGGCTCCGCCTGGCCGCTGCACGCAATGCCGGAGCGGATGCCGCTGTCGCTGCGGGAGTGGACCTCCTGATCTTCCTCGACGCCGACTGCGTCCCCGGGCCCGAGCTCGTGGCCCGCTACCGCGACGCCGCGCGGCGGCATCCGGAGGCCGTGCTGTGCGGCCCCGTGACGTACCTGCCTCCGGGAGTCGACGTGTCGCGACCGGAGACCCTCGTGGAGGCGACCGACCCGCATGCCGCCCGGCCCTCGCCCGCCGCCGGCTCCATCGAGCTCGCCACCGTCGAGCAATATCCGCTGTTCTGGTCGTTGTCGTTCGCGATGACGGCGGCGCTCTGGGCGACGTCACCCCGCTTCGACGAACGATTCGAGGGCTACGGGGGCGAGGACACGGACTTCGCCTTCGGGTTGCGCGACGCCGGGAATCCCCTGGCGTGGGTGGGCGGCGCGCACGCCTATCACCAGCATCACCCGACGAGCTCCCCGCCCTGGCAGCACGTGGACGACATCCTGCGCAACGGCCGCCTGTTCGCCGACAAGTGGGGGGACTGGCCGATGACGGGATGGCTGGCCGACTTCGAATCTGCGGGGGTCGTGCGCCGGCGCGGCTCCGACTGGGTCAGGGCCTGACAGTCCCGAGAAGCTCGTCGGCAGCGTGCGTGAGGTCGGCTGCGATCCGATCGGGGGCGAATCTGCCCACGTCGGCCTGACCCGCCAGCCCCAGCGCGGCGCCGAGCGCCGGGTCGGCGATGATCCGACTGATGGCGCTCGCCAACGCGGCAGGGTCGGCCGGAGGAACCATCAGACAGTCGACGCCGCTGGTGCAGAAGTCGTCGAAGCCGCTGCCCGTCGTGCAGACCAGGGGCGCTCCGACCGACTTCACCTCGAGGGCGACGTTTCCGAATCCCTCCCAGAGCGACGGGCAGATCGTCACTGTGGACTCTCTGATCCCCCGGAAGAGTTCGTCGCCGCCGACGTGCCCGAGCCAGGCAACCTGGCCGCGCGAAGCTGCGGGAAGATGGCCGAGCAGTTCCTCGCGATCCGGTTCGAAGCGACTGTCGCCGCTCGACCCCGCCAGCACGAGACGGGCCGACGGCACCTGCGCCGAGACGATGGCGAAGGCCTTCAGGGCATCGACGATGCCCTTCCGTCGTTCGAGGCGACCGAGGAAGAGCACGATCGGGCCGTCGGATGGCGGCCATCGGTCGGGAAGGTCGGCCGAGCGGGATGCGCTCTCGACGTGGCCGACCTCGATGCAGTTCCACACGACGCGCACCGGAGGCAGCGTCGCGAACGAGCCCGACGTCCACCTCGCCATGGCCTGCGAGATCGCGATGAGCCCTGTGGACCGGCGGATCTGCCGGTCCTCCAGACCGTTCTGCACTGCGACCGCCAGGCGCGTCGATGGCGGAAGGTCGCGGGGTCCGAGGTGGGCGACCTCGTTCGAGAGCCGCATGCTCGTGGCCAGGTTCGTCAACAGCGGGGCTCGGGAGGGGAGCGCAGCACCGAGGCCGCTCCACTCCGGCGCGAACACCCTGTCGTAGGTCCTGGCTGCGAAGGCCCGACGCACGCGGAGGGCCATCAGGGGCAGCGCGATGATGCGGGGCACCCGCCGACCGATGCGCACGCCCCGGAGCGTCACGCCGGGGTCATCCGTCTCCCGAATGAGGGCACTGTCGGAGAAGACCAGGAGATCCACGTCGATGCCGCGGCGCGCGAGTGCCGGCACGAGGGCGGCGTAGTGGCGGCCGATACCGCCCGTGTAGGCCGTGACTCCCGCATACTCGGTCACCGGGACCAACCATCGCTCTCGCCCGGGCATCAGCGGTATCGCCTCGGAACGCTCCAGTGCTCGCCGAAGCTCGCATTGAAGCTCTCCGGCTCGAATGGGCTGTTACCGCCGGCGGGATAGCTGGTGAGTTCCCCGAACACGATCCTGTCGCCCAGGTCGTACAGGTCGACCCTCACGAAGTCGGTGCCCGACCCGAGGCGCTCGGCCAGAGCGATCATCTCCTCGAGCTTCGCCGGACGGGGCGGCGGGGGCACCGCCCAGGCGGGGCCGCCGCTCATCGGCAGGTGGCGCCACGAGCGGTCGTGGAAGTCCTGGGTCCTGTCTCCGAATCGACCGGCGTCGACCTGCACGTACTTGCATCGGCCGTGGAAGACGAAGAACTTGTAGTCATCCGGGATGCCGCCGGTCCTTGCGGTCAGGAACTCCTCGACGATGATCCTCGGCGGAACGCGTCCGTAGGCCCACTCCCGGTTGGGTCCCTGGCCGTAGACCTGACCGAGCCAGTGGTGACCGATGGCGACCAGCTGCTCCCGTGTTGCGGCGGCAGGCCGCACGTGGCGGTAGACCCAGCTCTCCGACGGTTCCGGGAGCCGCACGTCGGGCGCCGCATCGGGGGAGATCACGATGGCGGCGCCGCTGCCGTGAGTCGGCTTGAGGACGACGGCGTCGGGCAGCGCAAGGTCTCTGAGCCGCTCAGGGTCATCGAGGATCGCATACGCCCGGGGGAGGACCTGCTCTCCGACCAGTGCGGCGACGTGAGCGCGCACCGCCGCCTTGTCGGCGAAGGTCACGATGAGCCGGCGGTGATCGCGGAGCATCTTGTAGCGCACCTTCTCCGTGAACGTACGAGGGTTCCTGGTCGCCCACAGACGGCGCATCCGCGCGATGCGACTGCGCTCAGCCCAAGGGACCTCATCCCATCTCATAGGAATCCTCTCTCGTCCGTGTCGCTCAGCGGCGGGTGGTTGTCAAGCCTCAGCATCGACTCGTCGAGGCACGTAGCCTCAGAGTCGACAGATGGGGAGCTCAGATGAGTTCGATGTACTACGGCGAGGCAGGCACCGAGATCGTCGTCGCGGACGAGCTCGTGGTGAACCTGCGGGCGACCATCACCGAGAAGATGCGACGCGGCGAACGCTTCCTGTTGTCGTGGCACGAGCCGGAGGTCGTGGGGGACGGCACGAGTTCCGTGTGGCTGCACCCGTCGATTCCGGTCCGGTACCACGTGGACAGCGGGGTGGACGACTCGATCGATCGCGGCTGGGTCGAGGCGATGATCGTCGCCGCCTCCTCAGACGATGGGCTCGTGATCGGCTCAGTCCCGAGGCCCGCCCGGGACTGAGCGCCATCGATCAAGGCTGGAGGACGACCTTGATGCATCCGTCTTCCTTCTTGTTGAAGGTGTCGTACATGGCGGGCGCTTCGTCGAGACGAACGCGATGCGTGACGAGGTCCTCCACCCCGAGCGGATCGCTCGGGTCTTCGACGAGCGGAAGGAGTTCGTCGCGCCAGGAGTGCACGTTGCACTGGCCCATGCGCAGGGCGATCTGCTTGTCGAACATCGTCACCAGCGGCATGGGGTCGGCAGCGCCGGCGTAGACGCCGCTGAGCGACACGGTTCCGCCGCGCTGCACGGCGTCGATGGCGAGATGGAGTGCGGCCAGACGGTCGACGCCCGCCTTCTTCAGCAGTGGCTTGGCGATGGCGTCGGGCAGGGCGCCGACGGCGGACTGGACGAACGACGTTCCGGGATTTCCGTGCGCCTCCATGCCGACGGCGTCGACGACCGAGTGCGGTCCGCGACCGTCGGTGGCGTCACGGAGTTCAGCGAGGATGTCGTCGGTGAGGTCGAAGGTCTCGATTCCGTGCCGCTCGGCCATGGCCCGTCGCTCGGCGACGGGGTCGATGGCGATCACCCGGTGGCCCAGGTGGCGCCCGATGCGGGCGGCGAACTGACCGACGGGTCCGAGCCCGAGCACGGCCAGGGTTCCGCCCTCGGGAACCTGGGCGTACTGCACGCCCTGCCAGGCCGTTGGAAGGATGTCGCTCAGGAAGAGGTAACGCTCGTCGGCCAGCTCCTGCCCGACCTTGTAGGCGTTGAAGTCGGCGCGGCGCACGCGCAGGAACTCGGCCTGTCCGCCGGGAACCGAACCGTAGAGCTCCGAGAACCCGTACAGGTCGGCTCCGCTGCCGCTCTGGTGGTTCTGGGTGGTCTCGCACTGGCTGGTCAGGCCCTTCCGGCACATGTAGCACTCGCCGCAGGCGATCACGAAGGGGATGACCACCCTGTCGCCGACGGCGAGGGTCGAGACGGCGGAGCCGACCTCGACGACGATGCCCATCGGCTCGTGGCCGAGCACGTCGCCCTTGTCGAGGAACGCGCCGAGCACGTTGTACAGGTGCAGGTCCGAGCCGCAGATGGCCGACGACGTGATGCGGATGATCGCATCCGTCGGCTCCTCGATCCGAGGGTCGGGGACTTCCTCAACGCTTACCTTGCCGGTCGACTGCCATGTCAGAGCTCTCATCCTCCGAGTAGACGCCCTTTCACGGATGAGTGCGCAGGGGTTGACAGATGCTCGGTCACGTCTCCGGCTGGTCGCGCGGAATCAGGGAAACACGGTTCGCGGAGAGGCGGCCGCCGCGCAGTTCTGGAAACGCTTCCATCGGCGCGTGCGCGATACATCGCGTTCACCGATTCCGCAATCCCTATTCGGGGGCGGCCACTGCCCCGCAATCTTGCTCCACCCCTGACGCCACGCGGTCGACCATCGATCATCGGCGTCGAAAGAACCATCCCCAAGGAGTACAACCATGACAGATGCATATCGGACGGACACACCGTCTTCCGGAGCCACACCGACAGGAACTGCCGACGCCGTGAAGGGCGAGGCCGTGAACGTCAAGGATCAGGTCGTCGACTCCGGCAAGAACGTCGCTGCGACCGCCAAGGACGAGGCCGCGGGAGTTCTCCAGGAGGCGAGGTCGCAGGCCTCGGACCTGTTCGGACAGGTCACGAGCGAACTGCGCGAGCAGGCCGCGACGCAGCAGACGCGGGCCGCCGCCGGACTCAAGACCCTCGGAGACGACCTCCACCAGATGTCGCAGGCATCGTCCGGTGGACTCGCGGCCGAACTCGTCTCGCAGGCATCCAGCCGAGCCGGCTCCGTCTCCACGTGGCTCGACGGCCACGACCCCGAGTCGCTTCTCCACGAGGTGAAGAACTTCGCGCGACGTCGCCCCGGAACCTTCATCGCCGTCGCCGCGGTCGTCGGCCTCCTGGCCGGTCGGATCACGCGCTCCGCCGTGGGCAATGCCGCCGACGCCAAGGATGCCGCAGGCCGGGCGCCCGCCTACAAGCCGGCGACCGCACCGAGCGTGCACGCGGAGACCTACAGCGAGCCCTTCGCCGTAGGCACGGCCGGCGCCGTGGGCGCCCCTGGCACCACGAGCGCCAGTGGTTCCGTCGGGACCACGGGATCCGTCGGCGTCACCGGCTCGGGGACCGACCTCGACGCCGACGTGCACGCGACCCCGGGCGGGCCGGCTGCCGGCGCGCCGACGACCACACCGGTCTACTCCGCCCTCACGGGCGATGGAACCCGCACGGGTCCCGACGACGACAGCATGCGGGCATTCGGTGACGATGCCACCGCTGAGCGTGACGAGACATCGAACGAGTTCGGTGCCGGCAACGCCCAGCGCTCGTGGGGAGACGGTAACTGATGACCGATCTACCGACACCCTCCGAGGAGAAGGCCGCGACCACATCGCTCGGTGACCTCCTGGGCGAGGTGACCCGTGACGTGTCCACGCTGATGCGGCAGGAGATCGCCCTCGCCAAGGCCGAGCTCTCGCAGTCGGCCAAGCGTGCGGGCAAGGGAGCCGGACTGCTGGGCGGGGCTGGCGTAGCCGGCCACCTCACGCTGGTGTTCCTCTCCGTGGCCGCCTGGTGGGGCCTCGGCTACCTGATCGGCAACGCCTGGTCGGGCCTCGTCGTGGCGGTGATCTGGGGAATCGTCGCGGCGATCCTCTTCGTCACGGGCCGCAAGGCGATCGCATCCGTCGAGGGTGCGCCCCAGACCGTCGAGACGGTCAAAGAGATTCCAGAGACATTGAAGCGAAACGAGGAGAACCGATGACGAACGACCCCGACCAGATCCGGTCAGATATCGAGGCCACACGACGCAACCTCGGCAGCGATGTCGATGCGCTCGCCGACAAGGTCGACCCGTCGAAGATCGCCCAGCGCCAGGCCGACAAGGCCAAGGACGCAGTGCGCTCCGTACGAGACCGCGTCATGGGCGTCGCCTCCGACGTGCACGACGACGCGAGCAGCGTGGGCGACACCGTCGCCGGCGCCGCACAGGGCGCCGTCGCGAAGGCGAAGGGCAACCCGCTCGCCGTCGGCCTCATCGCCTTCGGTGCCGGATGGCTGCTCTCGTCGTTGATCCCGCCGAGCGAGAAGGAGAAGCAGCTCACCACGACACTGACCGACGCCGCCCAGCCCCTCGTCGACGAGGTCAAGGATGTCGCCTCGACCGTCGCCAGCGACCTCAAGGAGCCTGCGCAGAACGCCGCCGCAGCCGTGAAGGAGTCGGCGACGGATGCCGTCGACAACGTCAAGGCCGAGGCGACGTCGGCGGTCGACGACGTGAAGGACCAGGCCGCGGAGTCCCGCGACAACGTCCAGAGCGCGAGCTCGAACTAACGAACACCCTTCGTCGAGCGTCGGCGCCCCATCGGGGTCCGACGCTCG